>PLZV01000007.1 GCA_003152315.1 Verrucomicrobiota bacterium
CGTTGACCGGGTGAAGCGCGAAGATCGCCGCAGCCAACCACGCACCCCTCATCTCCAGCCGTCGCAGCACGCGCCAGAGCAGAATCGCATTCAATGCGTGCAACAGAACGTTGACCAGATGATATCCCAGAGGCTGCAACCCCCAGAGATGGTATTCCACCCAGAAACTGGTGAAGACCAATGGGTAGTATTGGACGGTGGTACCGGGCTTGACCCAGATCCCTCTCAGACCATCCACCGACCGCAGTGCTGGATTCTCGCTGACATAACAATCATCATCCCAGATGAAGCCCGCGTGCCACACCGGCTGATAGGCCAGGACGGTCAGGAACAGGATTGCCGCCGCCAACAGCCATTGCTTGGATTGTCCCGCTTTCATGCATTCGATCTCGGCGGCGAGAAGTGAAACACGGTTTATGCTACGGTAGAAGGCAAAACTGACCCCTCGCCGACGCGAACCATATAACCTGAAGTCCGAGTTGGGGTTGGATTCGATGCACAAGTGGCCACTGTGTTTCCCACCTTTCTTCCTGCATTTTGGCCATTTATGCCCCACTTCCGCATATACCTCCCCATTCAGCCGGCCGACCCCACGCCGCCCCAGATGTACAACCCCTGCGCATGATAACATTTGCAGAATCGTTCGATGATGCATAATGCTACTTAATAGGACGCACTGGCTTCTGCAAATGTCTTGCAACTTTTGTGCAAAATTCATAGACTGCTAAAGTAATTTAATAGCCCAATAGCGAGTGGGCACGTAGTCAGCGGAGAACGTTGTAAGCGATTACAGCGTTTGCGATGTCAAAGGGATGCGAGTCAAAAACACGGGAAAGGGTGAGGTAATGAATCTTAAGAATCTACTGTCTTCTTCCACAATCCGGCTGGCACTTGTTGCGGGTGCGAGCTGCTTGATTTTGCAGAGCGCCAACGCCACACTGCTCTTTTCAGAGGCATTCAACTACACGCCAGGGACGGCCCTTAGTGGGAATGGCCCTTGGACCACCGGTAGCAGCCCCGGTCTTACGATTGGCAGCGGCAACCTGACTTATTCAGGTTTGGCGGATCAGGGTGGCAACGACCTTGTAATCGTTAACGGGACCGCTACAAGCGGCATCGCTACATACGCCAATCAGACTGCGGGACAGGTCTACTATTCATTCCTGTTTGATCCACAGGTAGTCAACGGTGGCAACAACTACGTCACCGCGCTGAATCCGGGCACCGGAGCTCCGAATGGCGGCAGCGACGCAATTGATGTGTATTCCTACGCCAACGGCAAGGTTGAATTGCGAGCAAACGCCGCAGCCGCAACCGCTGGTACCGGCACCGCCTTGACGCTAGGTACGACGTATCTCATCGTTGAAGAAATTGACCTCGATGCAAAAACCGCCAACCTTTGGATTAATCCAACCCCAGGTGCCGCCGCGCCTACCGCCACTGCGAGCATTTCAGGTATCACAGCGACGGCGGTAGACGATGTCGGGTTCAAAGCTGCAGCCAGCACGGGTAGCTTTCTCGTTGATAACCTGCTTATTGGCACAACCTGGGCGGATGTGACTCCAGCAGCGGTTCCTGAGCCTTCGTCAATCCTCTTGGCGGGCGCCGGAATTGGCATGATGGTCATGATGATCCGTCGTCGTCGTAGCTAGATCCAGCAAGTTTCCAGAGGGGCTTTCGGACCGTGTTCCGAAAGCCTTTCTGTTTTTCATCGCATGTTTCGCAGCCGCGCTAGTGCGTTCTGTGCCTCGGTGCAATCGTGTTTGAGCCGCGCTGCTCCCTTAATACTGCCGGACCGCCTCCGGCTCCCGGAGAAGGATTGCAGACCGCTCGCGGAAATGGGACACTGGCTGTATGTTTTCCGCACCGCGTTGGCTGGTAACAGCCGTCCTCGCCGCTGAATTGATGCTCGTTGCCGAAACCTGGGGTACTGAATCAGTCGCCACGAATAGGGCATCGCCCGTCGTGCCCCCTCCAACGGAGATTACCCAGAAGGCGGTGCTGGCGACCATGAAGCGGGTCGCCAATTGGCAACTCGCCAACCCGAGCGTGCATCCGGCAACCGACTGGACCCAAGGCGCGTATTACGCAGGCATGATGGCGCTGGCATCGATCTCCGATGATCCCAGGTACCACGATGCCATGATGGAGATGGGGCAAAAGAACGATTGGAAACCCTCTACCAATCTTCTCTATCACGCGGACAATCACTGTGTGCTGCAGACGTATCTCGAACTCTTCCTCCAACATCGCGACTTCCAGATGCTCGAGCCCGCCAAACAGCGTTGTGACCAGATCATGGCGACTCCGCCAAAGGATGAGAATAACCTGGATTTCACCGCGCCCCGAGCGCACGAAAAGTGGGTGTGGTGCGATGCGTTGTTCATGTCGCCTCCCGTGTGGGCGCGGCTCTCCGCGGTCACGGGCGACAAGAAGTATCTGGATTTCATGAATCAGCGGTGGTGGCGGACCTCCGATCACCTCTATGACAAGCAGGAGCATCTCTACTACCGCGACGACCGTTTTCTGACGATGCATGAGGCGAACGGCCGGAAGGTCTTCTGGGGCCGGGGCAATGGATGGGTGATGGGCGGGCTCGTGCGCGTCTTACAATTCATGCCCGCCGATTATCCCGACCGACAGCGATATGTCGGCCAGTTCAAGGAAATGGCGGCGCGGCTCGTGGATCTCCAGGGCGAAGACGGCCTCTGGCGTGCGAGCCTCCTGGATCCCGGCAGTTTTCCCGCGCCGGAGAGCAGCGGGAGCGGTCTTATTCTGTACGGGCTGGCCTGGGGTGTGAATCAAAAACTGCTGACACGCGCGGACTACGAACCGTCTATCCGCAAGGCCTGGCAAGGGTTGGCGCGCTGTGTGGATGCCAACGGTCGGCTTGGATTTGTCCAGCCAATTGGAGCCAACCCGGCGTCGTTAAGCGCGACCAATACCGAAGTGTACGGTACGGGCGCATTCTTGCTGGCCGGCAGCGAGGTCTACCACTTCGCCTGGCCACCCGGCCCGGAACCGCCTCTTGGTCGGTAATGCTACGAAAAACCCTTTAGGTTTGTTGCCGTAACCAAGTGAACCTGATAGCCTTAAGATTTTAGAAAAGGACTGCTATGCAAACCAAAACTGTCGCCGATGCGACGCGGATGATGCGGATGACCACCGCCGAACTGCGCGCCAGCTACCTTGTCGAAAATCTGTTTCAACCGGGAACCGTGCAACTGGTCTATACCGATGTGGACCGCGCGGTTGTCGGCGGGATTGTGCCCACGACGCAAAAGATTGCGCTCGAAGCCTCCAAGGAATTGGCGGCGACCTACTTTGCCGAGCGGCGTGAGATTGGGATCCTCAATCTCGGTGGCAAGGGTGCGATCACGGTTGACGGCAAGGAATTTGCGCTGGCGAAGCGTTCTTGCCTGTATATCGGGCGCGGGAGCCAGAAGATTGATTTCAGCAGCACGGATCCGAAGGAGCCGGCGTGGTTTTACCTGATCAGTTACCCGGCCCACACGTCCCACCCCACGCGGCTGGCCACCGAAGCGGATGCTGAACCCGTGGAGCTGGGCTCGCAACGGGACGCCAATCAACGGACAATCCGTAAATACATTCACACCAAGGGAATCCCGAGCTGCCAGTTGGTGATGGGCTTCACGATCCTCAAGGAAGGCAGCATCTGGAACACGATGCCGCCACACACGCACGCCCGGCGGTCGGAGGTTTACCTGTACATTGATATCGCCCCGGACGCCGCCGTATTTCACTGCATGGGCACCGCGCAGGAAACGCGTCATCTGGTCGTGCGCAACGGTGAGGCCGTCTTGTCGCCTCCGTGGTCCATCCACTGCGGCGCGGGAACACGGAACTACGGTTTCGTCTGGGCCATGGGTGGAGAGAACCAGGAGTTTACTGACATGGACCAGATCGCCGTGAAAGATTTGCAATGATTCAGGACCGCTTCCGACTCGATGGGCAAACCGCGCTGGTGACCGGCTGCCGCCGCGGCATCGGCCTCGCCCTGACGGAAGCGTTGGCCGAGGCCGGGGCGGACATCATTGGCGTCAGCGCCTCGCTCAAGGAGAGCGGCGAGGAAGTCGCGCAACGCGTGACCGCAGTTGGACGCAAATTCTCCGCGTACAGTTGCGACTTTGGCGACCGACAGGCGCTTTACGAATTCACCCGCCGCGTTATCGTCGAGAATGCGCCGATTGACATTTTGGTCAACAACGCGGGCACGATTCGCCGCGCGCCGGCGGCCCAGCACTCCGACGAAGATTGGGACAAGGTCATCGAGGTGAACCTCTCGGCGCAGTTCGTCCTCTCCCGCGAACTGGGCAAGTTGATGCTCGCGCGTGGACGCGGGAAAATTATCTTCATCGCCTCGTTGTTGTCGTTTCAAGGCGGCATCACCATCCCCGGTTACGCCGCGAGCAAGGGTGGGATCGCGCAATTGACCATGGCATTGTCGAACGAGTGGGCCAGCAAGGGCGTGAACGTCAACGCGATTGCGCCGGGCTATATCGAAACCGACAATACAGCCGCGCTCCAAGCCGATCCCGTGCGGTCAAAGGCGATCGTCGATCGGATTCCCGCGGGTCGCTGGGGTCGGCCCGAGGACTTGCAGGGTGCCGCGGTCTTCCTGGCGTCCCGCGCCTCGGACTACGTGAACGGAACCATCCTCACCGTTGACGGCGGTTGGATGGGGAGATAACGATGACATCTCAAACAACTGCAGACGACGGAAAGTCCATCAACTACCGCTGGGTAATTTGTGGGCTGCTGTTTTTTGCAACTACCTTCAATTACCTGGACCGGCAGGTCATCAGCTATCTAAAGCAGTTTTTTTGTACACCGGTGGAACAAGGCGGGTTTGGGTGGACCAACACCGATTTCTCCTATCTGACCTCCTTCTTCACGGGATTTTATGCCGGCATGACACTCCTGATGGGCTGGGTCATTGACAAGATCGGGACCAAGCTGGGTCTGGCCCTGTCGCTTGTCGTCTGGTCGTTGTGTGGGGCTGCCAATGCCTTTGTTGGACAGGCGGTGACAATGCACCTCGTCATCCGCAGCGCGTTCGCCGTGGGAGAAGCGGGCAATTTCCCCGCGTCCATCAAAACAGTGGCCGAGTGGTTTCCCAAGCGGGAACGGGCCCTGGCCACCGGCATCTTCAACAGTGGTTCAAACTTTGGCGCGATGGTGGCCGCGCTGTTCGTACCCTGGTGCATGATCTATTTCGGCGACCAGCTCGGATGGAAGTTGGCATTCATCTTCACGGGTGCCTCCGGTTTTCTCTGGCTGATTTTCTGGTTCTGGCTCTATGACACACCCCACAAACAAAGGCGGGTTACCAAAGCCGAACTGGACTACATTCACATCGACGATGAATTCGCGGTTAGCACCGCCGATGGAGACAAGGGGGCGGTTTCCTGGTGGAGGCTCTTTGGCTATCGCCAGGCTTGGGCCTTTGTTTTCGGTAAATTCATGACCGACGGCATCTGGTGGTTCTACCTGTTCTGGCTGCCGGATTATTTAATCAAACAATTTCACATGACCAAGACGCAAATCATCATGCCAACGTTCATCGTCTATGGCGTGGCGATCATCGGCAGCGTTTATGGCGGCAGCATTCCCATGACCCTTATCAAAAAGGGCATGCAGGTTTACAAGGCCCGCATGACGGCGATGTTCCTCATCGCTGTGGCCCCGCTCACCGTACTGAGCACGCAATACTTTGGCAATGTTGATCATTTTGGAAAGATGGCCGTCGTGCTGGCTGTCGCGACGATCTGCATCGGGACCGCCGCGCATCAGGCGTGGTCGGCCAATCTTTTTACGACCGTTTCCGACATGTTTCCGAAGAAAGCTGTCGGCTCTGTCACCGGCATTGGGACCACAGCCGGTGGCATTGGCGGCGTGATCATCCAACTGCTGGCGGGCCGGCTTACGGACGCTTTCAAACAAACCCCGCAGATCGCCTACCTCATCATGTTCACCATCTGCGCCTTAAGCTATTTGATGGCTTGGAGCATTATGAAAATACTGGTTCCCCGTCATAAACCGATCACCGACCTGTAAGGCTTCAACGGAAACGCGGCTACATGTTCCTTTGTCGGTTCGTCGACTCGGTAACGGGATTGGGCGGTATGGTTGGGGCGTTCGGCTCCGCTACTCCCGACAAGACTTCGGGCTCTTCCCAACGAAATGCTTGAACGCGCGGCTGAAGTCGTTCGGGTGTTTGTAGCCCAGTGCGTAGGCAATTTCCTTGACCGAGAAACGGTCCGTCTCGAGCAACTCTTGCGCTCGGGCCATCTTCATCCGCTGATGATATGTTGCGGGTGACTCGCCATGATGGGTTTGAAACATCCGGGCGAGTGTCGCCGGGGAAACTTGCAGATATTCGCAGAGGGCGCGGACCGGGTTCCGTTCCGCGAGGTTCTGCGCCATCCAACGAATGGCCAACTCCATCCGGACCGACGGCTCGGGTGGTTGTGTCTTGGGACGGATGAGCCGCGCCACTGTGACATCAATCGCGATGTGCAGTTGTTCGATTGCCAGTTTCGTCAATTCGTCCGGCCGCTCCACCTCCTGACGGCACAGTGTGTGAAGCTGCTCCAACTTGTGCTGCAGCCGCGGGTCGATCGTCCACTGCCGATACTCACCCGTGTTTGCGGCGCATTCCGTGCACCGCGGGCCAGTGCGCCAGATCCAGACAAGGAGATCACACACCGCATCCGGTTTGTCCGTCCAACCGCTGGCACAGTCAGGGTCAATCACCAGAAAATCTCCCGGATTCAAGACCTTTTGTTCCTGTTCCAGTATCAGGGTTGGACTGCCCCGACTCACGAGCACATAATGCCAACCGGGGTGGCGGGACATGGGGATTGGATTGCGTCCGTACAATCGATGCCCCCAAGCCAGATAGAGAAGATCCAGCTGGGCGCTTTCAGCGCAAACCCAGCGCGGCCGGCCCGGCGGCGGCAGATGTAGCGCATTTGGAAGCGTGCTCATGGATTCAGTCACCTAGTCTCCACAATTATGCTCCAAAATACTATCAGAATCCTATTGGCGAGGGAAGCCCCGCGTAGTAAGATGCGCCTGCACTGACGGTGTTCTTCAATTGATTGTCAATACAATGAATACAGCATCACCTACTCCACTCGGCCTTAAGAAGTCATTCGGTTTCGGCGATCGGTTAGGGCTGGCAACGCCCGGGCATCTCGCGGCGGCCCGCAAATTTGATTTCGCCCCGATTTTTGCCCAGCAATCCATCCGCGAAATGGAACGCACCCAGCGCACACCGCAGGACGTGATCCAGGCGGCAACCACGGCGCTTCGTAATCTCGGCTACACCAACGCGTGGGGGGCGGACGCCGACCACCTGAAACTGCCCGAGCACGTCGAGCGCACGGCGGCAGCGGGGTTCTGCTTCTTCACGATCGACCCCTCCGAATATGTCGGCAAAGGCGCGCTGACGCCGGAGTTGGAGGCCGCATACCTAGGGCGGAAGTTCGAGATCCCGGGCCTTGGGATGTTGCAGTTCGACCGCGGGACATTGCAGGGCGCCGCGGTCAAATATGGTCGCTCGCTCGAACACTGCGGCTTCATGGGCACCCACATCGCAAAAGTCATGGGAAAGCGCCCGTTCGAGATCGAGGTGAGCGTAGATGAAACCGAGGATCCGACCAGCGCGCTGGAGCATCTCTTTATCGGCTTGGAACTCCGCCGTCACAAAGTCCCCAACGTGGTCAGCATCGCGCCGCGGTTTGTCGGAGATTTTGAAAAGGGTATCGACTACAAGGGCGACCTGAAGAAGTTCGAGGCCTCGCTACGCGACCATGTCGCCATCGCGAAGCATTGCGGCCCGTACAAGATCAGCGTTCATAGCGGCTCGGACAAGTTCACCGCGTACCCCATCATCGGGCGTGTGTGTGGCGAGTTGCTCCACGTAAAAACGGCGGGCACCAGCTATCTCGAAGCCCTGCGCGTCGTGGCTCGGACATCGACACCCTTGTTCAACGAAATTGTCGAGTTTTGCCGCGGCCGTTTTGCGACCGATCGGCACAGCTATCATATCTCCACGACGGAAGCGCAGGTCAGGTCGTTACCGAAATTCAGCGGGCCGAAAGAGGAGGCCGTGTTTCTGGATGAGGTGCCGGGACGACAGCTACTGCATGTAACCTTCGGTTCCGTACTGACCAACCCGACCTTGAAGCCAAAAATCCTGGAAGCGCTGCAACGTCACGCGTCGCTACATGAAGAGTTGCTCGATCGGCACCTCACGAAGCACCTCTCGTTACTGACCAAGGGCTGAGACCATGTCCCCGTTCATCACCGAGGATTTTCTCCTCCAAAACGAACTGGCGCGTGAGCTGTACCACGAACACGCCGAGCACGAGCCCATCTTCGATTATCACTGCCATCTGCCACCCGACCAACTCGCGGAAAACAAGACGTTCCGCAACCTTTATGAAATCTGGTTGGCAGGCGATCACTATAAGTGGCGCGCCATGCGTTCCAACGGTGTCCCGGAGAAATACTGTACGGGCGATGCGAGCGATTGGGAGAAATTTCTCGCCTTTGCCCGCACCGTTCCCCACACCCTGCGCAATCCGCTGTACCATTGGACGCATATCGAGCTGAGACGGTTTTTCGGTATCCAGAAGTTGCTGAACGAAACCACCGCCAAAGAAATTTGGGAAGAAGCGAATGCGAAGCTGGCGACTTTACCGGTCCAACGCATTCTCGAATCGAACCGCGTTGCCGTGGTTTGCACAACGGACGACCCGACGGACTCGCTGGAGCAGCATCGCCGTATTCGAGAATCCGACAAGTTCTCCACTCGCATCTATCCGGCCTTTCGCCCCGACAAGGCCTTGGCGGTGGACCAGCCCGCACCCTGGAACGCATGGGTGGACAAGCTCGGGGAATGCCGTGACCTGTCCGTTTTCTTCGCGGCCCTGCAGAGGCGGCTCGATTTCTTTCACGAGAATGGCTGCCGCCTGTCCGACCACGGATTGAACCATGCCTACGCGGACGATTGCACGGAAGCCACCGCCGCAAAGATCTTCGCCAGCGCCCGCGCCGGCAAGCCCGTGACGCCTGCCGAAGCCGATCAATTCCGTAGCGTCGTCATGTTGTGGCTGGGGGAGCAGTACCAAGCGCGCGGCTGGGTCATGCAGCTACATCTCGGGGCGTTGCGCAACAACAACACGCGCATGATGCGGACACTGGGTGCGGATACAGGCTTCGACTCAATTGGCGACTGGCCACAGGCCGCTTCCTTGGCCCGGTACCTCGACAAGCTCGATCAAAACAACCGGCTGCCGAAGACGATCCTCTACAACCTGAACCCCGCCGATAATTACGCGTTTGCCACGATGCTTGGCAATTTCCAGGACGGCAGCGTGCCCGGAAAACTGCAATTCGGCAGCAGTTGGTGGTTCCTCGACCAGAAGGAAGGAATCGAGTGGCAGCTCAATGCCCTGTCCAACCTCGGCCTGCTCAGCCGTTTCGTCGGCATGATCACCGACTCACGCTGTTTCCTGAGCTACAGCCGGCACGAGTATTTCCGTCGCGTCCTCTGCAATCTCATCGGCCGTGACGTGGCAAATGGCGAGCTCCCGCACGACAGCAAACTGCTCGGCGGGATCGTGCGCGACATCTGCTACCACAACGCCAGGAATTACTTCCCGCTGACCCCCGGTAAGGTCTAACCGCCCCCATCTGGCTTGCGGGGATTGCGTTTGCAAACCATCGTACGGTTCGTTACGGTTGTCTCCACAGAATGATTGGCACGACTTTCGCCAACTACACCGTTCTTGAAAAGATCAACCGCGGTGGGATGGCAGACATTTATCTGGTCACTGACAAACTCGACCAGCGCCTGGTTTTACGGGTACTGCTGCCGGAGTTTCGCTTCCACTGGGGCCGCAAACGCCAGTTCAAATGGGGCTGCAGGGTCATGCAACAGCTTGACCACCCTAACGTAGTCCATTACTACGGGCACGGATGTTTCCACGGCCTGTGGTATGCGGTCATCGAATGCGTCGACGGCCCGAATCTCAAGGAAGCGATTCTGCGCAACGACGCGAATCTCCGCGCCAATCAACTCAAGATGCTCACCAGCATGGCGGCCGGGCTCGCCCATGTTCATGAACGCGGTTTTCTCCACCTCGATTTCAAACCCGAGAACATTCTCGTGCCAAAAACGTACGACGCGAAGCTCGTCGATTTCGATCTGGCGATTCCCCGGCCCTCAAGACCACGGAAGGCCTCCATTCTTTCCGGCACGCCGCTCTATCTTGCGCCCGAGCAACTAGCCCGCCAACCCGTCGATGAGCGCGCGGATATTTTCTCGTTCGGCGTCACCGCGTACGAAATGCTCACAGGCAAAAAGCCGATCGCCGGCAACACGCGTGACGAGATTCTGAAGAAGTACGTCGACTTCAACGCTCATTTGCGCCCGCCACGGACGCTGGTTCCCGACATCCCTCACGCCATCGAACGCGTGATCCTCAAATGTCTTGAAAAGGAGCCTGACCGCCGCTACCCTGCCATGAGTCTGGTGGTTCGCGACTTGCAGACATGAAACCTTGGCTCAGTCTGGTCGTTCTGACATCCTGGCTGGCGGGTTGTGACCGACTTCCGAGTTCGTCAACTTCCTCTTCCACAACCGCGCCCGAAAAACAGGCCACGAACGCCGTGGTCGTGGCACCTACCATGGCCACGACCAGCCGACCACCGGCGCCCGCCGAATCCAATACCGAGCAATACCAACAGGCGCTCGCACTGGAAAACGAAGGCAAACTGGCCGAAGCCCGTACGTTGTTGCAACCGCTGGGCGACGGCGGCGACGCTTCGGACAAAGTGCTGGATTTGCTCGGTGCGATCGACACGAAGATCCTCTTTACGGCCGCGTCGGCACCCGAGAAAACCGACTACACCATCGTGGCGGGTGATACTCTCGGCAAGCTGGCGCAGAAATTCGCCACAACGATCGATTTAATTAAGAAATCCAACAACCTTACGCGCGACGTGATCCGGGTCGGCGACAGGTTGCGTATTTATCAGGGCCACTTTGCGGTCACCGTCAATAAAGCGACCAACGAGTTGCGACTGACCGACAATGGCAAATTCTTCAAGCGTTACCACGTCGGCACCGGCGAGTATAGCAAGACGCCTGTCGGGGATTTCAAAATCATCACCCGCCTGGTGAACCCGCCTTGGTGGCGCGCCGATGGAAAAACCATTCCTTTCGGTGATCCCGAAAACATCCTCGGCACGCATTGGCTCGGGTTGAACGTCACCGGCTACGGCATCCACGGCACGTGGGACACCAATTCCATCGGCAAGCAGGCCACGGCGGGTTGCATTCGCCTGTTGAACGATGACATCGCCGAGTTGTACGTAATTTTGCCGGTCGGGAGTCCCGTCGGCATTCACGACTGATTTCAAGCGAGGCCACTCATGAAAATTTACACGCTGGAATTCGAGAAGCCCATCACCGAACTGGAGCAAACGCTCGAGGCCCTCCGCAAGCAGGCAGACGAGCAAAAGATCGATCTCTCCGCCCAAATTCAGTCCATTGAGGAGAAGCTGGAGACTACGAAAAAGGAGATCTTTACCAGCCTCACCCCGTGGCAGCGCGTCCAACTCGCCCGCCATCCGAAGCGACCGTACATGTTGGATTATTTGCAGCGCATCGCCACGGAGTTTATCGAGTTGCATGGCGACCGCCGCTTCGCCGACGACCATGCGATCATCGGAGGCCTCGCCACGATCGGTGAGCGCCGCGTGATGGCCATCGGCCAACAGAAAGGCCGCGACACCAAAGAGAATTTGATGCGCAATTTTGGCAGCCCGCACCCCGAGGGCTACCGCAAGGCGCTGCGCCTAATGCAGCTCGCTGAAAAATTCGAGATCCCGGTGGTCTGTTTCATCGACACGCCGGGCGCCTACCCCGGCGTCGGCGCCGAGGAACGCCACATCGCCGAGGCAATTGCCGTCAACCTGCGCGAAATGATGGTGCTCAAGACGCCGTCGATCGCCGTGATCATCGGCGAAGGTGGTTCGGGCGGCGCGCTCGGCATCGGCGTGTGCGATCGCGTACTCATTCTCGAAAACGCGTACTATTCCGTGATCTCGCCCGAGGGTTGCGCCGCGATCCTGTGGAAGGATCGGGCCAACGCCGCGCAAGCGGCCGCTGCGCTCAAGATCACCGCAAAGGATTTGCTCGAACTCGACGTTGTGGACGAGGTCATTCCCGAACCGCTCGGTGGCGCCCACAAGGATTATGACGAAACTGCGACAACGCTCAAGAAAGCGATTCTCAAGAACCTCGATAAGCTCTGGGATGTAAAAATGTCGGATTTGCTGGAGGCTCGTTACAAGAAATATCGCAAGATGGGGGTCTTCACGCGCGCCGAACCAAAGAAGCGTGGACGCGTTCGGAAAGCGCCGGCACCAACTTCACCGGCGGCGAGTGCGACGTGAGGTGGCCTGCGTTTCCTTGGGGGCCAGCTGTTTTCTCCTTCCCAAATCAATTCGGTCTGTGCTAAAGCAGGGCCGGTCGGTGCGGGTGAGGTTCCAACAACTAGCGTTCACCAAACGACAGGGGAAAAAATGAAACCATGGCTCTGTGCGGTAGGACTGGCATTATCTCTCGGTTGCGCAACGGCGGTCGTCCGTCCGTACGTCGGCGATCAACAGGCCTGGCCCACGGCCAGCGGCGGCATTGTCAATACCAAGTACGGCCTCCCCATTTTCACTTCTCTCCCGCCGGCCTCGTATGATGTGTTGGCGGAGTTGCGTATCAGCAGCCCGTTCTACGCGCAGCCTGAGGAGGGCCACATGTCCCGAGTCGTGAAGAAGGCGCAGGAAATCGGCGCGGACGCCATCATATTCGTTCAGGGCAAGATTTTCTTCAGCACGAACTACGGTGCGCGTAACGGCGTCAGCCTGGACACTGGCGACCAGAAACAACCGACCTTGACCACCGTCAATACGTTCAACCCCGAGTCTTTCGCACCGGAAGTCACCATCCTTGCCATCCGCTGGACGAGCCAACCGCCGCCAGGATTGCCTTCCCATCAAGGCGCCACTGCCGTTGAATCAAAACCGGCAACGATTCCAGCGCCAGCCGAGGCTGCGCCGGAAACGCCGCCAGCCGCTCCGGAGAAGAAAGTCGAGGCGCCGAAAGCGGAAGAGTCCAATACAAACTCGGTGCCGATTCCCCCCACGACTAATTTCGAGCCGGGCAACTCGTCCAACCAGTAGGGCCACGAGCCTCAGCCAGCGTCTTCCACATCCAGCTTGATGTGCAGGTCGCGTAATTGCTTCGGCTCGACCTCGCTTGGCGAGTTCGTCATCAAATCCACCGCCTTCGCTGTCTTGGGGAAGGCGATCACGTCGCGGATGTTCGGCGTGCCGCACAGAATCGCGCACAAACGGTCAAAGCCCAGCGCGATACCGCCGTGGGGGGGGGCGCCGTACCGGAACGCTTGCAACATGTACCCGAACCGCGATTGCGCGACCTCCGGCGGGATCTGCAGTACTTGCTCGAAGATTTTCTTCTGCAATTCCGGCTGATGAATACGAATCGAGCCGCCACCAAGTTCCACTCCATTCAACACAATATCATAGTGCTGCCCACGGACCTTCGTCGGCTCCCTGTCGAGCAGCGGCACGTCCTCAACCACGGGCGAGGTGAACGGATGATGGGTGGCCACGTGTCGTTTCGACTCCGGGTTGTACGTAATCAGCGGGAAATCGATCACCCAAAGGAAATTCCATTGGTCCTCGGGCACCTTGAGTTTGCCCTCCTTTTTGAGGATCTCGGCGATGATTAAGCGCAACCGCCCAAGCACTTCCCAAACTGTCTCGCGCTTGTCCGCCCCGAAGAGGATCAGGTCGCCCTCCTCGATCTTCAGTTTTTCAGTCAGCGCCTTCTTCTCCTCGTCGTTGAAGAATTTCACAATCGGCGATTTCCATTCGCCGCCTTCGACCTTGATGAAGGCGAGCCCTTTCGCCCCGAAACTCTTTGCGGTCTCCGTTAGCGTTTCGATTTGTCCCTGAGTCACGCTCGCGAGCCCCTTTGCATTGATCGCTTTCACGACTCCGCCCGAATCCACCGCACCGCGAAACACCTTGAACTTGCTTTGCGCGAATTCCTTCGTGAAATCGACCAACTCCAACCCAAAACGCGTGTCCGGCTTGTCACTGCCGAACCGCTCCATCGCTTCCAGGAACTGCATCCGCGGGAACGGCGTCGGGATTTTCTCCCCGCGCGCCGCCAGCCAGACGGTGGCGAGCAACCCTTCCATCAGCGCATACATGTCTTCGCGGGTGATAAAGCTGAGTTCGACGTCGATCTGCGTAAATTCCGGTTGTCGGTCCGCGCGCAGGTCTTCGTCACGAAAACACTTCGCAATTTGGAAGTAGCGGTCCACCCCCGCCACCATCAGCATTTGCTTGAACTGTTGTGGTGACTGCGGCAGCGCATAGAACTTCCCGGGGTTCACGCGCGACGGTACCAGATACTCGCGGGCGCCTTCCGGCGTGCTCTTGAAGAGGATCGGCGTTTCCACTTCGAGGAAGCCGTTCGTGTCGAAATAATCACGCGCGGCCTTCGCGACGCGATGGCGCAGCTTCAAGTTTTTGGTCATGCTGGGCCGCCGCAGGTCAAGGTAGCGGTATTGCAGGCGCAACTCCTCGTTCGCCTGCGCGCTACCCGTCTCGTCGAGTTGAAAGGGCGGCGTCTCGCTCGGGTTGAGGATCTCCAGGTGATCCACCAGCAGCTCGACTTCGCCCGTCGGCAATTTCAGATTTTGCGTACCTTCCGGGCGTTTGCGCACGAACCCTTCCACGGCCACCACGAATTCGCTCCGCAGGCTCTGGGCGAGTTCCCAGGATGGCTTGTTATGTTGGGGATCGAAGACCACCTGGGTATTGCCCTCGCGGTCGCGCAGTTCGATAAACACAATTCCGCCCAAATCGCGCCGCGCGTGCACCCACCCCATGAGGATGGCCTTTTGTCCCACGTGTGCCGCGCGCAGTTCACCGCAATGCTGTGTCCGTTTCATAGAAAAATCCCCTCACCGCAAACCAACCGAAAATCACAATGGCTTCTTGAGCCGGGCTGCCACATCCGCGACCCGTATCCGCTCTTCAGTCCCCGCCGCCAAATCTTTAAGCTTCACTTCGCCCGTGCTCCATTCGTCGGGACCAATCGTCAACGCGAAGCGCGCTCCCGCGGCGACGGCCACTTGAAATTGTTTGCCTACTTTCGTCGGCGCGAGCGCGTAGTCTACCGCAATTCCCACATCACGCAACTGGTGAATGAGTTTGAGCGCCGCGGCACGGAGAGCTTCATCGGCAATCACAACATAGCAGTCCAGTTCACCGCCCGACTTTGGCAACAAACCCCGATCCTTCAGCAATTCACCCAACACAACGTCCCCCATCCCGAATCCCAGCGCGGGCAAACTCACGCCACTGACCTGTTCCAGCAAATTGTCGTAACGACCGCCACCGGCAACGGCGCGGAGTTCTCCTTTGCAGTCGTGAATTTCCCAAACAATTCCCGTGTAGTACGCCAACCCGCGGACGATCTTGAAATCGACTTTGCAGAACGCGGCCAGATCGCCGAGCTTCTGCAGTACCTGCTGCAACTCCGGCGCGTCCGGCGATATTTTCCCTGCCGCGATCCCCAGGACCTCTTCAACCTTATGAACTGGCAACCCCGCTGCCACCAGTTTCTCATGGGTCTTCTCCACTGGCTCACGCTCCAGCTTGTCGATGGCCTGGAAGGCAGCGTACTGCTTGTCTTCGGCGATACCGGCGGCTGTCAGGTATCGTTGCCACACGCGGCGGTCGGAGACGCGGACGACGAAATCTTTTTCGGTCAGCCCGAAACTGCGGAGTGTGTCGATCGCCAGCGCGATGAGCTCGGCATCCGCGCTGACATCGGTCTCAGCGATGATATCGGCGTTGAATTGAAAATGTTCGCGCAACCGGCCCCGCTGCTGCTTCTCGTAACGGAACAGTTGCGGGATGGCGAACCATTTGATCGGCTTCTTGTAGTCGCGGTGATGCGCGCCGACCATTCGCGCCAGCGTGGGTGTCATCTCGGGCCGCAACGCCACCGCGCGGTCGCCTTTATCGACGAAGTTGAAGAGTTGCCCGACAATCTCGTCGCCCGATTTCTGCGTGTAGAGTTCAAGCGGTTCCAGCGGCGGGCCGTCGTACTCGCGAAAACCATAGCGCCGTGCCGCGTCGCGCCACTTGTCGAAGATGTAGCGACGGACGGCGAGTGCTTCCGGATAAAAGTCGCGAAAACCGGGCAACGGATTCATTGGATTAGCTCAAAAGTCATCGGGCGCGAAGCCCACCGGGTTTCGCGCCGTCGACATCGTCGGCTGGAAACCCTGGGGCCGCCAGCCTTGTAAAACCTCAGGCGTGCGGCGGGTTCTGGGGCGGGTTGTACTTCTCCGTGAGCCGCAGTACCTGTTCGCGCATTTCCTTGCCCGGTTTGAACTTCACGACCGCGCGGGCGGGAATCTGCACGTCCTTACCCGGATCGTTCGGGTTGCGGCCCACGCGCGGCTTGCGCAGCTTGACCTCGAAGACGCCGAAGTTGCGCAACTCGACGGTCTCGCCCTTGATAAGCGCCTCCGTGACGTAATCCAGGGTCTTTTGCACGACCGTCAGCACGTCCTGCTGAATAAGGTTCGTGTCATTACTGATACGAATTACCAGGTCTCGCTTCGTCATTATCTCTTCTCCATTTGGTCCTTCAGTTGCGTCAATTTCGGAATCCAATCCTCCGCAAACCGATACACTCCGTACGACGCCGTGATCATCACCAACAAAATCACCAGGGGGTTGGCAAACACATGCGACAACCCCACGCGTAACGTGCTGACTCCACGGAGTTGCGCCTGCCGTCCCCGTAACCGCCCCAACAATGCCTGCAGTCCCAGATACGTGCTATGCCACTCGGTCGCGAGTTTCTTCGACATGCCATCGGGCAGCTCCTTGAACGCCGACAGGCTGGGCACGCTGTTCAGCATCCGCAACGCCCGGTCATCCCGTTCCGACTCGGAGGCGAGCGTAACACTCAACAACTCGTGCTCCTGAGCAATCCGACTCTTCAGTTCGAGGAACGCCGCCTCTTCCTCACCCGCAAAACTCTCACTCTTGAAACCGCGATCCAAAAACTGACTCAACTGACTCCACGATTCGATGAATGCCTCGACTCGCTGAATGTTCCTTTCCAGATTGCGGTCGCGCATCGATCTCTCATTCCCTTCCTTGTCCTGTTCTCGGGACTCCGCCAGCGCGGAGCTCGTAACGGCTCACGGGCTCTGAAACCATGCTGTGCGTCAATGTAGTGGCGGTGCGCTCAGCCGTCAAGCCAAATGGCTTGTGTACCAACGACTTCAGCAATCAGCCGCGCGGGACGCCCCACAACTGCTCAATTGCGGCGCGCACATTGGCTACATCCTGCTCGCCAATTTGCACTACGCGCGTGTGTTGGCCGAGCGGTTCCCAAATCGGGAGCGAGGCCGTACCAAACACCGCCACCGTGGGCGTTCCGACAGCAGCAGCCAAATGCGTGATGCCGGAGTCATTGCCTAAAAACAGCACACATCGTTCCAATACAGCGGCCAATTCGACCAATTTCAGGCCTTTTGCCACGGTGATTGGGCGTTCGCCGAGCAACTCCGTCAGCTTCTGCGTCGCCCGCTCATCCGCCTCCCCCCGCACGATCAACAGTTGCGCCGCCAATTCGTCGGTCAGCCACCGCGACAACGCCGCAAACTTCTCCACGGGCCAGTTCTTCTTCTCGCTGCCGCTGCCGGCATGAATCGCCACCAGCGGCTCGCGTCCGACCATCTTCAGAAACTTCGCCGCAGCTTCGCGGTCGGACTCATTCGGATGAATTCGGGGGTACGGCGCCTCCACATAAATCGCCAACGACTTCAACGGTCGACAATAATGCTCCGCCGCGTGCGTATCTTCCGGCCGTGGCGACGCGTCAATCACCTGCTTGACGCCGCAGGCGCGCACATTGTTGGAAAAGATCCGGTCCGGATCGAACAGGTAGGAAATAACGACATTGAATCCGCCAAAATACTCCATGAGTGCGGGATCCAACACGCCATGGGGAACAAAAAAGCCCGTCATCGCCTTCGCGTCGATCGAACGCACCGCATCGGCATAATGACGTTTGTGCGCCAGCTCCGCGATATGCGGGTATCCGAGAATCTCAATATGCGCCTCCGGCCAACGCTCGCGCAAGGCACCGATAGCCGGCAGCGTCATGATGAAGTCCCCAATCGCCCCACCTCGCACAACCAGTATCCGCGGTTTCTTCACGTTTGCTTGTAGTCGAAATCCGTCGTGTGGGTGAACTGCAGCAAATACAGGTCGAGCTTGTCGGTCGCCTGCCACCGCCGCGACACTACACTTCCGAGTGTGCCGATTCAACCACTTCCGCGTTCTGCAGCGGTACTGCCGGCTACAACTTGCGGCTTCCCCTTTGGCCTGCCATGGAGTATGTCCTGCCACCAGATATGAGAATTGAGCATGCAGCGTTCAACGTCGCCGAGCCCGTTGCCATGGCGCACTGGTACACGAAGCATCTGCAAATGCGTGTGGTGCGGATCTCCGGCCCACCGTGGCATGCACATTTTCTCGCCGATGCCGCCAATCAGTCGATGATTGAGATCTATTACAACTCGAAAGCACCGGTACCCCCATACGCCACGATGGATCCGCTGGTGTTGCACCTCGCGTTCGCCGTGGACGATGTTCCTGCGACGCGCGCGCGATTGATACAGGCCGGGGCAACCGCCGAAGGCGAAGTGGACACCAATCCCCTTGGCGACAACCTGGCCATGCTGCGCGACCCGTGGGGATTCGCCATTCAATTGGTGAAGCGCGCAACGCCCATGCCCGGGCCGAAGTAACAGGGTCTCTCACCGACGGCCTTTTCCAGCAGCGTCCTGGTTTCGCCCATGTATCGGCAATCGATGTTTTTTGCTGGACACGATCTGCTTGGACGGCTATAGTCGAGGAAACTGATGAACGCTAAACTTTCACCCCTCTTCGATGAGGCCATGGCGGGAGCCTACTTCGCTAAAGCTACGAAGGCCGGGCAAAATGGCACGGATGCACTGCTGTTGGCAACTTGGGTCCGCCTTCGCCAAGGCTACGGCGCGACTCGCTGCTGTGCGCAGCTCGGGCCCCTATATGTTTCTGCGAAACGAACCCACCGATTTTGGAGGAAGAATCTTATGGAACATCCTTATGTAAAAATACTTATGTTGTTTGCAGAGGAGATTTGCAGGTGGGTTCGTTTTCCAAAACGAACCCACCGGGAGGGGGTTTTGAGGGGGTTCTGGGAGCAAATTGGGGCGAATTTTGTCGAGACTTTGTTACTCCAGCCAACGCCGTGCTCCGCCCCCGGTGCGGTTGCCTTTCGGCTCGGGATTCGGTACAACACTGCGGTTCGACGGGTGAGGCTACTACGGGGCAGTATTAAACAGAATCGATAGCACCAACGGAAAAGGAGACACCGTCATGGGTATGCTTAAAGAGTTCAAAGAGTTTGCGATGCGCGGCAGCGTGGTCGACCTGGCGGTCGGTGTTATCATCGGCGGTGCATTTGGCAAGATCGTCACTTCGGCTGTCAACGACATCATCATGCCGCCGATTGGCAGGGCAATGGGCAATGTCAACTTCAGCGACTTGTTCATTAACCTCGATAGCAGTAAGGGGCCGTTCAAATCACTGGCCGACGCCAAAGCGGCCGGGGCGGCGGTACTCGCGTACGGCTCGTTTATCAATACGGTGATCGATTTTCTCATCGTGGCGTTGTGCATATTCGTGGCCGTCAAAGCCATGAACTCACTGCAGCGCAAAGAAGCAGCGGCTCCCACGCCTGCGCCGTCCACTAAATTATGCGAGTACTGTGTATCGGAGATTCCGATCAAAGCCACGCGGTGCCCGCACTGCACGTCGCAGGTCAAATAGCGAAGGCGGCTGACGCGCCGATTTGCGGCTACAATTGACAACATGGCCAAAGCGAACCCCGTCGATGAGTTTGCACAGCGACTATCGAGCAGTCTGCAGGACGGCACGTTTGTGCGCGTGGTGTTTTCCCGGCCAGTCGCAGCAGACGGCGCCCCGGAGAAAGTGTTGGGCAGACTGGTCACGCTGAAAGCCGGCCCGCATCTGTCGCTGACCCACCGGCACGCGACTCACGACGTCACCAAGAACCTGCCGGTTAGCGAAGTGGCGAGCTGGGCGAAGGAACACGTTGGCGTGCATTTTCGCAGCGCGCTCCTCAGCACCACGAAACGGGACTGGCAATTCTTCGCGCCGGAGTCTGGCGACGCGAGACTGACTACTCACAAACCGACTTCGACCGCAGTCCCCTCACGCACACACGACCAGCCGCGGCAGACAATCCTCGACGATTCAGCGCGCGATTGGCTCGAAGGATTGGGCGTAGTTAATGATCGGGGACAGGTTCGTCCCGCGATGGCCGACAAATACGCACAGATCAACCACTATCTGGATATTTTCACACACCTCGCGAAGGACTGCGGTTGGACGGAGGGTAGAAATGATGGACTAACGATCGCAGACATGGGTTGTGGCAAGGGCTATTTGACGTTTGGTCTTTGGCATTTGTTTGCGCGTTTTTGGAAACTACCAGTTCGGGTGCTTGGCGTCGAGGTGCGGCCGGAACTGGTCAACTCGACAAACGGACTCGCCCGAAGAATTCGGGCGGAAGGGTTGGAGTTCATGGCGGGCACGATTGAGAGCGCAGCCTTGCCCAAGATCGACGCGTTGATTGCCCTGCACGCCTGTGACACCGCCACGGACGACGCGATCCGCCGCGGGATTGAGCTGGGCGCAAAGTTGATTATCGTGGCCCCGTGCTGTCACAAGGAGGTACGTCCACAACTCGGCCGCCCCACTCCACTCGCACCCGTATTGGAACACGGTCTTATGGCCGAACGCATGGCGGAATGGTCCACCGATGGCTTGCGCGCGCTGTTCTTGGAATGGGCCGGGTATCAAACAAAGATGATCGAATTCGTATCCACCGAGCACACACCCAAGAACTTGATGATCGCGGCTGTGCGCCACGCGGAGCCATTTTCCTCAAAAGCCGCTCGCGACCAGATCGATCAGTTCAAGGGGTTCTTCGGAATCAAACACCACTCTTTGGATTCGCTACTGACACATGGACTGGGAGAAAGTTGACTGGAAGGCGCTGGAGAGACTGCGTACGGCGTTTCTTGACGGGACCGCTGGCGCGCAGGATTACTGGCGTAACGAGAATGACCTGGAGAGCTACGACCAGACCTTCGGCCAGCGCATTCTCTGGAAGTGGAACTACGTTCTCAACGAACTGAAGCAGCGGGGCTGGTCGCCCGCAACTGCAGGAGAAGTCATCGACTGGGGATGCGGCAGCGGCATCGCTACACGCTCGTACCTGGATCATTTCGGCCCGGATCCATCCGCGACGTTTCTCTTCTGGGATCGCTCGTCCTTGGCCATGCAATACGCCGCGCGCAAAGCGCGCGAAGCCTTTCCCGATATTAAGGTCTGGCTGGAAAGACCGCCCGAGCGAATGTCCGGCACGCTCCTGATCAGCCACGCGCTTACGGAACTGGCGGACGCTCAACTCGACGAACTCCTTGGTTTGGCCGCACACGCAACGGTGGTGATCTGGGTCGAACCCGGAACCTACGACGCGAGCCGCAAGCTGATTGCGGTCAGGGAGCGGCTGCACAGTGTGTTTCAGGTTGTGGCGCCCTGCACGCATCAGGCCGCGTGTGGAATGCTGACACCGGAAAACGAGCGGCATTGGTGCCACCACTTCGCGCCGTCGCCACCGGAAGTTTTCATGGACGGCCATTGGGCACGATTCGCGAAAATCGCCGGCGTGGATCTTCGCAGCCTGCCCTTGAGCTTTCTCGTGCTGGATAAACGGCCCGCGCCACAGACTGGCGGGATACGTGTTATCGGTCGACCCCGTGTTTACAAAGCGCACGCACTTTTGCTGGGTTGTGATTCCAGCGGAGTGCAGGATTATCGGCAAACGAAACGCGAACAGCCGGATCAGTTCCGTCACTTGAAAAAGGGCAAAATTCCGACCTATTTTACAAACCCTGGCAAAGCTCCCTCGATTCCGACAGACAAGCTGTGAAAAAAGGAACCCCCACGCAACTTGCGTTGCCGGGGGTTCGTGTGTCGTAATATTGTTTATTTTGCCGTGACGTTGGACGCTTTCGGACCCTTGGGGGAATCGACCAACTCAAACTCCACGGGCTGACCTTCCTCAAGATTTTTGAAGCCGTTACCGGAGATGCTCGTGTAATGCACGAACACGTCAGGGCCGCCTTCTTGTTGAATGAACCCAAAACCCTTTTTCGTATCGAACCACTTCACTTTACCAGATGCCATAGCCTCTCCATTCGCCTTTCTTCGTTCAGTCCTGATATGGCAAACCGCCGTTCCAAAAACTCCAAAACGGCGGTGCACTTCCAAAGACTTCGGTGGGAAGTATAGAAAAAGGGCCAGCCTTGTCAACGCCGGAGTTGGAGCCGATCCTTCCGCATTAGAGCAGCGTTCCCTCGAAAGCATATTCGGCGGGGCCAGCGAGAGTTACGGCGCCAAATCGCTCACCGGCGCGCGAGAAATTCACTTCCAACACTCGCCCGCTTTGCACCGTCACCTTTACGGGCAGCGGCACGCCACGCACAAGATGCGCAACGATTCCCGACGCGACCACACCTGTGCCGCAAGCCAGGGTCTCGGCTTCCACACCGCGCTCGTACGTGCGCACACGGATCGCGTCACCCCCGAGTCGCTGCACCCAATCGACATTCGTCCCGCGCGGGGAAAAATCTTTGTGGTGGCGCACTTCCGCCCCGACATCCTGCACCATCTCGCGGTCAGCATTGTCCGTAAAAAAAACGGCGTGCGGAACTCCTGTGTTAATAAAATGATATTCACGCGGTCCGCCATTGAGTTGAATCTTCTGGTGAAGCCGCAGATCGTGTGGTTCGCTCATCGTCAGACGAACGTGCGAACTGCTGACGGTGGCCTCGATGAGGCCTGCGCGGGTCTCGAACCTAAGATCGCGCCGGGTTGTCCCGCAGCGCTCGCTATAGAAACGCGCAATGCAACGCGCCCCGTTGCCGCACATCTCCGCTTCGCTACCGTCTGCGTTGTAGTAGCGCATGAAGAAATCGGCGGTTTTTGACGGCTCGACCAGCAACAGCCCATCCGCTCCCACCCCAAAGCGTCGGTCACAAATGCGCGCCACGATCGCCGGATCTGGTCGAAAATCGCCGCCGCGGTTGTCCGCCACGACAAAATCGTTCCCCGCCCCACTCATTTTTACGAATTTAAGCTGCATAACACCGTTCTTATGCTCCAATTACCAGCTCCCTGCAAGGTTGAGATGCGACGGTTGGCACTTGAGTTGCTATCTCTATGCCATGCCATGGACTTGCACAACCAACCTGATTTAGCGGTGCGACCGTCAGACACCATTGAGTTCAAGGCCGTTCTGCTGGTCGACGACGACAAGCAGTTGGCCCAAGCCCTCCAATGGATCCTCGCGGACGCAAATTTCCTTGTCGATGTCGCCAACGACGGCGCGGAGGCCCTCGTCAAGGTAAAGGCCAACGAATACGACGCCGTGGTTTGCGACGTCATGATGCCGAAGCTGCGCGGCGATGAATTCTATCTCCAGGCCCGCGAGTTGCGCCCTCATTTGGCCGACCGCTTCATCTTCATCACCGGCTTCGCTGCCGACGCCAAGATCAACCTGTTCTTGACGCAGACCGATTCAAAATACCTCGTCAAGCCGTTCCCCATTCAGCACCTCATCAACTGCCTCAAGCAATTGCTCGACTAAGCAGCCTCACCGGACCACTCGGCTCGATCTGTCAGACCTACAGCCAGCGCGCGATTCGCTCCACGACATCCTTGCTGCAATCACTTCCCAGCCCCACGCGAACGCGCTCCCTCGACTGCTCGCGATTATAGGCCACCTCATACTTCTCAATGCGCCAGTCGTTGCTGTCTGTCTCGTCGAGAATTAGAAACTCAGGATGGCGTTGGGGATTGGTCGGGAAGCCAACGGAGCCGGCGCCGATCCACCCCATATCTCGCGGTTGCAAATGGAGCGGATGTGGATCGATCCCGTCGGTTTCGTGAGCGGTCATCGGCGCCAGAACGACGGCCATCTCTCCCTTGGTCATTTCCGCCCGCATCTTATGCGTGTGCCCGTAGAAGCAAACACGCCCCTGCTCGTACCGCAAGCACGCCAACTCACTTTTCGCATTTTGCGGCCAGCGGTGATAGCCCCCGCTGCTCGGGTCCGCCAGCGAATCATGCGCCAGCCAGATCAAATCATTCGCGACCGAGGTCAGGTGACCCGACGCCAGGAAATTCTTCGCCGCCAGATTGCCCTCGACCAGCTTTCGCGTCCATTCGAGCGTCTCGAGAGCTTCGGCGCTGTAGCCAATCGGCTCGATGTCCCCGCGAACCACCAGTTCATGATTCCCCAGCACCCATGCCAGGCTCCCGCATTGCGCCAGCGGCAAGAGGCGTTCAATGCATTCCAGCGGATTCGGGCCGTAACCGACAAGATCCCCGACAAAGAGATAGCCTTCGGCGCCGCGGGCACGGCCGGCCTCCAGCACCGTGTCGAGCGCCAACAAGTTACCGTGAACGTCTCCAAAAACCAGGTATCGCATGGTTCAAATCTCGCGCGACGCCAGCAGCGCCGCGCCCACAATCACCACCGTCTCCCCCAGCCCCGCCGGCACGATCCGGTAATTCCCGCGAAACGGGCCGAACATCAATCGCGCGACGGTTTCGCGAACCGGCCCCAAAAACCTCTCTCCTGCCAGTGACACGCCGCCGCCAACCACGACAATGTCCGGATTGAGCAGCATGATCGCGTTGGCGAGCGCCACCCCGTAATACTTTGCCGATTGCGCCAGCGTCGTCTTGCCGCGTTCGATGGACAACCCCGACGACAACTCTTCCAGGATGCGCCACCGCCCCCGAACGAAGTACCGCGTGTGGCCGATCTCCGTTGCGCCGAAGCGTCCGTTCTGAATGCTCCCGTCCACCACAAACCCACCTCCAATCCCGGTGCCGACATTCGAGTATAGCACAGCCCTTCGTCCCCTACCCGCCCCGACCAGCGCTTCCGCCAACCCCGCCGCATTCGTGTCGTTCTCCACGATCGTCGGAAGTTTGAAGCGCTGCACAAACCACCGCCGCAACTGAAACCCGTCCCAACCCTTGATATGAAACGAGCGAACAACGCGCCCGCGCGGGGAATCGACCGGCCCGCCAAACCCAACCCCGATGGCCTTCACCCGATGCGCTGCGAGCAGCGGTGGAATTATTATCTCCAGTTGCCTGAGAATCCCGCGCGCACCGTTGCGTCGCACCACCGCGACGCGCACCAGTTGCACGATGTGCCCGCGTTTGTCGCAGACTCCAACCTGCAACTTGGTCCCCCCTATTTCTACGCCGAGAAGCATAAATATCCGTCTGATTCTACCCACCACCCGCAATGATTGGAAGTGCACTCATACCGTATATGCTGTAAACACCTGTCTTTTCGCCTACTTTGCACCACATTCACTCGGCAAATAATTCCCATCTGAAAAAGGTTGCACTCCAATCGCCGCTTGTGGGAAAATTCCAACTTACCCAAAAAGGAGCGTGCATGATGGCTGGTTACGTCTTGCTGTTTCAATACACCGACCAGGGAATCCGCAACGTCGTGGATACGATCAAACGGGCCGCCGCCGCCAAGGAAATGGCCGGCAAATTCGGCATCCGCATTGTCGAATTCCTCTGGACCATGGGCCAATACGACGGCGTCATCCTCGCCGAAGCCCCCAGCGAGGAAGCAATTGCCGCTTTCTCCAAAAGCACCTCTTCCCTGGGTTACTTCAAAACCCAAATCCTCCGCGCCTTCCGCACCAGCGAATTCGATTCCGTCCTCGCTACCTTCCAGTAGCAGGCAAAAATCGCTCAAAAACCTATTACAGGGCATGCGCCCCCGTGCCGTCGCTTGGCTGTCTCCCAATTGTAGGGCGACCGGCCCGGTCGCCGTCGTTTTGGATTCGGCTTCGCCAAACGAACCCGAATTGCCTCCCTCACTTTTCATCACATAACTCCTTGTAGTCCTGACGGATAAATGCGGTTTTTGAAGCCAAACAATTCGGGTTCGTTTCGCAGAAACACATGTTTTCGAAGTCCTCCCCGTCCGCCATTCTGTCCGCCATAGCTCGAAGAGCGGCGGCGGACCTGTCCACCATAGCGCGTAGCGCGACGGCGGCAGCATCCTCGCGACCTCCCCGGTGCCCCCCTCGTTTCTCCCCAAACGAACCCAACTTTCCACGAACACCCCCAAAAAACACCCCTCCGGTGGGTTCGTTTTCCAAACCGAGTCCGACGAGATGCCGCGAAGTAGTTGTCGCGGCAACCGAACCCCACCAAAATACCCCTCCCGGTGGGTTCGTTTTCCAAAACGAACCCACCGATTTTGCCGAAATTTTTCCAGCATAAGTCCTTGTTGCCCTGTTGGATAAATGCTGTTTTCTCTCCGAAAAACGGTGGGTTCGTTTCGCAGAAACGTATATAGGCCCGAGCTGCGCACAGCAGCGCGTCGCGCCGAAGCCTTGGCGAAGGCGGACCAAGCTTTGGCCTTCAAAGAGGTCCCGATAAGGCGAACTCTTTAGCGAAGGAGCAGGGTTTACGGCAAAGAAGGAAGCGATTGCCCCGCCGCTCGACCTCTTCTTCTGACGGTTAGAGAACATGCCCCCACTATACAACTATCGGAATACGATGTCAAGCAGGCTACTTGCGATGGAAGGCCACAGCCTGCCCCGAATCCTTTTTCGGGGCTCCGTCGCGGCGGCCTTCGCCGTAGCGGCGGCGGGCGACTGCCTGCGTCAGACCGAAGAGACCACCATCCGTCTACGGTGCCAGCCGCGCGCGGTAATACCGACCAGGTGCGTTCGTTGCCCCGCCAACATCCAGGTAATTGGTCACGGTTCCCGCCATCGTGTTGTTCGTCACGATAAAGATATCGGTGAAACCGTTGGTGTTGTAGCCGGCACTTCCATTACCCGCAACGGCTTGCAACGCGTTGATCCCACCCGGCCCCATCATCCACGTGACCAGCATGTCATTCCCCTGCCGGGTGATGGAGACAATACGAAACGTGTTCGGATTGAGGATCACGCTGCCGGCAAGGATCACTCCGCCGGTGTGAACGAGTTGACTGCAGCCATTCGTTAGTACAAGGATATCCGCCCGCAGCGTGCCACCGCTGACGATGAGCTTTCCGTAACGCACCTCCAACACGGCGTCCGCGGTCGCGTTCGTGACCAGCACGGTGCCGCTGTCCAACTGGAGCAGGTTGTTGCACACAGTGGCGGGGAAGCCGATGACAATGTTGGTCGACAGAAGCGATCCACCCGCCACGACCACGGTATTGCTTGCCTTTTCATCACCGATGCGAAGTACGTCGCTCTGCCAAACGCCGCTCTCAACTATGCGCACGCTATTATTGGACGCACTCAGCGTCCCGTAAGCACAAATCACCTGGCCCCCATTGCTGATGACCATGCTGCTGCCTTTAAAGCCGCCGAAATCCAGGTAGCTGCCGTTGGACCAAACCGAACCCGGGTCCGTAACGAGTATGGTCCCGCTTCCAAGGGCCACAGAGCTTGAGCCGCTGATCACTTGCCCTCCGTCTTGGATGACAAGCTGGTTGCCTGCGACGTAAAGCTGAATGGAAAAGGAATTGCTCCAAACCGAGCCCAGGCCCGTGACCAGGACGCTGTTGCCGAAGGAATTGAAACCGATGGTGGCGTAGCTGGTCGTCACCCAACCGCCATTGCTGATCACCAGTGTGTTGGCCGAACCATAGCCGCCGACTTCGAGGTCGCTACTGTTCTTCCACAGCGAACCCGGGCCAGTTACCAGCGCAGTGTTACTGCTGCTGCCAATGAAATTGTCGCCGAGAACGCCGTGCGAGTTGAACACTTGTCCGCCGTTACTGATTACCAGGCTATTATGCCAGCCACCGTTGCCAACAGTCAGCCCACCGTTGTTATTCCATACCGATCCGGGCCCGCTGACCACCGCACAGTTGTTGGAGGCTGATCCGTTGCCCAATACGCCGGACCCGTTGGAGAGCACCCCCGCGCTCTGGATCAGAAGCGCATCGGCGGAGCTGCCATTTCCGACGAAGTAGTTGCCAACCCAGTTGCTCGTGACGCCGCTGATGAGGTTGGTTTGGGAACTGCCACTGAATTGCGCTTCGGAAGTATTGGCCCCAATGACCAGCCCGACGAACAATCCAACGACTAGATGACCGCGTCGCATTCGGTCCATGACCATCCCTTTCAACCGCCGGCGGCCGCAAATCACTTGGGGGTGAAACCAAGCCTCGCGCTCACACTAGCTTTCTAGTGGTATCGAAGCAAGGCAATACAGGCTTCGCATCGCGTGCGGAAAACTACCCCCACCTAAAATTGTGCGCCTCGACAACCACAGCCTTGGCGACCGCCCTCTCCTTGTTCCCCTCCTCGGAGGGCAGGGGTGGGTATTCACACTTTCCGGCACACCTGATCCGCCCGCCCCTCGCAACCGTGTTTCACCGCGACCTCCACCCGGCCTGTCTTCAATCGATACATGGTACTACCATGTATCGCGCGCTTCATCCTCTCAGCGTCCTGCCCGCAAACGTACCAGCAGGGGTCAGTAAACAGAGTCAGACCTGGATTCTTAACGGCTTCACCTTTGCACCGAACTTTTCCCACCGCCGGTTTATGGATAGTACTATCCATAAATCCCTCACCACACGCCGCACTACCCGGATTTACTTCAGCAACTTCTTCCACCGCTTGATCTGCGCCGCCACATTCTTCGGCGACGGGGCGCCGATGGCGGTGCGGCCGTTGAGAGCGCGGCGGACATCAAACACTTTGCCGGCGGCGGGGCCGTACTTCTTGGCGGCGAGCTTGGGCAATGAGCTGTGGGTCTTTTCCGCCTCACCACAGAGCGCGCCAACGGCGTGATGGGCTTCGCGGAACGGCATCCCTTTCATCACGAGGAAATCAACGAGGTCCGTCGCGAGCATCATCGGGTCGCTCGCAGCCCCGGCCAGGACCGTCTCTTTGGCGTAGCTTGACCACGCTCCCATCTCCCGATGGCGCTTAGGGTCACCCTGAGCTTGACAGCCAGCGCGGTCTGACTCAGATTTGCCTGTAGGCGGTACTTTCTGAGGGATTCGGGGAAGGTCTGGGGCATATCAGCCCAGGATGGCGAATCCACCCCCTTATGGCCCGGAGCACGAGATGGCAAAAAGGGCGCAGAACGGTCCCCCTCCGCCAGTCTTCGACCAGAGCCGAGCGTAGATCACCCGATGATTGGAAACCGGCGGAACATCGAGAATCAAGCGTTGATCCCTTTCACGGGCGTTGACCCCTGTCACGAAAGCTCCATCGCCGATGCTGGCCTTGCGCAGTAATGCAACGTACGCGCCTCAACGTCTACCGCGACGGCAAACAGGTGGGCCAGTGTCTACCGCAGGATGGAGAACAGCGCGCCGAATAACCTGTTCAAGGCCCGCAGTCCGATGTAATGAAGTTGCCTTCGATCCTGGCATGAATTCATCGATCGCTACCGACACCTGCCGGCCGGAATGCCGGTCCGCTGTATTCTGGTCTGTGGCTACCGTGTTGCTGATTCTTTCATTGGCGCTGCATGTCTGGAGGATTGATTCCGCGCCGCCGGGGTTCAACATCGACGAGAGTTCCAACGCCTACAACGCCTACTGCATCGCCCGGACCGGGGCGGATGAATATGGAACCAGGTTCCCGATGTTCTTTCGTTGCTTCGATGATTACTCTCATGATCCAGTGGTGATTTACACCATGGCCCCCGTGGTCGGAATGTTCGGGCTGCAACGGTGGGCGGTGCGCCTGCCGAGCGCGCTCTTCGGCATTCTCGCCTCCATCGCGTTCGCGTTTCTGGTGCAGCAGCATTGCCGGAGACGATGGCTCTCTCTGTTGTCCGGGTTTTGCTTCTCGGTCATCCCCTGGCTCTTTCCGGCCAGCCGAAGCGCCGTGAGCGGCTACACGCCATTGGTCTGGGAAATGATCATGGGCTGGCTGCTGGCGCTGGTGGCGTTGCGGAAACGGTCGTGTGTCCTGGCGGTCTGCGCCGGCCTCCTCTGGGCACTCCCCATCTATACCTACAGTCTCGGTCGCCCCATGTCAGTATTGACCCTCTTGTGCTTCGGGCTGGCATTCGTCCGCGTGCTCGTAAAGAGATGGAAGGTGGGGCTGGCATTCGTGTTCAGCTTTACGGCTGTAACCCTGCCGTTGATCCCGATCGTGTTCCACAATCAGGCGGCCCTTACCAAACGCTTCCAGGACGTGTGGATCAAGACCGCTGAGCATCCGAGGGTTGGGCTGATTGTATCCAATTTCCTGTCCCGGTACCCGGACTATTTCAGCCCTGCGTTCCTGTTCTTCAAAGGCGACCAAAACCTGCGCCAGCACACGGGGCGCGGCGGCGAACTGTTTGTATTCCTCGCGCCCCTGGTCCTCGCCGGCCTGTATTGCCTGGCGCGGTTCGTCCGGAGCCGGCCCTGTTACCGTTTTATCGGTCTAGGGCTGGTGGTCTATCCGCTGGCTGCCGCGCTGACGCCCGACCGGATGCACAGCGGCCGCTGCGTGCAAGGCGTCGTTTTCTGGTTGTTGACGGCGGCGATCGGCGCGGATTTCCTGTGGCGGCGGCGCGTGATGGGACGAGCGATCCTGCTGGCAGCCTGCTGCGCCGGAGTGTTCGAAACGGGGTGGTACTTGTGGGATTATTTCGGCCCCTACCAGGTCCGCAGCCGGTCAGAATTCCAAGCCAACATTATCGTGGCGCTGCAAGACTGCTTCCGGGCCGTCGGCGACAACAAGACTCTCTACATTTCCGCAAGTACCTTTTCGCCTTTCAACATGATCCCGGGCGCGGACTTCAAACCGTACTTCTATATCCATCTCCTCTTCTTTGGACGCATCGACCCTCTCACCTACCAACACAGCGGTATTCCCCGGGATCGCGTGCTCCTGTACGATGGGTCGATCACAAACCCGGGGCTGCTGCTTCGTTGCACGATGAGCATCATCCCGCCCACAGAGGGCCGCACGTTACCTTTGGCCGGGGCAACATATATCCCCGGGAACCCCACCTACGTCCATAATCAGGAACCCGTCCCCCCGAACGCCACGCTCGTGGAAACGAAACCCGTTGACGGTCCATTTCCCGCCGAAGTCAGGTACGAGGTCTACGAGGTCAAATAAGGAGCGTTCCCCGCCTTGTCCAAACTGACCGCTTTGGCGAAAGTGAAGGGCAGTTCAGAAGGCCACAATCCAGACGGTCACTTCACTATTTCGGATGGTCGATCAGACGTATCTGGCTGGGGGTGCCGACACCACAACGGTAGCAGCATCCAGATGTCATCGGGGTGTCATTGGGGTCAACTCTGTAGAGGCTGTTGAAAAACGGGTGACGCTTTTGCCTGGCATGGGTTAGTTCCAGCCGATGACCAGTGGCCCGGAAACGGCGAGGGATCGCCGCCACGAATTAACCAGACGCTCCAGCATCGGTCGTAGCCCATTCGGTGACGGAGCCGCCACTGCCGGTTGTCGGAACCGCGTGGCCACGATGCGTTTGATGTTTTGCACCAACGCGGTCAGCAGACATTGCTCCAATACTTGCGAAGGTCTCAACATCAAACAATTCGGCCTCTCCTGCGCGTCCGCAATCAACGCGCTGCTTGACGCGTGACGATGGGGACATAGCCCAACTCCAAACCCTCGGGCGGCGTCACGAGCAGGGCTGGATCGAGTGTCACCAGTACGCCCCGACTGGGAGGCGGCATATAAGCCCGGTCAATCGGCCAGGTCGCGTGGATCTTTTCCACCATCGCCTGCAACTGCGCCTTCCTCGTCTCGCTCCAACCGTATTGCTGGAAGGATGGTTGATCGACAAAGCGGTACCAGGAGTAGGTCACCAAAGAACCGTCGGCAAGTTTGACCGTAAACGGCCCACGTTTCGGGCCGGGCAAGCTCCAGGCACCTGTCGTCGGTGAAGTGTAGGGTCGGCCCTGCCCTGCCCGTTTGAACTCCTGCGCCTGCAACTCCGTCTCCGCTGGCACGTCCGCTGCCGCTACGGCGACGCATTCCTCTCCGACGTGTTTGAAATACTGCGGGAACAAACCTTTGGGGCTGATGTCGCTGTTGAACCACTCCAGACCCCACGCGTTGCCCTCGAAAACTCGGGTATCAAACACGCGCTGAACACCGGTCATTTTCTTGTGATCCTGGTCGTAGCCCGTGGCGTTCGCCGTCAGCCTGGGCTTCCACTCGTTCCTCTCGTCGAATCGTCCGGAGCAGGCGGGTCCCCCGTTCCGCCAGGCCTTGAAGGCCTCGGCGAGTGCCGCCTTCGAGTAGAAGGTCATATCCTGCAAGAGCAGGGTTCGCCCCTGACCATCCACCGGGAATTGCAGCTTTGGTATTTTCGAATAGACCACCCCACGCGTGTCCTGGGCATCGTAACGCGGCACGGTATTGATCTCCATGGCGCCGCCGCCCATGGTACCCGGGTGCGCGTCGAGCCCGCGTCCATAGAGGAATGGATTCTTGAACAGCTTGCCGATCTTGCTCCAGCTCTCCGGAATGTAATAGGCGATCGGTCCCTTGAAGTTGGCCGCGCTCAGGAAACAAGTCCAGCTCTGGTCGCCGGTCGGCGGGTCTCCAGTAGTGGGATCGGTGAAGGGCAAAGCCATCCAGCTATAACCCAGAAACTGGCCATTGGGACTCCCCTGGAACGGCAGCCCATCGGGAGGAATCAGCAGCCGGTTGCTCAATTGGGCCATGCTCAAGCGATTGTCCGGCAGGGCCTCTCGGCCGCCGAAGAAAGCCCACCCCGGCGACCCAACCATGTAGTCGTAACATTGCGGTGTGGCGTTCATGCTGAACTTCGGCGAACCGTAGCGAAAGCGGTTGCCTGCCCAGTAGCCCGGACTGCCTTCAATCGTTTGGAATACGCTCGCCCATGTGGGACCACGTTCCGGCATCGTCTTCCGCGCCTCCGTGCCCTCCGGAGCGAGCGGCGTAGCCTTGTCATCGGTGTTGTCCGGAAGGATCCAGGAACTCGCCAAACCTACCTGGAACCCGTCGAGCGGTTGGTCAATCAACGACCAGACCGCGGAATAGAACCCCATGCCCGCACCATACTTGGGCTGTGCGGGCGGGCTGGCCGCGCTAAAAGCAATGTAACCGTGCAGTCCGTTGGAATGGGCCGTGGTCTTGGCAGTTGAAACTTTCTCTTTTTGCGTCTTCTCTGGTTCTGCTGGTTGTGCCTTCTGCCGGCCTTCTTGCCCGACAACTCGATATTGCGCCGCCTTTTGAGGGTCGTAACCGAATCTCTTCTGCAACTCCGGCGGCAACTCTCCCAGCGGTATCGAAGCCGCGCCAGTGCTGTGGCGAATGCTCACCCAGGATGGCGTCACCGTGCCAAACGTGACGTTTGAGTAGGTGATGCCGCCCACCGTAAGCGTCAGGTTGGTGTCATCAGCAAGAGCCGATTGCGCCGCAACACAACACAGAATCAAGAAGCCCGCTCTTCTCATGCACGCTCGTACAGTTTTCGTGTGCCATGATATTCCCTTCAGATGACGCATTCAATGGATGATTACAGCAGCAATGGACATAGGCCCCCCACTAAAGCACTCTCCTCCAATCCTCGATCTGCGTCGCCACCTCACACCTTTTTTGTTCGGTTTTGCCTTCCAGCGGGGCTTTACTAGTGAACAGGAGATGACGGACACCCGACAGTTGCTTGCCGAATACGCAGTGAACGGCTCAGAAGCGGCCTTTCGCGAGTTGGTTGCGCGCTACATCAACTTTGTCTATTCGGTGGCGCTACGCCTCGTCGATGGGGATACGCAGTTGGCCGAGGACGTGACCCAAACGGTTTTCATCGCCCTGGCAAGGAAGGGCCACACGCTTTCCAGTGACGTCATGTTGGGCGGATGGCTGCATCAGCACACGTATCACGTTGCCACCCGGGCCGTGCGCGGCGAGCACCGCCGTCAATCTCGTGAACGCGAGGCCGTAGAAATGAACACGCTGCAGGACGACTCCGCTGCCAACTGGCGACAGGTTGCGCCAATTCTTGATGAAGCCATCACTCAACTCGGTAGCGAGGACCGCACCGCGATTCTGCTCCGCTTCTTCGAGCAACACGATTTCCGTTCGGTGGGCGAAGTGTTGGGAAGCAATGAAGACGCCGCGCGCATGCGAGTGAACCGCGCATTGGAGAAGTTGCATTCTCTACTGACACGCCGAGGCGTCGCTTTGTCAGTTGCGGCGTTGGCAACCGTCCTGGCCGCCAAGGCCATCACTGCCGCGCCCGCCGGCCTGGCAGTCACTGCTTCCAGCGTTGCCCGCGCCGGCGCAGCGGCGGGAACCAAAACCACCCTCTCCTTTCTGAAAACAATGACTATGGCAAAGTCTCAGGTTGGTATTGTCGGCGCCATTCTCGTGGCAAGCGTGTTGACACTTCTGGTGGTTCAACATCAAGCCCACGTCAACCTGGGCGAAGAACATCAATCTTTGCGCCAACAACCCGGCCCTGCTGGGGCAAGCGATACAGCAGGACCACCTCTACCCGCCGATTATTCAAAGGGAGCAGTAGATCAACCAGGCGCTTCCCGACCCGCTTCGATAAGTGAGATTAACCAGTTGTTTGAGCTAAGTATTGCCAGACCTGAACGCTCTCGGTTTATCGCCGATATTGAATTGATCGAGCCTGCGGCAACTGAAGATCAGATTGTTGCTGCGCTGAAATCCCAAAATGAACTACTAAAAGCTAGGGACAGCCGATTGTCCCCAACCCAGATGGCAGATTTGATAACCGTTCGCTCCAACGGCATTGTTCGCGCTAGGTCAGGCACGAGAATCCAACACGTCGAAGAATGGTATTCCGGTCATTACAATCGTATGGATGAAACTGATGAGGCAGTTGTGTCACCTGATTATTTGCAGGCACATTCAAATCAGTACCACGATACCTTTGTGAATATTCATGATCCAACATTTTCTCCCTACACGAGCTTTATTGTGAACCATCAATTACGGGACGTGATGTTGACCGAAGATCCAGAAACATATTATAGGGTTCCAAATAATCTTTGGCGCGTGCTAGGACTCGATCAACCGGTTGGAATTCCACTATTCCTTGCGCTGGCGGACATTCATTCAATGAACACCAATGCGAGCCATTCACTTAATCTTATTGATCGTGACTCATTGTTGAGTAGTGTGAAGGCTGATTCTCGGAAAGTGGAAAGCCTTCATAATGGTTCGGACGCTAACTGGCATTTGGCGGCTAGCGACGACAGTCTTGATGGCATTCCCGTTACTCGATTTGAGCTTGATGGGAAATATCATGCGCCCGAGTCGCCGATGCCTCTGTCCTCAATTCAAGCTATCTACTGGATTGGCCAGATGTTGAATCGAACTGTCTGCCTGCAGGCTACGTTAACCAATTTGACGCAGGGGAGTTCCTTTTTCTCCAAACGTGAACAGCTTGATTATAACGGGTATCCGCATGTGTGGAGGACTTCTGATGCGAAAAACGGTGTCATTAAAGAGTTTCATGTTGTTTTCAAAGAAATTGATCCCAATCCCACGTTTACAGATGCAGAGATTTTCACCCCGAGTTTTCCAGCCGATTATAATGTTTCCGACATGACATCCGGAACCGCCAAGATTCTACAAAGAGCTATGCCAGAACCCCTATGCCAGAGCCCGCCCCTAACAGGGGTCAACCCGTAGCAGGGTCAGGGTCACCGCCTTGCTCCTGACGTCAAGTTCAGCGCTCATATATGTGCGCCACCGAAATGGGTTCTCCTCTTTCCCTGTCCGTTTTGAGCGTCGGCGGTTACTATTCTATGGGTGAACAGTCTGGCCGACCAACAGCTTTTGCGCGATTACACCGAGCGCCACTCGGAAGCGGCGTTTGCCGAACTTGTGCGCCGGCACGTTGACCTTGTCCATTCCGCCGCGTTGCGAATGGTTCGCGATGCGCATCTGGCTGAGGACGTGACGCAGGGTGTGTTTCTGGCCTTGGCGCGGAATGCCGCGCAACTCACGAACCGCCCCGTTTTGTCTGGCTGGCTGCATCGCACGGCGCAAAACCTCGCGGCCAACACCGTCCGCTCCGATGTGCGCCGCCGTGCCCGCGAGCAGGAGGCCGCCGCCATGAACGAATCGCTTGCCCCCGAACACGACTCTGTCTGGGAAGACATCGCCCCGTATCTCGACGCGGCGCTGGGCGAGTTGAGCGAACCGGACCGCGACGCGCTATTGCTGCGCTACTTTGAACGCAAGTCTGCCCGCGAAATGGCGCAAACCCTGGGCACAAGCGAGGACGCCGCGCAGAAACGCATCAGCCGCGCCGTCGAACGCCTGCGCGAATTCTTTGCCAAACGCGGCATCACGGTCGGCGTGAGTGGACTTGTTGTCGTCATCTCTGCGAACGCTGTCCAAGCGGCGCCCGCAGGACTCGCGGTCACGATGTCCAGCGCTGCCCTGGCGAGCGTGGCTGCGGGAACCGGAACAATACTCACCTTTCTGAAAGTGATGACTATGACAAAGGTTCAGGCTGGAATTGTGTGTGGCATCGTTGTCGCCAGTGCGGTGACTTCTTTGCAGATTGAACATCAAGCCCAGGCCAAAATGCGCCAGGTGGACGTGTCCTTGCAGCAACAAACCAGTCAACTGGCCCAATTGCAGGCCCAGAACGAGCGGCTTTCGAATCTCCTGACACAGGCAAGCAGCCCGAACAGCCCGGGCGACCTGGTGAAACTGCGCGACGAGGTGGCAATCCTGCGTAGTCAAACCAAAGAACTGACGGTCTTGCAGGACGAAAAACGCCGGCTACAGGCATCACTGCCAGAATCCCGACATGATTGGGGGGTCCATTCAGACGGGGACGATTCCGAATGGAGCGACAAGTTATCCGCCAAACTGAATTACATGAGCCTACTGGGGCTTGCGATCCGCGAATACGCCAGGAACAACCAGGGTTGGCCTCCCACCAGCTTTGAGGAGGCGGCGGCTTTCCTGTCAGACCGAGCCCGTAACGAAACCAACTTTACGCCGGCTCAATTTGAAATCGTTTACCACGGAAACATGTTTGGCGCGTACAACAAATATGCGCATCCGAAACGCGTCCTCTTCATCCGGGAACGGGAGCCCTGGAAGAACACGGACGGGAAGTGGGTGAAACTCTACGAAGCGATAAACGGTTTGAGGTGGAACGTCAGTCTGCCGTACGGCGATTTTGAGGCCTGGGAAGAGCAGCGCATCGTCCCACCCGAATCATCGAACGAATGAAAACACTTAAACTCGGCATCATCGGCGCGGTTGTGGCCGTCGCTCTGGCGTCCCCGTTGCTGGTTCAACATCGTACGGAAGTCCGCTGGCGCGCGCAGCAGCAAACCCTGCGGCAGCAGGCGGTTCTCCTGGACCAATGGTCGGCAGAGAATGCACGGCTCTCGAATGCTGTTGCTCAGGTCAAGAGTTCGCAATCTTTTTCCGACGCGCAACTCGCGAACTTGGTGAAACTGCGAAACGAATTCGGGGAGCTTCAACAGACCATTCAAGAGATGGAACAGCTTCGGCACCAGATACAGCGATTGCGCGACCGCTTGCAGGATGCGGCCAAGGAGGAGGAGGATGGCCGTGACAACTACACCGCCCTTTTGGCAGACGAGATGCCGCGGAGGCAGGCGCGGGTGGCCCGGCTTAGACAGTGGCTGGAGGAAATGCCGGAGGAAAAGATTCCGGAACTGCGATTCCTTTCCGAGGACGACTGGATAGCGGAGGTGGACGATCCATTGGTCACGGACGAGGACTATCGCAGCGCAATGTATGCTTTGCGGGCCGACGCCGACTGCGAGTTTGCCCGGAGGGCATTCCGGGCGCTCCGGCAATATGCCCAGATCAACAATGGCCAATTCCCAACCGATCTCTCGCAATTGAAACCCTATTTCGAGTCCCCCATTGACGATGCGATTCTGCAACGGTACGAGATCGTCCCAACGAAAAGCCTGGTCTCATCCCTCGCCGAGTTGGGCGGAGATCGGCTGATAACCGAGAAAGCTCCGGTTAACAAAGAATTGGATCTGCGCACGGCCATAGGCACAAACACGTGGCGCAACACTATGGAGGGGGGCCGGTGGGATCCAGTGCAATAGGATCAGGCAGTTCCCAGCCATCGCCGATCATTTGGGCATGCCAAGAAGGGGTCACCCATTCAGCAACTTCTTCCACCGCTTGATCTGCGCCGCCACATTCTTTGGCGAGGGCGCGCCGATGGCGGTGCGGGCGGCCAGGGCCCGGCGGACGTCGAACACCTTACCGGCGGCGGGTCCGTACTTCTTGGCGGCGAGCTTGGGCAGCGAGATGTGGGTCTTTTCCACCTCGGCGACGAGCGCGCCGACGGCGTGATGGGCTTCGCGGAACGGCATCCCTTTCATCACCAGAAAATCAACAAGGTCGGTCGCGAGCATCAGCGGGTCGCTGGCGGCGGCTTCGCATTTGACGTGGTTCACATGGATGTGGCCCATCATTTCTGCCACCATGTGCAGCGTGGACAATAAAACATCAGCCGACTTGAATAGCGGTTGCTTGTCTTCCTGCAAATCGCGGTTGTAGGTCAACGGCAGCGACTTCAGGAGCGTCAATGCCTGCACGAGGTTGCCGTAAAGCCGCGCCGTCTTGCCACGCGCCAGCTCGGCGATGTCGGGATTCTTCTTCTGCGGCATCAGCGACGAACCGGTCGTGTAGGCGTCGGCAATCGTGATGAAACCGAACTCCGCGCTCGACCAGAGAATCAAGTCCTCCGCCAGCCGCGATAAATGCGCGCCCGTGAGCGCCGCCGTCGCGTGAAATTCCACAATGAAATCGCGGTCGCCAACGGCATCCATCGAGTTCTGCGTCACACCCGCGAAACCGAGCAGCTTGGCAACATACGCGCGGTCGAGCTTCAGCGTGCTGCCGGCGATCGCGCCGGAGCCCAGCGGGCAAATGTTGGCGCGTTTGGCGCAGTCGGCAAAGCGCTCGGCGTCGCGACCCAACATCTCGACGTACGCAAGAAGATGGTGCGCCAGCAAGACGGGCTGGGCCCGCTGCAGGTGCGTGTAGCCCGGAATGACCGTGTCGCACTCCTTCTCCGCCAGCGTGACAAGTGCACCCTGCAAGTTTCGGATCTCGAAGTTCGTGCTGCGAATTTTTGCGACGAGCCAGAGGCGAATATCAGTGGCGATTTGGTCATTCCGGCTCCGGCCCGTGTGCAGCTTCTTGCCCGCCGCGCCAATCTTGCGAATCAGCGCCGCCTCGATGTTCATGTGGACGTCTTCGCAGTCAAAATCCCACTTGAATTTACCGGATTCGATCTCGTGCTGAATGGCACGCAAGCCGCGCTCGATCTTCTTCACTTCCGCCCGGGTGAGCAGGCCGACCTTCGCCAGCCCTTTCGCATGGGCAATGGACCCGGCGATGTCGTGGTTGAACAACCGCCAATCGAAGCTGACGCTCTCGGTGTAAGCCTTGACGGCTTCCGCCGGCCCGGCCGAGAAACGACCGCCCCACGTTGACTGCGACGTTTTCTTCATGAAGAGACGCTGTTAGTTATTGCCGCCGCCTTGTGGAGGCACCGCACCACCTGGCGGCATCCCGCTTGGCGGCATCATGCGCTGCATATTGGCCATCATCATTTCTTGCATGCTGCTGTACGCCTTGAAGTCGCTCGGCGGATCGAAGAGCGATGCGTCCGGCGCCGACAACTTGATGTCGCGGAGGTGAGTGGTGATGGTCGCACCCCCGCTCTGCATTTCGGTCTGGATTGGGAAGTCTTTCAGGTCGCTGGCCTTCCACACAATCATTTCATGCTGCTTGCCGTCATCAGTGGTAATGGTGACCTTGTTCTTCACGCAGGGATGACCATCCACGGTGTCCTTGCCAATCACGGTGCTCTCAACCGTCGGCTCCTTCGGTTCGGGCTTGCCCGGCGGCTGCATCTCCGCCGGAGTGATTTCGCAATACGCCTTCAGTCCCGGATACACCAGGTACATCAGCTTCTTGTCGCTCCGATAAATGCTGACCGTGCGATCCATGCCCATCTGCTTCATCTGGGCAAGGACTTGCGGCGGCATGTTGGCACCCTTCATGGATGTCATGTCCGTCTCCGTGCGCACATTGCCCTTGAGGACCGCATAGGCCGACTCCATCTGCAGCGGCGCGGGCCGCGATTTGTCCGTGATCGTCACGTCCGCGGTCGCCGTGAACGACTGGTTCATCCCGAAAATCTTCGCCATCTGGCCGTTGCCGAAATCGCGCATCCCTCCGCCAAACATCCGTTGTCCAAAGACCACCGGCATCGTCAGACACACCGCCGCCAAAATCATTGCATAAATCCGAAATGCCTTCATGTCTCGTTCTCCTTTGTTGATACCACCGACCGTAGCAAGCGCGTCGCCGTCACACCAACAAAAAAATGGCCCCTCACCGCGTCCTTGAGTACCATGCTCCCGTGAAACACGATATCCGCGCCGTTCTCTTCGATCTCGACGGGACCCTGGCTGACTCGCTGGCCGATTTGGCGAACGCCACCAACTGGGCGCTGGCGCAACTCGGTTGCCCCACGCATCCGGCAGCAAGCTATCGTTACTTCGTCGGCGACGGCGCCCGCGAGCTTTGCGCCCGCGCCTTGTCCGCTAACAAGCAGAATCTGGTGGACGAAACCCTGCGCCTGATGCGTGAGCGTTACGACGCGCACTGCTTCGACTTGACGAAACTCTACCCGGGAATCCCCGAACTGATTTCGGCGCTCGTGAAACGCCGCTACCGCCTGGCGGTGCTGTCCAATAAACCCGACGTATTCACAAAGCGCATGATCGGACACTATTTCAATCCATCACCCTTCGCAGTCGTACGCGGCCAATTGCCCAATGTCCCGCTGAAACCCGATCCGACTGCCGCGCTGCAGATCGCCCAGGAACTCGGCGTGCCGCCCGCGCAATGGCTCTACCTGGGCGACACCAACACCGACATGCGCACCGCGCTCGCCGCCGGCATGCACCCGGTCGGCGTCCTCTGGGGTTTTCGCGACCGCGAAGAGTTGGCCGCGAGCGGCGCGGAACACATCGTCGCAAAACCGGAAGAGGTGCTGGCTCTGCTATAGTGAGGGAAGACAATAAGTTTTGACAGCAGGGTCCACATTTCGGATGTTGCCACAAATGCGCAAGGATTTGATCACGTTTGGTTGCGGTTTTGTGGCCGGTGCAATCGCCGTCTGGTGCGTCGCCAGAGTTCATGGCGTCTCCGGCAATTCGAGCATACCAACACCACCCCCTTCTCCCGCTGGGCTTGCTCAAAGCCATCCTCCCCTCCCACCTCGGCAAGAGGGGGAGCAAAAGAGTGATCGGCCGGGCAGTGGGCCGGTTCCCGTTGACCAGGGCCCCCCCACGATGCCGCTTCAAGCCAATGCAACGAATGTGGCCGATGTGGCGCAAACGATTCTCATCCAGCACCTGCATCCGCAATTGCAGGCCGCGCTCAAGCAGTATTCATCGCTGGATAACAAGGACGGCCGCAGCTCCCTGGCGGATGATGTCGCCAACCTGGTCGACGACGATGTGCCAATCCGTGAGGTGGTGGAGGCTTTGGGGGTGATGTTCCATCAGGAACCGAGCATTGAGGTAAGAATCGACATCCTCAATAATCTGCTCAACCTCGACGACCCTTCGTCCTACCAACTTCTCGTCCAGGGCGCCGATCCCAACCAACCCCAGGAAGTGCGCAAAGCGGCTATCTCCGTCCTGGGAGATTATGACGATACCTGGGCGGTGCCAACCCTCCAACAGCTTCTCTCGGACGGCGACGCGGAAATCAGGCAGGCGGCTCAAGAGGCCTTGACGCAGAAAACCAACCAAACACCCGGCTCAATTTTCTCGGCGCACTGACGATTGGTTGTCGCCACGTTGGTCTCGTCGTTCTCCATTGACAGTTGTGGTCCCGCCAGGCCCCTGCGCCGGTTACCGGTCATCACCAAAGCAAGAGGCGGTGGAATTGATCCACCGCCTCTTGCGCGAAAAACAACTTATTATGGGCAGCCTGCAGCCTTCTTAAACGCCGAGCTCGTCGTGACCTTGCCGGCGATGATTGCTCCATTGACCGCAATCGTAAATGTCTCAGTTGCCTTGAACGTCTTGTCATCTGACGTGGTGACAACGGCGGTCCCATTCGTCGCGCCGGTGCCTCCGAATGACAACAGCACAGCGTCCACTTCGTTACTCTTTGCGTCTGGGCCCACCGTCAGGGAGGTGCCGATGATGGTCACTATGTTGGTGATCAGGTTCCCGCATTTGTCAACCGCTTCAAGCGCACCCGTGGTCGAATCAACAACCAGCTTCGCCGTCTTGCTGGTTGTGACACCACTGATAACGTCCTTGCTCGAGAAGCTCTTCGTGGTGACCACCCCGCTGGTCAGCTTCGTCTGCTTCCCGGTGATGTTCGCATTAAACAAACCGGCTTGAACCGTCGCGGCCACCAAGCCAACCAACACTCCCGCTACCACCGCTATGCGCATTACTTTCATTCGGAATCCTCCCTTGACTATGTTTTTGTTAACTGGGCAAAGTTGTAACCGCGCGATGCGGCGCAAACTGCCTGCCCTTTCAATCTAAATCCCCTGACCGTGGATGGTAGGTGCGCCACCCCGGTGTGTCAAGGCTCCAAGCCCGGATAAATAGATTACAATTCTGTAATGCGTGAGGCCGTGAATCTCATTCGCGCCAACCTCACCAAAGAAAAAGGGCGTCCCGCCTTCGCGGGACACCCTTTGCGTAATTACTCTCTTGTGGTTGCGCGAGCCTTAACGACGACCGCGGCCACCGCCACCGAAGTCGCGTTTGCCGCCGCCTCCGCCGCCACGACCGCCACCACCGCCGCCGAATCCGCCACCACCACCGCCGCCGAAGTCACCGCGGGGACGTTCCTCACGGGGACGGGCTTCGTTGACGGTCAGCGCACGGCCGTCCAGTTCCTTGCCGTTGAAATCAGTCACGGCTTTGTTGGCTTCTTCTTGAGTGCCCATCTGGACGAACGCAAATCCGCGGGACTTGCCCGTGAACTTGTCCATGATGAGTTCGCAACTGGTGACATTGCCGGCCTGTTTGAACAGGTCGAGAATGTCGCCTTCGGTCGTGTTAAACGACAGGTTGCCCACGAATAGCTTGGTTGCCATAGGGGTTTAGTATTTCCTTCTGCTGCGGTAGGGAGGCTTCAGTGACTGTTCCCGCTCGTCGGGTTTCGGACTGCCACCAGGCAAACAAGGCGTGACTGACATTCCACCAATCTCACTGCGCTCTTCTTCCATATGCTAGCTGCCAAAAACTATACGCAAATCGGTTGAATTGGCAACAAGAATTTTCCAGCGCCCCCAGTGGGAATTCCTCCCACCACCCTCCTTCGAGGCGAACGAGATCAAAGCCTCCCATGTAGTTATCGCGCCAAACGAACCCGATTCAAGAATTGATCATCCTCGTCATAAGTCCCTATCTCTCTGTGGGATGCACCGGAAATTACGACATGGCAAATCGGGTTCGTTTCGCAGAAAGCATGTTTTTGCGGCCACTCCCTTTCCTGAAGGAGCGCTGCCCCGTCGAGCCCACGCTCCCCAAGCTGCGTACAGCAGCGAGTCGCGCCGAAGCTTTAGCGAAGGCGGATGTCAAAGAACTGAGCCCACTGTAGCAAGCCCACCGCTCGCCGTCCAGCAAAATTATCTCTTTACGATATACGAAATACCAGACGGCCATGTTCCCCTCCTCGGAGGGGATTAACGGGTGGGTGCTTTGTGAAAAGAGTAACCGCGCTTGCGTTTGAGGAGGGGCAGAGCAAGAGAGCTGCGGCGTATAGGCTTGCCGCCGTCGCCTTGGGATCAGTTGCAGGAACGAATGCTGCCGGGCGGCGCGGAATTTGTGGCGCGCATGCGCCGACTCGCGCACAGGGATGAGAAAGAACAGTCCGCCCTGCGAGAATTACGCCTGCGTACGTCATTGGAACAAGTGGTGGCAGCGGTTGAGGAGCAGAAAGGCGAGAACTGGGCGCAGTGGCGGGATCGGCATGGTGATTGGGGGGCGGGATGCGGTATTATGGTTGGCAAGGAAGCGATGCGCGATGACGCTGAACGAACTTGGCAAAGCCATTGGCGGGGCCGATTATCGCTGTGTGAGCGCCGCCGTCGGAAGATTTGAGAGACAATTACACCGAGATCGACGACTACTCCAGACGCTGGCAACAATAGAACGTCAATTGTAGAAAATAGAGATGTGACCCTGTTTTCCCTGAAACCTGACCCTGTTTTCCCTGAAACCGTGGCCTTATGGTTGGAAGGGATGGGTCGGAATAGCGGGCGTATTCGTCGGCGGGGGACCAGCCCATGAACAACCCTGACCTCAAGAAGGATCGCGTAGGCCTGAACGAGTCCGAGTTGGAGATTGTTGCAAAATTGGAGCGCAGGGAGCCACGCTTGCGCATCTATTACTTTCTCTCGGCGGTTTATTTTCTAATTGCGCTTGTGCTTATTGGGGCAGGACTGATGCTTCACAGCGAGGCGCTTTTTCTGGGAGGGATATGCGTGGCGTTGGCGACAGGAAGTTTATTCGGCATGGTTTGGAATGACTCCAAGTATCTCAGGCTTATTCGCAAGCTTCTTTCGCAAGGTTGACACCGTGGATAATATAGGAGCTTGCAGATATCGGAATTCAACCTTGGACATTCTCTTTGGCTTGTCTTTTATAATAGTGTTCGTGGTCTGTGTTAGCGGAATGGTCCTTCAATCAGTATTCCTGAACATGCTTAAGCGGAGGCACCCTCAAGCTTGGAACGACCTGGGATGCCCTTCTTTTTTGAATAATTCAATTCGCTCGTGCTGGAACGTCATGCGCTTTATTAAACGCGAGCGCTTCCGGGATCTCGGCGATAAGCAGCTAACCTCTTTTGGTATATTCTTAAAATGGTTCACTTTGGCATACTTATTATTGTTTCTACTGACATTGGTGCAATTCTTTTGGCCCATATTCAGCCGGTTCATGTAAGGGCAGAGTGTGCGTACTAGGGATTCCAGAGAATTGGGGTCACATCTCTATTTTCCACAATTAGCTTGACGGATACTACTGCACTTCATATCGGTTTTGGGGATGGCGCGGCCTCTACGCATTAGGGCTGATGTGGGGTCACGTCTAATCATTGTAACAATTTGATCCTCACTTGGGAGTAGTAGCTCATCCCCCCCTACATCAATATCAATCCGGTAGCCAAAGCTGCACGAAATCCATGTGATGGTTCGCTCTGCAGTTCTTCCCCTGTCAGCCTTCTGCGCCGCTCGTTTTCCAAAAACAAGCCTTTCCGTACAAGAATTTTTCCATGGGAGAATTGGGGTCATATCTCTATTTTCCACAATTAGCTTGACCGATACGGCGGCACTTCGTATCGGCTTTGGGGATGGCGCGGCCTCTACGCATTGAAATCCCCGGCGGATGGTATCACGTGACCGCTCGTGGCAACGAGCGCCGCGCGATCTGGCGCGATGACAGAGACCGGCGGCATTTTCTGGCCCTCCTGGAAAAGTTCGTCGAGCGATTCCGTGTTTCAGTTCACGCGTACGTCTTGATGGATAACCACTATCATCTGCTGCTCCGCACGGGTGAGTCCAACCTGAGCCGGGCCATGCAATGGCTGGGTGTAAGCTACACTGTGTACTTCAACCGCCGGCATCGTCGCGCAGGGCATTTATTCCAAGGGCGCTTCCATGCCCTGCTGATGGAAGAGGACGTAGCCTGGGAGGTCAGTCGCTATGTACATCTAAACCCCATACGCCTACGAGCCTTCAAGCTGGACAAAACGGAGCAGCAACGAAGTCGCTCGGGCTTGATCGAGCGGCCCGACGCCACTCTGGTGCGGCAGCGACTTCAGCACTT
>PLZV01000042.1 GCA_003152315.1 Verrucomicrobiota bacterium
GCGAAGGTCATGAAGATGTTCGACAAAACCAGCAGAAGGACGGTGCTCATAGGGATGGTGCTCCCTGGGTTGGATTCAGAAATTGTTTATCGCGTGTCTCCGGCATGAAGAAGTAGAGTATCCCAAATGCGGTCGACGCAACCGCGGCAAGGAAGAGAAAGCCGGCGTTGGAACCGAAGTGGTGGACGATGGAACCGGCGATGACCTGGCTGAGTGAAGCGCCAATACCGACGGCCGTGCTGATGGCCCCGAGAGTGAGATTGAAGCGGCCCGAGCCTTGCGTGAGGTCGGCGATCACAAGGACCGAGACAACGCCGAATATTCCCGCCGCCACACCGTCCAGAATCTGGATTGCGACCAGGGCGCCCGTGTTGACGGTGAGCGTGTAGAGAACGCCGCGAACGGGCAGTACTCCGAACGCCACGAGCAGCAGCGGCTTCCTGCCCCACGACCCCGCTTTTCGCCCCGTCCAGGAAGCGAGCAACGTGATGACCAGCTGCGTGGTCACCACGCACGCCGACATGAACATCATTGAGCTTCGTCCGCGACCCTTGGCCAGCATCTCGCCCAGTAGCGGCAGCATGGCGGCGTTCGCAAAATGGAACATGACAGCGCAGACGAGGAAGAGAACCAATGGGCGGTCCTGAAAGAGCACCCGGACGCTTTCCGCTTTGCCGCCTTTTTTGCCGACATCTGCACCACGGGCGATCTCGTAGTCAATCTCGGCGGGTTTGATCAGCAGCAGGACGAGAATCGTGGGGACCGCGAGAACCACGACGAAGAAGAAAATGCTCTGATTGGAAACGAGGTAGCCGAGGAGGCCCATCGACACGGCGGCGACGACGTTGCCGGCTGAGTTGAATGTCTGATTGCGGCCCTGGCGTATGTCGAAGGCGGCACGTCCGACGATCCCGAGCGAAACGGCACAGATGGCCGGGCCAAAAATGCTCGAGGTGCCGCCAATCAAGATTTGGGCAGACATCACGGACCAAAAGGTTGGCACGAGCGCAATCAGCAACGCCCCGACCGCCAGCGCGACGATTCCAGCGGCAATCAACGCGCGTTTGGACCGCAGACGGTCGACGAGAGCGCCCGCCGGGGTCTGGGTCAGGATGCCGGCGATTCCACCGACCGTGAGCGCAAGCCCAACGCGCTCTTCGTTCCACTTGTAGCCAGCGAGGTAAATTGCGAGGAACGGTCCGACTCCCGTCTGGACGTCGGCGAGGAAAAAATTCAACCAATCCAAACCGCGCAGCGATTGCCGGGAAGGGGACGTTTTCGTCTCGAGAGAATCAATCATCAAGCAGCGCTTTCACATACGGTCGCGGGACGTATAACACACGGGAAGTGGGTGCGCCACGGGAAAGGTGTTGGCGGGCAAGAGTCAGGCGGTGGCCCGCTGAACCCCCTCACACCGTCGAAATATATCAATATTCATCCCTGACCCCTTCAGGGTTGCTCGCGTCGGCCAAAAGAAGAAAGCAGAGATGTGCCCCGGGTCGCCCGTCGTTCTCGTCTTGACCGAGGGACGCGGGGGGTTGATAACTGATCCAGGGTACGCAAATGGCTAAAGCTCTGGTCGCTCTGTTTATTTTTGTCTGCTTGGTGCGGCCGGTCCTGGCCTGGGATGGGGAGGGGCACATGGTCGTGGCGCAAATCGCGTACAATCACCTCGACGCCGCCGTGAAAGCCAAATGCGACGCGCTCATTGCGGTGCCGGTCTTTGATTCGAGTGCGATCAACAGCAATTTCGTGATGGCGGCTTGCTGGGCGGACGATATCAAAAGCAACACCTCGGCGTACGACGACTTGCACATCTACGATATCCCCATCAGCCTAGATGGCTACCCAACCAATGGCGTGGTGGATGATGCATCCAATGTCGTGGAGGCCATCACCCAGTGCATTACCAAGCTGCAAGATCCGGCACAGTCACTGAGCAACCAGGCCGTGGCCTTGCGTTTCCTGTTACATTTCTGCGGAGACATCACGCAGCCGATGCATTGCGCGACCGGTGTTACCACGAACATGCCGACCGGTGATGAAGGCGGCTGGGATTTCCTCCTGAACGGGACCTGGCCCAGGCTCCATAATCTTTGGGATGACGGAGGCGGTTATTTGGACGATGGCGTCGTCCGGCCGCTGACCCCTGCCGGCCTGGCGATCATTACCAATAAGGCGAACGAGGTCGAAGGTCTTTATCCGTACAGTTTGAGCATCGGCTCGATTCCCGATCCGCTGCCGTGGGCGGTGGAGAGTTGGGGATTCGCGAAGACTGTCGCGTACGTCGGCATCACCAACGGCACTACTCCCACCGCCAGTTATCTCAATGCCGCCGTGGCCACGTCTCAACAACGCCTGGCAATCGGAGGCCAACGGCTTGCGAAATTGCTCAATACGATCTACGTGACGAACGCCCCCAATATCACCGCGGCGTTTCGCACCAACGGTAATTTCGCCCTACAGTGGGACACTGTCCCGCAACGGAGCTATCGCGTGCAATGGAAGCACCAGTTGACGGATACGAACTGGACGGACCTGACGGATATTACCGCGAACACCAACACGGTTTTGTTGGCGGACCCGATCACACAAACGCAGCGGTTTTACCGGCTGATTGTTGTGAATTAAGGTGCCGGCGGATTTCAGGTCTTGCGTTCAGAAGCCCGCGTGGAAAGAGGTCGCCGAGTCCGCGCGACTTTCGCTACTCCAAAGGATTGCGATTGGGGGGGGGATGAAAAAATTGAATGGGGAGTGGGATAACAACTAATTGTCTGATGTTGAGACCTGACTCCAATGCTGCCGCTTCGTTCCACTTGTAGCCAGCGAGGTAGATCGCGAGGAACGGTCCGACTCCCGTCTGGACGTCGGCAAGGAAAAAATTCAACCAATCCAGACCGCGCAGCGACTGCCGCGATGGGGACGTTTTGGTCTCGAGAGAATCAATCATCAAGCAGCGCTTTCACATACGGTCGCGGGACGTATAACACACGGGAAGTGGGTGCGCTATGGGAAAGCTGTTAGCGCGTACAATTGGGGGGGCGCAATTATCTATCAAGAGTCAAGAGTTGACTCCCTAAACCGGTTTACGCGTTAGGTACCTTGGTGCCGGGGGATGCACCAAGGGACAGGTAGACCCGTACGTATCGGTCCAAGAGGCGTCCCAGAACTTCGTCGGGAGCGTTGTGCTTCACTGGGTCGTTAAGTCTGTGAAGTTGGGAAGTCAGCCAATCAGCGGTCAGCTTGACTATTAGCTTATGGTGGCTGTAATAAATCTCACGAACCCAATCTAATTCCCTGCCTTTTTGCAGATCAGCTTGCGGCGATCTTGTGATTATGAAACCACAGTTTCCGTATTCTAGGGCAAGGTACGAATTCATCTGGCGGAATTCGGTGGGGCCCAAGTCGGTAGCGTAATTCTTCACTTCGAAGATGACCTGACTGGTAGAATACTGCTGCAGGATTCTTTTCCATGTGTCGGTTTCCCCAAGATTGGTTCCGACAATATCACGTCTCTGCGTAGCGTCTTTATTAGGTTTGAGTTGCAAGTTTCGCAGTGCACCGGCAAAAACAATCGTGAGAGCTGAATAGCACCATTCTTCGAATTTGTGCGCCCCACTATCTCCATCTGGTATTTCCTTGAGGGATTCGACTAGATTCGAGATGTTCTGGCGTCGAATTTCGGGAGTTTCAGAGGTGACTTCGATATCGTATTCATCATTGATCTCTGCGGCTTCTTCGGGCTGAAGGATACTGCGGGTTAGATTTAATGCCATCCAGTAGCAAGGATGGATTAAGAGCTTAGTGTCCTTCGTGAACTCCAGATTGGGGGAATTGCCGTCATGACAGAATATAAAGCTAGCTCCAGACGGTCTTTGTAGACCCAAAAAACCAACACTGTAGAGGCCTCTGATTGCTTGTTCTGGGGACTTGAATATGGCCAAATCCTGCTGCTGTAAAGGAGCATGCTTGTCTGCCGAGAGGACGGCTTGGATGAGAGCACAAGCCTCTGTGTAATTTCGTTCGGGTGAGGCATTAGAGAAACAATTTACAAGTGGCTCTAAACCGGGAAATACGTATTTGTACTCCTTAAATAGATCATCGAGGCGTGTCTGCGAGATCTCTTTGGCCGTTTGTTCAATGTCCTCATCCACAATGGCAGTTCGGCCTTGTGAGAGCGCCCGATAGAAGGCGTTATTAAGAAGTGATATCAAATCTCTGGGTCGGTACAATGTAAGTTGGAGACAGCGGCGAAAACCGTCTTTGCCCTGAAGGTTGCGTGCTGTGCACTTGTTCCATACCTTCAGGTCTTCCTCGTCTGTGAATTTGAAGGCGACGCGGAGCCGGCTGCATATCATGCTGAACAGGTTGAATTCGTCCCAATGCAGCCTGAGCACTCGGCCTTCTATAGTGCGTGAGTAGTCTGGGTCGAGACGTGCCACAGCACGAAAAATGTTGTCTCGCAAAAAAACGAGAGTTTTGATATTTGGAAGACGCGCCTGAACGTCAATGGCCGCATGTATAATGCCACAGACAAGACCAATTCCGACTTGGTCGGGCTCGTATCCTTCATCTAGATCATCTATCAAAATGAAGAAAGGCTGCTGTGCGTCGGCAAGAGAGTGCTTCAGGGCAACTTCCAAGTCGGCAAGCTCAAGCTTGGTTGCGAGATCGGCAATCTGACCATCGAGATTCTCTGTAGAGCGTGGAATAGTTCTGAGGCGGGACCGTAGTCTGTCAGAAGCCGTATTCCCCGATGTCTTCCAAGCCCTCAGAGTCTCAATGAGAGGGCTCGAATGTGGGAGATTGGCGTACGTGTAGCCTTGGAAAATGTGAGTGGCTATTTCCATAGAGAGTGCGTAGCGCCAGGCAAGCCGGTAGTAAGCTCGGATGAGATTAAAGCGGGCGCCCAATGGATCAACGTATGGACGTAGACCGAGGATATCGATTTCCTCAGGGGCAAGTTTTAGAAGTATCAACTTGTCATCGGCAGTCCAAAACTTGCCCAGACGATAAAAAAGAGCGCTTTTCCCGGTGCCTCTTCTTCCGACGGTGGTTGTATGATCGAGACCTACGGTCAAAGACTTGTATTCTGGTGTTTCAAAAAAGGCGACGTCCAACATTTTGGAGTCTCTCTCCGCGAGGAGATCGCCCAGGAGGGTCCTAGAAAGTAATGCGCTCGCTACCACGGTTTCTGAATAACAGATTGTGGGTTCCAACTCAATGACAATGGTTGCTCTTCTCCAGTGTCAGCGCTTTGCCATTTATAGAAACCCGAAATCGTCAGATGTAAGTGAGGTTGCTAACTTCCGCCGCTGCTGCATTCCAATGACCCCATCCACCCGCTACCGCGTTGGCTGGGCGGTGGGGGGCTGGCCGCTGGAGCCTTTGGCGTGGGCTGGTTTGCCGGGCATGAAGTGGTTGCAGCCGCTATTGCCGGAGACCCGGAGTTTATACGGGAACAGTTTGTCATCGATACACAATCCCATCGTGGTGTTGGTTATAGATGCTTTCGGTTCGATCTGCCACCATTTGCAATCCTTGCACAATCCCCATTCGTTGCTCATGACGTTTCTCCGGTTTATTGGTTAATATTTTGACCACTCTCCGCCGCGTGAGGGTTGCGCCGCCAGCAAACCCTCGGCGCGTCTCGTCAGACTCGGCTTGCGGCCTACAACGGCTGGCCATTAGAAGTGTTTCTCCGCTACCAGCAAGTAAACAATCATCATCAGCGCGAGGAGCGCGACGCCGGCGGTCACCGCCACGATCAAACCACGATTGGCGCGCACTTCACCGCGTTCAATCGCCAGATTCACGAGGTGGTAGTGCCAGGCTGCGAGGATCGCGAGCGCGCCGCCCAGAGCCATCATGGCGATGCCCATCGGCAGGGACAGGCCCGTGCTGTGGACGGGCACCCCCGGGGCAAGGCTTGCGGAAAGTTCACGCAGCCAGACGCCGAACTTGGCGACGACAAAACCGAGACTGATGACCGCGATACTCGTCCTGATCCATGCCAGAAACGTGCGCTCGTTGGCGAGAAATTCCGACGCCCTTTTTTCGTCCGGTATTTTGGCTTTTACATGCAATTTTGTGCCTTAGCCCGGCGACCGCGTAACGAACTGGGCCTGATTCTCCTGGATGCGGCGGTTGTTACTGAGGCGGGACGTGGGGCACTTGCGCGTCTGGATTTGGCTGGTTGGTCAGTGTTGGTTGGTTATACCCGTGATTGACGGCATTGGTTCCAATCGTGTCATGCAAGTCCTTGATGCCGCCCTGATACGCCGGCGGGAGAGTCGCGTTGGTGCTTGTTCGCGATGTTTGGTTGGTATTCCCCAAGGGGGTCGGCTGACCTGTGCTCGGAAGAACCACCGGGTGATTCGGTTCGTCCTGCGGCATGACTGCCAACCCGATGGCACACGTGCTTATGATTGCGCTGATTAAGAACCAAGGATACATGTGCTTCATATTATCTCTCCATTTGTTACTTTCACGCGGACACGATCCGCGTTCCACAGACCCAAGCCGGGCATTTCACGAATGCTCCAGTCTGGCCTGGGTCTGGTATCCACTGACATGTTTCGCCGCGTTTGTCTTTCAAAGCCGACCCATCAGAACCAACACGACCAGAATCACGACCACCACTCCAAGCCCGCTGCTCGGGTAGTAACCCCAGTTTCTGCTGTGGGGCCAGGTGGGCAATGCGCCCACGAGAAGAAGAATGAGCAATATTAATAGGACTAATCCCATACTGTTGTTCCTTTCTTTGTTGCTAACAGTAAGCTACGCGAAAAGCTGAGCAGCTTGCTATGGGGTCAATACCCCATGGGGGAGGGACAACGCCGAAACGTTCAACATCCAACTTTCAACGCACAACGTTCAGCGCAAGGTCGGAGAATTGGGAAATTGCGCGAAGAAGCTGGTGGACAAGAACGGTTCACTTTCTTCTGGACATCGCATTCCGATAATTGTATGATGTGAGGGATGTGCGATTTGACACAGAGAGAACGGGCGATACGCCCGCGCCACTACAGGGGGGAATCCGCCGTCGCACCTCGTGCTACGGCGGAAAAAGAGGACTTGAAAACATGCGTTTCTGCGAAACGAACCGGATTCATGATGATGGATTTTTTGATTTAACTGCCTATGCATACGGTATTTACAGAGAACGTTTTAAAAAACTGAATCCGGTTCGTTTGGCAAAGCCGAATCCATTTGGGAAGGTGAATGGGTCGAATGGGACCGATGAAAGCACGATGGAAGAATCTGCGGTTCATAGAACCGCAGCTACAACTGGCAGGAGAGGGACGGTGAGGGCTGCGGAAAATCTATTGACGGGGTGTTCCCTCTTGACCGGTCGTGGGGTGCGTGGTAGTAAGGGGTTTGCAGTTAGGGGGTTCAAGAGAATTATGCGGTGTCCCAAGTGCACGGGGGTGGACGATAAAGTCATTGATTCGCGCAGCAGCCGCGATGGGTTGTTGATTCGGCGGCGGCGGGAGTGCTTGAAGTGCGGGGCGCGGTTCACAACTTACGAGGAGATTTTCCGCGAGAAATTGCGCGTGAAGAAGCGTGACGGCCAGTACGAGGAATTTGATCGCCGCAAGCTGTTGGCGGGGATGGAGAAGGCCTGCGAGAAGCGGCCGGTGAGCACGGAGGAGATCGAGTCGCTGGCGGAGCGGGTGATTACCGAGTTGGAAAACGAATTTGGTCGCGAAGTCCCCTCGAAGCAGATTGGCGAACGCATCATGCAACACTTGCGGAAGCTGGACGAGGTGGCGTATGTGCGGTTCGCCTCGGTGTACCGGCAATTCCGCGACGCGGAGCAGTTTATTGACGAGATCAAGCAACTGGGTAAATCATGATTCAACTGATTGAGGACATGGTCTGGGTCAAGTTTGAGGACGGCCGCATGGCGCCGTTCGACGAACAGCGGCTGGCGCTGTCGATCCAGAACGTTGCGGAGCGCGCGGGGCACTCCGACTGGTGGCTGGCGGAGTCCGTCGCGGCGGCGGTGCACGCGTACGCGATCAAATGCCGCTCGGATGGAGTAATACCCACCCGCGAGATTGTGGAGATTGTGGTCGCGGTTTTGGCGACGCTGGGTTTCCAGAAGATTTCCCAGGCGTACGCCGGGCACGAGCACTGTGCGGCGATTCATCTCAACGATCTGGCGGCGCGAGTGGGCGCGGCGTTTGAACTCGAATTCTTCCGTCAACTGGACCACGAGCTGGCGGCGGCGTCGGACCATCGGCTTTCGTTGATCGAGGTGGACGGCTTGCGGGCGTGCGTGATGCAGTTGCGCGGCGCGCGACGCTGGACGGCCGGTTGCCGTCGGTTGGCCGAGGAAATCGTCGGATATGTTCGCGAACGCGTGGTGCGGGTGCGTCCGGCACAGGCCGCGTCCCTGAAGCTCGCCGTGGTGGAGTAACGGCCATGGCCGACAACATTTTCGCCAAGATCATCCGCAAGGAGATTCCCGCCAAGATTGTTTACGAGGATGAGCGCGCACTGGCGTTCCGCGACGTCGACCCGAAGGCGCCGATCCATATTCTCATCGTGCCGAAGAAGGACATCGCACGCGTGTCCGAGGCGAAGGCGGAGGATGAGCCGTTGCTGGGGCATCTGCTGACGGTGGCCGCCGAGATCGCGCGGAAAGAAGGCATCGACGTCACAGGCTATCGTGTGGTGATCAACAAGGGCGCGCACGCAGGCGAAACTGTGCCGCATCTGCACGTGCATCTGCTCGGTGGTCGGCCGATGAACTGGCCTCCCGGTTGAGCGCCGTCGTGTTGTGAATGGACTCATTCTCTTCGAGGACGACCATCTGTTGGTGGTCAACAAGCCCTCGGGCATCAACACGCACAAGCCCGACCGGTTCACGCCCGACGGGATTCACGAATGGCTGACCAAGCGCGAGCCGCGTTGGCGGAATCTTTCCATTCTCCAGCGGCTCGACAAGGACACGTCGGGTGTGATTGTTTTTGGCAAGACCCAGCGAGCCAACCAATCGCTGACCCAGCAGTTCGAAAAGCATACCATCGAGAAAACGTATTTGCTGCTCAGCACCGTGCGCCCAACGCGCCAGAAGTTTTGGGCCAAGTCGCCGAATTGCGTGACGGAGTTTGAGTTTATCGATTCGCATGGTGAATACTTCCTGACGCAGGCGCGACCACTCACGGGGAAAACACATCAGATTCGCCGGCATGCTTCGGAAAGCGGATTCCCGATACTCGGTGACGCACTCTATGAAGGGGAGACGGCGCCGCGATTGATGCTCCACGCGTACAAGCTCGGCTTCGAGCATCCAGCGACGGCCGAGCGCGTGTTGTTTGAGGCATCGGTGCCGCGGGCGTTCGATGAGGTGGACGCGCTGGTAGCGGCGGCGGAGTTTCGGGAGCCCTTGTTCAATGAGTCGACGAATGCTTTCCGTCTGATCAGTGGGGCGGCTGATGGTTTCGAGGAGGTGATTGTCGATTCGTACGCGGGGACGTTGCTGGTCCAGTGGCAGACCGAGGCCGCGGTGGCGCAAGAGATGGGGTTGATCGAGCGACTGCAGAAAGAGTGCGAGCCGTCGGCGATCTATGCGCAATTGGCAACCAAGCAAAAGCGGTTGGCTCCACGATTGGTCTGCGGGAGCAAGCTGGGGGAGCGGGCGTCCATTCGTGAAAACAGCCTTACGTTTCTGATCAATTTTGGTGAAGGGTTGGCGACCGGCATCTTTCTCGATCAGCGAGAGAACCGTCGGCGATTGCTGGCGCTACCGTTGCAGGGGAAAACCGTGCTCAACACCTTCGCCTACACCTGCGCGTTTTCCGTCGCCGCCGCGAAGGCCGGCGCGGTGACGACGAGTGTGGACCTGTCGAAGAATTACCTGGAGTGGGGGAAGGACAATTTCCGCGCGAACGGTCTCGATCCGGCGGCGCATGATTTCATTTTTGGGGATGCGTTTGAGTGGCTGAAACGGTTGGCCAAGCGCGGGCAATGTTGGGATGTTGTCATTCTCGACCCGCCGACGTTTTCGACGACGAAGAAAGGGCGGGTGTTTCAGGCTGCGCGCGACTACGAGGAACTGGCGGCGCTGGCAGTGCCGCTGGTTGCGCCGGGCGGTTGGTTGCTGTGCTCGACGAATCAGCGGACGCTGGAAGCCGAGCCATTCGAGAAGAGCATCCAGATCGCCGCGCAAAACTGCGAGCGCTTCACGGAGTCGCTGGAGTTTGAGACCCTGCCGTTTGATTTTCGCGTGGCGCCGAAGGAGCGGCCCTACTTGAAGACTTTTTGGGCCAGGCTGGGATAGCGGATTGCTGGAGCTGTGGTCCGAAAGTATTGACCGCCCAGACCGCGCCGCAGATGCCGACAACCACGGCCAGCGACTTGCCCAGCGGTGAGAACGATGTTGAGGTGGACTGTTGAGGCTCACTCACGGTTGCGGAAACGAGCGGAAACAGGTGTTTCCCAATTGTCTCAGGCTGCGGAAGTTTGTTCAGATCGACGAATTGACTGCCGCCAGTTCGCTCCATCACGGTTCTCGTCAGCCCATACACTGACGTGAACAATTCACGCAGGCCGACATATTGGTAGGACGACCCATTCGCCGGCAAGCGTTTCATTGCCTGTTGATATACCTCGCTGGTGGCCAAAGTCGGCTTCGGCTCTTTCGCCTGGGCGACCAACTCGCGCGCGTAGTCGGCGCTGCTGGCGAGAATGAAAAAGTGGTCGGTCAGCGCGTACGTGGGGGCGAAGAATTGCGTGCCGATGTGGAGAGAGCGGAGTTTTTGGCCCGCGCTTTCGGTCTCATCCCACGGTACCGCATCGTTGGTTCCTACGCAGCTTTCCTTGAGCGCGTCCATCGCCGAATCAAGCGCAGGGCGGAGCTTGTCCGCGTCGGTGATCTCGCTGACGATGGCAATCTTGGGAATGCGGGTGCCGGAGCGCCAGTTGGCGACCACGGCGAACTCCGGGCCCAGCTTCTGCAGAACGTCCTCGCCCATGCGAACGCCGCGATACCGCAGCGCCTGCTGAAACTGTCCGGCCGTGAGCATCAGGTTCGCACTGCCGGATTGCGAGAGGGACTGCATCACTTCGTCATAAGTGGCCGCCAGGTCGGCGGAGCCGACGGAGTAGACAAGCGTGTCGGGCGTGGTGAGCGCGAGCGTCTTGCGTTGCGTGGGCGGTGTGGGCTTGGGCACGCTGCTGGAGTAGGCGACAAAGCCAACGTCCTTAATGCCGCGATCCTCGAAGGTCAGGCTGTAAGCCGCCGCCTGGATGCGCGAGAATTTCTGATACATGCCCGCGGTCTGCGGCGAAAGCGCGAGGAGCGGGCCGACGAGGTTGAGCATCTCCTCGACATTGAAGTAGGCGAGGAACTCGTGGTTCTTCGAGGCGTGTTGCTGGATATTCTTGAACTTCGCGCTGTCGGCGAGGCGCTCGAAGTCGCGCGGAACCTGGCCAGCCCAACTGGCGATCATGTCGCGCATCGCATCTTCACCGAGCGTGAAGACAACCAGCGAATTGAAAAACGCGTGGCAGACCTGGAACCCCGGCTCCGTTTCCCAAAGCGAGTATTTCACGCCGAGGTATTCCTTGGTCTGATACGTCCCCCTCGGATAGGTCTTCTTGAGCTCGCCTTCGAGTTTGTACAGGCCCGCGACCGCTTCGATGCGTTTGGTGCGAACATCCACGCCGAGCACCAGTCCCGGATTGAACACCGGAAAGATGGTCACGTGTGTGACGGCGAGAAACACTTCTCCTTGCATCGCGTCAAAAGCCAGACCGCCGATGGTATCGGCATCCTTGGGAGCGCCTGCACTCACAGACACCTCGCGCAACGCGGCCAGCGGCTGCGCCAGGAACGCTTGCACCTCGGGTTCGTGCCAGAGCGCGTAAAACTCCGTTTTGGCAAATTCCGTGCGCGATTTCGATAGGTCGGGGATGTCAATGAAAGCCAGAGTCGACTCGGGAAGCAGGCTGGCGGCGCGAGGCGCAGGTTTGCCAAAAGTGAAATAGATGAGCGCCGCCGTGACGACGGCAATCAACAGAAGTAGAACAGCGATAACCTTTTTCATCATAAACACACGGCTCGGTCAGGCACGACAATGACTGAGAATGCTAGTCCGTTCGCGAAGACAGCGTCAAGAAAATAGGCTGGCCGCGAAAGAATTGGCATGATAAATTTACGGGAACTTCCTTGGGTACAGTCGGGACGGTCGAGCTGTGAGATGCGCTGGTTATGAATGATGAGAAGCGTCGATTGCGCAGCGGTCTGGGTGCTGCGTGCATTTATATTTCCTTGGTTCTGATCGGCGCGTCGCGCGCGGACGCGGTGCTCTTCCAGTCGACGGACGATCCGAATTTCAACACGACGGCCCCTGCGGGCGTGCTCACCAACAGCGGCTGGCAGTACCAGGGCCGCTGGCTCAACTTTCTCGGCACGCCCATCGCGCCGCAATTCTTCATCGTGGCGAACCACGTCGGCGGCACGACTAATGATGTCTTCCTCTTCAACGGACTTCCTTATCATCCCGTCGCCGCTTTCAAGACCTTCGACAGCGACCTCACCATCTGGCAGGTGCGCGAGACATTTCCAGGTTACGCCCCGCTGTATTCCTCGTCGGATGAGACCAACAAACATCTCGTCGTCTTCGGCCGCGGCACGCAACGCGGCCCGCCCGTCGTGGTGGGCGGACAGACCAACGGTTGGTTCTGGGGAACGCCCGACGGCGTCCAGCGCTGGGGCGAAAACGACGTCGCGGCGATCGCGGATCTTGGTGTCGGCGTTGGCGACGTGCTGCGCGTCGTATTCGATGGCCATGGCGGGTCGAACGAGTGCCACCTCTCCGATGGCGATTCCAGCGGCGGCCTGTTCATTCAGGAAGATGGCGTTTGGAAACTCGCGGGAATCAACCACGGCGTGGACGGCGAATTCAGCAAGCCCGCCGACGACACCGCCTTCACGGCCGCCCTCACGGACCGCCGTGGATTGTTTCAGCAGATCGGACCCAATCCGACCGACTGGGTACTGGTTGGTGGCGCGCAACCCATCCCCAGCGCCTTCTACAGCACGCGCATCTCGGCGAATCTTGATTGGATCTACAGCGTGATCAATTTCAACCTCGGCAGTGATTTGCCCACCCCGACCACCCGGATCATCGACAGCGATGTTCAGGTGAGTTTCGCCAGCGCCTCGAATCGCGTCTACCTCGTGCAACAAACCACGAATGCCGTTGACGGCGAGTGGATCACCTTCACCAACAACGTCCCCGGCACCGGCGGCACCGTCACCGTCGTGGACCCGAACGCCGCGACCTTCCCAACCCGCTACTACCGCCTCGGCTTCGCCCAGTAGCCTGACTCTTTCTCCGTTCACGATTCTCCCTTCCATCCGCCTGATTTGCGGTAAAAAATCCTCAATCTGACCCCTGAATACACCCTCCGGTGGGTTCGTTTTCGAAGCCGAGTCCGACGAGACGCCGCGAGGTAGTGTTAGCGGCAACCGAACCCACCATAAAATCGCCCAAAATGGGTTCGTTTTCGGAAAACGAACCCATTTGCAAACGCCGCTGCAAACAACATAAGGCATTGTATCTAAAATCGATACATCGAAAACTACTCGAAAATAAAATGGGTTCGTTTCGCAGAAACGTATAAGGTGGGCCCAAGCTACCCGGTCCAAGTCCGATTGTAGGGCGACCGGCCCGGTCGCCATCGTACTTCGCAAACCCTCAATTCCGTTCCAAACGAACCGGATTGGATCTTTTCTCTCTCGCATCCTAACTCCCTGGCATTCCGTCTATTCCACACATATTTCGTCGATTTCCAATCCGGTTCGTTTCGTAGAAATACATGTTTTGCAGCCCCCGAGCGGCGACATCGCCATGATCGTCGCAACCGACTGGTAGGGACGGCTGGCCCAGCCGTCCGTGCCTGCCCGCTGCCTTCACTGTAACTCTCGCGTCGAAAATGACCATCCCTCGAACTATACCACTATCGGAATACGATGTACAGAGATTTAATCAAGCCGTTCCGCATGACTCCCCCCGTTCTCTCCGCGTTGGCGAAGTAGACAGTTGTAAAGGGAATGTAAAAATCCAAGCGTTAGCACGAATTGCATCGACTTAAAACGCCGCTCCGCTACGCTTCTCGCCGGAAACCGTAGGCGCGAGGGTAGAGTTATGTTCCTCGCCGAGGAACGGAAAGGGAAGATGTTATGAACACGAAGTTATTCCTGCTGCCGCTCTTTGTCCTCACACTGCTCGTTTCCTTTGCGGTTTCAGGCAGGTCGCAAACTGTCATCACTTTCGATGAGCTCAAAGAAACAGGTTCTGGAACATGGTTACAAATTGACCACCCAGGCTATCAGGGTCTTACTTGGAATGGCATTCTTTGCAATAACGCAATTCTCTTCACTAACGTGGCGGCTCTGCGGAAATCTCCCACCAACGGCTTGACAGGTAATTACTACGGGATGGTGTCAAGTTCCAACGTGGTCGTTCTCGACTATGGCGGTAACTCGGAGATCGATTCCTCCAGCACAAATTTCAATTTCCTGAGCGCTTATCTGACCGGGGAGATTTTCAGCAACCTGAATATTGAAGTGCAGGGATTCAGCGGCACAAACTTGCTTTACGACCAGACTGTGGTTGCTAGTGCGACAAACGAGACTCTATTCACCTTCAATTATCTGGACATTAACCGTCTTGTATTCATCTCTTCTGGGGGGCTACCAGCTTTCGGCATTACTGATTCGGAATTTACTTACTCTATAATGGACAATTTCACCATCGAGTTTGTGCCGGAACCTTCCTCGCTGCTGCTGGCCACCGCCGGCGCACTGCTGCTCTGCCGCCTCCTCAAACGCAAACGCGCATAACGTAGTAATCAGGGTCGCGGCCTGACTCGTGACGCCACATCCGCCGCCCACCGATTTGCGCCACACCGTCGCTGATATTCCCGGTGGTGTTTTCCATCTTCCACGCAAGAGGGCCTTCGCCGGCCCGTCGATTCACACCTGACATCCATGCCCGCGACGCAATTCGGATTCTTCCGCCATCGGCGAATCACTGAGGCGGGGTAGGGATATCTCTCAGGAAAGATTCAGACTTCTGCCGATTGTTGCAACGGCACAAGGGGTTCAATCTGGTGTGAGTTAAAAAAGAGAAATCAGTAAGTAAAGGGGAAAAAGGTGCTTATGAAAAGGGGATCGAAAAATTTTGTCGCGATCGTGCTGTCCTTGGGGATCGTGGGGGTCGCTCATGGAATACCGGCCACCACCAGCCTGTCGATCTTCGATGGCGTGACACTCATCACCATCACCGACAATAGTCCGGGCGATCTGAATCCTGCAATTGGCGAACTGACGTTGAGCACCAATGTGGGCGTCTGGAGCTTGAGCATTTCCACCGGTGTCACCAAACCCGTACTGGGTGCTGCGAAAACTCCCATCATGGATCTCGTGATTCAGGCCAGTTCGACCAATGCCGGCACCCTGCAATATGTTTTTTCAGACACCGGCTTTACGCCGTTCTCACCCTTCACCACCACGGTAAGTGGCCACGTCATTTCCGGTGCGCCAACTACAGTCAACTATAGTGTTTATGGCGATGCCTCCGATACCCTGGCCGCCTTGACGACTCCGCTGACAAGCACGGGTACGATTCCACTGCCGGTCCTGACCAGTAATTCAGGTTCGTTCTCATTGTCCTCTCTGTACTCATTGTCACAAGTGGTTCAACTCAACGCCTCAGGTGCGTCCAGCGTGAGCGTGGATGCCAGCCTCAGTGTCATCCCCGAGCCGAGTGGCACGGCGCTCACGTTTCTGGGCCTGGCATTTCTCGTCGTGGGATTGGCCCACCGCAAACGGTCGCCAGACGGCGTCTCCTAGCGTGCTGGGAACCACCCAAATCCCCACCGCTTGACACGTGCCGGCGATGTTCTATACTTACCGGAGCAATGCAGACCGACGAGCCTGGGGGACAGTGGGGGATTCCAAGCGTTGAAGCATCACCGCTCGGGGTGAAACTTTCGCACCCCTCCCAGCATCCCAACCGCGTGAACTTGGAACCATCCCCTTTGCAATCTTCTGCTGTTGACGAACAATTCCCGTCGGCCGGGCGGGGCATCTGGGCACGTGTGCCGGATGTGGACTGGAATGACTGGCGGTGGCAGCTTCGCAACCGCATCACCTCGCTCGAAGCGCTGGAAGCATTGATGCCGTTGACGCCCACCGAGCGCGCCGGCGTCTCCCAGGCTGGCCAACATCTCGCGATGGCGATCACGCCGTACTTTTTCAACCTCATCAACGTCAGCGATCCGAACTGTCCGATTCGCAGCCAGGTTATCCCGCGCGCCGAGGAAATGGTCACCGCCCCGTGGGAGATGGCCGATCCGTGCGGTGAGGACGAGCATATGCCCGTGCCGGGTCTCGTGCATCGTTACCCGGATCGCGTGCTGTTTCTCGTGACGGACCGCTGCGCGGCGTACTGTCGCTATTGCACGCGCAGCCGCGTGGTCAGCGGCGCGGGCGAGCAGCATCTGCACACGGAATTTACCGAGGCGATCAATTATATCCGTGAACACACGGAAGTGCGCGACGTGTTGCTCAGCGGCGGCGATCCGCTATTGTTCAGCGACGAGCGGCTCGAACAGGTGCTGAGCCAATTGCGCGCCATCAAGCATGTTGAATTTCTCCGTATCGGGACGCGTATCCCGATTTTTCTGCCACAACGCATCACGCCCGAGTTGTGCGCGATGTTGCGGAAGTACCATCCGCTGTGGATGAGCATTCATGCCAATCACCCGAAGGAAGCCACGCGCGAAGTCAGGGAGGCGTGCGGTCGGCTTGCCGATGCGGGGATACCGTTGGGGAATCAAAGCGTGTTGTTACGTGGGGTAAACGACGACGCGGCGGTCATGAAGAAGCTCATGCACAAACTGCTGATGATGCGGGTGCGACCGTATTACATTTACCAATGCGATCCGGTCAAGGGCACGCATCATCTGCGTACCACCGTGAGCAAGGGCGTCGAGATCATCGAAGCGTTGCGCGGCCATACCACCGGCTACGCGGTGCCGCAATATGTCATCGACGCGCCGGGCGGCGGCGGCAAAGTGCCCATCGGTCCCGAGTATGTGCTCGCGCATGATAAACAGCGCGTCATCATTCGCAATTACGAAGGCAAGGTCTTCGAGTACCCCGAGTTGAACGACACGTCGACCCCTGCAAAATCAGGGTCTGGCGCTCCTCCCTCGCCGCGCCCGCTGGGTGTGGAAGCTGCTGTAAAGAGCTGCTGCACAACGCAAGAGGGAAATGGACACGACCGCCAGACGCTCGACTGAAATACATTTCGGATTGGCCTGGAACTGGCAGTTTGACCAGGACTTCGTCAATCAGATTGACCGCTCATGCCTCAATTCCGGCTTAAGTTGTTACCTCGTCGGCAACCACAACCTCCAGCAAACCTTTCTCGAAGTGCAGAACGGCGAGCGGCATTTCACCTGGTTCCTCGACCGCGCCAGCGACGAGGACGAGCGCTTCCTGAAGTTCAACCAGTTGCTCCAGTCGAAGGGCGCCAAGTTTCTCAACTCACAGCATAACTATCGCCGCTCCATCGACAAGGCGAACATCCACGGCGAACTCCTCGCCCGTGGACTGCAGTTGCCACTGACAATCATTTTGCCGCCCTACGAGAGCGAGCCGAATTTTGACGCGCGTTTGATTGAACCGCTGGCGTCGCCGTTTGTCGTGAAACCGGCGAAAGGCGGCGGCGGTTTTGGCGTCGTGGTCGGCGCCACGCGGCCGGACGACGTCATGCAAACCCGCGCCAAGTTCCGCAACCAGCGCTTCCTCATCCAGCAGCGCGTCGTCCCGCAAATCCTCAACGGCCGCCGCGCCTGGTTCCGCGTGTACCACGTTTGCGGTTCGATCATCCCGTGCTGGTGGGACGACACCACGCACCGCTATGCCGTCGTCACCCCCTCGGACCGCGCACACGTGAATGTGGATGAACTCAGCCGCATTATCCGCATCATCGCCGATGTCTCCAAACTCGATTTCTTCAGCACCGAGATCGCGCTGGAACACGATGGCCGCTACTTTGTCGTCGATTACGTCAACGACCCGTGCGACATGCGCCCGCAAAGCAAGTATTTCGACGGCGTGCCCGACACCATCGTCGCCATGATCGTCTCCTGCATCACCGGCCACATCAAAAAACAGTTCGCCCCCACCGCCCAGCCCACCGACGAAGACGCATACCTGTGGCCGTGATCGACGGAAATTAGTTGCTGCCGATTTCGCGGTTGTGCATCAGTCGTTTTTGGGCGATAATCTCATGCGTGCGTATGCGTCCCGAACAAGATAGAAAATTGATCAGAACGTTGGTTTCTCTGCCTCTCTTGTTGGGTTGCTTGGGCCTTTGTTGTTGCACTATCTATTGCATACAGCGCACCGGTTTCTTCAATCATTCGATCTACTCGCTTGACCGATTGATTCAGTATCATCTCAATGAGCTTGGCAATTTCGCTCTGTTTGCCGGCCTGTCCGGTATGTTGCTGGGCTTGGTAATTATTTGGCTTCAAGGCCGGAGTCCGATTGTAATCTACGGGACTATTACTTCATTTGTGGCATCACTAGCGTCGTTTCTTCTCCCGCTCTAAGGCGTTACATCTGACAGAGCCACTAACGTCAGTTGCTGCTCGTCGTAACAATCACTTCTTCACCATCAAGTGCACCGCCACAATCACGCCGAAGATTACGACTGCGCCGCGCAGGATGCGAGGTGACATCCGTTGCGCGAATTTCGCGCCGACGAATCCGCCCGCGATGGCCGCGACCGCCATTACCAGCGCGATCTTCAAGACCGCCGCGCCGACCGCGATAAAATAGACTGCCGCGATCCCGTTGATGACTACCGCGAGGAAGTTCTTCATGCCGTTCGCCGCCTGCAAATCCTCCGGCAGAAAGATCGCCATCGCCGCCAGCATCAGGATTCCAATGCCCGCGCCGAAATAACCGCCGTAAACCGCGATGGCAAATTGCGACAACCAGATCGCCGCCGCGTGTTTCTTTGGGTGCGCCTCCGCCCGCTGGGAAATCCACCGGCCAATCGGTTCGTTGAGCAGGAGCAACGCACAGGCGAGCAGGATCAGGAACGGGACGATGAGTCGAAAGAAGCTCTCGGGGGTTTTCAGCAGCAGGATCGCGCCCAGAAGTCCGCCGATCAGCGATGGCAGCGCAAGCGTCCAAACACGCGCGCGATTTTCACTAAGCTGGCGTCGATACGCCCACGAACTCGTCACTGACCCCGGCCAGACCGCCACCGTGCTCGTGGCATTGGCCGTGATCGACGGCATACCGGAATAGAGCAGGGCAGGGAATGTCAGCAAGGTACCGCCGCCGGCGATGGCGTTGACGAAGCCCGCGCCAAACGCCGCGAGCGAACCGAGCCAGTAAATCTGCATAAGTCATGCATTATACCAAATGCCCCGCGCCGATTGTAGGGCAAGCGCTCCGCTTGCCGTCGTTCATCTTAATTCCGGAATGGAGGGACGCGCTCCGTCGCGTCCGTTCGATCAATGCGGCCACGACGGAGCGTGGCCCTCCACATCAGGACGCCATATTCGCGGCTTGGCCTGCCACTCCCACTCTGTTAGCGTCAGCAACATGCCGTCTGTATTTTTAAAGAAGAACAAGGAACGCCGCCTCTACTCGGGCCACAGTTGGGTTTACTCCAGCGAAATCGACCGGATCACCGGTGATCCCGATCCCAGGGATGGCGACGCCGTGGACATCCGCGACCACAAAGACCGCTTTTTTGGCCGCGGCCTGTTAAACACCCACTCGCAAATCACCGTGCGGCGGTTCACCACGCAGAAGGAGGAACTCGACCGCGCGTTCTTCACCCGTCGCATCGAGGAGGCCCTGGCCTACCGACGGGAAGATACATCCATCAGCGACACCGGAGCTTTTCGCGTGGTCTCCTCCGAGGGCGACCAGCTACCCGGCCTCATCGTCGATCAATATGGCGACTATCTCGTGATCCAGGCGCTCACGTTGGGAATCGACCAGCGCAAGGGGCAGATCGTCGAAATCCTTCGGGAGTTGTTTGAACCGCGGGCCATCGTCGAGCGCAGCGATGTCCCCAGCCGCAAACTGGAAGGGCTGGAGGAAACGAAAGGCGTCCTCTTCGGCGAGACCGGCGCTATCGTCCGCGCGCAGTTTGCGGGGTTCTCCATTGAGGTCAACCTGCTCGAAGACCAGAAAACCGGTTTCTTCCTCGACCAACGCGACAATTACGCCGAGGTCGCGCGCCACTGCGCGGGCAAACGCGTCCTCGATTGTTTCACGTATCACGGCGGGTTCGCCCTGGCCGCGGCCGTGGCGAGCGCCAAGAGCGTGGAGTCGGTCGAAATCTCGGAACAAGCGGTTGCCCGCGCGCGCAAGAACGCCGAATTGAACGGGTTGACGGGAAAGATCCAGTTCGTTTGCGCCAACGCATTCGATGTCCTGAAAAAATATGACGGCGACAAACGACAGTACGACGTGATCGTGCTCGATCCGCCCACGTTCACGCGCACGCGGGAGAATGTCGAAGGCGCGCTCCGCGGTTACAAGGAGATCAACCTGCGCGCGCTGAAGATGCTTCCACCCGGCGGCATCCTCGCCACGTTCACCTGCTCGCATCACATCGACGCCGCGCTATTCAAGTCGGTGGTCGTCGAGGCGGCGGCGGACGCAAAGAAAACCGTGCGCCTGGTCAAAGTGCTCACCCAATCGCCCGATCACCCGATTCTGCCCGCCATTCCCGAAACCGAGTATCTTCGCGGCCTGCTGCTTGAGGTGGTGTGATGATGAAACTACCGGGGGACTTTGTAGCCGCACCCTTTAGGGTGCGAAATCGCGCGGGCTAAAGCCTGCGACTACATTGCGGAGTTCGTGATGAATGCAACGGAACCAAAGATCGAAGAACTGAAACAGCGTCTCGCTGAGATCAATGACGTGCGCTCCGCCGCCGCCGTCTTGAACTGGGACCAGATGACCTACATGCCGCCCGGCGGCGCCGAGGCGCGCGGACGGCAGGTGGCGACGTTGGAGCAAATCGCCCACGAGAAGTTCACGCATCCTTCCATCGGTCGCATGCTCACGGAGTTGCGGTCGCTCGAGCGAACCTTCCCCGCCGATTCCGACGAGGCCGCCCTGATTCGCATCGCCCGCCGCGATTACGACCGCGCGGTGAAAGTTCCGCCCGCGTTCATCGCAAAATTCAGCGCGCACCAATCCGCCACCTACGAAGCCTGGGCGAAGGCGCGGCCCGCCAACGATTTTGCCGCGGTCCGTCCGTATCTGGAAAAGACGCTCGAATACAGCCGCGAGTTGGCGAACTACTTCCCCGGCTACGACCATATTGCCGACCCGTTGATTGATTTCGCCGATTTCGGAATGAAAGCGGCCACGGTGCGGGCGTTGTTTGCGGAATTACGCAAAGAACTCGTGCCACTCGTGCAGGCGATTACCGCGCAGCCAACTGCGGACGACACGTGCCTCCGCCAGAAATTTCCCGAAGCCCAGCAACTCGCCTTCGGTTGCGCCGTCGTCAAACAGCTCGGCTACGATTTCCAGCGCGGTCGGCAGGACAAGACGCACCATCCGTTCTGCACGACGTTCTCGCTGGGTGACGTGCGCATCACGACGCGCGTCAAGGAGGACAATCTCGGCGACGCGTTGTTCAGCACCATCCACGAAGCGGGCCACGCGATGTACGAGCAGGGGATTCGGCGCGAGCTGGAAGGCACCCCGCTGGCACGCGGGACTTCATCGGGCGTTCACGAAAGCCAGTCGCGGCTCTGGGAAAACCTCGTCGGCCGCGGCCGGGGTTTCTGGCGGTACTTCTACCCGAAACTTCAGGCGGCATTCCCCGCGCAACTCGGCAGCGTCCCGCTCGACATGTTCTACCGCGCCATCAACAAGGTCGAACGCTCGCTGATCCGCACCGACGCGGACGAAGTGACCTACAATCTCCACGTCATGATCCGCTTTGACTTTGAACTGCAACTGCTCGAGGGCAAGCTCGCCGTCCGCGACCTGCCCGAAGCCTGGCGCGAACGCTACAAGGCCGACCTCGGCATCGCCTCGCCCCACGACCGCGACGGCGTGCTGCAAGATGTGCATTGGTTCGGCGGACAAATCGGCGGCTCGTTTCAGGGTTACACACTCGGCAACATCCTCAGTGCCCAGTTTTATGATGCCGCATTGCGAGCGAGTCCCGGCATCCCCGACCAAATCGCGAACGGCGAATTCACCACACTCCACAGTTGGCTCCAGGAAAACATCTACCAACACGGCGCCAAGTTCACCGCCAACGAAATCGTAAAACGCGCCACCGGCCAGCCACTCACGATTGAGCCGTACATCCGCTATTTGCGAACGAAGTACGGGGAGTTGTATAAACTCGGATGACGTCCTATGTGGATAGAGCGAACGGCAGAAGAGGTCACCAAGTGGAATACGGTTGCTCAGCGTGAGGCACGCAGGCACGGGTTGCTTATGGGTGCAAGCGTCGGTTTTTTTGTGTCTGTACTCGCATCCTGTGGCTGGTTCTTTAGCATGCAGGGTGTCGTACAACATAGTGTAACTGGCAGCGTTTTGGTGCGTCTTCCGATTTTTGCGGTGCTGGTGCTCCCTTTCTCAGTTTGGATTTATCGGCGCGAGAGTCATAAGGAGATGACAAAAGCATCCCGGCGCACGATTTGCCCCAAGTGCGATACCGCCGGGGAAGGCAACGCTGGAGCTACGTGTCAATGTGGCGGCGTGTTCGTGCCGCAGAGTACGATGAAGTGGGTTGAAAGATAGTATCTGAACTGTTGGTCAGGCTAATCTTGGCACATACGACTTCAGCGCCTGTGTGCCTTCCGCCAGCGGCGTGAGTGTATAGAAACCCAGCGCGGCGGGAAGCAGGATAAATTCTCCGACATTGATACGCTCTTCCTTGCCGTCGGGTGTGAGCAGGCCGACTGCGCCTTTGGTGCAACTCAGGATGTGGAACGTGGAGCCGTCGCAGCGGTCGGGCCAGGCGTTGCGCAGTTCGAGGCGGTGCACGTGGAAGTAGGGGCACTCGACCAAACGCCACAGGCCGTTGACACCATGGTACTCGACGGTCGCCCGTTGTTTCCTGGGTTCGTAGTCCTGAAAGTCGATGCACGCGAGCGATTCGCTGATTTGAAGTTTGCGCGGTTTGCCGTCGAGGCCGACCCGGCCCCAATCATAAATGCGGTACGTGGTGTCAGAACTCTGCTGGATTTCGACCAACACGACGCCCGCATCGATCGCATGCATACGCCCCGAGGGAACGAAGAAGGTGTCTCCCGTCAAAACGGGAAAGCGGTAGATGTAGTCTTCGATCGTTTTCTCTTTCCCATTATGGTTTCTGATGCCTTCCAAGGCGCGCATGAAATCAGCGCCCGTAGTGCCACGGCGGAAACCAGCAATAAGGTGCGCATCCTGCTCGGCTTCGAGCACGCACCACATCTCGGTTTTAGGTTCGCCCTTCAGTTTGGCGGCAACCGAGGCGGGCGGATGAACCTGTAGCGAGAGCCGCTCGCGGGCGTCGAGAAGTTTGATGAGCAATGGAAAACGGTTGGCCTTACCGCAATTGGTACCTAAAAGCTGCGCTCCATGGGCGGTAATCTGCTCGCGCAACGTCTTGCCTTTGTCGGGACCGTTGGCGATGACGGACTGGACGTCGTCGCGATCACTGATTTCCCAGGACTCACCGATACGCTTGCCAAAGGGGATCGACTTGCCGTAGCGCGAGAGCGCCGTTCCGCCCCAAACGCGTTCGACGAGGGCTGGGATAAATTTGTAGGGATAGAGCATCTTTGTGCCTTGCAGTTCGTTCGAATGTAACATACACTTCGCAACCACAAGGAGGATTTGCAACGCTTTTCTATGGGGAAGGACTCGAAGCATTCGGGCGTTCGTGAGATTTGGGCTGTTGTCCTGGTCGTCGCATCCCTTTTGCTCCTGCTGAGCCTGATTTCGTACGATCCGTACGATGTTGGCCACGTGGCGGCGAGCGGACACAAGCCTGTCGGGAACTTCATCGGCCCCGTCGGCGCGTGGATCGCTTTTGGCACGTTTCAGATGTTCGGGCTGGCCGCGTACGGACTGATGGCCGTGCTGGCCGTGATCGGCGCGACGCTGTTGCTGGGTAAAGAACTGCCGTGGCGCGGCAAACTCGGTGCCGGCATTCTCCTGCTGATCTCCCTCAGTTGCCTGCTGCACGTCGCGGGGCTGGAACGCGCGCAACGCGCATTGAATCTGCCGGATAGCGCCGGCGGCTTCCTCGGCTTGATCATTGGCGGGTTTTTCCAGAAAATTGTCGGGCGGCCCGGCACGATCCTCGTCTTTGGCGGGTGCTATCTCATCAGCCTCATTTTGTTGATTAATTTCCGTCCGAGTTACTGGGTGGCATTGACCGCTGGAGCGGCGATGGATTTCTGGCATCGGAAACGCAGCAACAAATCCAAGCCCACGGTTGACGACGAGCTGCGCGACCAGGAGCGCGAGTTGACCATCAAGGAGTATCAAACCGACCGCCAGGTGGCTAAACAGGAAAAGGAAGCTCGCAAACTCGCCACCGAACGCGCCAATGGCGATGACGAATTGGCGCGCGAACGCCGACCGGAACCAAAGTTTGAGGATTACACCGTGGCGCGGTCTCAGAATGGCGGGGACAAGAAGAAGGCAACCGGTGAGGATGCGCCTTCCATGGCCCAGAAGATCGCCGAGAAGCTCAAGCCGAAGAAAGAAGGCGCCACAAGTTCCGCCGACGCGGAGGCAGGCGCGGCCACGCCGGCAATTCCCAAACCGAAACGCGAAAAGCCGGTGCCGACGGGCCCCGCCCCCGTGTTGGGAACCGTCACCGCTGCCTCCGGCGAGGAATACGTGCTGCCGCCGCTCGACATGCTGGAGCAGCCGCCGTTGCCGGGAAAACGCGACGTGATGGAGGATTTGAAGGCCAGCGCGAAAGTCCTGCGCGAGACGTTGCAGGAATTTGGCATCGACGTGGAATCCGGCGACGTGACGAAGGGACCGACAGTGACGCTGTTCGAATTGTACCCCGCCGCCGGCGTGCGGGTAGAGAAGATTTCCTCGCTCTCGAACAACGTCGCCATGGCGATGCGGGCAGAGAAGGTGCGTATTCTCGCGCCGGTCCCCGGCAAGGGTACGGTGGGCATCGAAGTGCCCAACTCGTCCCGCACGACCGTCTATCTCCGCGATCTTTTGGAATCGGAAGAGTGGCGCAACGCAACCGGGACGATCCCCATCGCGTTGGGCCGCGATGTGAAGGGCAATCCGATCATCGGCGACCTGGCCAACATGCCGCATTTGCTGATTGCCGGCGCGACTGGCTCGGGCAAGACCGTTTGCGTCAACGCGATTCTCGCTTCGTTACTCTATCGCTTCACGGCGGAGGACCTGCGCCTGGTGTTGATCGATCCGAAGATGGTCGAGATGCAACATTACAACGCCCTGCCGCATCTCATCGTGCCGGTCGTGACCGAGGCGAAGAAAGTGCCATTGGCGTTGGGGTGGGTGATCCGCGAGATGGAGAAGCGGTTTCAGATTTTCGCCAAGAGTGGCGTCCGCAACATCGGCGCTTTCAACACGCGCCCAAAGAAGTCGGTGAAGCCGGAGACGGAGACTTCCCTCGATCCGCTGGCCGTAGAAGATGCAGCGAATGAGAAAGAGGAGGCGGAAAAGCCGAAGGCGGAGCAGGAACTGCTCAAGATCGAAGTGCCGCGTGATTTCGAATTGATAATCCCCGACAAACTGCCGTTCATCGCCGTGGTGGTGGACGAATTGGCCGACCTGATGCAGACCGTCGGCAAGGATGTGGAAATGGCGATTGCGCGACTCACGGCTTTGGGTCGCGCCGCCGGTATTCATCTGGTGGTCGCGACACAGCGTCCCAGCGTCAATATCGTAACGGGCGTCATCAAGGCCAATATCCCCGCCCGCATCGCGTTCCAGGTGGCGTCGATGCAGGACTCGCGGGTCATCCTGGACAGCCAGGGCGCGGAGAAACTGCTCGGCAAGGGCGATATGCTCTACGAGCCCGGCTCCGGGAAGGCTGTGCGAGCGCAGGGCGTCCTCGTGCTGGACCGGGAGGTTACGCGCATTGTCGATTTCATCGGCAGCCACGCCAAACCGCAGTTTGAAAAGGAACTGCACCAGAAACTGCAAAAGAACTCCAGCCTGGGCGACTCCGAGCCGAGCGACGAGGATGAGGAACTGGTCGAGCAGTGCATGGAAGTGATTCGCCAGACCAATCGCGCCAGCGTCTCGGTCCTGCAACGTCGCCTGCGCATCGGCTACACTCGCGCCGCTCGGATCATGGACTTGCTGGAAGAGCGCGGCGTCGTCGGCCCGAACAAAGGCGCCGAACCGCGCGAAATCCTGATCGATTTGGATGGGCAAGTGCCCGCCGAGCGTCAATAGACTGATATAATCCAAGTCGCTGCCGGGGTGAGCTTGTGATGAATACAGGTCTTACTCCGTTCACCATTTATGAGTTGGCTTCCAGCCGCTTCTCGACAGCCTGAGTGGTGGCCGGCTAGGATGCGGGGCAGCAGATGAAGACGCTGACGGATTGTTTCGGTAACAAAGTGCGGCTGACCGCTGAGCGGTTGGCGCATATTCTGGGGCATCCTGAAATGGCCAGCATGGCCGCGGAGATTGGCCGAGTCCTACGTCAGCCGCAGTTGGTTCGGCGTTCGCGCTCGGACGCGGCGGTGAGGCTGGTTTACGAGTTCTATGCACGGATAGTCTTGGGTGGCGCATGGCTATGTATTGTGGTTAAGTATCTATCGAAGGACGCGTTTGTCGTTACGGCGTATCTGACGGACAAACCAAAAGCCGGAGAGGATTTATGGCCGACAAAGTGAAGATCTGGTTCGATGCGGAAGCGGATTACCTTGAGGTACAGTTCGCTGAGGCCGCCGGCTCCATGAAGGAAACCCGGCACGACGCCGTCATGGAGCGTGTGGACGCCCAGGGACGCGTAATCGGCTTCAGCGTTCTGGGCGTGAGCCGTTTCAAGAAGGGCAAGCCCTTGGAAGCCGAGCTGGCCTCCACTTCCCGCTCGGCGGTTGTGCGTGAGAAGCCCCGGAAGAAGTACGGGAAGTGAAGTTTCCTAGTTGGCTGGCTTGAGGGTGAGCCTTTTTCCTTGAGCCGTGCAAGAGGCCGAGTAGTATCGGCGTGTTATGGAATCCATTGGCGAGATCCTCCGCGAAGCGCGGCACCACAAGCGGGCTTCCCTTGAAGACGTGTCGCGCGCGACCCGCATCAAGATGGAGATCCTCGAACAACTCGAAGCGGACGAGTTTGACCGCCTCGCGGCGCCCGCCTACACCAAGGGATTCCTGAAGCTGTACTCCGAGTACCTCGGCCTTGACAGCCAGGCCATGGTTGAGGCGTATTTGCGGAGCCAGGGTGGTCTCCGGCGGCAGGGCTTGCATGTCGAGACGGAGAAAACCGTTCGCGCGCGAAAACGGCCCGAATTGAAGCTGCCATTGCGGAGCGTCGGGCTGTTCGTTGCGGGTTTGACGGTGGCCGTGTTCGTGGTTGTGCTGACGAAGAGCCATTTCTCCCATCGTCCACCCCCGCCAGTGGAACCGATCGTGTCAGCGAATGCTCGGTCGGTGCCCAAAGCCGATTTCGATGCTTACTATCAGTCGAAACCCACGCCAGCCCCCGAGCTTGTAGAGCCAGCCACAAAGAAGTAATATCTGTCGTATCGATGAGTTCCCCCTCAGCCATCAAAGTCGGGTTCGTTAGTCTCGGCTGCGCGAAAAACCTCGTGGACAGCGAAGTCATGCTTGGCTCGTTGCTGCGCGACGGGATGCTGGTGACCGAGAACGCGCAGGAGGCGGACGTGGTGATTGTGAACACCTGCGGCTTTATCGAAGCGTCGAAGAAGGAATCCATCGACGCGATCCTCAAGGCGAACGAACTGCGGGAGACGGGCAACTGCAAGGCGCTCATCATGGCCGGTTGCCTGACCCAGCGTTATCCGAAGGATTTGCAGAAGGAATTGCCGGAAGTCGATGCGATCGTCGGGCTCAACGAAGTCCCGCGTATCGGGCAGATTGTCCGCGAGATTCTTGCGAAGAACGGTCACACCGCCCCGCAACTTTTCTGGTCGGGCCCCGCCAACTATGTGCCGGATTACGCCGCGCCGCGGTTTCGGCTCACGCCGAAACACCATGCTTACGTCAAGGTCGCCGAGGGTTGTAACCACCCGTGCACGTTTTGCAGTATCCCGCGTATTCGCGGGAAACATCGCAGCCGGGCGCTGAACGATGTCCTTGCGGAAATTCGTGGGCTGGTGTCCAACGGCGCGCGGGAGATCAATCTTATTTCGCAGGACACGACGTTCTACGGCAAAGACCTCGACCCGCAGGCGCCGGGTCCGCGCGACGGCAAGAGTTTGCTCTGCGAATTACTGCGGGAAATCCAGCAGATCGACGGCGACTTCTGGGTGCGGCTGCTCTACACGCATCCGTATCATTGGAATGATGAACTAATCGAGACCATCGCTGCCTGCGACAAAGTGTGTCGGTACGTCGATATGCCCCTCCAGCATATCAATGACGAGATGTTGAAACAGATGCGGCGCGAGACGAGCGGGCAATACATTCGCGATCTCGTCGCGCGAATTCGACGGGGTATTCCCGGCATCGCGTTGCGCACAACGTTCATTGTTGGATTCCCGGGCGAGACCGAGAAGCAGTTTGAAGAACTTCTGCAGTTCATCGCGGAAGCGAAGTTTGAGCGGCTCGGCATGTTCCAGTATTCGCAAGAGGACCACACGCCCGCCGGGGCGATGGGCGCGCAAGTGTCTGCCAAGGAGAAGAAGAAGCGTTACCAGCGGGCGATGGCGCTGCAGCAGCGGGTATCGCGTGAAGTGCAGGGCGCGTTTGTCGGCCAGACGATCCGGGTGCTCGTCGAAGAGGAGAGCAATGGCGGTTGGGTCGGACGTTCCCACGCCGACGCCCCCGAGATCGACGGGAGCGTGCAGGTTGCAGGGATGGCGCAAATCGGCGAGTTTGCGCGCGTGCGGATTACCGGCGCGAGCGAGTACGATCTTACCGGCGAGACATTGCGCGGTGCCAGCGTTGCAGTTGGTTAAGCGCCGGCAGTTTCGTCTTCCCACTGTAGAGGTAGTTCTCCAAAATCCCGTAGAGATCGTAATCCACAAACAGCGGACGTTCCGCAACTAGGTATTCGGACGACGCCAGCATGTTGTCCATCGGCTTCAGTAAGTCGGCGAACTGGCGATTCAGCTTCGCGCGGTCACGCGCCCATTGGGCGACGCAGCCCTTGCCGAACTTCCGCTCCTTGAAACGGGTCAACATTGTTCGTTCGACGAGGGGTAGCGTGGGAATGACGTAGCTATCGTCCACCTTGAAGCCGACGCCTTCCAGATCGTTCTCGATGTAGCGCGCCAGGATTGCCTGAACGCCTTCCTTGTCGCGCGGGAACAGGCCAAGCTTGTGCTTGCGGTCAACGTACCGCGCCACCTCCTGCCCGAAGTCGGTGAAATCCCCGACCGCTATCTCGCCGTCGATGAGGCAGGGCACCGTGTAAGCGCGTCCCTTCGTCGCCTGGATGATTTGCGCGCGGTCGGAGGCGGCGACATTCTTGATGCGATGCGGAATCCGATGGCGTTCGAGGACGCGTCGAATCGTGATGCAGAATGGTGACCAGGGGAATTGAATTAATGTAATCATGGTTCCTTGTGCAGGCATTTCCCATTGGTGGCGATGACCTGTTTGTACCAGTGGGCGGAGTCCTTGAGAACGCGCTTTTGGTTGCTGTAATCGACATAGATCAGGCCGAACCGCTCTTTGTATCCATCCGCCCACTCGAAATTATCCATGACGGACCAGTGAAAGTAAGCGCTCACATCGACTCCCGCGGCGATCGCGCGTTCGAGCGCCAGCAGGTGACGGCGCGTGAAATCGATACGCTGCGGGTCATGCACGCGGCCGTCGAGCGCCACCCAGTCAATGTTCGACATGCCGTTTTCCGTCACGACAATGGGATGCCGATAGCGTTCCCAGTAAAAGCGCAATCCCCAGTGCATGATTTCGGGGGTGACGGGCCAGCGAAAAGCGGTGAGGTCGTGCCCGACCGGCAGCGGGACGCGCTCGGGTTTGCCGCCCTTCCCGGCGCGGACTTTGTTACCCATGTAGGCGTTAACCCCAAAGAAATCGACGGGTTGAGAAATCGTCTCCATTTCCTTTTGCGTAAACGATGGGGCGTCCTTGCCGAACAGCTTAAGGCCATCCTCAGGATAGCGACCCTTGAAAACCGGATCCATCCACCAGGTATTGTTCCAGCAGTGTTTGCCGGAGATCGTGAACATGTCCTGCCGCGCGGCCCGGATATCGGCGGCACCGTCGGTGGCGGGATAGGATAAGACCGCGAACGGTGCGTAGCCTATTTGGGGTCGCAGCGTGGCGTGCTTGCGAATCACCTGCACAGCCTTGCCGTGCGCCAGCAGGGCATTGTGGCCGACCTGCAGGAGTTTCTTGAACGGGAGTTTGTCACCCGGGGCATGCCGACCATCCTGGTATCCGAGAGAGATGAAAACCTGCGGCTCGTTCAACGTGATCCAATGCTGAACGCGGTCGGATAATTTCGCCACGACCGCGTGGGTATATTCCGCGAACCAATCCGAGCTGTCGGGATTCAGCCAGCCGCCGCGACGGTGAAGCGCATGCGGGAGGTCCCAGTGGAACAACGTCACCCACGGCGTGATGTTCGCCGCGAAGATTTCGTCGACCAGCTTGTCGTAAAAGGCCAGGCCCCGGGCGTTGACCTTGCCTACGCCATTGGGGAGCACGCGCGGCCACGAGATGGAAAAGCGGTAGGCTTGCAGCCCGATTCCCCTCATCAACCCCACATCGTCCTTGTAACGATGATAATGATCGCAAGCGACCGCGCCGGATTGCCCGTTCCAGACAGCGCCCTTCTTCTGACAGAACGTGTCCCATACCGAAGGCCCTTTGCCACCCTCCTTGCTGGCACCTTCGATCTGATAAGCGGAGCTGGCGGCGCCCCAGACGAATTGTTTTGGAAAACTCATTCCTTTTCGCATTCCCCTCTAATGACCGGTTGTTTTCCCACGAAGCAAGTCAATCGCGTGTGGGATAGCGGCGGCGACGAATTCGAGGCATTCCACCGCGCCCTTCGGGCTGCCGGGGAGACAAATGACGAGCGACTTGCCAACAACAGCAGCCAGGCTGCGGGACAGGATGGCGTGGGGGAACCGCTCGAAACTTTTCGCGCGCATCACCTCGCCAAAACCGGGTAACTCCTTCGCGGCGATTTCGCGAATGGCTTCGGGGGTGACATCGCGCTCCGTGATGCCAGTGCCGCCGGTGAGCAGAACCAGCGAGCAAGCCTTCGTGAGTTCGAGGGTCTTATCTCCGATCAAGGCTTCTTCATCCGGCACAACAACTCGGGAGGTGATTTGCCAACCAAGCTTCTCGCAAAGCTGTGTTAGCGCGGGACCACTTTTGTCCTCATACTCGCCGCGAAATGCGCGGTCACTCACGGTGATGATGCCGACGGTAATCATGAATTCGGACGCAGGCTAAAGCCTGCGGCTACAGGTTTGTAGCCGCACCCTTTAGGGTGCGCCAGCCTTTTTCTTGCTCACCAGCTTGATTTCGCCGATGACCATTTCCTTGTCCACGGCTTTGCACATGTCGTAGATCGTCAATGCCGTGACGGCGACGGCCGTGAGCGCTTCCATCTCGACGCCGGTTTGCGCGGCGATCTTGGCGGTCGCGGTGATCTCGATGCGGTCGCGTTTTGGCAGCAGATCGACATCGATATGTGAGAGATTTAGCGGATGGCAGAGAGGGATTAGTTCGCTGGTGCGCTTGGCGGCCTGAATACCGGCGAGGCGGGCGGTGGACAATACATCGCCTTTACCCATTTGATTGGCAAAAATCAACGCCAGCGTTTTGCGCTGCAGAAGGATCGCCCCCCGCGCGACCGCCTCGCGCAGTTGGATTGGCTTGGCGGACACATCCACCATCCGCGCTTTGCCCTGCTGGTCGACGTGGGTGAGTTTCTTCATCCGCCGATGGCGATCATTTTGCGGCCGGGAACGTAGTTGTTGCGGAACTCGTGTTCTTCCGGCTTGTTGCGGATTGTTTGCACGAACACCTCGCGCAGTTTGGCGTCGCTGGTGTCGTTCGCGCGCAGCACAGGCTTCAAATCGTATTCCAAATGCGAGCCGAGGCAGGGGCGCAGTTTCCCGTCGGCGGTAAGCCGGACCTTGTTGCAGGTATCACAGAAGTGAAGATTGGTCATCGCGCCGATAAAGCCCAGCCGTACCGGCTGGCCGCGGCGGTTGAGCAATCCGCTGACTTCGTAATACGCGGCGGGTCCGTTGCCTTTGATTTCGCTCGGGGGCTCGGGCAGCGGGACGAGCGCGTAGCGCTGGGCAATCTTGCGCCGGACATGGCTGACGGAGATGAAGTTGTCGTCCGTCAGGACTTCCCCCGTACTGATGGGCATCAATTCGATGAAACGTAGGGTGACGGCTTTCTCGCGGGCGAACTCGATGAGGTCGAATACTTCATTGTCGTTCTTGCCCTTCATCAGCACCATGTTGAGCTTCACTTGGGGGAATCCCGCGTCGATGGCGGCGTCGATGCCCGCGAGCACGTCGGCGAGCTGGCCGTTGCCGCTCAACTCGCGGTATTTGTCGGTGTCCAGCGTATCGAGGGAGATATTGACCTTGTTGACGCCGTTCGCGCGCAGTTGGCGGGCGAGGGGAGCGAGCAACGTGGCATTGGTGCTCAGTCCGATGTCCGTGACGCCGGGCAGTTTGTTCAATTCACCAATAAAGTCCGCGACGTTCTTGCGCACCAGCGGTTCGCCGCCCGTGACGCGAAACTTCGTAACGCCGAGCGAAGTGGCCACGCGGGCGACGCGCAGGATTTCCTCGTAGGTGAGGATCTGGCCCTTCGGCAACCACTCGATGGTCACATCGTGCGGCAGACAGTAGGCGCACCGCTCGTTGCAGCGATCCGTCACGGAAATCCGCATGTAGGTTACGATGTGCACGCCTGTCCCAACAATACGAGTTGCCCGCATCCGCCGCAAGCCCCGAAGAAGGTGAGGGCAAGCGGATTGACTTTGGTTGGCGGGCTTATATCCTGCGGTTTATGCGGCGACCCTTTGTTTGGGCGGTGTTGGCACTGTTGGCGGCCAGTTGCGCCACTGATCGGTATGCGAAACTGGAGACGGCCACGCCGACGCTCTCGCCTGCGCAAATCGCCGAGTTGCAGAAGACGGCGAAGACTCCCGCGGAACTCGGCATACAAATGCGGGTCACCGAGAGCGCGGCTAATTTTGCCGGGGTCAACGTCGTCGAGGCGAGCGAGAACGTGACCGTGCCGCTTGTGGAACTTCCAACCGATAGACCCCATGAAACCGGCGGGCTTTATCGCGCACCGGTCATCCTCGCGACCGTCAATGGCAAGACCGATGTGCGTCTAGTACTCGACAGCGGCAGCAACCGCAATCTTTTCGGGTATACGCTCGCGCACAGTCTCGGGATTCCCACAATCGCCGGCCTGAAGCCGATGACGGGCTTCGGCATCGGCGGCGCGGTGGACAACTACGGGGCGCTCGTGCCGACGATGCAGATCGGCTCCGTGGGACTTCTGAAAACAGTGGCGATCATTGGCCCAGACGCGCAAGTACTCGGCGTCACGCGCGGTTCGCAAGTGATGCTCCTTGGCGTCAACGCGCTGCGCGGCCTGTCGTATCTCACCATCGACAACGTTCACGGCAACGTCATCTTCGGCGCGCGCGACCCCTACCTGCCGGATGATACGCTGCCGTTCATGACGACGGCGCCGCTGCAGTGGGTGGGCGAATTGCCGGCGGTGGAGGTCTCCATCGACGGACGCAATCCGGTTGCGTGCATCCTCGACACAGGCGGCGACTATGGGATGTTGATACCGCGCTTGCGCGCCATCGAACTGGGTTACTGGAAGCCTGGGAAGAAAGACCCGCTCTCGATGTCCGGCGGGGTTGGCGGGGCATCGCTGGCCACGAGCTACGTGATCAAAGAGGCGAAAGTCGGCGACGCGACGTTCACGCGCATTTCCGCGCGCACCGTCGTGATCGGGCCGGAAGCTGCCGGCGGGCAGGTTTTCCTCGGCAACGGCGAGCTGCGCGGTTACCGGGTCACGTTCGATTTCAAGCACCAGACGCTGTGGCTGGAGCGTTGAAAGTTGGGGTTTTTGGCCTATACTGCCGCGTCCCAATGAACGCCAGGAAACCCAGAGTCTGTGTCGGCATGAGTGGAGGCGTGGACTCCAGCGTGGCGGCCTACCTGTTGAAGAAGGAAGGCTACGATGTCATCGGCCTGACGTTTCGCGGCTGGCCGCAGGATTGCCGGTCCATCGAGGAAGACAAGTGCTGCGGCCCACAGGCTGTCACGGACGCCCGCATGGTCGCGCACTCGCTCGACATTCCGTACTACGTTGTCGACGAGATCGACACCTTTCGCGTCGAGGTGATGGATTACTTCGCCGCCGAATACAAGCGCGGTCGCACGCCCAATCCCTGCGTCATCTGCAATGAGAAGGTCAAATTCGGCTCACTTATGCGCAAAGCCCGCGCTCTTGGTGCCGAGGCCATTGCCACCGGCCATTACGCGCGCATCACTCGGAATGGGAGATACGAACTGCGCCGTGCCCGCGATGACCGCAAGGATCAGACGTATTTTCTGTTTTCTTTGAACCAGGACCAACTCGCCCGCGCCATGTTTCCCATCGGCGAGTTGACCAAGGAGCGGACCCGCGCCATCGCCAAAGAGATCGGCCTGAAAACCTACGGCAAAGAAGAGAGCCAGGAAGTTTGTTTCGTGCCGGAAAACGATTACCGGAAATTCCTTCGCGAGAGCGCCCAGGTCGCCGACGCGAAGGGCGAGATCGTGACAAGGGAAGGCCGGGTTCTCGGCCACCACAACGGTATCCACAATTTTACCATCGGCCAGCGCGAGGGTTTGAACCTGGGCGGCCAACCGCGTCCGCTTTATGTCATTGAGCTCGACGTGGCAGGCAACCGCGTCATTGTCGGCCCGGCGGAAGACCTGCTGCGCGGCGAATTCGAGGTCAGCAACTGCGTCTGGCACGGCGGCGAGCCTGTCGAACCGTTGGAGGTCACGGTCAAACCCCGTCATCAGCATCCCGGTTGCGCGGCGACGGTCGTTGCGACTGGTAAGGGCGGGGCGAAGGTATCCCTTGCCGAAGCGCAACGAGCCATCACGCCCGGTCAGGCGGCGGTATTTTATCGTGACGACCTTGTGATCGGCGGAGGCTGGATTTGTTGATTGTGGGCCACAATGCGCGAATGGGCGTGCGGGCGGTGTTGCTGCTCCTTTGGCTCGTCATTTCCACGCGGGTTGTTGCCGCCGATAGCCCGAGTCTTCTGTTTTATGTTTCCGGCGAGAAAGGCACGACTGCCGACTTTTCCGCGGGTGGCACGCCGGAACCAAACTTTGATTCCGAGGTAACAACCATTCCCGATGGCGCGAAGGGCGCGGCGCTTCGTTGTGGTGATCTTCAGCGGCTCGCCTGGTGGGCTCCCGGCAATATCTACGCGCAGCGCGGCACGCTTTCGTTCTTCTGGCGTTCGCGGTATCCCGTCGGGCCGACAGAGTTTCCCATTTTCCGTGTCGGCTATGCTGACCATTCAAGTTGGGACATGGTTTTCCTGCGCATCGACTACAATGGGCACGGCTTCGACGCGTTCGTGACTGACGCGAGCCTTGCGCGCACGCGTGTGTCGGTCACGGTCGATCCGTTTCCCAAGCCCGATGAGTGGGTGCATCTCGCGCTCGCGTGGGACGAGACGCGCGGGATTCGTTTCTATGTGAACGGCAAACTTGCCGCGAAGAAGGAAACGGTGGCTGTCTATAACGCGGCGCTCGACCAATTCGGTCCGCACTCGCGCATCATCAGCCCGCACAACGTCCAAAGTGATTACAACTTCGTGCGCGGCGGCGACATCGACGAAATCCGCATTTATGATCGCATGCTCGACGACGCGTCCGTCGCCACGCTCGCAAACGGCGACGCGCCGACAGACCTCAAGCCGTTGTCGGCCCGCAAACTCGACGATACCCGCTGGCGCGACGAATGGTGGCTTCGCTACGGGTGGAACCGGGCAGATGATCCGCCGCCCTATCTCACCCACACCGAGACAACAGTGCGTAAGGTTGAGATTCACGACGCTTACGATTTGAAGCGTTGGTGGTGGAAAGCGTGCGACGGCATCCGCGAGACGACCTGGCCCGGGGTTTACAACCGTTCACGTCTGCCAGGGCGCAACGATTACTTTCAGTTGCCGGACTGGGACTGTTACGTTCAATCGGGAAAATCGATCACGTTCCTCATGCCTGACGAGCCGTGGAACCATCTTGAGATCTCCGGCGCGGCGTGGGGAAAGATGGAATTGCTGAAGCCGGAGGCCGCGAACGACGGCCCGGCGGAATCGACGCTCTTCGATCGTCCCCAAGGACAGGAAAAGACCATTCACCATTTCGCGGCGCCGATCATTGGCCGCAAAATCCGTTTCACCAATGTCGAGCAGGAGGAACCCATTGGCGAACTCGTGGCTTACAATGTGACCGCTGGCCGCGAGCCCGTGGGCAGTGCCAAGCTTGCCCACCGGCTCACCGCCGCCGCGCCGACCAACCACAGCCTCGATTCGCTTGTGACGTTTATCAATGGCCGCTATGCGCCAGACGAACGGGCAATCATGGTCGCGCAGCCCACGGACACTAATTCCGCTGCATTCGTCACGAGCACGGCCAGCACGGGGCAATTCCTGCCCATCGTCCATATTCTCGTGCCGGATAACTGGGATAATATCGACGGGCTCGACGGCATTGCGATTGATTTGCCGGCGCTCAAGGTGAAGCCGACGCACGGGGAGTTGTTCCCGCTCAATATTCAGGTCAAAGACCCGCTTTGGCCGCTGCGGAACATGTTCGACTTTACGTTTAGCGTGAAACCCGGTGAGGCGAGGACGCTTTGGCTGGACCTGCGCGACCGCATCCTGCCGCCCGGTAAAAACCTTTACCTCACCATTGCCGGTGCTGGCGGAGATTTTGGCGTGGCGTCGCTCGAAGGGACCAAGCTTCGACTCGTATTCAAGCCCCGTGCGGAGGCGCGTGTTGAGCACGAACTCGACCGCTTCACACAGGTGAAAGACTGCTACGCGCAGCTTGTGGAAGAGCATCCGCACAGCCCGAAGTTCAATCTCTGGAACCGGTTCGAGACCGACCTTACCGATCTCTTGCGGGTCAACCCGGAGCATGCTCTTGGCCGTAAATACGCCGCCGTCGAATTGGGCCGGCCAGATTTGCCATTCCAGCAGCCAAAGCCACCCGACGGCGTGCCGCTGTGGGCTTTCTGCCAGGTTGAGCTGCTTGGTCGCGTGAAAAAGTTTGTGCTTTGGTACATCGACAATCGCCAGGTTGAGTATGGCGATTTTGGCGGCGGGATATCCGATGACGTTGACCTGCTCAACACGTGGCCGGGTGTCGCGCTGATGGGCTGCGAGCCGGAGAAGATCCGGAAATCGCTGCATGCGCTGCTCGAGGCCGCGTTCAACAACGGCATGTTCACCGCCGGTCTCCCGACCATTCAAACTGACGAATTGCACAGCAACGAGGAGGGCATCGGCTGCCTCAATGCGAACATGATTCTCGAGTACGGCAGTCCGCGCCAGCTTGAGCGCGCCATGGTCACTCAACTTGGCGTCGCAGACCTGACCGGCATCAATGCCGCGGGTCATCGGCATTTCCGCACGTCTTATTTCAATGGCAAAAAGATGTCGACCGACGATCCTTGGGGTTATGCAAAGGCGTATTCCTATCTCGTGCTTGCGCCCGGTCAGATGATCGTCGATTTCAACGGCAACCCGACGACAAAGAAAATTGACCTTGAACTTGCCGACGGCCTACTAGCCCACCGTCGCCAGGATGCTGATGGTCATTACATCCTCCCCAGCGCGATACATTTTGTGGACGACAAGGACAGTGTCGCGACGCGCGCCTATTTCCCGTGGCCGGTTTTCTGGAGCGCGTGGAAGTGGACGGGCGACCGCAAATACCTCGACCCGATTTTCGACGGTGGCACGACGTCGCTCATGCAATTGAATGCCAACGCTCTCGATATCCTTGATATTCGCAAGACGTGGGGGCCGCGCATCCAGTCGGGCGAAACGGGTCGGCCCGGCGAAACGCGTCCGAAAGACGGCCGCGGGGCGGCGCGTTCCAACAACTACCGCAATTCGAGCATGGAGCAATTCTCGTGGCAGTTGACCGGGGAAAAGTCGCATCTCGAAAAACTCTATGCCTCACAGATCGAGGAATGTGATCTCCTCGATTACATCGGCACCGAAGGCAGCCTGTGGATCGACCGCGTCGGCGTGCCTTACGCCGATTTGCAGCGGGCGCGGCTCGGCGGCATCGCGCTAGTGCGCAACCACGAGTTCCCGGGTCACATCATCAGTTGGAAATTCTCGGCACCGGCGAACGACCAAAGCGTCGCCGTCCTGGTTCCCAATGCCACTCCCACGAGTTTCAAGGTGATCGCATACAATGTCGAGACCGTGCCCGTACACGCAACCATGACCGGATGGAACATCGAACCCGGCGTTTGGGAAATCACCCAAGGCATCGACACCAACAATGACGACGTTGCCGACCAGTCGTTAACGAGATGGACGAACACTTTCGAGCGCACGAGCAGCCTTGAATTTACGTTCGCCCCGCGCGCGACCACGGTGCTCACACTCAAGCTCAAGACACCCGGCACGCCGTATTGGGAACGCCACGACCTCGGTCTCGATCGCGAAGACATAGAGGTGCTGGGCCGGGAAGTGCGCGTTCGTGTCCACAGCCTGGGCTCGGTGCCGTCGCCCGAAACCACAGTGGTCTTTCGCGACCGCGCCGGCAAAATCATCGCTACTGAGAAAATCGGTCCGTTGCCGGCGCCCGTTGATTTGTATCCGAAGACAACCGATATCGTGCTCACGTTGCCGGAGGGCGCGGAGGCGGCTGGTGGCACGGTGGAGATTGATCCCGACCACCGGATTGAGGAAATCACCCGGCTGAACAATGCCGTGAAGTTGTAACGGCGGGTCACTTCTCCGATATGCGCCGCAGGGCGTCAGGGTTCAGCGGCAGGGGACTGAACCGGACTTCCTTGATGCTACCCTTGAACCAAAAGACGCGATTGAGGCGCACACCGAGCGACATGCGGCCATCTGCCATCGGCGCGAAATCGACCGGGCCTTCCAGCTCCTTTTGGCCGTTGACATAGTCCGACATAGTTTTCCCATCGTACACCAACGCGACCCACGTCCATCTTCCCGTCGGATGCCGCCTGGTGCGGTCGAGCAACGGGCGACCGTTGTCGCCGGAATGCAGATAGGTGTCCAAACTCCACGACAGGCTGCTAATGAGCCGGGTTTCGATCATGATCCGGCTATCACGCTCGTCCTGAATATGGACGAAGCGCTGCGCGCGCGGGCCGTCGGCATCGGGACGGAACAGAATCTCGATGGTGAATTTCGAAAGACCGCGGAGCGGGTTGACCGGCAGGATGAGACCGTCGTTCTTGCCGTTGAACAGCAACGCCGGTCCGCCGGTGGCGGCACTCGCGATTCGCGGCGCGCCGAGCACCCGTGGCCGGTGTCCGCCGATTGATTCCGCGTTGTCGACGGTCCACACGACGGGTGGTTGCGAGTTGATGGAGAAGTTGTTTTCCGCGCGTAATTCGGTTCTCACACTGACAAAAGTCTGCATTACGAGCAACAGACCCAAGCGGCCAGCCTTCGATTGTGCCGCAACAGCGAAGCGCATACGTTGCATGTCCGTGTCCTCCGGTTGGTTATTCGACCCGTCGCGCCCGATGATAAGCAGGGCGGCCATAGGAGTCGAGGTTGGAGTGGGTGCGCCATCTTGTTATTGACGATGCGTGTAGGATGGCTAGACTGCGCGGAGGCTGGTCAACAAAACCCACAGGAGATTATTATGAGAATGCTTTTGGATATCACGATTCCACACGAACCATTCAATTCGCTTGTCCGCAAAGGCGTGACCGGCAAGAAGCTCGGCGAGATATTGGATGCGCTCAAGCCCGAGGCGGTTTATTTCAGCGAGCACGATGGCAAGCGCGGCGCGGTCGTCATCGTGGACGTGGCCGATCCCTCGCGGATTCCTGCCATCGCCGAGCCGTGGTTCCTGACCTTCAACGCGGACGTCAAATTCCGCATCGCGATGACGCCGGACGACCTGAAGAAAGCCGGTCTCGACGCGCTCGACAAGAAATGGGCGTAGAAGAGGAGACCCTCAAACTCTTTTTGAGGCTTCTTTCGCGAGCAGCACGCGTTTCCGCTTGAGGCCCCAGCGGTAGCCGGCGAGGTCGCCATTTTCGCGGACGACGCGATGGCAGGGGATGAGCAGGGCGGTGGGATTGGTGGCGCAGGCTCGGGCGGCGGCGCGGATGGCTTTCGGGCGGCCGGCCGCTTTCGCAATTTGTTTGTAGGAACGCGTCTCGCCATAGGGGATCGACCGCAAGGCGGTCCAGACGCGCGATTGAAAGGCGGTGGCGCGGACGTCCAGCGGGAGATCCAACCGGGGTTGGTGGCCGTCGAGGTGGCGGAGGATCGAACGCGTCCAGGAATGAAGCTTTGGTCCGCCCCGCTGAAGATCGGCGGCGGAGAATTCCTCACGTAATGAACGCTCGAGGGTGGCGACGCTGTCGCTGAAGCTGACCATGCAGATACCTTTGTCCGTGGCCGCAACCAGCATGCGGCCCAGCGTGCATTTGACGGTGAGGTAATGGATGCGGGTTAGTTCTCCGCCCTGACGGTAACGAGTGGGCGTCATGCCGAGGCGACTTGCGGTACGTTCGTAGGCGCGGCTGCTGGAACCGTAGCCGGCGGCGTACACGGCAGCGGTGGCGGATGGTCCCTTTTTGAGTTGCTGTTTGAAGGTGCGGAAGCGGAAGGCATCGGCGTATTCGCGAGGCGAGACGCCGAGGGCGCGCTTGAAAATGCGTTGCAGGTGGAACGGGCTGAGGCCAACCTTGTCACTCAATGCGGCGAGGCTGAGCGGTTCTTCAAGATCGGCTTCAAGCAATCGACAGACACGCGTCACCATTGCGGCGTGCGCGGAAACTTCGCGCGGATGGCAGCGGCGGCAGGCGCGGAATCCATTCTGCTCGGCGGCGTCGCACGTGGGAAAGTAGACGACCTGACGCCGGGCAGGTCGGCGAGCGGGGCAGGAGGGGCGGCAGTAGATGCCGGTGGAACGCACCGCGAAGACAAATTGCCCGTCGGCGTTTACCTCGCGCTTCTGTACGAGCTTCCAGCGCTGGTCATCGTGTTCGACTGTTTTCATCTGCCGACACGATACGCCTAAATTCGGAATGCGACTATCCGCTTCTTGCGGTCAAACAGGAGCGAACTTACGGCACGAGCCGCACGCGGTAGTAACGGGCAGGGAAGTTAGTGGCGGCACCGAGGTCGAGGTAGTTGGTTACCGTGCCGAGTGTGTTGGTGACGATAAAGACGTCAGTAAAGTTGTTTGTCTGGTAGCTTCCGTCCGCGGTTCCCGCAGTGCTCTGCAAGGCATTGGTCGTGCCGGTGCCGGGTAGCCAGGCAACCCGCACGTCAACGCCTTCCACATGGATGTCGGTGATGCGGAACGGCGACGAACGTATGTCAGTAGGATCTGTGCCTGCTTGATACTCCTGCAAATTGGTGAACCCGTCGCCGTCGGCGTCAGCGTTGGCGTCCGCCGCGTTGAACGGGTTTAAGCCGTGTGACTGCTCGAAACCATTGGGCATTCCGTCGCCATCCTGATCCTTCGCCGGGTCGAGGAGTGGCTGGACGGATAGCTCGACGCTGTTGGATTCGCTGTTCCCGCACGCGTCGCTGGCACGGCAGACAAAGTAATACGTAATCGGATTCGTGCTGCCGGGATCGAGTGACGCGATGAACACCGGCGGCGCGCTCACCTGGGCGACCGGCGACGCAAAGTTCTCGGCGCCCGGGGTCGTTGCCTGAAACACCTTGTACGTCATCGGCCCGGTGCCAGTGGCGGCGGCCCACGTCAGCGTCGCGCTTTCGACGGCGGCCGTCACGCCGGTAAGGCCACCGAAAGACGGCGGGACGGTGTAGGTGAAGCCATTGAGGACCGCAGCGGTTTGCGTGTCGGGATTGGTGACGACAACATTCTTTGCGCCGGCAGATCCCGCGGGCGTCGTGGCGGTGAGTGTGTTGGCGGTGACGTACACCACGTTACTGGCGGGGATGCCGCCGACGGTCACGATGGCGCCACTGACGAAATTGCTCCCGCTGATGGTGATTGCCGTGCCGCCGGACAGGCCCCCGCAGCCGGGCGTGACGTTGGTGATGCCGGGGAACGGATTGAACAGGTCGCTGAGGTCGGTGGCATTGGTCGCGCCGCGCAGGAAGGGGGTAACGTTGAAGATTTCCTGCATCGTTCGGAGTGTCGAACTATGCGTGTAATGGACGGTGTTGGAGTAGGCGCCGCCCCTGGCGAGGCGAGAGAGAATGATCATGCCAATCGGGCCGTCGCTGCTGCTGGTCCCCTCATCCCAGACGATGAAAATCGCGCCGCCGTTGGTATAGGCCTGGGAGTTGAGGATCTTCGGGATATTGATCGATAGCCAGGTATCGCCTTGCTTGATCGCGTCATTCACCGGCGCGGCGGTGTCGTGCATGTCGTTGGTCAGGTTCGGGGTAATAAAGTTGTAGCGGGTGACGGTGTTGTTCTGAAGATCGGTCGCCAACTCGGTGTAGGGGCGGACATTGGCGATGCAGTAAGCCGAGCTGGAGGTATTGGTGTTCGTGACGTCGTCAAAGTACACCATCGGATTGTGTTTCGGCGCGTACTTGTTAACCGCCGTGAGCGGACAGACGGAGCCCGTGATGTCCTCCTGGTAGGAAGTCCACGAGATGCCCGCATTATTGAGCAGTGTCACGAGATGATTGGTGGTGCTCTGGTGGCCGGCGGAGGGATCCTCATCAACGGTGATCCCGAAGTTCGAGCCAGCCTCCAACCACAGGTAGTTCGGTAAACTCGGGTGAAGGCCCGGGGGCGTGAAATACTGCTCCGCGTGCGAGGCTATCGGCAGGAGATTGTTATTGATGTACGGGGCCGATGAACTCCCCTTGATGTTAGACCAACTGCGGTTCTCCATCAAGATGATGAAGACCGTCTGGACGTCCTGCAGGGAGGCCTCCGCGCGCAAAGCCACGAAGGTCAACGGGGCGAGCACCAGAAGCGTCAGCCAGTATTTTCGAAACAAATCCAAGTATTACTCTTCAATCTCCAGCTTACGCTGTCCGTGCATTATGCGATCCGCGAGGTGGACGGAGAGTAGACTACAGGCCAGCAAAAGTCAAGAAAACTGAAGTCGTCTCCTGTCTTGCAGAGTCGTACCTCTTATTCTTCTAGACAAATCCAGAGGCCTTTGTTGTACTGGCCTGCGGAGAAGCGTGGGTCGCAGCCGCCTTGCCACTGTCACCAGCTACGTCGATGTCGGCGATGCCACCGGTTTTCCCGCTCGCTACTACTGCGTGTGGGTACGCCGTAAGGTTTGATGGCGCGAGGGAAAGGGATTATGAAAATAGAGTGGCGTTCATTTTGGTTTCTCAGTGCGCTGGTCGTCTTTGGGAATTTGCTGATCCCTGCGGGAGTGGAAGCGCAGATCAACTCGTGGTCGTCTCTCAGCGGCGGCAAGTGGGAGCTGGGGGCAAACTGGTCAGCGGGCGCGCCGACAAGCGCGGAATCGATTCTGATCACCAATGGTGCGATGATCCTGTCACCCAAGACGGTCAACATCGATTCCACGACTTCGAGTGGTTCTCCCAGCACGATGACGATCAGTAATTTGACGGTTTCAGGCTCGGGCCTCATCCACAACACGTTGTTCCTCCAAAGTGCCGGTTTGGTGACGCCCTTGCATATCCTGAACGAGCTGACGATTACCAGTGGGGGCACCCTTTCTATTACCAACTCCATCGTGCAGGTGGATGGAGTCGACCTGGGTTTCTTTCCGGATGACGGCGCGATCTTACTTGATACCGGCACAATGATCACTTCCAACGGTTACACAGCCGTTGGTTACAACGGAAAAGGCAATCTCACGGTCGCGGATGGCACGTGGAAGGCGGGTGGCGTGGTTGTGGGATATAACGTGGGGTCGGCCGGCACATTGACCATCGCCGGCGGCACGGTCACGCTCTCGGGGATTGTGCCGCCTTATCTGCAAGTCGGAGGACCCGGAGCGGCCACCGGCACGGTGTGGCTGACGGGGGGTCAGTTGACCACGACCAACTTTGAGTCGGACATCGGTATTTTTGGTGTCGGGCAGGCGATCGTCTCGAATGGAACGTGGCGAGCCATAGACATAAAAATTGGCTCGTCCACGGGCGGACAAGGAACACTGACTCTCTTCGGCGGTACGGCAGCCGCGGGTTCTTTGGAAATCGGTAGCGCGAACGGGACGGGAAGCGTGATTGTGGCGGGAGGCTATTTGACGATCACCCCCACGCCGGGAAGTTTTTTTGCAGGAAGCGGCCTTGTAGTGGAGAATCCGGTCGTACTTACCCGGGGCTCACTTCTAGCCACGAATACCGCGACCCTCATTGGGAACACCGGTGGAGGCAGTCTCACGAACCTCGGCGGTTCGCTGACGTTGAATAATATTATCATCGGCAACGCAGCCGGCTCTCACGGAACGCTGGCGATTGCGGGCGGGACCAACATCCTGACCGCAAGCGTGACCATTGGCGCCAATGTCAATGCCACCGGCACGGTCTTGGTGACGGGAGGGCAGTTGGTGGCGACCAATTCCGGTTTTGAAGTAGTACTCGGCAATGGCGGTTCCGGCGAGATGACCGTGTCCAATGGCACGACTCGCGCCAACGGCGTGCGGGTGGGTAATCTGGCTGGTAGCCACGGCGTGTTGACCCTGGCAGGCGGCACCAACGACCTTTCCACAATTTATGTGGGAGCTTTTTCTTCATCGGCTACGGGTGCGGTCTGGATGACCGGTGGGCGATTGAGCAACAGTCTCCTGTACGTTGGCTACCAAGGTGTGGGACAGATGACCGTCTCCAATGGTACGTCGCTGCTGCACGATGTGTTTGTCGGTGCGGTCACTGGCGGGCAGGGCACGCTCACCTGTGTCGGCGGCAGCAGTTCGATGTACTCCAGCCTTACCTTGGGAACCTCGGATTGCACGGCAACGGGCACTGTTATCGTGGCTGGCGGGAACCTGTTTGTTACCAATGCCGCGCACACCGCCGTGTTCGAGGTTGACAGCGGCACGTTTATCCTCAATTCGGGTGTGGTTGACGTGGACATCTTTGTGATGACAAATCCTTGCGCGCATTTCATCCGCAGTGGAGGGGCGCTGTTGTATAGCAGCGCCGTGCTTTCGAGCAATCGGGACGACGATGGCGATGGCATCTCCAATGGTTACGAACAAGATCACAATTTTGATCCGTTGAACGCGGCGGATGCAAATGCGGATGCCGACGGCGACGGGATGAGTAATCTGCAGGAGTTCCTGGCCGGGACCGACGCAACCAATAGCGCGTCATCGTTCCGCATTACGAGCGAGGTTAGAACGGGCAGCAATGTGCTCGTCACCTGGATGACGGGAATTGGCAAGACCAATGCATTGCAATGGACAGGCGGCACGGGCAACGGGAGTTTCGCCACGAATAATTTTGCCAACCTCTTTATTGTTACCAATACCGTCGGCACCACGACCAATTACCTCGACGTGGGCGGGGCGACGAACAAGCCGGCGCGATACTATCGGGTGCGGCTAGTGCCGTAGGTCGTTGCACGGATTACCAGCGCTGATCAGTGTGTTCGACCGTTTTCATCTGCCGACACGATCCGCTGGAATTGGAAATGCGACTATCCGCTTCTTGCGGTCAAAGTGGCTGCGTCAGTTCGTTACGCGCTTGCGTTTGAGGAGGGGGCAGAGCAGCAGGGCGGCGGCGACGAAGTGCGAATTGACCAGGGAGGACGGCGGGGATGTTTGTGGTGCGAAGATAAATCCGTCAAGGACGTGATGGAGTGTCAAGAGTCAAGCCTTGACCCCTTTACGCCGCCGCCCACCAGCGCCCACGACTTGTCGGCCATGGGCCGATCAAAGACAACCTGGATGGCGGTCAAGCCTGGAGTTGACCCTTCATTCCTTCATTTAACTCAATTCTTCCTGATACTCGGCGTCCGTATTCACGCGCCAGGGATCCTGTTCACAGCCTAAGACGCGGCGAGCGGCAACAAGTGCAGTCATCATGGAATGGTCTTGGTTGTTGTACTTGTGCATGCCGTTCCGACCCACCATCTGAAAGTTGGTGAAGCGCTGAACTTGTTCGCGGATGATACGGACATCGCCCTCATAGCCGGGATAGTAAACCGGGTAGGCCTTTTCCGCGCGCACGACACAGCCATCGAATACATCCGCCGCTGAGGCCAACCCTAGGATTTCCAACTCCCGCTTACCCAGCGCAATCAGGTCGCGATCAGACATATTCCAGATGGCATCCCCCTCAAAGCAAAAGTATTCCAACCCCAGACAAGTCACGCCCGGGTGGGGGACCATCTGGGCGCTCCAGTTGTTGAAGTTCTGGATGCGGCCCATCCGGACCGTGGGGTGGTGAATATAAATCCAGTTGTCGGGGAACATTTTTTCGCGATGGATCATGAGCGCCACGGTCAGAAAATCGCGATATTGCAGCCGCTGTGCGGCGGCCGTGCAGGCTTCGGCCAGAGGCGGATCGAAGGCCAAGATGGATTCTTGCAGCGGCATGGAGACAATAAACTGGTCCCCTGCGATGACCTGTAACTGGCCGTGTCTATTGCGCGTGGTGACGGAGGTCACTCGACAATCCTGCCAAGTGAACTCCATCGCCTGCTCACCAATGCGCACTACACCACCAGAGCGGATAATGTCATCGCGGGTCTTTTCCCACATCATGCCGGGGCCCAAGCGGGGATAATCGAATTCTTCAATCAGCGTCTTGACCACCTTACGGCCTGCCTTGCGCTGTGGGACAAATGCATGCCAGATCGCCGTGGACAAGGACAGACCTCGAATTCGTTGTTCGGCATAATCGGAGCTGATTTGATCACAGGGGCGTCCCCAGACTTTCTCCGTATAGGTCTTGAAGAAAACACTGAACAACTTGCGCCCGAAAAGGTTTGTCACGCGATCTTCGAACGACTTCTCCGGCTTTTGGGGGAACAGCAGAGCTTTGGCGTAACTCAGCACGCAGAGCAGGCTGGTCCACAACCCCAGTCCGAATAAGGCGTTGAATGCGTTTAAGGGATAATCGAAGAACTTACCGCGGTAGTAGATGCGGGAGCGGCGTTTGACCTTGATGAAATCAGCGGCTAGGCGCCGGTGCCACCAAGTATTGATTTCCTCACTCTTGCTGAAGAACCGATGCCCACCGATGTCGAAACGAAACCCCTTGTAATTGACCGTGCGGGCAATACCGCCCACGTATTGCGTATCTTTCTCAATGAGGGTCACAGCCTGCCCATTTTCCAACAGCTCCGCGGCAGCCGTTAGTCCGGCCGGCCCCGCACCAACAATGATGATATTTTGCCTAGGCATCCTGAGCGTCTTTCTCACTTGAGCCAGTGCAGAGAGCGGCGGGATGTGAAAGTAGCAGTGTCAACCCGATGAAGAGAAGCAACGGCTCAAAGGGCAGGCGATACCGATAGCGCGAAACAAAGAAGCCATAACCGGCAGCCTGCAGAAGCAGGGTAAGGCTGCCAAAGACAATCCAAAAACGCCCCTTGGAATAACCCCGCAGACAACCGATAAGAAAGACAGCATAGACCAACACGGTGGTGACGCGGCACAGAAGAGTCCGCATGGGTTTGTCGCCTTCTGAGGCGGTGGCCATGCGCCCGTTATCCCAACGGAAGAAATTCAACGTCTTGACAAGCCAAAGACGGGCTGCGTCCGCAGGATGCGCTTTGATCCAAGCCACCGCCTCCGCTTTGGCCACGTTCTCCAACTCCTTGGCGGTCTTGACGTTCACCAGTTTGTTTCGTAAGCCGCTCGTGTCCACGTCACCGGTCGTGTTGGCCTTGGCCTGCGAGTTGAACCCCAGGTACATATGCAAGCCGCCACTGATGGAGAAAGGGATAAAGGCTTTTTCGTGGATGAAATTCCGAACGGTCCAAGGCACGAGCGGCACCACGAAACCAAATCCAAGGGCGATGCAATAGACGAGCCAGCGGCGGAAATGGCGAGTGAATTGCGCCAACGCCAGGGCGGGTAGCACGAAAAGTTGAGGGGGGGCGTAGAGAGCGCCGATGCCAAGGAGGAAACCTTCGGCCAAGCCCCAGCGGGCGGTGATTCGTGTGTCGGGATGAAACACGATGCCCCCTGCGATCAGCAGGACCAGCGCCGCCAACCAAAAGGCCTGAAAGGTGTTGGGATAGTTTGAGGCACTTAGGTAAGCGAACGGGGGATGCAGGCCAATAAAGACCATGACGGGTATGGCAATAAGCAAGTTGCGGGTGAGCAAGTAGGCAGCGATGGCGTAGCAGAGAATTGCCGCCCAGGAGACGGTGGCATTTACGAGTTTGGCAGTGAGCGGGCCCGTGGGAATGACGTAGCCTGCCAGTGCCAACGAAAAGGGCAGGCCGGGTGCATGGCAGATGGCAAGGGTACCATGGCCCTCATGATCTATCCGGTACCCTCGGCCGTGCGCCAGGTTTTGGGCAATCTCCAAAAACCATTGTTCGTCCGCGTATTTGAAATGCGGACTGGAAAAACACAGCGCCCATCGCATGACGAGGAGTATGCCGGCGAGGGCGAAGAACAAGTTAGTAAGGCGACGGTTCATAAGAGAAAAGACACGGGGTCATCAACTCTTTGAGAGGCCGTAGAAAACTGCGCAATTTCGTAATCACTTGCAGCAGATTTCCCGACAAAACGAAACTTCGCAGAAGCGCCTCTACAACAAACGTCGCAACCTTTCCTTGACGAGTCCTCCTTCAACGACCTCATTGAGAGCTTATTCCCAAATCGACTGATGAGACTTAGCTTTCCGTGGCCAGCTCCCGCCAATCGCTGAGGAGCCGGAAGTTCCGACAAAGAGTCTCCCGCTTCGCCGGTCATCGCCAATCCCACGCCGGCCCAGAGTAAGACGGCCTCCTCCCCCTGTGTGACTGCGCCCATCACGCGCACGACTGGTTCCACGCGGTCGGCTACGGCGAGTTTGTGGTGAAGACGCTCAATATAGGTGTGGGCGGTGTGCGGCGAGATGCCGAGGACGGCGGCAATGGCGAGTTCGGTGCGGTCATCGAAAACGCCGCGCAGGATTTGGAGTTCACGCGGGGATAACTTGAGCGAGCGGGCGATCATCGCCCACGCTTGCTCGGTGAACATTGCTGAACCTGGTGCCTGTCGTCGTGAACGGGCATCCTGCCCACTTTTGGCACGATTGTTCAAGATACCGAACCTCAAGGCCGTCTAGCGAGATTCACTGCGTATCATGTTCGCGCTATGCTCGATTCTCCCGCGATCAGGCCGAAAGGCAAGCCTTTTGGGATGGGGGCGGGCGGACACTCGTGTCCGCTCCGTGTGAGCTGGTGCCATAGTCACCAAATCCCCCAAAGTCATCGACCGGATCCTGCACAGGGGCTGACGAGGACCTCTGTCATGCCGCCATCGTGGCACAATCTGGCACGTCAGACTTTACGTACCCCCTCAGCCGGATACGAAACATCCTTCGTCAAAGCTACGGCGCGATACCTAAACGGCAGGCATCGTGCCCTACAATTCGGAGGCGGACCGCGGTTAGCAACCGCGGCTACAAGGGGAGATAAGACGAATAGGGCAGAAAATGTAATTCGGCGAATTGTACTGGACATCGTATTCCGATAGTGGTAAGATCTGGGCATGAGTATGGAGAGACAGATGGGCAGGCCGCCGTCAACGCCCGGGGCTACAGTCGGGGAGACTCTCCTTCGTCAAGAGCTTCGGAGGACGAGTCAGCGCGCCAAAATGGCGCGAATCTTCTTCGCTAGGACTCTTCGAATGGCAGACAAAGGGGGCCTATATATGTTTTTGCGAAACGAACCCACCGTTTTTCGTTCGGATTTTGGATACAACTTATACGGCATGAGTAATTTGCAGACAAATGTTACGGAGAATTTCGGTGGGTTCGTTTTCCAAAACGAACCCACCGGGAGGGTATTTTTGGGCGGTCGAGAGGGAAAATGGACGCAAATTGGGGGCCGGATTGCGCGAATGGGATTGATGAGAGAGGAACGGGGATGCGGTTGCAGGCGGCGTGGCGTGCAAATCAAGTCGGAAACGACAGAGACCGTTGCCGCAAACAACAGCGGGTTTGCTGCGGGAATACGACGTGCAGCGTGTCGTCAGACTCCGCTCCGTCGGACTCGGCTCGAGAAGCTCAGGGTGACAGACCGGGGAGAGGTGCACGAGGGGAGGCGGCGCGGCCGGCTGGGCCAGCCGGCTCTACCAACGACTGGGGAACACGCGAAAAAACCCTGTTCTGCGAAACGAACTCCCCAGTTAAGTTGCGTTTTATGAACAGGTTGGGAAATCGATGGTGTGAATCTGGCAAAGCGATTGTGCGGCCAAAACGAGCTCATCGCGTGACACGGGTTTGGGGTTTGACGGGAGGGGAATCCGAGGGTAATGCTATAAGAGTGAATCCTTTGATTTTCCGCCGGTCTTTACAATTGTGGGCGCGCGCAGCAATTTGTTTTGGCGTGTTTGTCCTGTTCGCCGTGGAGGCGCGCGCGGTGAGCCTGACGCTGGTGACGAACAATATCACCATGCCACGGGGACAGACCTTCCAGATGCCACTGACGGGTTCCGATCCGGATGGGTTGCCGCTGAGGTTCTCCGCGACCGTGAGCAACAAGAAGGGGGTGACGGCGGCGATCGCGCCCAGCACGAATCCCAGCCTGGTGTTGAATGTGAGCGGGGTGGACTCGAACAGCCAGCCATTCACGGGGAATCTGGTGTTGCAGCTTTTTCAAGACCTCACGCCGCATACCACGGCCCGCATTATCGACCTCGTTAACAGCAATTTCTACGACGGCCTGATATTTCATCGGGTGATATCAAATTTCGTGGCCCAGGCGGGGGGTTCGACAACCGACGCCAACTTCGAATCGGGCGTGCTCCTCGATGACGAGTACGTCGCGACGTTGACCTATGACGGGTTCGGCCAGTTGGGCATGGCCAATTTGGGCGCCAATAACCACGATTCCAATGACTCCCAGTTCTTCATCACCGCGCTGGGTCTTTCGATCGACAATCCGACGAACACGTCACCCGAGTCTCTGAACTTTGACCAGCCCATCTTTGGACAACTGACGAGTGGCTTCGATGTGCTCTCGGAGATCCTGTTCACGCCCATCGACCCGAATAACAATGACCGGCCGTTGACAGACGTGGTGATCAACACAGCGACCATCATCACCAATTCGCAGGACGGGGTGCTGCGGTTGACGGCATCAGCGAAGTTTAGCGGTGTGGTGACGGTGACGGTGAGCGCGACGAACGCCGAGAATCAAGTCGCCACACAGACGCTGCAGGTCAAGGTCATTATCGATTCGAACAACAATTCGGCGGCATTTTTGGGGCCGATTCCCAGCAGCGTTGTGGTGACGCAGAACACAGCGGTGACGTTCCTGATCACGAGCACGGACATTGATGGCGATCCCGTGTTCATCGGGGATGGGTATCTGGATCAGCCGAGCCAGACGCTGACGAACATCGTGGCCACGATTATTCCGGCAACGAAACGGGTGCCGAACACGACCCGGATCACGAACCGGATATGGTTCAGCCCCGACGTGACTCTCACCGGTGTGGTCAATTTGATCATTGGTGTGAGGGACCGTTCGCATAGCTTTGATTCCCAGGCTTTCACCCTGACGTTCCTGCCGTGGAGCGCGACGCCGACGATGGCAATCACGTCTCTGAGAGGCATGGTGAAAGATGGCAGCAAGACGGGCGGCGACAGTGTCAACGTGCACGGCACGTTTACGTTCATCGGTGAATCCGACCACACGTTTGGCAGCAACGACGTGCTGGTGCTGACGCTGGGCGACCCGACGAACCCGTTGATGGTCTCCCTCACGCCGGACAGCAACGGTTGGAAGTTTCACAACGGGTCGGTCAACGCGAGGGAGCATGTGATTTCGATGGTGACCAGCAACCTGAATTCCGTGGTGTCCAGCAATGTGAACGCCTCGGCGCAGTTCAACAAACGGAGTGGCACGTTTAGTATTGCCGTCAAGGGCTTTGACTTTCCGACTCCGATCACCACGAATCAGGTACAGATCGGGATCGCGCTTGGCAATGATTACGTGACCGATGTCCGTCCCTGGGTCGAAAAAGGGCCCGGTATTTTCATGCCGCTCTCGCCGTAGGTTGTCTGCCGCGGCGTGCCGGCTCAGGGCAGGGAGTGGATTTAGGAAATGTTGATCGTAGGCTGGAGGTGGGCGGCGTGCTCGTAACATTCGAGCGCCTCGCGGTAGCGCTCGAGCCGATTGTAGATGGCTCCTTTACCGACATAGGCATCGGTCAGGGACTCGTCGAGCGCGAGGGCGTGGTCATAGCAGGCGAGCGCTTCGTCCAGGCGGCCGAGTTGTTCGAGGGCCGCGGCCTTTTTTACGTGAGCCCTGGTATGGTGAGGGTCGAGGGCGAGCACTTCCTCGAAGCAGACGAGGGCGCCGCCGGGTTGTTTCGAATCGAGCAGGTGTTCTCCTGTATCCAGCAGTGACGCGAGGCGTTGGGTGACGCCGCTGGTGGAAGGTGGCGTCGGAATCGGTCGCACGCGATGCTGGATGGATCGCAAGGCCGCGCGAACGTACAGCAGCATGCCCAACATGCCGGCCCCCAGAAGAATTCCAATCGCGATCGCGATTTTCAGTCGAGTGACCAGAAAGCGGATGGTCTCGGCGTTTTGCTGTTGAGAGTCCAGGACGGCGCGCAGTGTGGCTTGCTGTTGGGATTGAATCTGGCCGACCATCTGGAGGGCGAAGCTCGCCATGCCCGATTTATCATTGCGGCCGGGCGTGACAACGGATTCGACGGCGTTTGTGGAAGCTGTTGCGGTAGTGGCAGAGAAAAGCGCGACAATCGCGCAGGCTAGCAAGCCCGCGCAGCTCTGGATCCCGCGATAGCGGCACGCGGTCACGAAGGGCTTCCGAAACAAGCAGAGTAGCGAATGTAGGTGCGGGAAGCAACCTTATAATACTCGCTAGACCCACGGCCCCAGCAGTTTCCTTCGATGAGTTCCAAGCTGAGTTGTAGAAGGGGACCTTGGGATAGTATTCTCCGCAGTCATGGATTCCCTTGGGTGCTACGCGATCCTGCTGGTCACTGGTTTGGTGGCTGGGTTTGTGGACACGGTTGCGGGCGGCGGAGGCCTGATCACGTTGCCGGTGCTTTTGGGCGTTGGCTTGTCGCCGCAGGACGCATTGGGGACGAATAAATTCCAGTCATCGTTCGGCTCAGGCAGCGCGACATTTCATTACGCTCGCGCGGGGGTGGTCGATCTTCAAGATTGCCGGTTGGGGATTCTGTTCACACTTATCGGAACTTCGTTGGGGGCGCTGGCGGTGTTGCAGATTGATCCGGCTTTCTTGAAGCAATTGATCCCGATCCTGCTCGTCGGGATCGTTATCTACCTGATGGTGAAGCCGAGAGTCGGGTTCGTGGAGATTCAGCCGCGGATCAAGACCGGTATGTTCTATCTGCTCTTTGGGCTGGGGCTGGGGTTTTACGACGGGTTTTTCGGTCCCGGCACCGGATCATTCTGGGCAGTGGCGTTTATGTGCTTTCTGGGGTTCAACATGACGAAAGCGACGGGTTACACCAAAGCGATGAATTTCACCAGCAACCTGTTCTCGCTGGTGATATTTATCGCAGGCAGACGCGTCCACTATGATTACGGCGTGGTCATGGCGGCGGGACAACTGGTTGGCGCGCGTTTCGGCGCGCGTGCGGTCATCCAGCGGGGAGTTAGATTCATCCGTCCGGTGTTCCTGACCGTGGTCGCGGCCCTCACGTTGAAGCTGCTGTACGACGGGTACTGGTTGTCTCGATGACAGGCACACGTCCCCGAGCGGCCGTCACTTCATCGCGGTATAGACGCGGTGAACGTCGTCGTGTTCGTCGATGGCGGTAAGGAAGGCGATGACTTCGGGGCGCTGCGATTCGGGGACTTCGACGGTGTTCTTGGCGACGTAACTCATCTCGGAAGCGGTGACCATCCAGCCGGCCTTCGACAAAAACTTGCTTACAGCATCCAAATCGGTGCGGTCGCAAAAAAACCGCGCGCCGATATGGCCGGCCGGCACATCGTGAGCCTCCGGTTCGACGTTTTGCGCGCCGGCTTCGATGGCGACGGTTTCGAGGTCCTGCGCGGTATTGGCGTGATGGCCTTCGACGATGCCGACGTGGTTGAACATCCAGGCGACGCTGCCGATGGCGCCGAGTTGGCCGGTTTTGAAAAGCACGCGAATCTCCGGTGCGGTGCGGCTGCGATTGTCGGTGAGACACTCGACGATGACGGGGACCTTGTGCGGGGCGAAGCCTTCGTAGGCGACGAGCTCGTAGTTGACCTGTTCGCCCGTGAGTCCCGCGCCCTTTTTCACGGCCCGCTCAATGGTATCGCGGGGCACGGAATGTTTCTTGGCGGCTTCGATCGCGACAAACAACCGGGCGTTCAGGTCGGGATCAGCGCCACCCGCTTTGGCGGCGACGACGATTTCCTTGGCGAGTTTGCCGAATACCTGCCCGCGCTTGAGCGCGCTCGCTTCACGGCCCTTTTGTTTCCATTGTGCACCCATGGCGGTCAGTCATAGCAGTGGGGGAGAGACATGTGCAAGCGCGATTGCGATATTGGCCGCCGTTACCACCGGCGATTTTTTCTGTCAGCGACAACAGAGTCGTGAAGGATACGATTACTCGGCTTGACTACGGGGCTTTGGCCTTGTTCTCGACCTCGCGCTCTTTCTCCCGAGGGTTGGCGCCCGGCTGCCACATGCTGTGACATACGACGGCCGTTCCGGCCTGGCTATAATAAAGGTGGACTTCATCGCCGACCTTGAAGTCTGCCAGCGCGGCGTGGCCTGGTTTGTGTTTCACGAAAAGCAGGCAGTCTTTGGCGACGGACAAGGTCAGCGGCCCCTTTTCCTTGTTCTTGACGGTCACCGAGCCGGCCGTGGCGTCGATGACAGTGATCGACCCCGAGTACTTGAGGTCGGCCTTTCTATCCTGCATGAATTCATTGCCCTTATCGGCGCCGACGGCCAATCCCGGCGCAACGGCCGGGGCCAGCAATGCGGCGCACAATAACATGCGAGCCAGATGTCCCTTCATTTTGTCCTCCTTTGACAATTGGATATCGGTTGCTGTTGAACCCAACAACTACAAGGACTGCGGCGCAAGTTCAAGCCGCAAGTGCGGGAGCTCGCCACATCCTCGATCTTGTACACAGTGGTTCTCATATTCTCTAACGCACGGAGACGACTTTGAATTCCTGCGCGGGACCGCGGGTCTGGAATTTAATGCAGTCGCCGACTTTCTTGCCGAGGAGTTGCTGGCCGAGCGGGGATTCGGGAGTGATGACCAGGACTTCTATTCCTTTGTGATGAATCTCCAGGCCACCGCCCTTCGGGCCGAGGAAATGGAGGGTGCGCGCTCCTTGGAATTCCAGTTCCACCAACGCCGTGAGATCGATGGGGGACTTCTCCGGAAACTTCTGCAGTTCGAGCGCTTCGTAAACGGCCAGCGCCTGTTCGGTTTCCGTCGCCATGCGGGCTTGCGAACTGGCCAGGTACGCCGTCTCAAGGCCGCGCGTATCGTATTTGTCCTCGGGCTTGTTCTGTTCGTCGGACGCATCCGCATGCATGGCCCGCGAAGCTCCCGCGAGAGTGGTCAGTTGCACGGTAAGCTGTTCGATAATCAGCCCAACGATGGCGCGCTTGGAAATCACGGCAGCGCGATGGGCCTAGCTCAGGCGGTAGACAATGCGGGCCTTGCTCAGGTCGTACGGCGTCATTTCCATCTTCACGCGATCGCCGATGGACAGACGGATGAAACGCTTGCGCATCTTGCCGGAGATATGGGCCAATACTTGATGCTTGTTCTGCAGCTCGACATGAAACATCGTGCCGGGCAGGACTTTGGTCACGACACCTTCCACATCAACTAGTTGGTCTACCATATTATTGTCACTATCGCTTTCTTTCATTTGGCTACCCAGCTTCCCCGGGCGCTGACCCTGGCAAGATGCGTCTATCGAACAGGATCCGTCAGAACCCTTAATAAACCACACTCCAGCGCCGAACGCAAGCTACGAGTTAATACGCCGCCCGCGCCCGTGGCTTCGTTTTCCTTCAAGCCGAGGCGCGAGGGTAGCGCCGAGACCGCCTCGCGTCGTTTCGAGGCCCGTAGGGTAACGCGAATGGGAATGAGCATTACGAACTGAAACGACCCTAAATGTCAAAGAACACCCTCTAAAAACCCTCACCGGTGGGTTCGTTTTCCAAAACGAACCCACCGATTTCTCTCACAAGTTTCCGCCGCAACGCATGTATTCATAGGCACTTCCATCAAAAAATCCGCCAAAAAACGGTGGGTTCGTTTCGTAAAATCGAGGTGCGGGGGTAGCACCAAGATGGCGTCGAGTCGCACCGACGCCCGAAGGGCGCAGCTCAGGGCCTGAGCGGAGCCAAACAAATCCAATCTCATCATTCGGGCCCCCCTTTGGCTCTCGATTGGTAGGGACGGCTGGCCCAGCCGTCCGCGCCGCCTCCGAATTGTAGGGCGCGGAGCCGAGTCTGACGGAGCGGAGTCAGACGACACGCTGCACGTCGTACTCCCGCAGCAAACCCGCTGTCGTTTGCGGCATCCCTGTAGTCTAGGTATCGCGCCACGCCGATCATTAAAACGACCCTGCCTTGCCCGTTGTAGCGGCGCTTCTGTGAAGCGCCCTTTCTCACGATGCCGGCTGATCGCCTTGCCGCTCGACTTGTCCCCGCCCCCTCAAGCCGCGTACAGCGGCGCAGTCGCGCCATCTCGTCCGCCGAAGCGTCCTCGCGAAGGAGGAAGCTTGAAGAGCGACGGCGGATGAACGTTGCGCGCCTGCCGCGAATCCTTTTCGGGGTTGGACGCCTGCCCCGAATCCGTTTCGGGGTTGAGCGTTTCATGTTGAACGTTAATTTGTACCCCCGATCATACCTCTCCCGAAGCCCCTTGTCCAGCAAAATAATCAGGTTCCGATAGCGGAGCGCAACACGGGCTTCGCGGCAACCGGAGCCCCAGGAACGCCGCTGATGAAGAAAGTGTTAGTGCTCATCATTAATAGCAGTTTTCATTTCCTCAAAGGCTTCTTCGGAATCACACCAGATCAGAGTCCAGTATGTTTCCAGACCCAATTTCTCATAGGCTCCGTGACGATGGTTGCCGTCTCGAATGGAGAAAATGCCCTGGCTGTACTGCGCGATAAAGGGCGCCAGCTCTCCGCCGGATTGGATATGCCCGATCAGCGAATCAACTTTCTTGTTCCAATCTTCCAAAGATTCTCTGTATTCCATCCCTTCTTCAGGACTACAACACCGTCGCAGCCGCTTCAGGGGAAATTGTCGGGGACCAATCCAGTAGCGCTTTTGCTTTTTGAGTCCGTCAGCCAGGGGAACATTGTTTCCTTCGGCACGCAGAAAAGCATCGATCCAGTCTTCTAATCGGCCGTCCCGAGCATATTTTGCTATTTCGTCGATGGTAGCCATCCTTGTCTATTGTGCCAGCAGGGACCGATGTCGCTCAACCGTAGAACAGGCGTCCCGCCCGTTTGTTTGGGAGGTTAGAAGTCTCGCTCAACCCCTCGCGGAAGCGGAGCGCAGCACTGGCTGCACGGAGCCGAGTTAGACGAGACGCCACACGCCGTACGCCCCGTGGCAGACCCGCGATGTAGTTGTCGCGGCAATCCTCCCATTGCCCCTCCGCGTTGCGCACCATCTGGACAAGGCTGTAACCGCTACTCCTGCCGCCGTCCGACCCACGAAGCCCTAAGGACGGATGCATACAGACGTCAACGGATTGGCTACCGGCCGATTAAGTTGCCCAAAATTACCTAGAGATTTGCAAGACTTCCTGCAGCTTGCTGTATAGCCGCTCAGCGTTCTCCATGAACTGCAGGGCGAAAACGCCACCACCGGTGCCGCGCACGACCACCGTCCCGAACCCGAACACCCGACCCCATAGGGGCAGACGGATTGCCACCGTCTCAATTTGCTTTAAGAGTAATTCAACCGTGGTTTTGCTGAGGATACCCTTGTTGATGATCAACCGGCGATTGGTGAGAGTAATAAGCGTATGACTCCGCGCCAGCCAAGCGGCGAGGGTACCGATCGCACCGAAGAACAGAACCGGAAAACATGGCAGGAGAAAGATGCCGGGCAGCATCGACATGCCGGTTATCGCACGCAATACGTGCTGGACGACGGCGTCAAGCATACCGAAGGCAATGCAGATAGTCACGGCGCCGATGACTGGTAGGGCCACCACAGCCCCATGCATCCGCCCTTGCAAAATAACTGACTCATCTGCGCTCAAGGCCAAATTGTGACCGGGGAGCGTGACTGTGGCAGTCGATGGTTTTGATGTCGCCGGGGGACGAGAGCGCTGGCTAAGCGACTTTCTAAACTCCGCCTGAGATGATGGTATCGCTGGCTGAGGGACCGGGGCGGTTTGAGTTACCCGCCTGGAAGGAACGTAGGCCGGCTTGCCGCACTTGGGGCAGTCAACTGTAATCCCTGCTCCGCCGTCAGCAATCACAAGCGATTGCCCGCAATGGCTGCAGAAGAATTCTATGTCCATTAGGTTCTCCTCATCCTCTCTTCAGGAGGTTTTTTCGGAACAATTGCATCGTTCCGCCGCACGTGAGCCAAACTACGTTTATCCACCCCGGCCAACCGGCAATGCAAACCAGCACACCGGGCGTTGTATTCGTAATGGCCCCGCTCGATGTCGGCCCGATGTAACCGCCCATCTCGTCCGCAAACAAGATGCAGGCGAGGGGGAGAATGACGAAGATCGCAATCTTCCATGCCGCCTCGACACCTGCTATAGGGGAGCTGAAAGCTACTCGACCAGATACGCGACGTGATTGGTTTGAAGCATTATTCGACGCGCTTCCATACCTCCGTCCACGGGTTGCCGTTGCCAATCTGGGTCAGAGTATCGCCCTCGACCTTGATGGTGAAGTTGAGGGTTTTCTTAATGAGGGACTTGGTGCTTTCATTGGCGTATTCCACAGTCTCTGCATACTGGTCGCCACTGAGTGTGTACGTGCCGCCGTGATGGAAAATGGTAACGCCGTTGGTTGGGTCGGCTTCGCTGATACACCAATGCCTGCCAGTGAAAAACTTAAGACGACCGCCTGTCGCAGGAGCCTCGACCACCGCCCCGGGCGCGCCGACCAGAATCCATGTCCCAATCATGTCTTGGGCGAGTTGCGAAGGCGCAGTAGCGTTGCCCCCCGGCGCAGCCGACCAGGATGTATTCCGCAAACACAGACCAATTCCCCCGATGAGTAGCAACAGTCCAGCGGATTTCGCGATAGATGTTCTCATAGGAAACTCCTTTGGTTGTTGACCGACATTTCCCTCCACACCGGTCAAGTGTGCAAAACCCATTAGACCCCTATTCGAACCGCAAGAAAAGCACAAACAGAAGTCCCTCCGCGGCTTCGTCGCGAAGCAAATTCTCCACAATCCCTGCGTCCCCTTGTTGCGCCGACTTGTCCGCCATGGCTCCAGCGACGGCGGATCTGCGCGTTGCTAGGCCTGATACATATCTTTGATATGTATCAGCTCATAAACGGACTCAACCCGTGCTCATGGCGAATTTATCTTTTGCCGCTAAGCGTTCCAGCAGCAACAATCCGCTACCACATGCTTACCACGCTTCGTGCCCTTCGTGCTTCTAGTCCGCCATAGCCTTGGCGACGGCGGATCCCTTCGTGCAATTCGTGGTGCCGCATCGCCGATGTTGACAGCGGTACGGTTATCGGGCGATACACCGGGGGAGATTCGTTTCTGATGACATTCAAGATTTTCACAATCGTTTTCGTGTTGGGGATCGGGCTGATCCTGTCTGGTCCTCAGCGGGTCAGCGCCGCAACGGTGACGTGGGAAGATGCGCTCGGACAGTTCGATGAATCGGTGCTGACGAACTTCGATTTGTCCGCGTTGCCGTCGTTGACGGATCTCGACGAGGCGCAACTGCAGGCGGTGTGTCGCGAGTTGCAGAAGCGGTTCCAGGGCGAGTACGTGTTGGAACTCGCACCGTTGCGGGACGTGGCAACCGCCGCGTTGCCGCTATTGGACCAACACGCGGAGACAAAGCCGTACGCGGCCTGGTTGCGCACGCGACTCGATTATCTGGCCGTCGCCGACAAACTGAAGATCACCATCCCGCCATCAAGCCTGGAGTTGCAGACTCCGCAATCGCCGTCAGCGAATCCCGCCCCGGGCGTCGAACGGCGCGCCTGGCAAGAACGCCTGCAGTCGGAAGACCTACCACTGGGTGCGGCGGTATATGTCGCCCGGCTCAAGCCGATCTTCTTGGCGGAAGGCGTGCCCGCGGAATTGGTCTGGCTGGCGGAAGTGGAATCGGGTTTCGACACGCTGGCGCGAAGCCCGATTGGGGCGGTAGGCTTGTTTCAGCTAATGCCCGAGACCGCGAAGTCGCTGGGGCTGGCGTTGCTGCCCTGGGACCAACGTCGCCAACCCGAGAAGAACGGGCATGCCGCCGCAAAGTATTTGAAGAACCTGCACGACGAATTTGGCGACTGGCGGTTGACCCTCGCCGCTTACAACGCGGGGGAGGGTACCGTGGGCCGCCTTCTGGCAAAGTATGCGGCGCGCACCTATGACGAGATTGCGGTACATCTCCCGGCCGAAACCCAGATGTATGTCCCAAAGGTCGAAGCCACAATCCTGCGGCGTGAAGGCGTCTCCCTCGAGAAGTTGAACCTGCCCAAGTTGGAACGGTAATGAGCCGCGAGCGCGATAGGTTGTTGTAGGGCGGGATGCCCCGTCCGACGGGTGTATCCCGCCGCGCGGCGCGGCACTATTACAGTCTCTCATTGACATAGGGGCGCGGATTTGAGATGGCGGTGCGCGCAGATAGCCTTCTACAACGAAGAGAAATCCTCGGAGACCTGATGAAGCGATACAAGCGGGCCAGTGACATCAAAGTGGGCGTCGTCGGTTACGGCGGCGCGTATAACATGGGACGGGCGCATCTGCAGGAAATGCGGAAAGCCGGCATGACCCCCACCGCCGTGGCCGAGATCGATCCCGCGCGCCTCGCTGTCGCCACGCAGGATTTTCAAGGCATTGAAACGTATTCATCGCTGTCTGCGATGCTCAGCAAATCGGCAGTGGATCTCGTCACCATCATCACCCCGCACAACACGCACGCTCCGCTCGCGCTCCGCGCCCTGAAGGCGGGGCGGCACGTGGTTTGCGAAAAACCGATGGCGATCAAGACCGCCGAATGCGACGCGATGATTGCCGCCGCCCGAAAGAGCGGCGTCGTGCTCTCCACGTATCACAACCGCCATTGGGACGGCCCGATCGTGGCTGCCGTCCAACACATCCGCTCCGGCATGATCGGCGACGTGGTCCGCGTCGAGGCGCATTGGGGTTCACGCAACAAACCCGGCGATTGGTGGCGCACCAGCAAGACGATCTCCGGCGGCATCCTCTACGATTGGGGCGTGCATCTGTTGGAATACAGCCTCCAGATTATCCGCTCGGACATTGTCGAGGTCGCGGGTTACGCCAAGACCGGCTACTGGGCTTCGCAAACGAAATGGAAAAAGGATTGCAATGAGGACGAAGCCTTCGCCAGCGTCCGCTTCCGCGATGGCCAGTGGTTGACGCTGCTGATTTCCGCGCTCGACTCCAATCCCCGCCGCGGTTTCCTGGAGATCACCGGCACGGAAGGCTCCTACGTGCTCGACTGGACATTCAACGAATGCCTCCGCCAGAATGGTACCGGCACGAAGATCCAGCGGTTCCGTAATCCCGTGAGCGAAGGTTGGCGCTTCTACCAAAATATCTCCGACCACCTCACCAAGGGCGCCAAACTCGTCATCACGCCCGAATGGGCGCGCCGTCCCATTCACATTCTCGAGTTGGCCGGCCTGAGCGCGCGCAAAGGCAAGGCGCTCCCCGCAAAATACAAGTAATAGTGCTCGGAGTCGATTCACCTCACCGTTGGCAGAGAGGCCATGGCATGTGGAACGAGCGATTGCCCCCCGTGAGAGTCGACGTATTTTTCTCTTTTCAATGCGGCGGTGGTTCTGTACCCTCTGCGCGACCCACCCCGTATTTAGGAGAAATTAAAGACTTATGACGGCATCAATGAATCGTGCCATGCAACGGATCACCAAGGGAAGTCCGCGCCTCAAAGCGTTGGCGACCCTGGCCCTGTGTGGCGTAACACTGTTGGCGGCGAACTGGGCGCGCGCCCAGGACAAGGCCGCGGCATTGCTCGACACGGCGGCGGGCCATCTTCCCAAAGAGTTCCACTTCTTCGCGTTCATGACCAGCAGCGATTACTCGCAAATGGAAAAGTACGCGCTGTGGGCCGTGCTTTGCGTGGCGTTCGCCGGGTTGGGCTACGCGCTGCTGCTGGTCGGGCAGGTCAGGAATGCCGACCAGGGCACTCCGAAAATGCAAAAAGTGGCAGCGGCGATTCGCGCCGGTGCCGAAGCGTATCTCGGTCAGCAGTTCAGCAAGATCGTCGTGCTCATCGGTATCTTGACCGTGGCGCTCTTCTTTACGGCGCTGGCCGGCGTTAGCGAAGCGAGATACCCGGTCGCTTTCGGTCGCGCGGGCGCGTTCCTGATGGGATCGCTCTTCAGCTTCGCCGTCGGCTTCGTCGGAATGCGGTTCGCCACGCTCGGCAATCTGCGCGTGGCGGCGGCGGCGCGGACTTCGTTCGGCGGGGCGTTGCAGGTTGGGTATCGCACCGGCACGATTACCGGGATGCTGACGGACGGTCTCGGTTTGCTCGGTGGCACGTTGATTTTCATGGCGTATGGCGAGAAGGCATATGAAGTCCTGCTCGGCTTCGGCTTCGGCGGCACGCTGCTGGCGCTCTTCGCCCAGCTCGGCGGTGGTATCTATACCAAGGCCGCCGACGTGGGTTCTGACCTGGTCGGCAAGGTCGAGGCCGGCATCCCTGAAGNNGTCGGCGACAACGTCGGCGACTGCGCGGGTATGGCGGCGGACATTTTCGAGTCCTACGAAGTCACGATCGTGGCCGCGATGATTCTCGGCTACGCCTCATTTGGTCACAAGGGCGTTATCTTCCCCTTGCTGGTGCGCGCCATCGGCGTCATCGGTTCGATTATCAGCACCTACAGCGTGCGTTCGAAGGAAGGCGATTCGGGTGACGCGGCGCTGGATTCAGTGCATCGCGGCTTCCTAATCGGCTCGGTGATCAGTGTCGTGGGCTTCTTCCTCGTCGGATTTTTTTATCTGAGGTTCCCTTTTGAATACTTCACCAATTATCATCAAGCGCTCGCAGGATATCCTCTGACGAACGGGTTGCCTGATCTGAGCAAGCTGCCGGTATGGGCCAACCTCGGACAAGCCGGTCTCGATTTGCGTCCCGCTTGGACGTGTCTGATCGGCGTATTCCTGGCGGTGGCGCTGAACAAGTGCACCAGCTACTTCACTCACACCACGCACGCCCCGGTCAAGTCAATGGCCAAGGCCTGCCAGACCGGTCACGCAACCAATATCATTCAAGGGTTTGCGGTCGGTTACGAGTCCACCGTGTGGGCCGTGATCATCATCGCGGCTGCGATCGGGGCTTCGGTGACGATTTATGCCGGCACCTCGCCGATCTTTGTGGCGTACGGCGTTGCCATGTGCGGCATCGGTATGTTGACACTCACCGGTAACACGATCTCGATGGACGTGTTTGGCCCGGTGGCCGACAACGCCAACGGCATCGGTGAAATGGGTTATGACAAGGCCGAGATGGGCGAGGAGAAATACAAAAAGGCCCGGCAAATCCTGGCCGACCTCGACTCCGTCGGCAATACCACCAAGGCGGAAACCAAGGGCATCGCCATCGGTTCGGCGGTGATCGCCGCGGTATCGCTCTTCGCCAGTTTCATCGCCGTCATGGCAATGGGCAGCGAAGAGAAAATCAGCGAGATGACCACCACGCAGTATAACAACGTGGCCGGCATGCTCACCGTTGCCAACCCAACATTGTTCATCGGCTTGCTTCTCGGTGGCGCCGTGCCGTTCCTGTTCAGTTCGATGACGATTCGCGCGGTCGGTCGCGCGGCGTTTCTCATCGTGAAGGAATGCCGCCTGCAATTCCGCGACAAAGCAATCTGGGCCGGAACCAAGACACCGGATTACGCTCGCGTCGTCAGCATTTGCACCACGGCGGCGCAGAAAGAACTGATCGGCCCCGGTTTGCTGGCGATCATGGCGCCGTTGGCCGTTGGCTTCCTGCTCGGCCCGTTGGCACTGGCCGGTTTTCTCGCCGGCATGATCCTCGTCGGGCAATTGCTGGCCGTGTTCATGGCCAATGCCGGTGGCGCCTGGGACAACGCGAAGAAGTTGATTGAAGACGAGCCGCGCGACCTTGCCAAGAATACGGGCAAAGGCTCCGAGCGGCACAAGGCGGCAGTCACCGGCGACACCGTCGGCGATCCGTTGAAGGACACCGCCGGTCCGGCCATCAATCCGCTCATCAAGGTCATGAACATGGTGAGCTTGCTGTTGTTGCCCATCGTGCTCAAATTCCACGTCGTCGCGGGTGTGGAAGGCACCGGACAGAAGCCGTACGCGATCGCCGTCGTCATCGCGATTTTGGCGTTGTCGGCCATCGTGTGGGCGGTGCACAAGTCCAAGACGGACTCGCCGGAAATGGCGGAGATGGAGAAGGAATTCGAAACCGTCTAGGGGATTCCAGTCAGTTCCAGCAGGGGCGCGGCGCAATCCGTGCCCCTGTTCTTTTTGCGGAGGAGATTGCGCGACTGACCCGCCTGCGGTACTCTCACGCCATGCATCGCACACCGGCCACGGTTCTGGGGGTTCTGGTGATCACACTCTTGGGCATGGGCTGCGCCAGCGGGCCGCGCCCGATTGCCTGGGACAGGCTGCCATTCCCGAAGGACTCGGACTGGCCGGGACCCAAAGGCGCGGCAGCGACGATTGCGCAAGAAGAGTTGGTCTTGCAAGCCCAGGATGTGCGAACCCAACGCTCGTACTCGGCACCGCTGACCCTCGAATGCGAGGCTCATCCTGATAACACGAACGCCCCAAACACCTGGCTTCAGGTTAAGTTTGTACCGGTGGGTGAACCACCCGATGCTGAGCCGAAGCAAATGACGGTCGTGGTGATGGGAAACCGTAATGCCCCCCCGAGTGGAGATCAGGACGTGGTATTCATAACTCGCCGCACGGGCGCATCCTCGAAAGAGATCTGGGGTGAGCAAGCGTTTGCGATCAAGACGGGCGAACCATATCGGCTTAGGTGTGAGGTCCTGCCGGACCGGATACGGATTACGATCAACGACCAAACATTCGATGCCACCGGCGCAACGGTCGATTATAAGGAGTTCTATATTCAGCTTGATGGCTGGCAGCCGCCAAACCGCTGGCACGTGCGCAATCTCTTGATCCACTGAGCCGTGGACTTGACCACAGCGCGTTACTCACGGATGATGGGCCCATGCGCGTTACGTTTTTGGGCACGGGCACGAGTCACGGCATCCCGATGATTGGGTGCGACTGCACTGTGTGCCGCTCCGACAATCCCCGCAACCAACGCTTGCGGCCTTCCGTTTACATTGAAAACGACAGCCAGTGTCTGCTTGTGGATGCCACACCCTATTTTCGCGCGCAGGCCACGCTTCTGAGTGTTCTGGTGATCACGCTGTTGGGCATCGGCTGTGCCAGCGGGCCGCGCCCGATTGCCTGGGACAGGCTGCCATTTCCGAAGGACTCGAACTGGGGCGGCTCGCAAGGCGCACCGGCGATCACCGAGGGCGACGCGATGGTCCTCCAGGGACAAGACGTGCGCACCAGCCGAATCTATCAACTCCCATCGACTATCGATTTCGACTTTGAGATCGCAAAAGGCGCTGTTCCTGACGGTGGGCTTCTTTTTGAGTTCGCGCCAACGAACTCACCTACTGATATAGATTTGCCCCGGTTGACCACCCTCGGCATCAGCTACCAAAGTCCGACCGCAGCGTCAGTTGAAAGTTCCGGGGCATTGTTGGTCTACGTGAAGGACAGTTCAGCGCCGGCCAGGCCCGTGTGGGGGCCGGTTCCTTTCACGTGCGAGGAGGGGCGGTTCTATCATCTTCACCTCGAAGCGCGAATCGACGGGTTGAAGATTGTTACCGATCAGGGAGCTGAGCAGATCGACCTCAAAATTCCTTACGGTAAATTCTTTATCCAAATGGGTGGGTGGAAGCCACCGAGCCGGTGGTACATGCGGAATTTCTCGATCCACTGAGCCGTGGACTTGACCGCGGTGCGTTGCTCACGGATGATGGCTGCATGCGTGTCACGTTTTTGGGCACAGGCACGAGCCATGGCATCCCGATGATCGGGTGCGACTGTGCGGTCTGTCGCTCGGATAATCCCCGCAACCAACGCTTGCGGCCCTCGGTTTACATTGAAAACGGCAGCCAGTGCCTTCTCGTGGATGCCACGCCTGATTTTCGCGCGCAGGCGTTGCGGGCGAATATTCGCCAGGTCGACGCGGTACTGATAACGCACACGCACGCCGATCATGTCCTGGGGCTGGACGACTTGCGCGTGTTCTGCCAGCGCACGGGACGAAAGCTGCCGATCCATGGCTCGCCGCATTCCATCGAGACGATCCAGCAGATGTTTGCCTACGCCTGCACGGAAACACCCGCGTGGCCGGGATTGCCGAGCTTTGAATTGCACACGCTGCAGCCCGATCAGCAATGTGAGGTCGCTGGAACGGCGTTCCGCGTGCTGCCGTTGCTGCATGGGCGGATGACGGTGTACGGGTTCCTCTTCGGGCGCGATTTGGCTTACGTGACGGATTGCAACGTCGTGTCCGCCGACGTGGTCGAGTCGATCCGTGGCGTGACGGTGCTGGTGCTCGACGCGTTGCGGCACCGCCCCCATCCGACGCACCTGACCATTGACCAGGCGCGCGATGTGGCGGGGCAGGTGGGCGCGAAGTTGACGCTGTTCACGCACCTGTGCCATGAGGCGGAGCATGAAGCGGTCGAAAAAGAACTGCCGCCGCAGGTGCGCGTGGCGTACGACGGAATGCAAATCGAGGTGGCCAATGGCGAAGTGCGGCAGTTGGCGTAAGACAGGCCTGTGGTTCGCGGCGTTGGCGGCGCTCCTGTGGCTGCCCCGCGCCGCGTGGGCCGATGACCTGGCGCAGCGCGTCGTGATTGTCTACAACGCGGAAGACCCCGATAGCAAGTCGCTCGCCGATTACTACGCCCAGAAACGCGGCGTGCCGACCAATCAGATTTGCGAGATCAGCGCCCATGTCGAAGACACGATCTCGCGACGGGAGTTCAACGAGAAGGTTCGCGACCCGATCTGGCAGTTCCTCACGCACGGAGGATTTCTCCAGCAGGAGCCGCGATCGGTCATGGACCCGGTGCTCGGCAGGATTCCCTCGTTGGCCACTGTCAACTCACGCGTGTCGTACCTTGTGTTGATGTATGGCATGCCATTGCGCATCGATAAGGACCCGGATCTTCGCGAGAACCCGTCCAATGGAACGAAGCCGGAACTTCGGAGGGACGAAGCCTCGGTGGAAAGTGAGCTTGCCACGCTGCCGACGACCGGCTTGCCGATCTCCGGACCGCTTCGCAATCCATTCTTCGGCAGCACCTCGGCGCAATTCGGCCCGCCTTTGAACCGGGAGATGCTGCTGGTGGGCCGCTTGGATGGGCCTGACGCGCAGACCGTGCGGCGGATGATCGATGACGCGCTGACCGCCGAGCACTACGGGCTGCACGGGCGCGCGTATTTCGATGCCCAGGGCACGCACGACCCGGGCTACGTTGTGGGTGACGATTGGATGCGCAACGCCTGGCACGCGTTTCAACAGGCGGGATACGAGTGCGATTTCGATGAACGGCCCGAGACGTTCGCGGAGGATTACCCGATGACGGACGCGGCGATATACGCTGGCTGGTACTCGGAGCGCGTGGTCGGGCCATTTCGCCGGCCAGACTTCCGTTTCCAGACCGGTGCGGTCGCGTACCACCTGCACTCATCCAGTGGCGCGGCCGTGCGGACGCGCACCGCCTTCTGGGTTGGGCCGCTACTGGCGAAGGGTGCGGTAGCGACGATGGGTAACGTGTATGAGCCATACCTTTTGTACACACCGCACATCGATATGTTCTTCAAGCGGCTGCTGGCGGGCGCGCCGTTTCTGGAGGCAGCGTATTACTGTGAGCCGGTCTTGAGTTGGCAGACGACATTCGAGGGGGATCCGCTCTATCGACCGTTTGCCGCTTCGTTGGACGAGCAAATTCAGCGGCTGGAGGCCGACCACAAGCCGGAAGTTGAATGGGCGTACTTGCGAAAAATCAATTTGCTGATCGTGCAAGACGGGCGCACGGAAGCAGAAGAGCTTTGCCACGCCAAAGCCGGGGAGCTGCACAGCGCAGTCCTTTATGAAAAGCTGGGTGACCTGCTGCATGGAGCGCACCGCGAGACGGAAGCCATCGAGGCCTACGGCAACGCCGACGAGAAGCCCGTCGACGTGTATCACGACATTCGGGTGGCCACAAAAATGGCGGCGGCTTATGTCGCGCACAAGGAACCAGCGCAGGCGTTGGCTATTTATGAGAGACTCGCCGACGCCTATCAGTCACACCACAACGTGGTCGAGTTCTACCAGCGGGCGCACGAACTGGCGCTGGCGTTGAGCAATGAAACCAAAGCGAAAGCCCTGCAAGCGAAGATCGATCGGTTGCAGCCAGCCAGCCAGCAGGAAAAGAAGTGACAACCCCACATGCCTTTGTTATCAAGGCATCCACGGAAGCGGGAGAGGCCAGACATTGATAAGTTCGGAACTCTTTATCGTTATCGCAATAGTGTGTTGCATCCCACTCTGGGTGATTGGCGTTTACAATCACTGGGTTACGCTGCGCAACCTCGTCGATAACGCGTGGGCGCAGACCGAAGTGCAATTGCGACGCCGCTATGACTTGATTCCCAATCTTGTCGAGACAGTCAAGGGTTACGCCACCCACGAACGGGAGACGTTCGAGAAGGTGATTCAAGCGCGGAACACCGCGATGAGTGTCGAGACGCCGGAGGCCAAATCGGGCGCTGAGAACGCCCTCACCGGCTCGCTCAAATCCCTCTTCGCCATCGCGGAGGCGTATCCCGAACTCAAGGCCAACCAGAATTTCACAGCCCTCCAGCAGGAGCTGACCAACACGGAAGGCTTCATTGCGGCGTGTCGTTCGCACTATAACGACGCGGTCCTGACACTCAACAACGCGCTACAAGTATTTCCCGCCAACCTCGTCGCCGCGGCGCTCAGATTCCAACCCCGCGAATTTTTCGGTGTGCCCGAAAAAGCGGCGCGCGAGCCGGTGAAAGTGCAGTTCTAGCAGCCGGATTTCTCGAATGCTGCGTCGAACGCTTGCGTGCTCGGCTTGAAATCGAGTTTCTTCACGAAGGCGCAGGCTTCTTTTGCACCATGCTCGCGATCCATGCGGCTGTCTTCCCATTCAACGGATAGTGGACCGGCGTAACCGATGTCGTTCAGGGCGACGATAATTTCCTCGAAGTTGATGTCCCCGTGACCGAGGGAACGGAAGTCCCAATAACGGCGCGGGTCGGCGAAGTTCGTGTGACCGCCGAAAACTCCGACCGTGCCATCGCCGTGTCCCCACCACACGTCTTTCATGTGCACGTGATAGATGCGGTCGGCAAAGCGGCGGATGAACTTCACATAATCCACGTGCTGGTAGCCGAAATGCGATGGATCGTAGTTGAAGCCGAATTCCTTCCGTCCTTTCAACGCAGCAACGGCCCGCTCGGCGCTGGCGATGTCGAACGCGATCTCGGTGGGATGCACTTCGAGGGCGAACCGCACTCCGCATTTCTTGAACTCGTCGAGGATCGGGTTCCACATCTTCGCAAAGAACGCAAACCCATCATCAATCATGGCGGTTGAGACGGGTGGGAAGGAGTAGAGCAAGTGCCAGATGGAACTCCCGGTGAAACCGTTGACGACCTTGACGCCAAGGTTCTTGGCGGCCTGCGCGGTATGCATCATTTCCTCGGCGGCGCGTTTCTGCACATCCGCAGGTTTCCCATTGCCCCAGACGTGGGGCGGTAGGATGGACTTGTGGCGCTCGTCGATATTGTCGCAAACGGCCTGGCCGACGAGATGATTACTGATTGCCCAGGTCTTCAGTCCGTGACGCGTGAGGATCTCGTGGCGCGAATCGCAATACGCTTTCGACTTGGAGCCCTGGGTCACATCGAAGTGATCGCCCCAGCAAGCCAATTCAATCCCGTCGAAGCCGAAGGCCTTCGCTTTCTGGCAGATGGTTTCGAAAGGAAGGTCGGCCCACTGGCCGGTAAAAAGTGTGACGGGTCTGCCCATGATTGTCGCCTCCGTGTGATTCGCGTTGAACTCGCTGTGGCACGAGTGATAAACAAGGAGCGGACCCTTTTCAAGCATCATGTTTGTCGATAGCCACACACATCTCTGTTATCCCGATTTTGCCGAAGAACTGCCGCAGATCATCGAGCGCGCCCAGGCGGCCAAGGTGACGCAGATTGTCAGCATCGCCACGGATTTGGAAGCCGCGCGGAAGACGTTGGAGATTGCGCAGCGATTCGAGAGCGTGTATGCCGCAGTAGGATTGCACCCCGGCGAGGTTCCAACTGTCTCGCTCTGTGACATGAAAGAACTCGCCCAACTGGCGTCGGAGCCGAAAGTCGTGGCGATTGGCGAGACGGGACTGGATTATTATCGCGAGGCGAAAGACGACGCGGCGTTGCGCCAACAGCAAAAGGATTTGTTTTGGGCGCAACTCGAATTGGCGAAGGAGCGCAAGCTGCCCGTGGTGATTCACAATCGCGCCGCCGAGGCGGACATCCTGGAAATCCTCGGCGCCCACGCCGAGAGCCTGCCGAAAGACTGGCGGCCGTGGGGCGTGATGCATTGTTTCTCGGGAGACGAGAAGTTCGCGTTCGATTGCATCGAGTTGGGCCTGCTGATCAGCTACACGGGCATCCTGACCTTCAAGAACGCGACCGCGCTGCGCGATGTCGCCAAGAAAGTCTCGCTCGACTACGTGATGCTCGAGACCGACGCGCCGTACCTCGCACCGGTGCCGCACCGTGGCAAGCGCAACGAGTCATCGTACGTGCCGCTCATCGCGGAAGTGCTCGCACGAGTAAAAGGTGTTAGTGTTGAGGAAGTCGCGCAGGCGACAACGGCAAATGCAATACGGCTCTTTCGGTTGCCGTGAGAAAGGAGGTCATGTATGGATCTCAAGCGATGGAGTCTGCCGATTCGGATACTGGTTGCGGTGGTCGTGGGCTTCGGCATGCTGATGTTTATCTACTCCGGCGTGCCCAAAGGCGGAGAGCTGTCTCCCAGTGACAAGTTTATCGGATTCATACTGGCAGCCTTCTACGGGTTCCTCTTGTTCGGCCTGTTCGGTTGGCCGATGATCCAACATGTTGCCGATCGGGTTGCGAGTCTATTCACGGGGCGAGATGAGGATGTTCGCATCGTTCCCGAATACAGTGTGGCGGAGGCGCGCGCTTCGGTCGGGAAGTATCAGGCGGCTATTGACGAATATCGCAAAGTGATCGCGGAATATCCCGACGACATTTATCCACACTTGCGCATCGCGGAGATGGCGGTGGAAAAACTGAAGGACGTAAAGCTTGGCGAACTCGAACTGCTCTCGGCCATCGGTAAGGCAACCGGCAAGGACTCGACGGCACTTGCCGCCGGTCGTTTGGCGGATTTCTATCAACATACTTTACAAGATCCAGCGCGGGCACTGGACGTGATGAAGCAATTGTGCGAGAAAATCCCCGGCACGAAACAGGCGAGGCTCGCGGAAGAGCGGATCGCCGTGTTGGAAGGAATCGTGCACGGCGGTGTGGCTTTGCCCAAAGGGCCCGACAAGATCGCCTCCAAGCCATCACGCTTCAAGCTGACGGAATAGCCGGCCAGGTACAGCAGCGTGGCGTAATCGAACGAAACTTTGCCGTCGATCTGGTGCTTGTCGAAGAGCTTGCGCAACGCGTCGAGCATGGGCCGATGGTTCGGATGACCAGGCTCGGGCGTGTAGGAGGACGAGAGCAGCCGGCCTTTCAATCCGTCGGCGTCGAAGATTTGCCGATTCTCGAACTTTCTCAGAGTGAACGGCTGCGGAGCGAAGAACGCCGTGATCGCGTCGGTATCGACGTTTCGGTGATCAACCGCCACGTAGTCGGTGCCGTACTGCTGCAGCAAATCTTCGTACGCGCGGAGGAATGGGGAAGTTTCCGTCAGGCGCTCGTTCCAGATCAACGCGACCCAACCGTTCGGCTTGAGAATGCGCCCGAATTCCTTCCGCGCCGCCTCGCGGTCGAACCAATGAAACGCCTGGCCGGCCGTGACGAAATCCACCGAACAATCCGTCAGGGCCGTCGCCTCTGCCGTCCCATTGACGCTCGTAAAGCCAGGGTATTTGCCCAACAGTTGCTCGCCCGCTTCCCGCATTTCGCAATTTGGCTCGATACCAAACACACGGTTGCCATTCTTCAGGAACAACTCGGACAGAATCCCCGTCCCCGACCCAATGTCCGCGACCGCTGAATTCGGCGTGAGCCCGCATTCCTTCGCGAACGTGTCAATGACGCCGGTCGGATAACCCGGCCGATATTTGACGTAGTTCTTCACGCGACCGGAGAAGCGGAGAGTGGGATTGGTCATCGACTACGGGAAGACGCATCGACTCGTCAATACGCGAGCGTAAGCTTGTAGCGCAGGATATTGGCGCAATGGACGGTGTCGATGGTGGTCTTACTGCGCCACCCTTCGCAGGTCTTCTCGCCGCTCACCGTCGTGCGCTTTGCGGCCACGGCTTTGGCCAGTTCGTCGGTCAGGTCGAAATCGCCGCGGATGCACTCGCCGTTGGGACAATTGAACCGAAAGACGGATTTGGCGTTGGCGAGGTTCACCGTGTACTTGACCTGGCTGGTCTTGGACGTGCCTTCGGGATCGTAGAAACTCAGGTCCACGGTCAGGGATTTCAATTTCCCGAATCGGGCGGCGAGACTGAGGGAATCCTTGACGCGCTGGCTTTCCAGTTCACGGTGTTCGAAGCGGGCGCCTGTTCTTTGTCGATACATGGAGTGCAATTCTGTTTAATGCGTTCGGGAACAAGAGTACCACAAAAACACACCCCTGTCTGTAACAATCGCAGCAGCAATCCGTGGCAGTTGGCGATGCTTTACAGGCTCTTGAAGTAGAACCCGGCAGCCTCGGCGGCGTGACGCTGGAAAAGATTCTTGATGTCGATCAGCACGGGTGGGGACATTTTTGCCTTTAGCTGGTCGAGCGTGAGCGAATGGAACGCGTTGTGTTTGTTGGCGACAAGGACGCAGTCGCATTGGGGAACTTTGTCAAACTCGACATTCTCGATGCCGAAGTATTTGCGGACGATGTCGGCGGAGAGCAGCGGATCGCAGCCGAGCACTTTCACGCCAAAACCCTGCAGATAGGTGATGATATTGTGTACCTTGCTATTGCGGATGTCCGGCACGTTCTCTTTGAAAGTCAGGCCCAGAATCACCACCGTGGCGCCTTTAATCGGTTTGCCGACGTGGGCGATGCCCTTGATGACCATTTCGCCCACATGGATCGGCATGGAATCGTTGATTTGACGGCCCGCGAGAATTACCTGCGGGTGATAGCCGAACTGTTGGGCGCGGTAGGTGAGGTAGTACGGATCAACGCCAATGCAATGTCCGCCGACGAGGCCGGGGTGGTACTTGTGAAAATTCCATTTCGTGCCCGCCGCCGCGAGGACTTCCTCGGTATTGAGGCCGAGGTGCCCGAAGATAAGCGAAAGCTCGTTCATGAGCGCAATGTTCAGGTCGCGCTGGATGTTCTCGATGACCTTCGCCGCCTCAGCGGTCGCGATGCTGGGGGCGTGGTAAACACTTTTGGCGACGAGTGAATAGAGCGCGCCGACTTCTTCGAGGGTCTCGGCGTCGCAACCGCTGACGATCTTGACGATCTTATCGACCGTATGCTCGTGGTCGCCGGGATTGATGCGTTCGGGGGAGTAGCCAATTTTGAAATCACCGAGTTTCAATCCCGACTTATCTTCGAGAATCGGGAGGCAAATTTCGTCGGTGACACCAGGATAGACGGTGCTTTCAAAAATGACGATGGAACCCTTGCTCAGGTTCTCGCCGACGATGCGCGAGGCGCTGATGACCGGCTCCAGGTCGGGGACATTGGCCTTGTCGACAGGTGTCGGCACCGCGACGATGACGTAGCGGCATTCGCGGAGCGCTTTCGGATCGGCGGTGAAGTTGATGTTGGAATTCTTGAGGTCACCGCCGAGCGTTTCGCCGGTACGATCGACGCCCTTCTGGAGTTCCTCGATGCGGCGGGCGTTGATGTCGAATCCGACAACGGTCAGGTGCCTGGCAAAGGAAACCGCCAGCGGCAAGCCGACATAACCGAGACCGACAACGGCAACTTTACCTTCAATCTTCCTCATGGTATCCCATCGGTAGCTGAGAAATAGCAGGTATTGTGCTGGAAATCCAGCCCGTGCTCACAGGTGCGCGACGTTCACCTGGTGAACACGGCTGGGATTCAGCATCCCCGTGAGCAAAATGCGCAAGGTGTGATAGATTTTCACGTCGATGCGATGGTTGGCGACAGGGCCTGCCAGCGACTTCACCTTCACAATTTTGTGCGTCTCCGGGTCAAAATCTGCCTCTATGACGCCATCCTGGTACCGCGCGGTCGGCCGTGACTTGTCGAGCTTCAGGGAATAAGTCTTGCCCTCCATGCGGCCCACGATTTCCGTCAGCCCATTCTGTTTGGTGATGTAGAATCCGTCGCGCGCGGCGTTATCGAGCCAGGCGGCGCGGTCAGCAAAGAAACTCGGCTTCTGAATGAACGGGCCGCCGTACTCCGGGCAGAACGTGTCGCAATTGCCGCACTCGTTACACCAATCGGCGAAGTTGGCGATCTGATGTTTCTTGTCGATCTTCATAATGCCGCTATCGGCAGGTTCGAATTTGTCGGCGTTCCACGTGTAATTGGTGAACGCGAACTCGACGGGCTCCACTTCGTAGTAGAAATTGGCGTCGTTCGGGCAGACGGGGATGCACTTGTCGCAATTGATGCAGTCATAGAGATGCAACGAGGTGCCAATCCGTTTCGGCACGGCCGTGTTTTTCTCGGCCAGGTACCGTTCATCGGCGACCGTGCGACTCCAGATAGGGCCGATGTTGAGGAAGCCGGCATAGTTGACCGCCTCTTCGCGGTTGTTCTTCGCGTGCTCGAGTGCCACGGCCTCGTTTCCTTCCCGCTGGAGAATGAAATCGCTGATGTTGTCCACACCCCGCGTCTTCATTTCTCCCTCGAGATTCTTCATGTACTCGAAGAGCCGGCCGTAACCGCCCACCTTCAAGAGGTCGGAGCAGGTGGTGATCGGCACGAATCCGCAGGCGACGCAGTTGGCGAAATTATGTTTGTCCACGGCGGCGGAGAAGCTGATCGGGCAGTCGGGCCCGTAGTTTTGCCGCCAGCGCTCGACGAGTCGCAGCGTGATCACGTGCAGCGGCGGGCCGCTGAGATACATGATCTCATCTTTCGGGAAGAACGTCTTGTGATTGATGACTTCCAGCGTGTTGCTGAACTTCACGCCGACGGTGAGTCCGAGTTTGCGTCCCGTCTCCCGCAAGCGGCGCATCATTTCAATCCCGTCATCGAACTTTAGCCCGACGTCGACGGCCTTCTTGTTGACCTGAATATCGTGGTAACCGAGACGGTCATGCAGCAGGTAGTTGATGTCGTCCAGGCCCAGCATTGTCGGGTTCATTTTGACCACGACGCCCATTCCGATGTCGGTCAGGAGGAAGTGGCAGATTTTTTCGATCTCGGTCGGGGGACAATTGTGGAACGTCGAGAGCGTGATCGTGTTGGAAATCTCGTCCGGGTAGGGGAGGTCGCGGTACTGCTTCCAGCGATCCGGGATTTCCATGCGCAACTTGTCGACGTATTTCTTGGCATTGCGAAGACTGGTGATGAAGTCGCGGATCGGTTGGGCGGAGATTCCCGCCAGGTTGTAGCCGAGACTGAAATCGTAGATGGTCGACGTCTTATCGAACCGGCTGGGCGGGAAGTTCAGCAGGTTGCTCGCCTTGAGCATCTCGACCAACATCATGCCGGCGACGTACTCGCGGATCGACTCGTTCAGCCGGAGTTCCTGCGAGAACTCGATGTTGTAGCCCACGTTGGTCATGTCGATGCACGGGCGGTTGATGATCAACTTGTCGTCGATCTGCACGGTCTTGAGTTCGAGGATGCGGGACCCGCCGATCCAACTGAGCGCGATGTTTTGCGCCATCTGCGTTTGCGGCCCGGCGGCAGGACCGACGGGCGTCGCCGCGACCCGGCCGTGAAACTTCACGGTAGTGTCCAGAGTCGGGTCGGGCACATAGATTTTGCGCAACGGCAAATCGAAGATGGTTTGTTGCTTCTCGGGTTCCAGAAACATTCGCTTAACGAGATCGCAAAATGAAGATGGATGGAGGTCCGCCATAGGGCCAGTTCTGTCTATAGACTTTACGGGTTCCTTTGCCGTAGTCTAGTCATAACTTATTCCAGTGAGGCCACACTCGCAAGGGCTGTGAGCCAATCAGTCTCTTGTCTAACAGCCTGATTGTTGTCAAGGCTTACCCTGCCAAATTGTCGGTTTGCCGCGGGCGTGCTGACATTGTGGCTGTTGTACAGGCCATCCATCTAAGACCGCGTATTTATGTAACAAGCTGTATTTCAATCTATTAGGATGTAAAAAACAGCTGTGGCATCGGCTCTGCTCATGCTAGAGCTGTAAATATTATAGATACGGACGACGGCTCGGGAATGTGCTGAATTTCCGAAACCGAATCGAGGGACATTTTACGCGGGAGAGCCATGAAACGAAGTGATGGATGTCTGACCGACGCTCAATTCCAAACGGAATTGAACCGGTGCGAGTATTGCGAAGAGAAGCCGTGCCGCGAGGCGTGCCCGGCGCATTGTTCGCCGGCCGACTTCATCATGGCCGCGCGTGTGGGCGAGCAATCAGACTATCGCCGTGCGGCGGCCTTGATCATGAGCGCCAATCCACTCGGTGGGGTGTGCGGCGTCGTTTGCCCTGACTACTTCTGTGTGAAGGCGTGTTCGCGACGGACTTTCGATACACCGATCAACATTCCAGCAGTTCAAGCCACCGTCATCCAGAAGGCAAACGAAGTCGGGATGCCGGAATTCAAGCTGGCGAAGAAGAATGGGAAAACGGTCGGCGTTGTCGGTGCGGGACCGGCGGGTTTGGGCGCGGCTGCTGTTTTGGCCCAGCAAGGCTATCAGGTCACGATCTATGACCAGCAAAAGCGCTCGGGTGGGATGATGAACCTCATACCGGACTTCCGACTGGACAAGACGGTCGTGCAGGCCGACGTAGAATTTTTCAAGCATCTCGGCGCCGTCGAGTTCAAACTCGGCAAGGCGATTGCCGATCCGGACCGCCTGCTCAAGGCTCACGACGCTGTCATTGTGTGCGCCGGGTTGGGCGAGCGGATGCGACTGGGCATCCCCGGCGAAGAGTACACAGTCTCATGGCAGGACTTTCTGCAGAACCAAAAGAAGATCCGCGTGGCGGGCAAGAAAGTGGCGGTCCTGGGCGGCGGCGCGGTGGCGGCGGACTGCGCGACCACAGCCAAGCGGCTCGGCGCGCTCTCGGTCGACCTCGTCTATCGGCGCAAGCAGGAGAACATGCCGCTGACGCAGTACGAGCGGGACATGCTACTGGAACACGGCATCGAGATTTCGAGTTGCTGCAAGCCCATCGCGGTGATTCATCAAGGCAAGCGGGTCAAGGGTTTGCGCATCGACCGGATGATGCTGCCGAAGGGCAAAGCGCCACGGCCGGAAAACTTTGTCGTCAACAAGCTGGAGTCACCATTCATTCGCGAATTCGATATCGTGATTTCGGCGATTGGCAGCCGGCCCAAACTGCCGGCGAAGAAAACGAAGGGAATCTTCTACGCGGGCGACATGGTGCTGGGTTCGTCCACCGTGGTGGAGTCCGTGGCCAGCGGCAAGAACGCGGCGGTGGAAGCTGACGCCTTCATTCGCGGTGCCAGCCGACCGCGCATTCCGAACCGCGCCAAGAGCCGCGTGGTGTTGGCGGGAACGCCATTGTGTCCCGTTCCACTCGACGCGGAGTTCTTTGGCCGCAAGATCCGGTCGCCGTTCCTGCTTTCGGCAGCGCCGCACACGGATGGGTACAAGCAGATGCGCCTGGCCTACGAGCACGGTTGGTCCGGCGGTGTGATGAAAACCGCGTTCGATAATGTGCCGATTCACATTCCCAGTGAATACATGTTCGTGATCGAGGGCTCCACCTACGGCAACAGTGACAACGTCTCCGGGCATCCGCTCGACCGCGTCCGCAAAGAAGTCGAGCGGCTGGTGAAGGAATTTCCGGACCGGCTCACGCTGGCGTCGACCGGCGGGCCAGTCACGGGTCGTGACGAGGAAGACCGCGCGGTGTGGCAATCGAACACGAGGAAACTGGAGAGCGCCGGGGTCATGGGCGTCGAATACAGCCTGTCTTGTCCACAAGGCGGCGACGGCACGTGCGGCGACGTCGTTTCCCAGAATGCCGAACTGACGGCGAAGATCATCGACTGGGTCATGGACGCCAGTAGCGAGGACAACCCGAAATTGTTCAAGCTCACAGCCGCGGTTACGGCCATCCAGCCGATCATCACACGGATTCAGGAAGTGTTCGCGAAATATCCGAAGAAAAAGGCGGGGGTAACCCTGGCCAATAGTTTCCCGTCATTGGCGTTTCGCAAGTCAGCGACGCGACGCTGGGACGAAGGCGTGGTCATCGGCATGTCGGGTGCGGGCGTTCTACCCATCAGCAATCTGACGCTGGCGAAGGTGTCCGGCACGGGCGTCGCCGTTTCGGGCAACGGTGGCGCGATGGACTACAAGGCCGCGGCCACCTTCCTGGCGCTGGGCGCGCAGACGGTGCAGTTCTGTACCATCGCGATGAAGTACGGCCTGGGGATTGTGGACGACCTTCACTTAGGCCTGAGCTATCTGCTGCAGGAGCGCGGTTTCCGGTCGGTCAAGGAATTGATCGGCAGCGCCCTGCCGCACCCGATTACGGATTTCATGGCGCTCTCGGCGACCAAGAAGCTGCCCGAGGTGGATCGCGAGCTTTGCGAGCACTGCGGCAATTGCGCGCGCTGTCCGTATCTGGCCATCGCGCTGGATGGAGAAACGGTTCCTGTGTTTGATGCGTCCTTGTGCATCGGCTGTTCGCTCTGTGCGCAGAAATGTTTCGCGGGGGCGATCGTGATGCGGGAGCGGTCAGAGCGCGAACTGGTGGCTCTGGTGCACTAGCAACAGGGTCGATTCTGTCAATTGACTTTGCGGTTTCCGTTGCCGTAGTCTAGCGAATACTTACCGTGAAGCTGACCCGACTGATCAAAGTTGCCCGCGGAGAAGAACCTGCCGACCTCGTCATCAAGGGTGGCCAGATTGTTAACGTCCTCAGCAGCGAGATTTATCCCGCCGATATCGCCATCTGCGGCGAAGTCATTGCCGGTGTCGGCGACTACAGCGGCCCGAACGAACTCGATGCGCGCGGAAAGTTCATCACGCCTGGCTTTATCGACGGCCACATGCACATCGAAAGCTCGATGGTCACGGTCTGGGAATTCGCCAAGACCGTCATGCCGCACGGCACGACCACGATCATGGCCGACCCGCATGAGCTGGCGAATGTTCTCGGCGCCGAGGGCATCGAGTACGTGCTGAAGACGGCGAAGTACCAACCGCTCAGCGTGTACGTGATGTTGCCGTCATGTGTGCCGGCGACCGATCTCGAAACGAGCGGCGCGCGGTTGAAAGCGGTCGATTTGCTCCCGTACCTGGACAACCCGTGGGTGCTGGGTTTGGCGGAGATGATGAATTATCCCGGCGTCATCCACCGCACCGAGGAAGTGTTGGAAAAACTGCGCGTTGTCGGCGGAAAGGTGGTGGACGGCCACGCGCCGCAGCTCAGCGGCAAGGATTTGAACGCGTACGTCGCCGCGGGCATCGGCAACGATCACGAATGCACGACCGTCGCCGAGGCGCGGGAGAAGATGCGGCTTGGGATGAGCATCGCCGTTCGCGAAGGTTCCGTAACGCGCGACCTGCTGGCGCTGTTGCCGCTCATCAAGCCCGAGAACGCGGACCGCTTTTTCTTTTGCACGGACGACCGCACGCCCGCCGACCTGATGGATCGCGGTCACATCGACTCGATGGTGCGGATGGCGATCAAGGCCGGGCTCGACCCGGCGCTCGCGGTCCGACTCGCGACGATCAATGCGGCGCGCTACTTCGGATTGCACAAGGTGGGTGCAATTGCGCCCGGGTGGTTTGCGGACTTGAACCTGCTCACCGACCTCAAGGCGTGTGTGGTCGAGAAAGTCTTCAAGCGCGGTCATCTCGTGGCGGAGAAAGGTTATCTGCTCGGTAACAAACCGATGAGCGCGATGATCGACGTGCGCAACACGGTCCGCATCCGTCCGCTTGGCGATTCCAGTTTCCACATCAAGGCGAAGAGCGGACGCGCGCGAGTGATGGAATTGATCCCCAACCAAATCATCACGCGCCAGATTTTCGTGGAACCGAAGCGCGACGACGGGCATGTCGTTTCCGACACGGAGCGCGACATCCTCAAGATCGCCGTGATCGAGCGGCATCATGGAACGGGGAACATCGGGCTGGGCCTCACGAAAGGGTTTGGGCTGAAATCCGGCGCCATCGCGAGCAGCGTCGGCCACGACGCGCACAATATCAATGTGGTCGGCACCAACGACGCCGATATGCGCGCGGCGGTCGAACAGATCGTGAAGATGGAAGGCGGTTTTGCCGTCGCCAACCACGGTAAGATTCTCGGCTCAGTGGCGCTGCCCATTGCGGGCCTGCTGAGCAACAAATCTCTGTCCGATGTGAAGGACGAACTTGACGCCGCCAACCGCGCTACGAAAGAACTGGGCTGCGCCGTCCCGGAGCCATTCATGGCGCTGTCGTTTATGGCGTTGAGCGTGATTCCCGAGTTGAAGTTGACCGATCGCGGGCTGGTGGATGTGAACCAGTTTAAGTTTGTGGATTTGTTTGAAGGATAGGCTAGGTTTGCGCGTCCGGTCCCACCGCCACTTCGTATTCCATTTTGGAAGATCAAACTAGATGCTGACCTGCTTGGGTTGTTGTAGGGCGGGATGCCTGTCGTGTAGGTATCCCGCCGTTTTGTTTGCGTCTTGTCGTGGGCCGTGCCGCGCGGCGGGATACACCCGTCGGACGGGGCATCCCGCCCTACAATCCGGAGGCGGATGGCAATATCAAGATGGTTTTGGAACCGGTCACAAATTGTGACCGGTTATTTGAGGTCGCATTTTGCGACCTCAAAGTTGCAGGTTCTTGCGAGGTGCCATGCCACGCTTCAAGCTTCCAAATCGGAACCTTGAACCCAAGTGCTCAGAAACATTGACTCTGAGGATTCAACTTAGGACACTGTTTGGTACCGACATTTGGAGAAATTATGAAGACTGATTTTGTTTATGGACCGACGTTTGCGGAGATGCGTGATCCTTCGCGGATCAAGCCGGAGGTGCGCAAGCAGGCGCTGGCGCTGAAGAAGAAAGACCCGCTGCATCCGCTGAATCTTTTCAACATCACTTGGAAGCAGGATGACCTGAGCATTCCGCATGTTGTCCTGCCGCGCGAGTTGACGGGGCTCGACGCGAATATCGTGGTGATGATCGCGCGGTTTTTCCCGACGGGCGCGCACAAGGTCGGCCCGGCCTACAGTTGCCTCATCGAGAAGCAACTGGCGGGCGAACTCCAGCCCGGCCGCGACCGCCTGGTCTTTCCGTCGACGGGCAACTACGGCATCGGCGGCGCGTGGGTTGGGCCGCGCATGAATTACGAGTCGCTCATCGTGCTTCCCGCCGAGATGAGCGCCGAGCGCTTTGAGAAGATCGAGTCCTACGGCGCGCAGGTGATCAAGACGCCGGGCTGTGAGAGCAACGTCAAGGAAATCTATGACAAGGTGAAGGAACTTCGCCAGGATCCAAAGAACCGGATCCTCAATCAATTCGAGGAGTTCGGGAATTATCGTTTCCACTATGACGTAACCGGCCATGCCGCATTGGAAGTCGTTAAAGGCATTGGCAACGGGAAGGCGGCTGCACTGGTGTCGGCCATGGGCTCGGCGGGAACAATCGCTTCGGGTGATTTTCTCAAGCAACAGTTTCCCGACTGCAAGATCGTCGGTCTCGAGCCGGTCCAATGTCCTACGCTCTATTCCGCGGGCTTCGGTGGGCACGCCATCGAAGGCATCGGTGACAAACACGTCACCTGGATTCACAACGTCCTGAACATGGACTGGCTATTCTGCATCGATGACCAACAATGCCTGGAAGGGTTGCAACTCCTTCAGGAAGGCGCTGACACTCTTATCGCCGAGGGAATCCCCGCGTCTGCGGCGAAGGGATTTGTCGATAATTTCGGTATCAGTTCGGTATGCAACATCATTGGGGCGATCAAGGTCGCCAAGACCCTCAAGCTGGGAAAGGGCCAGAACATTGTGACGTTTGCCACCGACGGCTTCGACCGCTATCCTTCCGTGATGAAGCGCCTCAACGAGACTGTCGGCAAAATGACCAAGGTCGAAGCGAAACGGCGGTTGGACATTTTCCGCAAAGCCGACGTGAGCGACTGGGTGCAGGAAGGCACGAAGTTCCATCGCCAGCGCTGGCACAACCAGAAGTACTACACCTGGGTCGAGCAGCAGGGGAAGGGTGTCGACGAATTGCGCGCCCTTGCGAAGCCCGAGTTTTGGTTGAAAGAGCAGGGCAAGACGCCGGAGATTGACAAGAAGTTGGCGAAGGCGAGAGGTTTTTGAGACCAGCCCACTGGATCTGATGTACGGCAGTGCCCGATTCGGCCGTCGGTTAATCGACGTGTGTCGTGTTTACGATGGACTCGTTTGCGCAGATTAGAATAGAGCGCATTGGCGCGCGGTCCCCCCACCTGCAGTCGGTGAAGAATCTGGCTGACGAGAATTCGGGAACTCTAGGTTTTTTCCCCGCTGGTGCATTTGATGAGCAGGCGACTCGAGGTCAGATTCTCGTCGCTCTGCACGGTGACAAGACTTGCATCGCTTATCTTCTTTACAGGGTGGCGCGCAACCGAGCGTTTATAGTTCACCTGTGCGTGGACGGATCGTGGAGGTCAAAAGGCATAGCGAAACTATTGGTCGACGAACTTGTAGGAAGGACGAGTCAGTATCAGGGAATCGGCTTGTGGTGTCGGCGAGATTACGACGCCAACAAGATGTGGCCGAAACTCGGGTTTGCCGCTTGGGCAGAAAAGCTCGGAAGGAAGGCGGGCGGTAGTGAACTTGCATTTTGGTGGCGACCGCATCCCCATACGGACCTTTTCTCCGCTTCAATTCAAGAGCTGCTTGGATCGAAGCTTTGCGCGGTTATTGATGCCAGCATCTTCTTTGATCTCGGTAGCACCGACGAAGATGAAGAGAGTGAAGAGTCGAAGTATTTAACTGCTAGCTGGTTGCACGAGACGCTTGAATTGTGCCTTACGGACGAGATCTTTAATGAGATTCAAAGATGCCCCGACGCGAATGAGAGAAGACGACAACAGCAATTCGCGCATCGCTTTACTATTGTTCCACACGATGCCGTTACGTTTGAAAATGCAGAAATGGTGCTTCGCGGTGTTTTTCCCGATTGGCTGACGGAAAGCGATGAATCAGATCTCCGACAATTGGCGAAGGCGATCGCTACCGGACAACAGTTTTTCGTTACCCGAGATGTAGCTCTGCTCAAAACTGCGGACAAAGTGCTTGAGGCTTTCGCATTTCATATTTTGACGCCAACCGATCTCATCGTCCGAATCGATGAATTACGTCGTGAGGCTGAGTACCAACCAGCAAGGATTGCCGGAACGCTCCTAGCTATGAGGTTGGTACACGCTAGGGAAGAGCCGATACTGACTGACGCGTTTCAGTGCGCTGGAGAAGGTGAAACGAAAACCAGCTTCCAGCATCGCTTGCGCAGATCGCTGGCAACGCCAAGTGAGATTGAATGCTTGGTCGCCTTGGACTGCAACAAGACGCTATTGGCTTTAATCGCATACCGGCGACATGGCGACACGCTAGAGATTCCATTGATAAGGGTACGACGTGGCTCTCTTGCCATGACGATGGCGCGTCACCTGATACTTCGCTCCTTGTTGCGAGCCTGTAGTAATCAACAGACCCTTACCCGGGTGACTGATTCACATATCGAGCCGATCATTGCGAACGCTTTGACAGAACTACTTTTCGTGCATTCTGATGGCACTTGGGTCAAGGCATCGCTCGATTTGGCCGACACGAAAGACCGTATCGCCAAACATCTTCACCGGTTGTCGATCGACCATGTTGAAGGTGGCTACCTCAAGAAACTGGCGGATGCGGTGGGCGTGACCTCGATTGACGCGACGTTGGAATTGACCAAACTGGAGAAAGCACTCTGGCCAGCAAAAATCGTCGATGCGAACATACCCTGTTTCATTATCCCGATTAGGGCCAACTGGGCGCAGCACTTATTTGACGAACATCTCGCCAAACAGGAGCTCTTTGGCGCGCGTGAGGGATTAGCGCTTAATCGTGAAGCCGTCTACTACCGGTCGAAATCGCTGTGCGGATTGCGAGCACCCGCCCGCATCCTTTGGTACGTCAGCAAAGACCGGCGCTTTCAGGGGGCTGGAGCTGTGCGCGCGAGTTCCTACCTTGACAGCGTCATGGTTGGGAGGCCGAAGGATTTGTTTCGCCAGTTTCGAAGGCTCGGGATTTATGAATGGAGGAACGTATACGATCTCGCAAAGCGAAATATCAACAATGATGTCATGGCGATTCGGTTCAGCGATACAGAGTTGCTTCCTGGCCCAATTGAATGGGCTCAACTCCAAACGATTCTCAGAGAGAATGGATGCAAGTCGCAGATTCGGACAATAACGACCGTCACAAATGAAGTCTTTGCAAAACTGTATGTATTGGGTAAAAGTAGAGCAAGGAGGGCCTGAGAAACGTATGCCAGCAAAAGCACTACTGCTGTCCATTCGACCAGAATTTGCCGAGATGATCTTTGGGGGAACGAAGAAGATTGAGTTGAGGCGCTTGCGACCGAAAGTTGTGCGCGGCGATTGGGTCTACGTCTATGTTGCGTCACCTGTGAAGGCGCTAAGGGGCGCGTTTCTCGTGCACAAAGTACTTGAAGATGTTCCACGACAACTGTGGAAGAAGGTCAGGAAACACGCTGGCGTCACTCGCAAACAGTTTGATGAGTATTACCTCGGAGCATCCCGAGGGTTCGCAATCGTACTCGAAACAGTGCGGGCTTTAATAACGCCGATCGAGCTGACCATTCTCCGCAGCAGGTGGCGTTGCTTTCGCCCACCGCAGAGCTATCACTATGTTTCGACAGAAAGACTTTCGCAATTGGGTGCGATGTCCGGCTGACAATCGATACATGCTGACGCGTGTTTCACCTTGAGTCACACGGTTGGAGTTGAACTGGCGTTACAGCGGCAGGACGACAGAGATCCTTCGACAAGCTCAGGATGACAAACGGGGAGCGGCCTCAGTTGCGCCGTCCTCACGGGTGGGAAATTGTTTTCTTATTCCTTTACCACGGGTTGCCAAAAAACGCGGCCAATTGATGACCATGCCCCTATATATTGGGGCAGGTATCGTTCTTGCGGTTCTTGGATCAATACTCAGAAAACCTGGCAATTGGCTGCAAAAGACTGCTTGCGGACTGCGTGGGGCATGACAGGGCGCGAATTGTGCTTTGCAGGACCTATTGTGGAAACACAAATAGCCCAGCTTCCCACGGAGTTTGCGCCGGCGGCGCGTGCCGAGGGGGAGGAACTGCAACGCCACATCGCAACGGCTTCCCGCATTCCCCAGGTGAATGAGCTGTATGACGCCGTTGCCGACATTGTGGTGATCCTGAACCGGCATCGGCAGATCGTTTACGCCAACCAAGCCCTGGAAGATGCCTTCCACCTCGAAGACCGGAGCGCTGTCTACGGACTGCGGCCCGGCGAGGCATTGAATTGCCAGCACTGCGCCGAGACGCCCGGAGGGTGCGGAACGACACAGTTCTGCAGTACATGCGGAGCCGTGCGGGCCATCCTGAGCGGATTACGGGGGAAGAAGGCGGTGGAAGAATGCCGCATCCTGCGCAAGCCGGGAGGGGAGGCGCTGGATCTGCGCGTGGTTTCCACCCCGTTTGCGTTCGAGGACGAGCCGTTCGTCATTTTTGTCGTCACGGATATCAGCCAGGAAAAAAGGTTGCACGTGCTGGAGCGCACCTTCCTTCATGACATTTCGAACACGCTCACGGTACTGCGCGGCGTGGCGGACCTGGCGACCATGAGCGGCTCGTTCACAGATGCCGACCTTATCAAGGAACTCGATCTGAGCGTCCAAATGATGACCGACGAGGTCAATGGCCACAAAGAGTTACTGGCGGCCGAGAGCGGCGAGTTGCCAGTCCATCCAGTCTCGATGTCTTCGCTTGGTGTTTTGCAGGAGGTCGTGGCGCTGTATCGGGGCCTGGAGATTGCCAGCACCCGAACGATTCAGATCGCCTCGTCGGCGGCGGATGTGCGGTTCAGCACGGACAAGACGCAACTGACGCGGATTCTGGGGAACATGGTCAAGAACGCTTTGGAAGCCTCCTCTTCAGGCGAGTGCGTCCTCGTAGGATGCGAACCCGACGGCGACACGCAAGTCAGTTTCTGGGTGCAGAACTCCCAGTTCATGCCTGCCGAAGTGCAACTGCAAGTATTCAATCGCTCGTTCTCAACCAAGGGCCATGGACGCGGCATTGGGACTTACAGTACCAAGCTGCTGTGCGAGCGTTATCTAAAAGGGAAAGTTTCTTTCGTTACCTCCCCCGAGCAGGGAACGATCTTCAAGGCAACGCTGCCCCTTGCGCTCGCATAGACGTCGGACTCGGCTCGCCGCTGACGTCCATCCGCGATAAAAGGCCTTCAAGGGAGATTGAAACAACTACCGGATAAACGGGCGGGCGTGAGCCCCGTTGGGCAACGCCCCTCACGGGGACGCCCGTTCTACGTCGGGGTGACGGCTTTGCATTCCATATATCGTTAGGCGATTATTTTGCTGGACAGGGTGTTGGGGGATGTGTATAGTTGGGAAAGATGAAGAGCAGAGAGCATCTTGGATTGGAGATTGCCGATTGGGGATTGGGGCAAGGAATGGAGGAGGGAAAGTCGGCAGGGTGGATGGCCACGGGCGGGAGCCTACTTCACGAGGACGCATTCCCCCGTCGCCAAGGCTATGGAGGACGAGTCGAAGGCCAGGCTGCCCGCGCCATTGCGGGATCCGTCTTCGCCAAGCCTACGACGCGACTCGCTGCTGTGCGCAGCTCGAAACATGCGATTCTGCGAAACGAACCCGAATTGCCAACGCGAAATTACGAACGGATGTTGCAGGGCGGCAGTAGGTTAGGATGCGCGAGCGGATTTTTCAATTCGGGTTCGTTTGGAATGAGATGGGCAGACGAGAGAGACCGTTACCGCGAACGACAGAGATTTGCTGTCAAACGACGGACAGCCCGGGGCGGTTTCGACATGTCCCGCAATTCTGCGGGATCCCGT
>PLZV01000021.1 GCA_003152315.1 Verrucomicrobiota bacterium
CGCGTCAGTTGTTCGCGCCCGCGTTCGGCCGTGATGACGGCGGTCACGCCCTTGTCCTTGAGCCAGCGGAAGAGCCGGCGCAACTCGGCGCGCAGGATGGCCTCGTTGCGCAGGCCGGCGAACAGCGCTTCAATCGTATCCAGGACCACGCGCTTGGCGCCGATGGAATCAATCGCATGATTGAGCCGGACGAACAACCCTTCCAGGTCATACTCGCCGCTCTCGTGGATTTCACTGGGCTCGACGTGGACGTAGTCGAGCATGATTTTTTTGCGCCGGACCAGGCCCGCCAAATCAAATCCGAGCGACGCGACGTTGGCCTTCAACTCCGCTTCCGTCTCCTCGAAGGTCATGAACACGCCCGGCTCGCCGAACTGCACCGCGCCGCGCACGAGGAATTCCGCGGCCAACAGCGTCTTGCCGCACCCCGCGCCGCCGCAGACCAGCGTGGGCCGCCCCCGCGGCAACCCGCCGTCGGTAATTTCGTCGAGACCCTGGATGCCCGTCGGACACTTGGGCAAACGAGCCGTTGGAGAGGTGGATTTGGAGCCGTCTGTTTTCATTCAAGAGCATCCTTCAGCAGGGCAGTGATGCGTTTCATAAATACTAGGTCCCCTTGCCGTTCGTGAACGGAATCTGCGCCCGGATGGTCGTGCCTTTGCCGGGCGCGGATTCGACCCGAAAGCTGCCCCCGACCATCTCCACACGTTCGCGCATGCCAAGCAACCCCAATCGCTTGTTTTTCCTGGCATTCAACATTCGATCCACCTGAAAGGACTTGCCGTCGTCCTTGATCTTCATGCAAATACTGTGCGGAAGTTTCTCGATGCTCACGTCCACCAGGCTGGCTTGCGCGTGGCGGGCGACATTGGTGAGCGCTTCCTGGGCGACGCGATACAGCACCGTGCGCTTGTCGCCAGCCAGTTTTTCAACCGCCGCAAATACCGTCAAATGAATGTGGATGCCGGTCCGTTTCGCAAGGCTTTTCACGAAGGAATGAAGGGCGGGAATCAGTCCCAGGTCGTCCAATACTGTCGGACGCAATTCCCGCGCAAACCGATGCACAATGTCCACCGACTTTTCGACCATCCGTTGCGTGCGGGCGATCTTTTTCTGGAGGCCTTTGACATTGGTCGTGGCCTCCGTTTTAAGTGTCGCCAGTTGGACATTGATGCCGGTCAAGGTCTGCGCGATTTCATCATGCAGCTCGCGGCTGATCTTCTTGCGTTCTTCCTCCTGCGCCAACAGGAGCTGGCGGGTCAGGTACCGCAATTGTTCCTGCATGTCCCACGACTGCACCAACAACTGGTTGTAGTGTCGCTCGCTTTTCCGGAGGGATTCCTCCACGTCCTTCCGCTGGAGGATTTCCCGTTTCAACTGCCGGTTCGAGACTGTCAGATCCTCGCTGCGCTGGCATAACCTCTGGTTGAGTCGACCGAAGTGGGCGTTGGCTTCCCGTGCGGTGCGATGAGTTTTCTCGATCGGGGTGATGGCCTCGGCAAAAAAATTCCCCGCCCGCCGAACCATCGAATCCCGGGTGCCGGGGGAATCGCTCGGCAACACCAGGGCAATCAACGCTTGCTCGTGAATCCGGGCCAGGTCCAGCGTCTCCAGCCCGTAAGTCATGGCCCGCCGTCCCAGCCCCTGCGCCGGTTGCAAGCTCGCTCGCGGACCTTTCTTCAAGTAGCTCCGCAACGCCGCCACATAGCGTCGCGACAACCCGGTCAATGTACGTGTCATGCTATTCGCCGTTACGTGTCATGCTCTTTGCCGAGTTCATCAACGAACCGACCCAAAGTTTTCTTGGATTTTTCCACAAGGCGTTGCGTGTTGGCGATCTCTTTCTTGAGGCCTTTGCTATCGACCGTGCCCTCCTGTTTCAACGCCAACAGTCGCACATTGATTCCCAACAATGTCTGGGCGATTTCATCATGCAACTCGCGGCTGATCTTCTTGCGCGTATCCTCCTGCGCCAACAGATTCTGATGGGTCAGTTCTCGTAAATGCTCCTGCACGAGACGCGATTGCTTCAGCAAATTGGTACGATGTTTCTTGCTTTTCTTAAGGGCCTCCTCCGCGGCCTTGCGCTGGACGATTCCCCGTTTCAAGTGGCGGCCAGAGGCGGCCAGTTCCACCGTGCGTCGGCCCAGTGTCTTCGTTAGTCGACTCAGGTCACCGCTGGTCTCCCGCGCGGCACGATGAGTCGTTTCGATCGGGGTGACGGCCTCTACAAAAAAGATTCCCGCCCGCTTGATCGTCCCATTCTTGGTACTGGAGGAATGGCTTGGCAACAACAGTCTTGCGAGGGCGATCTCGTGAATCCGGGCCAGGTCCAGCGTCTCCAGCCCGAGGTCCATGGCTTTGCGTCCCAGGCCGCGCGCCGGCTGCAGGCTGGCTCGACGCCCTAGCTTTAAATGTTTACGCAGGGCCGTCACATACTCTCGCGACAATCTGGTCAACTTGGTTTCCATAGTCTATGCCGAATCCGTTGACATTAACCTGTGTAACCATCTGATAATTGCTGCAAGCCGTCTATGGGGTAATACCCTACCCAATTGCCCGGTTCATCCACTCCCGGCGGCTGGGTCATGGCCGTCAGCGCAAACGGAGTGTCGGGGTGCCATCGAGGCGTTTGGATAAATCGATGGGATCACCAACGGAAACTTCCTCGGGATTCACCTGATAAGCCCAGATTTCAAAGTGCGTGAGCTTGGCCTCGCCGTAGATGGTCCCAAACGCGCCATCCACGGCATCCAAACCGTGGGCCACCTTGACGCGCCCGATGCGCGGGACATTGTAGCGTGGGTCAAACGTGAACCACTCCTGCCCCAGGTAGACTTCACAATAGCCATGGAAATCCATCGGCACGCCCGAATCGACGTACGCAATGTCCGGCAAGTGGCCCGTCACGTAGCGGGCGGGCAGATTAAAGGCGCGGCACAAAGCAATGGCCACATGCGCGAAGTCGCGACAGACGCCGTAACGCCGTTCGATCACTTCCGACGCCGAAAGGTCCGTGCGCCCGGGACCGAAGCGGTATTCGATGTTGGTGTGGATCCAATCGCAGATGGCCTGCACCCGCGGGAGACCGTGGGGGATCGGCCCGAAAATATTCCAGGCGAAATTCAGCAGTTTATCGGAATCGCAATAGCGGCTGGGTAACGTGTAGCGCAATAACTCCGTAGGCAGTTGTGCCACCGGCACGGCGTCCACCGCTCCCTCGCGGTTATCGGACAAAGAAGAAACGGCGCCCAGGGCGTCATGACGAATGTCGTTGCGCCCTGGCATGAGCATTGAGCGACAGGTGATGTTGCCGTAAGAATCCTGGAATTCGTAGGACGGGAGACCGATCCCGAACGAGAGTTTCTCCTGGTACACGAGAACCTTGCCTTCGAGTCGCGGTTTCAGCACGAAAAACGCCGGGGTCGGCACCGAGGTTTCATAGGTTATATGGCAGCCGACTCGGACGGTAAGATTCAGGGGGGCCCAGTTCATGAGTCGTTGTTTGGGTCAATTCTTCAGAATCGCCCCGCTGTCATTTGGTCAACGTCCGCTTCATCATTACATTGTATGACAAATCTTCGCGCTCACAACAAGGCGTTCAACGTTGTTGTACCGGCCAGAATCCCTGGTAGGGTTTTGCCCCATAGCCGCGAACCAACCCAGGCCGTACCGTGCTGGCAATGATGGACATAAGAGTGGTCTCTGCGGTAAAGAGCCATAATTCGTTGCGGCGTGAGGGCCGAAGGTTTAAATTTACGCGAGGAGCTATATGATAATGTCTACTGCATTACAAGTGGCCTTGTTCGTCGCATCCGTCGCTTTCACCGTCCTGGTTATCTGCCTCATTCCCATCGTCTTTCAGGCGCGGCGCAAGGTGGAGCAACTGGTGATCACCGCCGGTGAATTGAAGGAAAAACTTCAGGCTCTCGTGGAGGACAGCCATGAGATGGTGCGGAACGTAACCGAACTCTCGACGCGGGCCAACCAGCAACTGGACGAAGTGAGCCGCGTGGTACAGACCACGCGCCAATGGGCCGAGCGGGCCGACCGGCTCGTGAACGAGGTCGGATCGGCCATTGAGCCGCCGGTGCATTCGTTGGTTCGGAACATGAACCTCTTCCGCACCGGGATCGCCACCTTTCTGCAGTTTTTATCACACCGAAATCAGCACAACCAAACAACGAAGGAGTCAGATCATGTCTGAAAACAATTCATGCCCGGTAGGTGGTTTATTGACGGCGTTTGCCGTGGGTGCTCTCGCCGGGGCGACAATTGCCCTGCTTTACGCGCCGCGATCGGGCGAGGAGACACGAAAGTTGATCGCCGCCAAAGGCAAGGAACTTAAGGGCAAAGCGCACGACGCCATCGAGGATGCCAAGGACTTCATTGACGGGAAGAAAGCGGAAATCGCCGCCGCTGTCGAAGCCGGCAAAGAAGCCATGCGCGAAGAGCGGGCCAAACATCAGAAGAACGCGTAGTCGTTTCGCCGTTGGTTGCGAGTCGACGGATTGTACTGCGTCAGGCTGACCAACCGCCAGCCTTAAAGGGGCCCAAATGCAAATGACCGTGAACAATGTCACCATTGGTTACACGGACGAAGGGCGCGGTGTGCCGTTGCTCTTCGTGCATGGGTTTCCACTCAGTCGGGGCGCCTGGCAGAAGCAAATCGATACGCTCCGTTCATCCTATCGGGTCATCGCACCCGATCTGCGTGGATTCGGTGAAAGCGAGACCGGGACGGGTCCGGTCACGATGGCGCAGTACGCCGACGATCTTCACGTATTGCTCCCACAACTCAAGACGGGACCCGTAGTGTTGATCGGCCATTCCATGGGTGGTTACGTGTCGTTCGCCTTCCTGCGTCAATATCCCGAGATGGTCCGCGGCCTCATATTGGTCAGCACCAAGGCGGGCAAGGACACCCCCGAAGCCGCCGCCGGGCGGCGCGCGACGGCTGAGAAAGTGCAAGCGATGGGTGTCCCGGTCGTTATTGAGACGATGGCGCCCAAGATGCTCGCGGCGGACAATCACGATCGGGCCATGGCGGAAGAGGTGCGCGGATTCATGGCGCCATCCAAACCCGCGGGAGTGATCGGCGCCTTGCTCGGGATGGCGGAACGACCCGATGCGACGGCAGAATTGGCCCGGATTTCCGTGCCGACCCTGGTCATCACCGGCGCGGACGATACGCTGATTTCACCGACGGAATCGGAAAAACTGGCGCAGGCGATTCCAGGCAGCCAGTTGAATATCATCCCGCAAGCAGGTCATCTCGTCGCCTTCGAACAGCCGGACAAATTCAATCACGTGCTCGAAGGGTGGTTGGATCGTGCGGCCTTTGCCGTCCCCGTCAGCGACTTGTGATGGCCGGACCCTCGGCTGTCGAACTCGCTCCGCCCTGCTGCGTTGACCACGCTTTCGAAGTGCGCCTTCAATCATTCAAGGCAGGATTTTGTCTATACAAAGGGGACGGCACACGGCTCACACTCAGGTGAGCAAATTTGCGGACAAACCATCTCAGATTCAAAAAATCGCATTTCTCACAGATTACCAAGCCGCGCAAGTGGGGCATCGGCGAGAAATCGGGCGCCCTGGTGTGGCGGGGTGATTTCGTTGCCGCACCGATGTTGGCCTTTGCCAGGGGAGTTGACCGGATCGTGTACGGCTCGATCCTGCTTCAGGAGGTCAAGAAAGTGGTCCGCTGCTTTCAAGATGACTTGAAGGCGAAACCGCTCCGCTAAGACACAAGCCTCTGCGCGCTCGCCCGCCCGTCTGGCTGAATTGACCTGCTGGCGCGGGCACCTTTCAGCAACCCTTTCCAGCCACACACGGTAGGGTTCTGCCTTATAGCCCGTGGCTCGCTAACCGCGTAGCTTGCCTTCAACGAAAAGACGTACCAACAGAAAGGTGTTTAAGTATGAGGAAAGTTATTAAGACAAACTACTCACTGGCGCTTGTTATGGCTGCGGGGGTTCTGGCATTCACCGCCGTGCTGGTGTTCACCAGTGGGCCCGTGCGCGCGTCCCAGACGGATGACCGCATCGAATCATCGTTCAAGAAGACCTACATGTATAAGACGTATCTGAAGGACGAACATATCAAAATCAGCGCCAAGGATGGAGTCGTCACCTTGTCGGGCGCCGTGGCCGATGAAACCCACAAGCCGATGGCCCAGAACGTCGCCGAAGCATTGCCTGGCGTTACGAGCGTGGACAATCAGATCACCGTCAAAGGCGAACAGCCCGCCGAGAGCTCAGATACGTGGATTAGCATGAAAGTGAAATCCGCGCTCTTGTTCCATCGCAATGTGAGCGCCTCTGCCACGGAAGTTTACCTGAAAGACGGTAATGTCACGTTGAAAGGCGAAGCCGCCACTGACGCCCAAAAGGAACTCACCACCGAGTACGCCAAGGATGTCGACGGCGTTAAAAGCGTGAAGAACGAGATGACGGTGGCGACGACTCCGGCGAAGCCCGATGAAACATTCGGCAAAAAAATCGATGACGCGTCCATCACGGCCGAGGTCAAAGGATCGTTGCTGTCGCACCATTCAACCAGTGTACTCAATACCAAGGTCTCGACGACCGAAGGCATAGTCACGTTGGGTGGCACGGCCAAGAACGACGCCGAGAAGGCCCTGGTAACCAAGCTCGTCACGGACATTAACGGTGTGAAGAGCGTGGTCAACAACATGACCATTGAAGCAACCGTATCCAATAACAAGTAGGTATCAACTCATTGCCGGCTGGCGCGGAGGCATGTGGGGACTGCGCCAGTCGGTAGTGAATCCAAATCAAACCCAAAGGAGAATCCCATGTTGTACACAATCGCGGTAGTACTCGTTGTCCTATGGCTGCTGGGACTGGTGACCAGTTACACGATGGGCGGGTTTATTCACGTCCTGTTGGTGATTGCCGTCATCATGATCCTGGTCAACATCATTCAGGGTCGACGACCGGTGTAAGAGGCAGTTAACCGAAGAACGGAAACTGGAGGTTCGAAATGAATTCAAAAACGATTGCAGCCATACTGATCGCACTGGGCATTGTAGTGCTCGCCTACTCGGGCATCACTTACAAGACCCCGGGAAAACCCGTCGATTTCTTCGGAGTGCACATCGAGACCACCCGCAGCCACTTCATCCCCCCGGTCGCCGGTGCGCTCGCGCTGGCCGGCGGGCTCGTGTTGCTTGTCGCCGGTCCCAAAAACGCCTGAGTCAGTTTCGCGATGGCCGATTGGGCGGACGTCATCAACCGCACTACTGCGGTTGTGGCGTTCGCCCCGATCCGCGGCGGATCCTGCCTTCTACCATCTGAAACTTGGGCGGCGAACGGTCAAGCAGCCCTGCCGTGACGGGCGACAGAAGAAATTCTTTGCGAAACAATTAGGTTATTTCTTAACCAGGCGTATGATTATGTTGGTCTCAGCGAGCTGCTTCTCTCCGACCAAACCTCGCGGCACTGCGGCGCAGCAAGGCAGCACAGTGAAATATCAACCAGTGCTGTCACGGGAGATTTCTATGACAATGAACAAGTTCAGCGGAGAGAAATTCGGCCAGTTCTGCAGCAAACAGTATGAACTCGCCTGTGCGTTGTTGGATTGCGAGGCCTTCCAGTCCTGGCACACGCCGTCACGGGATGAGTGGAATGCGGTGCTCGCCTCGATAAAGAAGATGGTGAAACAGTACGATTGGCCGTTGTATGAAGTCACCCGCGATGGCGACGACGCGTCATCCACCTCCACCATGAATACTGGTCTCCTGTTGAATGCCATTCATAAACTGCTGGGTGTATTTGATGGTTACGATGTGAGATCCTTGCCGTCCCCGGGTCAGTGGGGTGACATCATGCGGGTTGTGGATGAAACCACCGAGCGTCGCGCCGTGGTTGACCAGGCGGCGAAACCCCAACTCTGACGACTTATCCGAACCAGACCGACCCGAGAGGAAAAGGCCCGACCGAAAGGAATCGAATGATCAAAGAACCCAATGTCACCGAAACCACGTTCCGTTTCACCACCATCGGCGGAAGCTTCCTCATTCAGCGAATTGCTGAGATCGAAAAACTGGCACTGAACAATCTGCAAAGCGGGAAATCACTCGACCGCGTAGTCACCGAAGCATTGGTGTCGATGAAAGATGCCTGTCGGGATGCACGGGCCAGCGTAGCGTAGGTATCGGCGCGCTTCGCCGTCCCAAACCGACATCCCATGCCTTGGTAGCGAATGCTGGCTGCCTCACCAGCCGTCGGCAAGCCGGCATCCCGATAGAGTTTCAGTGACCGCCGACATCCACGAGCTTCCGCCCCCAAAGAATCAAAATATCATCCAACAATCTGTCCCTCTTGGGTCGGGTGAGCACCTCGAAGCCTGTTTGCTCAAGATATCGACCGAGGGTCTCGCCCGTGTACAAAAAGGTATGATATCCATGACGGAATCCATTCCAGCCCGATTTGTGCCGGCGATAGGCCGGGCCGCCGAACTTGGGAGTTTTCATGACGACCACGCCACCGGGTCGCAGAATGTGATTTACCTTCTTAAGAAATGCCAGGGGACTCTGAACGTGTTCGATAACGGAATCCATCAGTACCATATCGAAAGACTGAGGCTCGATCGGTGCCTCTTCGAACGAGGACTCGATGACCTCAAACCCCTTTTCCCGGGCTTCCGCTGCGGCAATCGGAGAGGGCTCGAGCCCCACGCACTGGTAAAAGCGCGACGCCAAGGTCAGCAACGTTCCGGTGCCACAGCCGACGTCCAGATAACGCCCGGAAGGGACGACTTTATGGGTGTCTCGGACAAGACGGGACGCGGTACTGCCCAGGGTGCGGCGGATCATCTTCGTGCGGATTCGCTTGAACCACATGTTGCGTCGGGGTCGCTTCCGCTTGGTGGACCACCACTCACCCTGATCCGGTAACTGGTCTCGGGTCGGAACGGGACGCAAAAAAATGAGTCCGCATTCGCACTTCCAGATGGTAAGAGGAATCGTAGCCGGATTCCAACTGTCTCCCACTTCCCAGGTGTGGAGCAGCGAAAATGACCGGCTACCGCACAGGTCACATCCACCTTCATCACTGGCAGGGCCACTGACGAGCCGGTCCTGTGGCCTCAAAATGGTTTTCCCGAAATCCCCAGGTCGCTTCAAGTTCTGGTAATCTCCATCAGCTGGTTGGGGGCGAGTATAGACTCGTCGGGTCGGCTTTGCACCGGCAAACGCCAATAAAATTCGATCCTGACAGTTTGCCGCTTCGCAAAGCCAATGGCGAAGGCCCTGCCGCACTTGCAATCCTTGCATCAAGGCGTATGTTGCAAGTGAGAGTCGAGCAACCATCTCGTCAAATAAGATAAATCTGGAGCTAGAGACCCCCCTCCGGGATCGGCTCGGAGGATTTGGAAATTGGAGAGTTGAGCCTCGACTCTCCTTTATTTTCTCCGCCAAATCCCGCTGCCGGTTTTCAATTGCAAATGAAAGCGGCGCACTCAGTTGAATGCGCCGCCCTCAGCTTTCTACTCTTTAGTCTCTGAATCGACGGGGTTAATGGTTTGTGGGCTCGACCACTGGAACCCTTGTTCCTCTAACCCGCCCGCCGAATCTCAAAGACCAAGAAACTGTATCTAAGACAGTACATCGGCAATCCTGTTCAAATCCTGTAGCCGCGCAACGGCGGAGTGCTCGAATATTTGGAAAGCAGGCATCAAGGCAGACCTGTTCTATCGAAGTTACGCCGATCAGGATGGTAACAAGAGACGCCGGAAGCAAAACGCACCGCATACGGGCAACCGTCGGGGTTTTCCACCAGGCATTTCGTGAAACCCAGGGACTCCCCCAGATACCTGGTCCGACAGTTTTCTGGACTCGGAAGACGCCGTTGATTGCTGACCGTGTCGTCGGTCATGTTTCGAGCAATAGCATTCCACCGATGCCATGTCGAGCTTTTCCGCCCACCCGTATCCAGCCCGGTCCCGCCGCCATTTCTGCCACCGAAGCACAGTTGCAATTCCTACAACTGGGGTTAGGTTGCTGTGGAGAGTCGAGGATGGGGTAGTAGCAGGGATCGGTAGGCAAGTCTCGACTCTCCATTGCTATTGCCGTCCGCCGATCGCTCCCAGTCCCGAAAACTCTCGATCCGGTTTTCGGGGATTCCTTGCGCAACCAGAGCGGGGCATTGGTTCAAGATGCGAAATTCCAATGATGGCCCGGTTGCGATCAGGCAGGCGATTGTGGCGCCGAACAAGCAAGGCCAGGATCATCGATGGCGTCCCGAACCTTCTGAGTCAGGTCTGGCAAGCTGAACGGTTTTTGAAGGTAGCCCCGGAGGCCTCTCTTGAACATCTTATCGGCCACCGTTTCTTCGCACCCCGTCAACAAGACGACCCGCACGTCCGGATTGAGACTTTGCAGGTTCTCGAAAACCAATTCGCCCGACATTTCGGGAAGCAAGTAATCCAACAAGACCATGCCAATGTCTCGGTGATAATCCCGATACAACGTGATGGCTTCCTTCGGACTGGAAGCCGTATGCACGCTGAAGCCATAGCATTCCAACGCCGCCTTGAGCATACTGAGAAATCCTGCCTCGTCGTCGACAGCGAGAATACATTCTTTTTTACGGGAATTATTGGAAGTCATCCTCCAATGGATGAGCATTCGGCTTGCCAATCCGGCACGAAACATGCCCATCAATTACCGTTTGCCACTTGGACTGATAGTTAATTGATGAGGAAAAACTATGGGCATTTTGAGCGCAGCAATCGGGTTATTTAGCGACGGTGGCGTTGGTCAACAGGAAGGACTCCCGGAATGCGCTTCCAATGACGGGAGCGAACCGAAAGCCACCATTCTGGTGATCGATGACGACCCCCTGCTGCTCCTAACCGTCAAAACCCTGCTGGGCAAGAGTGGCTTCAATGTGCTGGCTACGCCATCGTCGCCAAAAGGATTGGACATGCTCCGCTATGCCGGGAGTGACATCCGCGTCGTGCTACTCGATTACAACATGCCGCGACTTAATGGTGACCAGGCGCTTACGTTCGTGAGGCAACTTAACCCGAACGTGAAGGTCATTGGACTCACGGCTATGAACCTCGACTCGTTGCCCAAGGCGTATCTCGTTGGGGTTGACAAGTTACTCACGAAACCGGTAGTCGCCACCGCTTTGCTGCGTGCCGTAAACGAGCTACTTGGCGAGGGACAGACCGCTTCGTCGGGGATTCAGTCGTAAACACTCCGGCTCCCGAATCTTATCCGTGTTCCAACCGGCAGCGCTGACTTCCCACCCCCATCTCTCAGCGGATCTGTCAGTTGCAATTCCTGCGATCAGGCTTATCTTGCTATGGAGAGTCGAGGGTCGGGTCGCATGAATAGGCACGTGCTGGAAATCTCCACTCATGTCTTTCGCCTACTTCGAAGGCGGGCACTGCTCTATATACCCTGCTCTGACGAAAAAGCCGGTCCCGTGCAACACGTCGTGGTCGATGATGATGTTTACAGCGAAATAATCGACCGCGCCATTGCCAAGCGAAAAACCATCGACGAAGTCTTCCTCGAAATCGGCAGGCGGATGTGTTCCGCGCATCGACGGTCGCGTTGCCTCAAGCGGTGGAGCCATTAGCGGCGGCGTAACTGCCAGTTCCCAGTCGCTTGTGTCCGAAAAAGTGGAGCGGGCGATGGGAATCGAACCCACCTAGCTGGCTTGGGAAGCCAGTGCATTACCACTATGCTACGCCCGCTTGAACCCCCGACATTCTCGCCGTTTCTTCTTTCAAATCAAGCCAAAGTTGGTAAAGACGGGCGGGTTTGGTATGGTACCGTGAATATGACGCCTTCGAACGCCACGGGACAACCCGGTGTCATTCACCTTGACGAGACCGCGACGAAGGAGGAGCTGGCCACGCCGTGGAACGTCATCGTCCACAATGATCCCATCAACTTGATGAACTATGTCACGATGGTGCTGATGCGGGTGTTCGGTTACCCGCGTCCCAAGGCGAAGAAAATGATGTTGGAGGTGCATACCCAGGGGCGCTCGCTGGTGTGGTCGGGTGGCCGCGAGCAAGCGGAGCATTACGTCCACCAGCTTCACGGCTATCAATTGCTCGCCACGATGGAGAAATCGGAAACGTGACCGAGTTGCGCGTCGAACGGTTGGATGAAAAGCATATCCGCATCAGCGGCCTGACGGCCATGCTGGCCGCGATGCTTCGCGAGATGCCCGAAATCCTGGAATTACGCGATGGTCCGGACGCGTCCGCCCGGCTCTTTCCCGATCCCACCGCGATCGACGACAAGATCAACCGGGAATGGCAGCAGATGACCACCCCCGAATTGCGCCACCTGTTCGTCTCGGCGGCGGAAACCGTGACGCGCGACCTGATCTTGCTGGCAGGTAGCAAGGGGGCTCCCGAAGCATACGAAGTTACGTTTCCCGTCGAGCATCTCACCGCGTGGATGAGCGCCCTCAACCAGACGCGTTTGATCCTCGCCGAGGTCCACAAGATCGACGAAGCGGACATGGAACGCCGGGATTTCGACCCGCAGAATCCGAAGCATTTGGCTGTCTTGCGGATCCAACTGCTCGGGTATCTCCTGCATCTCTTCGTGGAATTGGAGAATGGCGATGAGTCAACGGACCGTATTTGAAGGCCAGGCCATCAAATCCGAGATGGTGGTCCTGGTGCTCGAGAAGTGGGACCTCCATCCGCAGATGGAAGAAAAGGACGCCAAACCAAACCTTGACGACCTTGCCCGCGACACGCGCGTGCTGGTCCCGGAAGCCGAATTTGAACGAGCGCGAGAGATCCTCTTCGGTGAAAGCGAGATTGAGCGCGCCGGGTTCTAAACCACGTCGAAATGACTCATCGACTTGAACAGGCTGTAGCGCTCGTTGATTTGCGCTTCGGTCAATGACTGCAGGCGGGTGAGGCTGAAATCTTCCACGCAATACGAGGCAATGACACTCCCGTAGATGACCGCTTTGCGCAGCGACTCGTGGTCGATGCGATCGGCGCGAGTGAGGTAGCCTGTGAACGCGCCCGCGAAGCAATCGCCCGCGCCGGTCGGATCGTGAATATCTTCGAGCGGATATGCCGGCGCACTAAAGAAGAAGTCATTCCCAAAGAGCATGGAACCGTGCTCCCCTTTTTTGATGACCACGTATTTCGGGCCCATCTTCAGGAGCAAGCGGCCCGCCTTGATAAGGCTGGTCTCCTTCGTAAACTCGCGCGCCTCGCTCTCATTCAGCACGAGGCAGTCAATCTTGCGCAGCAAATCGGTCAGCGCGTCGCGTTGCGTCTCGATCCACAAATCCATCGTATCAGCCACGATGAACTTCGGCGCTGTGACCTGCGCCAGCACGTGCATCTGCAATTGCGGCGAAATGTTTGCGAGAAAGACATACGGGGTGCTCTTGTAGGCCTCGGGTAGTGCAGGCTTGAATATCTCAAAGACGTTGAGCTCAACCGACAGAGTGCGCCGCTTGTTCAAGTCCCATTCATACTCGCCGCTCCAGCGGAATGTCTTGCCGTCGGCAATCTGCAAGCCGTCGAGATCGATACCGTGCTTGCGGTAGAGAGCGAGATATTTTTCGGGGAAGTCCGTGCCGACAATCGCGAGCATCTGGACGGGCCCAAAAAAACTCGCAGCCACCGCGGCATAGCTGGCCGAACCGCCGAGTAGGTCGTGATGTTCCTGGAGCGGCGTCTTGACGCTATCCAGCGCGACAGAACCTGTAATGAGAAGACTCATGTTGATTTCCTTGGCAGTCCTGAATCCATTCGCGGCTACAATTTCTCCAGTCGTTTCTTGAATGCTGTCGCGGCTTCTGTCTTGTCGGAGGCTTTCAGGATTGCGGAGACGACTGCCACGCGTGTCGCGCCCGCCTCCAGGACCTCGCCGATGTTGTCCAGGCTGATACCGCCGATGGCGAAGAATGGCGTTTTTACGCGTGCGGCAACTTCCCGCACCAGTTCGACGCCCACGGGTTTCACGCCGGGTTTTGTGGCCGTCGGAAAGACGGGCCCAACCCCGATGTAGTCAGCGCCATCGCGTTCGGCCGCGAGCGCCTGTTCCAACGAGTGTGTGCTGAGGCCGACGATGCGCATATTTGCCAGCCGTTCGGCCCGTCCTTCGCGTGGAATCGCGGCCCAATCCTCCTGTCCAAGATGCACGCCATCGGCGCCCGCCTCAAACGCCGCCTCGATGTCGTCGTTGATGATGACGGGCACCTTGTATTGAAACGCCGCGGAGACGACCTTCAGGGCGAGAGCGACACGATCGGGATGTGACCTGTCCTTGGCGCGCACCTGGATGATGTCCACGCCGCCGGCGATCAAGACTCGCGCCACTTCACCCGGGTCAAGCTCCTCGATATACGCCATATCGATGAACCCGTACAAATGGCACCGGGCGAGACGCGTCTTTGACATCAACCAAAAAAGACCTTCGCGACGTCGTAGAGTTCTTGCGGCACGCAACGGTTGCGCACACGCAGTTTCGGCTTACCGGTCTTCGTATCGATCACCTCCGTGAGGATCGAATCGATATCGATGCCGACAATCTCTGTACCGCGCAGGGCGACCATCTTGCCGAACTCGCCTTTCAGCGCGAGATCGACCGCCTTCACGCCGTAACGCGTCCCGAGTACGCGGTCAAAGGCGCTGGGCGTTCCGCCACGTTGAATGTGACCCAGCACCACGCCGCGGCTCTCGATGCCCGTGGTTTTCTCGATCTCGCGGCAAAGCACCTCGCCAATACCACCGAGCCGGACATGACCGAATGCATCGAGCTCCTTGGTAGCCATGATCTCTACGCCGCCGAGTTTGAAACCCTCAGCGACGGCAACAATCGAGAAATTCTTTCCACCCGCCTGGCGCTGCTTGATGATTTTACAGATCTCGGCCAGCGACATGGGGAATTCGGGTAACAAAATCATGTCCGCGCCCCCGGCCATGCCCGCGCCGAGCGCGATCCAGCCGGCCTGGCGACCCATCAACTCCACCACCAGCACGCGGCTGTGCGATTCAGCGGTACTGTGAAGGCGGTCGATCGCCTCGGTTGCAATGTTGATCGCCGTGTCGTACCCGAAAGTCTGGTCCGTGCCGTCAATATCGTTGTCGATGGTTTTGGGTACGCCGATAACCGGTACGCCCCGCTTGTGCAAGCGTGAGGCGACACTAAGCGTGTCGTCGCCGCCAATAGCCACGAGCGCGGTGAGATCCATGCTCTTAAGGTGCTTGACGAGCGTATCGAGCTGCTCGTCGGTCGGATTGGTACGCGAGGTGCCAAGGATCGTACCGCCGAGGTGCAGGATGCCCGACACGCGCTCGCGCGTGAGGGGGAAATAGTCGCCTTTGAGCACGCCGGCCCAACCATTGCGAAAACCAAACACCTCGCAGCCTTCCACGAGCGCCTTGCGCGCCACACCGCGAATCACCGCATTCAATCCGGGGCAGTCGCCACCTCCCGTCAGCATTGCAATCTTTTTCATAATGTCCTGGTCAAGCTCCTTCGATCATTCCGGGGTGCCCGCGCGCGCGGGTTTTGGTTCTTCCGGTTTCGGCGGCACCAACGGCTGACTGGCCGCCAAAAGCCGTTCCACGAAGCTCGTGGAATAACGCCCCCGACGGAAATTCGGGTCCTTCAAAATCAGTTTGTGCAAGGGGATCGTCGTCTTGACCCCACGAATAATGAACTCATCCAACGCCCGCGCCATGCGGTCCAGCGCCACCCGGCGGTCGCGACCATAGCAAATCAGCTTGGCAATCATCGAGTCATAATACGGCGGGATAACGTAGCCGGCATAGACATGCGTATCCACGCGCACCCCGTGGCCACCGGGCACGTGGAGAAACTCGATGCGGCCGGGGCAGGGCTGGAAGTTGTTGAAGGGATCCTCCGCATTGATGCGGCATTCGACGGCGTGTTTTTGAAACTGGATGTCCTTCTGGTCATAACCCAGTTCCTCGCCGGCCGCGATGCGGATTTGTTCCTTCACAATGTCGATGCCCGTAACCTCCTCGGTAACGGGATGCTCGACCTGAATGCGGGTGTTCATCTCAATGAAGTAGAACATGCCGCTGGCATCGATCAGGAATTCAATGGTGCCCGCGTTGATATAGTCGACGGCCTGCGCCGCCTTGATGGCCGCCTTGCCGATCCTCTTGCGAAGGTCGCTGGTGAGAGCGGGCGAAGGGGATTCCTCGAGGAGTTTCTGGTGGCGGCGCTGCAAACTGCAGTCGCGCTCGCCGAGATGGACGGTCCGGCCCTTGCGGTCGGCCAGAATCTGAAACTCGATGTGGCGCGGATTCTCGATGTACTTTTCGATGTAGACGGCCGAGTTGGAAAACGCGTGTTCAGCCTCGGAACGGGCCGTATGATAGCCTTTGACAAGGGCCGGGTCATTGTGGGCCACGCGCATGCCGCGGCCGCCACCGCCGCCAGCCGCCTTCACGATGACGGGGTAGCCAATCCGGCGGGCGAGCTTCAGCGCGTCCTGCTCGTTCTCGACGGGGCCGTCGCTTCCGGGCACAACGGGTACGCCGGCTTTGCGCATCGTTTCACGGGCCGCGACCTTATCGCCCATCGAGCGGATGGAAGGACTGGCGGGGCCAATGAACTTGATGTTGCAGTTCTCACAGACCTCGGCGAAGTGTGCATTCTCGGACAGGAACCCGTAGCCTGGGTGAATGGCCTCGACGTCACCAACCTCTGCGGCACTGATGATCCGGTCGATCTTGAGATAGCTTTCCTTGCTGGGCGCATCGCCAATGCAAATCGCCTCGTCCGCCAACTGCACGTGCAATGAGTCGGCGTCTGCTTTCGAGTAGACGGCCAGCGTACGGATGCCCAGCTCCTTGCAGGCACGGATGATACGCACGGCGATTTCACCGCGATTGGCTATCAGGATTTTGTCGAACATAGCGACGTAAACTCGCTGGGACCAGGACGATAAGGCGGGCGCGCTATTTGACGCGCACCGCGAACAGCTTTTGACCAAATTCCACTGGTTTGGCGTTTTCCGCCACGATTTCGGTGATCACGCCCTTCACTTCGGCTTTGATCTCGTTCATCACCTTCATCGCCTCAATGATGCAAACGACCGTCTCGGGGTCAACTTCCTGGCCGACCTCGACATACGGCGGCGCGTCCGGTGACGGGGAGAGGTAAAACGTGCCGACCATCGGCGAGGTGATGTGATTGATATCGGTCGGGGGTGGAACCGTCGCGGGCACGGCGGCAGCAGGCACGGCCGGTTGAACCGGTGCGGGAGCAGCCGTCGATTGGGCCGGAGCAGGCGGCGGTAGGGTTACCGTCTGTTGAAATTCCTCGGGGCCGCGTTTGATGCGGAGCTTCAACCCGTCCTGTTCCATCGAGAACTCGGAAAGGTCATTGTCCTTCATCATGGCGACTATCGCCTTTATTTGTTCCAGTTCCATGGTTCCATCCTCTTTCAGACCGAAAAGGGGCGACGTTTTACCAACTCGGTATCCGCTTGTCAAACCAGCGCCTCGGCACAACGCCTAGTCTGCCATCGCCAAGGTACATCTATTACTTGGAGGATCCTGCTTCCTTGGCGGGTTTGGACTCTAGCAAAGCGGGACGAGATTGTCTAACGCTTTCCTCGGCCGCGGCAAGTGCCCGATTGTAGCGCGTATTCGTCGGGTTAAGTTCGACCGCTTTGCGCAGAAGTCGAAGCACTTCCGCATCAATCCCATGCGTCGCATTTTCTGCCTCTGCCAGCCGCCACCAGCCTGAGGCTCGGTACGGATCGCCCTGAATTGCATCGCGGTAAGCCGCGATGGCCACATCTGGTTTGCCAGCCAGGAACGCCATGTCGCCGACGCCTGACCTTAAACGTGAATTCCAAGGCGCTAGGTCTGCCGCCTGTTTGGCGGCGTCGAGGGCTTCCAGCGGACTGACAGCTGCCAATTCCTGGGCTTGCCCATGCAGATAATCCGCAGTCAGAGCTCGGCCCTCGGTCCACAGCACCGCCACCAGCACGACGACGCAGGTTGCGCCAACGAGCCAATTCTCCCGCCGTCGCGGGGTGACCGAGTCGGTTCTGGGCAATTCCTTCAATCCCTGCACGGTGCCAAGGAGTATAAATGCGGGAAGCGCCACGCCGGGCGCGTACAAATCAAAGTCCACCAGGGCGTGCACCGTCCAACCCGCCAGAGCCCCGCAGACCGCCATCGCCGCGGCATCACCGACGCGCTGCCGTGCCAGCCGGAACGAGTTCCACACCGCGACGATCCACAACAAGGCAAAAGCGACAAACGCCAGCACGCCCGAGTCCGACCACATCTGTAAGAAACTATTGTGGACGGCCTGCGCCTCTTCGGTCGGCGCGGTCTTATACTTCGGGTAAATTGATCCAAATGTGCCGGGACCAGTCCCCACCCACGGATGATCCCTGGCGATAGCAATCGCACCGCGCCAATAATCCATCCGCGACTCCAAACTGGTCGTGCCAAATTGGAGAAACCCAGCGCGTTGCCCGACCAGGAAGACCACTACCAGCGCCACGACCAGCCCGACGACCAACAGTGTCGTCCGCCGCCCATTCTCCGGAAACCAGCAGAGGAAAACGGCCAGAGACATGACGCCGAACGCCACAAATCCGCCCCGCGATCCGGTCAGCACGAGGCAAAACAGCATGACCCCACCGGCAAATGCCAGTGCGATCCATTTCACCCGCGCATCCCAGCCGCGGGCCCGCACCCAAATCCACACCAGTGTCGGAGCGAAGGCCACAACGAGGAATCCGGCCAGTGCGTTCGGGTACACGAGCGACCCGAAGACCCGGTTGCTGGTCATGCGTAACAAGAAATCCCTGGGCACGTGCGCCGTATCGACGTACAGCGCCGCGTATGCGCGCGAGTCCGCCAGGCCGCCAAAATGTTGCCGCATCGCCAGCAGGCACACAAACAACGTCGCCAGCGCCAACCCTCCGAAAATCTGTGCGGTCGCAGCCCCGTCACGCACGTACCACGCACCGACATAAAACAGGAGCACCCCGGCCGCAAACAACATCAGGGTGTTAATTGTCGTTTGCGGACAGATGGTGTCCGGCACCGCCAGCGCCTGCGTCAGCAGGAAAAACAGCGGGAGTGTGAACAGCAAATCCACGCGGGCCAGCATGCGATCGCGATCGAGCACGAGCCAGATGAAGTCCGCAAAGATGAAGAGGATGACCAATTCGTTCGGCCACGAGAAATGGAGCCACTCAAAGCTGTCCCGGGGCATCACGGCTGACGCCTGGATGATCACCGGCGTGCCAAATTTCAGCGGCGCCAGAAACGCCACTGTCGCCAGTCCAAACACAAACCAGTTCTTGAGCCGTTTCATTCCGTCGATCCGAACTTTCAACGCTACTGGGCCAGCTTCAGCAGACCCACCTCAAACGCGAGCGTCTCCGAGATGTTACGGGAGAGCGAGTCGCGGATTTGCTCGATGGCCTCGAGGTCATGGCACGCTTGCGGATAGGTCAACCCCGTCGCCACGCGTCGCACCGCAGGAGCCTGGTCGGGATGCGCCAGGAGCTTGTCGTCCGCACCCTCGGCACACAGCAGCAAGTCGCCAAACCAACTGTACATCTCCTCCAGCAACCGCTCCCGGGCGGCCCGGTATTCGCCCTCAACGCGCGCTTCCAATTGTTCTTCCAGCCGCTCACGCACTTTCGGCTCCAATTCCTCATATCGATCCAGGTTCATCTCCGCCTCAATGCTGGTACGCGTTTCCTTGCGAATTTCCTGCAGCAGCGCCGTCAGCTCCGCCAGCAATTGATAGCTGTTGGCAACTTTTCCCTCGCCGGTCGCGGAAAACTTTGCCAGAAGCGGCAGGAGTTGTGCACGGTAGGGTGATACGGCGCGGTCGACCGTTGGGCCAAACGAAATCCTCAGGCAGCGCGACAGGATCGTTGGCAACAGGCGTTGCGGATCGGCGGTCAGCAACACAATCACCGTCTGCGCGGGCGGTTCTTCAAGGGTTTTCAGGAACGCGTTGCTGGCTTCCTCACCCAGGCAATCGGCGTCCACCACAATCCCGACCTTCACTCCACCCATCGAAGAACGCAGATTTACGGCCTTCATGAACTCACGCATTTGCTCGACCTGAATGCGTCGGCTCTTCGACTCGGGCCGCACCCAATACACATCGGGATGCGCGCCTTCATCGATGCGCCGGCACGAATCGCAGCGGTCGCAACTATCGTGATCTTTTTCCGAGCAATTCAGCGCCTTCGCCAGTGTCCGCGCGACGGCTTCCTTGCCGCTGCCGCGCGGCCCGGTGAACAAGTAAGCGTGGGCCAGGCGTCCGCGCTGCAAGCTGCGGTGCAGTTGCTCGGCCACGGCCCTCTGTTCCTGGAGATCGCTAAAGGACACTCTTCACCAAATCCCAAATCTGTTTCTCAATTGCTTCGATGGACCGGTTGCCATCGATCACCTTGACGCGGTGCGCCTCGCGCTTGGCCAGGTCGAGGTACCCTTGCCGGACGCGGTCGTAGAATTCCAACGACTGGTTCTCCATGCGGTCGAACAACTCACGGCCGCGCGCCCGTTCCAAACCAACGCGCGGGTCGAGATCGATGACCAGCGTGAGGTCGGGGAGGTTTGAACTGATCGCAAAGTTGTTGATCGCCGTAACCGCTTGCGGCGTGATTTTCCGCCCGACGCCCTGGTAGACGGTCGTGGAGTCGAAATAGCGATCGCAGATGACGACGCGGCCGTCGTTCAAGGCGGGCTCGATTACCTCATGGACAAGCTGTGCGCGACTGGCGCAGAAGAGAAGTAGTTCCGTTTCGGGAACCATGGCGGCAGACTGCTTGCTGTATTGAAGAATGTGACGAATTTGTTCGCCCACATCCGTACCACCCGGCTCGCGGGCGATGAGGACCTGGTAACCGTCCTGGCGCAGGCGAGTCACCAAACGGTCGATATGGGTGGACTTTCCACAGCCCTCCCCCCCCTCAAAAGTGATGAATGTACCTTTTTTGGCCATTTCTGTATGAATTTCTCAGGATGATAGTGGGCGGTACTGCGGCGGTCAAGATTTGGCACCAACCCTGCTTATTTTGACCGTAGGATTGTCCAAAATATCGGGCAAGGGGACAAAAAGAGAGGACGGGTTACAGAAATGCCGGTAACAACCGACAATACAGGTCAGGTGGAAACGACCAAAGCCAACGGGAACGACACGGTCCAGCCGCTCGCGGCGGACAGTTCGCGCATCCGTGTGCTGGCGATCGATGACAACGAGGAGTTTCGCAACCTTATCACGGAGTTGCTGGAACCTTTCGGCTTCGAGGTGCACGCGGTGGCCAACCCGGTCAAGGCCCTCGAAAGCTTCACCCGCGAGAAGGACAGATTCCAGTTGGTGCTGCTCGACTACTACATGCCGCAACTGGATGGCGCCAAGACTTTCGAATGGCTGAAGAAGCTCAACCCGGACGTGAAGGTCATCATCGTCTCGGGCGCCGAGGAACTGCGGTTGCGCCAGATTCTGGCCCAGCATCAGATTGACGGCTATATTCGCAAACCGTTCCGCGTCCAGGAAGCCCTGCACATCATCCGCCATGTGATGGGCAAGCCGGCGGGAAAATCCGTCGCCAGCTAAGCGCGTCCATCCGCACATTTCACCGGGGCAGACCCATGCGTCTGCCCCTTTTGCTTTTCTTCACGAACGCCGCCACGCCAGCGCACCGGCCACGAGCAGCCATAGCGCCGCAAAACCCACCACACTGAGACTGACCCGCACTGGCCAACTCGTCGAGCCGGTGTTGGTGGCCTCGAAGCTCACTTTCATCGGCACCTTCACCTCGGTTTGCAGTACTTGTGTGAAAACGTGGCGTACGCCGTGGGTGGGCAGATTCACCCGCAACGGCAACACCTTCGCCACCGCCAACTCCTGCGCCTGTTGCAGCTTGTCCCACTGCTTCGCCGCCGTCTCCTCATCGAACTGCGGCCCCAGCTGGCTGGTGGACTGTGCCTGAACGCCGCCAAGCCCCGACGCCTGCTCCGGTAGCGATGATTTCCAGTTAGCGTGCCCATCATTCATCAGGATGTTCCCCCCTTGAGCAACATTGCTCGCCTGTGCGCGCCGCAGATCCAACTCCAATTGCTGATACTCTTGTTGTCCGCTTTGGGGGGTCTCATTTCTATTCTGCACGGCACTGTTGTAGTACGAAAGCGCCTCCTTCACGTTGCCTCCGGCCAGCTTCTTCCTCGCAACACTTAGAAAGCTTAGCGATTGCACCACGGCTTCCGTCTTCCGTACCTGCTCGTCCCGCGTATAGTCACTCAAGGTAAAGACCTGTTGGACCGGTGCTCCTCCAATCTCGTGCATCATCGTGCCGGCAAAGCCCCGGTAGTCGTAGTCCGTCGGCAGATACAATTCCCACTGCGCGTTCTTCAACGGCACGTCCACGGCGGGTGATTCCAGAGTAATGCGACCGCTGCGGGCGGGAAATTTCTGGGAACTGACGTAGGTCACCTGCACGGGGATCGCCGCCTCGTCTGCACCCGCGCGTTCCAGCGGCAACAACAGCCTTCCTTCCCGCACGCTCGGCCGCACGGCGCCGCCCGCCACGAACGCCGACCACACTTCCGCGCCCTGCGGCAACGTAATCTCAAGGTACTGCCGCCCGTTGTTGCGCACGGCAAATGCGACTTCCGTCATCATCTGACCGTCTTCCGCAACCACCGTTGTCAGACGTACGTTGTCCACCAGCGCTTGCAGCACTTCCGCCTCATCAAACCGCCGGCCCGTCAACGCCAGCTTATAGCCGGGCCGCAAATACCGATACGCCAGCACGGTCGCCTCGTCCGCCCGTCCCGCCCAGTCCGGCAACTCGCGGGCATCGATCCGAATCAAATCACCGCTGGTTGTTTTCTCGTTCACCTGCAATGGCGGATGCGCAATCACCGCCAGCGCGCCCGTCTCACGCTCGACAGCGACGGCTTCCACACCCGCGAAATCAAAATCGCCGTGCTTCGGGTCCCACGGCCGCTCCCAGGTTATTGTCAACGTGTACGTCCCCCGCACCTTGTTCTGTAGTTCCACCTGCCAAGTCTCACCGTTCTGGTCGCGCCGGCGAATATTCTCGCCCAGTACCTCGACATTCTTGAACGCCGACGGCACGCGCAAGCGGAGTTCCTTGACCGGTGCGTTCTGGATGTCATACCGCACGACCGTCCGTCCGCTCACGAGCGTCTCACCCACAGTCATCCAGCTAACGATCTCCGCGCGCAACCAGGGATCGACCGCTTCCGTCGTCACACCCAACTTCCAGGCACGCTGCGCGGAGACGGTCTCGGTGGGCATGAACTTGAACGCCAGCAACCCGGCCGCATTTTCTCCCGGACGCGGCGCGATCTCCGCAACCGTCGCCGCCGGAACCTCGGTCAGCCCCTCAAAAGTGTCCGTCTTCACCTGCATGCCCACTTCCGACGATACGGTCGCGAAGCCGGACAGTTTCTGGACATCCAACGGTTGCACGCCCGCCACCTCGACCTTTTGCGGGAGTTCCTTCAGCAGTTTGGCCAGCCCAAGCTGCAACTCGTACGCGCCCATCGTTCGCTCCTTCAGCGCCACTTCCAGCACGCGTTCGGCACCGCTGCCCTTCTCGACCCACTGGGAAACGTTTTGGCCGGTGACCGTCTCCAGGCGATAATCCGGCGGCAACGCCACGCGAAGCGTGAAAACCCCTGCGCGTTTGATCGTGTAGTTGATGTGGGCCGTCAAGTTGAGTTGGTCCGTGCCGATCAGTAGGTGATTGCGGACGACCGCCTCGATCTGCGGCTGCAACGTCTCCACCCGCACGCGCAGGTCGAACTCCGGTTTCAAGAAACGATAGGCGGTGGTGATTCCGGCTCCGTCAAAGCGGGAGGTCCTCATAAACTCCTCCACATCCACGCGCTGAGTTTCCTGTGAGGTCTCCACCGTCAGTCCCAATTCCTCACTACCGGCCAGCGCCACCAGCCCGGTCTCACGCTTGACGTCCAACGCATGGGCCGTCTCCACGCGCACCGTGGCGGGCAAAGCATCAATCACTTTCTCCGCCTCAACCGTCAACCGGTAATTTGGTGACACGCCCTTGAGTAACTCGACATGCAACACCTGCTCGCCGGGGTCGCCTTTCATTTCCCACGTCCGAATCAACTCGCCTTGTACGCGCAGGACGCGTTGATCCGCGGGGACACGCACCCGCATCTGCCGCAATTCGCCCTGCGTCACCTGATAATCGAGTACCACTCGCGTGCTCATCACGCCGTGCGCGAAGCTGACCAGCGTCGCGTTCTGGCAGAGCACCGTCGCCGCGATCTCTTCCGCCCGCTTCACGCGCGGCGTCCAGCGCAACTCCAGGCGGTCGCCCGCGCCCATCACCGCCTCGACGCGCGTCTGCTGCTTGCCCACCGCGGTCTTGAACGACACGGCGGTTGGGACTTCCACCGCCGCCTCCGTTTCGTCGATGGTCACGACGAACTGGCTGGACAGCGCGGATGGAATACCGAACGCGAGTTGGCGTTTAGCCACGTCTCCACCGAGTTTCACCAGGAACTTCACACGCAATGTCGCCGTCCCCCGTCGCGGCAGGAGCGCGGCGACCGTGCTGCCGTCGCGCACGAGCTTCACTTCACTCGGCGTCGCCGTGAACTGTTGCACCGCCGCGTCACCGCCGAACAGTTTCACGCGCTGATTCGGTTCCGCGGCGTTCACTTGAATAACAGCGTCCATTTGCGCGATGCGTTCATGCACCGCGCCCGAATAGGTCGCCGAGAGGATGGAAACATCGTCGGCCCTGGCGCCAACCGCAAAGAACATCAGCGCAATCAAGGCAACCACCGGCGGCACGCCGCTGGGCGCCGGCGAGGTGCCGGCCAAGCTGTTCTCAGCCGCATTTGCCCCACCCTGCGCGGCCCAGTACCGGCGCACCAGCCGGACAATGATCGCCAGCACCAGCGCCGGCGGGGCCAGAATCAGCGCCACGTGCAGCAAGCGCCACGCAATGAGCATGTGCGTGATGCTGGCAAGCACAAGCGCGAGCCCGATCGTCAAGACTAGACTCTTTGGAAACGCGCTCCGCCACTGCCACCACAGAAGCCCCAGCCCGATTAGCAACGCGCCGAGTTCCAGTGCGCTACGGATCGTGTTCCGCACACCGCCCGTCATCACCAGGGCCCGGGCCGAAAGTGGTTCATCGCGCACGTTAAGCACTTTGGTAAACACGAACCGCAACCCTGTTTTTGGAATCTCGATACGAATCGGTCGAATACCGGCAACAGCCGGTTTCGGCGCGCCATTAACACTCCCAACGCCTCCGCTCAGGGTAGCCGTAACTGCTGGTGGTGGTGGTGGGGTTCCTGCGCTGGACGCAGACGCGGCGAGCGCGTTAACCATGAGTGTGTCAGCCGCTCCTTCACCAGCAAGCCCCGCTGGCTGCACAGCGCCCCGGGGCAAAGCCTGTGGTTGATTTGCAACTTGCGCCATCGTCCGCTGGACGACTTCATTGAAGCCCGCTTCGCTCATAAACGCGACGTGACCATCTGTGAATAATACGTTTCGGCCGTTTCCATTATGATCGGTCGGAGAGTGGGCCAGCACCAAATCGGCACCCTCTGACTGCCACCTTCGACCTGCGCCAAGGTACGCAAGCCGCTGTCCGGACGATGGATCGATAAAGACCCTGTCGCTTGTGATAACGCTGCCGAGCATGTCGTCCAGTGAATTCGGTAGTTGTCCCTGATGTGCCTCCGCGAACATGGCCATCCCGAGCCCGACTTGCTTCAGGTTGCTCAACTCATTAGCGCGCCGCGCCTTCTCGCGTGATTGGTTCAACGCAGGCAGCAGCATCGCTGCCATCACAAACGCGATGGCGATAACTGTCAGCACCGCCAGCGCGCCACGCCAGCCACGCCGCACCGCCGTGACGACAAACCACAGGATACCTCCCATGATGATAAACCCCAGGAGCATGCCCCGCGTGCTCTGGTAGAGGTAGTCATAGAACCGTTCGAATCCGACCCAGGCGTCGTGCAACCGGTACGTCGTGCCCTGCGCGACGGTCATGTTGCCGCCGAAGTTTGCGAGGCGGTGCGTCTCGGGGACGAACACTTCCCACTCGGCGTAGGTGGTCTGGATGTCGGTCTGCGGCGCGACGAGCACGAGGTCGCGTGGCAGTAGGGTTTTCAGGGTGCCCATCTTTTGCGCGTAGACGATTTCGACGGCGACGGCCTGGTCGCGATTGGCGCCGCGCGGCAATGGGACGAGGACCTTGTTGCCGTCGCGCTCGGCTTTCACCGCCTAGCCGCCGACGTAGCACGCCCAGAAGTCCGCGCCGGATGGCAATGTGAAGGTTTGGAATTGCTTCGCATTGTTCTTCACCATGAACGACGCCTGTGTGAGCATCTCGCCCGCATCGGTCACGACGGTCGTGAGCTGGGTATGGTCGGCCACAGCCTGCAGCACGGGCAATTCTTCAAAGCGCGTCACGTCGACCGCGAGTTCGTACGCCGGTCCCTCGTACCGATAGGCCAACAACACGGGCCGCGTGATCAGCGCGCGGTCGTTGTCCGCGAGTTCGGATTCGTCGATCCGCCGCAATGGCTCCTTGGCCATTTTTTCGGGAAATTGCAGGCTGGCGGCACTGGTAATGGCGATCGAGCCCGTCTCGCGCTCGACATCGAGTGCGTGAACACCCGCGGCGGGCAACGTGGCATTGTGCGGGTCGAACTGGTAGTCGTAGGTGACGACGAGTGTGTACGCGCCCCACGCCTTGTCCTGCAGCCCAATCGTCCAGGTGTTGCCCTGTTGTTCCTTGCGGCGGATGTTCGGTCCCGTGAACTCGACGTTCTTGCACTGCGCGGGCAACGTGACGTGGAATTCCTGCACACCCTGGTTGATGATCGCATACCGGATCGTCGCGCTGCCGCCCACGAGCCCGTCGCCGACCGTCACGAGGTTGAAAATATCAGCCAGGACGCGCGGCGCGAGCCGTTCCGTTGCCAGGCTCAGTTTCCACCCGGGTTGATCGACCTGGTACGCGAACAGTTCGTCCGTGCGCGCCGTCAGCGACGTGATGGGAACTTCGCGCAATCCGACCAGCTCCGCCGTTTTCTACCCGCAATCCAGCCGCGGCCACCGCGCCAATCTGCGCCGTTTCCTTCGCCGCGCCGCTCACGCGCAGCGGTTCCACCACGATCTGCTCGGGGAAAGTCTTTAGCGGTCTTTCGAGTTGCACCTGCAGATTGCGCGTGCCCAGCACGCGGCTGCCGAAACTGACCTGCAGCTTGCCGTCCGCGACCTTCCAATCTTCCACACCGTCGCCGCGCACGTCGGCCACCGTGAAATCGCGCAGTGGCGCCAATTCAATCGCATAGATGCCGGCTTTCTCCACACTGAGGGCGACCGCGTGCGTGGCCAGCAGCCGCGTTTCTTCCAGGCGCACCGTGACGCGATTGGCGACGTTGAGCACGGGCTGGATACGCTGCAGTTTCAGCCCGAGCACGAACGGGCGGCCATAAAACTGATAGGACGCGAGCGCGCCGCCAAGGGCGTTGATCTGGCGTAAACCCGTCGTCGATTCGAACTCCACGAGCGTGTCTTCGCTGGACACGGTGATACCGCCCGATTCGCGCGTGACCTCGAGCGGCTTTGGGGCCGTCAACTGCACCGACAGCGATGCGGTTTCAACCGATTGTTCTGACTGCAGCGTGAGACTGTACGATTTCTCGACGGGCTTGATGAACTCGATGGTCAACACTTGATGGTCGCCTTCCGGTTTCACCTGCCAGTCGTGGATTTGTGCGCCGTCCACGCGCGTGAGGGACTGCGAGCCGGGAATCTCCACGCTGAGCCGCGGCAGGTTGCCCTGGACGATTTCATAACGCAATTGGGTGCTGAATTTGATTACAGTCGGCGTAATTTGCACCGCGGCGGTGGTCTCGCTCGTCACCATCGCCTTGCGTGTGAGTTCCGCCGCCTTGCTCTGCCAGCGCAACGACACGGTCCGGTCGTCGCCAAGAAACCCGCGGATGTGGGCGTCGGCGCCTTTTTGTTCGGATTCGAGCAGCGTCCCCGTGAGCAGTTGCAATTCGATACCCGGGCCTGCGGCCTGCGCGCCAACCGAGGCAATGGAAGCGGCCGGGCCGTTGAAGGAGATCTGGTTCCACGGCTCGGCGCGCGTGATCTTCGCGACCACATCGACCCGGAACTTGTAGCGGCCAGCTTTCGAAGCGATCAGGCGATACTGGCTGCCGTCGCGCACCAGGCGCAGGGCGGTCGGCAGTTTCGACGCAAAGACCGCCACGTCGCCTTCGAACAGCGGCGCGGCAACCTCACCGCGGCCGGTCGCTTCGGCATCGATGTCCACGGCAAACCTTGCCTCGATGTCGGAGAGTTTCCCATTGTAACGCACTTCACGAAAGACCAGTTCGGCGGCAGGCACGGCGGGCTGGGTGGACTGTTCACCAGCGAAGAGGGTGATCGGGAGTAGTAGAGAAATTAGCATCGTGGCAACTGGGCGCATAGCTACCTCCATTCACAACGGGTGGGACACTGAGTTTGAAGCTTTGTTCCGTCTGCGTGAAGCCGTGGTACAGAAAGTTCTCGCTACGTCACGTAAGAATCCCTTCGATCAGGGCCGCGCGCGACGCGCTGCCAGGCGGTAAAGTTCCTGCGAGCAAGATCCGGGGAATCAAGGCCAGAGTTTTCATGGCTTCCGCCGCAGGTCAAAAAACGGTAAACCTTCCCCGACGCCCGCCCAATGAAAAAGGAGGTCCATCACAGTACACGGGAATTGACATCAGACAACCTCACAACGTTGAACGTGGACGCGATTGAGAAAGCAGCCAACAAGCACTTCGGACACGGCGGCGGCGCAGGGCTGGCTGGTTTCTTCCCCGCGATCCCAGGAAGGTCTTGCGACTGAACCTCAGGCTCCGCCCTGGCTCTCAATTATGGATGGGTGTGACACCATGAGCATTGTTTATGTTCCGTTTCGACGTGTGGGCACACATTCCAAACGGCCCACGGTGTCACCCCCAAATTCCTTCGGCCAAGCGCGGGAACTGGAAGCGGTGAGCTCCAGCTTCAACGATACCCGCGGTTCGAACCCCCCTACGCCACGATAAAATGAAAGCTTCTCGACAATGGAGCCACCTGACAACCTTGTATGGGTCCTTTTGTACACGAGACAAGTGTAAGGCCATTCGGCAATCTGCAAAGTAAAAGGCGTGTAAAACTCTGCCGTGCTATCGCGGGAGAAAAACCATGAAGACGCTGCCGCCGTCTGATCTGGCTTCGTAGCTAACAGCACCCCGGTGGGCCTCCGCCAGGGCTTTCACCAACGCCAGGCCGAGACCGAGTCCTGCCGGCGCATCGTCGCGACTGCCGCGCGCAAACGGACGAAAGAGCCGTCGCCGCATGTCTGCCGGAATGCCGGGACCACGGTCGCAAACAGAGATCATGGCGCCCGACCCGACCAATCGCCCATCTTCGTGTCCTTCGTGCCGGCAACTCAACGAAACCTGAATACTCCGATCCTTCGCGGAGCGGCTGTACTTTTCAGCATTATCAATAAGGTTTTGGAGGATCTCCGCGACGGCATCATGGTCAAACCTCACCGCCGGTAGATCATCGGCAACCGAGAGCTCGATGGGCGCGCCGGCGGCCTCCAACGCAGGGCGCTGGCGGTCGACGCAGTCGCGTACGACTGCCGCCAGGTCGCCGGACTCGGGGCGCACGTGCAGCGCGCCGCGTTCGAGACGGGTAAAGCCGAGCACGTTGGAAACGACACGGCCCAGCCGCGCGGCTTCTTCGGCCGCTCGGTGGGCGTAGTCTTTCGTGCGCGACGGATCACCCAATCCCTCGGCCAGCATCTCGCTGTACATACGAAGGCCGGCGAGCGGTGTGCGCAGTTCGTGGGCGGCAGACGCCGCAAATTGCGAACGCTGACGGGCGAGCTGCTCCGTTTGCCACACCAGCACTACCACGCACAGCCCCGCAATACCTGCCGCCCCGACGCCGGCCAGAAAAAACTCAAGAAAACTGGCTTCCGAACGATACACCCGCAGGTGGGCGGCATCGAATTCCTTCGCCGCACTGACGACGATGTACCAACCGGCGCTCTCAAGACGGGCGGCGACCACGTAGGCTCCAGAGCTTGCGACGGGCAAGAAGCGGGCGGGTAACGCGGCGTTCTTGAGAGATTCAGTAACGGCTTCATTGGAGATGACAAAACCCTGGACAAGAATGCCTTCGGGTGTGGTGACGTCGCGCAAGGCAACGAGGCTCTGGCCATAGGACATTTGCATCGAGCACCACTGGAATCCGCCGACGGCGATGGCGACTTTTTTCTGCTTCTCGTCCTTCGGCGGTGTCGCTCTCCGGACAAGGTTGCTGCCGCTTTTAAGGTCGGAATAGATTTGGGTGGCTTGCGCATTTTGCTGGTACGCATCGGATTCCATCACTTCGTAGCGCGGCTGCTGCGCCGGTGACTGCACGGACGATGGTCCCGAAGACTGGGCCGCGGATTGCTGCGATGGAACCGCCAAAGCCAACAGTGGGGCGGGAACAGACTTTGTCCGGGGTTGTTCCAGGCCTTGTTGGAGGGATGCCACGCAGGTCGAAGCGCGCGCAGCCAATTGCAAGTCCTTCTGAATACGATGTTCCGCGACGGCCCGCTGCCGATCTGCGGCGTCCAGATCTCCTTCGGGCAACGTGGGAAGCGTGACCCGACCGGCGGGATCAATTTGGAAGTAAGCGCGGATAAGCGGATCGGTCGGTCCTTGCGCCAGTGGCGAGGGGACGACGGAGGCGCCTTCGGACACTCCTTTCGGGTCGTGATAGAGGGATTGATAGTGGTAGAAGGGGCGATTCGATTCCGCTTCGAGCAGCGCGTCGAGACGCTCTTGCAGACGCCCCGCAAGTTGCGCGGCGGTGTCCTTCGCAAACCGATGCGGGCCGGCCTCGATCTGCGCCGCGAAGCGCTGCACCTCACGCATACCGAGGACGTACCACGCCGCGCACGGCACGACGAGCGCCGCAATCGTCAGCACCAGCGCCAGGGCCGTGCGGCTGTGCAGAAACTTTATGGTTCGCCCCATGCGTAGCCGATGCCTTTGACGGAAAAAACGATTTTCGGGTCGGAATGATCGCGTTCAATCTTCTGGCGGAGATTGGCAATGGTCACGTCAACGGTGCGCGTTTCCATGTTCGCATTTGCGCCCCAGACCTGTTCGAGCAATTCGCTGCGCGAAACCGCCCGCGCTTTGTGCCGATGCAACCAACGCAGGATGCCAACCTCGCGCGGGGTGAGCGGAATAATCCTGGAATCGCGGCGCGCCTCGCAATGCCCAAGGTCAAGGCGACAGCCGTCAACCTCGATGATTTCAGGTTCCGCAGGCGCGGATTTCGCGCGGCGTCCGAGCGCCGCAATGCGGGCGAGAAGTTCGCGCGTACCGAACGGCTTGGTCACATAGTCGTCCGCGCCGATGCTTAAGCCGCGCACTTTGTCCTCCTCTGCGCCTTTGGCAGTTAACATGAGAATCGGCAGGTCGGGGCGAACTTTGCGGAGCCGGTGGCAGACCTCGACGCCGTCAAGCTTGGGCAACATGATGTCGAGCAGGACAAGGTCAAGGTCGGGATCCATGCCGCGTTTGGTTGCCGCGAGACCGTCGGACACCATATCAACCGTGTGGCCTGCCCCCTTGAGCAAGTCCACCAGCCCGTCCCGCAACAGCAGGTCATCTTCAACGACGAGGATCTTCATGGTGTTCCCAGCGGGAGTGTAATCCGCCGCGCCAGCAGGGCAAAGTAAAACGTATGTAAAAACCGGCTATAAGCGGCAGCTGGCGGTAGAACGGAGCAGCATCGTTTTCATAATCCTCTCGACGCTGTGTTGTGGTAAAGGTTCCCTCCGATGAAGAAAAGCATTGGCAAGGCGACGCTGGAAATCGTGCAGGGCGACATTACAACCTTGCCAGTGGACGCGATTGTGAACGCGGCGAACGAATACCTAAAGCACGGTGGCGGCGTGGCAGCCACTATCTCACGCAAGGGTGGGCCAACCATCCAGCAGGAATCCAATGCGCTCATTGAAAAACTCGGGCCGCTGTCAACCGGCGAGGTGGTGATTACGAGTGGCGGGAAGCTGCCGGCAAGGTTTGTCATCCACGCTGTCGGCCCAGTCTGGAGCGAGCACAGCCCGGCGGAAGCCGACGATTTATTGGGCCGAGCGGTGCGGAACTGTTTGGCGCTCGCTGAAGAGAATGGTTTGAAATCAATCGCGTTTCCCGCGATCAGCACCGGTATCTATGGGTTCCCCATCGAACGCGCCGCGCCGCTGCTGTTGGGGGAGGCAGCGGATTACCTGCGTGGGCAAACCAAACTCGAGCGGGTGTTGTTCTGCCTCTACGATGACGCGAGCTATCAGGTCTTCGATTCCGCTTTCGCGGCCCTCTGACCTGTCTGGCGCACGATAAAGTCGAGCAGGCTCGGGGAGAACCGTCGCAAGACGATGGCGATTCGTGAGGACAACGTCAACACGACCTGCCGCTTGTGCCGGGCGCAGCCGCGCAGAATGGCGCGGGCGACTTTGGCGGGGTGCTGGCCTTGGAACGGGCTCATGCGCGCCACGTTGCCGTAGCGGTACATGTTGTCGAAGAACGGCGTGTCCGTGTAGGCCGGCAGAACGGAGATGATTTCGATTCCCGTGCCGTGCAATTCCATGCGCAACGTGTCGCTCATCGCCAGCAGGGCAAACTTGCTGGCGCAGTAAACGCCATTGCGCGCCGCCACCACGACGCTCAGGATGCTGCCGACGTTGACGATTTGGCCAGCCCCCTGTTGCCGCATCTGCGGCAGGACGGCCTGAATGCAACGAAGCGGCCCGAAAAAATTCACTTCCATCAGAGAACGCGCGTCGTCCGGTGGCGTTTCTGCGATGGAGGCGCGCATGCCGATGCCGGCGTTGTTGACCAGGATATCCACGCGGCCAAGCTGCGCGATGGTGGTGGCGATGAGCCGGCGCACATCTTCGTCCTTCGTCACGTCGGCAGGGACGACTCGCAGGCGCTCGTGCAGGTCAGGATGCGCGTCCACAACCTCCTGCAACTTTGCCTGGGTGCGCGCGGCGAGAACGACGCGGGCGCCTTCCCTGGCAAAAGCGAGGGCAGTCTCCAAGCCGATGCCGCTGGAGGCACCGGTGACGATGACGACCTTGTCTTGAAAACGCGCGCTCATCTCTAAATCGATTTCTCTTCTCGGCGGAGTCGCGCCATGGTACATGGCGGGTGGTCGGATTGGCAATACTGACGCGCCATGGATGCACACCCCATCAACCCCCCGAAATTGATCCTGGCCATCGACGACGAACCGGAGATCCTCGCGATCATCAAGGAGTGTCTCGAAATGGAAGGATTTCGGGTACTCACCGCGCCGGGCCCGAAGGAAGGGCTCAAGCTCTACGAAGAACGCGGGCCGGAGATCGGCGTGGTCCTGCTGGATTTTCTCATGCCGGACATGACGGGCGATCTGGTCTTCGAATGTCTCCATCAGAAAAATCCCGACGTACGGGTGATTCTCCTGACTGGCTGCGAAGATGCCGTGGCCCGCAAGATGTTTGAGACCGGGCTGCGCGGCCTCATCCAGAAGCCGTTTTATATCGATGACCTTGTGAACCGCGTTCGCGAGGAACTCAGCCAGGATTGACCGCGGCGGTCGGGGAGCGCGAAACCGTTGGAAAGACCGTGGCAATGCGACTAGAGTAAGTCATGAACAAGCCGGAAAGTTCCAAGGACCTCGTCCTCGTGCACCACGCGCGCGACGAGTGGGCTGGTAACATCATCGTTGGCTACCTGCGCGACAATGGCGTGGAAGCGACGTTGCGGAGTCCGCCCTCGATGGCGCCACTGGATACCGCCGAGAACCTGAGCGGCAGTGACAAGGTCAACGGCATTTTCGTGCTCGATCACGAAGCCGATCGTGCGCGTGAACTGGTGAAGGAATTCGTGAACACGGTGACCGATGACCAGGTGCTGGAGGAGGCCGCCGCGCAGAAGCTGAAGCTCGACAAGGAAACCGTCAAGCAATTGCGCGGCGCGTTGAAGGAAGAGCGGCAGACCTTTGAGTTTCTCGGGTGGATTGGCGCGGCGTTCCTTGGCGCGGTTGCGTTGCTGTGGGCGATTTGGCCCGCGTGGTTGAAGATCGGCCCACCCGCGGCGGGATTCCGCTGGCTCGGTGTGATTTTGCTGCTGTTGGCGGCACTCTTCGCTGGGAGTTGGACCAGCCGGCGTCTCAAATGAAACTCACCCCGAACATTGACGACCTCGGGCGAAAGTCACGGTTGATTTGCGGCATCATCGCGAGCCTGTGCGCCATTGGCTTGATTATCGCGTGGGCGTTTACGGGTTCGCGAACCATGCTCATTGTTGGGATTATCCTCGGCATCACCGGCCCGTTTATGATCTTCGAGGCGGCCCACGGCTGGTGCGCGCTCCGCGCCATGGGCATCAAGACGCCGAGGTGAAAGATGAGCATTCTCGACCGATTTCGTCCACCGCATCGCCCAGGACTTAGATACTCGGACGAAGCGCGCCATTGGGCCACTACCCACTTTCCTGAGTCGCACAGCCAGATTGCAGCGGTTGCAGCAGGCATTTTATGTGAGCAAACCGGTGCACCCCTTTCGAAGCTTTGCGCTTCCACTCGTTTCATTCAGGACATTGGTTTTTACGATTACTTCGACACCGTTGACTATTCCAAAGCAGTGCAGCAGGAGTTCCAGCTTGTCATTCCGGATTGCGATCTAGCCAAAATTCACTGCATCTCGGATTTAGTTAAGTACTTGCACGAAAGAATTGCAGAGCGAGCGACCTAACAACTTCAGTCGTTCTTGTGCCGCCTCACACCTTGTCGCGGAAGTATTCGATGGCCTGATGGAGACCGGTTTCCAGATCAACCTTCGGTTCCCAGCCGAGCAATTCCTTCGCGCGGGCGATGTTGGGGCGGCGTTGTTTGGGGTCGTCGACGGGGAGAGGTTCGTGGATGATTGTACTTTTGCTGCCGGTAAGTTTGATGATGAGTTTCGCGAAGTCGAGGATGGTGAACTCGGTCGGGTTGCCGATATTGACCGGCTCGTGGAAGTCGCAGCGTGAGAGGCGATAGATGCCGTCGATGAGGTCGCTGCAGTAGCAGAAGCTGCGGGTCTGCTGGCCTTCGCCGAAAACGGTGAGCGGTTCGCCGCGCAGAGCCTGGCCGACGAAGGCGGGCACGACGCGGCCGTCCTTGAGGCGCATGCGCGGGCCGTAGGTATTGAAGATGCGGACGATGTGGGTATCGATTTTGTGATAGCGATGGTAGGCCATCGTCATGGCCTCGGCGAAGCGCTTGGCTTCGTCGTAAACGCCGCGCGGGCCGATGGGGTTGACGTTGCCCCAGTAGGACTCGGACTGCGGATGTTCCAGCGGATCACCGTAGCATTCGGAAGTGGAGGCCAGGAGGAACCGCGCGCCTTTGGCCTTGGCGAGGCCGAGGGCGTTGTGCGTGCCGAGCGAACCGACCTTGAGCGTCTGGATCGGGAGCTGGAGATAATCAATCGGGCTGGCCGGCGAGGCGAAATGGAAAACGTTGTCCACCACACCGGGAAGATCGATGAATTGCGTCACGTCATGACGGATGAATTGGAACTTCGGGTTGCTGGCGAGATGGGCGATGTTGTCGGTGTTGCCCGTGATGAGGTTGTCGATGGCGATAACGCGATGGCCCTCAGCAAGGAGGCGGTCGGAAAGATGCGAGCCCAGGAAGCCCGCGCCACCGGTGACGACGGAGACAGGAACGGATGAAGGTGCAGTCATGGCTGCAGTGTGATTCGCAGAATTTGTGCCACCGGGCAACAAAAAAAGCGCGAAAATCCGGTTAACAGGTAAAATCGTTGCTCGCGCCGAACAGAATGGGTCGCCGGTCAGGCGAAAGAGTGAACTATGCGTAATACCCCGGTAATGTCGCTTCTGGCAAAAGCGGGCAACGAGAAGGAGAAATGAAAATGCTCAGAAGATTGATTTGTGCGTCCATGGGGATCGGACTTTTGTGGTTGCCGACGGCCAACGCCGGTGAGCCAGGGGCAAAGTGGCTGGACTCCTTCGGCGTCAATGAGAAGGGCCTCTCGTCGACGGGCCGAAACGACTACTTCATTTTCGAACCGGGTTATCAACTCGTGTTCGAGGGAAAGGAGTATAGCGCGCCGGTGCAGTTGACCATCACCGTGCTCAACACGACGAAACAGGTCGATGGCGTGGAGGCGCGCGTGGTGGAGGAACGGGAAACGGTCAGCGGAAAGCTCGCGGAAGTTTCGCGGAACTATTTTGCTTTGGATCCAACCACGCACGACATCTATTATTTCGGCGAGGACGTCGACATGTACAAGGACGGCAAGGTCGTCAATCACGATGGCAGTTGGCTCTCGGGCGTCAACGGCGCGAAATATGGGCGGGCGATGTCGCGTAGTCCGCGAGTGGGTGAACGGTATTCCCAGGAAGTCGCGCCGGGGATCGCAATGGATCGGGCGGAAACCGTCAGCACGAATGAAATCATCCGTACGCCGGCGGGGGTTTTCGGCCACTGTGTGAAGATTGAAGAAACGACGCCGTTGGAGCCGAAGTCCAAGGAATACAAATACTACGCCCCACAGGTTGGGCTGATCCAGGATGGCGATTTGAAGCTGGTGAAGCACGGCCACCTGGCATACGAGCCGCGATGAGCAGCGATGCCATAACATTGTTTCTTACCTATGGTCGTGCGCTCCGTCTGCGTCAAGACAGCGGTGCACTGCCCAAACAGCATGGCGATAGAGTGGCCTTTGCGTTACGCGCGCTTGCGTCAATCAAATGCAGAATGAAGAAATGCGACCTCTCACTCTACAGCTTCGGCTGGAATCGGGATCGAAGGCCGCCTAGGGCACCAGCCGCACGCGGTAGAAGCGGGCGGGGATATTGGTCGCGCCGCCGTCATCGAGGTAGTTGGTGACCGGGCCGACAGTATTCGTAATGGTGAAAATATCAGCAAAACCGTTGGTGTTGTAGCCGCCGCTCCCATCTCCCGCCGTTGCCTGCAACGCATTTGTCCTGCCGCTGCCCATCATCCACGTCACACGCAAACTGTTGCCGGTCTCTGTGACCGAGATGACTCGGAACGACGACGTGCTGTTCGTCGGGTCGGTGCCGGTAAGGAATTCAGCGAGGTTATTTTGGCCGTCGCCATCGGGGTCGGAATTGGCGCCGGCCGGACTGTTGGTGGTGCCGAAGTATTGAATCTGCCAACCCTGGAACGCGGTGAGGGCGGTGATGTAATTCGCCTGGATGTTGGTGCTGATACCCCCCTGACCGGTGACCACCAGCATCACGGGATAGGTGCCGGCGGCGTAAACGTGTGTCACGCTGTTGGTCGTGATATTGGTGGTGCTGCCATCGCCAAAATCCCAGAAGCGATTTGTGATCGTGCCGGTTGAGGTATCGGTGAAGCTCACGTTGAGAGGTTCCGCGCCGATGGTCGGAGTGCCGGTAAACATGGCGACCGGTGGGTTGGCGCCAGTGAGAAAGTTGTAGACACTCGCGAAGTCACTTGCCGCGCAGACCTTACCAATTCCCGCGCCTCCGGTGGGGAGAGAGCCGTTCTTGCTTTGGGTCAGAAGAATCGATCCAAGGATCGTGGCCGGGGTAATGCCCGCGCCACCAGCGGCGGTCAAGTACGGCGTCTGGGCACCGAGGACGTTGCTCGTCGGATTGACATACAGGATCATGTTGGTGCCAGCGGGGTCGGTCTGGATAATCACACGATACGAGGTGCCGTAGGTGAGTCCGGCCGAGCCATAGACGAACGGAGCGCCGGTCTCGCCAGTGGTACGACCTCCGAAGACGTAGTTCGTATTGGCTACGTTCGCAGCCTTCGCCGTCAACTGATAGTCGGCCACGGAACTGTCCCCGACGCCGCCATTGGCGCTGGCCAGGGCTGCGAAGAACGACGGCGTCCCGCTGTTCGCCGGCGCTGCGTTGGTGACGTTCACCACCATGCCCGCAAACACGGTCACGTTCGTCGTCGAGATAAAATCCTTCGAGGCATCAGGCTTGACACTCGTCTGACCGCCCGGAATCCAGGCGGTGCCTCCACTGATTTGGATCGGAGTGACGGTGGCCCGCGCGACCAGGAAATTGTCCACGCGACCCGTACCAGTGGTGCCAACGGTTCCACCATTGATACTGGTGGTCGAATTATCAACCAGGCGGAAATATACGGATGATACATTGTCCAGTGCGGTAACACTGCTCAGATTGGCGGTGAAATGACAGGCAGCGTCAAAAGTAGAATTGCTCCAAGTGTGCACGGGAGATGGCAGACTGTATGCCGACCCAAACTGGGTGAAGTTCGTCCCGTTGGTGCTGTACTGGAGCACAAAGTCACGTGGGCCCGTAGCACTGCCGTTTTGATCCCAGGCGATTTGGATGCCGGCTACTCCTAGTGTGCTGACTTGGAATTGGAAGTAATCGCCAACGGCCCAGTGATTAACACTCCAAGAGTCCGGAGAACCATTCCCCGACGGCGCGCTCCACGCGGAAGAAGCGCTGACATGAACTCCTGTCGCGACACCCGAGCCGATGTCAGCCGCAATGTTTCCCACCGTGGTACCCGTAATGCCGGCGAAAGCATTGGTGTTGTCGCTTTCAAAGTTCCAGAGGTCATTCGTCGTGCCGCGCTCCTGCCAGCCCGCCTGGCCGACGAGGTCGCCGGAGATGAAGGTGCCAAAGTCGTCGAAGAAACCGAAGCTGATGACATTGAGAGCGACGGCGCGAGTGGTATCGCCAGCGTGATTGGTCGCGTTGGTGAATCCGATCTCATCGCTGTAGTTGCCCTGGGGCACGTTGACGGAGTTGCTATTGATGCTGACGGTCACCACGGCGCTGGAACCGCCGGCCAATGTTCCGCTGGCCGCCGACAAATTCAACCAAGATGCCGTCGCGCTCGCTGTCCAGTTTAGCGAGATGCTGCCGGTGTTGCTCAGTGTGTAGTCCTGGGAAGACGGACTGAACGGTCCGCCGACTTCTTCCATCACACTGTAAGTGCTTACCGGGCTGACCACCAGTTGTGCAGGTGTCAGCACGGTCAGGTTGACGCCGCGCGCCACCCACCCGCCCGTTACCGAGTTACTGAATGTGACTGCGGCAGAATAGGCCCCGGCCGCGAGTGAGTTAGCCGCGACATTGACGGTCACCGTAATGTCCGTGCTCCCGCCGCCGGCGAGCGTGCCGCTGGAGGCTGAAAGGTCAAGCCACGCGACGCTCTTGTCGGCAGCCCAATTCAGCGAGGTCGCGTTGGTGTTGTTCAGCGTGTAGATCTGGGTGGACGGGCTGAAGGACCCGCCTTGGACCCCGCTACTGGCAAAGATACTGGTCGGCGTAATGATGAAATCGGGGACAACCGGCGGGAAGACAGTAAAGCTGCCGGCGCTGGTCGCACTGCCGCCAAGTCCCCACACGGTGATCTGGCCGGAAGAAGCGCCGATGGGAACGAGAGCGATGATTTGGTTGGTGGCCGTTATGGTGTAGGGCGCCGCGATGCCGTTAAAGCTAACATTGGTGATCGTGTCCAGAGTCGCGCCAGTAATGGTGACGCTGTTGCTTTGCGAACCACTGGACGGGGCGAAGCTGGCAAAGGACGGTGCGGCGGCAGCCTGGCCATCGACCTTGCTGCGGAGCACCCACGCGAGGTTGTTCGGCAGCGCATTGAAGAATGTAAAACCGGTCAACTGTTGGATCTGTTTCGCGGAGGTAACGAAGCTCTGCCAGGGGTTGGTCTGGGGGGCGTTGGGAATATCGACGGCAATTACGCGAATGGAGGCGGCGGTCGCGTTAGTAAGTCGACTGTATGCGGTCCCGCTCCCCAAAGGAACGCAGACGGCTATCTTCCAAGTATTGGAAGCAATGTAAACATGACCCCCGGCAATTGTAGCAGTGCCAAAATTCCTCGGCCCACAAGTAATCAACAATTCCTGGGTGGAAATAAGCCCGCGGCAGTAGTCCTCAAAGTTTCCCCATATACCCTGATTTTCGTTCGGATCCTGAGGGATGATGTTGGACATTAAAAAAACCAGGTTATTGTCCGTCGTATTATCTGTGCGGTCAGCCGAGGGGCACATGTGACCACGATCCCAGCCGGTATTGGAGTACGAGTTCGGCGATACCACGTAAAAGCCTGCGGGCAGACTTGTGTCGGGGAAGAACTTGGAGGAACGCGGGCCGTTAACCACATAGTCGCCGGCAGTCAAATCCCAACTCGCCCAATTGGGTTCGCCTAGATTATCGCTATAATCAATGGCCTCGACAGTTCGCTGAATCAGATAATGGCTATGGTTATTGGTGTCGATGGTAGCCCCGGTGGGGTTTCCGAGCTGCATCTGCAGGGTGGCGTCGATGAGGGCGAAAGCTTGAAAGACGGGTAGCAATAGCGCCGCCGCGCAGATAGCCAATAGCAAACACTCCCGCGCGCAAGACTTGCGAATGGATCTCATAGTATTAATACCCTGTAGCACAAACCCTTAGGGGGCGCGCGAAGTGTCTGGCGTGCCCAGCCAACCGGCATAGTACGTCCCTTTCAGGGCACCAACTAAACTTGACTTTATAATAGCAGAATCCATGCTTAAACACAAGGGGAAAGAGGTGACTTCTGGGAAAGGACAGGGACATCGTGACCCCCCCCCCAATAGTATGCAAAAACTCAGACGCTCCGAATTGGGATAAGCTTCGTGTTTTTGGAACCTAAAATTCCAGCCAACAGACGACAATCCGTGCCAATCTGAGACTAAGTCTTGTGAGCGCAGTTGTAGACATGATCGTATTTCTCCGCAAATTCCTTGGGAAAATCGCAAAACACTACGGGTTCGAGCCCCGTCACCCCCGCCAGTTTCCCCATCGCAATGCGCCGGAAAGGCCCTTAACGTGCCTAAAACACCCCGAATTTGGGTTCGTTTTCCTAAAACGAACCCATTTGCAAACGGCCCTGCAAGCAGCGTAAGTTTCTGCACCCCAAACACAACCATCGAAACACATCTCAGACTAAAACGGGTTCGTTTCGCAGAATGTATTTTTTCCGCCTCAGCTCCCGACGGTGATCTCCGCAGGTCGCTGTCTCCTGAATTCCATGTCGTTTGTCAAAGAACTGTGCTGACTATACAACGCTCCACATCCCGCGTCCAGCAAGAATATCGTATTACGATATTTTGGCAAATGGATCGCGCGAAGACGGCTGGGAATTGCACAATGAATGGGTCCGACCCCCGAGTCGTTCCAAACCATCTTGGTGTGCTCATGGTTAATTCAATCGGCATTATTTCGTTGGCAAGAGATTTCGGACGAAGAACTCCTCGAGCCGCTGCGCGCCGTAAGGCGTTCGAGCCACGCCGTGGCCGGCGCCCGGCATAACCAGCAACTCGAAATCCTTGTCAGCCTTGATGAGGGCGTTGACGACCTGCATGGTGCTGGATGGGTCAACGTTGCGGTCCATTTCACCGACCATCAAGAGGAGTCTGCCCTGCAACTTGTGCACGTCTTTGACGTTTGAACTCCGCGCATAGCTCTCGTCCACGGGCCAGCCCATCCACTGTTCGTTCCNNCAGATTTTGTCCATGCGATTGTCGTGGGAACCGGAATCAGACACGCAAACCTTGTAAAAATCGCCGTGGTCCAACATGCCGCGCAGGGCACTCTGTCCGCCAGCGGACGTGCCGTAGATACCCACGCGAGTCAGGTCCATGAACGAGTATTTGGCGGCCGCGGCCTTGATCCAGAGGATGCGGTCCGGGAAACCAGAGTCCGCGAGGTTCTTCCAGCACACGTCCTGGAATTTCTTCGAGCGGCCTGACGTGCCCATGCCGTCCATCTGCACGACGATAAATCCATGATCGGCCAGTTTCTGTTGCTGGTAGGAAGCGTGAAAAACCTTGGGCGTGAAAAATCCCTGCGGGCCGGCGTAGATGTCTTCAATGACCGGGTACTTCTTCCTCGGATCAAAATCCTTTGGCCGCCAGATGACGCCGTAAATATCGGTAACATTGTCGCGGCCCTTCGCAACCAACCGCTCCGGCGCCTTCCAGCCGCTGGCAAATAGTTCGGTGGCGTCAGCTTCCTCGAGTTTGCTCAAGAGCTTGCCGTCGTCGGTGCGGCGCAATTCAGTGGTCGGCGGCAGGTCAACGCGCGACCACCGATCAAGGAAGAAACGGCGGTCGGGTGAGAATTCAACTGCGTGCGTGCCGTCGCCGTCGGTCAACACCGTCAGGCCGGAGCCGTCGAAATTCACGCGGCACAATTGGACGTAGTATGGGTCCTCCTCCGGATGAATACCGCTGGCTTGAAACCAGATTTGCCGTTTATCTTTGTCCACGTGTTCCACGCTGCGCACGACCCAATTGCCCTGGGTGACCTGGTTTTTCAACTGTCCGGTGTTCGCGTCGTAAAGGTAAAGATGATTCCAGCCGTCGCGCTCGGACGCCCAGATGATTTCGTCGGTTCCGTCGAGGTACTCGGCATACGTTTTCCCCGAGTAATCAATGAATGTGGCACTATGTTCGTCAACAATCGGCTTGGCCGCGCCGGTTTCCGCGTCGACGGAGACAATGCGCAGTACCTGATGACCGCGCTGATTATAAAGAAACGAGAAGTAGGTCGAATTGGTTTTCCAGCGAACGTCGCTGATCGTCCACGGATTCGGGAACAGCGCATCACTGACGGGAATTTCCTTCTTCGCTTCGACATCGAACAAATGCGGTTTACGGATCGGCACTTGATCGCCGGGCTTCAGATAAGGATACGAATCGAGTTTGGGCTGAAGCTGGTCTTCGGGCGACGACTCGACCAGATACACGCGCCGCTGGGTGCCGGGTTGCACGCGCATCGCCACGAAATGCCTCGAATCCGGCGCCCAATAAACTTCCGGTGCGGGCGTCTCGGGATCGCGACTGTCGTAATTCATTTCGATGGCGCGGTCGGACTCTGCATTGCGCGCATAGGTGCTGCTCGGATTTGCGTCGAATGTCAGTTGCTGCTCCCGGTCCTTCTTTGCCGTGAGATCGCGCAGGAGGAGATTGTCTCCATGCACAACCACGTCCCAAGGGCCGTCGGGCGATCTTTCGCGTGGCTGCACAGGACGTTGGCCACCACCACGACGACGCGGCCCGGCGAAATCCTGCCCGTCAATGATCGCCATGCCCGGCTTCGCCGTTGCTTCGAACACGCCGAGCACATTTCCGCGGGCCGAGGTGACGAGCCAGACGTGTCCGACATACGTGTGTTGCAGGTGACTTTCGCCCGCGCGAACCGTGCCGTAGGGCATACGTCTACCGTCGGGATCAACGCAGAACAAATCCACGTCCATGCCCAACCGATTGACAACGGTAAGGTCGGTTTCCGGTCCGGTGGTGAGCGAGGGCCGCACCTGGCGCCCCGCGGGCAGCCGGTCTCCGTCCGACGCCTCATTCTTAACCGGCGTGAGCGCATACGAATCCAGATCCAATCTCCAACTCGAACCCGAACCACGAAGCACAACCGATTTCCCGTCGCGGGCGAATTCGATGTCAGCAATGGGAAGTGTTCTGGCGTCGGCAGTCCGACCGGTCAGTTTCGACAGGGCCTCGGCCACGCGTGCCTGATCGAAGGCAGCGGAACGTTTCCCCTCAGCGGCATTCACAAGGATGAATTCGCTCTGCGCCTTTCCCACGTCCACGCGATACCAGAACTTGTTCGTCTCGCCATCCAGTCCTGCAAACCAGTGAGGCTCAACGCGGTCGCGAAACACGAGGCGGGGCGCATTCGTGCGCGGGTCCTGGGCGGAAGTGACCCCAGTGAAAACAAGAATCAGGAGCAGCGGGAGGTGGCGTGACGTTCTCATGGGATCACCGGGTTTGTAGCATCTGCTTCCATTTGCTTTAGACGGAGTTCAGGACGTGCTGTGTTTTTACGTCCTTTTCCAAAAGCGGTGCAATAAGGAAATCGCGTCTCCCAGGATATTCGTTACAGGGTTCACTACTTCCGCAACGCTCGGGTCGGGCAGTCAGAGTGCGCCGTTAGCGGCCGTGTCGTGCGCCTCATGCGCCATCATGTATGTGCAGGGCATCGGTTGATAACGGATGTTGAGATACTTTTTGCCAAATCGGCTCAATCGCAGGATTGTTCGCTGCGACGGGTCGGTTGGTACTCTTAGACTACGCATGGAGATGGGTGATGGGCGATGGGAGAAGGATGATCGATATGAAGTGCGCGGTCGGGAGACCGGCGCACAACGGCCGGAACCGCGCTCACCGAGCGCGGCTACAGGGGGGATTCCGCCTTCGCCAAGGCTTCGGCGCGACTGCGCCGCTGTACGCGGCTTGGGGGGGCTATATACGATTCTGCGAAACGAACCCAAAATCGGGGCTGTTAACGGGCGCCGAGACCAGTCAGGACGACGGGGATGGTGCGGGCGAGGATTTTCAGGTCGAGCCAGAGCGACCAGTTGTCGATGTACTCGAGATCGAGCTGCATCCATTGATCGAAGGCGATCTGGTTGCGGCCGCTGATTTGCCAGATGCAGGTCAGACCCGGTTTCATGGAGAGGCGGCGGCGGTGCCACGGATTGTAGTGCTGCACCTCGGTTGGGATGGGCGGCCGGGGGCCGACGAGGCTCATGTCGCCGACGAGAACATTCCAGAGCTGCGGGAATTCGTCGATGCTGGTGCGGCGCAGGAAATGCCCGAACGGTGTGACGCGCGGGTCGTCCTTCATCTTGAAGACGGGGCCGCTCATCTCGTTGAAAGCCTCGAGTTCCGCGCGCAACATTTCGGCATTGGTGACCATCGAGCGGAACTTGTACATCGTGAAGAGGCGTCCGTGCAGGCCGCTGCGTTTCTGTCCAAACAGGATGGGGCCGGGCGAAGTGAGTTTGATAATGATGGCGACGGGCAGCAAGACCAGCGGCCCGAGAATCGCCAACCCGACCAGGGCGCCGGCAATGTCAAACAGCCGTTTGCAGGCGAGCTGCCAGGAAGTCTCGGGAGTGGTGCTGAAAATCAACAGCGGTTTTCCGTAAAAATCGTCCACGGTAGCGCGAGCGATGGAGGTCTTCACGAAGTCGGCCACGAGCCAGGCCTCGACGCCTTCCACCTCGCAGGCCAGGATCGCCTTCTCGATTTCACTGAACGCGGTCTGGCTGACGTTGAAGATCACGCAACCGACGGGGAGGCGGTGCAACAGCACGGGGAGTTCGGTGAGGAGGTTGTTGTTGGGATCAAGCCGGGCAGTGACGCGCAGGCTCCACTCGGGATGTTCCTCCAGCAATTTGGCAAACTCAGTGTTTCGCTCTTCCGATCCCACGAGGATGACTTCCGTCAGGTCCTTCCCCCGGAGGGCGCGATTTCGCATGTACCCCTGAAAGATTCGATCCTTGGCGAAAAGCGCAACGATGCTGAACAGCGCGAAGATGACGACGACACCGCGGCTGAGCATGGCCAGCTTGAAGAAGAACATTGCCGCCATGACCGCCAGGGTGCAGACGGCACAGCTTTTGAGGAGAATCCAGACGGTGTTGCGCCGGCCCAGGGTGTGGGCACGGCTGTAGAAGCCATTGAGATCGAGCAGAAACGGGTAGAGCGGCAGGACGATCAGATACAGCCATTTGTAGTAGCGAAACGGGGCGATCATGCCTAACTCTGTCGCGTGGCCGTGGAAGAAGAATGGAAACGGAAACAGATAGGCGAGTTGCTCGCGCAACGCGTGGGCCAGCCGAAAGACGACGGCAATCAGCAGGGCGTCGCCGATCTGGTTGACCTGTATAATAAATTCTCTTCGTCGACTTGGCATTGGAACACCCAAACGCTCCCGGACAACAAGTTCACAGCCCAACAAAATGCAGGCGGCTTACCCCGGCTGCCGCTAGTTCGCGACCAAAGTGGGGTAGATATCCTGCACAAATCCGGCCACAACCTTCATCGTTTCCTCTTCCGACTTGCCGGTGTCACCCGTAGCCGCGTTTTTTTTCACGGGTATGTGAATCAAAATGTAGGCCCACCGGTGGTTGGTGTTGTGCAGCACGCGGTCCTTGGCCGTCCAATAGATGCGCTGCCAATGATACGGGGTCACCCGGTCCTTGCCCACGAACCAGTACAAAAAGATGGAATTCGCTCTTGCCACGCGTCCGTCGGATAATGGCACATCCCGGGTGGCATTCAACCGCGACACGGAGAGCACGCCGCCCTTCGCGGCGGGTGTGGCGATTTGTTCGACCTGTAGACCCCCCAGTCCCCAACCCTGGCCGGTCAGGCAGAGTTCGGGGCGGTGGATACTGGTCACATCGCGACCCGCCAGCACGATCGAGCAAAATAACTCGTCGCCATCCTTGTCCTTGAACATACGCCGGGACCCCATCGTGTCTTCCGGTAGGATCCGCTTCTCCACTTCCGTCAAACCAGTTAATTCTCCACCCGTCCAGTCGCCGGCCTTGTCAGCCAAAAACGGCTGTCCATCCGGAGTAAGCTTCACACCTGGCTCGGAAACCCTGGTGACATCGGAAGTCATCGCCGTAAACAGCACCCCGCCGCCGAGAATCGCGACCACGATGGCAATTTGTCTCGTGCTCGGCCCGCGGCGCGTTGGCGCCACAACGGCTCGCGCAGGAGATGGTTCGGCCGCGGCTTGCGCCGTGTCTACGTCTGATTCGCTCATGCAATTCCTTCCGTCACAACAAAGGCCCGTCAGCGCGTGGGCCGCTATCAGTCGGTGGCGGTGGCGGCCTCAGCCAATTCTCGAAATACCGGCGAAACGGGAAATTCAACAGCAGCCCGATGATCACCATCGTCGACAGGGCAACTGCGAAGACGATAAAGCCCGAGTATTCGTGATACGCCTTACTGGCAATCTCCTGGCCGTAAACCTGGGCTACCAGGGCGATGGAAGATACACGCGCGATGTTACCCAATACCGCCAGAGGCATCGCACTCAGGAACAATACCCACCGTTTCCATTGCACGTGTTGCGTCACATAGGCATAAGCGGCGGTCACGGTGGTCAGTGCCATGAGCGACCGAATTCCGCTGCACGGCGCCGCCACGTCAAAATGAAACACCCGGGAATAAATCCCGGTGCCGATCCGGGTAGTCTCAATGCCAAACATGTTCAACAGTCCGGTGGATGATCGGGCCATCAATAGTTGCAGCGGGAAACCGACCCGTTCATCCAGAAAGTTTAATGGGATCATCAGCAGTAGAAAGGCGATGGGAAAACACAACAGGCGGATGGCTCCGCGACCTCCGAGCGCCAGTGCCAGGCCAGACAGCAGAATCACAAACGAGAAAACTACGATACGCGGTTGCATGGCCTTCACGCCGAAGTAATACAGAACCATCGCCAGGGAAACCACGATCAGCCCTCGCGCATCGGGGTCATCGATCGTCTCCCGGATTCCGCTCCACAAAGCAGTCACTTGCCAAAGCAAAAGGAAGGGAGCCACCTGAAGCACATAGCGCGTCAATGAATCCGAAATCAGGTCTGGTATCATCAGAACGGAAACGGTGACCCCCAACGCAATCCAAAATGGGTTCCAATTCCGCTGCCGTTCGGAATCGCGGTTGGAGAGATTCCACCAGACGAGACCCAGCGCAATCAGCGGAATCAGCGGCCCGTGGGAATAATTCGAGACATGATTCCAGTGACTGACGAGCCAGATGTAACAACTCAACTGAGTAACATGCTGGATTTCAACGGTTTGTACGAAATACGCGTAGTAAATCAACCCAACCAGTACGAGCCCAAGGGTAACCTTCACCCAGTCGATAGTACTGGAGGGGAGTCTGACCGCCGCAATCGAAGTCCCGTTACTCATTACACGTGTTGAGAGCAAATCCCTTGAAAAACCTCATTAGTCTAAGGCCAGCCGACATCCTTGTCAAACCCGCCTGCTTGCCGTCGCGCAGCCTGTCGGCTACCATTCCGCAATGAAACGGCTCGCGCTCGTCGCACTTGTCCTCGCATTTGCAGGCTGCCACCAATCCCACCAATCCGAACCAGCGACCCTGACCTTCGCCCGGGGGGCTGATTCGCAGAAGCTCGACCCCGCCGACGTGGACGACGGCGAATCGATCAAAGTCCTCGTCAACATCAGCCAGGGCCTCGTGCGCTTCCGACACGGCACCACGGAGCCGGAACCCTGTCTCGCGACTTCCTGGACAATCAGCACTGACGGCCTCATCTACACTTTCAAACTTCGTGAGGGCGTCCGCTTTCACGACGGCACTCCGCTCGACGCGCAAGCCGCCGCGTTCAGTTTCCTGCGCCAAATGGACAAGTCCAATCCCGCGCATCTACCGGGAGCCGTATTCGCGTACTGGTCAGCCATGTTCAACATGATTACCGCCGTCGAAGTCGTCGACCCCATGACTCTGCGCCTGCAGCTGCGCGAGCCGAACGCGCCGCTCCTGGCCAGTCTCTGCATCCCGGCGGCGCATCTCATCAGTCCAAAATTCATAGACCAGCAACATCCTGTCGGCACCGGCCCGTTCCGCTTCGTGGAGTGGGTGCCCAACGAACGCATCGTACTCCAAGCCAATCCCGACTACTGGGAAGGCAAACCAAAAATCCAGCGCCTGGTCTTCAAAGTCGTTCCCGACTCGGCCACGCGGCTTATCCAGCTTCAAACGGGCCAAATCCAGGCAATGGACGGCATTGACCCGAACGATCTCCCCATCATCAAGCTCGATAAAGCCCTGCAGTTGCTCACGGCGCCGGGATTGAATGTTTGCTACCTGTCCTTCAATTGCCAAAAGCCGCCTCTCGATAACAAGGTCTTGCGCCGCGCGATCGCCGCCGCCATCAACAAGAAAGACATCATCGATGACGTCTACCGCGGCGCGGCCATCGTCGCCCGAAATCCGTTGCCGCCCTTCGTCGCCGGCCACAACGACGCGATCCCGGAACAGCTCTACGAAACCACCAAGCCCTGGCCCGCCCTGAAGACTCCCTTGCGCCTCGAAGTGATGACCAACCCGCGCCCGTACCTGCCCAACCCGCTCCGCGCCGCCGAGATGATCAAGTCCGACCTGGCCAAGATCCAGGTCCCCGTCGAAATCGTCCCGAACGAATGGGGCGCGCACCTCAGCCGCACGAGCCACGGCGACCACGAGATGGCGTTGATGGGCTGGGTCGGCGACAACGGCGATGCGGACAATTTCTTGTACGTGTTGCTCGACAAGGACACCGCAACGCTCGGGTCCGCGCTCAATATCTGTTTCTGGATGAACGACCCCTACCACGATCTCATGGTGGCCGCCCGACGCGAACTCGATCCTAAGAAACGCGCCGCGCTCTATCGCAAATCGCAGGAGATCATCTTCGACGAAGCGCCGATGGTCCCGCTCGCGCATGCGGAATCGCTCATGGCTTGCCGCGCGAACACCGACGGCATCTTGTTCGAGGTCAATGGCGACATCCTCTTCTACAAAGCTACGGTGAAGTGAGCACGCGGAACACCGTGAATCGCCCGCTTTCCGTCATCCGCTGAAAATGCCGGAGTTGCTCCGATTGGTTTTCAAACAACAATGCTGCGCAGTGGGCGTCCAGTGGCCCGAGCCTGTCTGCTTTGTAGCGCCGCGAATCCTGCCCGTCATACGAGAACCCCACGTCGTACACAAAATAGTCGGCCTCATACTTGCGCGCAAAGTCGTAGAACTTATCCTCGCTGCCATAAATTGCTGCCAGCATTTCGCGATAGCGTTCGCGAATCCGCTGATTCTCGAACTTCGAGTGCATGATGATCGGCCGTCCCGTGTGCGCGAGGAACACAGGCGAATCCCCGATCGAGGCGAGCACGACGGCATTTGTCGCCGTGTGTTCTTCCAACCATTTCACAATCGGACGATACTCGTCCGGTGACGCTTGCTCGCGTTTCAGAGGCGCAAAGTTAAGCATCGCAAATTGCCACACGGCGGCAACAAAGACCACCCACTTCCCCCAGGTGCGTTCCGCCACCAGGCCCGCCGCCACCACCGCCACCGCAAACCCCAAAAACGTAAAGCACCGCAACACCATCCACGCCAGCGGCACGAGCAGCAGCGTGAACACGATGAAAATATTCATGGCGCAAGCACCGCGTTTACCGCTGGTGAACAAATATCCCAGCGATCCCAACGCCAACGGACCGCACCACAGCAAGCTGCGCCAGAACTCGCCCCACGACGCGGTTTCAAACGCTCCCCCCTCCCACAACAGACGCGCTTCCCACGGCAGGTCCGCCGGATTAACCGGCTTCACTCCCAAAAGGCGCACCTTATATAGGAAGAGTTGGTAGACATGTGCGTACTCGCCATATGACTTTGGCAACAGCGCCGTCAAGATGAGTAAGCCCGCCGCCCAACCCGCAAACACCAGCGTCGACCGCTTCCGTCCTCCGTTGATCCACACGGCCAGCGACAGCGCGTAAAGCACGCACATCATCGGCGACAGAAAAACATGTTTCGCCCACAACACGGGAATCAACACGGTCCCCGCCGTCAGTATCAGGACGAACCAGGTTATCCGCGGCGTTTCCCCCTTGCCGAGGTACACCAGCGTCGTCGCCACCAACAGCGGCGCCATCACGAACTGCGTCAGATGCCAACTCGCCAGCGCCGCGAGCCAAAATAACGCGGCCAGAACCTGATCGCGTTTCCGCTGGTCCTGCAGCGCGCGCACGGTAAAGAAGAGCGCGAAAATCATCAGCGGAATCGCAAAGTCTTCGCGCAGAAACAGGTTCTTCACCGTCCGCCCATAGCTCGGATACAACGCCGCGTAGAGCGCGCTCGCAAAGACCCCCGCCCCATCACTGCGCCAAAGCGCCCGTGCCAGGAAGAAGATGCCAAACAGCGACAGGCTGGAAACGAGACAGTCGTACCAAACCACAAAGACATGCAACGGCATCGCGGGATTCAGCCACCGGTACAACACGCCCACCGGCACCTCCATCGCCACGGTGAACTCCGCCCAGTCGTCAATCGTGTCCGGATACTGCACCGCGCGGTCGCGCGAGAGCTGACCCCAATCACGGATCGGATGCGACGCGAAGAACTTTGCAAAGCGATATTGAAACGCCCCCTCGCTCCAAAACTGCCCCACCTCGTCCTGTGCGTCCCAGGTCGGATTGGAAAAAATCTTCGTCGTCTTCAGGTGGACATGAAAAGCGTACAAAGCAGTGACCACTGCCAAACAAAACAAAAGTCGCCGCCACGATTTCATCGTAATATCGATTGTTAACCTCGCCGCCCCATGATTACAAACCCCTTGTGGCTGTGCGCTACTGAAGTGCCGAATCCGGCCAAACGAACCCGAATCATAATTCCAACTCATAATTCATAACAGCCTATCCTTCAAGCGATTCCAGCGGAATTCCCGCCTGTCCAATTCGGGTTCGTTTCGCAGAAACGCATGTTTCGAGGTTCTCCTCGTCCGCCATAGCCTTGGCGAAGGCGGATCCTCCTTGTCCGCTAGTGGCGCAGGCAGCCTGGCCTTCGACTTGTCCGCCGTAGCCTTGGCGGAGGAGGAAGCGTCCTCGCGAAGTAGGCTCTCTGCCCTAAGTTGGTTTCCCAATCTGTCTTTGCCAAATTCACCCCCCCCAATCTCCTAACCCATTCATAACACGCTCCTTAACTGGGGGATTCGTTTCGCAGAATGCATATTTCGAGCGACTCCTCCTTGTCCGCTAGTGGCGGGGGCGTCCCGCCTCTGGACTTCGACGTTGTGCGTTGGCATTCCTTTCATCCTTCTTCCTTTTGCCTTCTACCTTCTTACTTTGCCTTGATCCTAGCCCACGCCATCACCCATGTCCAGCAAAATTATCGATTGACGATACAGGAGCGGCCACCTTCCCGCGAACGCGGTTCCTTCCAGTTGCAGCTGCTCTTCTGTGAGGCGCAGGTCGTTAATTCCTCCAAAATATCCGGTACTCCGCGGACTGAGTGAGACGAACTGGAGACTTTTCCACCAAAGGCTCGTAAACACCGGGGTTTTAGAGGGTGAAATAGCCCGAAATATGCAATTGCGCGGGACTGACGCCCGCTGCGAGAAGCACGGAATTGACGGAGCCGTAATGCTATCCATAATTCCCGGAGCCGTCCGTGTGCTAACCGTCGTCAGATTGGCCTGATAGATGTCACTGACACCTATCCCACTTTCAACTCTCGATTTCACCGCCGTGCCGGTTCGCGCATGATGCGGCTCCGATGGAAATTCAGTAAAGGTGAACGCTCTAAGGTCGTAAAATCTCCGTCCGGTACTTCGGCGCGAGTGCGTCGGCTTTCGCCATTCGTTCTGCTCTCTCGGCTTCGCTGAGCTTGGGGGGCGGCGCCGTCCGGCTCTCGACCCGATCGCCGATGAGCCTGAAAAACTCCTCCTGCCCGGCCGGCGAACACAGGCACAACAACCGCGCCGGCCGGTCCGAGGCGTTCTTGAAAAAATGCGGTGCGTTGGCCGGGATGTTGACCGTCTCACCGGCCCGGCCGACCGACTTCGCGCCGCGGAAGGTGACCTCGATCTCGCCCTCCAGGATGGTGAACATCTCCTCGAAATCGTGGCGGTGGGGAGGAGGACCGCCACCGGGCGGGACATGCATATCGATGAGGCAGTAACGGCCGGCGGTGTCCGCGCCGCTTACCAGGATCGTATAGGTGTCGCCCGCGACCGAGATGTGAGGCAGTTTCTTGTCTTCGTCCGGTCGCGCGAGCGTGAGTTTCCGCTGCGGGTCATCGGGCGGAATCGTCGCGGCAGGCTGCGACGTGGTTCTTGATCTGTCGTTCATTGTGCTACTCCTTTGAACCGGCTGTCGCCGGGCTCGGATTGAAATTCGATTTCACCACCGTGCCGGTTCGCCACAATCCGGTTGCTGACCACCAGACCCAAAAAATGGGGTCGCGTGAGTGTCAGGGTGATGGTTCTTTGGGGGGCGATGTTGACTAGGGGGTCAAGGCTTGACTCTTGACAGCTCGACCGCACCTTAATCGACAACTCCGTCGAAATACTCCACATCGATCTTGGCAATAACCGCGCGCATCTGCGGAAAATACCTGGCACCGTGCTCCGACTTCTGATGGGCGTCCAGCGCTGCCTGATTCTGATACTGCTCATGCACAATGTACGCGCCCGGTTTCGTGCGTGATTTAAGCAACGAATAAAGAATACAGCCCGGCTCGTGGGCCCGCATTTCGGAACGCAACTCTGCGAAGAGACGCTCAAACTCTGCCTCGTGCCCCTTCTTTACCTCAACAGTTTTAAGTCCGCCGACCATACTTTGTTTGGAGTATAAGCCGTGCGGGCGCGATGTCAAAAAAATGGTGTATCCGATTTCACCGCTGTGCCGGTTCGCCTCGATGCGCTTGCTGATCACCAGATCCAAAGAAATGGGGTCGAGCGAGTGTCAGGGTGATGGTTTTTGGGCGGCGAGAAATTTAAGGAGAGTCGAGGCTCGAATCTCGGATTACAACCCCCAAGCCGCATTCTACATGCGGCCTCTCGCCTTTGAGATTTCCCAGCGAGAGAGCGTCTCGACTCTCCGCTGCAACGTAAGCCTGATTGAGGGAATAGCAACCGATAGTTTCGTGGCAAATTCTGGCGGCGAGAATTGAGAGGGGATTGGGCGGGAGAAATTATAGGAGAGCCGAGTTCCGAACGACATGGGTCTATGTTAACAACTTGACCTTGCCCTCGACTCTCCACTGCAACGTAAGCCCAATCGCAGGAATAGCTATGTAATACTTCGACGGCCGGATTCGGCTCGACTTGCCATTACCGGAATGCTACGGCTCAAGGAGCATGACCAATAGCACGGTCAGCAACCAGAGACGTTATCCAGTCCCGGAAAAATGTCGGACTAGATGTCCCGAGCATTTTCTCCATCTCTCGAAATGCCTGGTGGAAGACCCCACCGGTTGCGAGCATGCGTTACGTTTTGATTCTGGTGTCTATTGTTACCATCCTGATCGACGCAGCTTCGAGAAGAATGGTCCAGTGTAAAGGGGCGAGGCCAGACTCTTGACGTTACCACTATTAGCTCGATTGCGGAGAGTGTTTGACCGGCTGGGCGCACGTTGCAGTGAATGTCACCGGCCTCGGATTGGAATTCGATTTCACCGCCGTGACGGTTCGCCACAATGCGACTGCTAATCACCAGACCCAAAGAAATGAGGTCGAGTGAGTGTCAGGGTGATAGTTTTTTGGGGGCGGAATTTGGAGGAGATCAGGCGGTGGGATATGGGCGGGTCTGGGCGGCGAGAAAGTTAAGGAGAGTCGAGGCTCAAATCTTGGATTACATTCGCTGTCTTTACCGCCGGAACTTCTACTGCCAAGGTTGTTCCCGCAATGGCTGTTCAGACTCGCAGGAGTTGGTTGTCGCTGCCCCACCAGGTGTCGCCGCCGCATTTCTGTCAGGCCTCCACGACAAGACGCCATGGGGTTTGGGCTGGTGGAACCCCCGGTCAGACCGGTTATCGATCACAATGGGCAGCAGCGAGTCCGATGGCAAACTGGCGACAGGGAATGCCGTCAATGAGCAGGTGAACATTCCCAAAGTGGCAAGTTCCCTCTGGCTGGTAAAACTGCTGGTGCTATTAAACGTCATCGGTGCCTCTCCAGTAGCTTCTTAGTGCCGCATCATCAGAAAAACGACGGTACAGGCGATCACCCAAGCCAGAGCGATCAGTTCTTTGTCGGTGCGGGTAGCGGCGATTCGATCAGAATTTCCAGACTTCTTTGTCGCCAACATATTCGTTCTCCTTCACTCCGGGAAGTATGGGGAATTGGGCGCTTCTTCGCTATGGGGTAAACACCCCATTGGACGCGGATGACGTGCCGGATAGACTCAAGAATTGGAAGAACTGGTAGCGAGTACCAGTCAATCAGTCGCCCAAGAAAAGGCGTATGCCGCTTGCTCAAAAAAGGATGCAACGAAATGAGTATTATAACCACCCCCCCTTCTGAATTTGACCGGTTGCCGCCTCATAACCCCGCCTTGGAGAACTCGATGGTGGAACAGTTTGAATGGTTTTCCGGCTCGACGGATATTGAGGTCACCAAGGGTTCAGAGGGTCGCCTGGCTCAAGTCAGAACTGCAGTGCATCCCCAAGAGCCACTGGGGCTGGCTGGAATCCCTACCCGATGGAACTTTTCTCGCGACCAAAGCGAAGGGTAGACTCTTGAATACTACTTCAACAATCTTGGAGAGTAACGATGGCTGATATTATTTTGAATTGTCCGGAGTGCGGCGGGAATTTGGAAATTGATGGCGCTGGCGCGGGGCTAAAGGTCAACTGCCCGACCTGCCATGCCGATCTTTGGGTTCCTCTGACAAACGTCGTTCCCTTACAAAACCCCGACCCATGAGCAAAAATCTGGCGTTAGCGGAATTTTTGATCAGACCATCTGTGCTCCTGTGGGCGTGATTGCAGGTTTCAGCGAGATTGTGATGTGACTTATGGATAATAAAGAAGCTTTTCACGCACCTCTACATTCATGGGACACACCGATCCAGACCTTTGGCTGTCGCCATACCAATCCGGAAACTTGTGCCAAACGCATACTCCTACCTGTTTGCGCCTTGGTACGTGCTGATGGTATCTGTCTTTGCCCCCCACAGTCTTGGCCGAAGCAGTTTAAAAAACTTCAAGCTGCCAGCGCTATTCTTATAGGAATGAACTTTAGAAATCACGGATGAGTCGCCGCGTCGTCAACTAGTCCTGCCTCCGGCGGCTCGTTCACCGCCTTGCCGTCAACTCGATTGCGAAGAGCGCTTGATCGGAAGGCGCACTTTGAACCGGGGTGTCCCCGTCCTCGGATTAGAATTTAATTTCACCGTTGTGCCGGTTCGCCACAATGCGGTTACTGATCACCAGACCCAGGCCCGTTCCCGACCGGACGATTTGGTGTGTCTGTAAGTTTCTCTGTCTTGTGGGGCGGGGTGTCATCAAAAACCACGAAGTCGGCGCGAACATGTACTTCTGGTATCGAAAACAAGATGTAGGATTGTTCAATTTGTTCGACCGCAATGTTCGCCGGTGTCAACGGACCGCCGGCTTCTATCTTGGCGTTGTCATACATTCTCGTAAACGCTTTCACCCGACTTGCCGGTACAATCGTAAATAGCCCCAATAGCTTAAAACCGTGGTCCTGGCCCACGGCATTCAGTTTCTGCACATGATAATTGGCTTGGGAAAGTTTGACCGTGGTTATGGTTCGTGGCGCTTCCGGAGCGCTCCCGGCGGGATCAGGCGTCAGCGCCAGAGCCGTCAAGCCCGCGCATCCCGTCAGCGACAGCGCCACCAGGCCGCACACCAGAAGGCTCACGCAAACCTTGCCTGCAAGTTTCAGCAGATTCATTTTTCTCTCGATTTCTTTAGATGATTTATCACTTGCGAGCCGGCGCAGGGTCAATACCAGAGGCAAAGGCCGGCGCGGAGGGCGTGGCTGGTTACGTTGTACTCCAGCAGGTTTTGGCCATAGCCGTAGAAGTATTGGATTTGGATTGTCGGGTTGAACCTGCGCAAGACCGGTACGCCAACCAGATTGAATCGCAAATCGGACAGCAGGCCGACGTGCGAGCCATCGTCGCCTATGAGAATTTTATTGGACACTTGAATTTTCTCCCCGGACTTGGGATCGAGCCAGGTCAGGGCGGTGATCAGATCGGCGTACCCGTGATAGTCGGCAATGTCCGCGTTGTTGTCACCCACGCGGTAGTAGAACCAGGCGCGCGGTTGGAGGGAGAATTGAAGATTGTAAGGCAGGTCAAACGTGGCTTTGGGCTGGAGATAAATCGTATTAAAGCTGCGCTCCAGGTCGCCGCCGCGGCCATTCGATTCATGTTCGACACCGCCTTGCAGATCGAGTTGGAAGAAGCCTTTCCGAAAAACGTCGGGGTAATACAGGAACATCGACGGTTTGTAGCTGGTATCGAAGAAGGACGGATTCTTGGAGAAGGCATTCCAGAAAGAAGTCTGCGTATAGGCGAAATAGAGATGCGTAAGCGGATCCCAGTCGTCCTTGAACGCAAAGACTTTGTATTTCAAGCTCAGCTGAAATTCCACGGACGGAGCGCTGCCGCCGATGAAATAAATCGGTTCGTAGAACGACATGTGATTGGCGAAATATTCCCGCAAATCAGAATTGGAGGGAGTCGCCGCAACCGTGGTTGAATTCGATGCTGACGCAAGTGATGCCGGCACAGACGCGACCACTGGAGCCTCGGAAGAGCTGGGTCCCACCACGACCACTAACTGATTATAACTGCTTACATCCAGTGTGACCTGACCGCTGCTGGTTAATGGAAGGTCCAGCAGGTATTCCACTTTGACGAAGCCGCCGGGCGCAATCGTTGCCGCCCTCGGACTGCTCTTGGTATTTAAGAGGAGAACTGTTTCGAACGTGACGGATTGTGCGGTAAGCGTACACCGGAGACTCGGCTCGAAGGTTCGAATGACAGAATTGGATGAGTTGTTCATGCAGAAGAGCCAAAGACTGGCCCGACTGCCCGCGGTAAGTGTTTCGGACGGTGTAGTGAAGACAGCCGTGATGTCCTGCGCCAGGACGGATCCGACGCTTGTCAGCAGCAGGACTAAAAAGAGCAACTGTGATCGACGAGCAATGGACATGTCATTTTCCTTGTTTGCCGGTTCACGGCATCTGGAGCAGAGCCGTAAAGGCCATGCTATTTGGTTCAACACTTACAGCGGTTTCACTTTTGAACAGCAGCATGGTAAGCAGGAAGATCGTGCGGCCTCTATGGGGTAATCACCGTATACCCAAGGAATGAAACCCGTGTTCAATTGTACTGGGTCAACGCTTGACTCTTGATAGAATCGCCGTCAGCTCGATGGCGGAGCATGCTTGATCGGTAGGCGCACTTTGAAGCGGGTGTCTCCGGGCTCAGATGAGAATTCGATTTCGCCGCCGTGCCGGCTCCCCACAATGCGATCGCTGATCACCAAGCCCAGGCCCGTTCCCGACCCAACGCCCTTGGTCGTGTAGAACGGTTCGAAGATGTGCGACTGCACATCGGGTGGGATGCCACCACCGTTGTCGGCAATTTCCACCACCACCTGGTCGTCATCCAGGAACGTGGCGACACAGATTTTTCCTGTTCCTTTGACCGCGTAAATGGCGTTGTCGAGCAGATTGGTCCACACCTGGTTGAGTTCGCCGCCATAAGCCAGGATGCGCGGAATCGCGCGATCGTACTTGCGCGTGACGGTAACGTTCTTGAGTTTGTGCCCGAGCATCGTCAACGTGTCCTCGATTCCCTCGTGCACGTCCACCTCCTGCATGGGCGATTGGTCCATGTAAGAATAGGATTTGACGGCTTTGACCAACTCGGCGATGCGCGTCGTGCTCCCGTCAATTTCGTTTAGCAGCGAATTCAATGATAGGCTCGCCTCCAGCCAACCGAACGCGGGGGGAAGTGCCCCCGCAGGAATCTTCGTCGCCAGTGCCGCCAGTTCCTTCGCGTCCAAACCGGCGCCTACAAATGCGGATGAAAGTTTCCACCCATCGGCTACGCCGTGTTGCTCCAGCCAGGTGCCGACTTCTTCCTCGCGGTCGCTCCGCGTGACCGAATCCAGCGGCTCGGATTTGCCAACTCGTGCGAGAGCGCTCTCCGAAAGATCAATGAGGTGCGGCCATTGTTCCGGCGGGAACAGTTCATGGAGTTCGCACGCGAACGATTGGAGATTCTCCACCACTTCCCGTAAATTCGCCGCGGCGCGGCGCGCTGCCGTCGCAGGATTATTCAACTCATGGGCGAGACCTGCGGCCATCGTGCCAAGTGACGCCAGTTTCTCGCGTTGCTGGGAATACCCTTCCATGTTCTTCACGCGGGTCGCCATCGTGCGGAAGACCTGGCTCGCGACCGTCGGGCACGTGCTCAACATCTGCCAAAATTCGTTCTTGCCCAGCCGAAACAACCGGCATGGCTTCAACGCGCGCACCGTCGCGAGATTGGGGCTGTCGAGCAAGAGGGATATTTCGCCCATGAACATCCCCGGCTTCATGACCCCCATCAGAATCGCCTGGTTGCTGTAGTTCCGGCTCGCGCGCATTTCGCCTGCCAACAGCAGATAGAAAGATTCAAGCGACTCACCCTCGGTAGCCAACACCTTTCCCGCTTCAATTTCGACAATCTCCCCGGCCTCGAAGCAACTCATTTGCGCCCCCGATAAATTGGCGAAGAGCGGGATCGCCTGCAATGCCTTAAGGTTCAATGTCTCCATGATTATACCGTGCTGAGATACTGGTGGATGAGTTTGACCGCCATCGCGCCCTCCCCTACTCCGGAAGTGACGCCTTTGGCCGACGCATGGCGCACGTCGCCAGCCACGAAGATTCCCGGCACACTGGTTTCGAGCATGAACGGATCGCGGTCCGCCGTCCAGCCGCTCGGCCGCTTTCCTCCCTTCAAGAAATGCCCTCCTGAATAGATATACCCCTGCGCGTCCCGCTCGACGACGCCGGCCAACCAATCGGTATACGGGATCGCGCCGACGTAGAACAAGAGAGCGCTGGCGGAAACCGTCTCCCTCGCGCACGTCTTGTTGTTCATGAGCGTGATGGTTTCACAACGTCCCGTCCCTTTCACTTCCAGGACGCTCGTGTTCAACCTCACCGCGATGTTCTTCGTGGCCGCAATCTGGTCTTCCAGGTACTGCGACATATTCGCCGAAAGCGAATCCCCGCGCACCAACATCGTGACGCTCCGCGCGTATTTGGAAAAATACATCGCCGCCTGCCCCGCCGAATTCGCCCCGCCGACGATATACACATCCTCATTCTTGTAGGACAGCGCCTCGGTCATCGGCGCGTAGTAGTACACTCCCGCGCCATTCAATTCCTCCACGCCCGGCACGTCCACCTTGCGGAAGGCAATGCCCGTGGCGATCAGCAACGCGCGGCAGCCGATCTCCGTGCCATTGCCCAACGTGACAAACCGCGACGGCCCGTCCACCCGCACCCCGGTCACTTCTTGCGGCGCGAGAATCTCCACGCCAAACCGCCGCGCCTGGCTGACCGCCCGCCGCGCCAGATCGAAGCCGCTGAGTCCCGTCGGAAAGCCGAGGTAGTTTTCGATTCGGGAACTCCGTCCCGCTTGCCCACCGGGTGCTTCCCGCTCGATGAGCAGCGTTCCCAACCCATCCGCCGCTCCATAGACCGCCGCCGCCAGCCCGGCCGGCCCGCCGCCAACAATTACCAAATCATAAAACGGCAACTCCGCCTTGGTCTTCAACCCAAGTTTCTCGGCGACCGCCGCCGAAGTCGGGTCCTGCAGATGAGTGCCGTCCAAAAAAACAACCAACGGTAGGTGTTTGCTATCCGTGGCAGAGCTCTCCATCAACTGACGGGCCGTCTCATCCGTCTCCGCGTCCAACAACTGGTACGGAATCGAATTCCTCGCCAAAAAATCCCGCATCTGGTTGAAGTGCGGCGACCAACGATGGCCCACAATCCGAATGCCTTCAAACGGCGGCCGGAATCCCGCCTGCCAATCGTCGAGCAAATCGTCCACGACTCCATAGAGGCGCTCCTCCGGCGGGTCCCATGGCTTCATCAGGTAATGATCGATTTTTACGGAGTTGATGGCGCGAATCGCCGCATCGGTGTCCGCGTACGCGGTGAGCAAGGCGCGCTTGGCATCGGGATAGAACTCCAGCGCCGCCTCCAGGAATTCCACGCCCGACATGCGTGGCATCCGCTGATCGACCAGGAACAGCGCGACCGGGTCGTTGCGCAACTTCAACTGCTTCACCGACTCCAGCGCGCCCGCGCCGGAATCGGCCGCCATGACCCGGTACCGGTTCCCATATTGCCGCCGTAGGTCCCGTTCCACGGCCCGCAGCACGTCGGGGTCGTCATCCACCGTCCATATCACTGGTTTCGCCATAATCAGGAACGTCGCTTTCCTTTCGATGCATTCCCGAGTTGGATGGCTTCATCGATTCTCGTTTTCACCGTCTCGAAATCATCATCGTCGTCGTTGCGCACGCCATTGATGAAGATCGTCGGCGTACCGCCTACCTCGCTATCAATCCCGCTCTGGATGTCCCGCTGCACTCGGTCGGCATAAACGCGCTCGGCGACCTCGCGATTGAACTTCACCCGATCCAGGCCGAGCACGCCGGCCGCGCGCGCCAGGTTCTCGACGTCCAGCGCCTCCTGATGCTCGTACAAATAATCGTGCATCTCCCAGAATTTGCCCTGGCTGCCCGCGGCTTCAGCGGCCTCCGCCGCCCGCTGGGCGTAAGCGTGGACCCTGACCTGCGGAAAATTGCGAAAGACAAATCGCAATTGATCGCCATAATGTTTCTGGAGTTTCTTGATGATCGGGTGCGTGTTGCCGCAAAACGGACATTGGTAATCGCCATATTCAACCAACGTCACGATCGCGGTCGACGGACCTTGGACGTGATCATGTTTCCCTACGGGGGGTGTAAGTGTTCCTCTTGAAGGTGCGCCGCTCATCTTTGGTTTCCTCGGGTAATCATTGATCAGGCTGCGTTGGTAATTGGCAGATGCGCTTCAACGGGATAGTTCCGCTCCCGCCAGGCATCCATGCCTCCCAACAGGGGTCGAACGCGCTTGATTCCGCGCTTGTAGAGGAGGAACGCCGTGCGGGCGGCACTGGCTTCATTCGGGCAGGAGCAATAGAGAACCACCTCCTGATCGCGAGGGATAATGGGGAGCCATTCTTCCACTTTGTCCATAAGCAAATGCCGCGCGCCGGGAATGAGATAAGGGTCGCTCTGCACGGCCATCGGCGAGCGCAGGTCCACAATGAAGACCTCCCCTCCGACTTCCTGCCGCTGTCGAAGTTCTTCCACGGTGATTCGCGCGATTTGCAGTTTCCGCAACACGCGTTGCCGTTCGATGTACTTAAACGCGATGTACGCCACGAAGAGCCCACCCAACACCACCAGCGAGCCACGTCCGAGCCGATCCAGCGCGTCGGCCACCCGCTGGAGCTGGTTGCTAAAGAGAATCCCCAGCAGAAGGAAGCACCCGGAATACAGCAACGCCCCCAGGCCGTCGAACGCCAGAAACCGACGGATGCTCACCCCGTACATCCCCGCCAGCGATGGCATGACGGTGCCGAGACCCGGAATGAATTTCGCAAAAACCACGCCGCGCATACCGTACCGCACGAAGACATTCTCGGTCCGCAGGACACACGTATCCGGCTCAAGAGAAATGCGGCAGAGGAGTCGCAAGATGCGACTGCCGCGAACGCGACCGAGGTAAAACCAGATGCTGTCCGCCAGCAACGATGCCAAAGTGGCCAGAAGGAGCGCGAGCAGAGGATTCATCTTACCGCCGCCCGCCAGACCGCCCGCCGCCAATAGGAACGGTGGAGACGGCAAAGGCGCGCCCAACTGTTCAATGAAAACGACCACGAACAATAACAGCAGTCCATACCGAGCCGTGAAAGTGAGGATCTCGTTCATGTTTGGAGATCCGGCCGCAGCACGATTCGTCCGCCTCCGTGCGCAGCTTGCTCATACGCTTCCACCGCTGCGGAAAGAGGCAAAGGCCGGCCCGGCTTGGCCTTGAATTGTCCGGATTCGAAACTGGGTGCCATCTGTGCCAGCAATCTAGCACAGGCAACGGCATTCAGGGTTCGAGTATCGACGCCCAGCACCCGAAGCTCTTTGCGATAAATGCTGCGCAGGTTAAAGGAAGCCTTACCGTCGGACGGCGCGGTAATCACCGGAATTCGCGCACCCATACCCGCCACGTCAACACTCTCGGCAAACATCATCCCACTGGTATCAAAGACAACGTCAGCCCCGCTATCCCTCGTGATGGATCGGACAGCGTCAGCGATACTTGCTGACCGCGCATTGATCACTTCATCAGCGCCGTCTTGCCGTGCCGACGGGAAATCATCGTCCGAGCGCACCACACCGACGACCCGTACCCCAGAGGCTTTGGCAATCTGGACCGCGGCCGAGCCGACTCCACCGGCGGCGCCAATAATCACCACCGTTTCACCAGACGACACTCCCGCAGCCATCACCATGGCAGCCCACGCTGTGACGAACACCAGGCCTGCGGTCGCAGCGGCCTCCATCGAAAGTGCCGCGGGCCTTAACGCCACCGCCGTTTTTGGCAGGAGAATGTACTCGGCGTGCGAACCATCCCGGGTGAAGCCGATGTCGCCGCCCGTACCCCAGACTTCGCGGCCAGTGAAATCATCGGGCCCCCGGACGACGATCCCCGCAAAATCGCGGCCGGGAATTCGCGGGAGCGTGGTGCCGTGCATGGCTCCGGCCACATTCTTCACATCACTGGGGTTGATCGCCGCCGCCTTCACAGCGACGAGCACTTCGTCACCGCGCGGTTCGGGAGTCGGGACCTCTTCCACCTTCAGCATCTTTGGGTCGCCGAACTGATGAATGACGATGGCTCGCATATAAATTCCTCAGGCGCGGCTTGTAGGCAAACGCACCGGCGGCACGGCCCGCTCAATAGCCGCCCGGTCGCGCTCCAACCATGGCGGCAGCATCAATTTCGTTCCCAGCTTCTCCACCGGCTCGTCGACGGCAAAACCGGGATTGCTCGTGGCGATCTCGAAGAGCACGCCGCCCGGTTCGCGATAGTAAATTGAGTGGAAATAGGCGCGGTCCATCACGGGCGAGATGTTGAATCCTTTGCCGGCAATCTCTTTGTGCCACGCTTTCTGTTGCGCATCGTCTTTCGTGCGGAACGCAACGTGATGGACAACGCCCGCACCCATGCCGCCATGATGGGCATCCGGCACACAGAGCAGATCGACCGTGGAGGCAAATCCATCGCCTGTGCCGGCACGATAGCGAAAACGGTTTTGTTCGCTGCCGATAAATTTGAAATCCATCACTTCCGCTAGGAGTTTGGCGGTGTTCTCGTATCCCTCCTCGGAAACCGTCACGCTGTGGAACCCGCGAATGGCCTGCTCAACGGGAATCGGTCCGGCCGCCCACGGCTGACCTTTCGGCTCCACCACTTCCACCGAGCTGACGATTTCCAACCGCATTCCGTCCGGGTCGGTAAAGCCGAGGACGCGTTCGCCGAAACGCTCGACCACCGCCTGCACTTCCACACCTTTTTCCTTCAATCGCTTGGACCAATAGTCGATTGCGCCCATGGGAACAGCAAACGCGGTGACCGTGACTTGCGGTGGTCCGATTCGACCGCGATACGCACCGGGCCAGGCAAAGAAAGTCATGATCGTTCCCGGCCGCCCCAGTTCGTTGCCGTAGTAGAGGTGATAGCTCCCGGGATCGTCAAAGTTCACCGTCAGTTTCACCAGCCGCAAGCCCAACACGCCGCAATAGAAGTCGATGTTCTTCTGCGCATCGGCGGTGATGGCAGTGACATGATGAAGTCCGGGGATCGTTTTCTCATTACTCGTCATAATCAGTCCGTATGATGATTGGCGGTAACAACGCGCTTCAGTAATTTTCGGCAAGCGTCGAGTTCATCGTCATTGATCGTGTGCGGCATCCCGGGATAACGACGGAGTTCCACCTTCGCGCCCATCCGGCCGAGAACAACCTCAGTCTCCTTCACGCGCTCGAACGGGACGTGTGGATCCGGGTCGCTCGTGCCGAGGAATACCGGGGTGCCGGCGAGCGAGCCCGGATAATTCCGGGGAGTGTCGGGAGGCCCGATAAGGCCGCCGGTCAGACCGATCACCGCGCCGTAACGCCGCGGATGTCTCGCGACAAACTCCGATGTCAAGCAAGCTCCCTGCGAGAAACCTAGCATGACAATCCGTTCGCTCGAAATTCCCCGGGCGAGAAGGTCAGCGACCAGCGAATTCAGACGACCCAGAGCCGAGTCGAGGTAGGGTTGGTTGGCGTCGAGTGGCGCGAGGAAGGAATGCGGATACCACGAGTTTTCAGCCGCCTGAGGGGCGAGTGCGGCGAAATTCCGGAAACCCAACTCGTCGCACAGCGAAAGGATGCTCTCCGCATCTGCGCCCCGTCCGTGTATCAACAAGATTGTCGCAGCCGCTTTCTCCGGCGTGGGACCGGCGGTGAGCACGGGCTGATCGGCGTGCGGATCGGCTTCTCCGCTGCGCTGTCGTCGGGTCGCAATCATAGGTTGTCTTTCTGGCTACCCGATACCGAATGCGTCATGCTTGCTCGAAAAACGGCAATCGCTACTTGAGGAAGTTCACCAGCTCTGGGTTCACTTTGTCCGCGTGTGTCCACGTCACCCCATGCGGCCCGCCCTCCACCACCACCAGACGGGCTCCCTTGACAGCCTTGTGCGTACGGATTCCCGTAGCAGCGATCGGAAGAATCCGGTCGGCATCGCCGTGAATGACCAGCGTGGGCACGTCGATGCGNNACGCCGGGACGCAGTCGAGAGTGCCCTTAGCAGAGGCACCGACGGCGACGTTCCAACTGGACTGGACGGCCTGACCGCTGATGCGTTTCCCACCCAACACGTCGACGTTGTAGAAATTCGCAAGAAAACCGGCGAGGAACGCCGGCCGGTCCGCGACAATGGCTTTCTTGATTCCTTCGAAGACACTGCCGTCCACCCCTTCGGGGTTATCAGCCGTTTTCAGTAAAAACGGCGGAACTGAAGAGATGAATATCGCCTTGCTCACGCGCTTCGATCCGTAAGTGCCAAGGTAACGGGCCACCTCGCCGCCACCCATCGAGAAACCGACCAGCGCCACATCACGCAGATCGAGCTTCGTCACGAGCTTGTCCAGATCTTGGGCGAAAGTATCGTAGTCGTAGCCGGTCGACGGCTGACTGGATCTGCCAAATCCCCTGCGGTCGTAAGTGATAANNCTGCTTCTCCCAGGAAGCGCCACTCAGCGGCCACCCATGAATCAGCACGACGGGCCTGCCCGAACCGTGGTCTTCGTAATAGAGGTCGATGGCCCCAGAATTTTCCTGACCGACATTAATATATGACATTGAGACTCTCCTTTCTTGTGCGGGCGTTGGTGTTGATGCGCTGTCAGATAGCCGCCGCCGTCAGTAGGGCTTCAATCTTGGAGTCCAGATCCCGCGCGACCTTCAGGGCTTCCGCACTTCCATAGGAAGCCAAATAGCTGGCCATCCTGTCATAGGACAAGTGCACGCCATCCGGTCGCTCATCGATCAGAATCGTCACCGGCGCGTACGAAGCAGCATCGGGTACATGCACAGCCATTTGTTTCATAATGAGGGGATTGCCGACGATCAGACGCAAAATGCGCGGGGTGTTAGCCTCACTTTCCTTGCGCAGAATTTCACCGATGTTAAAGCGGACAAATTCTATCAAACCTGACGATCCTATCGCCTTGTGAATGACCTGTTCCAGTTCGGCAAATGTCTTTGTCGCGGTTACATCCTTGGGAAAGGTCCGCATGTCCGGGTGACCGATTGTCTCGCTGAGCTTCGCAACCACGCTCTCGAATGGATTGCGAGAGACCACGCTGAACCGCTGCACGGTAATTTGGATCGTCGGCATGGGGTGTGTCCTCTGTTCAAGCCGGTCGAACCGCTCCGTCTCGGAACTTGATCGCCGCGACGATGGTCAACACAACAAAAAGCGCCATCACACCGACTTGCGCTACCAGAAATGGCGGCTCGTGCTGCGTCGGAGCCATCGCCTTCAAAGATGGCACCTTCAGGAACGCCTGCACGATTGCGACGAAGACATTGAGATAGAGCGCAATCATCGCGGTGATCACGTAGGCCTTACGCCAGCCGCCGGCGAGGTGACGGCCATAGCTCGCGATAATCGCCGCCGTCAGCACGACCAGCGAGATGACGCCGACCACCTGGGACGGCAACAGGTGCTCGGTCGGAAACGCGTACCCGGTCACGCTGGTCGCAACTGTGGTCACCATAAAGAGCGCCGTCCAGCCGTCGAGCCGTTTCGAGGCGAGCACGCCGAACAGGACCACGAATCCCGAGAAGATCCCGACCAGGCTAATCACGATGTGGATGAAGGTGTAGGTGGCCGTCGGGATACCGAATATCATGATGGGTCTCCTTTCAAGACTGGTTTGGTGTACGAGCGCGTCGTGCCTCCGTACTCTTTCAAAGGTCGCGTACGATCTCCGACAAGAACCACGTCCGGCGTTCCGTCTGGTCAATCCAGACCTCAATCATGCTGGCAGTGGCGACATCGTTGTACTGCTCGCAGACCTCATGGGCGGAACGCAAGGACCGTGTCAGGTGCTGATTGTCGGCCGACAACTCTGCCAGCATGTCTTTCGGGGTGACGAATTCCTCGTTGTTGTCTTTCAGGCGTTGATGCCGCGAAATGTCGCTGATGGAATGGAGGGTGGTTCCCCCGATCTTGCGCGCTCGTTCCGCGATATCGTCCGTCAGCGCGAAAATTTGGTCGGCGTGCTCATCCAGAAGCAGGTGGTAATCACGAAAGTGCGCCCCACTCATGTGCCAGTGGAAATTCTTCGTCTTTACGTAAAGAGCAAACACGTCGGCAAGCAATTGACGTAGCGCGCTTGAGATCTCCCCGACACCCTTGCGACTGAGGTCGGTTGGCGTTCTTAAAGCGTCGTTTTCCCGTCCCTCTCGTTGGGCTGCATCACTCTTTACCATCGTTCTGTTCTCCTTTCACTACTGTTCATAGTTCTCGACGATTTTTGGCGAGCGCACATGGGCTTTATTCGGGTCCTGCCCCGCCGCGCGCCGGGCCTGCCGTTGACGCAACAAGTCCCAGCACTGGTCCAATTCGACCTCAATCTTTTTGAGCCGCGCCGCCTCGGCACTTGCGAGCAATCCCTGCGCATACAGTCGATGCTCTTCGGCAGCGAGGGTCTGAATATGCTTGAGGACCGATTGATCTGTGGCTTGTTCTTTCATAGTGCCGCCTCCATCGCCTTCAAAAGCGTAACGAGATCAAAGGAGTCGTCGTGACGGACGCCGTTAATGAAAAACGTCGGCGTGCCATTCACACCGCTGCGGGCGCCACTCATAAAATCTTCACGTACCCGGGCGGCCTTGGTGTGTTTGGCCAGCTCGTTGGTAAATCGCGATGGATCGAGACCGAGTGCGGCGGCGTACTCGACCAAATCCTCGTCGTCAAGCGCATCTTGATTCTCATACAGTGCGTCGTGCATCTCCCAGAACTTGCCGTGCGCCCCCACCATTTCGGCAGCTTCCGCGGCCTGCTCGGCATGAGGATGCATCGTCGAGAGCGGGAAATTGCGAAAGACGAAGCGCAGTCGATCTCCAAGCCGCTCTTGGACTTCTTTCACGACCGGATAAGCCTGACCGCAATACGGGCACTCGTAATCGCCGTATTCCACGAGCGTGATCGACGCGCCCTTGGGCCCCTGGATGTGATCGCGCTCGCTAACCGGAAGAGCAAGTTTGGCTACCCATTGTGTTCTCATGCGGTCACCCCCGGCTTGGCAGGGAGTGCTTCGAGGGCCGCGAGAATTCCATCGGCGCCAGGATTGACACCGACCGGGGACACGTAACTCCAGCGAATCGTTCCCTCAGCATCAATCACAAAGAGCGCCCGCTCGCAGCATCCGTCTTGCGCACGATACGCCCCGAAGGCGCGCGACACGGCGCCTTTGGGCTCGAAGTCCGCCAATAACGGGAATCGCAGCTTGCGATCTTTGGCGAACGCCAGATGGCACCAGATGCCATCGACCGAGATGCCAATCAGTTCCGCGTTAAAGCGATGAAACTCCGGCAGGAGCTCGTTGTAGAGCGCCATCTGGTCCCCGCACACCGGACTCCAATCGGCCGGATAGAACGCCAGAATCACTGGCTGGCCGCGAAAATCACGCAGCGAGACACTCTGGTCGGGCGTGCTATGCAACGTGAAGTCGGGTGCCGGGGCGCCGGCTTTGAGCGTTGCCGTTGGATGATGAATTGTTGGCTCTTCGTTGTCCTTGTTCATAAAAGCCTCCGATCCTCCTGGATCAGGTTGGTATGATAGATGTCACGGAACATCTGGCCGGACAAAGAAAAGTCACTCACCTTCTCTGCGACTTCGTCTCGGCTGCGACCCCGATACGACACGTTGAGTGAGCGTAAAAGTCCCGACTCGCATCTCAACTACTCGGCATATACCGCCTGTTCCAACCGCTGTCAAGCGCGTACCGCGTGGGCCGAGCACCTCGGTCGCGGTCGTGGTTTACGTTGCTTGCCGCACTAGCGGCGCAACTCAGGTCTTAGCGTGGAACTTGATGCCGCAGCCAACGAATTTGGTTTCCTTGACCGGAACGGCCTGTCCAGCGGTCGAGGCCATGAGGGCGTCCTGCAAGAAGTGCTTGGTGACGCCACCGGCTTCCTGCGAATCATCAATGGCGCCGTGGTACACCAGTTTGCCGTCCTTGTCGAAGAGGAACGCCTCGGGGGTGCGGGTCGCGCCGAACGCGCGCGCTACATCCGACGTCGCATCGACAACGTAGGGGAACGTGAAGCCCAGCTTTTGGGCGCGCTTCTGCATCTCGGGATAACTGTCTTCGGGATACTCCGCGGGATCGTTCGAGTTGATGACAATCACGCCCACGCCCTTGTCTTTGCCGGAGTTGCCGATGGCAGCGATGCGATCCTGCCACGCTTTTACAAACGGGCAATGATCGCACGAGAAGATGACCAGCGTGCCGCTCTTGCCTGTCACATCGGCGATTGACAACTCGTGCCCGTCCACATTTTTCATCTTTACGGTTGTGGACGGCGCTTTGTCACCGATGTTCAGGCCAAACGCGCTGCCGACCACTGAGAGCGATACGATTAACGTCCATAACGAATTTCTCTTCACGGAGTGCCTCCTGTTGGTTCTATTTGTTTGCCAAGAACTTTGGCCACTTTTTGCGTAAAAACGCTGAAAGTGGCTTCACCTTCCCAAAAATCACGTAACTTGCCGGTGCCGTCAAAAAGGAACGTGGCGGGCAGTGCGCCCGTCCACTGCTTCCCCATCCCGTCGATGAACTCCTGGTCCTTCTCCGCCTTCAAGTACGCCGGAAACTCCACGCCGCGCTCGGCGAGGAACTTCTTCACCGCGGGCAGATCCGCAGCGGAATCCGCCGAGACGAGCAGGACCTTCAACCCCTGCGCCTGATACTTGTGGGCCACGCTCACGAGGCCTGGAAATTCCTCCCGACACGGACCGCACCAGGTCGCCCACATGTTTACCAACACCGCCTTCGCGCCCGAGTCACGCACGGCCTTTTGAATGTCAGCGGCGGTGACCGGCGTCACGCGCACGTCCTCGACGCGCACCGTCTTCGCCAGCGCACAGACCGCAAGCCAGCCGCCCAGACACAGGACCGCCCCCACCGTAATCTTCTTTCGAATCACTGTCATGGCATACAATTGTACATCAAATCGGTTGCCGCGCCAGTGGGCAATGCGTAGGATTCCACCTGGTTCCGATGAGGCGCAACGCACGATGAGCTTTGGGTTGGCGGATTTCGCCGTGGCAGGCTATCTGGCTTGGGGCACTCGCAAGGGCTGGCGTCGCGGTTTGTCCATCGAACTGCCGCGACTGGCCAGTGTAACCCTGGCTCTGGTCACGGGCGCGGGGTTGGCGCGGTGGACGGATCACGCATTTGAGGAGATCAATAAGCTCACAGGCCAGGCGGCGGGCGCGCTGGGTTGGGGTGGAATTCTCGTGGGCGCGTTCTATCTGGCACGCCAGTTCCGGGAGTGGATGGGACGATGGATTACGGACCTGGTGCCGGAGGAAACCCTGCGGAAACGGGCCGGCATGGCGGCCGGGTTGCTGCGAACGCTCGTCATCAGTTCCATCATCACGATTTGCGTACTGCACACGCCCCTGGCGTTCCTCGTGCGCGACTCCGTCATGGGCGGCCTCGCAAGAATCATCCAACCCGTCTACCATATCGCCGCCAAACCACACCCGTGACACTACCACGCTGTCGACTCCTGCCGGCTAGTGCGCACTCCACTTGACACTGCACTGGACACTGTGTTCAGCGCACTGAACACTTGCCACCGGTGTTTCCCGGTCGAATTTTACTAATTGAAAATAGTTACGTTTTATTGGCCGCCTTAAATGCCACGCAATACGACCATTTCGCATACTTGCGAATCCGTTTTCTACGAGTTCCTTCTCTCTGGCACAACCCATGCAATCCATGCTAACCGCGAGGAACGCAGTATAGGGGAATGTTCGATGCGCACCGCGCGTCTGCATTAGTAAATAAAACTGAAGACAAGAACGGATAATCTAATGAACACGCCAAACACCCTGAGCTTGGAACCCGAGTTTTCTCTGAAGAGCCACAAGGAACCATGCCTCACCGTCTGGACGTTGATCTGGGCGGGCTTTTGGACAGGTGTATTGCTCTGCGGCTTTGTGCTGATCATGCGCTAAGGAAACGAAGCGGCGAGCCATGAGAACACACGCGGGGGAAACCAGTACCATCGCGACCTACACCCGGGCCAAATTGGACGAGTGGCTGGAGCGTACTGACTTCCGAATCGTCGTCTTTACCGTCTCCGTTGCAGCAGGATACGGCTTTACGTACCTGGTGTACATGGGAATGCACTTGTTGCATATCTGGTCCGCTTCGGGGCATGACAAGACCAGCCCTCTCGCCGACATTTTGCGGACCCTGCACTCGGGTTTCAGCAACTGAGTCATTTCGGGTCGCTCAACGGGCGTCGCGCTTCTCCGCGTTCCTTCGACGACCGCTTGTCGCGCCTGGCGACCTTCCAAATTAGTCCCAACCCCAGAAAGTAGAACACCAGCCCCAGTGTCTCGTGCACGAACCCGTACGGCAGCGTCGTCCGCGACGCCACGAGGCAAATGCTGACGATCCGCAGGAAATTGAAAGTGATGGCGATGGGGACCGACACCGCCCACAGCGACAGCTTCTCCGTCCACGGCAGCCGATTCTGGAATGCCAGGATGGTCGCCACAATCAACGCCGACGTGAGCAACCCGAACCCGTTGCATTCGGTCGCGACAACGAAAATGCGATCTTTCACATATAGGAGCAACTGCGGCGGCTGGCCCTGTTCCAACCCAATCTTCACGGGCGCACCCATGGTCACGAGTAACCCACCGGCATAGCGCGCTGCCATCGCGCGTAATGGCCAATCCAGGGTCGGCACCAACCCCGCGAGCACGCCAAATACAAAAAAAGCCGCGAGCGCCGGCAAGAATTGCCGGGCACCGCTGCTGCCAAAGAGAAACGAAACCACGCCCGCAAACGCCAGGCAGGCCGACAAAACCACCAGCGGCAACAGCCACGAGTGCCACCGCGTCCCCAACCAGAGGCAGCCGAATGCCAGCGCGACCAGGCCAATTCCCTGGTTGCTGATCTGCGGCGCTGGCCGCAGGTCGTATACCGCGTCACGCACACAGATCGCGAGCGCAATCACCACCAGCAGTGCGCCGTTAAAGAGTTGCTGGGTGTGGATCGTCGTCGACCCCAACCAATGCAGCAACGGCAGATAGAGCAACCCGATCAACACACTGATGGCCACCACCATCAGCACGCTCGTCGGGCGGACTGGCGGCGCACCAGCCTCGGCAGTCGCCATCGGCTTTTCAGGGGTGGATTGCATACGTCGGATTAGACGGCACCGAGCCGCTTCTGCTCAAGCGCGGAATCGCGCACCGCCGCCACGCGGGAAGATTGTGTTGGCGACCCGCTTTTGGTAAACACTCCTCAACGACAGGGAGACACCCATGCCATGGCTCAAACATCTGCTGCTTGCCCTGATCCCCCTGTTTGTGGCCATTGACCCGATCGGGCTCATTCCCGTGTTTCTCGGCATGACCGAAGGCATCGATCTTGACCATCGCAAACGCATCTCCTATCAGGCGCTCGCCACCGCCGCCATCGTCCTTATCGGTTTCATGTTTCTCGGCAAACTCACCTTTCGCGTGCTGGGCATCAGCGTCGGCGACTTCCAAATCGCCGGCGGCTTGATCCTGCTCGTCCTGGCTTCCCGCGACCTCGTGCGAACCGACTTCCGCCCCCCGGTGCTGCCGGAAGATTTCGGCGTCGTGCCGCTCGGCTTGCCGCTCATCGCCGGACCCGCCACCCTGACAACCCTGCTGATCCTGATGGATTCGGTGGGAACCAACTTCGCGCTGTTGGCCTTGCTGCTCAATCTTCTCATCGTGGCGTTCGCGTTTTATTTTGCCGACTCCCTCGCAAAACTCTTCGGTAAGACGACCCTGCGCGCTGTCTCCCGGATTATCGCGTTGCTGCTGGCTGCCATCGCCGTCAGCATGATCCGCCGGGGCTGGCAATCCATGCGGTAGCTCAAAGCGCGCGCTCCAGGATCTCGCGCAATTCCTCGTCGCGCAACGGCAGCGGATTGCCCTTCATGCTGCTCGACGACCTCGACTTCTCGATGATCGCCGGGAAATCGTCGCGCGTCACCCCATACTTCCGCAACGGCGGAATCTTCAGGGCTCGAACCAGCTCGCCCAGATCACCAACGATCTTCGCCACTTCCTCAAAGCGCCTGACAATCTCTGTCGGGGCGGACACCGCGCCGCGACCGGCCGGCCCGCGAATCATTCCCCGGTTGACCTCCATCACGTGCGGCAGCAGCACCGCGCACAACGCCCCGTGCGGCGCATCGAACATCCCCCCCAACGGCCCGGCCAGCCCGTGCACCGCCCCCAGTCCCGCGTTCGCCAAAGCCATCCCTCCAAACAAACTGGCGAGGCACATGTCTTCACGCGCACTTTCGATCTTCTGCCGATTCGTCCGCCGCACCTCTTGGGAGGACGGATGCTCATAGGCGTGTCGCAACGACCGCGCCGCCCGCATCATGCCTTCCCGACATATCGCATCCGTCATCGGATTCGCCTTCACCGAGACAAACGCCTCGATCAATTGCGTCAGCGCATCCAGCCCGGTCGTCGCCGTCAGTTGCGGCGGCAAATTGTAGGTGAGTTCCGGGTCAACCAGCGCCAGGCGCGGCAACATGAGCGGACTTCGCAGGCTGACCTTCACCCGCTGTTCGGGCGAACCCAGCACCGCGTTGCGCGTGACTTCCGCGCCCGTCCCCGCCGTCGTCGGAATCGCCATGTACGGCGCCGACGGTTGCGTGAGCGGCTGGCCTTTGCCGATCACTTCCACGTAATCCAGCGGGTCGCCGACATTCGTGAGCAACGCCGCGATGGCCTTGCCCGTGTCGATCATGCTCCCGCCGCCGAAACCGATGACAAAATCACAACGCTCGTCGCGTGCGCGCTGCGTTCCGGTCCGCGCCACATCGAGAGTCGGTTCGCCCACCACGGAAAACGTCGCATACTCAACCCCCGCCGCCGTCAACGCGCTAAGCACCGGCTCGACCCGCTGCACCGCCGCCGCCGACTTGCCAATCACCACGAGCGCCCGTTTCCCCAACCCCTGCGCCAACGCGCCGGCCTCCTTCAACTGCCCCACGCCAAACACAATCCGCGTCGCCGTGGCAAATTCAAAGTTCACACTCACAGTAGAATCGCCACCCCCCTCCCTTGTCCAGCGCAATGAAGGACGCCTTCGGACCCCTGGAAAAGTGGTCCAAAACCGCCGAGTTTTCGCTCATAAGGCATCAAAAACACCCCTCCGGTGGGTTCGTTTTGGAAAACGAACCCACCTGCAAAAATGCTCTGCAAACGACATAAGCTTTTGACAACAAGATAGATATAAAATAATTTTTCGTTGGAAACGGTGGGTTCGTTTCGCAGAAACATAGAGGGGGGCTCTCTTCTAGTTCTCCCGGCCCCGCAAGTCGGGATTGTAGGGCGCGATGCCTGTCGTTTAGGTATCGCGCCGCGTCGTTCATCGTTGCCCTGTCGTTGCCCTCGCCCTGCACCACCTTTGCCAAATTCACACCCCCGATCTCCTAACCCATTCATAAAGCGCCTCTTAGCTGGGGGATTCGTTTCGCAGAAACGCATGTTTTCGAGATGCTTCCCCCTCCGAATTGTAGGGCGCGGAGCGGAGTCTGACGACACGCCGCACATCGTACTCCCGCGGCATCCCTGTTGTTTAGGTATCGCGCCGCGTCGTTCATCAATGCCCTGCCATAGTGGCGCGGGCGTCCCGCCCGTGTTCCCCGTCTTTGCGGAAGCCTTGACCCAATCCCCAATCCAAAGCCGAGTCCGCGAGACCTGCGAAGCAAATGGCCTGACATTGCACGCCTCGTATCATACCACTATCGGAATACGATGTCTAGAGGAAAACACTCCCGTCGCCTTCACCCCTATTGTAGGGGCTTATATACCTGTTCACCCTAGACGGATTACGTCTTTACGCTTCAGACCAGATATTGCATCATTCAAAGCATGCCGCTTCTTGTTGTCATTCTGCTTACCATGGTACAGGGAATCCTTGCGTGGATGGGTATTGAATTGGCTATGAATCCGCCGCATCCGCATTAAGAGAAACGAAAACGCCATTGGAGGAGCGGGTTTATCTGTGTGGCTCTCGCCGGTGTCGGTTTGGCCTGCTGGCAGTACAAAATTCAAGAAAAACGCGATGAAGCGGGCGATGCAAAACTAACCAGAATTGACGAAGGGGTTTCCAACATACAGGTGTTCGTTAAGCGCGATTTCAGCAATCGACCTTCGCCATGGACTGTTGCGGGCTTGCCCATCGACATTCCGCAGATTCATTCAGATGTTGTCACTGAAGCGGTGTCCCGTGTCATCACTTTAGATTACGAAACCAACATTGTGTCCAAACTGAAATCTGCCAAGCCCCTTGAGACAGTAATATGGCTTACATCATCACAGTCCAAAGCAAAAGAGATTGCGGAACAAATCGAATCCATATTTAAGAGCGGGGGGTTTACAACGGCTCACATAGTCCGAGAAATTCCTCAGGGCCAGTACATGTTTCCGGCTCAAATCGCCACAACAAATGGAGTCCAGATTTTGTCAAAGGAGCTTACGGAACCCGCTCTTACTGATGCGTTGGTTCGGCTCATGTATAGCGTTGGGTCTAAGTCAGAGCTTTGGGCTGGTCAATCGGCGACTGCACCATTGGTAATAGCGGTAAGAGATCAGTAGGAAACTCACGCGCTTTTTGATTTGCGCAGCGGACGCTTTGTCCACGACACCACTCTCAGGTTATGCCCCCGGCCCCCGCTCCGTCGCCGTCAGCGGCGAATCCGATTGTTAAACTTTTTTGTTCGGTTTTGGCTTTCGGCGGGTTTCTAATAATGAATTGAAGATGACGGACAGCCAGCAATTGCTTGCGGATTACGTCAGGAATGGCTCGGACGAAGCCTTTCGCGAACTGGTAACGCGCTATCTCGCTCTGGTTTATTCAACCGCGCTTCGATTGGTCGGCGGGGACACGCATCGGGCGGAAGACGTAGCCCAAACTGTCTTCGTGGATCTGGCTCGCAAGGCGTGCACGCTTCCAGCCGACGTGATGTTGGGCGGCTGGCTGCATCGCGACACCTGCTTTGTCGCCTCCAAGACCATGCGGAGCGAACGTCGTCGTCAGTCCCGCGAAAGGCAGGCTGTCGAAATGAACTCCTCCCAAGATCATTCCGAATTGGCTTTGATGCACGTTGCACCCCTCCTCGATGAAGCCATCAACCGGCTCGGCGCAGAGGACCGCACCGCGATCCTGCTGCGCTTCTTCGAGCAACGCGATTTGCGTTCCGTCGGTAACGCGTTGGGAAGCACGGAAGACGCCGCGCGGATGCGAGTAAACCGGGCGTTGGAGAAATTACATTCTTTGCTGACACATCGGGGCGTCACCCTGTCGGCGGCGGCGTTGGGAACCGTGCTGACCGCCGAGGCTGTCACGGCTGCGCCCGTCGGACTGGCGGTCACGATTTCTAGCGTCGCCCTGGCAAGCGCGGCGACGGGAACCGGAACAACACTCACCTTTCTGAAAGCGATAACTATGACAAAATTCCAAGCCGGAATTATCGGCGCCATTGTCGTGGCGAGCGTGCTGGCACCTCTGGTGATTGAACATCAAGCCCAGGTCAGGCTGCACGAGGAAAATCAATCGCTGCACCAACAAATCGCGCAACTCGAAGCCGACAACAAACACCTTTCCAGCCGCATCATCCAGGTGAAAAGCGCGCTCGCTCCCCGCCTGCCCGCGCCGCCCATGCAGGTCACCAATCCCCCCAGTGCATTGGCGGCGGAAGATTCACAGCCCACCAACACCAATCTGTATGCCCGGTTCAAAGACAAGGCACCGAAATTGACTGCCGAGCAAGTCGAATCTTACCTTAAAGCGAATCGGCGTAATGCGGCGAGTCTCTTGGCCGCGTATCGCACCACCGCCGACCCGGCGCTACTAAAGGAAGCGATGGAGAAATATCCCGACGACCCGCAAGTGGCTTTCGAGGCGGTTTTTGCCAAGGATTTGTCTCCCGAACAGCAACGCCAATGGTTGGCTGCCTTCGAGCAAGCGGCTTCTGATAATGCGCTGGCGAATTATCTATCGGCGTTGAATTACTTCAAGTCCGGCCAGATTGACCAGGGAGTGCAGGAACTCACCGCCGCCTCCGGCAAACAGTTCAACGATTACACACTGAACCGATATCAAGAGGACGAAGAAGCCTATCTCGCGGCGGGTTATTCGCAGGCTGATGCCAAAGCAATCGCTTCAATGCAATTAGTGGTACCGCAATTTGCTCAATTGAAACAACTGGGGCGTGACACCGTTGACTTGGCGAACGCTTATAGTCAGGCTGGCGATACAACTTCCGCGCAGGCTGTGCTGCAAATGGCCGCGAATATGGGTCAGAGTTACGCCAACCCATCCGCAGGCGAACAACTGCTCGGCCAACTTGTCGGCATGGCCGTCGAAAATATGGCGCTCAACGCGATGAACCCCAATAGTCCTTATGGCAGCAATGGACAAACTGTTCAGGATCGACTTAACCAACTTGCTCAACAAAAAGCCGCAATTCAGCAAATCAACCAACAATTTACTCCGTTGCAGCAAACGATGTCGGATCAGGATTGGATTAACTACACAGATCGCCGGATGCTTTTCGGCGAGGCGGCCGCAGAACAGTGGATAGTCAGCAAGTATGGGCAGCAATGATTGATCGGGAATTCTCTTCTCCAACGCCCTAAAGGGTCATTCCCACACAGTCGCACATTGGCAGCGTGAGGACTTATTCCCCCGGCCAAACTACTTCGCCGTACTTCACGCTGGTCCGTCTACCGGCACGTGGTCAGTTGCCGTTATCGCCGAAGCCGAACGGTGGGTTCAAACCGGTGAAGTCGCGGTTCACTTTCGCATCGTAAGGCGAATACAGCTCCTTCTGCGTCGTGTGGAGATTGTAGCCGACGTTGTCCCCGATGTCGCCCGCCCGCCCGCGTCCGTCAATGGGGGTATCCGACAGTTTGCGCCAGGATAATCCTTTGCTCAGGACGCAGCTTCATCGATTGTGACAGCACCGTCCTGTCAATCGAGCCTCGAACCACCACGGCCAGTCCTTGGGAGGCACAATACAGATAAACGTTCTGCGCGATGAACCCAACGTCGGCGCCGCTGTAAAGCCGTTTGTCGTCCTCGGAGGCATCCTTCATCCGGGCCAAATCGACAACATAAACAAGATTCAGCGGTGCGTCCTTGACGAAACTTTGTTTCCCGGTCGCTTCCCGGAGGTCTTTGCCCACCACCGGCGCCAGGGTGTGCGTTTTGGCCTCGTACAGATAGAGCGCCTCCGGCAGGGCGACGTAGACATCGACCTCCTGCCAGTTCACCGCGGAAGGTGCAGTTCGTTTGCCGGAGTCCGGTCGATTAATGCCATCCGCCGCCCAGAGAAGGTTGGAGAGTTCCTGCGGCGGTAGTGGTTTGGACGCAAAGCTCCGGGACGATTGGCGTTGTTTCAATACCTGCATTAGCGGCTTGCCGATTTCCGTCTGCGGCGGCGGCAACTGAATCGACTTGAGGTCGTCCGCAAATGCGAATGCCGCGCTGCATAGGCATCGGACAACCAGTAGGGATAGCAACAGTTTCGGTAATCTCTTCATCGCTGGTCTCCTGTCTTGAATAATTCGATAAGGCAAACATCATTTCCCTACCGATTCACCGCCTTCATCGCTTCCGCAGGATAGCGGTCGCCCGCTGTCATGCCCACCGGCAGTTCTTCGCCGATCTCCTTGAGTTCCGTTGGCGACAACTCGACTTCGATGGCTCGAATGTTTTCCTCCAGGTATTTTCGCCGCTTGGTGCCGGGAATCGGGACGATTTCCTCGCCCTGCGACAGCAGCCACGCCAGCGCGAGTTGGGCGGCGGTACACTTCTTCTTCTTCGCCAGGGATTCAACCCGGCGGGCGATCTCCAGATTGCGACGCAGGTTCTCTCCTTGAAATCGGGGCATGTTGAGCCGCCAGTCCCCTGGCTCCAAATCTCCGGCGGCCTTGATCTTCCCGCCAAGGAATCCCCGACCCAGCGGGCTGTAGGGTACAAACCCGATACCCAACTCCCGGCAGGTTGGCAGGATGTCCTGCTCCACATCCCGTGTCCACAACGAGTATTCGGTTTGCAGGGCGGCAATGGGATGAATCTTCACCGCCCGACGAAGGGTGGCAGGGGCCGCCTCGGACATTCCCAGCCAGCGCACTTTACCGGCGTGGACAAGTTCACTCATGGCCCCAAGGGTGTCCTCGATGGGGACATTCGGATCGACCCGATGCTGGTAGTACAGGTCGATGACCTCAACCCCGAGCCGCAACAAACTCCCATCGCAAGCGGACTTCACATATTTCGGATGGCCGTTGACGCCAATGAATTTCCCCTGTTCATCACGGACATTGCCAAACTTGGTCGCCAGGAAAACTTCCGCGCGGCGCCCTTGGATGGCCTGGCCGACGAGGCGCTCGTTCTTGCCGCAGCCGTACATGTCGGCCGTATCGAGAAAGTTGAGGCCGAGATCGAGGGCGCGATGGATGGTGGCAATGGATTCGGTGTCGTCTTGGCCTCCGTAGAAATCGGACATGCCCATGCAACCGAGACCCAGGGCCGAAACCTTTGGGCCGTTTTTCCCAAGCGTTCTTGTCTTCATGGCGGCGAACCTCCTTACCAGATCTGGCCGCAATTATAGCACAAGTGCTTCCGCTTCCGTTGCGCAGGGGAGAGAGGTGAGCGGCCTCAGCTCCTCAGCTCAGTGATGCGCTTGTCCTTGCGAATGTATGCGGAAAAAACCCCGCGCGTTGCGGCCACACCACATTGTCCGTCCTTGCGAACCGCCAGAACAGCGACCATGGTCTTCGTGGTTTCTGGTTTGCGGCGGATCATGAAACGGATAACTCCTTCACAGGCGTTCTGAGCACTGGCTCCGCGCCGCATGGCTTCAACCACTCGACTGGTCACGCTAAAGCGCAGGATTTCTTCGCCGATGCCTGTCGCGACCGCCGCGCCGGCTTGATCGTCCGCATAGAGCCCGGCGCCGATGATGGGTGAATCACCCACCCGACCGGGCAACTTCCACGGCAGCCCGCTGGTTGAGCAGGCGACAATGGTATGCCCCTTGTGCCAACCGATCACGCCAACCGTATCGTGCCCACTGCCCGAGGCGCCTGACGAAGCCTGATTCCGTTTCCATTCACGCCAAAGCCTTATTGATTCCTTGGTCAACAGTCGTTGGGGTCGGAACCCTTGCTGGCGAGCAAAGCCTTCGGCACCCTCGCCCACCAGAAGCACATGCGGGGTTTTCTCCATCACCTTTCGGGCCACTGAAACGGCTGGCAGAATATCTCGCAGGGCCGCAACTCCTCCGGCTCGGAGTTGGCTGCCCTCCATCCACGCAGCATCCAATTCAACCTGGCCTGAAGTGTTTGGTAAACCGCCGCGGCCGACCGAATGAACCCGCCGATTCATCTCCACGGCGATAACCCCCCGCTCCACGGAATCCATCAGGAGTTGCTCAGCGGAAAGCGGCGGACGATTTCGCCAGGTGCCTTCAGGTCGACGTTGATGGCTTGCCCAATGACGCCCTGCCTGGCTGACAGCGATCCGTCCAAACCACCAGGTAGCAGCGAAAAGCGTTTGCATTGTCATCCATCATAGATCACTGCTCGCGCTGCATAAAGGGATTCCGGCTGCTCCGCGCCGTGAGCCTGTGGACATTGTCCCCGACCTTCCGCATCCACTGCATTTCCTCCCCGGAAAGCGGGCCAAGTTCCAGTGTCTTGAGATTGGCCTCCATCTGTTCGGCTGTCTCGGGTCCGGTCAGACAAACATCCACATCCACATCGGGATTCGACAGCACAAAGCGGTAGCAATCCACCGCGGTTGGTGTCCGCAAGCCGGTCGGCGTGTACCTCGGGTCGATCAGCGTCCCCCAGCGGGAGGCGGTGTAGCAGACCACCCCTGCCTTCGGTTCGCCCTGCCTCTCCAAGTGCGGGAACGCCTCCTTCTCCGCCCCTCGGTGCGCGGCGTTGTAGCGCATCATCAGCACCTGAAGTCGCATGTCCCTGGCAAATTGCTGGAACATCGGCCGGTCGTGACCGGACACCGCGAGGTGCCGAACCCGGCCACGCTGCTGCAACCGCAGGGCCGCCTCCATCAGCCGGGTGGATAGTGGCCGGCTGTGATAGCCCAGTAGCAGGATGTCGGCGTAATCCAATCGCAAGCTGCGCAGCCCCGATTCGATCCGGTGTCCGAGCAGGAGGCCGTGACGGGAATACGACTGCAGCACCACCACGATCCTGTCCCGATGCCGACTCGCGATATGACGGATCGCGTCGCCCATCCCCTTGCGGCGAACGCTCCCCCAGTAGAAGTAGTTGCAGCCCCGCTCAAACGCCTGTTCGTAGGCGCTGGCGGGTGCGCCGTAGGAGGAGCCGAGACCCAGGCGGCCCACCGTCAGTCCGCTGCGGCCCAGCAACCTCGGGATCTGGAAGTCGTTCTGCATCACCTATGGTTCGGTCATTCCGTTGGCACCGGCTCGTGGGGCTTGCGATTGTGGACCCGCTCATAGGATCGTCCGAACGGACAGATATGTTTCTCAACCCTCTTCACCAGCGCATACGCGAGGCCGCGTTGCTTGCGGCGCGCCTGCCGACAGACCGGACAGTTTTCGCACACCGTGGCGAGGACTTTGCCTTGGCGGGGGTTCACAGCAGCCTTCTAACGTTGGAAACCACGCTGCGCAGGCCGCGACGTTTCATCTCGGCAGGATATGGCCAGTGGAGACACGCGGTCAAGCCCTGGCCAGCTCGAGGATTCTGCTCGACCGCGCTTGTCGACGGGCCTACGCTTCCATCAACAGGAGGAAATTCATGAAAAGCACTGTGTTGTGTTTGGCTTTGGCTGTCGTTGGATGGATGGTGTTCGGGAATTCACGCGTCGTCTTCGCTCAGGAGGGGACGGAACATCAGGCAACCCAACACGAAAATGGTCTAACGCCGCCCCCCCAACATCCCGACGCAGGCAGGCCGATACCCATGCGCGGGCCCTGGGCAGGCAACAAAATGGGGGCGGAGCTCCGGTGCGTCGTGGGAATCATCCGGACGCTCGTGGTCGTGTGGCTGGTCTGCAACGTGTTGCTGGCCGCCTGGATCTTCACGGACATTCGGAAGCAGGGGCAAGGACACGGGATTTTCATCGCCTTGGCGTTGCTGGCAGGTTTTCCGACGGCGATCTTGTACGCCCTGGTCAGGATCGGCGACAAGAAGAGCTAGACGTTCTGGTTCTGGCAGTTTGGTGAAGCGCGCGATTGGACGAAAGCCCTCTTTCGAACGTCGAGTGCTATCAAGCGCGATTGACCGTGCTCCGGTTTTGGCGTAAAAAAGACACCCATTGAACGAGCAGAGCATAGGCCCGGTGTCTGGGCTGGGACTCACGCCAGAAAGAAAGGCGGCATGAAGAAATTCCTGCGCATCCATCTGTCTTCGGCCACGCATTGGGTCGGCAACGGATTTCCCGTACGCTCCGTGTTCAATTACAACGATCTGGCGCTTGAGTTGAGTCCGTTTCTGCTGCTCGATTACGCCGCGCCCCATAAATTCCCCCCCGGCAAAGAGCGTCGCGGAGTGGACGCCCATCCACACCGGGGCATTGAGACCGTGACGGTCGCTTATCAGGGCGAGTTGGAGCATCGTGATTCACTCGGCAACGGTGGCAAGGTCGGGGCCGGCGATGTGCAATGGATTACCGCCGCCGGCGGCATCATTCATGAAGAGTTTCACTCGAACGAGTTCACGCACCACGGCGGCACGCTGGAAATGGCCCAGCTTTGGATCAACCTGCCCGCGAAGTACAAGCACGCGAAGGCTGGTTACCAAACGTTTCTCAAAGCCCAGATTCCCACCGTCGCGTTGCCACAGGACGCCGGAACGGTGCGCGTTATCGCCGGGGAATACAAGGGTACCAAGGGACCCGCGCGCACCTTCATGCCAATCAATTTGTGGGACGTGAATCTTCACGCCAATCAATCGGTGGAATTGCCGCTGCCCGACGGCCACACCACCGCGTTCCTCGTGCTCCAGGGCGACGTCATGGCAAACGACGAGCGCCCTGTCGACGCCGGCGATCTGGCCATCTTCGACCGCGCGGGCGACGGCATCACCGTGAAGGCTAAGACAGATAGTAGGCTCCTGGTGATGGACGGCGAACCCATTGACGAGCCCATCGTCGGCCAGGGCCCCTTCGTGATGAACAGCAAGGCGGAAATCGAACAGGCCTTCGAGGACTACAAACTCGGACGCATGGGCGAACTCCCCGACTGACAGAGGGGCCAACCTCGCGCAATCGCAGATCGACCGGATGAGGGTCTAATCCCCGGTCCTAACTGCTTCACGTACAATGATGTACGGTATGTCGCACCAGACCCTTTACCTTGTCTCCCATGCGATTCTGGCATGGAGAACGCTTCTCGAAGCTTCACTAAAAGGCTGGCTGTATCTTGAACCC
>PLZV01000002.1 GCA_003152315.1 Verrucomicrobiota bacterium
AAAAGGCTGGCTGTATCTTGAACCCGACCAAAGAGCTTCTCAATAGAGACGTGTTTGTCGAGGACGCCGAACTAAAAGGGTTGGCTGCTCCTGAGTTGGAATCTTTGCCGATAGCAAGCACGAGCAAAGGCGCGGCAGATTCCAACCCTCCGGTCGTCGAAACGCAAGCCGTGGCGCCGCGAAGGAAGCGAAGAACACGAAAGGGCTGGCACCTTCTGGTACTCACCGCGTTGGTTCTCGTCGGATCATTGTACGGACTGATCACCTTGGGCCTCAGTGCCTCCGACAGTTTCATTCACGAACAAGAAGCCCATGCGGCAACCAGTCGAACTCAGCAGGTCCTCGTTGCGCTGCCATCGTTGGCGAGTAGCTTGCACGAGGCGGAAAGCGGCGCGCGTGGATTTGCCATTTCGGGCAAACAATTGCATCTCGATCAATATTACGGCGCCACCAAGGCGATCCAGCCTCAACTCGATGAACTCCAACGGATCTTGCGGGACGATTCAGCGGCAGTGAAACAGTACCGAGGACTCGCACCCCTTATCACCGCCCATCTGGCCGTGCTAAAACAAATGGTCGATTTGGGGAACAAGAATGTCTTTCGCGCCGTGGGACAACGGGCGTTGACCGATCAGGGTTATGAGTCGACACAAAATATCTCCGCTACGCTTCAGGCGATGGAGCAGTCTGCGCGAGCACGCCTTGCCGGGCAATCAAACATCGCCCTGCAGCATGCTCACATTGCCAGGGTGGCGTTGCTGGAAGGGGCAGCGCTAGCGTGCGTTGTGCTGTTGCTGTCCAGCACCAGCACGTATTGGCTGGTGATCGAAAACGGCAAGATGGAAGAAAAGCTGAATGGCTTCCTCGAGTCGTCTCCCGATGCCATCGTCATCGTCAACAAGGAAGGCAAGATCGTCATCAGCAATTCGCATACAGAACGATTACTGGGTTACACACCGCAGGAACTTGCGGGCCAGACAGTCGCCATCCTTGTGTCCGAGCGTTATCGCAAGGTCTACTTGCAACAGTACGCGGTTTTCTTTGCGAATCGCGGCGATCAAATGACAGCGACGAGCCTGGAACTGAGCGCCATACACAAAGACGGACGTGAGTTTCCCATCGAAATTTGCATGAAACCGCTGGAGACAGAACAGGGGATTCTGGTTACCAGCGCCATTCGTGACATCAGCCAGCGTAAGCAGACCGAACAACAAGTTTCTCGTCTGAATGAGCAACTCGAACAACGCGCCGCCGAACTGGAAGCCTCCAACAAAGAACTGGAAGCCTTCAGCTATTCTGTCTCCCACGACCTGCGTTCGCCATTGCAAAACATCGATGGCTTCAGCCAGGTGTTGCTCGAGGACTACGCCGATCGGCTGGACAGCGAGGGCCAGGAACATCTCAAGCATGTCCGCAGCAGTTGCCTGCAAATGGGAGAGATCATTGACGCATTGTTGGCGCTCTCCAAAATGATGCGCACCGAAATGTTCCGCCAGCGAGTCGATTTAAGCGGGCTAGCCTCTCAGATTGCCGACCATCTCAAGGCAACCGCGCCCGACCGGGCCGTGGAATTTGTCATCGCCAATGACCTCACCGCTGACGCTGATCCGCAACTCCTGGGCGTCGTGTTGGAGAACCTTTTGAATAATGCCTGGAAGTTTACTTCGAAGCAACCTCGAGCGCGCATCGAGGTGGGGTCGTTGCTGCAATCGAACGGGGAACAGGTTTTCTACGTTCGCGACGACGGCGCGGGCTTCGATATGGAGCATGCCCAAAAAATATTCACGCCCTTCCAGCGTCTGCATAAAGCCAGTGACTTTCAGGGAACCGGCATCGGTCTGGCGACGGTCCAGCGCGTCATCGCGCGGCATGGGGGCAAAATTTGGGCGTCGGCCGCTGTCGATCATGGCGCAACGTTTTGTTTCACACTGGCGCTGTCAAATAAAGAGGGAGCGTCATGAAGCAGGAGACGCTATTACTTGTAGAAGATGATTCTCAGGCGGTGATGTTGCTCCGTCGTATCTTTAAGAAGCGGGTGTTTGACGTCACGATCGCAGTGGCTTCCGACGGCGCTGAAGCTCTGCAGTATTTAATCGGACCTGTGACTGGGGAGCAGGCATTACACGAGTTGCCCGCGGTGGTTTTGCTCGATTTGGACTTACCCAAGATCCACGGCTTTGAAGTACTCAGAAGGATGCGCGCCGACCCGCGTACTAAAACTTTACCCGTCATCATCTTAACTTCAGATCGCGAGATCGATGCGGCAACAGGCATCACGCTGGGGGCCAACAGTTTCATGCGTAAGCCCCTCAATTTCGAAGAATTCTCGCGAACCCTCGTTGCAATTGGCTTGGCCCGCCTTCACCAAGGCGGCCGCTAGTAAGGAAAATTGAATGAGCGAACCGCTGCGAGTCTTGTTCGTTGATGATTCGGAAAAGGACGTTTTTCTTCTATTGCGCGAACTCAGGAAAGGCGGTTTTGAACTGCACCATAAGCGCGTGGATGACGCCGCCGGCCTGCGAGCAATACTTCAGAGCGAGCAATGGCAGATCGTCATCAGCGACTTCCACATGCCGAATTTCGATGGCCTGATGGCGCTACAGGTCTTCAAGGAGGCCGGGCGCGACATTCCCTTTATCTTGGTGTCCGCAGTGGTGGGCGAGGAGACTGCGGTCCTGGCCATGAAACAGGGAGCGCATGATTACGTCATGAAACGGAACCTGGCCCGCCTCGTTCCGGTTGTCCAGCGAGAACTGCGTGAAGCGGAAATGCGCGGCCAACAACGTTGCGACCATCTGGCCTTGCAACAAAAGGAGGAACAGCTGCGGCAGTCGCAAAAAATGGAAGCCATAGGCCGCCTGGCTGCGGGCACAGCCCACGATTTCAAAAATGTCCTCACCGTCATCCTCGGCCAGTCCCAATTGCTTCTGCGAGAGAAAGAGTTCACCGCGTCGCAGCGGGGTAAACTGGAGCAAATTCAAAACGCCGCGGATCGGGCACAGTCACTCATCGTTGGGCTTCTGGCCTTCAGCCGCAAGCAGGTGCTGAATCCGCAACCATTAAATCTCAGTACTACTGTCAGCGCCATGAAGCCGATGCTGGAACCGTTGTTGGGCAATGGTATTCAATTTGTCATCCTTCCTCAGCCCGACCTTGGATTGTGCGAAGTAGATACTAACAGTATTGAACAGGTCATCATCAATCTTGTTATCAATGCTCGCGATGCCATGCCCAATGGTGGCACCGTGACCGTCGGGACGGCCAATCTGACCGTCACGCAAGAGGATGCCGTCAATCATGTTGGGCTCGCACTGGGCGATTACATTCTACTGACTGTTACTGACTCCGGGACAGGCATGACAGAGGAAACGCGGCAACACCTCTTCGAACCGTTCTTTACCACCAAGGAAGCCGGTAAAGGGACTGGTCTGGGATTATCCACGTGTTACGGAACGATCCACCAAAGTGGCGGCCACATTGTAGTTCACAGCGAACTGGGCAAGGGCTCTTCGTTCCGAGTTTACCTGCCGCGACTACGGTCCAATGCGGTGAATCAATCGACTGATGCCGATCCTTCATGGGGCACCGGAACAGTGCTCTTGGCAGAAGACGAGCCAGTGGTTCGAGAGCTCATGGCTTCCGGATTGCGGGCAATGGGCTGTACCGTTCTTGAGGCAGGAAACGGTGAGCAAGCCCTTCGCATCTTGGAGCAGTCCCGTGGACAAGGTTTCGATTTGCTCTTGACCGACATTGTAATGCCAGTAATGGGAGGCAGGGAATTGGCTTACAAGTTCGGATCGCTCTTCCCCATGGCTAAGATCTTGTTCTGTTCCGCCTACCCTGAGAAGTTAGGGATTCGCAATGGGATGTTTGACAAGCAGATTCCCTTTCTCCAAAAGCCAGTGACTACAAACGCACTGAAACTCAAGGTGCGGGAAGTCATGAGCGATGCACAGCAGGATTTGCAGCAGGGATCGGCAGTAACAGAACAGAACTAGCGATGTCAGACCCGATCCTGACTCCTGCCCGATTCTTCCTAACAGCTCACGGTTTACGCTGCCGGTGATGTAGGCTTTCGCTTCCAAGGCAAGGGATCTTCCTCGCCGCTATGCACCCCGCAGAAATTCACCAAGGACGAGTTTCTTTGATGACACGAGGTTCAGCAACTAGCGAATTGTCAATTGGACATTGCTCTCGATGATCCCCGCGCCGATGGCATAGCGGGTGAGACCGGAGATCTCGTGGATATTGAGCTTCGCCATGAGATTCTGCCGATGTTTTTCCACCGTTTTGATGCTGATACCGAGTTCCGTCGCGGTCTCGTTGTTGGTCTTGCCTTCGGCAATCAGTTGGAGCACCTCCATCTCGCGCGAACTCAGGTGGGCAACTTTCTTCGGCACGGCACCGCCTCTCGCCGACACCTTCTGATCGTGCAACCGCGCGGAAATGGAGGGACTGAAAAAGGTGTTTCCCTTCTGAACTTCCCGAATCGCCGCGGACAGATCGTGGGAGGAGGTTTGTTTTAGCAGAAAACCCACCGCGCCGATTGCGACCGCTTGATCGATGTACGCGTCATCGCTGTGCGCGGAGAGAATGATTACCTTGGTGTCCGGAAAGGCCTTACGGATCTGTCGCGTGGCTTCCAATCCATTGAGGAGCGGCATCGCGATGTCCAACACGACCACCGCCGGATGAAGTTTCCTGGTCAATTCCACCGCTTGGCGACCGTTTTGCGCTTCGCCCACCACCTCGAGATCGGCTTCGGCCTCCAACAACTTTCGAAACCCCTCGCGAACGACCGTGTGATCATCAGCCAGCAATACGGTGATGCGTTTCATAAACCCGATCTGCGACGCTTCGGCAACCTATGCCTTGTCCTGCAACAACCACAATGGGGTAAACACCGTAGCGGTGATTGGCGGACACAACGCCGTTTGCCGATGCGTCCCGTCGTTGGATCGAGCAGAACCGGATCCGTACACTGAATGTCGCCGGGCCGAGCGAGAGCAAGCGGCCGGGAGTCCAAAGTGAGGCAATGGCAGTTCTGCGCCGGTTGTTGGTCTAGGCAGTACAACACAGACTGGCCCAGTCCTGCGGGGTGTAACCCTACCGTGATCGTGCGAGCCACCACGTTCCGAACAGCCGGTAAACCGAAGGAACGTTGTTTGCTCGGAGTAGGGTTTTACCCCATATCGAAAGGCCAGCCCATCGCCTACAATTAGTTGATGATAAAACCCCAAATACAGCAATAGCAAGGAGGAGGCAGAATGAAAGCAACATATTCATTGGCGCTTGTAGTGGCGGTGGCTGCCTTGGTGGGCAGCAGCACGCCATTGCGCGCGTCCGAGACGGATAGCCGCATCGAGTCTTCGTTCAAAAAAAGTTACGTCTATAAGACGTATCTCAAGGACGAGCATATCAAGATCAGCTCCAAGGACGGAGCCGTCACCTTGTCGGGCAACGTATATAACGAAACCCACAAACCGATGGCCCAGGATGTCGCCGAAGCTTTGCCCGGGGTCACGACCGTGGATAATCGTATCGAACTCAAAGGGGATCATCCTGCTGAGAATTCGGATACGTGGATCAGCATGAAAGTCAAAGCGGAACTGCTGTATCATCGCCACGTCAGCGGCACCAAGACCGAGGTGTATGTGAAAGATGGCATTGTGACATTGAAAGGCGTGGCCGCCAGCCAGGCCCAAAAAGACCTGACCACCGAATACGCCAAAGACATCGACGGCGTAAAGAGCGTGCAGAACGAGATCGTCGTGTCCGAAAACCTTGAAACACGCGGCGAAACACGCGGCGAAAAGATGGATGATGGTTCGATCACCGCCCAGGTCAAAGGGTCATTGCTGTCGCACCGCTCGACCAGCATGCTCAGGACCAAGGTCACGACCAATGATGGCGTGGTCACGGTGAGCGGCCAAGCCAAGAACGAAGCCGAAAAGGCTCTGGTCACTAAACTCGTCACCGACATCAACGGTGTCCAGAGTGTTGTCAACAACATGACCATTGAGCCGACCGTGCCCAGTAACAACTGAACAACCGGATTACTGCTCGCTGGTGCGAGGGTAAAAGGGCGCATCAGCCGGCAGTGAATCCAAAGCAAAGCGAAAGGAGAATCAAATGTTGTACACGATTGCTGTAGTACTGATAGTTCTGTGGCTGCTGGGACTGGTAACTAGTTACACGATGGGCGGCTTTATTCACGTCCTGCTGGTGATTGCCGTTATCATGATCCTGGTCAACGTCATCCAGGGCCGACGACCGGTGTAAGAAGCTGTTAACCGAACAAAGTAAACTGGAGGTTCCAAATGAATTCAAAAACGATTGCAGTCATACTGATCGCATTAGGTATCGTAGTGCTCGCCTATTCGGGCATCACTTACAAGACCCCGGGTAAACCCGTCGATTTCCTCGGAATGCACTTCGAGACCACCCACAGCCACTTCATCCCGCCAGTCGCCGGTGCCCTCGCACTGGCCGGCGGGATCGTGTTACTTGTCGCGAGTCCCAAAAGTGCCTGAGTCCGGATAAAGATGTCTGTATCTGAAGCATGTCCGGTGGGCGATTGAAGATCTTCTGCCGCTCCTCATCCGTGCCAACGGAGGACTTACCGTGCCAATCTGAGACATTTTCTTGCGAGCCCAGCTATGAACATGGCCGCGATTCGACCAAGCCGGTATTGTAATTCCTGTAGGTTCGAGTCCTAGCGAGGCACCCACTTTGCTTACGTGACTACTTGGCTTGGAACAACGAAAATCTCAGGTGAGGCGAACACCCCATGGCGGATGCGAGATTTTCCGGCATACTGTCACCACGGTAATTATTCATGCATGCTACTCAATGTGATCCGGCCGGTTGCGTCATCGCCATGGCGGCCTCGGCCGGCGGCCTGAAGGCTTTGTCCGTCATTCTGGGCGACTTGCCGGCGGACTTCCCGGCGGCCATTGCCATTGTGATGCACCTTGCTCCCGACCATGAGAGTATCCTGGCCGAGCTTTTAAGCCGCCGCACTCCTTTGGAAGTCAAACAGGCCCAGACTGGCGACGTGCTATGCCATTCGCTTGTTTTCGTAGCGCCGCCCAGCCACCATCTGTTTGTGGCAAAAGGCGGTCGGCTTCGACTTTCCTATTCGCATGCGAAAAAAGTTCATTATGCCCGCCCCTCAGCCGAGCCGTTGTTTGCTTCGGTAGCCGAGGTTTACAAAAGGAATGCCATTGCCGCAGTCCTTACGGGAGGAGATGGTGACGGTTCATTCGGAGTGCAGATCAGAAAAGAGAACGGCGGCAAGGTCATCGCTCAAGACCGGCCCACGTCGCAAGATTTCAGCATGCCGGAGACTTCCATCAAGACTGGCGATGTTGATTTTATCCTGCCCCTGAACGAAATAGCGCCCAAGTTGATAGAACTGGTTGGTGCTGTGAAAGGATAGTGTTCACGATATCCGTTGTCTAACGCCATGCGGGCGGACGTAGCAGCCACACGGTGTGACGAGGACATCGCAGTGGTGTTTGGGCTGCGCCTCTGGTTTCGAAACTGTGAATCGAACGAGAAAAGAGAAGGCATAACAATGACCACAACCCCGATTTGCGGAATGATGGTTTCGGCGGCCGGTTGTCCCTCGTGAGCCACGGTTGGGTGGATCAACCATACGGGTTATACCCCATAGCGAAGCCGTCACCGTCGACGCACTATTGGTTTTGGCATATCGCGTAGATCGCGGTGAAACCGATTGCAAATATTGACAATCAAGAAACAGCAAAGACTCGTGTTGTTATACGCATCAAGAATTATTGTATGGCTAAACCTATCAAGAAAACAAAAGCCTTTAATCATAATCAACCACACAAGTGCCCTACGGGCATCAAAGGTTTCGACCAGATTACAGAAGGCGGACTTCCGAAAAATAGAATCACTTTGATTTCTGGAAGTGCCGGCTCTGGCAAAACGCTTTTTGGGATCGATTTTCTAATCAATGGCGCGATCCATTACAACGAGCCAGGCATCTGCATGTCCTTTGAAGAGACAGAAGCTGAACTTTATAAAGACGTGGTTTCTCTCAATCTGGATTTACAGGGGCTTGTGTCACAGAAAAGGATTTTGCTTGAACATGTGGTTTTGGAGCGTAGAGATATTCAGGAGAGCGACTTTAATCTTGAAGGACTGCTCATTCGTTTGGAACATGCCATTGATT
>PLZV01000057.1 GCA_003152315.1 Verrucomicrobiota bacterium
GCGTCGCGCGCAATCGGATCCAGCCCGACGGTCGGCTCATCGAGGAAGAGTACTCGCGGTCGATGCAGCGTGGCCTGGGCGATTTCCAGGCGCCGGACCATGCCGCCGGAATAGGCGCCCACCAGGCGGTCGCCGACCGCCGTCAGGTCCATGAACTCCAACGCCTCCCGGATGCGCGCCTGCTGCTCGCGATGCGGCAGGTCGTAGAGTTTGGCGAAGATGAGCAGGTTCTCGTAACCCGTGAGCGAACCGTCCACCGAAACCGCCTGCGGCACGTAGCCGATGGAGCGACGAACACTGACCGCCTGGGTGGCTATGGAAAAACCGGCCACGCGTGCCTCACCCGCGGTGGGCGGCAACAGCGTGGTGAGCATCTTGATTGTGGTGGTCTTGCCGGCCCCGTTGGAGCCGAGCAGGCCGAAGACCTCACCCGCGTTGACCGAAAGGGTTAGGGCATCGACCGCCGTAAACGTGCCGAAGCGGCGAGTAAGGGCTTTGATTTCCAGAACGATATCGCTCATAAGCGAAAACTCATGGCTGATCTCCCGGGAGCTGCTGTTGCTCTCCGTTCTTCTGCTTCCATTCCGCGTAATTCATTCTTGGAATATGGAAAAACGCATCCTTGGTTTTCACGTAGGCGCCCAGGCCGTTCATGCGCCCGACGGCATGCAGTTCCTCGGCGCGGATGTAGGGGCCGGCTTGGTCCACGAATTCATCTTTCACATAGATCGCCACGACCTGCCCCAGAACGATCCGCGAGCGGCCGATCTCCATGGTCGTGATTTCGCGGCACTCCAGGCTCGCCGGCGCGGCCGCAATGCGCGGGACCTTCACGAGCAGCGACGGTTCCGTTTTCAAGCGCGTGATTTCCAATTCGTTGATCTCCGGCGGGAAATCGACGGCGGTGACGACCATGGCCTCCGCGACCGCTTCATTCACCACATTGATGACGAACTCCCGCGTGTTGCGGATGTTCTGTGCGGTGTCCTTCCCGACAATGCCGGGACCGGGCCGATTGCCAACGCCGACAGCCACAATCGGCGGATCAGTGCCCACGTAATTGTAAGCGCTGAACGGCGCCGCATTGAGTTGCCCCGCCAGATTCATGCTGGTAATCCACGCAATCGGCCGGGGCGCTACGAGACCGTTGAGTAGATTATACGTCTGGTGGACGGTGGTCTTGGAAAGATCAAAATTCATGGGGCTTTGTCCAGCGATGAATGCCCGGCGCACCAGGCGCCGGCGACGGTTTGAGTACCCTGACCCGCAATCTGCACCCATCCAATTTCCAACGAATCGCCGTTCGGGTCAAGAATTTGCGGTCGTTCGACTTGATGCCCCTGCGACGGCCGGACCCTCTTTATGAAAGTACTCGCGAACCTTCGCCGCGATCTGGCGGTCGGTCATCTTGTCGACGGTTTCAACGGCGATGATGTGTCCGCCGAGTTTGTCTCTCTCGAGGCGCTTTTTCAGTTCGCCCTTGGCCTCGCCAGGACCAAACAGCAAAAAGGATTCAGCATCGCGAATCGCCGCAATCACTTCATCGTAGTACTTGTTCAAATGGCCCGTAAACTCCCGCTCGTGACTATCATCGGCGGGCGCTCTTTGCGATTCATGGGCCGTGGTCGAACGCACGCCGGCAAGGCGTCCCGGCTGTTTCTCAACATTCGATTGGATCTCCAGTGTCTCTTCCCCGTTCTCCGAGACAATCGCGATCACAGCCTTCCGATGGTCAATCCACAAACCTACTGTCTTTTTCATGAAATTGTCCTTTGTTAATGGGTGCCGGATTAGAAGCTTCCACCGATGGGAAGCTTAAAGCCCTTCTTTATCCTTTTTCGCGGCGGCCTTGACGGCTTGGAGCATTTGATCATGCTCCGCCTCGTTGACGCCTTCTTCGACGAGTTGCGCACTCTCGCTTCGTCCTTCGCTGTCCTCGTCCTCGTCGGAACTTTCCGGTGCCTTGTGTCCGGTTGAGCCCGGCAGCGGGTCCCAGCGTTTGGATTCAGGCGCCGATTCAAGGGCTGCCTCTTTGGGGCTGATATCCACTCCGCCCGTCAATTCCCGCTTGGCCTGTTGCAACTCGGATTTCGATACATGATTGGGAGAGTGACCATTGATGATGGCCAATTCGCGAGCCCGCTTCAGTACCATCTCCTGAGTCACCGTGCCGATGCCGGTGAAGTTCTCGGCAAGAATGCCTTTCGTGAGGGGATTTTGTTCCATAAGTTTACACAATCCGTGTTGATGCAATCGTTTCATCCGCGGGTTGAATGAGGCGGTCACCCGAGTGAACAGGTTCTTTATGTTTCACAGCCTGACGATAGACCGGCAAGCCCTGTTCGCGCTATGGGGTGTTAACCCCATCGGAGTAAAAGGCGTCAGACCCACACACGTGATATTCCGGGTGTAGGCAAATGGGGTCCGGTCTCGCTATCAGACAGTCGGATTGACACGCTGGGGGCAGCGCGGCAGAAGCGGCGGCAGTTGGTCAACAAACCAGAGACCGAATTGTTGGATAAGAAGAAACTATCGAATCAGGTCTCAGCATCAGACAATTAGATTGATGGGGCCAAAGAGACGACCCGTCGTGTAATTGCACGGGCCTTCACCAACGAGCAGTGCGTGAGCGTCTAGTTGTTCCGGGGTGCGGCCTACTCGATGGTCAGGTTGTTGAGCAAGCTGGTCGAGCGATGCGCCAGCAATGACCCCTTGACCTAGGCGGTGATCGATGCGCCATCAATCTTTTCGGCCTGTGTTTCGCCGGTTGTTTGCAGGCCCTTGGACGCGACGATCTCGTTCCGCACGCCTTTCACGCCGTCGATTTTTTTGGCGTATTCGCCAGTGAGATCCTTTTGGGCCTGGCTGGCGGCCACGCCTTTCAATGTCACAATGCCATCTTTCACGTACACCCTGGTCTTGGTGGCGCTGACGTTGCGGCGATACAGCAGTGCCGCTTTCACTCTCACGCTGATCCACGTATCCGAGCTCTTGGCGGGTCGTTCGCCTTTGACGGTGATCCGATTATCCACACTCGTAACGCCGGGCAATCCTCCCGCGACGCCCTGGGCCATCGGTTTATGGGTTTCGTCGGCCACGGCGCCGGACAGGGTAACGGCTCCATCCTTGGAACTGATCTGAATATCTTCGTCCTTCAGGTACGTGTTATACACGTAGGTCTTCTTGAACGATGATTCGATGCGGTCATCCCTCTCGGACGCGCGCACCGCCCCGCCCGTGAACACCAGCACCGCCACGAATGCCAGAGCCCCCGCAACCATGACAAGCAACAACGGGTATTTTGCCGTAATTACCTTTATCATGCCTCCTTCTTTCTGCCGCTGCGTTGCGGGTCTCTAATTTGGAAGAAGAATACGTCGGTGCGCTGACCCTTCGCCATGGGGTAAAACCCTACCTCAATCCCGAATGACCCCCCTTTTTTCGCTAAGAATCTTTGCAGACTCGGCGGCCACATCCAGCCGCATCACGCTCAATACAGGCTGATGCTCGAGGTTCGTTCGGAGGAGTTCGAGAGACAAGAGGAAGCGGACGAAAACAAGCCACGGGCAGTTGTTCGCGTTCAGCCACTACCTGCAATTACACCCAGTAGAATGCCGGGAGCGAGAAAAAGTTCAGGTCGCAGCATCCGACGATTAGATTGATGGGGCCAAAGAGACGACCCATCGCGCGGAGAGCCCGTTACTTCGCCGGTCCCACAAATGCGTCTTGCTTCCACGTGCCGTCCTCGGACTTGCCGCCCGGATACGTCATCTTCCCGACTCCGTCCATCTTCCCATTGATGAAGTGGCCCGCATACTGCCGGCCGTCGGGCCAGGTCATTGCCCCCGGGCCGTAAGGCAGGTCGGCTCGCCCTTCCACGATCACCCAATCGCCCTTGTAGATCCTTCCGTCCATATACCAAATCGTCCCACCGCACGTCGTCCCGTCATCGTTCCACGTTCCCGTTTCCTTCGTCCCATCGGGCAACACGGCCGTTCCGCTGATCCGGTACGCCCTGCCATTCCGCCATTCACCTTTCTGATAGGATCCCCTCGCATCGGCAAGCGTTCCCTGGCCCTCCGGCTTGCCGTCCTTCAGTTCGCCTGTGTAAACCGTTCCGTCGGGTGCCACCACGGTTTGCGGTGAGTTCGTCTCGCCGACCTTCAAGCCATCTCCAGGCGCTGTCTTTTGGCCAGCCGATGCCAGGGCCGCCGAATCCTTGGCATCGCCATTCGTAGTCACGCCCTTGTCCTTTGCTCCTGCGGCTGCCGGCGGCTGATCATCCTGCTTGCCGCAACCACCGACCAAACCAACCAGCGACACCGCAAAAAATATCGTCAACAGGAATGCCAAACGTTTCATCATCACCTTTCGGGTAGTTAACCAATACCCACTTCTACCATCCCCGCCGGCCTGCTTCAAGTGTGGGGAGTGGTACAGCTCGGTTGCCGTTGGTAAGCCGGGCTGCCTCAGCCCGCCGTCCGCCACCGCCTCGACAACGACCTTCGTTCCTACGGTTGGCGTGTCGGTTGTTGCCGAGCAACGCGCCGCAGGCAAGGGATTTGCCCATCAGGACAAATCATTTTCCATCCCGTGACCCATCCATCCCTGCCACACCTCAAGTTCCCGAAGAAATCCGTCAATCCCGAATCGGATGGCCTTGGCACGCTCTAAGCAAAGCCGTCTCGTGGCGAAAACCAGACTGTGCGTTTCCACGATGGACCGCACAAGGAACAACCGCTCGGTATAGGGAGATAGAAAGCCATAAAAGGTCTAGGGTCAATCCACGTTGCCAAACCGCTCGTGGCCGACGCAGGCACGCCTGTCACCGGCAAACAGACGGAGCCACAACTGCTCCATCAACTCCAAACCAAAGAGCGCCCCGAAGTCTTTGTGCGGTGGGACCTGGTTTGCCTGTACGTCACCACCGCCCGCCAGAGCCAGGCGCTTGACCAGGTTCGACATCTGGTGGACATGGCTGGGATCCCCGAGCAGAAAGCGTCCTACTACCTGGCGCTGGCGCAATTGATGGAACTGCGGCAACACTTTGCCGACGCGGCAACCTGCTACCTCAGCGCCGTCGAGACGAATCCGGCTGATCCAGGCGGGTTACGGCGTCTCGAGGCATTGCTGGAAAACCATCCGGGAATCCGCCGTCGGATACCCGATCTTATACCGCGGTTGTGGAAATGTCGCATGGCCGTTGAACGCGCCGCCCTCTACGGTCTAAAAACTTCTCCGCCCTGACCGTCGCATTCCGTAGGCGATCTGCCAGCGGCTTATCCGCCCCACGCCGCCGGGTCTTGCCGTTGGTAGGGCGGGCTGGCCCAGCCCGCCGTTCGGCCCTTCGGTTCGCTCCTAACCCGCCTGCGTCGGCGCAATGTTGTAGCGAGGCCTCCAAACGCTACTTCGCTCCTCGTCCGAATCTCCAATCCTCACACTTGGGCGTTGAGCGTTGGACGTTGAGTGTTGAGCGTTAAGGTGTTCTCCCTCCGGCATCGGCGCGCCGAACCGGTCAGCCACCTTCTTCAAGTCAGCGGTTAGGTCCCGCAATCCTGCGGGATGCCGCCCGTGCGGCAGTCTAGCGTCCGCACATAGTGCTTTTATGATAATCGCAGGCGAGGTCGGGGGCAATGCTTGGGGCCGCTGTGCTAAATCCATAATGAAAAGCGCTCATCGGGTCGTCTTGACCATAGCATGTGTTAGAGTCAGGAATTCAGAATTTCAGTATTTCATCTTTTCTGAATTTGCCACGAGACGGGATTGGGATGTGCCTGCCGGGGTAATCGAGGACAGACCGAGATCGAAGCTTACTTAGGTATGGGACCAGGCTGAGTGGAGACGTGATCGGTGACCCAGGACGGAATCAATCCCCACCGCATCGGCCTCAGGTACCGCTTGCCGTCATCGCCGACCACAATAACCTCCTACGTCGGCGCAATGTTGTACCGGGGAAGGGCACACGTCGCCTGCCACTCCGATGACATCCCTGGTGGCATCCTCGTAGAATTACGGGACATCTCGACCGGCATCGGCGCACCGAACCGGTCCGCCACCTTCCTCATGTCAGCGGTTAGGTCCCGCAATCCTGCGGGATGCCGCCCGTGCGGCAGTCTAGCGACCACACATGGTGCTTTTATGCGATATTCGTCAATTGCCGCCTGATCTTGAATTGTTACAATATTAGATGTGACCCCAATTTCACTTTGGATTCACAATCGGGACATTCAATTATCATAAATCATACTTCCTATTGGTCATACTTCGTTTGTCCTGCACGAGATTGGCAAATCATTCTACATTGAGTGTCACAAACGGAACTAGTTTTTCTGTGCAGCCTTAATTTTTGCCCACCGCGCTCGTTGTGCTTTGGCGATTGATGCTCTGGCTTTGGCTGAAAAATGCGGCTTTCCCTTCACCTTGCCGGGTGGTCTACCAAGTCTTGCTCCACCGCCTAAAGCCTGAATTGCCGTCTGTAATTGCGTACGACGAGCATCCAGCGTGTGGAGTTCGGAATTAAGAGCCTTAAGGATTTGTTGTGAGTTCATGGCGCGAAAGTAGCAAAGAGGCTATCGCTTCACAAGTTCCACCGAAACGTAGGACTGTGCCTATCGCAGTTGGTCTATGAATCCTCCCATCGGATGTATAAACGGTGAAAACGTTAGCCAGTAAGAGAGACCGAGAATCAAGGCCACGCCTGAGACAAGTAGAAGACCGTGTTTGACGTGGCCGATACACATTCCGTAAACGCCACACAAAATGGGCGCAATGACGAAGGGCATGTTGGCGATTATGATAATGCCCGACCAAAGAAAATTCTGCCGTACCAGCACGAATCCAACGGTCTGAATCATAGCGAGAATAATTAGGCAATAAATACCCCCATCAATTGAGGGATGAACATCAGATTTCCTCTGACTTGAAAATGATGGAACTAGGGGGTTGATAGGCGCTGGCTTGCGGCTGGTCGATTTAATTTCAACTCGTGTCGGTGGAGCCGATTGACTTTGTGAAGTGGGATTTGGGACGTAAACAGGTTTGCCGCATCCCGGACAGTCAATCGAGATTCCCGCTCCCGCTTCATTGACAACAAGATGTTTGCCGCAAGTGCCACACTCGAATGAAATATCCATGGTCGCGCTCCTTCACATACTGGCCGAAATATATCCGGTGCCAAGAGACCCCCGCACGAACCCTGCTTGCTTCTCCGCTCTCAAATTGACAGTGTAACGCCGATGAAAGCCCGCTGGCAATACCACCTTGAGAACCTCGAAGCGGCTGGTTTGGGAGACGCGACATGAGATGGGCTCTTTGCGGTGCAGCGGCGCTGGTTGTGGCCGCAGCTTTGCCGGGGTGCGACCGCGTGCGCTGCGAGGACAGGGGGGAAGCAGCCATCCAGGCGGTATTACCCCATCTCAGTCAGGATGTGGTGAGTAATCTCGTTGGCGAGGCGTCGCTCTGCATCGCCGATGCATTGGCAGAACCCGTCGTCCCACAGTTCTATACGCCGACGGTGGAGAAAGCCCCAGTGGCCCATGGCTTGACGGTGGTGCCACCCTCGGAGTTTAGCATTGGGATGGGCGCTACGATCGTAGTGCGGACTCGTGGAACAAGCGCACCCTACATGGCGGTTCGCGTTCCGGTTCAGTTTGGTTCTGGATTGTGCTTGTGGGGGGTGTACGTGTGCGTAAAACCCGGAGGGGGTTTCGCAAAAGACAACCCCGGTTGGGTTGCTGCGGAGGGAGGTACAAATGCCGCGCCGGTCGTCAAACTTACCGACGAGGTGCTATTGTACGCACAACAGCGGAGACTTCAGTAAACGTGAGGAGAATGGGCGTCAGATCCCACCATCGAACAATCCGGTAGTCCCCTAATCTGAAATTTCCATCCCGTCTTGACGCTCCGCAGTCACGCGGTGTAACTCTACGGCATGAGTTACAAGGCTCTCCTGACCGCGCCGCTTGGTTTGACCGCACGGTCTCCATCATCCGGACAGGCCGGGAGACCCTCGCACAACCGAGTTGAGCGTTAAGGCGTTCCCCCGCCCGGTCAGCACGGGGTAGTGTCCTAATCTGCTATTTGGAGGGACGCGCTCCGTCGCGTCCGCATTCGTCAACGATTACGGACGGCCACGACGGAGCGTGGCCCTCCATCTTAAGACGCTGCCCAGCACGGCCCATAATTGACTCAGTCGCACGTTTTCGCTATAGTAGGAATCGGGTCGCCTATGCCAAAGCTGCACATACTTTCGCCGTCGTCGCTCGCTACAACGATTGAATTGGCGGAAAATCTTATCACGATTGGTCGAACTCCTGAAAACTCCATTTGCATCCAGGATACCAACGTCTCCAGGCGACACGGAATTCTGGTGCGTGACGGGGACAATTATCAATTGCACGACTTCAAGTCCGCCAATGGCACTTTCGTGAATGGCGAGCAGATCATGGCTGCGAAACTCAAGGATGGTGTATCCATTCGCTTTGGCTCGGTAGAGCTTCGCTACGAATCGGGTCCCGCCAAAGTTGCGCCTCTCGGAGCCACACAAGCCGATCAGAAAATGCTCCCCACGCCGCCCAAGGGCGGCAGCGGCAAGGAGCGTGGTGGCATGTCAAAAAGGATGAAACCGGAATACGCCGCCGGGGTGTTGCAGTCCGGCCCCGTTACGTTTCATCCGGGCTCTTCCGCCAAACCGATATCTCCGCCGTCTCCCAAGACGTCCGAGTAAAACAGCCTCTCGAGGCGCAATTGGCGTCAGGTCTCAACATCAAACAATCCGGTAGTTCCCTGATCTGAAATTTCCAGACCCGTCTTGACGCTCCACCGTCACGCGGTGTAACTCTACGGCATGAGCGGATACTCCACACCTCCGAAAGACGGACGCTGTCCAGCCATGCGCTGGTACTGGTAGTCGAGACGGCATGCACCTTCTCTTGGGCTGACTGGTACTCGCTATGAGTTCCTCCAACGTCAGCGGCCAGGCGACGCCTTATCCTTGCTCACGGGGGTGTTCACCCCAGGTTGGCCTACGGGAAATCCAGTATGGAACACTACTGGTTTTACCGTATGGCGAAAAAGCACCCAATTCCCCATAATCCCTGATCAAGGAGGACGAATATGTTGAGGACAAAGAAGTCTGGGGATTTTGATCAAGTCACCCCTACCCGCACCGACAAGAAACTGATCGCTCTGGCCTGGGTAATCGCCTGTACCGTCTTTTTTCTGATGGTGCGGCACTAAGAAGCTACTGGAGAGTCACACGCACAATTGGGATCAGGTCTCAACATCAAACAATCCGGTAGTCCCCTGATCTTAAGTTTCCAGACCCGTCTTGACGCTCCACAGTCACGCGGTGTAATTCTACGGCATGAGCGGATTCTCCACACCTCCGAAAGACTCCCGCTGTCCAGCCATGCGCTGGTACTGGTATCCGAAGGGCAACCCATTCAAGAACTGGTACCGGGTGATCTGGCCGAAACAGCGCCTGCGTTTAGTATCACTGTGAGACTATCCGCTAACTTGAGCGTTGTGCCTTGAGCGTTAGGGCGTTCTTCCGCCCGCAGACATCGGTCCCATCCGTCCTATTCCGCGCCGTTGAGAGGTTCAACGCCCGTCGGTTACGTTGATGCCGACGCATTGGCCAAGTTCCAAGCGTCTGCCGCTTCTTTCTTACTATCGAACAGCGGTCGCTTCCGGCAGGCACACAAGACAAAATACCTCTTGGTCCTCGAACGACGGGCTCCTTTGGGTATTCTTGTAAGCACGCCACTGGGCACGAGATGGCACGTCACACAACGTTTAAGCTTCGCTTCACTCATTGACCAACCTTGGTCGAAGCACCGTATGCCTCTTATGAGACTCACGCAAGGGCAAATCAGGACACTACCCCCTTGACGGTAGTGCCCTAATTTGAAGCGTGAAGATGCTTCCTTAGTTTCTCCAACTGTTTGCGAAGCCGTGCGTTTTCGGCGATGACATTCTTGGTATCACGCAGCAGTTGCTTTGAATCTTCTACCGCGAGACGGGTTTGTTCCAACAACTCCGACTCGCTGGCGAATCGCAATCTCCTATGTTCTCTTCTTCCCACAGGCCACGATTGAGGCTTGCACGGCGGTCTTTGGCGAGACTACCGGCGGAATCTCCAACACTGCTACATACCGCGTGCTCTGGTCTTTGTCACCGTCTAAATGACTCCATGCGTAGGCTCGCGCCCCTGCTCACTCGTCCTATTCCGTCCGCTGACATCGGTCCCACGCACAATTGGGATCAGGTCTCAGCATCAAACAATCCGGCAGTTCCCTGATCTGAAATTTTTAGCCCCGTCTTGACGCTCCACAGTCATGCGGTGTAACTCTACGGCATGAGCGGATACTCCACGCCTCCGAAAGACGCACGCTGCCCTGCCATGCGCTGGCACTGGTATCCGAAGGGCAACCCATTCAAGAACTGGTACCGGGTGATCTGGCCGAAACAGCGGCTGCGTTTAGTATCACTGTGATGCTTTTGGTGACCCTCCGGCATTGGGTTCAACTCTACACCGAGCACACCTTCCAAGCGCTGGCAGCTTCAAGAACAACTTAACCGTCTCACACTCTGATTTGTCACGAGTGGAGAGCTGACCGCGACGATTCCGTAGGCGATCTGCCAGCGGCTTATCCGGCCCCCGCCGCCGGGTTTTTGCTGGTGGTATGATAATCGCCCGTTTATCGTTTCGTTGAACAGGCGTCCCGCCTGTTTTTCCGGTTGTGCGCAGGCGGTTCGTATCCGGCTGAGGGAGCACGTGTGATGAGGCGGGATTTCACACGCGACCGAGAGTTTACGGCGGGCCGCCGGCCGCGGTCAAGGCGACGCCTGCCATGCCGTTTGAGTTGCGCGACTCAGCCGCGCCGCTTCGTCCAACGCTACGGACACGCCAGCACGGCACGAATTCGGGTCGCCTCGCCGGTCAGCAAAGTCACTTGGGCGACGGTCAGCTTCTTGCCCTTTTGCGCGGAAACCAGGGCGATGAAGTCTTTGAGCTCTCCGCATGCATTTGAGGTCCTGCCCTTATCGAGGTCCCACTGCGCTTCGATCAGTTCGAATACCAAACCAATTTTCGTCCCGGGTTGGATCGGTAACCCGCTGACCAGCACGATCAAATCGTTGATCTGGTCCTTCGCGCCCTTGACCCTCACCGTGAACGTGCACAGGTTGGTGTGGCCCCCGCCGTTGATGACCCGATTGGTCACGACCGTCGTGCCGATGGCGAAGAGGCTGCCGCTGGCGCGGGAGCTGGTCACGATCACCCCGCCACAATTGTCGGAAACCACCGGCGCGGCGAACGTGACGTTGACGCCACCCGGCGAGACCGCGTTGGTCGTCACGTTTGGCGGACAGGAGATGCTCGGCAGAAGAGTGTCCTTGATGACCACGGCCTGCAATTGCGTGACGCTGTTGCCGTTGCCGTCGTTGTAGACCCAATGCACGGTGAACGAACCCTGGCTGTTATACGACGTCGGATCGCTCGTCGTGGCCGTGATCAATCCCGCGCAATTGTCGTGCGCCGTCGGTGCAGTCACGCTCGCCGAACACTGACCGGTGGCCGTGGGCAATGAGGCCACCGTGGGCACCGGCGGCGTGGTGTCCACGACGGTGACGGTCGCGCTACAACTGTTGGAGGCGCCGTGGTTGTCAGTAACGGTCAACGTCACGAGCGTGTTGCCGAGGGAATACGGCCCGGGTGGGGATTGAACCAACGTGATGGTATCGCCAGCGTCGGGATCGTAGGAGCCGTTATCAATCGAGGCGTTGGCCATGCAATTTGCACCGGCTGACACGGTGACGTTCGTGCAGATGGCGACGGGCGGATTGTTGCACGCCGTTTGGCGTTCGACAGCGCCGATGTCGGTGCCGTCGCTGCCGGGGGCGTTGGCGATGCCGGGATCGTCGAAGGTCCGGGGCAAGCCGCGCTGGTCGGTGGCCGAGCCGCTGAAGTTCGTGCCCTTGTCAATGGCCGGGCTGCCGCACAACGGGGCTTGGGTGAAGGTCGGGCCGCCGTTGTCCTGCAACGGGCCGATCAGCGGCGGAGTGTTGGTCTGGTCGCCGGTCGCGTTCAGGAATCCGCCGCCGGCATCGCTGCTGAGGTTGTAGCCATCCGAGGTGACCGTGGCGAATTTATTGAAAATGTTTCCGCCCAACGGGCCGGCATTGAGGATGGTGCTACCAATCTTCAGTATCGCGCTGCCGTTGAAACCGTAGTTGTAGATGCCGCCGCCGTTGACGGCCGAGTTGCCGCTGACGGTGCTGTTAATCACCGTAAGGCTCGCGCTGCCGAGCCCCTCACTGTCGTTGTTAATGCCGCCACCGTTGCCGGAAGCGGTCGAGTTGCCGCTGACGGTGCTGTTGACGATCGTCAGCGTCGCGCTGCCGGAAGCTTGACTGTAATTGAGGATGCCGCCGCCGATGCCGTTGCCGGCCGAGTTGCCGCTGAAAGTGCAATTGCTCACCGTCAACGTCGAGTGGTCGTTGAGAATGCCGCCACCGAAGTTGGACGGATCAGCGCCGTTGGTGATGGTCAGGCTGGCGATGGTGACGGTCGTGCTGGAGCCGATGTGGAACACGCGGCCGGCGGCGTTGCCGTTGACCGCAAGTAGATTGGCGCCGGGGCCGAGGATGGTGACGGTGTTGGTGACCAGCAGTTCGCCGGTCGTCAGCGTGATGGTGCCGGAGACAGCGGTGGCGTCAATCGTGTCGCCGTCCGCCGCAACAGGTCAAGGCATCGCGTAACGAACCGGGCCCGCTGTCGCCGGTGGTCGTGACCGTGGTGCTGCAGGGCGGGGCAGCGGCGCGAACCCCGTGAGTCGCGAAGCAAAGCAACGCCAGACACAACACGACAAAGCGATGGTTGAGTGAATGGGTGATCAAACGATTGGGTGTATTCATGTCATTCCTTTTCGCACGCGTGCGACGCCAACATTTCAGTACACAGATGTGATCTTGAAGATGAAGTGGGACGAGAAAGGCCTGACCAACGAATTACGAGCGACCCTTTCGCCGTTGCAGACGTGGCAACACACTCACCCTAGCCGCCGCATTAAGGTTTGCCGGGCGATGCAGTCAAGAGGAATTAACCGCTGTGGCGAATATTGATGATGTCGCCGTCTTCGACGATGTACTCTTTGCCCTTGATGCGGAGCTTGCCGGTTTCCTTGAGCTTTACTTCGGCGGCATGTCCGGTCTCGGCGGCGCCGCTATAGTTCCCTGGAAATTGGGGTCAGGAAATTGGAGTCACGTCTCTTCATTCCTCTTTTGGTTAACGCAAGCGCCCGTAACGTAAAGCCCACTCCATCGCCGTACCGTTTGGGCAACGTCCCGTTGAGTCTTTGCCCTTGTTTTTTTGTCGTTGGTAGGGCGGGCTGGCCCAGCCCGCCGTTCGGCTTTTCGGTTCGTTTCTAACCAGTGCGAACCGCCAAAACCTATTTTCACCACTTTTTCGTCAATTTTCACCCGCAAAAACCCCAATGTTTACGGCCCTCCGGTAAAAAAGCTTCCAAAGCTTCCATACCTTCCAAAGTACGCTCACGGCTTTTTTCGACTTCCGATACTCTGCCCCGCGTTGATGAGAACGCCGTCAAAAACGCAGCGAAAACGAGGAGATCGAAAATGAATCTGTTGTCGAAGTTCGCGCTTCTGTTCGGACGCAGGAAGTTCGAGGAATTTGCCCAGGCCAACCCCGCGCTCCCCGACGATGCGCTCGCCGTCGCCAACACGCTCGATACCTATCCCGTCCGCGGCGCGGTCGCGCTCGTCGCCGGGTCGCTCGCCCACGCGCTCGACAATCTCCTGCACGGCACGGAAACGATCGACGCCGCCGCGACGCACGCGCTCCTGATTCTCGCCGCCCTCTGCATCATCTGGGTCCGCCACGCCATCAGCAAACACGATGTGCGCGTCAACGACGTCGTCCAAAAAACCCGCGATCTTTCCGGCATCGCCTCGAAAACATTGCTCATGATCGTTGCCTTCGGACTCGGCTTTGCACTTTTCGCGCTTTCGCCCGCCGCCTTCGCCCAGACGAATGCCGCCATCGACAACACTTTCTCTCAACTCGTCACCGACATCGGCAAGTCCACCAAGTTCAGCAGCGGCGTCGGCATCAATCTCCACGCAAAGGTCGCGCCGCTGCTCTCGCAGGAACTGCCGCTCTTCGGCCACTCAAACACGAACTCGTCGTGGTCCACGGGCCCGTCGCACGCCACTTTCTTCCTCCGCGCCGAGAACGAGGAGCAACTGGGTTGGTCTTTGAGCGGGAGTTGGAAGTCGCCGCCGCGCCTCTTGAAGTTGGCACTGTTCAACGCCAGCGACATCGACTGGACCGTCAACTGGGGACTGCCCGTCGAGGATTACTACCAGCTCTTCCGTCACGCCGACTGGAAGCAAAACCGCTTCGGCCTCTCGGTCACGCGGAAATTTTGAACCGGGGAGCCACCAGGAATGAATGAACCACACGGCATCAATTGGGGCGCGGTCCTGGCCTTCGTCGCCATCCTCGAATTCATGCGCAGCGTCGTCATCTACATGTTCATCAGTCCGCTGCGCGGCGCGGGCAAGAAGATCGACCACCTCGAAAACCAGCTCAACGGCCTCAATTTCACCAACCTGCAAAAGAGCGTCGAGGACCACGAAAAACGGATGCGCACCCTCGAAAGCGACGCGATGCCCATCGACGATTTCCAGCGGTACGTGGACATCGCCGAGCGGGACCGCCGCCTGATGAACAAGAAACTCGACATCCTGTTACAACGCACTGCGCACCTCCGCAAACCCGAAGATGAAAGGGAACTAGCCGATGAAACCTGAAGAACTCCGCGACCTCCGCATCGCGCTCCTCCGCGAACTCTACCGCCTGAACCCGCTCGGCCGGCGCGCCGTCGTGCTCCACATGCTGGTCCAACCCGAAGTCGAGTGCAGCGTCGCCGAGGTCACCGCGCAGCTCGCGTTCCTGCGTGGCAAACATTTCCTCTGCGAGGTGAAGGCCGACGACATCTCCCCCGGCCTCGACCCGTTCTGGTTCATCACCACCGAAGGCATGGTCCACTGCGAGGCGAAGAGGCTGGTATGAAGAAACGTCCCAACCAGAGGGTCAGTCGTTGGCCGCTCCGGAAACGATTCAGCCGGATTGCGATGTTGCCCGAGGAGATGCGCCTCGAGATCAACCATAAGATGAGCGAGGGCTGGCAAATCAAAATGATTGGTGAATGGTTGTTCGAGCAGCGGGCAGACCGAGACCTACCTCACCTGCATTTGAAAGCGGGCGATGCCTATTCGTTGAGCTGGCTGCGCACCAGTCCGAAGGAAAAGAACGCGCGCCGGACCGTCGAAGCCGGATTGGCCCGCTGGTTCTACACTTCCTACCAGGAATGGCTGCGCCGTGAAGGGGAACGCGGGGAGAAGGTTCAACTGGTCGATGAATCGGAAAAGACCAACCGCGCGGCGGCGGAAAAGAGCCGACCCGATTCTGACGTGGGCGGCAATCTGATTATCCGCTCGATGCTTCTTGAGGCGATCAACCTGGTCCGCAAGGGGAGCAATGACCCGACGGAACTAGCGCAACTGGCGACTGCGTGGGCGCGCTTGAACCAGACAGCGATTGAACTGGAAAAGCTCCGGCTGCGCACGCAGGAGGCCGTGGACGCCGGCCTCAAGGCGCTGAAGTCCGAAATAACGAAGGACCCCGAGGCTATTGAACTTTTCAAGAAGCTTCACGCCATCGTGAAACGATCCACGAAATCCGACGCATGAACAAAGGCTTCGACATAGTCTTTGCCTCCATCGAACTCGAAAATGAGCCGAAGGTTGTCACCCCGTCCGTGAATTCCTTCCGCGAGTTCCTCGAAAAACGCGCGCGCGTTAAGACGCCCGACGGCACGTATCGCGCGTACACCTTTGATGGACGCGAGGCGTTGGAATTTGTGGTGGGGATCATTGATCGGGTGCTCGGCTCCGATTGTAGCCGCGCCGCTCTGTCGGCGCGTGACGGCGACCCCACGGCGACAGAGCGCCGTGGCTACAACTCAAAGACGTGCGGTCCCATCTCCGACGCCCGCCTCACCGCCACCGGTTCTGCGCAATGGGGGAAAACGATTCTGGAGTTGAATCTCCTCGCCTACGCCGCCGGCATTCAGTTCCGCTCCGTCGGCCTCTTCCTGCCGGATGAAGACCTGGTCGAGGGCATCGTGGACAGCAAGCTTCGCCCCGACGTCCTCGACCAGCAGCCGTGGCTCAATTCCCTAATCACGCTCGGCAAAGCGGAAAACGCCTCGGGCAAAACCGTCAATCGCAAAGGCCTCTTCACCTGTACTGACGGCCATCGCAAATCGCACGGGATGATCCACGGCATGCAGAAGATCCCCACGACGTTCAGTTTCGACATCGTGATCGAGGACGAGAAGGACGACATCCCGCCAACCATGTCGCGCTACCTCACCGCCCGCATGACCGCCAGCGATCTGCGATTCCGCCTGAGTATCGGCACCCAGCGTTACGCCGGCGCGGGACAGAACAAAGAGTTTGAAGACGGCACGATGCACATCGGCCACTTCACCTGCGCCGTGTGCGGTCACAAGCAAAACCCCGAAGAAAACTGGCCGCAAATCTGTCGGCTGGTGGTGGGTGATGCGCCGCGCGTTGATGACCCGCAACTGACGTTGGAAGGGAATTTCCGAAGGCCTGTCACCCTGAGTCCCGTCATGCGACGGGATCCCGCAGGATTGCGGGACTTGTCGAAGGGTCTCAGTCGTACCGGTCAAACGACAGAGATTCTTCGCTGCGCTCAGAATGACAACCAAGAGGGAACGGTTCGCTCACCACGCATTCCGTCTCCTCTCCCCTTGGGGGAGAGGATGGGTGAGGGGAACCTCTTCGATTTCCTCCCTGATTCCCACTTCTACCTCGCCTGCGTTCATTGCGGCACACCGCTCGACCGCCACGCCCCCGAATTTATCCCACTCCACCCGGAGCGGGAGAAGTTGCAGCACTGGTCCGTCCGCATTTCGCAACTACTCGTCGCGGCCATCGCGTTGAAGCAAATCGTGGCCGATTGGTGCCACAACGCCGTGCAAGACCCGGACGCGATGAAGACGTTCTACGTCGATCGTCTCGGCCTGCCGCGTTCCAGCAGCCAGCAACTCGACCAGAAGATCCTCGACCGCGCCGGCAGTCTGGAACACTTCGACCTCTCACTGTCGCCGCGTCCCAACACCACACGTTTTGCCGGTCTCGACACGGGAGATCGTTGCTGGCTGACCGTCCGCGAAATCGAATCACCAACCATAAAGCGCATCACCTGGCTGGAGCAACTCAGCGCCGAACGCGTTCGCGCCCGCGTGCCGCAGGTGTTCGAGTTGTTGGGAGTCAGCGCGCTCTTCGTCGATGCCGGTCCTTTGCGCGACCTCGCGCGCGATCTCTGTTTTCTGTTGAATGGTCTCACCAGCTTTCATCCCTCGCCGCTTCCCGATCCCGAGCGCGCGGTCATCCATTTTCCCGGCGGCCTCACCTGGGACGGCGCGAACCAGCGCTGGCGGGGGCTGCGTTGCGCCGCCGTCGAGTTCACGCTCAAGGAAGGGAAGGGGATCATCCACAAACTCGGCATCACGCAGGACGGCCTCTTTTATCCCGTCATCGCCTGCAATCGTGACGAGACCATCGAGCGCGTCGTCAATGAATTGCTCACCGCCGCCGAGAACGTCATTGAGGTCATCGACGGCAAACTGCGCACCACGCCGTCGATTCGCCTCCCGCAACGGGGAGTCGCCACGCCGAAGATCATCGACACGTTCGACGCCCACATCGTTTCCGGCAGCCGCCGCGAACGCGACGAACGCGGCCACGCCGAGCATTTCGTCGACGGTTGCGAAAATCATCTGCTGCTCAGCGACGCCTACAGCGCGCTCGCGGAATCCGTGTGTGTCCACCCCATCGCGCCCCCTCCCACCAGCGCGATGAATCCCACCACCTCCCGCACACTCGGAAACCGCGGCCGCTGGGGCGCGCCGATTTTTGCTCGGAGGATATGGTCATGAACGTCGTTGGAGGGACACGCTCCGTCGTGTCCGAAATAAAACAGAAGCGGTCGCGACGGAGCGCGACCCTCCAAAAGGAGAAATCCAAAATGAAGAAGCTCATGTTCTCACTGCTGCTCACCGCAACCGTCCTGGCGACATACGTGTACGCCCAAACCGGCTACCCGCTCGGCTCGGACGTCGCGTCCACGATCACCACGAACAAATTCAACATCGTCGGCACCAGTTCGACGCTCGTGGCGACCGACAACGCCGACCGCGTCTTCTGCAAGATCGTCCAGCGCGGCACCAACGCCATCGACGTCGGTTACAGCCTCACCGTGACGAACGGCCAACAGGACTATATCGCCGGCACGGTCGGCAGCACGTGGGACACGAAACGCCCCACGCTCTACAAGGGAGCCATCTCCGCGATTCTCGACAGCTCCACGGCGACCCTCACCTCCGCCGTCACCGTCATCGAAGGCACGCGCCAGAGTTTCTAACCATCGCGTTGCTCACGAGAAATCCCATGGCCAATCGCCTCAGAAAAACATGGCAGACGCTGAAAGGTTTTGGCACGGAAATATTCCGCGCTGACAGCGCCGGCCTCTTCCAATTCGGTGAGAGCAATCTCGTCGACACACCTCGGAAAACGGGCGGGACGCCCGTTCTACCCCAGCCCGGCACCATCGTCAAAGCGCAGGTAGCAGAGCGCTGGATGAACCAGGTCACGCGCGGCCTCACGCCCGAGGCCGTCGATGATTATCTCACCACAGCGATCAGCGGCGACACGCTGAACCAGTTCGCGCTCTTCGAGGAGATGGAAGAGAAATGGCCCGAACTGCGTCTTGCGCTCTACAAACACAAGTTGAAAGCCGGCCGCCGCAACCCGCGCATCGTTCCGCCTGATCATCCGCAAAATCCCGCGCTTGCCAAAGAGAAGGCCGACTTCGCGAACTACGTCTTCGCCGCGATGCGCAACTGGCATCGCACCGCCTTCAATCTTCTCGACGCGGTCGGCAAAGGCATCAGCGGCGCGGAGATCGATTGGCAACCAAGGGAGGTGGTCGGGCCCGGCCGTTCCGGGCATCGCGCCGCCGTGGTCATCGCGGAAATGCCGTGGGTGAATTACCGCCACTGGAGTTGGTGGTGGGACAAGCCCGAGTTGCAGTTGTTCCCCGACCTGCGCAACCGCGGCCTGCACATCGACGTGCCCGACCGCAAGTTCGTCATCTTCCATCACCTCTCGAAGAGCGGCCATCCCGCTCGCGCCGCGATGCTGCGCCCGCTCGCCTGGTACTTCCTCATCTACCTCTACACGATGAAGGACTGGAGCACGCTCGCGGAAACTTTCGGTGTCGATATCGCCCACGCGTTTTGCAACAAGGACGCGACGCAGGAGCAGCGCAATGCGATCCTCCTGCATCTTTCCCGGCTTGCCGCGCGCGCCGGGGTGTTCGACGAAGGGACGGTCGTCAATCTCCAGCGCGCCGCCAGCGGCAGCTCGTTCCCGCAGGAAGCGCTGGTGAAATATTGCTCCGAGAAAGCGCTCGAATGTCTCCTTGGCGCAACGCTCGGCACGCAAGCCGGCATCCGCGGCGCGCGTTCCCTCGGATTGGTGCAGCAAGATGAGACGGAAGAGTTGGTGGATTGGACAGCGCTCCTTTTCGCCGGAACCATGACCGCCACCGCGTTGCGTTGGTTGATGGACTTCAACTTCGCCGACCCGACCGACAATCCCGTCATGGAATTGCCCGGTGCCAGCCGGCGCGACATCGCCGCCTTAGCCAACGTCGTCAACACGTTGGTCAATCTCGGCCTGCGCGTCCCCGAATCCTGGGCCCACGCCCAGTTCGACATCCCGCAATCCGGCGAAACCACCGAGCGCCTGCTAACCCCGAGTCAAAATAGCAGTCCGGATGCGCCCGGTAATCCGCTCAATGGTTCTGCCCACCGCGAGGAACTCATCCTTGCCGACTTGGTTACGCGCCTTGGGCCGCCAAAGGAGGCGAATCCAGCGGCGAGAGTCGGCACAATCCACGAACCCTCAGAAGCTGCCAAATGAGAATCATCTGTGGAACGGACATGCACGCAACCAAAAACATAAGTGAGGAATCCAGATGGGACAGCGAGCCCGATTTTGGCAGCAGACTCACCATCCGGGCATCTAGAAGGAAAGTACCTGTGACAATGATTGTACTCACGTTCGTACGCAGACGAATGGAGGTCTTCAGGGGGGTCATCACCTCATCATACTTGGGAGCAGGAGTGCCGAGTGCTGCAGCCAGGATCGAGTCGCGTCTCACTCCCGACTCTGTTCGCTGCAAGTTGTATGACCAAATCTTGGTCAGAATTATCATCCACGCTGTGGTTACGAATGCGTTCAACAATGCTATCGCCACCATCATCTCTGGTTTCACAATACCGAACCTTACCTCCCTTATTTGTCCCGCACAAGCTGTTTGCTCCCAATTCGTCACTCACAGCACAACGAGCTCAACCACGTTCTCAGGAGACCACCATGTCTGAATCGACAACACAACTAATCCCCAACGTTATCGCCCTAACCGGTCTTTCGACCGCAATTCAAAATCCAAAATCGGCAATCCAAAATGGCCCCGATCTGTGGATCGTCTACCTGCCGAAAGGCGACCGCGCCGTTGACCAAAACGCCGAGGACGGGACGCCGACGAAATTGCGTGTCAATCCCTCCGCGCTTTCCGCCAAACGCATGGAAGCCGCGCGCCGTCTCGCCGCCGCGAAGCCCAATACCAATCAACCTTACACGGATTATAACCATGACGATAAGGAAGCCAGCGGTCGCCCGTTGAAATTCGCGTGGCATGACGACCTCGGTGTGATCGGTCTCACGCGGCGGACGCTCCAGGCCATCGAACGCACCACCGGCGATCCGCCCGAGTTCCAGGCCTTCTCGCCGCACGTGCCCATCGATCCCGAATCGGGCGAGGCGGTTGGTATCTATATGAACTGCGGCGGTTTCGTGAACCGCCCGCTCTTCGGCGACGCGACTTCGCTCTCCGCCGCCGCGCACCTCCCGCAGGAATTAGTCGCCGCCAACTCGAACGAAGTCGAACTCGTGAGCGCCGCGCCGGACGAAGTTCATCCTTTCAGCGAACTCATCGCCAAACTCTGCGCGCATTACCAACTCGACGCGTCGAAAGTCACCGAACCCGAGTTGATCGCCGCCTTTGAGAAATCCACCGCGCCGCAACCCGCTGAGCTGACCGCAAAGGCTGCGCTTCACGAACCGTCCGACGAAGAAATCGGTATGGAGCTGGTGGGCTTTGCGGTTGGCTGCGGGATTCTCGCGCCCGCCGAGCAAGCCGAGTGGGAACGCCGTCTCGCCAAAGACCGCGCGGGTTGGACGAAGGAGTTGCTCGCGAAAGCGCCGAGCGTGTTGCTCGGCCGGGTCATTCAGGATCAATCCGCGGGTGAGGGCGCGGGCGGCGCGAAGCCAAAAGCGAAATGGGAACAGCGCGTTGAGGAACTTTGCGCGAAGGACCCGCTCATTGCCGCCATTGCCGCCAAAGATCCCGCGCGCGCCAAATCAATTGCGCTCGAACGAATCGCCAGGGAGGAGCCGCAACTTTTGAAATGAAAATGGAGGGCCACGCTCCGTCGTGGCCGCCATAAAAACGGAAACGGTCGCGACAGAGCGCGACCCTCCAAGAACAACCAAAAAAAAGAGAAGACAAACAAATGTGGAGCAGAACCGTTGAGACCGCCGTGAAGCTTGGCTTCGCGGTAAACCGAGGTAGCGCGGACGGCAAAGTCGTTCCCGCCGCCGATGGCACGAAACCGACGTTCCCTGTTTTCAGTGAGCGCCCCGACGTTGGCACGATCATCGCCGCGGGCAGCACGGTCGCCATTGTCACCGACGACGGCGACCGCGAAATCTACGTGATCCTGGGCAACACCGTCACCGAATTCCAGTTCGGTATGTCGGATTCAAATGGCGCGTGGATTCCCGCGACCACCGGCAATTACACCGGCGTGCAATTCCTCCAAAGCGGCGTTGCCGGCGACGTCGTGAAAGCCCGCGCCGCGCAATTCAAACTCCCGTAACGCAACCAGCAAAGGAAAACGCATATGGCATCCGAACCGCAACTCCTGACCCTTAACGCGCAGCTCACGACGTTCGTCGCGGGCGTGCAACCGCCCGATTTGCTCGGGCGCATCATCGCGCCGACTTCCCCGGCGCAATTGATCTCCGATGTGAAATTCAACTGGTGGAAATTTGATCCCGCCGAGTATCTGCGCAAGCAGGACACGAAGGTCAACCGCCGCGGCACGATTCCCGTGACGGATTTCAGTTTCACCACCGACTCCGATGTACTCGCCGATCACGGCCAGCAGATCGTGAATCCCAACGACATCAGCCTCCTCAGCGAAGGCCAGCCGCCGCAGATTTTGCAGGCACCGGTGAATGTCCGCATGGCGAAACTCAAGGCGTTGACCGAGACGTTCTGGTTCTCGCATGAGTTCGAGGCGCGCGACCTCGTTTTTACCGCCGCCAATTACGCGTCGGCCAATACGCGCGTTGCCGCCACCACCGACATGCTGGACAATGCGGACAACGAGCCCATCAAGATCATCCAGACGTTGATCGACACGCCGTTGATCCCGCCGAACGCGCTCGTTATGGGCCTCGCCGTTTGGCGTCCGCTGCAACGGCATCCGCAAATGGTCAGCGCGATCAAGGCCGTCCTCGGCAGTCGCGCCGCCATCAGCGGTCAGGTCAATCAGGATGAGGTCGCCGCGTTCTTCGGGTTGAAGCAGGTGCTCGTCGGCAAACAGCGCACCAATAACGCGAACCCCGGCCAGACGGCCAGTTACAGCCGCATCTGGGGCAAGCACCTCGCCGCGATTCGCATCGAGGACGCGCCGCAGTCCACCGTCTCGCCCTACCCCGGCACCGCCTTGACCGCGTACGGAAACATCATGAACGCCGGCCCGGTCTTCGTCGCCTCCCGCACGATCCAGCCCGGCGAAGAAAACGGCGGCCTCTACGGCGCCGTCGCCGACATCATCGGCCACACCCGCAAGGTCCTCATGGTCAACCAGGATTCCTGCTACTTGCTGCAAAACTGTGTGACCAACGACGTGTAAATCCAAATCCGATCCCTCTCCCCATTTGGGGAGAGGGTGAGGGGAATGTAAAAACATGACAACAATCACCGCCTTCTTGATCGTCGACGACGTGACCGACAGCTTCAGTCCCGCGCAGCTCATCGAGTTGCTCGACGATCCCGTGAATCCAACGGGCGCGTTGAACACCACCCTCCGCGACAAAATCATCGCCCGCGTCAACGGCGAAGCCAGCAGCCTTACTTCCGGCAAACTTGTCTTCCCGTTACAAGTCGACGACACCGACGCCACCAATATCAAAGCCACCCTCGCCGGTTTCGCGCTCGACATGTTCGAGTACTACGCGATGAAGGACAAACCGCACATCCTTCAGGCCTTCACCGGCGTACAAGACGGCTACAACCGCGCCATCCAGTGGCTCGAAGCTGTTCGCGACGGCAAAGCCACCATCGGCACGAGCAAAACCGTCTCCGGCGCCGAAGCCCGCAACGCCGCCATCGAAACCAGTCATCACCAGGGCACATTCGAACGAAAACGAATGAGAGGTTGGTAGCACATGCCCCTCGCAATTGAACAACGCGGTTTCGACGAACAAGGCCAGCGCCTGCGTCTCATCAGCGACGGCCTCGACAACCTCGATCCGGTCTTGAACGCAATCGCCTTCGACCTCGCACAAATGTGGCGGGACAACATCAACGCCGGCCCCAACGATCGCTGGCAAGCCGGCCCCTCGTATCGAGCGAACGCCTTCGGCGGCGTCACGTTGCGCGACAGAGGACTGATGCAGGCCTCCATCGTCGGTCAGCAAACCGGCCCGTCCGAAATCACCGTCGGCAGCCCACTCACGGTCAGCAACGGCTGGAACCTGCTCGCCATTCACGAGTTCGGTGCGGACGTGATAGCGAAGAACAAAGAATGGCTCACTTTCCGTTACCCGCTCGCTTCCTCTGCCGAACCCGGCTGGGCACGCAAAAAAGTAATCACCATCCCAAGTCGCCCCACCGCTCCCTTCGATTGGGACCGCGACGAATTAACCCCCGAAGCCGACCAACTCGTCCGCTCACGCGTCAACGACTACCTCACCGAGTTGTGCCAATGAGTAATTATCTCATCGACATCGAGGACGCCGTCATCGCCAAGGTCAACTCCGCCAAACGGCCGGACGACAACACGCGTAATTTCTTCAATCGCGTGGACGTCTTTCGCGGCGAGAAGGCCGAGGTCTTCCTCGCGGTGGCACGCGAGACCGCGCCGTCCGCTTGGCTGCGTCTCGACCGCATCCTCAACAAGCCCGAGGAATTTAAGGGCGTGCGCGGCCTCGGCCAACCCGTCCTGCAAGGCACGTTGCGCAACGAGATCGCCTGCGTCTGGTCGCTGTTCCTCTGCGCCCGTTCGCTGCGGGCCACCAAGGAACTTTCCCACGGCGGTCCCGGCGTCATTGGCGCATACGACATGATCAACCTCGTCGTCGGCCCGTCGGGTTCCCCGCCGTCAACCGCCGGCCAGTTGCGTGGCTGGCCACCAATCGCGCCAGCGGAACCATTTGTATTTGTCGGCCTGGAACTGCTCGGCCAGACGACGACTGAGACCGTGTACGAAGCTCAGTTCCGAACCCGAGTGCAACTGTGAAAGAAACCATTGTCAAAAACCCAAAACGGAGGAATGAGAAATGAGTAACTTGGCCATCCGCAATCGGCTGACCGTCGGCAACGTCTGGCAGGGCGGCGCAGTCGCGCTTTTCGACCGCGATTATGCCGGCGTCCTACTCGATCTGGGCAACGTCACCGATTCAAGCTTCAACCAGGAATTGGAGGCGACCGATTTCCGCACTGCCCGATCCACGGGCACGCTCGTCACCGAAGCCCGTCCGATCAAGCGCCTCGAACTGCCCATCACCATCAAATGCAACGCGCCCGACCCGAAAGCGCTCGACCTCGTGCTCTTCGGCAACGGCCAGGCCGCGTTCAGTCAGTCCTCGGCGACCGCCTCCACCCAGAACATCACCGTCGCCGCGCTCGACATGTGGCACAAGATCGCGGGCTTTGAAATTGCCAACGTCGTCGTGAAGAAAGCCAGCACCACCGCCGTGCTCGGTACCGATTACGATCTCGACACCGAACTCGGTGCGGTCAAGCCGCTCACCGGCGGGATGTTCTCTGTCAGCGACACCATGGCCCTGACGTATGATCTGACCGCCATCACCAAGGTCGAAAACCGGTTACAGACCCACATCGGTTTCGTGTACGGCGAGTTTTACCTCTACATGGTCATTCCACCCAACGAGGGCCGCACCACCGAGCAGGTCTGGCTCCGCCACATGGCCAAGTCCCGCTTGGAACCGACCGGCAACTTCGACTTCAGCCCGGACAAACCGGCCGAACAATCATTCAAAATCACACCCGTCCCCAGCGGCGACGCCACGTATCCCTTCGGTTACCTGCGCCAAATCAAATAACCCGTCCCGTCCCCTCTCCCCTCCGGGGGAGAGGGTTAGGGTGAGGGGAACAAAATATGACCGCCACCACCAAACCAAACCTCCGCGAGTCCATTGAGGTCATCTACGCCGACGAGCGCCGCGAAACCATCATCGTCAAGCGCCTCTCCAACACCGACATGATCAAGTGGGCCGACACCGGCCTCGACAAGGCCTTCCTCGTCTTCCGCTCCGTGGAATTCAGTAGCGCAGGCGTCCCCTCTGCGAATCAATCCTGGTTCGACTCCCTCACCCAGGACAGCGCCTTCGCCGTAGTCGAGAAGGCACTCGCGCTGAACCATTCTCCGATTCAAAAAAAAATAATGGAGGCCGCTCTGGCAAATCTCCGGTCGTGGTTGTCAGCGATGCCCTCGACTTCCTCCGCGCCCGCGGCCACGACACCGACAAATTGACCGATTATGAAATCCAGGACATCTTTGAAGCCGCGTTCAAGAACTGGCAGCACGACATGGTCGAGCGCGCGTTCTACACCGGCGTCGTGTGGGTCGAGAAACCGCGCCAGTGGCGCAAGTACATCGACAGCCTCCACCAGGCGATCGAAGGGACCTCACAACGCGCCGTCGCCGAGGAACTACTCTCCAGCTTCCTCGCGCAGGGCGTTCCGGTCGCGAATTGACGCCGAAAGGTAAACCAGATGGCTGCCAATAACGTCGCCGAAATCATTCTGAGGGTCACGACCGAAGGTCAGGGCAACGCCCAGGCTCTCGCTGTTCAACTGACCCAACTCGACCAGGCCACGAACAAGGTGGCGACCACGACCCTCGCGGCGGTCACCGCGCAAAAAGCGCTCAATACGGAAGTGGGGAAGACGCCGCCCACACCGGGTCCTGTTTCCATTGCGCAGGTTTCACCGCCCGAGTCGCATCTAGAAAAAACGCTCCGGGACTGGGCCGACTTGCAAAAACAGGTCGACAATTTCACCACGCACACACTCCGGGATTTTTCCGCCACGTCGGCGCATGCGTTGACGCAATGGATCGAAGGCTCGAAAAACGCGAAGCAGGCGTTTGCCGGGTTCGTCTCGTCCGTCATCGAAGGCATCCTGCAAATCCTCATCGAGCAGATCATTGCCAACACGATCTTGCGTGGCATCAATCAGGCCACTTCGGAAGAGAATCAACAGCAAAGTTCGCAGCAGGCTGGCATCGGCATGGTCGCCTACCTTGCCAAGGCCGGCGAACAAGGCGGCTGGGTCGGCGTGTTGATCGGACTCGCCGTGATGCTGGCCGCCGTGGCCGCGCTCGCTGCGGTGACCAATTCTGTCTCCCGCCACGCCGCCGGCGGCCCGATCTACGGCGCGGGTAACGAGACCAGCGATTCGATTCCCGCTTGGCTTTCGCATAACGAATTCGTGCAACCCGCCGCCGCGCACAATTACTACGGCACCGATGTCATGCAGGCGATACGCACGCGTTCCATCCCGCGCGATGCAATCCGCGCTTCGATGGAACACCGCACCTTTGCCTGCGGCGGGCCCGTCCTACCGACGCGCGGCTTTTCCGAGGGCGGCATCGCCGTGCGGATGGCCAGTGGTGGTATCGTGCCGAACGTCAGCATCGGCGGCGCGACCGTGCTACTCGCCTTCGGTCCCGCCGAGATAGACCGGCTCATGGCCACCAGCGAAATGCAAAAGCACCTGACCGACCACCTCGACCGAAACGCCCACCGGATTGCCCGCAACTTCAAACGCAGCGGAGGGCACCGCCAGGAATGAAATTGTCTTTCGGATTTCTGAATTCGGATTTTTCGGGAGAGCCTCTTTGATTGGTGGCCTAACCATCTTCCCATTCCGCGCGAACTGGTCTTCGCCGATCACGTTGAAGTCCACCTTCGCCACGAACGTCAAACGCGAGTCAATCCCCGGTAGCATCACGCGCGATTGCGCGCGCGACTACGGCCAGCGCTCCATCAAGTTCAACATCCTGCCCTTCGATGATTTGCGGCGGACATGGGACGCATTCCGCGAAGTAAATCCGCCGGGCACAATCCTCGGCATCCCGCTGTGGTGCGAGGAAGGTATCTACCTGAGCGCAGACGCCCCGATCGGCGCGACGACGCTGTCCGTTTCCTCGGTAAACTTCATCGACTGGCGCAACGAAGGCGTGTTGTGGAAGTTCGACGACTCGGCTTACGAGGGCATCCAGATCGAAGGCATCAGCGGCACCACGATCACGCTTTCCTCCGCGCTTCAATCCGCCTTTAAGGCCGGTGATGAAGTGCTGCCACTGATCCGTGGGTTTCAGATCGATGACTACGCCGAGGAGTTTCAATCCTACGAAACCTCCGTAATCGAACTCACCTTCGTGGAGGACCTGGCGCACGCCGCTGCCCCGTCGATACCGGGCACGCTCAATGCCGCGACCTACCTCGGCCTGCCCGTATTGCCGCTCATCGCCGAGTGGAGCGAGGCGCCAAAGATGAACATCGGCCAGGGCACACACATCGTCTCGCAAGGACTCAACCGTCAGGCCTTCGCGACGTTGCGGCAATACGTCCGCCAGCGGATCTCCCATCGAATTGGTTGTGACGGAAGACGGAACCGCGCGACCATCTGGCAATTCTTCCATGACCGCTGTGGTCGTTGGCAACGCTTCTGGCTGCCAGGTTTCAAAAACGAGCTGCTGCTTTCCGCGGACGTGGGAGCAAACGATACCACCCTGCAGTTAAAAAATTTCTCCGCCTTCAGCTCTCGCTTCAATCACAGCGGTGAGATACGGCGCGCGATCTTCATCACCTGCAACGACCAATGGTGGATTCGGCAGGTGATCAATCTTTCCGGCGGCACAAACCGCGCGACAATCGACGCGGACATCGGCACGGCGCTGCCGGTATCGATGACGAAGATCGGGCTGTTGCCCCTCGTGCAATTCGCGACTGACGACATTGAGATCGAATGCCAGTCACCGCTGGTGGCCACCGCAACGCTGACATTCACCGAATTGGAACACGAATATGCCGGTGTCATCACGACCGGTACCGCTAGCGGCACCTTCGAGGGAATGGAGCTGGCAACCACATGAGAACCGTCCCGTCAGCGTGGGCGACTCTGGAAATGGCGCGCGAGCGACAGGTTGCGTTGCTTATCCACATCTTCGCGCGGCGTGATGGACGCGCGACACTGCCGGACGGCTGGGGCTCGTGGACGTACTCCGTTGGCTTTCAGGACAACGTTAACCTCACCGACCCGGCCGATCACGCGAGCGACGGCATTCAGTCGCGCACCTACGTTCCCGCCGCGATTGAATTCGATGCGAGCCAGGTCTTTCGCAAGGAAAGCACCGACCTCGATCCGCACAACCTCACGCTCACCGTCGATCCGCAGCTGGAGCCGTTTGCCAACTACGTCAATCGCCGCTGGCCGCTAACGTTCGGCATCGTGATCTACAAGGTCCATCGTGACGGCAACTCCATTGTCACGGTCGATGATGGTCACGGCAACCAGGTGCCGGTCGTGGACGTGGCGTTCATCGGCTACCTCGATAGCGACGACACGTTCGACAGCAACAGCGCCGGCCTGCAGCAGACGATCGACGGCGGCAAGCTGAAGCTGGAAACGAAGTGGGACCACATCACGAAGAAACTCGTCCGCCAGGTGCCGCGTCCTGTCTTCAGCATCGACTGCCCGAAAGCGCTCTTCTCGACCGACACCGCCGCCGTCGCCTGTAACGCCGACAAGCAATACGTCCGCGTCGACGGCTTCGTGCTGCAGGTAAACGGCGTGGTCATCAGCGCAACGGAATGGGCCGCGCAACCGGATGGCTGGTTTGCACAGGGTTTGGTCGAATATACCGCCACCGATCCGATCAGCGGTCTCGTCTTCGGTCTCTCGCTCGGTGTCACCGCCAGCGCCAAGCGTACCTCCCTCGGCGTGAACTACGGCGACCTCACACTGGAAATGTTCCCGCCGTTGCCGGTGACCGGTCTCGTGGTCACCGCGTTCGGCGGTTGCGACCGCACCCGGTCAACCTGCATCACCAAGCATATTCCGAGCGGAACTGTCCCACCACCGCCCGGCACGCCGATGCCCGGCCACATCGACGTGGCGCTGCAGCTTTTCAATACGCCGCCCACCAATGCCGGGATCGCGCGCGTCATCATCACGCCGACGCAGTTGACGGTTCTCTACCTGCACACCAACAACGCGCAGATCGGCAACCTCGCCGTTAACGGCGACGATTGGACGACCTTCTCTTGGGTGGCGCAAGGTTCGACCTCGATTGTCACCAGCCCACCCTACGCCCTCGGCTCCGGCGCCGGTATTCCGAACGCCGCCGGCTATGTCTTCTCACTGACGAACAACGGCGCGGGCACGCCCTCGATCCTCCAGCAGCCCACCGCCGCGAACGGCTTCACGCTGATCGTCCGGATGCAAGGGCAGGCCGCCTACGATTTCCGTGTGAGCTGGACCGCGAGCAACGGCCAGCCCATCAACTTCGGCAACCTCGAAGACTTCGGCGGCACCGATATCCCCATCGAACACCCAACCCTGGAGACGACGCAGTGAGCCGCGCTCCATACTTCCACACTGCCGACCGCGTCCAGATGCTGCTCAATCAGCTTCATTTGTGGAGTGGCACGCGCTGGCAGCACGCCGGCGCGCGACCCAATGCAATGCGTTGCGGCGTCAGCGGCGATTGCCTGTTCTGGGTCCACGCGTTCAAAGCCATCGGCGCATTGCCGGAAAAGCTGGAGATTCCCAACTACCGGCTGCAGGAAGCCCGCGCGGACGAAATGCAAACATTGCGGCGCTGCATCGAGGCGACGGAGTGCGCCAACCTTGTGTTTGATGATGCCACTGGAAAACAGCTGCCCCTCTTTCGCATCGGCGACGTGTTGCTCTTCAAGAACGGGACAAGCGGTGCACACTGCGGCCTTGTGGTCAAAGAAGCGCCCGTCCACTTCGCCCATCTCACCGGCAACGGCCTGATGGAAGAACCGTTCCACCAGGCGCATTACCTCTCAGCGCTAACTTGCGTTTATCGACTGCTGGAAGAACAATGAACCGTAGCTCAGAAAATCCGAAATCCGAATTCCGAAACTCAATTGAGTTTCGAGATTCGAGTTTGGATATTCGAGTTTCCCACCGGAGGCGGTCATGAGTTTTCTCGGCGGTGCGTCCACATCCACCAATGCGAACCGGCGCGCGGTCGCGCAGTCTCCCGTCGCTTCCAATATTCTCGGCACACCGTGGCCGACGCTATGGGGCACGCGCGACTTGAACGGAACCGTGATCGCATGGACGAATCACCGCTTCAGCAACGCCGGTGCGACGGGGAAGGGCGGTGGGCAGGTTTCATCGGGTGAGAAGGATTACCGGACGTTCGCTCTCGGCCTGTGCATCGGGCCGGTGGATCGCATCACGGAAATCTGGTACGACAACGCGCTGATCTGGCAGGGCAACGTGAGCGTCGCCTCGGCAGCGACCGCCGTGACGGCCACGGTCGGCATGGGTGGCGTAGTGCTGACCGATAGCGCCAGCCGCGGCACGATCACGTTCTACTTCGGACTCTCGACACAAACGCAGGATCCAATCCTGGCGCAATTCATTCCCGATGCGCCGTTCTATCGCGGGATGTGCTACGCGGTATTCCACGGTAACCGCACCGGCACGCGCGGCTTTCGTATCGGCAACGCCGACACGCTCGCCCAGGTTGCGTTGCGCGTGACCCGCATCCCGGCTTCGCCACCGGGCGCCGCCTTCAATGTGCAGACACAGGCAAGCGCACAGAACGCGCAGATTGTGAGCGGCAATCCCATGCTGACAGCCGATGCATCCGCATTCACCGGCCCAGCCAGCATCATCTACCAACTTGTCGTGCAACATGGCCCGGGCGGTTCGCAGGCGTCGGTCACAGTCAGCGTTCTCGATGGGTCGGATTCGGGCAGCGAACCGTTCACAATCACCAGCGGCACGCCATTCGCCATGGGCAGTTTCGGCTTGATGGCCACGCTCACGTGGACCGGCACGCTTATCAATGCGCCGAACACCGCGCAGTGGCTGATCCTGCTGACAAGCAACATGGTCGCGCTCGGTGGCGCGAATGTTGCCGGCATGATCTACGAGCTTTTGACGAGCAGCGTCCACGGCATCGCGCTCGATCTGGCCGTGATCAACAACGCGACGTTCAACAGCGCGGCGCTCTCCCTGCTGAACATGGGGCTTTCCTGGGCGGTCAGGGACAAGGGCGATGCGCGCACACTCATCGAGGACATCCTCAAAAATGTCCAGGGCGCACTGGTCATCAGCAATGGCGAGGTCGGACTGCGACTACTCACCGGCGGCAACTCATCGCTGACGCTGGAGGCCGACGATGTGGTCGGTCTAAAGCAGCGGCCCGGTTCCTGGTACGAGGTTCCGCAACACACGACCGTCAAGTACAGCGACACCACCCGCAAGTTCCACGACACGATCCTCTCACTGCCGGGCGCAGGCGATTTCGGCAACGATGAAAAGAACATCGAGATCACCTTGCCGATGGTGACCGACGCCCGCGTGGCGCGGCTGATTGGCTCGCGCTTGCGCACGTTGGAGACGCTGCCGAAGAACCCCGACACGATCACCTGCGGACGCGGCGCGTTTCAATTGCAGTTTGGCGACGTGTTCGTGATCAATGATCCGCCGCGCGGCTACGATTCGACCACTCCCGTGATCGTCGTCGCGATCCGCGAGCATGGCATGGGCGACGAGACGATTGAGGTCGATGTCGTACCGGAAGTCTTCGGCTACCTACCGGCGCTGGTGGCCGCGGTCGGCGGCGGAGGTGGTGGCGGTGGCGGAGGTACAACACCGATCAATCCGATCCAGTTACAGGATGCCGTCGAATTGCCGTGGGACTTTGCCCAGGACAGCTCCAAACGGTTCACGGTGTTCGCCGCGCGTCCGGATCCAGATGTGGAGGGACTCGCGCTCTACACATCCATCGAGCAACCCGCCGTCGATTACGATGTGGTCGATTCCGACGCGCTGTTCCACGCCGGCGGGAAGGTGATTAGCGTGAACTTCTCGGGGTTCACAATGGACCGCGAAGCGTCCATCGACTTCAACCAGGGCAGCGACGACATCGACGGCTTCTCCTCGCTCTCAGACTCGGATTGGTTCGCCTACAAAATGCTCGTGCTGGTCGGTGGCGGAATTGGGGCCGGGCTTTACGCGGTGCGCGAGCTGGTCTTTCTCGGCGGATCTAGCTGGCGGCTGCGGGGCATCTTCGGGCCGCTCTCGGATACGCCCGTCCCGGCCCCGTCCGCTGGCAGTCCTATTTGGGTTTTTCGCATCCTGCCGCTTTACAATGTACTCGCGGAACCAGCCTGGGTGCTCAATTCCGTCCTCACGTTCAAGGGCATTCCGTTCGGCAGCCGATTGTCACCCACACTGGCCGATGCCCTTGCCGCGCAACTCACGGTCGTTTCGCGCGCAGCCCGACCGTTCCCGGCCGATAACCTGATCGCCAATGGTCGCGGCGCATTGATGACGCCGTTGTACAGCAGCGACATCGCGCTCGCGTGGGTGCTGCGCGACCGCGGTTTCGGCTTCGGTTACGAAACGAACCCAAGCGAGTTCGACCCAACAGTGCCCAGCGAGATCAATACGTGCGACGTGGAACTTTGGGTCGGCGGCGTCTTAAAGCGCACGACGACGGTCAATGTGCGCCACGACGCCATCCAAACGTCCACGCTCTCTGTGGCCAGCGCGCAGCAGTTCGACGTTGGCAGCGTGGCCGGTCTGCAGCCCGGCGACTTGATCAGCGTCGCAGTCTTCGGTAACACCGGCCAAATCTTCGGGCGCATCCAATCGATCAGCGGCCTGACGATCACGCTGTTCTCGCCGCTGCCAGTCCTGCCCGTGGCCGACGAGTTGGTGACCCGCTACGAATCAGTCGGCTACATCTACGATGCCGCGACAAATGAATCCGACAATGGCGGCAGCCTGGCCGCTGCGGTGGACGTGAAAGTGTACCCCAATCTCAACGGCCTGCGCGCCCTGCGCCCGGCAGAACTCACGGTGATAAAACAATGAGCGTTCTATCTAACGGCACCGAAGATTTACCAACGGGCCTTACGCCGGCAGCGGCATATGCCCTCGTCAACACCGCGATCCAGAAGATCGCGCAAATGAACCTGCTCGACAAGGACGTGCCGTTCTTTGGGCTGATCCGTGACGGTCAGGTCCGCGGCACTTCACAGATCGCCATCGAACGGCTGATCACCGCCGTCGAAATCCGCGCCGAAAGCGCGCTCCCGATTGGATCGGGGCTGGTGGTCCAGCTAGTCGTCAACGGCAACCTGCAATCGCAACAATACACGCTCAACGCCGGAAGCTCCTACGCTCTCACGGGCGTAACTGGCGACGGCAACGGTGTCGCGGGTTCCGGCTTGGTCGTCCCCGCCAACCAGACGCTCGCCGTGAGGATGATCAGCGGCAATCAGGCCGCCGACGTCGTGGTCACTCTCAAATGTCAACTGAGGATTCTATGAACCCGAATAAAGCAACCAAGCAATCGAGTAACCGAGTAGCCAGGGGACGAATTTTCCGATCCGGCCGAATTCTTCCCTTGATTGCTTGGCTACTGTGCTACTGGGCTACTTCTTCCCACGCCGGCTACGTCTACCCCTTCCGCATCATCAGCGGCAACACCACGGGCGAAGTGGACGAGACGCAATTTAGCGTCAGCGACATCACGCTCTCGATCACAAACCTGCCGGGTGGTGGACGGCGCGCGCTCATCGGCATCATCGGCGGCGGTGGCATTGGCGGATCGAACAACACGATCCTCGTTGCCGGCAATGGCCTGGAGTTCACCGACGAGGGCGGAGGGACAAATTTACTGGCCATCGATCCGTCGATAGTGGCAACAAATCCGGTCGCCGGCACCGGCGGTGGCATCACCAACGTGCTCGACACCGCCGGCGGCCCTTACGATCTCGTCGGCCACACCAACCAGCCGACGCTGCTGATCAAGGGCTTGACCAACGAAAGCCCAGCGGTGCTGACGATTACGGATCGCGGCACGATGCTCGGTTTCCTGGTCGCCACGCAAGGCGGCTTCGGCTCCACAAACGCCTGGACAACCAACGGCCTGCCGTGGACCGTGTCTGACACATTCGGTTTCTCCAATGCCTCGTCGGTCGTGGGCCTGCTATTCACCAACCTCGGCGGCGTTCCGACGATTTACTTGGTGCCCGATAGCACTATCGCCCGCACCGGGCAATCGCAGACGTGGAGCGCGCCGCAAACGTTCAATAATAGCGCGACCCTCACGCTCGGCGCGCCGACGTGGTTCAAGAGCAGTATTATCGTCAGCGACAACGTCACCGTCGTTAGCAACGAGACTGTCGGTGGCAGCCTGACGGTTGGCGCCAACGCGACGATCACCGGCAACATGAATGCCGGCAGTTTCACGGGTTCCATGAACGGCGCGAACATCACCGGGAATCAGAGCGTCGGGACAAACACACTCGCCGCCTTCGGCAGCAACACCGGCACCATCGGCAGCGCCGGTCAGTTCCTCGTCGTGCACCTGAATTCGGCCGGCATCCCCGACGGTTGGAGCACCGTCACCGGCAACAGCTTGGCCACGTCCACCAACTCCATCAGCGCCGTGCAACTCGCCGGTGCCTGGAACAACGGCGTGGTTGGTTGGATTGCCACGAACTTCAGCGTGGCCACGATCAACGGGACGACAGTCACCGTTGGTTTCGCTTCGTCACCCTTCGAGAATATCACCATCCTCAACGGCACAACCAACTTCACTCTTCACGGCTCCAGCCTGACAATTTCAAACCTGTTGTCTGCCTACGGAGTCACCCTGACCAATCGCGGCAGCGGCCAGATCGATCTCGGCGGTACCATGACCATGCTCTCCAACAGCGCCGGCGCGTTCAATCAAATAACGGGAAGCTCTGCGAATTCAACGCAAAACTGGAGCGGAACATCCAGAACGGTTGTTACTATTCCCAATAATGGCCAAGCGCTCAAGTTCATACCGAATGGCTCTGAGAACGGAATCAATTCTGAAATGGATGTAGTGCCACAAGATGGCTCTAACGCCGCCTATCTAGAGTTTACACGCGATGGCCCAAAAGCAGGAGCAATGTTCATAACCTTCGTTGACAGCATTTCCGGCAGTGTGCAATTCGGACACGAACCATCGGGCAATGCCAATGGCGACAAGCGATGTGCGTTTATCTCTACCTCATCAGCCGTTGGCGGATTAATAGTGGCTAGCCAGGATAACAACTCCACAGGGCTTGGCGGCTATCAATTTTACGAAAACGATCCACGCTTCCCGCGCATTCTCTTCACCAATGGTAAGCAAACCACCGACACGAACACGACGGCGGCGCATGAGACCTACGCCAGCTATGGCAACTGGACGAACTCGGGCGGCAGCGCCACGCTGAATGGCGGCGGGCTGATCGTCATCGGCTCGAATGAGTATTGGCTGGCCATTGGACGGGCGGTCGGCTCAGTGACCGGCACCAAGGATAAAGAGTATCCGACAAATCGATTCTCCGGGTTCTTCTTCCCGCCGATTACCTCAGCGCAAAGTAACAAAACTTATCTTGCCGTGCGCGACGCCTCCAACGGATTGTGGCTGATAGGCGTCGGCTCCAACGGTGCTCATGCCCTCTTCCAGACGAACGATCTCTCGACGCCGGTGGCATTGCAGTTTGTCACCAACCTTCTAACGGTGGTCACTGACACTTACACCAATTCAGGGCGCGGCGAGGTTTCCGTCATGGTGAACCTGACATCCGTGTCTGGAAATCCCGCTGTCGGCTGGATGTTTGAATTCTCGACCAATTCAACCGGCACCATAGTAACCAACACGATGGACTACGTTTCGGAGCCGGCGATTGCCTTGACGGAATCCAAGGTGATGCGGGGCGTGATGGACGCAGGCTACGCTCTGTGCATCTCCAACCTGTCATCCGGCGGAGCCACGCTTACGATCAATACCGAATCCGGCGCGCCCGCCAATGCCCCGAATCGCATCACGTTCTATTGATAAAACACCCAAACAAAGCCATGAAAGGAACAACTAAGATGCACGCATTCATCCTCGCCCTGATCCTCAACGGCTGTGTAAGCTGCCCACCGAATGGGACGGTAGTCACGAACACGATCACGCAAACCATCGGCACCAACGTGCTTGCCAGCGCCACGATGTCCAACGGTACACTTGTCGTCACCGCCACCATCCCGAGCAACCAGGTTAATGCCGTCGGCACGGCCATCGGCACGAACTCCACGCCGAGCCAACTAATCATCAACGGACAATGAGCCGAGTGGCGCACTAGCGACACGAGACGCCGCGGTGTCGTTGCCGCGGCAACCGCAATCAAATTATGAAAAAGCTCCTTCACACTCTTGCCCTTCTTTTGGTGGCCGCATTTCTCTCGCCGCTCGCGCCGGCGGCGATGGCCACGGGCACGAACGTCACAGCGATCCGCCTGCAGGGTTGGCTGCTGCCGTTCAGTCAGGTTCCCTCCAGCGGTTGGCTGATGCTCGGGACCGACCCGGCGAGCGGTACCGACAGCTCGGAGCTGCACCGCATCTACGGCCAGATTCTCGTGAACCAGACCAATACTTGGTTGCGGGCACAATTCGTAAACTGGAAGGACATCGAGCTGTCGCCGGGCGTTTACAGTTTCACCAATAATATCATTGGCGGGGTCACCAACCACAGCTTTGACGCCTGGTTGGCCGCGAACACGGTGACGAATTTTGACGCCACGATCACGCCGCTGCCGATCAACCAACCAAAGATCATGTTCAATATTTGCGGTGCGCCGCCGTGGATCGTTTACACGAACAGCACGCAGGCCCAGTACATCGCGGCGGAGACGAACCTGGTCAAGGCGATCCTCCGCCATGTGCCCGGTCGGATCTGGGCGCTGGAGTTCACCAACGAACCATTCACGAACATTTATCCCGGCTGTGTTACCTTCACCGATACGGCGACTTTCGTCGCCAACCTGGCGGCGGCAGTTCGTAAAGCGGTGCACGACGTGGATCCAATGGTGCTGATCGTTGGGCCATCGCTGAGTAGTCCCTACGACAACAACTTTATGACGGCCTTTAGCGCGGCAGGCGGATTCACGAATCTCGACGCGGTTTCATTTCACGATTATCGGATGACGGGTACCACCTCCAACGCTCCCACGTACACACCGACGCAAAACAGCGACTCTCCTTTTGTGACCAATCTTGCCGCGTGCGTCTCGAATCTGAATGGATGGTCTGGGCGCAAACCGATCTTCGTCACCGAACTTGGTCTGGGAATTGTCAGCAACGTGATCGCCTACGTCACGATTGCTGATCAGGTCGGCGTTGCCGGTTTGGCACCGACATATTTCTTGGGCCCGCAGACTCCCGGACAACTGTATCTAACAGGTTACTGGAATTATACGGCTGACGCGCCCGCGTCCAATGGAGCGGCATACATCTCCACGATGCTGGCCGTCAACCCGCCAGTCGCGGCAGTGACGCACCCAACAGCCCTGGCTTACAATGAATGGTACGGGCCGTTCTCGTCGTGGACGAATGTGATGGCTTTCGGGGCGGCATGCGATGGGACGACGGATGACAGCACCGCCGTCTCCAACGCGCTGTCGGCTATTGGTAACGGCAACTGCTCGCCGGTGCTGCTGATCCCCGGCATGTGCCGGGTCACGAAAAAGCCCTGGCTCAATCAGCGCAAGAATGTCGCGGTGGTGGGCTGGAACCAAAACACCTGCGGCTTTCTCTACGACGGGCCGACTGTGCCCGCGAACAACACCAACAACTCCGGCGCGGCCACCTGCTTCCACGTGGACGGGGTGGCAAACAGCTGCTTCGCGCGGCTGAAGTTCGACGGCAACTTCAAGGCGCGGACTGTCCTCGCGTCCAGCCAGCAGTCATCGGTCATCTTCGACAACAACAATCTCTACGAAGATTGCATTATCAAGAACTCCGCGCCCGGCGGTATCGGCGTGGATGGCGGACACTTTGAACCGTGGGAAGGCTTCTCGAACGAGGATTTCGTCCGGTGCCTGATCCAGACCAACTCCATCGGCGTGGAACTGGAGAACTTCAACGCGCTGGACATCTGGTTCACCGATTGTCTGATCGAGAGCAACACGACGTATGGGATTTACGTCAGCAAGGGCGACTCCCATGCCTACCACTCATTCTTCCAGCACAACGGCATCGACTTCTACCACAACCCCGGCGCACCGTTCTCCTCGATGGTCAGCAACACGAGCTATCAGTCTGGCGCTTTCTTTGTGACCGTCAACCAGGGAGCCAACACCACGCCGCTCTTGTTCAAGTGCAATACGGTGATCGACCCAGCGGGCATTCCCTACCAGATGAATCAGTTCGGGCCGGTCATCATGCTGGACAATTCCACGCTGACGACCAACGCGACGATTTCTTTCACCAGCGGCTCGCTGGCAGACCTGCTCGCGGTCGGCAACACGAACGGCGTCTCGAACTGGGCAACATTCTCTGGCGGGATCTCCGTGCGCAGCAACCTCGTGGACAACTTTGTCGTCAACCGCGCGTCCTTGTCCTTCACGTTGCCAGGCCAGCCAATCCCCGCGACCAACTTGAACCGCACCGTCTTTGAAATGACGACGAACATGACTTCCGCGTCGCTGCAGGGCAGCATCAACAGCGCGGGCGACGGCTGTGTATTCCACATCCCTTCGCCGGTGCTGGAATCGAACCATCAAATCTACCCGAACGGCACGGTCACGATCCCGACCAACAAGGACGTGCGGATCGTCGGCGACGGGGCGGACACGATTCTGTTCTGGAACGGGTCCAGCGGCGGCACGCTCTTTTCCTGTCCCCACCCGTCGCACGTCACCTTTTCGCATATCGCTTTGGTGGGCAATTACGGCGGCGCGGCCAGGCTCATCGACGTGTCGGGTGTCGGCAGCACCCCGGCGCGTGTTTACCTGCGGGACTCCAGCGCGACGCAGCCGGTGGGTGCAAACGTGTTCCTCGGTAATTGCTCGAATACAGTGATCGACATCGCCGGGCTGAGTTACGGCGGGGGAAACTTCGGTGCGCCGCCCGCCACCAACGGCAACAACGTCGTTCTCAGCGGTGCGGGAAAGGTGCGCTACATCAACACCGATGGTGGCGGCAACGCCATCAGTTTTGTCAGTACCAATGGCGGCCAGCTTTACGTGGAAAACTCCTATAACGAGGCCAGCAACACTTTCTCGAACAGGCTCCTGCGCCTATCAGGTGGCGGCACGGTTACCTTTCTCGGCTCGAAGATGGTCGAGAACATCGGCAGCGCGGAGGATTTCAGCCGCGCCACGTCCAATGGCTTCGCCCTCGTGAATTTTACGGGGCAACTGTCGTTCCTCGGTGTTCAGGTTATTGACTGGTTCAATCTCAGCGGCGCGACGACGGGCCTCGTTTGGATCGAGGGCGCGAACACCTTCCGGAATCCCGTCAGCCCCTGGCCGATCATCAACTCGACGAACGATACGCCGGTCCAGACCATGAACTACAACTTCACCGATGCCAGCGGCAGCACGAGGATCCCTGACATCGGCACAGCCTCAGCCGCGTTCACACGACAAATGCTCAGCCAGGCGCGCGCCGAATACATTGACCGCGCACCCATGATGCGGCGAACCAATCAAACCGACGTTCTCCTAGAGCAGGTCTTCTTCCAATTGGGAGCCGAAAACCTCGGCGTGACGCCTTGATGGCTATCTACTAGAACTCGGCGCCTTCAGTTCGCAAGGTCCTACTTGTGAAAGTAGTTCCACAATCGGGTGTACCAAGGGGGCGTTGGCTCAGGTGCTGGTGGGGGAGGAGGGGGCTTGCTTGGGTGCACGTCCTTGGCCGGGGCATTTGGGCCAGTGCCTGGCTTACTCTGTGCAAGAGCTAACTTGGAATCCTGCTCGCGTTGCGGAATTTGGGATTGAATATCAGTAATCTTGGCGTCGAGAGATGTCAGTGTTCCTTGCTCCTGACTCATCTGCTGTTGGTAGACCGCTATCTCGCCACTCTGACCGGTGGTTGCTTCCCCTTGTTGTGGGGTGGTTATGCCCGCTGTTAAGCGACCCGCCAAATCACGTCGTCCACCACCCGGACTCGTGGCGGTTCCACCTTGTGCTGCCGTTAGTTTCGTCTGCGTCGTGGCGATAGCGGCGGCAAGTTTGGCCCGCTGCACCTGAAGATCGGCAAGCTGGCTTTTGAGGGATTGCAGGGCCTCTTGCGCCGCTTGTACCTTCTTTTCCTCAGGTGTCATCCACGCGGAAGCAAACTTCACCTTGCCGCTTGTCACATTGCTCGCCTCCGCCTGCCAGTCCACAAGGCGCTTGTTTATCTCCGCGGTAGCAGTGGAGTTTGTGAACTTCGCCTGGAACTTTTCAAAGGCGGCAATTCCCGCGGCGTATTGATCCTTCGTCAACTCCTGGTTCGGATTGAGCGTGTATTTAGCCAGGGAGGCATATGCCGCTTTCTCCTGTTTTTGCTCCAGGGTTTCGCGGACAATGGACTGGATATCGGACTTGTCCACTTGTCTCGTGGAGAAAATCGTACCGTGGTAAAGGGACACGTGGATTTCGATTTGCGTCTCTGTTTCCGAGAGGATTTGCCCTTCCAGTACGTCGCCGGATTTCAAAGTCAATGTATCGGCCTTGAGACGTGCGACATGTCCAAGAACGAGGAGGCCGGCAAGAATGCAGAACATATACCTGCAGGCAGTCCTGCCTTTATTCACAGTCGAATGTGTTCCCGGTAGTGGCATTCGTGTACTCCGTCCGCGTTCGAATCTTTCTGCCGAAACTTGCCCTGTATGATTTTAGCAAGGGCCGTTCCGCCACCGCAAGGGGATTCGGTTGCCATCTCGATTCGAGAGAGCAAATGACCACCGAAATGAAACCATTCCGCATCCCGCCTGCGACTCAAGAAAAATATTTTCCATTTCGAATTGAAAGAACTTGCGCTGGGAAAAGCACTCGCTAGAATCGCGACTCAGTTCACCGAGGAGGAGGATGGTTTGCGAGCGCGAGCGGCACCACGGTGAAGGCAGATTCCAGTTGGGGCAGCAGTCGGCGTTTTCATTTCGATTGCTCAAACCCCAGGGCGTGCTGCGGGAAATTTTCCGCAATTTGAAAAATATTGGCTTGGGCGAACTTTTGGCTTGTAACACCATATATGGGGTGCCTATAGTGTCACCCTCACTATTAGCAGTGGTTACCGACCGAGATGTTGATCGCTGCTAGTTGTTAACCGTTAGGTCGTTAAGGAGGGGGTAACGTGATCAATTTGAAGCAGAGTGTGGGGGAACTTTCGGCGCGCAAGGGCAAACTGACCCGCAAGGACTCGGAGATGGATGGGCCGGGTTCAACCGAAACAAACAAGCGCGCCAAACGTGGCGTTCCACCGTTGGCCCCGGGGAAAGGTGGCGCGGTTGTGGCGCGCGTGTTCAGCCGCGCGGACGTGAAGCCGTTCGACGAAATCGAATGGGACCAGCGCACGGCGGAAATCACGGACGACACGGGACGGGTCATCTTCAAGCAGGAGAATGTTGAAGTCCCGAAGAGTTGGTCGATCCTTGCCACCAAGGTCGTCGTTTCAAAGTACTTCTACGGTGAGAACGGAACCACCGACCGCGAGCACAGCGTCCGCCAACTCGTTCACCGCGTCACGCGCACGATTGCCGATTGGGGCAAACGTGACGGCTATTTCGCCAGCGACAAGGACGCCGAGACCTTTTATGACGAGCTGACCTGGCTGTGCGTCAACCAGTACGGTTCCTTCAACTCGCCGGTCTGGTTCAATTGCGGCCTCTTCTCCCAATATGGCGTGGGCAAGCACAGCGGGGCGGGGAACTTCCACTACGATGCGGCCACCAGGGCCATCAAGCGCGCCTCGACCCAATACGAATACCCGCAATGCTCCGCCTGCTTCATCCAATCCATCGGCGACACGATGGAAGACATCATGGAACTCGCCCGCAGCGAGGCGATGCTCTTCAAATACGGCAGCGGCACGGGCACGGACCTTTCGTCGCTGCGCAGTGCCCGCGAAAAACTTTCCGGCGGCGGTCGCCCCAGCGGCCCGCTGTCATTCCTCAAGGTTTACGATGCGATCGCCAGCGTGGTCAAATCGGGCGGCAAAACGCGCCGGGCCGCGAAGATGAACACCTTGAAGGTCTGGCACCCCGACATCAAGGACTTCATCGACGCCAAACAAAAGGAAGAACGCAAGGCCTGGGCGCTCATCGAGCAGGGATACGCGGGGGATTTTAACGGCGATGCCTACGGTTCCGTCTCCTTCCAGAATGAAAATCTCAGCGTGCGCGTGACCGATGAATTCATGCGCGCGGTGCTCGACGACAAGGATTGGGCGACCCATTGGGTCACCAATCCGAGCAAGCCCGGCCCGACCTACAAGGCGCGCGAGTTGATGCGCGGCATCGCGGAAGGGACGTGGATTTGCGGCGATCCCGGCGTGCAGTACGAGGACACGATCCAGCGCTGGCACACCTGCAAGAACACCGCGCCGATCAATTCCAGCAACCCGTGCAGCGAATATATGTTCCTCGACAACAGCGCCTGCAACCTCGCGTCGCTGAACCTGATGAAGTTCGTGCGGCCGGACGGCGTGTTCGATGTCGAGCGCTTCAAGGCGGCGGTGGAAATCTTCATTACCGCCCAGGAGATCCTCGTCGATAACGCGAGCTATCCCACGGAAACGATCGGGCTCAACAGTCATCTATACCGCCCGCTCGGCCTCGGCTTTGCCAATCTCGGCTCGCTCAGCATGTCGATGGGCCTGCCCTACGACAGCGATGAAGGCCGCGGGCTGGCCGGCGCCATCACCGCCATCATGCACCTGCACGCCTACACGCAGTCGGCCCGCATCGCCGAGAAGATCGGCGCGTTTGAAGGCTTTGCCAAGAACCGCGAACCAATGCTGCAGGTCATGGAAATGCATCGCGACGCGGTGAAACGCATCCATCCGAGCTGCCCGGATTACCTGCGCAATGCGGCGCAGCGTTGCGGCGACGAGGCCGTCGAGTTGGGCCGGCGGTTTGGCTACCGTAATTCGCAGGTCACCGTGCTCGCGCCGACGGGCACCATCGCGTTCATGATGGATTGCGACACGACCGGCGTCGAACCGGACATCGCGCTCGTGAAGTACAAACTGCTGGCGGGCGGCGGCATGTTGAAGATTGTCAACCGCACGGTGCCAATGGCGTTGAAGAAGCTCGGCTACACCGATTCGCAGATCGCCGATATTGTGAAGTACATCGACCAGAACGACATGATCGAGGGTGCGCCGCACCTGCAGGAAAAACATCTTGCCGTGTTTGATTGCGCGTTCAAGCCCGCCAAGGGCCGCCGCAGCATCCAGTATATGGCGCACCTCAAGATGATGGCCGCCGCGCAGCCGTTCCTCAGCGGGGCGATTTCCAAGACGGTGAACATGCCGCAGGAGTCCACCGTGAAAGAGATCATGCACAGTTACAGTGAAGGCTGGAAGCTCGGGCTGAAGGCTGTGGCGATCTATCGCGACGGCTCGAAACGCTCGCAGCCGCTCAACACGTCCCGGAACGGCGGCGATACGCCTGCTGAAAAGGCCGTGAAAGAAGCCGATTCCTTCAAGTTACGCATCGAGGAACTCGACGAGGAGGTTGCGAAGTTGCGCGTCCGTCTCGGGACCCCTGCGCGTCATCGTTTGCCGGACACGCGCCAGGCTGTGACCCACAAATTCGATATTGCCGGCCACGAAGGCTACATCACGGTTGGCTTGTTCGACGACGGCGTCCCCGGCGAATTGTTCATCACCATGGCGAAGGAAGGTTCGACCATCGGCGGCTTGATGGACACGATCGGCACGCTCGTCAGCCTCTCGCTGCAATACGGTGTGCCGCTGGAAACGCTCGTGAAGAAGTTCGCGCACCAGCGCTTCGAGCCAAGCGGCTTCACGAAGAATCCTGATATCCCGATCGCCAAGTCCATCAGCGATTACCTGTTCCGCTGGCTGGGCTGCCAGTTTATCCCCGGCTACCGCGAGGCCAATTCACCCAACGCGGGCCAGTCCGAACTGCCGCTCAAGGAAGACGCCGAGCAGGAGAAGAAGATTGTCAACAAGCCCGTCCAGGACCTCGAACAAACGGAAGAAGCACCCGCGCGCCCGACCGCCAGTCGCGCGGGCCTGACCGCCGTCCAGCAGCTCAGTCGAACGGTCCAGCATTTCATGCAGGATGCGCCCGCCTGCGATACCTGCGGCGCGATCACCGTGCGCAACGGCGCCTGCTACAAGTGTCTCAATTGCGGTAATTCCATGGGATGCTCCTAAGGGAAGGGAGCAGACGTAGCAGAAAGCCCCGGGGCAACCCGGGGCTTTCTAGTTTTTAGCTGTTGCGGACGCTCGTGAGCGCTAATCGGCCAGCTTCCAAAGCTTGACGGATGGGCTTGTAGGCGCTTACTGTAGGCACCCCTTACACCAGACAATTCAGGAGACACATTATGGCAGCACCATCAGCACCCAAAGCAGGTACCACGAACGCGCGCCCGAAAGCCAAAGACGGCGCGGGCGGCAAAAAAGAAGCGAAGGTAGTCTACCCGAGCCAATTTGGCTCGCACACGAGCATGGCGAATGAGGAATTGACCGGCAAGATCGCCGCGGCCAAGCAGGACGCGACGGATGCCTGGGTGATTCTGGCCGACGAACGCGGACCCTACGCCACGCGCAAATCGCGGCTCGATACCGGCCTGGCCGACCCGAACCGCTTCGTCGACCAGCCCGCGCGCGACCAGTTCGTCAAAGACTTGTCCGCGGCGTAACACAAGACCGACTTTCCCGAGCGTCGGGGTCTTGTGGCCCTGGCGCTCTTGTCGTTTATGCGGGGTGCTTGCCCTGCCACGCCGGGAGTGGTATTTCCTAGAGATCCATTTATGTCGAACGAGAATCCAAATACACCCGCTGTCGAACCCAACGATTTCATCCGCGAAACCGTCCGCCAGGACATCGCGTCTGGCAAATACAAGGTGCCCGTCACGCGGTTTCCGCCGGAGCCGAACGGCTATCTGCACATCGGCCACGCGAAATCCATCTGCCTGAACTTCGGCATCGCCCGCGAGTTCGGCGGCCAGTGTAACCTGCGCATGGACGATACCAACCCGACGAAGGAAGAGGTCGAGTACGTTGACTCCATCACGACGGACGTGAAATGGCTGATCGACGGCTGGGCCGATCATTGTTTCGGCCTGAAACCTGCGGGAAAAACCCCCGACGCGCAGACCGTTAACGGAAAGAAGGATTTCTTTCTACCCGCCATCGTCGGTTCTCATTCTTCGCTGGTGGAACCTTTCTACGCCTCCGACTATTTCGACCAGATTTACGAGTGGGCCGTCGAGCTGGTCAAGCGGGGCAAAGCCTACGTCTGCGATCTCTCGCCCGAGGAAACAGAAGCGTATCGTGGGGCGCCCGACAAACCCGGCAAGGACAGCCCCTTCCGCAACCGCTCCATCGAGGAAAGCCTCGATTTGTTCACGCGTATGAAGAACGGCGAGTTCCCCGACGGCAAGCGGACGTTGCGGTCGAAGATCGACATGGCCTCGCCCAACATCTGGCTGCGCGACCCGTTGCTCTACCGCATCCGCCATTCCGCGCACCATCACACGGGTGATAAGTGGTGCATCTACCCGATGTACGACTTCGCCCATTGCCTGAGCGACTACATTGAGGGCATCACCCACAGCATCTGCACGCTCGAATTCGAAGTCCACCGCCCGCTCTACGATTGGATTCTCGAAAACCTCGACCTGCCGCGCCCGTTGCCGCACCAGTACGAATTCGCGAAACTGATCCCCAGTTACACCATCGTTTCCAAGCGTAAGCTGATCCAACTCGTGAACGACAAGGTGGTCACCGGCTGGGATGACCCGCGCATGCCCACTATCAGCGGCATCCGTCGTCGCGGCGTGCCGGCCAGCGCTTTGCGCAGTTTCGCCATCGGCGTCGGTGTCACGAAGTTCATCAGCCTCACCGACATGGCTGTGTTCGACCACGCCATCCGCGAGGACCTCAACAAACGCGCCCTGCGCCGCCTCGCCGTGTTGCGTCCGCTCAAGCTGACCATTACGAATCTGTTCCCACATCACTACGAGGAACTCGATGCAGTCAACAATCCCGAGGACCCAGGCACCGGCACGCGCAAGATTCCCTTCGGCAACACGCTCTACATCGAACACGATGACTTCATGGAGAGCCCGCCGCCGAAGTTCTTCCGCTTAAAGCCCGGCGGCGAAGTCCGCTTGAAGTACGCCTACATCATCAAGTGCGACGAAGTAGTGAAGGATGCCTCGGGCAAGGTGGTGGAACTTCGCTGCACCGCCGACCTCGACAGCAAATCCGGCGGTGCGACCTCGGGCCGCAAGATCAAAGGCACCATCCACTGGGTCAGCGCCCAGCACGCCATCGACGTCGAGGCCCGTCTCTACGACCGCCTCTTCACCGTCCCCGAACCCGACGCCGAAGGCGATTTCAAAGCCAATCTCAACCCTCACAGTCTCGAAGTCGTCACCGCCAAGTGCGAGCCGTCGCTGGTCGACGCCAGCCCCGACCTGCGCTACCAATTTGAGCGTCTCGGCTACTTCACTCTAGACTCCGATTCCGACATCGAGCCCCCAACCCCCAGCCAGCGCAAGTTGGTACTCAACCGCACCATCACGCTAAAAGACACCTGGGCGAAGATTGAAAAGAAGCAGTAACACGGTGATTGACGTATGAAAGATTGGTTTCAAACTAAGGGGAGCACATGAATCCCGTCTGGTCGCAAGGACCGCGTGAACTTCTGGAGCACGCCTACGGTCATCTGTCAAAGGGAGACGGGTTTGACTGTCGGATAGCTTTTATAAGCGTAGACAACGCTGTCGAGGTCATGGTTAAGACTTACCTGAGTTTCAGCGACAAAAAGCCAGGAGTAGATGCCCTTGGGAACAGCGAAACTAAGATTGATAAGTCCACAAGCTTCCCCAAATCGCTGGAGATGCTCCAAACAGTGGCCTCGGACCGAATCGTTGGACTTAACTTGGAAGAGATACAGCACTTCCACAGCATTCGGAATTATCTTTATCATACTTTTGGTCTCTCCGTGGAACGGTCTGTTGTGGAGGCATACGCACAGATTGCGAAAGCTCTCTTTGAGAACCTATTTGAATCCAGCCTTAGAATTGTTCAGGCCGATCGGATGGGAGACGCTAGCAGATTTATTGTCCGATGGAATGCCCTACAAGAAATGCTCGCGGCGAAGTTGCCTACCCGAGCGAAACATGATCAAAATGCCTTCGTTAAGTTCTTTGTGCAAATCAACCCTGAGCTGGCCAGTCTTTATGAACAGGTCCGCCGTTTTCGCAATACGCTCGTACATGGCCGCCTAGCTGAGACTCAAGAAGACATCAGCAGGCAGTTGGATAATGTTGAGCGACTACTTGAGGCGGGCGAAAGCGAAGAGCGGCCTTCCAAACCAGTTGGTACACCACGTAGCAAGAAGACTTGGTCCACGCAACTGAATCTGGACGAGTTGCGAGACCAAGCGAAAAGGTTTTTGGAGGAGAAGCTGCAGCAACGCATAAAGCAATTGAAACCAAGTCTCTTCGAGACAGAAGACGGTCGGACAGGCATTCGATATTCTATTTCCCGTGCTTACCCGACTGGAAAGCAAACGCAGTTTTGGTTTGCCTTGCATGACCCTCAAATCGAATTCCTTAATTCACATGCTCAGGGATTCGTCGCGTTTGTGTGTGTTGGCGCAGGGGTTCTTTATGCACCATGGAATGAATTCCAAGCTTATGTTGACGACTTGGGCGAGACGTCGACTGATACAGGGCACTGGCGGCATGTTATCCTTCGTCGCACGGGAGAAGGTGCCATTCAAATGAAGTTTCGCGGTTCTGGGCCGGGGAATAGGATAGATGTATCGCGGTGGTTTGTGAAACGCTGGCCGTTGGTGAGTTGACCAAGCCCGGTAAACGTCGTGGTTACCACTGTGAGCATTTGAGAGGAGGGTTGTCGTCGCCGTCCACCGGTGACCGTTCATTTCTCCAAGATGTCACAGATAGTTGCGATCGTATTCCAATTGCGCACGATGGTGGGGATGCCAAAACGTTTTCCGGCGACGGCGTTGGGGTAGAGGATGCCGTTGGTGTGGCGGCGCCGGCAATGGCTGATACATGGTACTACCATGTATCACTGATTCTACGCACTGTCGGATGGGCGATTCAACAGGGCGGTGATTGCGCGGGTGGAGGTGGTCCATTGGTGGCGTAGTTGTTGGCAGACTCGTCGACCGCGGGGGGTGAGGCGGTAGTAGTGGCGCTGTCGACCCTCCTTGGGTCCCCGCCATTTACTCGTCACCAGACCCTGCTGCTCCAGATGGCGAAGAACGGGGTAGATGGTGCCATCTTGCCAGTTCAGGGTGCCTTTGGAGCGCGCGAAGATGCGCTGGCGGATGCCATAGCCGTAGCTCGGCCCGTCGCGGAGGATATCCAGGACGATCAAATCGTACGTGCCCGCCGCCAGGTTTCTCGCGAACTCATCACGCTTCATAACCGATACATGGTAGTACCATGTATCATTAGAGGGCAAGAGTGTATGTGGTCAAGAGCGCAGTCCATTGCTGGTCAGCGGTGAGGTAACGTCCTAATGCGGAGGGCCACGCTCTGTCGTGGCCGCATTGAGCGAACGGACGCGACGGTGCGTGTCCTTCCAAACGGCAAAATATGACACTACCGGCGGCTGGCGCACCCCGACACTGTCACCGGTCTCCGGATTGTAGGGCGGGATGCCCCGTCCGACGGGTGTATCCCGCCGCCCCGCCCACCAGATAACGCAAAGCAACGGCGGGATACCTACACGACAGGCATCTCGCCCTACAACAATCTATCGCATTCACGGTCCGTCGCGTCCGTTCGTTTATATGCGGACGCGACGGAGCGCGTCCCTCCATATTAGGACACTACCCGTCAGTGATTCATTTTTCCAGAATATGGGAAATAGCGGAAATGGTATTCCAATTGCGCATGGTGGCGGGGATGCTGAAATGTTTTTCGACGACGGCGTTGGGATAGAGGATGCCGTTGGTTTGGCGTCGCCAGAGGCTGAGGGCAAAGCGGCCGGTGATGGCGATGAGTTTGACCTCCCACTTGTTGCCGGCGGGCTTTTCGAGGGGCAGGGGAGGGAGTGATTTGGGTGCCCTTGTTATAACGGTCACGTAATGACGGAGGTCCTTGGTTTCGTCGGGCGCGTCTTGAAACGGATCGCTGCGCATCAGTGCGATGACGTCGCGCGCAGGACAGATCACCAACTCGGGCTTGAACGACAGACGGCGCAGGATTTCCGCGCGCAGGGTTGCCTGACTGACATTCTGGCGGACAACAAACGTTCCCGCCGCGCCAATGTTGACCACGCCGAAGTCCGCCAACTGTTTGGCCAGCACGCTCGGTTGAAACCGCTGATGACTGCCGACGTTGACCGCCCTGAAAAAATACAACCGATGCCATAAGATATTCTTACCGAGGGCGATGCTTTGGTTTGGTCAGGGCCAAGACCACTCCGCTCCAGATCACCAGGACCAACGTGAGCAGCGGAACAATCCACATGGGCAGCAGGCGGTGTATTTCGGCAACGCTGACTCCATACCCAGCCGCCGCCCATACGTCCAGACGCAGGTTGATTACGGCCACAACCACCGCGCAACACAAAGTCATGTGGCCGTAGGCCGCTCTTGTGGCGGCCACTCCAGTTTTGCCGCGAAGTTGGAAGAAGTTCCAAACAGCCAACACCAGCATGGCACCGGTGATGGCTGCAGCGGTTATCCGGTCATGTTGGCGCCACGTCAGGGAAATCAACCACGAAAACATCATCAGATGGGAGCCGGCCACGACAAATGCGAATTGGCCCGGCGTCAATGGCGACACGGTTGGCCGGGGAGTTTCCATGGCTTCCCCGCTCCGCAGGCGGATGGCCATTTCCCGACGGAAGACGCTAATGAGCCATGTGGCCAAGAGGATGGTGTAGAAACCCCAAAAGGCCGCCACCGAGGCAAAACGTGTCCGGTCACTCCACTGAAAATGTTGCCCAAGTGATCGCACGGACGTCTCCCCAACCACGGCAGATCCCAGCACGCATATCAAAACAACGATCAGTTTAAGCAGTTTGGCCCTACGTTCGCGCTCGGGTGTGGTCGCACGAATGACCAGCCATTGCGCCGCGAAGCCGGCAAAGAATCCGAGAAAGGGCGCCAGCCAAGTGGCCAGGAGACCTGATTTTGCTGCCGCCGTCCCTTTCACTCCCACGCCCAGACCGGCCGTGGCCGCCGGGCCTGCTACCAACGGCAGCACCGCGAGCACCGCGCTGGAAAACGCCTGGCTCGGCGCAGTTCGGCGCAAGGCGCCTTCCACGAAAGCCTGCACCTCCTCCTGCAACAGTTTGCGGCCGCGCGACAACCGTTGCTTCACGGCGTCTTCGGACAATTCCAATTCCGCCGCCACGGACGCGATGGATTGATGTTCCCGATAAAAAAGGATGAGCGGTTCCCGGTAGGCTTCGGGGATTTTTTCCAATGATCGCCAGAGAATCGTCTCCTCCTCCCGGCTGATGGCTTGCTCTGATGGGAGTGCATCGCACGCTGGCGAATCGTGCGCCTCGTCCAAGGGCGCGGCGTTATGCGCCGGCTCGCGTCCCTCCTCCCGCAGGTTTCTTTGAATCCGGTTCCGAACGATGCCGCACAGCCAGGCGCGGAGCTTGTCCGGTTGGCGCAACGAGGGGAGGTCCTTCCACGCGGTAAGGAACGTTTCCTGGGCCACGTCCTCGCTCTGGCTCACGTTGCCGGTGGCACTATACGCCAGGGAGCAGATCAAGGTCTGATACTGTTCCACAATCTGGCGGAAGGCATCCCGGTTTCCGTCCAGGCTTTCAGCCACCAAATCGACATCGTTGGTTTCCGCCGTTTGCATCGCGTTGGTTGTTATCATATCACCATAGAAGGGTCAGAAAAGGACGGAGAGGTGACAGAAAATCACATCAGGCACACAGGGTCGGGTAGTTTGAGCCAATGACTTCACGGCTTGGCCCACACGACGCTAGCTGCCGCCGGCGGCGGCTTCGACAGCTTTCCGCACGCGTGACTCGTCAGAGCCGAGAATGTTATCCACCTCGCCGCCTTGCTTGTCGTAAATGAAGATGTGTGGAATGGCCGTGATGTTGTACTCCTTTGCAAGGTCGCGTTGCTTGTCGATATTGATTTTTCGCAGCGTGATGTCGGAATTGCCTTCCGCGATCTTTTCTAGGATCGGGCTGATGCGCCGGCAGGGGCCGCACCAATCGGCATGGAAATCGACAATCGTGATTTTGCCGTGCTCGGGTTGGATGGACCCTCTGGCTTGAGAGCGAGAGTTGGACGCGGAAGCTGGCGCAGGCTTGGGACGGGGTGGAGGCGGAGTCGGTCTGCTGGGCGTGTCGGTGCCCGTACTGCTGGTGGTCAGGTCAGTCACCTCGGTCGCGGCGATATGACGCGGCACGCCATTCGCGACACCCACAGTCAGGACGCCATCCTCTAGTCCCAGCAACTTTCCATTCAACATCGTATGGTCCCGCATGGTAATCGCGGTTGTCTGGGAATCGAAACTGATCCGCTTGACGTCCTGAAGTTTCACGTGGGTCACACTGCCGTCCTTGTCGGCCACCTCGAACCGCTGATTCAAGAGAGCCAGGACACGGCCTTCAGATTTTGTGCCGTCCTGAAGCTCGATTACGTCCGCGCGTGCGCCGAGCCCGACGGCGAGGACGATCCCAACAGAAACTGGCAATATCCATTTCACGGCGGGAGTGCTTTGGAGCAGGTTTCCGGCCTGATTTACCGTCCGTTTGCGGCTTGCGCCTGCGGCCCCTTATCGCATACGAATACTAAACTTATGCGCGCAAAACTCCTGCTGGCGTCGTCCCTCGTCACCCTCACCGCATCGGCCTTCTCGGAGCCGGTGGTCTCGCCGGAAGTTCATCCGGACCGCAGCGTGACCTTTCGCCTGAAAGCGCCCAACGCGAACTCAGTCGTGCTGCGATACGATCTCGGGACCAATACCCTGCAGCGGGATGAGCAGGGCATCTGGTCGGTCACCATCGAACCGATCGACCCCGACATCTACTCGTATTCCTTCCTGGTGGACGGCCTCCGCATTAACGACCCCGCCAATTCGTTCCTCAAGTACAATTTGATCGACACCGAGAGCCAGTTCCACGTGCCCGGTCCGTTGACATTGCCCTGGGAACTCAACGATGTGCCCCACGGCGTGATACATCGTCATCACTACCGTTCCAAAATCTGCGACGACGAACGTGAGTTCCTGGTTTACACACCGCCTGGTTACAATCCCGCCGCCCGCAAGATCTATCCGGTGCTCTATCTCCTGCACGGCTTCAGCGACGCCGAAGACGCTTGGATCGATGTCGGTCGCGCGAACGTGATCCTTGACAATCTCATCGCGCGTAAGCAAGCGAAGCCGATGGTGGTCGTGATGCCGCTGGGTTATGGCACCTTGCACATGCTCGACGGCGGCTGGGGAGCGAAACATACGGGTCCCGAATGGTGGAAACTTCGCGATGACAGCTTCATGAGATTCCACGATTCGCTGTTGGCCGAGATCATCCCGTCCGTGGAAAAGAATTATCGCGTCTCGACTGACCGCAACTCTCGCGCCATTGCCGGCCTGTCGATGGGCGGCGAACAATCGCTAATTTTTGGCCTCAATGGGCTTGATCACTTTGCGTGGATCGGCGCGTTCAGTTCGGGCGGTCTCAAAGACATCGACTTCGACCAAAAGTTTCCCCAGGTGAACGAGAAGACCAACCGCCAGCTTCGCCTGCTGTGGATGTCCTGCGGGAAAGAGGACAAACTTTTCGACAGCAACCAGAAGTTCGAGCAGTGGCTGACGGCGAAAGGTGTTGTCCACACGTGGTTGGAGCAACCAGGTAAACACAACTTCCTGACGTGGCGCCGTTCTCTCATTGAGTTCGCGCCGCTGCTGTTCCAAGAAAAGCGGTAGGCCCTACGGCGTGAGCCGGGCGCGGTAGTACCGCTGCGGAACCGAGGCGGCACCGGGATCCGTGATCTGAATGATGCCGTCATTGCCAGCGAGGTTGTTGGTCACCACGCTCCATGCGCCGCCTACCAGGTCGGTGCAACTCTCGACGTCGTACACCTTCCCAAGAACACTGGTGAAGCTCACGAGGTAGTCGATGCCGCTGGGCTGGATTGTCGTGACGTGGAAGAGTGACGCGGGGTTGGTCGGGTCGGTGCCGGTGAGATACTCCTGCAGATTGTTCATGCCGTCGCCGTCGGGATCGCAGGTGGCACACGACGCGGAGTTCGTGGTCGCGCCTGTCGGGTCAACGCTTGAGAAGAACTGGGCGCGCCACGCATCCAGGATGCCATCGCCAACAGAATCGCCCGAGAGCGCCTGCACAGAGTAGGCGAGGTTGGCATCGTTGAAGGTGAACCGATAGGTCCCGTTGAGGGCGGCGTTGATAAGAATGTTTGTCTTCGAGTTCGACTTCCCAAGGCCGGCAAGCGGGATGGTGAACTGCGTCTGCGTTCCCGTGCTCTCACCCCAATTGGACGTCCAGGCGCCGTTGGCGGTGAACTTGAACTGGATATTGGTCACATTGCTGAAGTTGACGTCGTACTGCCAGGTGTCATTGGCGACGAGCGACATGTTGTTGAGCGTCTGGTTCCAGCCATTGAACGTGCCGGCGAGGGTCATCGAGGCATACGGGCTGGCCAGTACCGGGATGACGCTATAGGCCAGCGTCTGGTCGTTGAACGTGAACCGGTAGTTTCCGTTGAACGTGCCGCTTACCAAAATGTTCGTGGACGAATTCAGGATGGCCGTGCTGGAAAGCGGCAATGTCTGGGATTGTGTCGTGCCGCCCCAGTTGGTTGCCCAACTGTCGTTGGCAGCGAACTTGAATTGGAAGTTCGTGAGACCGCTGAAGCTCGCGTCGTATTGCCACGTGCGGGCGCCGACCATCTGCATGTTGTTGAGCGTCTGGTCCCAGCCATTGAATGTGCCGGCGACGGTCATGGAGGCATAGGGATCGCTCGTATTCCAGACGATGTGGACCGTTTGCGCGCCGGCAGTGTCGGTGATCTTGATCTCCAGTTTGCCATCCGGTGTCATCAACCAGCCGGGAGCTGGCGAATTGGTATTGGCCAACTGGTTGAGCGGCGAGCCGTTGAGGCTTACCGCCGTCACGGTCGAAGGGTTGTAGACGTAAATGTTGTAGTTGGTGCGTCCCGGATTGTAGCTGCCCTGGCGTGCGCCAATGGTGAAGTCCCAATTGGTCGCCGTGCGCGAGCTGGTGAATGTGGTCGACGCCAAGACGCCGTTGGTGAAATCCCAACCTTCACCCGCATCCTCGTAAAGCGTGAAGGAAGAACCGGTCTCCGGCCAGCAGTTGAGATTGAGGTATCCCGGTGTGAACTGGTTCGCATACTGCATCGACGGCCCCATGGGGATGATCGCATCAGCGCGTACGAACAAGGGCAGGGTACCGAGTGGCGCATTGACGGAGACCGTGCTACCGCCGCCGTACTTCGTGTTCGTGGGCCAGTAGTACCAGTTGGACGGCCACGGGAGATAAACGCTGCGGGTCGTGGCGCCCTGGGTATAGATGGGCGCCGCGAGCAGGTAATCGCCGCAGAGGAAATCGAACTCATTGAGCGAATAGGTGTTCGCATCGCCGTAATAATTGAACACCGTCGGCGTATTCATCGGCGTGCCGCTGACCGCGGCGTTGCGCATCAGCGTGTAGAGATAGGGCATCAGTTGGTAGCGGAACTGGATGTTATTGCGCATCAGGCTGCAGTAATCGAAACCGGCGTTGGCGGGCGAGAACCGCCACGGTTCGCGGCCCTGGTTGCCGTCGGGCCAGACGTTATCGCCCTTTTGGGAATGGTTGCGGAAGAACGGCAACAACGCGCCCCACTCGTGCCAGCGGGTCAGCAATTCGCCCGAAACGGTCCCGGAGAATCCGCCGAGATCGTGGCCATAGGTGACTTGACCCGAAATCATCGTGTTAATGCCCAGTCGAATACAGGCCTGGGCGTAGTACCAATTGGCCACCGTGTCACCGCTCCAGCCGGCCGCGTACTGCTGGACTCCGGGAAATCCGGAGCGCGACAACACAAAGGGTCTGCGGTTGGGATATTGGGTGTGAAGGATGTCATAGCTCGAGGAGGCTTGTCGCAGGCTGAAATAGTTCCGCTCGTTCGACCATTGACGGCGCGTGTCGGTGTTCGACGATCCATAGCGACTATCCAGCCCCAGGAGTCCATCGATGGGAATCTGCTGGCCGTCCTCCGGCTCGGCGAGGTCGTTCCAAATGCCACTAATCGGGAAGGAGTTCATCCAATTCATGACCCTGGTTTTCCAGCGATTTCGCATCGCTGTGCTCGTGTAATCGAACCAGGAGACATTCCCGACGAAGATGCCGGCCGTAAACTCTGCGGAGCTATTGTTCTTGATGAAGTCGTTGTTGGTGAAGGTATCGGTGTACAACGGATCGGCCGGTTCCAGCCATGGCTCGATCAACGGAATGAGTTTCACCCCGAAGCTCGCCGCATTCGTCGCCATGCCGAAGGGATCCGGGTAGTAGGTCGTATTGACGGTCAACTGCTTCAGCGGACCAATCGTATTGTGGCTCGTGTCCGTGCTGTAGTTCATGTAATCGATATCGAGGTAAACCGCCTCCAGCGGGATGTTGCTGTCGGTGGCGGTATGGGCGATGTACTGCACCCAGCCCTGGTCCCAGTACGAGAAGCGCCCAAGATGATAGCCCATCGCCCATTTCGGCAGCATCTGCGGCCGCCCGGTCAACTCGGAGTAGCGATCGATCACGGACTTCATCGTGTGGTCGGAATTGCCGCCGAGGAAAAAGTAATCCATCTGCCCGTCGCCCGCCTCGAAGGAGTACTGGGAGGACGATTGTGTCCCCATGCGGAAAGTCGGACGGCAGGGATTGTTGAAGAAGATGCCGTAAACGAATGCGGGTATTGCGCCATTCGCGGGTTGCACGCCGTAGAAAAATGGCGTGTTCATGTACATCGGATTCTGTCCATCGCCCCAATGATAGGACTGGTTGTTCCAGCAAATCATGTTCAGGCCGCGTCGATTGGATTGCCCGGCGTATTCACCAAAACCGAAGTACGCCTGGCTGGCGGGCATGACCTTGGTGCACTTCAATTTCGAAATGCCCGCGGGAAGAGCCGTGCCACCGGGCATTGTATAGGTGGGATCGAATTGGATCGAATTCGTCGGGTCGTCCTGCAACAGGGTGTAACCGGCATTTCGATCCACGAAATCGACTTTGAAAGGGTTCTTGTTGACGAAGACATTGAGCTGCGGCGTCTGGATCAGGTAATTCGTTCCCTGGTCGGCAATGCTGGTGGCCACCGCCACCCAGTTGCTGAACTGCTTGGCGATCATCGGCTCCTCTTTGCTCCAGAGGCCCGTGAAGTGGAAATGGACCCGCACGACGTCAGGCGCCCACGGGGTTACTTCCGCCGTGCCGCCATTGCTGACACTGAAGAGGTACAGGCTGTTGCCCGAGGTTGGATCGTTGCTCACCGTGAGGCTGGTCACCGAGCCGATCGAGGTGACGGCCGCCATGATGACTCGGGTGGAAACGAGGAGCGATGGGGTCAGCAATAAAAGAATGCGGGCGGCGACAGGCCCTGGTCGCAGTTTCTGCAGCATCATGGCTCGAAACCTTTCCATGTCTTAAACATCCGTCTCACGCCTTACGTAGCCGCCGGTAAATCGCTTTACAATCAACGCTAAAAAATCGGCGCAGGGATCCCGATACCGTTGCGCCAATACTTCAAACAATCGACTCTACAGCCGCTATTTATAAGCCTGGCAGCGCACAAACGCAAGCCATTTCTGGCCCAATCGGCGGCCCTTGGCGTGCCGACGATGGATACTTGATTTCGGTTTCGTGTGGGGAGTAGTATCGCGTTTGTCAAAGAAAACATTGAGAGCCAAGGAGATTTCCCCATGTCACTCCTCATTAAGAACGGTCGGATCGTCACCGCCAGCGAGCAATATACGGCGGACATCTATTGCGAAGGCGAACAAATCACCCGCATCGGCACGAACCTGGAGGCGCCGCCAAAAACCACTGTCATCGACGCGACGGGGAAATATGTGTTCCCCGGTTTCATCGATCCGCATGTGCACATTTATTTGCCGTTCATGGGGACGTACGCCAAGGACACGCACGAGACGGCCAGCAAAGCGGCGCTCGTTGGTGGCACGACGACCATGATCGAAATGGTTTGTCAGGCGCGCAACCAACAACCGCTGGCCGACGGTTTCGAGTTCTGGCTGAACAAGGCCGAAAAGAATTCCGCCTGCGATTTCACGTTTCACCAGACCGTCTCGCGCCTCGACAAGGAATGCGAAGATCAACTCACCGAGATCGTCAAGAAGGGCATCAGCAGCTTCAAGATCTTCCTCGCCTACAAGGGCGCGTTCAATCTCACCGACGAAGAGCTGTATCACACGATGCGCCTCGCCAAAAAACTCGGCGTGATCGTCACGGCCCATTGCGAGAATGCCGATATCATTGTGGAAATGCAGAAGAAACTCCTCAGCGAAGGCAAGACCGGACCTGAATGGCATTATTGGAGCCGACCACCCCGCGTCGAGGCCGAGGGAGTTCACCACCTGCTGACGTTCGCCGAGATGCACGACACGCATGTGTACACCGTCCACACGAGTTGCGAAGAATCGATCACGGAAGCGTTGCTCGGCAAGCAGCGCGGCGTGAAGGTTTGGATCGAGACGCTCATCCAGTACCTCGTGCTCGACAAGAGCTACGCCGAGCTGCCGAACTTCGAGGGCTCGAAGTACGTCATGTCGCCGCCGTTGCGCGACAAGAAGAACCAGGACGTCCACTGGAATGGATTGCGCCAACGCTTCATCAGCACCGTCGCCACCGACCACGCGCCCTTTGATTACAAGGGCCAGAAGGAAATGGGACGCGGCGACTTCACCAAGATTCCCAACGGCATCCCGTCACTGGAAGAGCGTATCAATCTGCTGTACACCCACGGCGTGTGCGAAGGCCGGCTCGACCTCAGCACCCTCGTCGATTGCGGCAGCACGCAGGCGGCGAAACTGTTCGGCCTGTTCCCGCGCAAGGGAACGATCGCCATCGGCAGCGACGCCGATCTCGTGGTGTACGATCCCGACTATCGCGGCAAGATCTCGCAGAAGACGCAGTTGATGAACCTCGACTACAGCGCCTTTGAAGGCTGGCCGATCAAAGGCCGCCCGCACGTCGTCACCGTCCGCGGCGAAGTCGCGGCGAAGGATGGCAAATTCGTTGGCAAAGTCGGCCGAGGCAAGCTCGTCAAACGCGAGCCGACGCATTTTTGACGCGCATCGTATGTTGCCGTTACAGGACAATGGGAGCGGCCTGTAATCACTGATACGGGATCGTGTGGTGCAGAGCGTCAGTACACCTTGGGTCTGAGGCGGTAGAAAGCCTTTTTTTGCTGGCTCATATCGGTCGTCACATCAAACACAAGATTGCTGCCAGTGCCTTCCAGTACGGAGACTGGTTGCCAGGGTGATGAAACCAAATCATATGTTCGCTGCAATTCATACCAGCGAGCTGGGGACGTGGCCTGAACCGCAAGATGAGAACCCGCCAACCATTGCAGTTGGAAGGCGGTCGCGGGACTTGCGGAGTTTGTCGGGTCAGAACCAAGCAACCATTCTTGCAGGTTCGTGTAGCCGTCATGATCTGGATCCTGCGTTTCGACCGAATCGTTTGTGCCAAGGCCATGCTGTTGCAACCAACGGAGTGGGATGCCGTTGGAGGTGGAAGGCTCGATTACACAGAGCGAGTTGTTCGTGCTATTGAATGCATACAACACGTTTGTTCCGCTATCGAAAGTCATGATTGTGGAAGCGAATGGCATGTTCGTAATCATTGTCGCATCTCCGTGGATGGGGAAAGTCGTTGTGTCCCAGATTCCCGTTTGCCCAAACGCGATCGAGGCGTCGTAATTGAGCGCGTACACCTGCTCTTGAAATAAGCCAATCTGGTCCATGAAGTTCGTCGAATTGAACAAGATTTGCCCGTAGGCGAGGTACTGGTCGTTTCCGGACAGTGAGTAATTGTCGTAATCCCAACCATAGGGATAAATGCTATACTCGATGGAATCGACCAACGTAATGGGATTGGTAGAGACGTCAAAATCTCCCATCGCGCCGAGGTTTCCGGTGTACGTGTACTGTCCGAAGAGTCGTGATTTGTTGGAGAGAATCACCATTCGCGTTTTGACGATGGCAAAAGTGCCCCAGTCTGTCCCAGTGGTGGTGTCCAACGCGTGTGCATCCCCCGAGTTCCAGAGATATCCCGCATTGTAATAGAGGATGCCGGCTCTACCGGCGGTCACATGCTCTGCCACAACCGATGTGATATAGGAGGTGACCAGCGTTTGATTGCTCAGGGCTATTACGCCGATACGCCACGAGCCGGGCAGGCCTGTACCGGAGCCCTTATTCGCGACGTAGAGAAAGTTCCCGCTGGAATCAATGTCACAGTCGCTAGGGTCTTGTCCAACATACAGCGTCTTTCCTACGGTACCCGTTGTGAGGTTGATGAAGAGGATATTGCTATCCTGCCTGTCAATGGCATACACCCAAGGGCGATGCGGATCAGCCGCGACTCGCGTGACACTGACGCCCAATGGGATGTTGCGAGAAACGGCCCAACTCGCGCCTCTCGCGGCAACGTTGACGATCAACAGTAGACCAGACACCACAAGAAACACGCGCCACTTGCATCGGTCCCTTGTTCTGGCCAACGAGCGCCTCGTGGTCAGGGGAGTGGAGTTCTCAATCAGCATTGTAGGCCTTGTCATGTTGCTGTTCAGTATAGTTTTGGACACAGGCGGTAAAATGCCTTGCTTTGCTGATGCATATCCGTCGTCACATCAAACATCAAATTGCTTCCAGAACCCTGCAGCTTTGAGATCGGTTGCCAGGATGCCGGGACCAAATTATACGTTCGCTGCAGTTCATACCAGCGGATCGGCGACGTAGCTTGAACGGTCAGATGTGAACCCGCGGTCCATTGCAGTTGGAAAGCCACGGAAGGATTGGACTTATTTGTCGGGTCGGAACCAAGCAGCCATTCCTGCAGATTGTTGTAACCGTCATTATCCGAATCCAACGTCTCTACCGCATCGTTTGTCGCCAAACCATACTGCTGCAACCAACGAAGCGGGATGCCGTTGGCTGTGGAAGGTTCGATCACGTACAAAGAATAGTCTGTGTTGTTAAACGCGTACAAGAGACCGGCTTGGTTGTCGAAGTTCATGATGGTCGTGGAAAACGGCATGTTGGTGATGATTGACGCGTTCCCGTGAATGGGGAAGGTCGTAGTGTTCCAAATGCCCGTTTTGCCGAAGGCGACGGAGCCATCATAGTTCAGGGCATAGACCTGCTCCTGAAATGTGCCAATTTGATTCATGAAGTTCGTCGGATTAAACAGGATTTGCCCGTAGGCGAGGTACTGGTCATCACCGGACAGCGAGTAATTGTCGTAATCCCAACCATAAGGGTACGGGCTGTAATCGAGTGAATCGACCAATGTAACGGGATTGGTCGACACATCAAAATCTCCCATCGCGCCGAGATTTCCAGTGTACGTGTACTGTCCGAAGAGTCGTGATTTGTTGGAGAGAATCACCATTCGCGTTTTGACGACGGAAAAAGCACCCAGGTCTGTCCCGGTGGTGGTGTCCATGGCGTGTGCCTCGCCCGAGTTCCAGAGATCAAATCCCGCATTGTAATAGAGGATGCCGGCTCGTCCGGCGGTTACATTCTCAGCCACAACCGGTATGACATAGGAAGTGACCAACGCTTGATTGCTCAGCGTCACGACACCGATCCGCCACGAGCCCGGCAAGCCCGTGCCCGGCCCGCTGTTCGCGACGTAGAGAAAGTTCCCGGTGGGATCGATGTCGCAGTCGGTGGGATCTTTTCCTACGTAGAGCATCTTCTGCACCCTTCCCGTAGTGGAATCGATGAAGAGGATATAACTGTCCTGCCTGTCAATGGCATATACCCAAGGGCGATGTGGGTCAGGCATGATCCGTACAATCGGAACTCCCAAGGGAAACTTTCGTGAAACAGTCCAACTTCCGGCTTGTACAGTGGCGCAGATAGTCAGCACGATACCGGCAACCAGAGACACCACTCGACCAGTGCATTTGTTGTCTGACCTCACCATGGTACACCTTACGAAGTAAAACCCTGTTAGAGAGTATCCTGCTGGGAGTCAAGTCTATTTGTTCCCACGCTTGGGCCCGGCTGGTTAAACTTTTGGCTTCTTCAGTGTTGCCCAGTTTTTGAAGCCGGGGCACGTGTGATGGGTCGGTTTGCCGTCCTATCGCGCTGTGTTAGATTGCCTTCGTGATACGAAAACTCAAATCGGGTAAGTTTCGCCTGTACTCGCGCAAGAAGAACCCGAAGACGGGGAAGCGGCGGAATCTTGGGACATTCAGTTCCCGCGGCGCCGCGGAGAAACACGAACGCGCGGTGCAGTATTTCAAACGGCACTGAGCGAGACGTTCTCGCGGGAATGGATTTCATCTGTGTATCGTTGATTAATAATTTTGCTGGACACGGCGTGGTGGGAGAGGTAGACTGAGTAAGTGAAGATTCAACTTCCAACGCTAAACGTCCAACTTTCAAGGACCGGGGTGAGGGAGGAGCCTGCCTCGCTAAAACTATGGAGCCAAAGAGGGCTCCAAAACATGTGTTTCTGCGAAACGAACCCGAATTGGCTTCGCGAAATTGCGAACGGATGTTGCAGGGCGGCAGTAGGTTAGGACGCGCGAGCCTATTTTTCAATTCGGGTTCGTTTGGCAAAGCCGAATCCATTTTGGGGGTCTATGGGGACGTTTTTTGAAAGACGAGGCCCAGAATCGGACAGCCCGGCGGTCTGTCCCTACCTCGGGCGTGGCGATGATAGAACTGCTCTGGATTTTAGCGTTGCTCCTTTGGAGGGGGCGCATATAATTCGTTGACAACGTGAGGGCTGTCGAAGTTGCTCGCGAGAACGGGCCGCGCGATACGGAGAATATGATGATTAAGAATCTTGCCCCGAAGTTGACCGACGCGGAGTACGAGAAGAATTTCGCCGACATCAATCCGCCGTTCGCGCCCCATAACTCGAAGATGGAAGCCAACCGCTGTTTGTACTGCTTCGATGCGCCGTGCACGCGGGCTTGTCCGACGCATATCGATATTCCCGCGTTCATCAAGAAGATCGCTTCCGGCAACATGCGGGGGAGCGCGAAAGAGATTATCGACGCCAACATTCTCGGCATGAGCTGCGGGCGAATTTGTCCGGTCGATTCGTTGTGCGAAGGCGCGTGCGTCTACAACGAGCGCGACACGGAGGCGATTGAGATCGGACGGCTCCAGCGTTACTCGATCGATTGGTTTTATGAGAACTGGGACAAGACGAAACATATGTTCAAGGCGGGGAAGGCCAACGGAAAGAAGGTCGCGTGCATCGGCGGCGGACCGTCGAGCCTCTCCGCTGCGTTCTACCTCGCGCAACTCGGTTATGCGGTCACGATTTACGACAAGAACGACAAGCCGGGCGGGTTGAATACGTACGGGATCGCTCGCTACAAGATGTCCGCAGCGGAAGCGCTCAAGGAAGTGAAACTGGTCGAGCACGTCGGCGTGAAGTTCAAGCAGAAGTGTGAAATCGGCAAGGATGTCGCCATCGACAAGCTCACGAAGGACAACGACGCCATTTTTGTCGGGGTCGGCCTTGGGGAGACCGAAGACCTGGGGATTCCCGGTGAAGATTTGTCCGGCGTGGTGGACGCCATCACGTTTATTGACGAACTCAAGCACAAGAAGCTTCGCGACGTGCGCATTGGCCGCCGTGTCGCGGTCATTGGCGCGGGAAATACGTCAGTGGACGCCGCCACGCAGTCGAAACGGCTTGGGGCGGAGATGGTCATGGTGCTTTATCGGCGCTCGGAAGAGGAAATGCCGGCGTACGAATACGAGTACGAGATCGCGAAGAAAGACGGTTGCGTTTATTACTTCCTCACCGCGCCGAAACGCATCGTCGGCAAGGGCGCTGTCGAAGGCATCGAATGCGTCCGCATGAAACTCGGCGAGCCGGATGCGTCGGGACGTCCGTCGCCCGAGCCGATTGCCGGCAGCGAGTTCATCCTGGAATGCGACATGGTGATCAAGTCGCTCGGGCAGAAGAAGCGGGGCGATTTTGCGAAGAAAGTGCTCGGCCTGAAAACTGATGGACGCGGTCGTATCACGGTTGATGAAATCACCATGCAGACGAGCAAGCCGAAGTTTTACGCGGGTGGCGACTGCGTCAACGGTGGCCGCGAAGTGGTCAACGCCGTGGCACACGGCAAGCGGGCGGCGTGGGCGATCCATAAGAAATTGAGCGGAGAGGACGTCGACCTGGACGGTTTGTGGAAGAACGAGACTATTCGCCGCAAGGCCAGCACGGCGGAACATCAATATGCTTAGGAAATACCCTCACCCTAACCCTCTCCCCTGAAGGGAGAGGGAAAGAATAGAATTGGGACTGAGAGTTGAGGCGAAGAACATATGCAGGGACTCGGAAGACTCTCCTCTTCCCTTGGGGGAGAGGATTACGGTGAGGGGTCGTCGTTGAAGCGGAGAATATTATCATGGCAGATTTAAGCATCAATTGCGGCGGCATCAAATCACCGAACCCGTTCTGGCTGGCCAGCGCGCCACCGACCAACAGCGGCGCCCAGATCCAGCGCGCGTTCGACCTGGGGTGGGGCGGCGCCGTGTGGAAGACACTCGGCGAAACCATCATCAACGTCAACTCGCGCTTCTGGTCCCTCGACTACGGACCGACCCGCATGATGGGCTTCAACAATATCGAACTCATCACCGCGCGTCCCTGGGACACGAACATCCGCGAGATCATCGAGACAAAGAAAAAATATCCGAAGAACGCCATCATCGTCTCGTTGATGATCGAATCGAAGCGGGAGTCGTGGCAAAAGGCCGTGAAGGAAGTCAATGATACCGGTTGCGACGGGATCGAGTTGAATTTCGGTTGCCCGCACGGGATGAGCGAACGCGGCATGGGCAGCGCCGTCGGCCAGGTGCCCGAGTACACGAAGATGATCACCGAATGGGTGAAAGAGGTCGCCGAAGTTCCCGTGCTCGTGAAGTTAACGCCGAACATCAGCAATGTCGCCGTGGTTGGACGCGCGGCGGCGGCCGGCAAGGCGGACGGCATCTCGTTGATCAATACCGTCAACTCGATCATGGGCATCAACCTCGACAATTTTGCGCCGTACCCGAGCGTGGACGGCAAAGGCAGCCACGGTGGGTATTGCGGGCCCGCGGTCAAGCCGATCGCACTCAACATGGTCAGCACGATTGCGAAGGACGCGGAAATTGGCATTCCGATTTCGGGCATCGGCGGCATCGCGACGTGGCAGGACGCGGTGGAGTTTATGTTGCTCGGCGCGAGCAGCGTGCAGGTTTGCACGGCGGTGATGCACTATGGCTACCGTATCGTCGAAGACATGATCGACGGGCTCTCGAACTGGATGGACGAGAAGGGCTACAAGAAGTGCACCGACTTCATCGGCAAGGCGCTGCCGAACATCAAGGATTGGAGCGACCTCAACCTCAATTACAAACTCGTTGCCCGCATCAACTCCGATCTCTGCATCGGCTGCGAACTCTGCCACGTTGCCGCGTGGGACGGGTCACACCAGTGCATCGATTTGGAAATGGGCAACGGCCATCGCGTGCCGGTCATTAATGATCCCGAGTGCGTCGGCTGTAATCTCTGCATGCTGGTTTGTCCCGTCGACGGTTGTATCCAGATGGTCGAGGTTCCCACCGGGAAGAAGCCGATGTCCTGGCACCAGTATCAGGCGGAGTTGGCGAAGAACCCGAAGTGCGAGCCGCCGGGTTACATCGAGCACTAGCGCTTACTCGTAGACATAGCGGTTGAAGGTGCCGCGGGCTACTGTGGAGATCTTCACTTCCTCGCCCCAGGCCCTCTGGACTTTGTCGTGCGCGGGCGCGGCGAGGATGTGTTTGCCGCCGCAGTTTACGACCGCGATGGCGTAGGCGCCCTGAGGACTGCCGACTTGCGGGTAAACCGTCGTGGAGACTTCCAGGATTCCTTGCGGCAGAACGGGCTTGTACGGTTCGTTGTTGTGTGGGAGCGGCTCGGGCTGCCAGCGGCGAAAGTGATGGCGGTAGCGGCGGTTGCCGACTTTGTCGAGCACGGTGACGGCGATGTTGTTGCCGGGTCCGCCGATACTGTGACAGATGGCGACTTTCGGTTTCTTCACCTGTAATGCGGGCGGCGCTTCGCCGCGAAGTTGCCGGCACGCTTCGATGATTTTGATCAAGCCGGTGCCACCCAATGCGTGCAGGTCTTTCAATCCGCCGGAAATATTTGTCGGAATCTCACCATCCCTGTCCAACGTACCCTTCTCGATTGCCTTCATGGCTTCGGGGTGCGTGAAGATGCCCAGGTCGACAAGGTTCAGCAAAAACAACGGCCCGAACGCATCATGTTGTTCGAGGATCAACCCGCTCAGGTCGCGCGGATGAAGAATGCCCGCCTGTTTGTAAGCCTTGCGCGCGGCCCAGCGCGTGGCTTCGAGGTGATCGATATAGTAGCGGTCAAAAATGCGCGAGCCATCCACCGCGTGGCCCACGCCGGAAATTTCGATGTCACTCTCCTTGCTCGTGACCAGGATCGCGCCGGCTCCGTCGCTCGTGGGACAGGAATCGAATACGTGCAGCGGCGTCGCGACCGGAGGGTTTCGCATGTCATCGCGATACTCTTCTGTGGTCATCGTCTTGCCGGCGAATTGTGCGTCCGGATTCGCCGCGGCGTAGCGATAGGTGCGGATGGCGATCGTTTCCAGCAACGCCTTGAAGTCCGGCAGCGAGACCTTATTGACTCGCGCGTATTCGAGCGAGATCAACGCGATCGCTGAGGGCATCGTCAGGCCGCAGGCGCGATCGATCGGATCGACCACCTCGCCGATGATCCGCGAGCGCTCCTCGCGCGGCACCGCGCTCATTTTCTCGCCGCCGACGGCGAGCACGCGTTTGCAGCGCCCGCTCGCGACCGCGTCGAACGCGCGCAGCAGGGCGGTGTGTCCGTTGGAGGCGGTCTCGACGCGTTCGGCTTCCGCGCCGCGCAAGCCGAGACGGTCGGCGACCTTGGTGGCGATATTGCCCTCGCCGGTGAATGAGGAGATGTTCTGGACCGAGACGAAGACGCCATCGATCCGGCTCGGGTCAACTTTTGAAAGAATCCGCTGGGCGGGCTCGCAGAGGAGGTCGACCAGCGATAACTCCGTCTTCTTGTACGCCTTGGTCCGTTCGACCTGCTGGATGTAGACTTTCATCATCCCCTTTCCCCATAGCACCTCCAGTGCCGAATGGCCGCCTCAGACCGCAGTAAAACTGCTGCTTTAGCTCTTTTCGATGATCGTAAAGACCTCGTCGAGGGTTTTGATAATGAAATCAGAGTCCGCATTCGTGATGCAGAGAGGCGGTTTGATGCGGATCGTGTTGGCGGCCATGCCGCCGCGACCGATGAGCAAGCCGCGGTCCTTGCACAACTCCATCGCGCGCTGAACGTGTTGCGGCGCGACTTCCTTTGATTCCTTGTCCTTCACGATCTCCAGGCCGCGCATGAGACCCTTGCCGCGATGTTCGCCGACGATCTTGTGGTCCCGAACCAGCTTGTCGAAGCCGGCGGCCAACCGGTCGCCCTGGACCTTGGCGTTGTGCATGTAATTATTGCGCTCGATACATTCGACGACCGCGAGGCCGGCGGCCATCGAGACGGGATTGCCGCCGTAGGTATTGAAGTGGACCTTCTCGCGCATGGATTCGGCGATTTCCTTCGTGCACGTCACGCCGCCGAGCGGGATGCCGTTACCCATGCCCTTGGCCATCGTGATCATGTCGGGTTTCACACCCCAATGCTCGATGCCCCACCATTTGTCGCCCGTGCGGCCGTAGCCCGTCTGCACTTCGTCGGAGATGAACACGCCGCCGTATTTTTTGACGATGTCGTAGGTGATTTCGAAATACTCCTTGGGCGGATCGATCACGCCGCCAAATCCCTGGATCGGTTCTGCAATGAACGCGGCGATCTTGCCGGACGTGTTGTATTTGATGACGTCTTCGAGTTCGCGCGCGCAGGCGACGTTGCAGGAGGGATACTTCAGGCCAAACGGGCAGCGGTAGCAGTAGCCCGGCGAAATGTGGGTCACGCCGAACACGTACGGCAACGAGTGGCGCCATTTCGACTGGCCCGTCATGGTCATCGCCATCAGCGTGCGCCCGTGGAAGCTGTGGCGCAGAGCGACGAATTCGGTTTGCTTCGTGTAATTCTTCGCGAGGAGCGCGGCCAGTTCGTTCGCCTCGCAGCCGCTGTTCGTGAAGAAGCTGACCTTCAAACCGCCCGGCATGACTGTCGCCAGCTTTTCGGCGTAACGGACGAGGTTCGGGTGATAATAAAGCGTGGTCATGTGCTGCAGATTCTTCATCTGCTCGATGGTCGGATTGGTGACTTCGGGATGGCAATGGCCGACGCTGATCGTGACGACGGCGGAAAACCCATCGAGATACTTGTTGCCCTTGTCATCGTAGACGAACTGCATTTCGCCTTTCACGATGTTCATCGGGAAATACTTCATCGTGCTGGGCAGGATGTATTCGTCGCGCATCTGCCCGATCTGGTCGGGCGTCAAAGTTTCAGTTGGTTTCATGTGCATGGGGATTACCTTTCTGTTTGCGGGTTGTATACAAGGGCCATCCAGACCCAGTACACAACGAATGAAATATAAAAGCCGACGAACCACGCGTAGCTGTAGAGGTGCATCAGGAACGGACCGACGGTTGCGGGGTCCACCAGCTTGATGGTGCCGAGGAAGCCGGGCACATTTGGCGCAATGCCGAGCACCAGCGCCACAATGGCCGCGGGGTTGAAGCCGCTGCCGTAAAAATACTGGCCATCGCGCAAATAAAGTTGAATGGGGTTAAGCCGTGTACGCCGGATCACGAAGTAGTCACAGATGAGGATGCCGCCGATGGGCCCGAGCAGTGCAGAGTAACCGACCAGCCACGTGAAAATGTAACCGCTGGGGTCGGACACCAGTTTCCACGGCTGGATCAGGATGCCGACGATGCCGGTGATCAGACCACCGATGCGGAAGGTGATCTTGGATGGCCAGAGGTTCGAGAAGTCATTGGCCGGGCTGACGACGTTCGCGGCGAGATTGGTGGCCAGCGTCGCGAGGCACAAGGCAAACAACGAAATACCGAGCACGGCCGGATTCTTGAACTTCGTAATCAGCACCACTGGATCCCAAATCGCGGAGCCATAGATCACGATCGTTGCCGACGTGACGGCCACGCCGATGAATGAATACAGAGCCATTGTTGTTGGCAAACCAATCGCCTGACCGATAACCTGATCACGCTGCGTGCGCGAGTAACGGGTGAAGTCGGGGATGTTCAGGGAAAGCGTGGCCCAATAGCCGATCATGCCGGTCAACGCCGGAAAAAACACCAACCAGAATTTCCCTGCCTTTGGGCCGCCCGGCACAAACGCCGACGGTTGCGACAGCATCGGCCCGAAACCGCCGGCGGCGTGGTACGCCCAGGCGAGCAAGGCCAACCCAAGAAGGATGAGCAGCGGCGCCTTGATATCGAGGAGGATGCGGATCGATTCGATGCCCTTGTAAATGACGAACATGTTGATGCCCCAGAAAACCATGAAGCAGGCGAACTGGGCGATGTTGATGCCGCCCCACCAGTTTGGCAGGGAATCCCACGCGGGCACGTAGATGGTGATGATCTTGTAAATCGCCCAGCCGCCGATCCAGGTCTGGATGCCGAACCAGCCACAGGCGACGAACGCGCGCAACAGGGCGGGGATATTCGCGCCGCGGATGCCGAACGACGCGCGGCAGTAGACGGGGAAAGGGATGCCGTATTTCGTACCCGCGTGCGCATTGAGAATCATCGGCACCAGCACGATGGCGTTCCCGAAGAAAATCGTAAGCACCGCCTGATACCAGTTCATGCCCTCGGAGATGAGCGACGAAGCGAGCATATAGGTCGGAATGCAGGCGGACATCGAAATCCACAACGCCGCGATGTCCTTCATGCTCCACTTACGGTCTTTCACCAACGTCGGGGCAATGTCCTCGTTCCAATACGGCGAATGCGAGATATTGTCCGTGACTTCGTGAATGCCGTCCGTGATGCGGACGCCTTCGAGTTCCTGGATGGGCACGTTCATCGGGCTACGGGAGCAGCTCGCTCATTTCCTTGTAGGTCTCAGGGCGCCGGTCGCGATAAAACTGCCAAACGTTGCGCACTTCGCGAATCATGTCCAGGTTCAGGTCGGCGACGATCACCGCATCCTTGTTACGCGGACCTTCCGCGATAATTTGGCCGCGCGGGTTGGCGAAATAACTCTGGCCGTAAAACTCACCAAAATCCCAGGGTTTCTCCGTCCCGACGCGATTGATTGCGCCGACGTAGAATATGTTGGCCACCGCCGCAGCGGGTTGTTCGAGCTTCCACAAGTATTCGCTGAGTCCGGCGACCGTGGCGCTGGGATTGAAGACGATCTCGGCGCCGTTGAGTCCGAGCAGCCGCCAGCCTTCGGGGAAATGACGATCGTAGCAGGTATAAACGCCCACTTTGCCGACGGCGGTCTCAAATACGGGATAACCGAGGTTGCCGGGCTTGAAGTAAAACTTCTCCCAGAAGCCGGGCTGGCAGTGCGGGATGTGGTTCTTGCGATACTTGCCGAGATACTTGCCATCGGCATCGATGACGGCGGTCGTGTTGTAGTAGGTGCCCGTGGCTTCTTCCTCGTACATGGGGACGACGATCACCATCCCGTGCTTCTTCGCGAGCCGTTGCATCAACTTTGTCGTCGGACCGTCCGGGACGCGCTCGGTCGACTCATACCACTTGATCTCCTGTTCACAGCAGAAGTACGGGCCGTAAAAAATCTCCTGCATGCAGAGCACTTGCACGCCCTTTTTCGCCGCCTGCTCGATCATCTTCACGTGCTTCTCGATCATCGCCTGCTTGATCTTCTTGACGGACGATGTGCCTGGTTCCGGGTTGGTCGCTTGAATCAGTCCGCCACGTACGATGCGTGCCATGGTGCGCTCTCCTCAATAGATGTTCGTTTGTCGCCGTACGCCCGTGTAATCGTAGAATACGGTTTTCAGTTGCGTGAAGAAGTTCAGCCCTTCGTCGCTCATTTCGCGGCTGCCGTAGCCGGTCGACTTGAATCCGCCAAACGGCAATTGCGCTTCACCACCGACGGTTGGCGAGTTGATGTGGACCATGCCCGCTTCGATCCGGTCCGTGAACCGCATCACGAGATTCGCGTCGCTCGTGTAAATCGAACAGGTCAGTCCGAACTGCACGTTGTTGGCTACGGTCATCGCCTCCTCGAAATCGTTTATCCGGAAGATAGCCAGCACCGGGCCGAAGACCTCCTCCTGCGCCAGCGTATGCTCGGGCTTCACGTTGTCGAATACGGTCGGCGCCACAAAATAGCCTTTCCCGAGTTTCCCCTCGGTGAGCGCTGCGCCGCCGATCAAACACTTGTTGCCTTGCTTCTTGGCGATCTCGATATAACGCAGGTCGGTTTCGTACTGCGCCTTGTCAACCGCCGGCCCCATGTTGATCCCGTCCTCCGTGCCGTCGCCCACGTTGATCTTTTTCACGCGGTCGATGAGTTTTTCGAGAAACTTGTCCGCAATGGCCTTGTGCAGAATCAGGCGGCTGGTCGCGGTGCAGCGTTGCCCTGTCGAACCGAAAGCGCCTTGCGCGCAGCCTTCGACGGCGAGGTCGAGATCGGCATCGTCCATCACGACCAACGGGTTTTTGCCGCCCATTTCGCACGTGACCTTCGCCAAATGCGAAGCGGCTTGCCGGGCGACCTGTGCGCCGGTTTCACAGGAGCCGGTAAACGAGACCGCGCGAACCGTCTTGTTGTTTACGAACTCATCGCCAACGGTGCCGCCGCCGCCGTAGACCAGGTTCAGCACGCCCTTTGGCAGGCCTGCGTCTTCATAAATCTTCGCGAGCAATTCCGCGCAGCCGGGCGTGTTGCTCGCGGCCTTGAATACCACGGTGTTGCCGGCGACCAGCGCCGGCGCGGTTTTCCATACGGGAATGCAGAAAGGGAAGTTCCAGGGTGTGACGCAGCTCACCACTCCGAGTGGTTGGCGAACCGTGTACACGAACGTGCTGGGCATCTCGCTCGGCGAGGTGCGGCCCTCGATGCGAAAGGATTGGCCCGCATAATACTCGAGCAGGTTGATGCCTTTCTGGACTTCGCCGCGCGACTCGCTGAGGATTTTGCCTTCCTCGCGGGTCATGGTGCGGGCGATTTCCTCCTTGCGCTCGTAAGTAAGTTGCACCGCCTTGGCGAGGATGCGTCCGCGCGCGGGCGCCGGAGTGTTGCGCCATCCCGGAAACGCGGCTTGAGCCGCAGCAATCGCGGCCTGCGCTTCTTCGCGGGTGGATTGCGGCGCGTGGCCGATGATGTCGTCGGTGTTGGCGGGATTGATATTGGGAGTGGTCTTTTCCGAGGATGAATCCACCCACTGTCCGTTGATGAAATTCTTATAGCGGCGCGTCTCAGCGGCGGGTTTTGCGGCGCTTTTTTGTTTGTCGGCGAGTGCTTGTGGCGGCATGTTTGGAACTCCTCTTCTGGCTCCCTAAAATCTCTTTTGTCAGTTTCTCAACCGCGTCGTACGGGTCAAGCTTTCTCTTGGCGACATCGGTCAGAATGGTTTGCGCCTGCGGCCCTTCGAGCGCACAAAGTATAGAGGCCGCCATCCGCGATTGCAATAGTCGAGTCACCTCCGCGCGCACCGCTCGCGCGCGTCTTTCCGCCAGTTTCCCGGAATGCACAAGATATGCGTGGTGGACGTCCATCGCACCACAAAGGGTTGTGATTCCCTCGCCACTCTTGGCGGAGGTGTGAATCGTCGGGCGCTCCCATTTGAGCGCGCTGTAGTGGGGGCCGGTCGCGGGTGCGTGGGCATTGAACAGATCGGCCTTGTTAATCACCAGGACATCCGCAATCTCCATCAAACCGGATTTCGCCCGCTGGATCTCATCGCCCAACTCGGGCATGAGCACCACGACGACCGTGTCCGCCACTTCCGCAACCTCAACTTCATCCTGCCCCGTGCCCACCGTCTCCACGATCACGATGTCGAAACCCGCCGCATCCAGTGCATGGACGATCTGCGATGTCGAATCGGTCACCCCGCCGTGATGGTGGCGCGTCGCCAGGCTGCGGATGAACACGCCTTCGTCCTCGCTGTGCCGTTGCATCCGCAGACGGTCGCCCAACAGCGCTCCGCCCGAGATCGGGCTGGTTGGATCAATCGCGATGACGCCGACGGTCTTGTCTTGTCGGCGCAGATTGTCGATGAGCCGGTCGATCAGCGAACTTTTCCCCACGCCGGGCGGTCCGGTGATGCCGAGGATGCGCGCGTTGCCCGTGCGCCGGTAGAGTTCCGTGGGCAATGGCCCGCCGCTTTCGAGACGGGTCACCAGCTTGGTGAGTTCATTGTCTCGCATCTTCATCGTTGGCTTTTTGTGATGAATTCCGCAATTGCGGCGATGGTGCTGCCCGGACCGAAGACTTCCTTGATGCCGAGCTTTTTGAGTTTCTTTACGTCATCGTCGGGGATAATGCCGCCCGCAAAGACCAGCACGCCCTTGACCCTTTCCTTTTTTAACAATTCCATCACGCGACGGAATTGCGCCATGTGTCCGCCCGAAAGCGAACTCAATCCGATCACGTCCACATCCTCTTGGATCGCGGCGGCAATGATTTGCTCGGGTGTGTTGCGAATGCCGGTGTACACCACTTCCATTCCCGCGTCGCGCAAGCCCATGGCCACCACGAGCGCGCCACGCTCGTGGCCATCGAGACCCGCTTTCGCAATGAGGACTTTGAGTGGACGCTTCATATTGAATGGTTTGCCCGATACTCGCCGAATGTTCCCCGCAGCACTTTGCAAATTTCGCCGACCGTGACGTAGTTGCGCACGCAGTCCACAATGATGGGCATCAGGTTTTCTGTGCCTTTGGCGGCTTTCTCGAGCGTCGCGAGACATTTTCCGACTTTGGTCGCGTTGCGTTTCTTGCGCAACGTGGCCAGGTCGCGACGGCGGCGGGGCTCCAACTGCGGATCGATCTTTTGCATTTGGATTTTGAGGGCCTTGTCACTGACGCATTCGTTGACACCGACAATGATCTTCGCTTTGCGCTCGACGGCTTTCTGATGTTCGTACGCGGCGTGATAGATTTCCTTGTACACGTAACCGCTTTCGATGGCCTTGAGCATCCCACCCATGTTGTCGATCTTGTTCAGGTATTCGCGGGCCTGTTGGGCGAGTTGATCAGTGAGCGATTCGATGTAAGGACTGCCACCGAGCGGATCGGGTTCGGCGGTCACGCCCGACTCGTAGGCGATGATCTGTTGGGTGCGCAACGCGAGCAACGCGGATTCTTCGGTCGGCAGGGCAATCGCTTCGTCTTTGGCGTTCGTGTGGAGGCTTTGGGTGCCGCCGAGCACGGCGGCGAGCGCTTCGAGCGTCGTGCGGATGACGTTGTTGTCGGGTTGTTGCGCGGTGAGCGTTGAGCCGGCGGTCTGCGTGTGGAAACGCAGCATCATCGAGCGTTCGTTCTTCGCGCCGAAGCGGTCGCGCATGATGTGCGCCCAGAGCCGGCGGGCCGCGCGGAACTTCGCGATCTCCTCGAAGAAATTGCTGTGGCAGTTGAAGAAGAACGCGATGCGGGGCGCGAAGTTGTCGACGTCGAGGCCGCGCTCGACACAGGTTTGTACGTAGGTGATGCCGTCGGCGAGGGTGAAGGCGATTTCCTGGGCGGCGGTGCAGCCGGCCTCTCGCATGTGATAGCCGCCGACGCTGATCGTGTTCCAGCCCGGGACTTCCTTCGCGCAAAATTCCACGATGTCAGCGATGAGGCGCAGGGAAGGTTTGGGCGGAAAGATGTACGTGCCGCGCGCGATGTANNGCGGTCGCGTTGATCGTCATCGACGTGCTGACCTTGTCGAGCGGGATGCCGGTGAAAACCTGCTCCATGTCCGCCAGCGACGAGATCGCGACGCCGACGCGGCCGACTTCACCCAGCGCCATCGTGTCGTCGCTGTCGTAGCCGATTTGTGTCGGCAAATCGAACGCCATCGATAGGCCGGTCTGGCCCTGAGCGAGCAGATACTGGTAGCGCTTGTTGGTTTCCTTCGCCGTGCCGAAGCCGGCGTACTGGCGCATCGTCCAAAGTCTTCCGCGATACATCGTCGCGTGAATCCCGCGCGTGAAGGGGAATTTGCCGGACTCTTCGCGTCGCTCACTCATGAGGCTCACACAATTCCACGAGCACGCCGTGGGCGGACTTGGGGTGGAGGAAAGCGATCTTGGCGCCGCTGGCGCCGAGGCGTGGTTTTTCATCAATCAGGGCCACGTTCGCGTCTTTCAACGATTTGAGCCGTTCGGCGAGATGGTCGGTTTGGAGAGTCAGGTGATGCAGACCTTCGCCGCGTTTTTCGATGAAACGCTGGATGGGGCTGTCGGCCGAGGTGGGTTCGACCAACTCAATGGTGGTTTCGCCCACCTTCAACACCGCCACACGCGCCTTTTGTTCGGGCACCTCCTCGATGTGCGAGAGTTTCAGGCCGAGAGTATCGACCCAGAACTTTTTGGCCTCGTTGATACTCTTTACTGCGATGCCGACGTGGTCGATGCCCCGAATCATATTGCGCCCGCCTTTTTTAATTTGGCGATGTCATCGTCCTTGTAGCCGAGATCGCGTAGCACTTCCTGCGTGTGCTGACCGAGCAGCGGCGGGGCGTCTCCCGCTTCGCCCGGCGTTCCGGACAACTTCACGGGCACGCCGGTCATTTTCACTGACTTGAGTTTTGGATGGGGGCGTTCGATAACCATGTCGCGGGCGCGCACCTGCGGGTGCTCGAGCACTTCGGAGACGGAGTAGATGGGGCCACACGGAATGCCGCCTTTTTCAAGCAAGGCGAGCCATTCGTCGGCGGTTTTCCCAGCGAAAATCTTTTCCAACACCGGGTGCAGCTCATCATGGTTCTGAACACGCTTCGGATTCGTGGCGAATTTCTCGTATGTCTTCAAATCCGGCCGTCCGATCACATCACAGAATTGCTGCCAGAGGCGGTCGTTACCGGCGGCGAGATTGAACCAGCGGTCGCTCGCCTTGAAGGTCTCGTACGGCACAATGGTCGGGTGCTGGTTTCCTTTACGCGTTGGCGATTTGCCAGTGCCGAAATAAATACCGGCTTGATAGGTGAGGAACGAGATTTGTCCATCGAGCAACGACACATCGACCTTTTGTCCGTGACCCGTGCGCTGGCGGGCCTGCAACGCGAGGAGGATGCCGAGAGTGGCGTAGATACCGGCGGTAATGTCGGCCAGCGACGTGCCGGTTTTGTATGGCGAGCCGTTCGGGTCACCTGTGAGGCTCATGATGCCGCTTTGTCCCTGGATGGCGAGATCGTAGCCGGGTCGATCCGCCCAGGGACCGGTGTGGCCATAGCCCGTGACCGAGGCGTAGATGATTTTGGGATTCAGTTTCACGACCTCGTCGTAGCCGAACCCGATGCTTGCCAGATAGCCGCGGCGGAAATTCTCCAACAACACATCCGACTGCTGGATGAGTTTTGTCAGGATTTCGCGGGCGGCGGGCGTCTTGAGGTTGAGCGTGAGCGATTTCTTGCCGCGATTGATGCTGAGGAAGTACACACTCTCGCCCTCGAGGAACGGCGGTCCATAGGCCCGCGTGTCGTCGCCCTTGTCGGGGTTTTCAATCTTGATGATCTCCGCGCCGAAATCGCTCAACAGCATCGAGCAATAGGGCCCCGCCAAAATGCGCGAAAGATCGACGACCCGGATACCATCAAGAGGCTTCACGCTGTCAAGGCTAACGATGCACGCTTGTCCCCGCAAGCGTTTTCCGCTACAACCGGGGGCTGGAATGAGAATTTACCCAATCCTCGCCCTGGCCTCTTTGCTTTGCCTGCCTGCATACGCCGATCCCGCGTCGACCAACCAGGACGCGCGGGTGATCCTGGAGCGGGTGCTGGCGAATCGACCGGTGAAGGATTTTTCCTTGAAGTCGCGCTTGTTTGTGGGGAGCGAAGATCCTGTGATGGTGGAGATCCTCGTGAAGAACACGGCGACGGAGACGCGGACCGTCTATCGGGCGGCGCAAACGCAGGCGCTGGTCGTACAGCCCGTGAATGGTGACCCACATTTTTTCCTGCGTGGCGTCGGCGAACTGGTCGGCGCACGACGAACGGAGAAGCTGCTCGGGTCGGAGTTCAGCTATTACGACCTGGGGTTGCCGTTTTTACGGTGGCCCAATCCGAAGCTGCTCGACGCTGACGACCGGGTGCGCGCCCGGGATTGTTATGCGATTGAAGTCTCGGCGGAAGGCGAACCGTATGCGCGCGTCAAGATCTGGATCGACAAGGAGTACTATGCGTTGCTGCGGGCGGAAGCGTTTGATAAGAACTGGAATTTGGTAAGGCGTTTCGCGGTCACGAGCTTCAAGAAGATCGGCGAAGTGTGGATCCCGCGCGGCCTGGAGGCGGCGATTTTGCCGCCGGGACAATCGTTGCCGAACCAACAGAAATCACGCCTGGAAGTGTACGAAGGAAATTACGACACGCAACTGCCGGCGGACTGGTTCGCGACCGAGGGATTCCGCGCAGCCGTCAGCGGCGGCGGGAACGCAGCACCCTGAATCAGCCAAAACTTTCGTGCTTGGCCACCCACTGCTGGCCGCGGCGCTCCCAATTCTTCAGTTTCATCTGCAAGAACGAGACCTCGCCCAGGCCACGGATCTGTTGTTCGATGTGGAGGAGGGTTCGTTGCAGGCCCAGGTCTTTCTCGACGTTCTCGTCCTTTTTCTTGCCGGGGTGGTAATCGAAGACCTGGAAATCACCTTCGACATAGACGGAAGAGCCGATTACTTCCACGTCGAGCTTCTGGGTGTCAACGTAGTTGCGCACCAGAACGCCCTGCACCACCCGTAGAAGTCTGAGTTCCTCGAGAGTCATGGCCCGCACTCCGACCGCTGACGCCTGAACGAACGAGCGTAGTGTAACAATTTGGGCGGCCGGTAGCAACGCTGAGTTTTCAGCGGCGCGAGGTATGAAGTATGGTAAACTGACTATCTTCGAGCTCGCGGCGAGTTACGGGTTCGGTCTGGTGAACAATCATCCGTACGTTGATGGAAACAAGCGCATGGGTTCGCCGTGGCGGTCTTGTTTCCGGAACTCAACAGCTACCGGTTTTATGCGACCGAGGCCAACGCGACCGTGCGCACACTACGATGCCGCGGTCAATCACGTTGCTCTCTCTTCGTCTCGGCCAATATCTTAAAACTTAAGCCCCAAAGACACGTCGCACTGTCTTTGATACTGTTCTGTAAACTGTTGTCGGCCTTCTTTGTAGTCGATGCCCAGTTGCACATTGCGGCTAGTGCCGATCACATATCCCAGTTGCGTGATAAACAAGCGCGTGCTTCTGGTGCCGGAGTTAACAGCTTCATAGTCACGAAACGAGGTGGTTTCGATGAGCCGCCAATCAAACGTTTGAGGCAAAGGGAATAGTTCGAGTTGAGTAAAGGGCCCGATTCGCACAAATGTATTCGGACCCTTGATTGTTGGATTCCCGCCGCGGTCGAAGATATCTCCTCCTTCCGCATGCGCGAAGATTCGCCAACGCACATCTAAGGCGTTGCGCGCGTCGGGAAACAGAGGCTGCCGCCGCCCAAGAGCGATTGAGTTAACACGCGGCTCCCACTCTAGTTCGCCACCTGTTTGCCCAGACTTAAAGTTCGTATCCGTGGAGTAGAACCAGCCGTATCGCACGGACTGGTAGAGATTCAGCTCCGTCGACAAGGACGTCCGGAATACAAGGGAGTCCACTGAATTATTTGTCTGCACCGCTTGCACCTTGTTGACGGAAATGCTGGGCACAAACTCTGTCTGGTAGGATTTCGTGTCGAATACGTTTGTAAACAATCCAAACAGGGAGCCATTGATGTTCCAGTAACTCTTATCTTTGACCTGATCTCTGGTAAACGAGACCTTCGCATAGTCAGCACTGTTAAGTGACGGAACCGGAACGAATCGACTCGGGTCCCCAGGGTCATCGATGACGAAATCCTGCCATTCGGCAAGCACATGAAAATGACCTGCGGTTTTCTTGACAGTTTCGATAAAACGATTCGTTTCCGTTTCTGGCTCCCAAATCGGCTTCAGGAAATCATAAGTATAGGTTTTCTGAGGATCCAAAGGAGGTGTTCTTCCTGCCATCAGTTCGCCACTTTGGATTATAAACGGGGCGCGCCCATGGTCGGTCAGGTCTTCCCAACTCACACCACTTACATTCTTCCTAATCATTAGGTCGTAAACGTACCGGATGTGATCTTCGGGTTTTACAATCCGATGGCCATTTACGTCCAGCGAGGTGTAGTTGATGAGCTTAACCTCATTAGTGGCTCCCAATAGGCTCGTGAGCGAGCCAAAGAACAGCAGCGCAAGGACGCTGCGTTTCATGTGCTCAGCCCCAGTTGTTTAAGTGTGATGATCTGGACCAGCTTCCCGAAGGTTTTTGCGTCTGTAATCTCTTGAATTGTAAGAGTGACCCCAAAAAACTTTGGATCGCCTATTTCCTGGGAGAATTGCTCCAGATCCTGCTGTGCGGAAAACACATCCTGGATCGCAGTATCATAAGTAACATTATACCCCATGCCGCCCTCATCCTCTGGGGCTGTCAACGTATGCCAATTTGCAGCCCCCTTGGCTGCCAGATCCGTCATGGTCGGCCCAGCCCCGGTTAGGAAGTTCAACATTGACTTTTTAGGATCATGCTTCCCCGATTTTGTCCTATACTTTGCCTTCATCATTTCACCTCCATTGTATCAACACACCTTACAATGCCTTCATTGCCCATCCTCACGACATCAATTGCGTTTCATGTTTTCTCGCACCTTCGCTGCGATTTTCAGGTGCGGCCATTACTGGGAGCCTGCTGACCAGATGGGATTGCGCTGCCTGGTGATATGCAGGCGACGAAGAACGTGAAGATCGGCAGTAACACCGCACCATAGACCGGTTTGTATCCGTCGATGTCCGCAAAGGGTCCCCCAAGAGCAAACACCCACACGGCAAAAGAAAGCGTTGAAACTATCAATTGTACCCGCTTCGTGACATTTTGTGCGAACCGTAAATAGACCGGTGTACCAATTAGGCCTGCAGCAAAAATGACCCAGTACAAGAAATGCGGGGCATTCTGTGTCGCGGCGACCACCGTACTGAGGCCGAGATAAAGCGTCACAGCTTCGGCTGGGATGTATTTGAACAGCTTGTCCCGGTACCGATCCGGCGTTTCTTGTTGTTGTGCGGGAACCCCGCCCTGTGGTGGCGATACCTGAACGAGTTCGGAGAGTGCCCCCCTGACTACAGGCCTACTTGGAGCAGTGACGATGGAACGACTCATAGGCGGTCTCCTTTATGGTTGTACAGAGTTGAGTAGCGCTAGCAACATACTGAATTCAATGGTTCCGGGTTCGTAGACATCGGAGGCGTGTTCACGCGCGGATTTCCGAATGTCTTGCCTAACGCGGGACATATAGTCACGCGCGGAATTCATCATCGCGATCTTTCGCGGCTCCTTTGGAGCCAACACGACTTGCGTCTGTCCCTGCTGGCCCGCAACCTGCCTTATGGCGATCACATCGTTAATATCGCCGCCCCTGAGCAATTCGGCCACTAGGGTTCGCATCGAAGACAAGACGTCGTCCAGCGTGAGTTCGAATACGGGTGGTCGACGAAGTAGCATTTGCTCGATTGCTCGCCACAGTTGGTCGAACGCGAGCGATGTGTTGGCTATTGCGTAAAACGTTCGCGAGCCGGCGGTCGCACGAAGTTTAGCACGGAGGGCCGCGATGCGATCGCCGGCTGTAGGGTGGGTCTTTTCAAAGCGCATCCCCACTGTTTCCATCGCCATCCGAACCCGCAATCCGAACTCAGCGCCTGCGTAAAACATCTGCCGCTGCGCACTGCCTGGCTTGGGGTTCAGAAGATAGTCGATCAACCATCGACTGGCAGTCGAGTCAGCCTGAATCTCTAATTCAAGAACATCGAGCTTCTTCCCCAAAATTCGCCAAAGCCTGAACGAATGTTCATTGTAGATATGAGCGAGTTCGTGCATTAGGAAAAAGGTTTCGGCATGTACGGCAATGATGTTTGCCCAGCCCTGCTGATCTTGGGTCACCGGAAACGCTTGCGCCGTCGCGATCTTCTGTTCCTTGTAGTTCGTGAACAACTCGGCGACCTTTGCCGCCGCTTCTGGCGCTGAGAGCGCAGGCGTTAGCTCGCCACCACGGAACTGGCCACTGTCGGTGCCAGTTAGCGCTCGGGCCGCACTGTACACCAGGCGCATCAATCCGCTGTACATTTCGATCGCGTAGCCGCGTCCAATTTCAGTGACGCAAGCCACCGGTGTAAGCTCACCGATTTCTCCGCTGGCGATCAACCCGCGCGCCACCCGGGTTTGCATTATCGGCGGAGAAAAGTCGAGTGCTCCGCCAAATAAAGCCGCCCAGCCATCGGCAGTCTGATACTTCGGGGGATGCTGATGTTGCCGAGCTGCAATGTACTCGACTGGCTTGCGAAAGCGCGTGACGGGCGAGTTTTGCGCTTGGTTGAGGCCCCCAGCTGCGCTGGCTATTTCTGGCGCCTTTATCGTGAACGACGCGAGCATACGCTGGCCTTCCGGCGCGTCAATGGAGAAATCTTTCGGCCCGATTTGCAGCCAAAAAGGCAAGTTCATGTCTGCATTTGAGCGCATTCAACTGGACGACACTCATCGAGAATAGCTTCAAAGCGCTCTTGGAGTTTAGCCCAACGTCCTTCTCAGTGTGCCGGGGTACGCGACTCAGATGGCCGATGCCAGCCTGCAGGTAGTAGTCCCACGTTCCGCAGAGTTGATCCAAAACGACTTTTCACAGTTTTTCCACAATTTTACCTCTATGACATCAATGTTTACGCGCCCCCGGTAGGAAAGCTTCCAAACCTTCCAAAGCTTCCGAAGTGCACTCACGGGTTTCTCGGTATCGGCATAGGATAACCGTGTGACTTATGCACAGATGCGGTGGCGAACGGGTCGGTCAAGGTCTTCGGCGAATGGGGAGAAAGCTCCAAAAAACATGTGTTTCTGCGAAACGAACCCGAATTGTCCCAACGTTTTTTTTGATGTAACAATCGTCCTACGAGCGGATTGCGTTGATGACACTGAAAAAACAATTCGGGTTCGTTTGGCGAGAATTGACCTGCATCCAAGAGGCCTACGTACTGATTGCTACCTTTTCGGTAACGGGCGCGGCGAGGTCGGAGAACGGAGGTTGCGGTACGAGTCCCAAGTCTTGCAGCAGGTTGTGATCGGCGTCGGTCTCGGGGTTTTGGGCGGTGAGGAGTTTGTTGCCGTAGAAGATGGAGTTGGCGCCGGCGAAGAAGCAGAGGGCCTGGGCTTCGCGCGACAGGCGGGAGCGTCCGGCGGACAAGCGCACCTTCGCGCGCGGCAACACGATGCGCGTCGTCGCGATCAAGCGCACCAGCTCGAAGACATCGACGGGCGGTTGGTCTTCCAACGGCGTGCCGGGCATGGTCATCAGGCAGTTGATGGGGACGCTTTCGGGCGGCGGATCGAAATTCACCAGCACTTCCAGCATACGGAGGCGGTCGGTGACGGTCTCGCCCATGCCGATGATTCCGCCGCAGCAAACGGACATGCCGGCGTTCTGCACGGCGCGAATGGTGTCGAGGCGATCCTGGAAGGTGTGGGTGGTCACGATCTGCGGATAGAACTCGGGGCTGGTGTCGAGGTTGTGGTTGTAGGCGGTGACGCCCGCATCTTTCAATTGTCGCGCGGCAACGTCGGTGAGTTGGCCGAGCGTGACACAAACTTCCATTCCCAACTTGCTGACCTCGCGCACGGTTTCGAGGACGGAGTCGAAAGCCTGGGTTCCTTCACGGACACCCTTCCACGCGGCGCCCATGCAGAAGCGGGTCGAGCCGTTGGACTTCGCGCGGCGGGCGACTTCCAGCACCTCGGCGGTGGACAAGAGCCGCTCGGTCTCCAACCCGGTTTCATAACGCGCGCTCTGCGAACAATAAGCGCAATCTTCGCTGCAGCCGCCGGTCTTGATGCTCAGGAGGGTGCAAAGTTGAACTTCGTTATTCGGCCAATTCTTCAAATAAACAGCCCGGCCTTGCTGGATAAGGTCGAAAAAAGGTTGCGAATAAATTCGCTGAAGACGCTCGAAAGGGCTGGATTTCATGAGTTAGCAGCCTCGCAAAATGCTATCCTGCAACCACTTATGCATTCCAAATGCCATGCCATTAAAGGGAGGTTATAAGAAACGCGCCTGCATTGCAAGTACGCGGTCGTTCTGTTAGCGTATCGGCCCGATATGGACAAAACCCTCCAGACCATTTGCAACATGCTGCAAAGCCCGGACGGAATGCGGCGTTGCGCGGCGGCAATGGTTATTGCCGAACTGCGACCGAAGCAGGACGTGGTCATTAAGGCGCTGGGCGCGAGCTTGAAGGACGCGAACCAACTGCTGACGCGCTACGTGCTGGAAGCGTTTGAGGCGCTCGATTCGCGCGCGGTAGTCCCGTATGTGTTGCCGTTGCTGGAGGCGCCGGAGACAGAAACCAAGCTGCGGGCCGCCGCCATCATCGCGCGCACGGGCGGCGAGAACGTCGCCAGTCTCCGCGATCAATTTGCCAAGGCCAACCCGCAGCAGAAGCGGGTTCTCGTCGATATTCTGGCCCGCATTCACAACCGCGACGCGATGCAACTCATTCTCGATGCGTTGTTCGATCCCGATTTCGAGCTGGTCAAGGAGGCCTGCCAGGCTGTTCGCCGGCATATTGTTGATGCGACGCCGAAGAACCAGGTGGCCCTGCACAAGCAAGTCGCCACGTTCATGACCTCAGCGCGCGCGAAGAAGAACGACCGAGTGCTGACTTCCTGTCTCTTGCTGATCGGCTATATCGGCGCACCGGATGCCCGGAAGATCTTGTTGAAATATACCACGTCGAGGAATCTCGGTTACATCCGCCGCAATGCGCTCATCGGTCTCAAGGGCTTGCAGTACACGGGTGCCGCCGTCAACCAGATCAGCAGCCAGATGCTCAAGTATCTTGCGGAACCGGATTACCAGAACATTGTCCAGAACGCGTTGGACATCATCGAGAAGCTGCCGCTCGGCAAGACATACGACGCCCAGTGGCGCAAGTTGCTCAAGAGCAAACACCCGAGTGTTCGCGCGTTTGCCACGCGCAAGCTCGCGTCGAATGACAATGCCGCCAGCAATCGGCTGATGATGACGCTGCTCGCCCACCCGGACACACAAGTCAGCGAAATCGCGGCGGGCGCGCTGGCCCGGCACAAGAGCGCGACCAAACTATTGCTCGCCGCACTGGCTCGTGAACGCAAATCAGAACCCGCCTGGCGGCTGGCCAAGATCCTCAAGCCGCATAGCCCGGCGGTGGACCGGAAGACGCTGAAGAAATTCGTCGCTCTGGCTGAGCGCGCCATCCAGGACGGCGATCAACGTTATGAGACGTTGCTCTATTTCCTTCGCAACATCGACCCGAAACTGGCTGACAACGTCTATCGCGAGGTCGGCTTGAAATACAAGAAGGCCCGGAAGTGGGCCAAGGCCGTGGATTGCCTGAAGCAGGTGTTGCGTTCCGAGGCGTCCGACGCGGAATTGCGCTTCGAACTCAGCGTCTGCAACGTTAAACAGTCCGCGAAGGACCTGACGCCGCATCTGCGGGCGGAAGACCAGGCGCTGCGGGGATTTCAGGCGCTGCTGCCGGACAAGGGCTTCAAGCTGTTTGACCGATTGAAGAAGGAGAAGGCGCTGGAAGCGGCCGACCTCTCTTACATCGGGTTCCACTTCAGCGAAGGCACGGGTGAAGAGCAGAAGTTTGGCCGCAAGATTCTCGAATACGTCGCGAAGCGGTGGTCGAAAACCAAAGAGGGCAAGGCGGCCAAGAACAAGCTCAAGCTTCCGCCGCGCTCACAGTCCATCACGCCCACGCCGGTTCCGCACGCAAGCGTCGAAGACTGAACTCGCGCTCGTCACGTTCTCGGGTGCAGTGAGTTCGCGAGCACAATCCACTGGTCGATGGCCAATTCCTCGGCGCGCGCGGTGGCGGCCACGGAAGCGGCGGCAAATGCCGCATCCACGTCGCCAAACTTAGCCAGCAATTTGCGCAGCATCTTGCGGCGCTGACCAAAACCCGCGCGCACCAAATCGTGAAACGGCGCGCCGGCCAAGAGTTTCACGCGTGGATCGCGTCGCTCCAGGACCACGATGGCACTGTCCACATGCGGGGCAGGGTAGAAGCATCCCGGCGAGATGAGGTGCGCGATCGTGACGTGATACCAGAGCTGCGTGAACACCGTCAGCGCGCCGTAGTCCTTGTGTCGCGGCGTTGCGGCGAGTCGGTTCGCGACTTCACGCTGCAGCGTGAGAACCATCGCGCGCGGCTGGTCCTTGCGTTCGACCAGCCGTTCGAGGATCGGCGTGGAGATGCTGTAAGGCAGATTCGACACGACCTTGTAGGGGGCGGCGATGCGGAAGTCAGGTTGCTCCAGAATCTTCACAGCGTCGCCTTCGATCAATTCCACCCCGTCCACGTGATCGCGCAGATACTGGCAGAGCCGCTTGTCTCTTTCGATGGCGACAACCCGTTTGGCGCGCGCCACCAATTCGAGGGTCAGCGCCCCCAATCCCGGGCCAATTTCCAGCACGGTTTCATCACCGCGAAGATCCGCTTGTTCGATAAGAATCCGCAGGATGTTGCCGTCGATAAGAAAGTTCTGCCCGAGCGCCTTGCTTGGCCGGATGTCAAATTCGGCGAGGAGTTGACGGACTTGCGTGAGCGTCATTTTGTGGTCGCCAACTGCGCCGCCATGTTGATCGCGGCGATCATGCCATCGGGACGGGCGATGCCCTTGCCGGCGATGTCGGGAGCGGTGCCGTGGTCGGGCGACGTGCGGATGAACGGCAAGCCCAGTGTGAGATTCACGCCATTGTCGAAGGCGATCAACTTGAATGGCGCGAGCCCCTGATCGTGGTACATGGCCACCACGGCGTCGAACTCTCCGTGTGCGGCGCGATAAAACAGCGTGTCGGCCGAGTACGGTCCGCTGACGTCGATGCCGGAACGCGCGGCGCGTTTCACTGCCGGCCCGATGATGCGCCGTTCCTCGTCACCCAGCAGACCGCCTTCGCCGGCGTGGGGGTTGAGTCCCGCGACGGCGATACGCGGACGTCGGATGCCGAACCGACGGCAGATTTGATTCGATAATTCGATCACTTCCACGATCTTGCGCCCGGTAATGAGCTTCGCGACATCGCGTAACGGCGCATGCGTCGTCACCAGCGCCACGCGCAACGGTCCGCCCGCGAGCATCATGGCGAATCGCCTGGTGTGCGAAAGGTGAGCCAGCAGTTCCGTCTGGCCGGTGAACGGATAGCCGGCGCGATGCAAGAGGTCCTTGGTGATCGGCGCGGTGGCGAGTGCGGCGAGATCACCGCCGAGGCAGCGTTTTGCGCCTTTGACAACCCAGTCCGCAGCATCGGCGTGGCGTTTCGCACGGGGGTCGCCGATGACCTCGTAGTCGAAATGGCGGTTGAGCCGGCCCGATTTCAGCGCCTTGGCCACGACCTCCGGCCCGATGCCCGCAGGGTCGCCCAGCGTGATCCCAATGCGCGGATGGTTTGGCATTTGCTTAGAAGAGGTGGATGTAGGCTTTGGCGCGGAGGTCCTTGACCCAGTCCTCCTGCATTTTGGCCCGTTGCTGTTGGAGGAGAATCTTCTCGATATCGTCGCGCACCTCGGCCAGCGCGACCGTGTGCGCCGCCTTCACGTCTTCGACGTGGAGAATGTAGTAGCCTTCCGCCGTCTCGATGATGCGGCTGTGCTGGCCGGCTTTCAGCGAGAAGGCGATTTCGTTGAGTTCCTTGCGAAGGACGTCCTTGCCGATCCAGCCCCAATCGCCGCCCTCTTTCGCTTCCTTGCCTTCGGAGTAGACACGGGCCATGCTTTCGAAGCTGTCGCCGGCATCCAGTTTCGTCAGGATTTCTTCCGCGAGCTTGCGCTGTAGATCGATTGGCGGCGGGGCAGGGGCGGCTGGTTCCCGGGCGATCGCCGGGGTGTTCGTCTCGCTGATGGAAGCGGTCGCTGTTGCATTCGTTGTCACGGTATCGGCGGCGTTTGTCACCGCCGTCGTCGCTTGCAAAACCGTTGTCGTCGAAGTGGCGGCGGTGACTTTCACGGTCGTGTTGGTGACGGTCGTTTCCGAGTTGGTCTGTGACAGTTGGTTTGTCGAGGCCGACGGAGCCTGTTCCGCAAGGCTCGCGGGAGGGACGGGTTCGCCGCGTTTGATGAAGATCATGCGCAGCTTGATCTGTTCGCCGACTTTGTACTGGTCGAGATTCTCGCTGTAATACTTCTCCATTTTGTGGGGCGAGACCACGACGGTCTGCTGCGTTTTGTGGCCGCGCATGGCCTGGATGATCACGCGTTCGCGCACCTGGTCGCGGTACTGCGACAAGGTGAGGTTCTCGGCTTCGAGCGTTTTCACAAACGCCGCGCGGTTGCCGCCGTAGTCGCTCGAGATAATGTCGTTGATCTGTTGCTCAATGACGGTCTCCGGGATCTTGTAGCCCTTCTCTTTGAATTCCTGGATGATAAGCGCGCGCTCAATGAGCTGGTTGAGAGCGTCCATTTCCGCTTTGCGGACTTGATCGACCAGGTCCTGGCCGGAGAAGTTGCGGCGGAGTTGCTGCGCAACGGGCTGGACGAAACCACGGACCTCGCTGTAGGTGATGACCTTGTCGTTGACGATGGCCGCAACACCATCGACGATCTCTGCGGCCAGCGACCCGCCGGCAACCGCCAGCATCGCGACCGCCAGTACTGCAAACTGTCGCTTCATGACTCCCTTTCGTGACGACCGGAGTTCAATTTCGCCAAAATGCCGATGTTCTTCTTTAGGAACAGCACGAGTTCCTCGATCCTTTCGACACTGGCGGGGCTGAGGTGGTGCTCAATCCCCTCCAAATCGAGTTGCGCCGTGTGGCGATCCACGCCGAGCAGTTCAAAAAATTCCTCCAGCACCCGATGCCGCCGGCGCACGGCGCGCGCGACACCTTTGCCCTTCGAGGTCAGCACGAGGCCGCGATATTTCTCATAACGAACGAAACCGTGTTCGCCGAGCTTCTGGACCATCTGCGTCACCGAAGCCTGACGGATACGCAGGGAACGCGCAATGTCCACCATGCGGGCGCGTCCCTTGTCCTCGGTCAGCTCGTAGATGCGCTCCAGATAATCCTCAGCGCTCTCGGTGGTTTTCGGCATGGAAGCGAAGCATAACCAAAGGAACGAGTCGGCGCAAGCGTCGTGGGCCGAAGCCGCCTCGGGAAAGCGACCTGCAATGTCCTACACCTTAGGCCCGGCCGCCACGATTTCTGCGGACACGCCTTGAAACTGCTCGAAGTTCTTCACGAATTTGCCCGCCAGGTCCTTCGCGCGGCGGTCGTAGTCGGCCGCGTCCTTCGCGCCGTACCGTGGCGCCAGCAATTCCGCGGGAACACCTGCCAGGGCTTTCGGCACTTCGAAACCGAACGTCGGGTCCTTCTGGAACTGGGCCTTGTCCAGCGCGCCGTCGATGATGTGTGTCACGTTTTCCCGATTGATCTTGAGCGGGATGCGCGGGCCCTGGCCGAAGGCGTTGCCAACCCAGCCGGTGTTGAGCAGATAACAGTGGACATTGTGCTTGCGCATCTTCTCCGCGAGCAGTTGGGCGTATACCTGTGGCGGCAACGGCAGGAACGGCGCCCCGAAGCACGTCGAGAAGGTCGGCGTCGGATCCTTGCCCATGTTGGATTCTGTACCCGCGAGCGCCGCGGTATAGCCGGCCATGAAATGGTACATGGCTTGCGAGGGGTTGAGCCGCGCCACGGGCGGCATCACACCGAACGCGTCGCAGGCGAGGAAGACGATCGCTTTCGGATGTCCGCCCATGCCACTGGGCACGGCGTTGGCGATGTAATCCAGCGGATACGCGCAGCGCGTGTTCTCGGTGAGCGAGTCATCCATGTAATTGGGTTCGCCCGACGCCGGATCAACCACCACATTCTCAATCACCGATCCGAACCGGATCGCGTCCCAAATGAGGGGCTCCCGTTCTTTTGTGAGATTGATGCACTTGGCGTAGCAACCGCCTTCGAAATTGAATACGCCGTGATCGCTCCAGCCGTGTTCGTCGTCGCCGATCAACTCGCGGTCCGGATCGGCCGACAACGTGGTCTTGCCCGTGCCGCTCAATCCGAAGAAGATCGCCACGTCGCCAGCCTTGCCGACGTTGGCCGAGCAGTGCATCGGGAACACGCCTTTCTGGGGGAGCACGTAGTTGAGCACGGAGAAAATGCTTTTCTTCATCTCGCCGGCATATTGCGTCCCGCCGATGAGCACGACCTTGCGCGAAAAGTCCGCGACGATAAACGTCTCACTGTTGAGCCGGTGCTTCTTCGCATCGGCGGCGAACCGGCAGGCGTTGATGACTGTCCATTCTGGGACATGCGACTGGAGTTGCTCGGGAGTCGCGCGCCGGAAAAGCTGTTTCACGAAAAGATTGTGCCACGCAAACTCGGTCACAATGCGGATCGGCATCGAATAGCGCGGATCGGCGCCTGCGAATCCGTCCATCACGAACAATTCACGGCCCTGCAGATAGGCGAACACTTCCTGTTGCAGGCCGAGGTAGTTCTCCTCGGAAATGGGTTGGTTGACCTTGCCCCACCAAATCTCGTCGCGGCTCGACGACTCCTCCACGGTCCACTTGTCGCGCGGCGACCGTCCTGTGCGCTTGCCCGTCAAGGCATTCAACGCGCCGCTGCTGGTCAGCCGGCCTTCACCGCGGCGGATCGCCTCCTCGACCAACGGCGCCACCGACAGGTTCCAATGCACCTTGCCCGTGCCCACAATACCGTGATTTTCCAGACCGTAATGACTCATGAGACTTTCCTCACCAAAGGGTTTCCCCGCCACCTATGCGCCTGCACGATTTAGACGGAAATTCCCTCAAGGCGCAACTGAAAAAAACCGTACTACACTCGCGAGCAAGCGTTGTATCAGTTCCACCAATTCTACCGATTGGGTGTGACCGCGAGGTGCGGGGTCGCGTCCTAATTCGACTAGCCCTCGTAAATGACGCAAATGCTTTGGCGGCGGCAGCAGCTTTGCGCAGCAATCTTTCTCCTAAAACGAACCCACTTTTCGCTGAAGCCGAGTCGGACGAGACGCCGCGATGTGGTGTTCGCGGCAACCGAACCCACCAAAAACTCCCCAAAAATGGGTTCGTTTTTCCTGAACGAACCCATTTGCAAACGCTGCTGCAAACAGCATAACATTCTGCGGATAAAGTCGATACATCGAAAATTCCTCGAAAATTAAATGGGTTCGTTTCGCAGAAACGTATAGGGGCCCCCTTGCCGGCAATCACCGCAACAATCCCGACAGACACCCCATCCCTTGGCCTTCATAGCACCCTCAAAAAGGAGGTCCCCTTGTCAAAGAACTGTGCCGACTATACCTATTTCAGCACACCATGTCCAGTAGAATTATTAATTAACGATTGTAGAGCGCAGCACTGGCTGTGCGACACGCCATCATTCACTGTCCATAGAAACTCTCGGCGTTGACGCCCGCCTCCACACGCACTCGCTCCGTGATCGCATCCACTTCCGCATTCGAGAGAGCAGTGACGAATTGCCAGGCGGGAACGCCATCCACAATGGTCATCGCTTTGCGGGCAACCGTGTAGACCTGAACCAGCTTGATGTTGCCGATTTCGCGGAGGCGCTGGCAAAAGGCGGTGATCTCGGCCTCGCTCGGGCCGACACCACGAATCTTCAGGAACAGGCTCTGGATGACGATTCGGCGAGCCTTCGCGGCTTCGGAAATATTCTTCAGGATGCGCACGAAAGGGATCTTCGTGCGATTGATCAACTTGAAGTAATCTTCCGTACCGGCATCGAGTTTCGCCCAAACTTCGCCGTTGTTGGCATCCATGATTTCGAGGCCGCGCTTCACATCGGCGCGATCCAAACCGCCCGCATCGGTGATGAGAACAATCTTCGCGTCGGGTGGTTTGATGCGCGCGATTGTCTGGATCGTTTCGGAGAAGTTCGGCAGCGTGGTCGGCTCGGCATCGCCGCTCAAGGCGATGTCATTCAAACGGATAAGTTCGCGGGGGACCGAGTTGAATGGCGGATGTTGCGCGATCTCGCCGGAGCGCACCATTTCGAGCATCTCACGCAGCTCCTGTTCCGCCACGGACAGGTCAAATTTCTTCACCGCCGACTCGGTGGTGCGATCAACCTGGCAATAGATGCAATCAAAGTTGCACGCCTTGTCAGGATTGATATTCAGGCCGATGGAAATGCCATGCGAACGCCGCGAGAGTACGGGATAGACGTACTTGAACTCTTCAAAACGACGCGAATGCTGCCGGTGTGCCGCGAGAATGGTCACGCCGCTATTTTAGCTGCGAGTGACCATGAAAGCCAGCCGTTCGCGCGGGTCAGCAGATTGGGGTGCGAGTGCGGTTTTGCCCAGCGTACGAGCGATGACCGGCTCAAGTTTTGTGCGTGCTCCCGCATCGTTTGGCGCGAGAAGGCGGTCATTGGTCAGAACAAGAATTTCTTTGGTGTTGAATTTAAGGCCGTCCAGTTTGGGCTCGGATTCCAAAAGCGTGCAGGCTTGAAGGGCTGTCTGCGTGACGCTCTTCAGGTTCGCTTCGAAGCCGCCCTCAAGCGGTCGTTTGCGATAGTAGAAAAGGCCAAGGCGTCCGCCTTCCTGATCCATGCTGAAGTTGCCTTCATGCGCGACGAGCAGTATGCCGGGGCCGTTGTGGACGTGCGAGTAGTCATGCACGTCGATCAACTGATGGCCCGCGATCTTCTGCTGCTGAATCCAACCGTGAAACACCGGGATAAAATCGCGGAGACGCACCGCCTGCGGGTTGGTAACGAATAGCTTGATGCCGATTTTGTAAAGGTCCATGTCGAATCCGCTTCCGTTACTTGAGAACCTGGCTCAGTTGCGCCGCCTTTTGTTCGCGCAATTTGTCGGCGCAGGCGTGCGCGGCCTCGATGAACAATTGCGACTCCTCGATGAGCCGGTGAACCTCGTCGTGGTCATAGCGTGACGGCGGATTCTCATGCCGACGGAAAAAGTCCTGGGCGAACTTGCCGCCGGCGAATCGGTCCCAAAACAGTTTCGGTTCGAAGAGCCGGGCGCGGAACTCTTTCACGATGACTTCGGAGTCGTTCGGAACGTCATACCACAGTTCCTTGACCAGTCCCTGCGCGGCCTGGAGCATGGATTTGTAGGCCAACGCGTCGGCGCCGGCCAAATCCTTCGCTTCCAGCTTGAGCTGCGCCTCGAAGCACAAGCGCTCGGCGGCTTGCAGGTCGAAATCGATGCGGGACACGACTTCACCCGCGCATTCGCCCATGCCCATGTCGCCCATGGTGAACTCGCGCGGGTCGCCCCAGTCGGAATAGAACGCGGCGTCCTTCTCGTAAGCGGGCACTTCCATTAAATCCTCAAGCATCTTGCGGCTCTCAGCCTTGCCGATGCGCGCGATGAAATCCTGAAAACTCTCGTCGCCCCGGCGTTCCTTCACAAACCGCTTCGTGATCCGCTCGACCACGACGGGCACGTTCCTCGATGGCACCGAACCGATGGCTAGGCCGTACGACCCCGCGTTGTCGAGCCACTTGCCGCCAAGGAGCACCTGGAAGTGCGGCACCTTGCGGTTGCCCAATGTGCGGCTGTTGCCGTAGAAACCAATGTCGGCCAGATGGTGCTGACCGCAAGAATTGAAGCAGCCGCTGAGCTTGATGCGCAGCCCTCTTACGGCGGCGTCCATGGTGAAATACTGGTCCGCCAGCCGCTTGCGCAATTCGCGCGCGAGTCCACGCGAGGAGGCGATGCCCAGCTTGCAGGTGTCCGTGCCGGGGCAGGCGACCACGTCGAGAATCGTGCCGGCGCCGAATTCGCCGAGACCGATGGTTTTCAACTCGCGATACAACTCGGGCAAATCCTTCTCGGCTACCCAGCGAAACACGAGGTTCTGCTCAACGGTCGTGCGGATATTCTCGCCGCAATATTTGCGCGCGAAATCGGCCAGATGCCGCGCTTGGGATGAGGTGAGGTCGCCGATTGGCAGGGAAATTGTCACCACCGCATAGCCGGGCTGAAGTTGCTGGTACACGTTCGTCTCGGCCCAGGCCTTGTAACCTTCAGGTTTCGCCTGGCCATTCAGCGACGACGGCGACTTGAGCGCCGTTTCCTTGAAGCCGTGGGCTTCCGGAATGAACGCCGTCCAGCGCGGATCGGGTGGCAAAATCTTGCGTTCCTCATCAACGAGTCGCTTGAATTCTTCGACGCCGAGCTTCGCAACGAGAAACTTGATGCGTGCCCGCGCGCGGTTCTGTTTCTCACCGAGTCGGGCAAACACGCGGGAGACCGCTTGCGCGGTGGGCAATAATTCTTCTTCCGGCACGAAGTCCGCGAATACCTTGGCCTGATACGGCACCGGGCCGAGACCGCCGCCTATATAAAGACGGAAACCGCGTTTGCCGTCGCGCGTCATTGCGAGGGCGCCCAGGTCGTGCATGTTGACGAGCCCGCACGCTTCATGTTCGCAACCCGAAAACGCGACCTTGAACTTGCGTCCGAAATCCTGCGTATCGGGATGCCCGAGCAGGAAAAACGCGGTGGCCTTCGCATAGGGTGTCACGTCGAACGCTTCGGTGCGGCACACGCCGGCAAGGGGACAGGCGGTGACGTTGCGCACCGAGTTGCCGCAGGCTTCGCGCGTGGTGATGCCGCTGGCCGCAAGCCGACGCATCAACGACGGCGTGTCCTCGATGTGCACAAAATGAAGCTGGAAATCCTGGCGGGTTGTCACGTGCAGGATGCTGTCCGAATACTCCTCGGCACAGTCGGCGAGCGTTTCGAGCTGACTCGGCGTCAATCCACCAAAAGGGATCTTAATCCGCTGCATCCCGGGCGCATCCCACATGGTGTCCGGGCCTTTGGTCAGTGTGGTCGCAGGAAATTGCAGACGCTGGGTCTTGACGCCGTCGTAGCGCTGACCGTTATCGTACCGTTGGCCGTAGGCGCCGCGACGCAAGCGGGTCTCGGCGAAGAGTTTCTCGTCGATCTTGCCGAGCTTCCGAAGCTCGAGCTGGGTCTCGTAAACATCAATTTCATCCGCCAGCGTGCGCGGGAGCTTCTCAGCCAGCTTTTCCTTCCAAGTCATGTCGCCAACAATCTGTAGCAAATTCGCCGGAACACAACAAGAAAGACAAAGTCTTCAGGGCCTTATGATAGGCGCGTCACCCATGATTCATCACGAAGGCTTCGTACTCTTCAAGCCCTTCGTGGTAGAATGGGCGCAGTGGAACAGCCAACAGATCCAAATTTCAAATCCGGCCTTGCCGTGCTGGTTGGGCGCACCAACGTGGGTAAATCGACGTTGCTCAACGCGCTCGTCGGTACCAAGATAGCCATCGTCACACCGAAGCCGCAAACCACACGCGATACGTACCACGGCATCGTCCATCGACCGGAAGGCCAGATCGTTTTCGTCGACACGCCCGGCATCTTCAAGACGCAACCCAGCCGGCTCGTGCAAAACCTTCATCATAAAGTCCGCGATGCGCTTGAGGGCATCGAAGTCCTCGTCCACGTTGTCGATCCGACGCGTTCCATCGGCATTGAGGACGAGCGCGTCAACGGCATCGTCGCCCACGCCGTGCAGCCGAAGATTCTTGTCATCAACAAGCTCGACCTGCCCAATCGCTACTACCGCGACTCGTGGCTGGAGTACGCTCAGGGCGGTGTCGCCGGCGTCACGGCGGCCGAGGCGGGTGCAAGCGCGCCCAAAGCTCGTTACGCTTCTGTCATCGAAGTCTCCGCGCTCAAGGACAAGAACATCGAGTTGGTCATCCAGGCGATCTTTCGTCACCTACCTGTCGGCCCGGCGCAGTATCCACTGGGCCAGGTGACCAATGTCACGAATGAATTTTGGATCGGTGAACTCATTCGCGAGAAGCTTTACCTGCAAACCAACCAGGAGGTTCCTTACACCGCCGCCGTGCACGTCGAACTTGTCGAAGACCGCAAAGACAAGCAGGGGAAACCGCTCGTGTACATCAAAGCCGCCATCCTGACGACCGACGACCGCCATCAGCGCATGCTCATCGGCCAGGGCGCCCGGATGGTCAGGAACATCGGTTCCGCCGCCCGCAAAGAACTCGAAGTTGCCATGAACAAGAAAGTCTTCCTCGACCTCGCCGTCTTGATCGACGACGAGTGGATGGATAGACTTTCGTAGAAGTTGAATTTCTGTCCTCCCCGCGCCCGTTTTTACCGGGCCACTTGCTTGTCTCCAATAAAGGCGTAAATTAAGGTAGAACTGGTTGAATGACTCATGAAGGTGATTCTTCCAATCAAATCCGGGTCGCACTGGGCAAGCGTCGCAGTATCCGACTACGCGACTCCGTTGCAAGGCGCCGAGCTGGCCGTTGGCTGTCGTCTGAAAAACCTCGGCAACATCATCGAGCCACTCATCGACGAACATACAATGGGAAGCGTGGATCAGGCGACGACGCGGCTCCATATCAAGGCCGCGCTAACCCGCAACGGGAAGCTGCCCTACTTTAAAATCGGCGATGTTCGGCAGGAACTCGACAGCGAATGGCTGGACCTGGTGGTCAGGATCAATACCGACCTGGTGTGTGGCCATTGTAGTTTTGTTCAGGGCATCGATCCGGAAGTCTTGGACGCATATCCAGCGCGGGAACTGATCCAGGTCAAGGGCGGAACAGAACCCTACGATTGGAAGTCGCGCTGGATTGAGTCAGGTGGAAAAACTCACAGCGGTCGGATGATCGCCCTCAAGGGTGATCCCGTCTGGTTGAAGATAAGCGATTTTGGGCATCCGCACCCGCCGTTTGCTTTTGGGAGCGGCATGGACATGGTCGATGTCAGCCGGGTTGAGGCCGTGGAACTTGGGTTGATCGGCTGGCGCAACGAAATCAGGGTTTCTCCCTGCCCGATCTGCGACGGGGGCTCCAACTCTGGCAACGGTAATGGCGGCCCGGTCAATTGACATCTTCCTCGAAACGATTGTGACCAGCTCCTTGCCAAGTCCTCGCTTTGCGCTACAGTAGCGGCGCGAGATGGCGACCAATTCTTCTGATTTTATCCTCATTGAAGGCGCGCGGCAGAACAATCTCAAGGGCATTGATCTCCAGTTGCCTTTGGGTGAGTTGATTGTCGTCACGGGCGTCAGTGGGTCGGGCAAATCGTCGCTGGCGTTTGACACGATTTACGCGGAGGGACAGCGGCGGTACGTCGAGACGTTTTCACCCTACGCGCGGCAGTTCCTCGACCGCATGGATAAACCGAAGGCCGACCGTATCGACGGCATCCCGCCCGCCATCGCCATCGACCAGACCAATCCCGTCAAAACGTCGCGCTCGACCGTCGGCACGATGACGGAACTCAACGACCACCTGAAGCTGCTCTTTGCGCGGGCGGCACAACTGTATTGCCGGGGTTGCGGGAAACCCGTGCGGCGCGACACCGCGGATTCGATTTATGAGCAACTGCCGCAAGCCGGGGGAGAATTGCTCATTACGTTTCCTGTCCCGGTCCCGAAGAACTTCACGGAAACGGAAGTGCTCGATCTGCTGGCGAAACAGGGTTACCGCAAAATTCAGGCGCGGGCCGACGGCCTCCTCGAAATCACCCAGGACCGCATTGCGCTGTCTGCCAAGAACCGGGCCCGCATCATCGAGGCTCTCGAAGCCGCGCTGAAAGTCGGCAATGGGCGCGTCGCGATCAATGGACGGAAATTCTCCAGCGATCTGCATTGCGCGGAATGCGATATCCACTACCGCGATCCGGTGCCGAGCTTGTTCTCGTTCAATTCGCCGATCGGCGCGTGCGAAACGTGTCGTGGGTTCGGTCGCACCATCGGCATCGACTACGATCTGGTGATCCCCGACGACACGAAAACGCTGGCTGGTGGGGCCATCAAGCCGTGGCAAACCGAAAGCTACGAAGAGTGCCAGGACGACCTGAAGAAGTTCGCGCGCAAACGCGACATCCCGCTAAAAGTTCCCTGGCGCGAATTGACGGAGGCGCAGCGGAGATGGGTCATTGACGGTGAAGGCGAGTGGGAGGACGGCGTCTGGTACGGCGTAAAGCGGTACTTCACATGGTTGGAGACGAAGAGCTACAAGATGCACATCCGCGTGCTCCTTTCGAAGTACCGCACCTATGTTTCCTGCAAAACTTGCGGCGGCGCGCGGCTCAAAGCGGAAGCGTTGTTGTGGCGATTGCCGGGCAAAGCGGGGGAGATCGGGCTCACCATTCATGACGTGGTGTTGTTGCCCATGGACCGTTGCCACGAATTCTTCAACGAACTCAAACTGCCTGCGCCGCTCGACGAGGCTTCCGATCTTCTGCTCACTGAGATTCGCACGCGCCTTCGGTATCTGGTGGACGTGGGGCTTGGCTATCTCACGCTTGATCGCCAATCGCGGACGCTCAGCGGGGGCGAAGTCCAACGTGTTAACCTCACCACAGCGTTGGGCACCTCGCTGGTCAATACTCTCTACGTGCTCGACGAACCGAGTATCGGCCTGCATCCGCGCGACATCAACCGGCTCATTGGCATCCTGCAGCGGCTCCGCGCCGCGGGCAATACACTGCTCGTCGTCGAGCACGATCCGGATGTCATCCGCGCGGCGGACCGCGTTCTCGACCTGGGCCCGGGTCCGGGCGAACGCGGCGGTGAAATTGTTTTTTTTGGCACCCAGGCGGAATTGAAGAAGTGCGCTGGCTCGCTGACCGCGCAATATCTCACGGGTCAGAAACAAGTGGCCGCGGCTTCGGGACGACGCGACGTTTCCCTGAGGACCCCTCGCTTGAAGATCCTGGGCGCGCGCGAGCACAACCTGAAGAACATCAATGTCGAGATACCCCTCAATCGATTGGTCTGCATCACGGGCGTCAGCGGTTCGGGGAAATCGACGCTGATCCAGGACGTGCTCTACAACGCGCTGTGCAAGCTCAAGCACAAGCCCGAGGAACCGGCGGGCCGGCATCGGGCCATCATGGGCCACCAGGGAATCGAAGACATCGTGATGGTGGACCAATCGCCCGTGGGCCGGACCACGCGCTCGAATCCGGCCAGCTACGTCGGCGCGTTCGACGCGATCCGTAAACTTTTCGCCGCGCAGCCGGTGGCGAAGGAGCGCAGTTATACGGCGGGCACGTTTAGTTTCAATTCCGGCGAAGGCCGCTGCCCGACGTGCGGCGGGAACGGCTTCGAGCACGTTGAGATGCAATTCCTCAGCGACGTCTATTTGCGCTGCCCCGACTGCGACGGGAAACGGTATCGCAGCGTGGTGCTCGAGGTGAAGGTCAACGGCAAGTCGATTGCCGAGGTCCTCGATATGACCGCCAACGAGGCGTGCGGATTTTTTGTCGGCCATAATGACATCCTGCGCGTACTCGAACCATTGCGCGCCGTTGGTCTCGGTTACATGAAACTTGGTCAACCCGTGCCGACGTTGAGCGGTGGCGAAGCGCAACGCTTGAAACTCGCGGGACACCTCGCGGAGACAACCAGCAGACGCACGCTCTTTCTCTTCGATGAACCAACGACGGGCCTGCACTTTGATGACATTGCGACGTTGCTTCAGGCATTTGGCCGGCTCCTCGAACGCGGTCACTCGGTCGTGGTTATCGAGCACAACCTCGACGTGATTCGCGCGGCGGATTGGATCATCGATCTCGGCCCGGAAGGCGGCGACGCGGGTGGCGAGGTGGTTTGCGTCGGCACGCCGGAAGACGTGGCCAAATGCGATCGCAGCCATACGGGCGTGGCCTTGCGAGGGCCGGCTGTTCCGAACCAAGTGGCGGAATTGCCTGCGAAGTTGTACAGGGCGAAGGCCGACAATGCGATACGCATTCACAACGCGCGCGAGCACAACCTCCAGAACATCGATGTTCGCATCCCGCGCGACAAATTCATCGTCATCACGGGCATTAGCGGCAGCGGCAAGAGCACGCTCGCGTTCAATATCCTTTTTGCGGAAGGCCAGCGACGCTATCTCGAATCGCTCAATGCCTACGCCCGGCAGTTCGTCCAACCCGCCGCGCGGCCCGACGTCGACGCCATCTTCGGCATTCCACCGACGGTGGCGATCGAGCAGCGCACGAGCCGCGGCGGACGCAAGAGCACAGTTGCGACCGTCACCGAGATCTACCATTTCCTGCGGCTGTTGTTCGTGAAACTCGGGACGCAGTACTGTCCTGACTGCGATATTCCAATCCAGCCCCAGACGCGCGAGGCAATCATCGCGAAACTATCGAAGGACTATCGCGGTCAGCGAGTGGAGTTGTTCGCGCCGCTGATCGTGGCGCGCAAAGGGTATTACACCGACCTGGCCCAATGGGCCGGGCGCAAGGGTTTCTCCCATCTGCGCGTCGACGGAGCATTGCTGCCGACGGACCAATGGCCGCGACTGGATCGTTTCAAGGAACACAATATTGAGCTGCCGGTGGGCGGTTCGGAAGTGACGCCGAAACGCGAGACGCAGTTGCGCGCGGTGCTGGATATCGCGCTGGAATTTGGGAAGGGCCTGGTCCTCGTCGGAACCGGATCCTCGCCGGGAAATGAGTTCCTGTTTTCGACACGGCGCGCCTGTCCGAAATGCGCCCGGAGTTTTCCCGAACTCGACCCGCGCCTGTTCTCGTTCAACTCGAAACACGGCTGGTGCCCGAAGTGCTACGGTACCGGGCTGCAGTTTCACGGATTCAGCGAAGAACACACGGGCGACGAGGCGTGGTGGAACGAGTGGTTTGAAGGACAGGAACGCTCTTGTCCCTTGTGCCACGGACAGCGACTGCGACCGGAAGCGTTGGCGGTGAAGTTTCAGGGACGGAACATCGCCGACATGACGGCGTGGTCGGTCACGGAGGCGGAGCGACATTTCGACGCGTCAAAACTGCACGGGCGGGAAGGGGAGATCGCACGGGACATCGTGACCGAACTGCAATCGCGGCTGCGATTCCTGGAACAGGTTGGCCTGTCGTACCTCGCGCTCAATCGAGCGGCCCCGACGTTGAGCGGAGGCGAGGCGCAGCGGATTCGGCTCGCGTCGCAACTCGGCTCGAACTTGCGCGGCGTCTGCTACATCCTCGACGAGCCGACCATCGGGCTGCATCCACGCGACAACCAGATGCTGCTCGATACGTTGCACAGTCTGGGGGCGAAGGGAAACACAGTGGTCGTGGTCGAACACGACGAAGACACAATCCGTCGCGCCGAGCATATTATTGATCTCGGTCCCGGTGCGGGTCACAACGGTGGACGCGTGGTGGCGGAGGGAAGCCTCAAGGAGATTCTCGCCAGCCGGGAATCGCTCACGGGGAAACTGCTTCGCGAACCGCTGCGGCATCCCTTGAAGGGAATTCCACGTCCGACCGCCATGAAATTCGTGGAGATCGTCGGCGCGAAGTTGCACAACTTGAAGCACGTTCGCGTGAAGATCCCGCTGGGCCAGCTCGTTGCCGTGACGGGCGTGAGCGGGAGCGGCAAGAGCACGTTGATCCGCGACGTGCTGTACAAAAACTTGAAGGACCGGTCGCACCACCTGGGTTGCGAGCAGATTCACGGCGCGGAGAATGTGTCGCGCGCGCTCGAAGTGGACCAGGCGCCGATTGGCAAGACGCCGCGCTCGTGCCCGGCGACGTACGTGGGATTTTGGGACGACATCCGATTGTTATTCGCCAACATTCCCGAGGCGAAGATGCGTGGATACGGGCCGTCGCGGTTTTCCTTCAATGTCTCGGGCGGCCGCTGCGAGGAGTGCGAAGGGCAGGGCATGAAGAGGATTGAGATGAGTTTTCTGCCGGATGTATCGGTCACCTGCGACGCGTGCCGGGGGAAGCGATTCACGCCCGAGACGCTGGACATCCGCTTCAAGGAGAAATCCATCGGGGAGGTGTTGGGGATGAGTGTCGATGAGGCGGTGGAGTTCTTTTCCGCGCACCGTTACATTCACCGTGGCTTGAAATTGCTGCAGGAGGTGGGGCTGGGCTACGTCACGCTCGGCCAGCCCAGTCCGACGTTGAGCGGCGGCGAGGCGCAACGCATCAAGCTGGTGACCGAGTTGGCGAAGGCGGAAACCGGCGAACGCCGGGAAGGCCCCGCCACGCTCTACGTGCTCGATGAGCCGACGATTGGGTTGCACATGGCGGACGTGGAGAAGCTGATTCGCGTGCTGCATCGGTTGGTGGACGCCGGCAACACGGTGGTTATTATCGAACACAATCTCGACATCATTGCCGAAGCGGACTGGATTATCGATTTGGGCCCCGAAGGCGGCGATGGCGGCGGCAAGATCGTGGCCCAAGGCACCCCGCAACAGGTCATCAAGGCCGCGTCCTATACGGCGAAGTTTTTGGCAGAGTTTCTCCGGGAGCGTACTGGCAGGCTCACTTTGGCTTCAGTTTGAGATCCGAGTCAGACTTGTGCAGAAAGGCGAACAGGATATTTGTCCACCGCCTACTGAGCCGCTCCTGCAAACTTATCGTCCTTCCATGAACCTTTGTCCGCCTTCCCGTCGGGATAAGTCATTTTGCCCTGCCCATCCATCTTTCCATCACGAAATCGACCCACGTACATGTGACCATCGGGCCAGGTCATCGCCCCCGCGCCGTCAGGCAGTTCGACAGCTCCAAAAGCGAGCTTCCAGTCCCCCGCATATTCGCAGCCATCTTTCCACAGAATTGTCCCGCCGCTCAGGCTGCCATCGGTGTTCCAGGTTCCTTCCTCTCTTGTGCCATCGGGTGCGACCCAGGTTCCGCTCACCTTGTACTCTTTCCCTGCGCGCCACTCGCCGCGTTGGTTCGTCCCGTCTGAGGCAGTAAGGCTTCCCTGTCCGTTGGATTTGCCGTCCTTAAACTCGCCCGCGTACTGTCTTCCATCAGGTGTCGTGGTGGTCCCGTGACCGTTCGGGATGCCACGCTGTAACTGCCCGACGTACTTCTTTCCATCCGATGTTGTAATCGTGCCAAAACCGGTCGGGATGCCATCCGTAAATTCGCATTCGTACCGCATTCCATTGGCCAACGTGCTGATCCCTTTTCCGTTGGGCTGCCCATTTTTAAACTCTCCCACGTAAACCGCTCCGCGACGCGACAGCATTGTACCGTGGCCATTCGGCTGGCCATCCTTCCACTCACCGACGTATTTGTCTCCATTGGGCAGTGTGTTCGTCTCCTGGCCGATGCAAGTTGATGTGAACAGGTGTGGGGAAAAAATCAGCGCCAGGAAAAATCCGAGTCGTTTCATCGTTGCTTTCGGTTCGGGCTGTTTCTCATTGGCGATTGGATTGTATGACTGTTGAGGCCATGCAGCCGCAAACGTTCCATCGGTTCGACATCACGCTTTGAGACAGCGGGAACAACCAAATGAGAATCCGACGCTCAACTCCCCATTCTACAATCTGCTGAACCACCCGGAGCAGGGGGCTCGGCTTTCGGTTGCCCCAAGGAGAGGATGACCCGACTCTCGACGGGAGTCTTATTGAACTCAATCACTTCATTGAGCGTATCGCGAAAAAGTTCAAGGCCCGTCGTCGGAATAATGATTGAGTTGCGGCGACCATTACCGACCTCTTCGGTGATCCGCAAGAATGTCCCTTGCAAATTCTCTTTCAGATCAAAGGTGAATTGCTTGCGTTCGACACGAATATGAATCTTGCGTAATTGTGCATCCATAGTAGCCACGTAGACTTGTTGCTTTCGCTCCTCCTTTGGGGCAAATTGCGGTAGATAGTATAACAGCCGCAGTGAATTACAACAGCAGTTTTATTTCCATTCTTTACCGTAGCGAGGAAAGAGGGGGGGCACTTGGGTCGTGTCGGAAAAGACTCCCTATAAACACGGCAACGTCACATCATTTCGCTTGTGTTCCCACCAGTATCTTTATTCCTTTACTAGCGCTCCCAGGGAGGGGGACGAGCCACATGCGGGGCTGGTATACAGGGAAGGTATGGGAATTTCCATGGGACGACCAACTTCGGTGGGGCGTTGCAGCCGCAAGGGTTTTATTGATTTGACATAACACCTTGAGGGCAAGGAGGTCGGCTGGCAGGCGTAATGCTCTTTTTACTAGTATGACCGACAATACGGTCGGCAATCAAAGGCGTCTTGCAGACACGGAGAAGTGTCGGACCAGATATCTGGGGCAATCTCTTGATTTCTCGGATTGCCTGGTGGAAAACCCCGACGGTTGCAAGTATGCGCTACGTTTTGGTTCTGGCGTCCTTTGCCGCCATCCTAATCGGCGGAGCTTCGAGAAGATCGATCCGCGTTGACGCCTCTCCAGTAGTCTTTACCACCGAAGCCCGGCCATTATCGAATCCGCCGCCCGCATAAACTCTTGATCACACGAGAACTGGGCCGAGAAATACGAGGCGCTATTGATACTCCCGCAGTTCCTTCCTCGGCATCGCCATCAATCGGCCCGGTCTGCCCGTCCTGTTGACCGCTCCCATTCCATCGGGGTCGTGGTTGACAGAGGCTTCCAGAGGCCGGACATTCTACCGGCAGTGTAGAGGCTGACATGCTCTTCCTTCGACATCCTCCGTCGAAGCACCTCCTTGGGGGTGTGATCGGGCGCTACACTGCCAGTATTGAAGTCGGTCGTACCGACAATAACTTGCCCCGGGGCTTCAAGGTGTTTGCAGCCATTTGGTAAAAAGCGGACCGGCAGGGATCCAGCGCAAGCATCGAACCGGCCACGGTCAGGCGGCACGAGTACAAGACCGTGGTGTATTAGCCCCGCTTGCCAATTTCGAGGAAGACTTCGTCGATGGATTTTCGCTTGGTGATGGCACGGTCGATCATTTCGCTGTAAACGTCATCGTCGACCACGATGTGTTGCGTGGGACCGGCTTTTTCATCGGACCAAGATACATAGAGAGGCACCCGCTTTCGCAGCACGCGGAAGACGGGAGTGGAGATTTCCAGCACGTGTTTATTCATACCCTTCACCCTACCGGGGGGTACCCTATTGCATCGGCAATGCCAACGTGATGGCGCTTTTGCGCAGGCGTGCAAGCTTCTCACGCGAAGGAGATTGCGAGGACGGCGGGTCGGACGGCATTGCCGGGGCGACTGACACGTTGGCATAAGCAGCGTGTACGGGCCGACAGTCTGTCGGATTGGATGCAGCATCCCAGGCCGAATGAACCAGTCCCAGAGTAGAACGACTGAATCGCCCTTCCTTCGACATACTCCGTCGAAGCACCTCCCGGGGGCCAGGAAACAACTGATGCTTCGGTGGTAGATGGCGGCGGAAATTGGCGGGGGCGGACATGGTCCACTTTATTATTGCTCTTATGGCTGCCCGGCCTATCATCAACCCAGTTAGCCGATAGAAGCCGCTCACAGTGAGATTGGTAGATTATCAGGCGAGCATGGTTGCTCGGTGACAATCTGAAACCCGAATCCATCGGGAACTCTCACTGGGACCTCCTACCGCAGCAGAAAGAGATAATGGCAACGAAACTATACGTAGGCAACCTGTCACACAACACGACGGAAGGCCAGGTTCTCGAACTTTTCAAGCAGGCGGGCAACGTGGTCAGTTGCCAGCTCATCATGGACAAGATCACCAGCAAGTCCAAAGGATTTGCCTTCGTGGAGATGGGCTCGGATGCCGAGGCCGCCAAAGCGATGGCTGATTTCAATGGCAAGGAAGTGGATGGTCGGCCGCTGAAAGTCAACGAAGCCAAACCTCGTGTTGATCGCCCCCCGCGATAATTCCGCCGGCAGCGGCGGCCGGTGATGGTCCTGGAAGCAGGACCAGCGGTCAAAACGGGCGCACGGGGATTTAGTGATCCCAGGTCGCTTCCTGTATTTGGGTTCGTTTGCCGTGAAAACTACATCGCGGGTTTGCCGCAGATGACAGCGGCGTCTCGTCGGACTCGGCTTCGGGACGAAGGCGCTTTGTAGAAACCCAGCTACAACTACGATGCCAGGCAGACCGTGACTAGAGAAGGACCTCGCGAACTTCGTCGTAATTGCGGGCGACGAGGTCGGCGCGCTTCAATTTTTCGGGCGGGAGGCTGGTGGCGAGGCCGATCACGGTCATGCCAGCCATCTTGGCGGCCTGAATGCCGGGAGTGCTGTCTTCGATGACGCAGCAGGTTGACGGTCGGACACCAAGTTTTCGGGCGGCGGTGAAATAGATCTCGGGGTCGGGCTTCGGAAAGCGAATATCTTCGCGGGCGATGATGGCTTTGAAATGGGACTTCAGCCCGGAGATTTCCATGACGACTTCCGCGACCTGATGCGGCGAGCTGGTGGCGACGGCGAGTTGGTAGCGCTTCGCGAGTTCGGGAATCAGGCTGTGCAACCCGTTAAAGATGGGGCGATGTTCGCGAAGGTAGCGGAGAAAGTAGTTCAGCTTTCGCTTGTTCAGGTCTTCCAGATCGTGTTGCAGTCCGGTCTTCTGGAGGAAAGCACGCAAGGTGGAGTGGTCGGACAGTCCCACCTGCTCGGAGAAGACGACGCCGTGATCGTGTTTCCGGCCGAGTTCCGCAAACAGATCTTCAAACGCCTTCTGGTGCAGGGGCTCGCTGTCGACAATGACCCCGTCGAGATCGAAGATGACCGCGGAGAATTTCTTCATGCGCGGTAAACACGCACCTGGGCGCGGTCGGGGCGCAGGAACAGGTTCAGCAGGCAACTGACGATGCTGATGACGAGCGCGCCACCCACAGCGGTCCAGAAGCCTTCGACGTGAAAGGCGGGGATGAGCCAACTGACCAGCTTCAGCATCAACGCGTTGATGACGAGGGTGAAGAGGCCGAGCGTGAGGATGTTGATGGGCAAGGTCAGGATGACGACGAGCGGACGCAGGTAGGCGTTGACGAGCGCCAGGACTACGGCGGCGACGATGGTGGCTTGTTGGTTGTCGAACCAGATTTTATGAAATATCTGGGCAGCCAGCAGCAATGCCAGCGCGTTAATCGCAAGCTTCACCAGGAAAATAAGGAGTCGATACACCATCGTTCCACCGACGGCAATTTACATCTTCCACTTGATTGTGCAACCGATGGCGTGCGTGACCGGGTTGGCGACCTTCTTGTGGGCGAGCACGGCCTCGATGGCGTCGCGCAGATCGTGCGTGCGGGCTTTATCGGGATGCTGCCAGTTGTCGTCCACGCGGCCGATATAACGCACTTCAAGTTTGGAGTTGAGCACGAAAACTTCGGGCGTGTACTCCGCGCCGTAGGAGCGCGCCACGCGTTGCGCCTCGTCGCGCAAATACGGGAAGTTGAATTGCTTCTTCTTGGCGCGCTTGACCATGTTCTCGAAACCGTCCTCGGGATAACCCGCCGAGTCGTTGGCGTTGATGGCCACGAACTGCGCGCCTTTGGCGGCGAAATCGCGCTGGATGGTGACCAGGCGATCCTCGTAGGCCTGAGCGTAAGGGCAATGGTTGCAGGTGAACAGCACGACGACGACTTTCTTGTCCTTGAATGAATGCAACGTGTAATCTTTGCCGTCGACCCCCGGCAGGGAGAAATCCGGCGCACGCTGTCCGATTTCGAGTTTCTTCATGATTTTACGAATCCCAAATCTTCAACCCGTTGTTCCGAAGCTATGCAGTTATAAGACTTGTAGAGCGTATGCAGCGACGCGGAAAAGGTCAAGGTCTTGTTGAGGGGCCCTGAAAGAGATTGAGCGGGCCGGGTTTTTTTGTTAGAGACATCGGGCGTGATTACAGCACAGCAACTTCAGTCCCGATCCCACAGCTCGATTCCTGAGGGCAGGAATTGAGCTCGGGAAAATTGTCCCAACGCGCGGCGCGTATCCTGGGCGCCCAGGCCCAGACCCTTGTCGATAAAAAGGTCACCATTGGCCTCGATGGTTTCGTTGACGAAATCATCAGCGTGGTCGATAAGCGCGAGTCGGCTGAGAAATTTACGCGGGTACCCACGCTGGCCAGTTTCGGGGCGCGTATCAGCGCTGCCGCGGGCAAGAGCGCCAATGCCGAGTTGGTCGTCGAGCGTGTGAAACTGGGCGGTAACGGCCCGATCATGGCGAACGCGCTGGCCGCCTTCGGTACCCGGGTGACGTACATTGGCAATCTCGGTTACCCGAACCTTCATCCCGTCTTTGCCGAATTCGCGAAATCCGCCACGGTACACAGCATCGCCGAGCCGGGTTTCACCGATGCCCTGGAGTTTGATGATGGAAAAATCATGATGGGCAAACACGCTTCGCTGGGCGAGGTGAACTGGGAAAATCTTGTCGAGCGCGTTGGCCGCGATGAACTCGAACGGTGTTTTGTCGCTGCGAACCTGATTGGGCTGCAGAATTGGACGATGCTGCCGCACATGAGCGAAATCTGGGAGCATGTGCTCACGGAAATCTGCCCGAAGATGCCGTCGCAGCCGCGCCACACATTTTTCTTCGACCTGGCCGATCCTGAAAAACGAGACCCCCGGGACATCCGCAGGGCCACGGAACTGATCGGCCGGTTCCAGAAATATCTCGACGTTTACCTCGGGCTCAATGAGAAGGAATCGTTCCAGATCGGCGAAGTCCTGGGCTACCAGGGCGCGCGTGAGGGTGAAGGGGCGGTCCAGGCTGTCGCGGAATTCATCCATGAGAAGATCCGAACCTCTGGAGTGGTTGTCCATCCACGGGCCTACGCGGTCGCCGCTTCCGCCGCCGGGGTCGTCACGGTGAGTGGCCCTTTTGTCGGTAAACCGCTCATCAGCACGGGCGCGGGCGACCACTTCAACGCCGGTTTCTGCCTCGGCAAGTTGCTCGGGGCGGACAATGAGGTTTCGCTGCAACTGGGCGTGGGTACCTCCGGGTACTATGTGCGCACCGCCAAGAGCCCCAGCGCCATGGAATTGGCAGACTTTTTGCAGTCATTGTAGCGTATGGCAACTTTTGTCACCCAGAACCGGGACCTTCTCGGCATGATCATCCTGCTCGGGGTGTCATTGGGCGCAAACATCTTGCTGCACTGGATCGTCGTTTGTCGCCGGCTCTATCGTCACGGCGCCCGCTTCCCAACGGGACTGTTTTTCTGGCGGGTTTTCCCGGAATTGCGCAAGTACCGGGATCTCACCTGCGCGGCGGCGAGGCCGCTCACATTTTATTATATTTGCTTCATCCTCGCTTGGTTCAACCTGTTGTTCGCCTTCGGAGTGGCCGTGCGCATCCTGTGGCTTCAGTCACAATCGGGCGTTTATTAACCCCGGCGGGCTTCGCGGGTGGGCGACTCGCGATCCTGGCGGAGGGATTGCGTCTTGCCTCACGTGTCCGCCGTCTGCTATTTTTCCGCCACGATGAGCTTCCGAGTTAGATTTGCGCCGAGTCCCACTGGTTTCCTCCATATCGGGAGCGTGCGCACGGCGCTGTTCAACTGGCTGTACGCCCGTCGCACGGGTGGCACATTTGTCCTGCGCATCGAAGACACGGACACAGCGCGCAATACGGAGCAATCCCTCCACACCATTCTCGACGGGCTGCGGTGGCTGGGGTTGGACTGGGACGAGGGTCCGGAAAAGGGCGGTCCGTTCGGGCCCTACTTTCAATCGCAGCGCGCGGCCATCTACCAGCGCCGGGTGAAGGAGCTCATCGACAAGGGTCTGGCCTACGAACGCGAAGGTGCGATCCGCTTTAAGATGACGCGCGCGCCGATCGAGGTGGCGGATCTCATTGCTGGTCGCGTGGTGCGTCCGCTCAACGAGACGGAAATGCTCGACCCCGATTTTGTGATCGTCCGCAGTGACGGCAATCCGGTGTTTCATTTCGTCAATGTCGTGGACGACATGGAGATGAAGATCACGCACGTCATTCGCGGTGAGGATCATCTCTCGAACACGCCGAAGCACATCGCGCTCTTTCGCGCGTTCGGCGTCGAGCCACCGCAGTACGCGCACATCCCGATGATCCTGAATCCCGACGGCACGAAGATGAGCAAGAGCGACCCGGATGTCGCGAAAGCGCGGCTCGCTTCACTGCAGACGTATGTCGAGGATGGTTACGTGCCCGAGGCAGTGCGGAACTACCTTTGCCTGCTCGGTTGGTCGCCCAAAGATAATCGCGAAGTCATGCCCCTCGAGGAAATCGTCAAGCTCTTCGATCTGCCGCAGATTCTCCGGAACAACGCCCGCTTCGACTCCACCAAGTTGCTATGGATGAACGGCGAATACATTCGCGCTCTGCCGCTCGACCGCTTCCTCACATTGGCGCGACCGTTTACGGGTGGCCGCGATGATCCGAAAGTGCTCGGCCTCGTTAAAGAGAAGGTCAAACTCCTGAAGGAGCTGCCGGATTGGATCGGTTATTTCTTCACGGACGACTACCCGTTCGATCCCGAGGCCGTGAAGAAATCCTGCGGTAGCCCGCACACCAGTGAGCGACTGTTGAAACTGGCCGACAAGTTCTCCGCCATTGCCGCGTGGGACGCCGCCGGTCTCGAAGCCGTATTGAAGGCACTCGCGACGGAGATGGCGATCAAAACGGGTGAACTCATTCACCCCTGCCGCGTTGCTGTCAGCGGCAAATCGGCGGGTCCCTCACTATATCATATGCTGGAGGTGCTTGGTCGCGACCGTGTACTCGCGCGTTTGCGGCGCGGCGCCGAGAAATTTCGCAGTGTGGTGTAAGAACTCGGGAACAAGAAGGCTTACGATAAATCCTGATTTCCTCTCCTCTTGGGGGAGAGGATTAAGGTGGGTGTTGGGACGTTGAAAACGCAGAACAGATCATTCGTCAAAACTTTTCGCCACAACCCGATAGAGGCCGAGAAGAAACTTTGGTACCATCTGCGAAATCGCCGGGTTCTGGGTGCAAAGTTTCGTCGCCAGCAATCGTTTGGGCCATACATTTTGGATTTTTATTGTGCTGAATCAAAATTGGCCATTGAGTTGGATGGCGGACAACATGGCAAGCTGAAAGGAATCATCCAGGACGAGCAACGGGATGAGTATTTGAAACAGGAAGGCGTGACGGTGTTGCGATTTTGGAACAATCAAGTGTTTGATGAAATTGAAGGCGTCCTCGACATGATTTACACGATGCTGGAAAGGCGGACCCCTCACCCTAACCCTCTCCCCCAAGGGGAGAGGGAAAGATCTTATGTTGACGAGCTTCACTCCAACCCTCTGTCTCAAGGGGGAAGGGAAGGACATTTGAAAGCGGATTCTTACTGACATGACGCTGCCGAACAAGATCACGATTGCCCGCATTCTGTTGATCCCCATTTTCGTGTGGCTGGCGCTGGATTACATACGCGATTACCAGAAGGACCAGGAACAGGAATGGGAACGGGTCCTGGCCTTTACGATCTTCGCGGTCGCCGCCATCTCCGACGGCGTGGACGGCTATATCGCGCGCCGTTATCACCAGAAGAGTGAGTTGGGCACGTTCCTCGATCCGCTCGCAGACAAGGCGCTGCTGATTTCTGCCCTGATTCTCCTGAGCATCCGCTTCAAGGACGGCACGCCCTTTGACCAGTTGCCGTTGTGGCTTCCCGTGCTGGTGATCAGTCGCGACATGATTCTGCTGGGCGGCACCATCTTGATCCACATGCTTTCCGGTCACGTGACGGCCCGACCGCGCCTCGTCGGCAAGTGCGCCACGTTCTTCCAGATGATCACGCTCGGCTGGGTGCTGCTGCGGGTCGATCGTCCGTCTTACGAATGGCCGCTGTACGCCGCCGGTTTCTTCACGCTCATCTCGGGCATCTGGTACATCTTCGATGGCGTCAAACAACTCAGCATCCACGAACAGAAGACGCCGGCGGCGTGAGTGCGGCGTGAAGTGTCGACGAAGGGCCATGGTAATGTCCTAATTTGCCGTTTGGAGGGACGCGCTCCGTCGCGTCCGTTCGCTCAATGCGGCCACGACGGAGCGTGGCCCTCCATGTTGGGACACTACCAGGGCCATCCGCACCTTGACCCCGCGTCCCTTTCGGCCTACAAGAGGAGATTATGCGACCTTTCCCTGATGCGTGTTTGAGGAAATGTGGGCGGACGGCGCTCCTATGGATGGCGGTCCTTGTGTTCTCGTTGTCGTCGGCTTTTGCCGATTTCAAAGTCGGCCTGGTCCTTGATCGTGGCGGCAAGGACGACAAATCTTTCAACGCCTCGGCCTACGAGGGAGCGATGAAGGCGAAGAAGGAGCAGGGGATTTTCCTCAAGTACGTCGAAGCCAGCGACGATAATGCCTTCGAACCGTTGCTGCGGGCCTTCGCACAGAAAGATTTCGACCTGATCATCGGCATCGGCTTTGCCCAGAAGGAAGCGATCAAGAAGGTCGCGGCGCAGTTTCCCGCAAAACATTTCGCCATCGTGGACGCCGACGTGAACGCGCCCAATGTTCGCTCGCTTCTGTTTGAAGAGCACGAAGGCGCTTACATCGTTGGCGCCATCGCGGCCCTGACCAGCAAGACCGGAAAGGTTGGGTTCGTGGGCGGGATGGATGTTCCGCTCATTCGACGGTTCGAGATGGGTTATGAAGCGGGCGCGAAGAAGATCAACCCGCAGATTTCCGTGACGCCCAACTTCTGCGGCGTCACCAGCGAAGCCTGGAATAATCCGCCGAAAGGCAAGGAGCTAGCCATGGTGCAATATGATGGCGGCGTGGACGTCATCTTCGCCGCGGCGGGTGCCTCTGGCTTCGGTGTCTTCGACGCCGCCGAGGAACGGAAAAAACTCGCCATCGGCTGCGATTCCAACCAGGACTGGACCAAACCGGGTCTAATCCTGACCAGCATGCTCAAGCGAGTGGACCTGGCTGTCTACACCACCATCGCCGAGGCCAAGGCCGGCAAATTCGCCGCCGGCCCCAAACGCTTCGGTCTGGCCGACAAGGGCGTTGATTATTCCATCGACCAGTACAACGAGAAGCTCCTGCCCGATTCCGTGCGCCAGCGAGCCGATGAACTGAAAACCGAAATCATCGCCGGCAAGATCGTCGTTCCCGATTATTACAAGAAGTAGACGAAATATGTGATTGTGCGGGGCTGACCCCTTTCTGTCCATGTCCGTTTTGAGGAAGGCTCCGGCGTAAATTGGGTGTGGTGTTGGTTTGCCACGTCTTGGACACAGGAGTGACTCTAGTAATGAAAATGTCAAAGACATCATTAGTGACAGCTGCAGATGTGACCTGTGCGGTTATCGTGCTCGCCCTATGGTTGTGTGGATGGATCTGGCCACTAACTGGCAAAACTATTTGCATGATTAATTTGAATATCATTCAGGAGGCCAAAGTAAGTTGGATGAACGAGAATCATAAGACGCTTAGTGATACTCCCAGTATGGATGATCTTAAGCCTTATTTTGGTTCGCGCGCCAACGACGCTGGGTGGTCGAATGGGGTTCCAGTGTGTCCACAAGGCGGACATTATATATTGGGGCGAGTTGGTGAACCCGCAAGGTGTTCCATTGGTGGGATAGGACATTCATTGAATGGATCTGTATTCTAGAAGCCATTTTGGAAAGGCGTCAGTCCCGCATAATCGCATCTTTGAAGCGCCGCGCGATCTTCACTTCTTCCTGCCAATATATAAAAGATGCCGCGATGCTCCGATGATTGATTTCTCGGTGCCTATTTCTCTTAGTAAATCGAGCCACAGTTCGCGTTGTCTTCCCTGAAGTTTGTTATAGCTCTCATCATCCGCGGAGATTGCAGGTTCAATCCCCACGACTGTTATCGTTTCGAATCCAATCGTTTCGTGTAAAGGCGCGATCTCGGATGCTTTTGCTGAGTATCCACGAAACCCACCGCGAGGATAATCATCCGGACGTTTGCCACCTGCCAGTAACGACCGCACTTCGGCTTGATCCTCAATCCAGCCGGGTTTGTTTCTAAGCAACTCGCCAAGAATGCCAAAGCGGCTCAGGAACGATGAGAAGATGATGCCGCCGGCTCGCAGCCGTTTGAAGGCTTCTTTCAACGTCACTTTACGGTCGGCTTCTTCAATCAGATGATAAAGAGGGCCCATGAGGAGAACGGCGTCAAATCCCGTTTCGGTTACTTCGCCGAGATCGCGCGCATCCGCGACGACGAGTCGCACTCGCTTCTCGACCCCTTCGGCCACGATTCTCTTCCGGCATTCCTCGATGAGCGCCGATGACAGGTCAACCGCCGTTACCGTATAACCGCGTCTGGCCAATTCGAGAGTATATCTTCCGGAAGCAGCTCCAACCTCCAGGATGGATCCTTGCGGTGGCAGATACTGATCCAAATAGCGCCAGGTAAGCTCATACTCCAGTTGATGCCGCGCCAACCGTTCGTGTTCCTTTTGCGGGTCGCTATTGTAAAAAGCAGCAATATCGCTGACATCGTCGCTCATATCGTTCTCCGGCTGACACCTTCTGCCACCCGCTCCACGGTCGGTCAATTAGATAATGAATGGACCCGGCCTACATCATTCCATCCAGTTTGGGGTGGACATCGTATTCCGATAGTGATATAGTTCGCGGTATGGACTTTGAGAGGAAAGGGAAGGATGAGATACCCGCGCCAGTAAGGGGGATCCGCCGTCGCACTTCGCGCTATGGCGGACGAGGAGGACCTCGAAACATGTGTTTCTGCGAAACGAACCCGAATTGTCCCCGCAGAGTTTCCAGCGTAAGCGGCACATCGACAGTCAATTGTGATTTTGGAACACATTTTTTAATTCGGGTTCGTTTGGACGGATTTTCGCAGTTTGACGGGCGTCGCTCCACTACGGTAAGGGACCGACAGCAGCATTGACTCTATGGATTCAAATTCGGACACTGCGGCAGTGATGGCAACCAGCACAACTGCGGCGGTTGAATTGCGCGGACTGACCAAGCACTTTGGCAGTGTGCAGGCCAACGCGGGCGTGAATCTTCGGGTTGAACCCGGCACCATTCACGGTGTAATTGGCGAGAACGGGGCGGGGAAGTCCACCGCGATGAAAATGCTCTACGGCATTTTCCCGCCGGATGCGGGAGAGATTCTCGTCAACGGAAAGCCGTGCGCCTGGAATTCTCCTGCGGATGCCATCGCCGCGGGTATCGGTATGGTTCATCAGCACTTCATGCTCGCCGGTCCTTACTCGGCGCTGGATAACATCCTGTTGGGGGCTGAGCCCCTGCGCTGGGGAATGATAGTCGACCGGAAAAAGGCTCGGGCGGAACTGCAGGCCCTAGCCAGCCGCTACGGTCTGGCGGTGAATTGGGACGAGCCCATCGAAACGCTTCCCGTAGGCGTCCAGCAGCGGATCGAGATCCTGAAGTTGCTGTATCGCGACGCGCAGATCTTGATTTTGGATGAACCCACGGCGGTGCTGACGCCACAAGAAACGAATGACCTCTTTCGCAACCTGAAGAAGCTGCGCGATGAAGGGAAGACGATCCTGCTCATCACGCACAAGCTCAGGGAAGTGATGTCGTTCACGGATCGGGTGACGGTGTTTCGCGCCGGCAAGGTGACGGGCGAAGTGCCGACCGCCCAGACCAATCCTCAGGAACTTGCGAACCTGATGGTCGGGCGAAAAGTAGTTCTGAATATCGATGTTCCTCCCGCTCGGCTGCGCGAGGAGCAAGCGATTGAAGTTACGGACCTGTGTCTGGCGGGTACCGTGGCAGGAAGTCGTCACAAGCTCACGGAGATAAGCTTTTCCGTGAAGCGCGGGGAAATCGTGGGGATTGCCGGGGTGGAAGGCAACGGCCAAACGGAATTGTTACAGGCGATTCTTCATCCGCGCGACCCGCGTTGTCGGACTTCCGGCACGGTCAAGTTTCTGGGCGAAGACGTGACGTCCTACGAGACCTTGCGGATTCGCGATTTGGGCGTGGCAGTCATCCCCGAGGACCGGCAACAGGAAGGTCTCTTGCTCGAGAGACCGGTGAGTGAGAATTTCCTGTTGGGTTTGCAGAGAAGTCCGGCCTTCAGTCACGCGGGTTTCCTGAATTCGACCAACCTGCAGAAAGCAGCCGCGCAGGCGGTCGAGGAATACGATGTTCGACCGCGAGACTTGACGCTGCCGGCGGGAAAGCTTTCCGGTGGGAACCAGCAAAAGCTCATTGTGGCGCGGGAATTTCAGCGGAAGCCGCGAGTGTTGATTGCGGCCCAGCCGACACGCGGGGTGGACGTGGGCGCTATTGAGTTCATCCACAACCGAATTGTTCGCGCGCGCGACGAAGGAGCGGGAGTGTTGCTCGTATCCTTTGAACTCGATGACATTCTGACTTTGTCCGACCGCGTCCTGGTGATGTACGAAGGCCGGATCGTCGCGGAGTTCAGCCGCAGCGAAGTTTCCGAACGCGAACTCGGATTGAAGATGGCGGGATCATGAGGAAGGTCCTTCAACCCATCCTGGCCGTGGCTCTTGGGCTGGCCTTGGGGCTGGGAGTCACGCGCATCGCCGGTGAAAGCCCGTGGCATGTCCTGCAAATCCTATGGAGGAGCGCGTTTGGATCGAACTACGATTTTGGGATGACGTTGTTCTATTCGACTCCGCTCATCTTGACCGGGTTGGCGGTCGCGGTGCCATTCCAGGCGGGACTCTTTAACATTGGCGCCGAAGGCCAGCTTACGTTGGGTGCTCTGGCGGCAGCAGCGGTGGGCGCTCTCTGGCCGGTGATGCCGTGGCCGTTGGCTCCGGTGCTTGCCACGCTGGCGGCCATTCTTGCGGGGACGGTTTGGGGGGCGATTCCCGGCTGGCTCCGGGCGAGGCGTGGGAGCCACGAGGTCATCAATACCATCATGCTCAATTTCATCGCGGCCGGCCTCGCGAGTTACGTGACGCTTTATCTTCTTAAGAATCCTGACTCGCAGAATCCAGAAACCCGGCCCATTGGCGCTGGATATCTGATTCATCAGTTCGGTGTTTTTGGCGGCGCGCCGGTGAGCCTGGCGCTGCCGCTGGCAGTCATGGCGGCGGTTCTCGTTTGGATTTTGCTGTGGCGAACGGTCCTGGGTTATGAAATGCGCGCTGTAGGGCAAAGCGAGCCAGCCGCACGCGCTGCCGGAATCAATCCAGGACGGATCCGAATCATCGCCATGTCGGTGGCGGGTGGATTGGCGGGGTTGGTGGGCGTGGGCGAGGTGTTGGGGAATGCGGGAAAATTCCGACTCGGATTTTCACCCGAGTATGGATTCATTGGCATAGCCGTGGCGCTGTTGGGACGAAATCAGCCGGTGGGAGTGGTCGCCTCCGCCTTGCTCTTCGGCGCGCTTCACAAAGGCGCGGCCGATTTGGATCTTGAAACCGAGCATGTGACCCGTGAGTTGTCGCTCATCCTGCAGGCTTTGATTATTTTATCGGTTTCCGCGGAAGGGCTTTGGAGTTGGATGAAGAAGAGGAGGGAAGCATGACCGCGCAACTCGTCGCGTCGACGCTTCGCGTTTCGACGCCGCTGATCTTCGCGGCGCTGGGCGGTATGTTCTGCGAGCGGTCCGGGGTGATCAATATCGCGCTCGAAGGCATGATGTTGATGGGCGCGTTCGGCGCGGCGGTGGGAACGTTGGTGAGCCATTCGCCCTGGCTCGGATCGGTCTGTGGAATGGGCGCGGGTGTTGCGCTGGCGGCGATTTACGGACTTTTTGTGATTCGCCTGCGGGCTAATCAGATCGTGGCGGGAATGGCGATCAATATGCTGGCCATGGGCTTGACGCCTTTTATTTGCAAGATCCTTTACGATGTGACCGGCTCGACGCCGTCGATTCCGATTGCGGAGCGCTTTCAATCCGCGCCGCTTTATTTGAGTTGGGGGCTCGTCGTGATTTGTTTTCTCTGGATGAGATACACGCCGACAGGGCTGTGGGTGAGTTTTGCTGGCGAACATCCCGAGGCGCTCGCGGCGGCGGGAATACGGGTCAATCGCGTCCGCTGGGTGGCGGTCTTGGTGAGTGGTGCGCTGGCGGGAATGGGCGGCGCTTCGCTCTCCATTTTTCTCTCTTCTTCATTCTCGCGCGACATGACGGCCGGCCGCGGCTTCATGGCGCTCGCGGCGTTGATCTTTGGGAAATGGAAACCATTGCCGACGGCACTCGCGTGCCTTCTGTTTGGCTTCGCTGATGCCGTGCAAATTCGGCTTCAAGGCGTGGCCCTGTGGGGCGACCAACCAATTCCCGTCCAATTTATCCAGATACTCCCGTATCTGGTGACGATCCTCGTGCTGGCCGGATTCGTGGGTCGCTCGCGTGCACCGAAGGCCCTGGGTACAGCATTTCAGGAGGGATAACTCTTGGTTTAATGAACTTCAAGCAACTACCCAAGATTGATCTTCATTTGCATCTCGACGGGGCGATCCGGGTGTCGACGATTGCGGAGTTGGGGGATGAATTGGGAGTCAAGGTGCCGACGTACGGTCCGCGGGAGCTGGCAAAGTTTGTGCAGGTGGACCGCGATTGCCGCAGCTTGACGGACTTCCTCAAGCGCTTTGAAATCTTCTACCCGATTTTGCCCTACGCCGTTACACAGGAGCGCATCGCGTACGAGTTATGCGAAGATTGCGCGCGCGACAACGTGATCTACTTCGAGGCGCGGTTTGCGCCGGCGCTGGCGTGCAGCGGGGAATTCACGATGGAAGATGCGGTTGTCGCCGCGCTCGAAGGACTGCGGCGCGGCCAGCGCGACTTTGGCATCCACTGTGGACTGATTCTCTGCTGCTACCGGTCCATTACTTTGCAGCAAAACATCGATACAGTGAAGTTGGCAGCGAAATATCGCCATCAGGGCGTCGTCGGCATCGATCTCGCGGGCGACGAACTTCGTGATCCGGCTGCCCCACATGCGGAGGCATTTGCGTTGGCGCGCAGGCTGGAGATGCCGATTACCATCCACGCCGGGGAAGGGGGGAAGGCGGAGAATATACGCGAGGCCGTCTTCGACCACGGTGCGGCCCGCATCGGTCACGGCGTGGCGTTGGAGCGGGACACGGAATTGCTCAAGCAAGTGCGCGATAGGGGGACAGTGTTTGAGATTTGCCTGACGAGCAATTTGCAGACGTGCAGTGTCCCGTCGCTCTCGAAGCATCCCTTCAAGAAATTCCTCGACGAGAAAGTGCGTGTGACGCTCAATACGGACGACCCCGCTATCAGTAACATTACGCTCACGGACGAATTTGAGTTGGTCGAGTGCTAATACAATCTGACGCCAGCGCAGATCCACGAGTTGCTCGTTAACGCGGCCAATGCGGCGTTTGTGGAACCGTCGGTCCATGCCCAGTTCGCCAAGGCATTGGCGGTAAAGTCCTTAAGTGAGTCGGATTCCGCGGCGCTTTCGGCAGGAATCCGAGCCGGCAACGTCCCCAAAAAAAGTTAAAAATACTTGTTGCAATAGTCTATTGAATTGATAGACTTATATTGTCTACTAAATTAGTATACAAATTAGGTATAGGTGCAACAGAGCGCGCAGCGGGCGAAGAACAAAGATGTCCAGTGGCTGGCGTTGGTACGGCAGCAGGTGGAATCGCTGCAGTGCGGCGTCGTGCAGATTGTGGTGCATGACGCCCGCGTGACGCGAATTGAGCGTACCGAAAAGCTGCGATTGGAGCCGGGGGGCAAGATCGCAGCGGCGTCGACCGAGAGCAGCGGAGACGCAGAAGAATAATAACGAAATGTAAGGCTGACCGGTCCGCCGGAAGTTCCTTTCCAGAGGCGAAAGAGAGCATGAAGAATCGGAAGACGAAAACTGTAGGAGAGGTAGCGACGGGGATCGGATGCCTTGTATCGGGGCGACGAAACCAGGGGCGGAATGGGGTGGGGGCGGCCGGCGCGTTTACCCTGATTGAACTGCTGGTGGTCATCGCCATCATTGGAATTCTGGCGGCGATGTTGCTGCCGGCATTGGGCGCGGCCCGCGAGAAAGCCAAGCAGGCGAGGTGCCTTTCGAACATCCATCAGATCACGCTGGCGTTTGTGAGCTACGCGGATGACCATGATGGACATTTCCCATTTGCCGTGACGGAACGGGAAGCCACGGACGCAGGGCGATTTGGCGCTATGGCGGACACGGCGGCCGCGCGGGCCCCGTTCTCAGCGCGCGCGCAACTCGAACCGTACATCAAGAACGTCAATGCCGGCGGGTCCGAGGATCACAATGTATTTCGATGCCCGTCACAAAAGGTGCTATGGCCGACGCCGGGACCCGGGCAGTGGTACACGACCGATTACGGCTTCAATCTGAACGAAGGGAAATACTCCAGCGGCTTCGGCCAGTCCGCTTGGTACAAGGCGAACCCGGATTATGGCTTCAATGAGGACTATACGAGCTCGGACCTCGCCAACGCGTCCGAGTTCATTGTTGTGGCCGACGCGGCCCGTGCAGACGGGAACCCGTCGCGAGGCGGGTTGTATCCGATGCAGATAATCGCTCCTTCGGTCACGACGCAGGCGCGGATGGACGAGCGCCATAATAGGGGCGCCAACATTGGGTATGCCGATGGTCATGCCGCCTACACGACGTTCCAAAACACATGGGACGCAAGACAATGGAAGCGCACACCATCACTTCCATGAGCCAGCGATTCGAAATCGCGGTGGAAGAAACACGTGGTCTACCCGTCGTGCGTGTCGCAGGCCGCTTGGAGCAGGAAAGTGTTTCCGCCGTTGAACGTGTTCTGCGCGGCTTGCTGCAGCAGGGGAGGTTTCAGATCGTTCTTGATTGCAGCCGTTTGACGTACCTCAACAGCGCCGCGGGGCGCGGGTTGTTGCTTTGCCAGCAAGAGGCACGAGACGGAGGCGGCGATTTGAAATGGGCGGGGTTGCGCGACGACGCCCTGACAATGCTGCTCTTGTTGCAGGGCAAGGGGAGCCTCTGGTCCTTCCAGACCTGTGAAGAAGCCCTGATTGCCTCGACAAAAAAGGGCGAAAAAAATGTTGCAATAGTCTACTAAATAACTAGACTTATAAAAGTCTATCATATGAGTAGACAAAATAGGAGATGCCACCATGACTCGAAAGCGAGAAGTAATAAGCGAAGTAGAACAACTGCGACAGGTAGAACGGCAGGCGACATCACCGCACCCGGTGACCCGCAGCCGCCGAATTGTGGGGATCGAAAGGGCGGAACAACGGCTCTTCGTCCCTGTCGCTCCATCTTCCACGTTGCTCGCCGGCGAGGAGAGTTTCATCACGGATTGGGCAGACTCCTAAACCAACCAGACAACTGGAGGAAAGCATGAGAAATCGTCAACGAATACTCAGTCTGATTGTAGCGGTCACGATCGCTGTAACGACGGGCACACGCCTGTACGCCGATGATACCAATGCGGCGCCGGCCAGCACCATGGACCAGAGGATCGATGCGCTGGAGAGGGAGATTCAAGACCTCAAGCGCCAGCGCGAGCTTGACCAGGAGGCGGCCCAGCAAGCGGCCGAGAAGGCGAAGAGCGCGCCAATAATCACCGCCGGGCAGAATGGCCTGGGGCCGGATGGCTTCAAGCTTCAGTCAGCAGACAGTAACTACGTCCTGCGAGTTGGCGGGTATGCGCAGGCGGACGGGCGGTTCTACCTGAATGACAGGGCCAACAACGGAACCGACACCTTTCTCCTGAGGCGTGTCCGTCCGATTCTTGAAGGCACACTGTACCGGGACTTTGACTTCCGCATCATGACGGACTTCGGGAATGGCGCGCCCCAAACGTCCCTTCTTCAGGATGCCTATGTTGAGTGGCACCATTGGCAATGGCTGAAGCTCCGAGTCGGAAAATACAAGCCACCGACCGGATTGGAGTGGCTGGAGTCTGACACCGATCTGCTCTTTGTCGAGCGCGGGTTGCCTACCGACATGGTTCCACAACGCGATGTCGGCGTCCAATTGTCGGGGAGCTTACTGGATGGGGTGGTCACGTATGCCGGCGGGGTATTCAACGGAGTGGTCGATGGCGGCATCGGCGATGCGGACACGACGGACTCAAAAGACCTGGCGGCACGGATATTCTTCGTGCCATTCAAGAAGACGGACGTCAGGTTTCTGCAAGGATTCGGCTTCGGAAGTGGTGGGACGATTGGTCGCGAGGAGGCCAGCAGTACGACCACGAATCTGCCGACTTACAAGACGACCGGACAACTGACGTTCTTCTCTTACGGCAAAGGGGTTGCGCCTGATGGCCAGGAACTGCGCTATACGCCGCAGGCCTACTACTACCTGGGGCCGTTTGGCTTGTTGGCCGAATATAACGTCTCCGACCAGAGCGTTCGCTCCGGAGTGCACACGGCAGACATTGACAACACTGCCTGGCAAGTGGCCGGTGGCTTTTTCCTCACGGGCGAGGAACAGCGATACCGTGGCTCGCCTTACTCGCCGTTGGGCGCAGTCACCCCCCGCCACCCGTTTAAGCCGGGGAGTGGCGGATGGGGCGCCTTTGAATTCGTGGCACGATATGGTGATCTACGCATCGATCCGAATGCCTTTAATAAGAGCCCGGCGTCGTCGGGCTTGCGGTTCGCCAGCCCGATCACGTCCGCCCAAGAGGCGCGTGAGTGGGGTGTTGGCCTCAATTGGTACCTGAATAGGAACGTCAAGATCTCGCTTGATTACGATAATACGACGTTCGATGGAGGTGCGGGTACCGCAACCTCGACCGTGTACGATATAAGAAACCGTGGGGCAGAGCAGGATCTCGTTACCCAAGCGCAGTTTCTATTCTAAATGCGGCAGCCTCAGGAAAAGAAGGTTGCAATTCTCTAGTTAACGCATAGAGTTTGGTTGCCATGCGGGTTTCCAAACGAGGCGAGTATGCCCTGCGGTCGCTGATCAATCTCGGTATAGCCCGGGAATTGGGACGGCCGATGCTGCAGATCCGTCAATTGGCCGAGAAAGAAAATATCCCGGTCAAATTCCTCGAAGCCATTTTGCTCGAGTTGAATCGCGCGGGTTATTTGGGCAGCAAACGCGGTAAGGGCGGGGGGTATTTCCTCAAGAAGCCGATGAACAAGATTACCATTGGCGAGATTGTTCGGCTGATCGACGGACCGCTGGCGCCGATCTCCTGTGCGAGTGTGACCGCGTACCATCCGTGTTCCTGTCCCGATGAAGCCCATTGCGGACTGCGCCTGTTGATGGTGGATGTGCGCAACGCCATTGCCAACATTCTGGATCGGTACACGTTGGCCGACACCGTCGAGGTGACCCTGCGCAAGATGCGGCGAGATAAAGTGCCATTGCCATTCCTGGAAACGAAGAAATGAAATCATTGAGACCGTTATTGTTCGTTTTGCTTGCGCTGGGCATGGGCGCCGCCTGTCGCGCGGAGAAAATCGTCCTGCGTGTCGGCCATTTCCCGAACGTGACACACGCGCAGGCCGTGATCGCCCACGGGTTGAGCCGCACGGGGAAGGGATGGTTTGAGGAGCGACTTGGGCCGGACGTGGAAGTGCAGTGGTTCGTTTACAACGCCGGGCCGAGCGCGATGGAGGCGGTTTTCGCGCGCTCGATCGATCTGACATACGTTGGCCCAAATCCCGCCATCAATGCGCACCTGAAATCACAGGGCGAGGAAATCCGTATTGTCGCGGGCGCCTGCAGTGGCGGCGCGGCGCTGGTGGTACAACCCGATGGCCGCATCAAAACGGACGCGGATTTCAAGGGCAAGAAGGTCGCCACGCCGCAATTTGGCAACACCCAGGACGTGGCGGCCCGAGCGTGGCTGCAGTCAAAGGGACTGCGCATCACGATGACAGGCGGAGACGCCTTTGTCGTCCCGACCGCGAATCCCGACCAGCTTTCACTTTTTCAGAGAGGCGAGATGGACGCCGTGTGGACTGTCGAGCCGTGGGTGAGCCGGCTGGAGTTGGAGGCCAAAGGGAAGGTTTACCTCGAGGAGAGTTCGTTGTGGAAGGATACCAATGGGAAGTACGTCACGACGCATCTCGTGAGCAGCGTAAAGTTCCTCAAGGAACGCCCCGACCTGCTGAAGAAATGGATCGCCGCACATGTTGAGTTGACGAAATGGATCAACGACCATCCCGACGAAGCCAAGCGAATTCTCAACGAAGAAATGAAGGCTGAGACCACCAGGGCACTGCCGCAAGCAACCTTGGACGGCGCGTGGAAGCGTTTGGAGATCACCTATGACCCGGTCAGTGCCTCGCTGCTAAAATCCGCCGAGGACGCGTACCGCATTGGATTCCTGAAGGAGCACCCGGACCTGTCGCGCATTTATGATCTCAAGCTCCTCAATGAGGTCCTGCGTGAAAAGGGATTGGCCGAAGTTAAATGATGGCGGTCCACGAAGAACTGCAAAACGTTCCACCCGAAAAGCTGGTGGTGGAAGGCGTGTCGAAATGGTTTCGGACGCGTCGCGCCGCGGTGCACGCGCTCGACAACGTCTCCTTGACCATCCACGAAGGCGAGTTCGTCTGCCTGGTCGGTCCCTCGGGCTGCGGCAAATCGACGCTCCTCAATATCATCGCGGGCCTGGAAATACCTGACAGCGGGCAGGTGCTGGCCGACGGAAAGCCCGTTCTGGGTCCGGGACGCGAACGAATGATGATGTTCCAGGAGTCGGCCCTCTTCCCGTGGCTGGACGTCATGGATAACGTATTGTTTGGCCTGAAACTAAAGCCGAACTTGAAGAGGAAAGAGCGCCGTGAAGTCGCGAAGTATTATCTCCACCTCGTTGGCCTGGAGAAGTTCATGGCCGCCAGTATCCACGAATTGTCGGGTGGCATGAAGCAGCGCGTCGCGCTGGCGCGCGCGCTGGCGCCGAACCCGCGGGTACTGCTCATGGATGAACCGTTCGCCGCCCTGGACGCGCTCACACGCGAACAACTGTACGGCGACATCCAGCGCATCTGGCAGGAACGCAAAAAGACCATCGTGTTCGTCACGCATAACGTCCGCGAAGCGGCCTGCCTCGGCAACCGCGTCGTGTTATTCTCGCCACATCCTGGTCGCATTCAAGAGAAGTTTCAGATCGATTTACCGCGTCCACGTGACATCAACAGCGTCGATCTCGCGAAATACTCGAGCGAGATCATGAGTGCGCTCAAGCGCCACCTGAATTCGGAACTGGCCGAGGTGGCGGGATGAGGCGCACCCTGGTAGTCATTGCCTTCTTCGTGCTGCTCCTTGGGATGTGGGAAGCCCTCGTGCGGACGAAGATCTGGTCACCGGTGTTGGTACCGTCGCCCCTGAGTGTGGCGAGGTACATCAAGGACGGCCTTCAGAGTGGCGACCTCGAGCACGCGTCCTTCGTGACAATGCGGCGGCTGCTAATCGGTTACGTGCTGGGGTTGGTGTTCGGTTTGCCGTTGGGGTTGCTGACGGCGCGATTCAAATCCTGCGAGGACACGCTCGGCGTCATTGCGCTCGGATTACAGACTCTCCCCAGTGTGTGTTGGGTGCCGCTGGCGTTGTTGTGGTTCGGGCAAACGGAGGCGGCGATGCTCTTTGTCGTGGTCATGGGGACGTTGTGGTCGGTTGTGATCGCCACGGACAACGGCGTGCGCACCGTCCCGCCGATTTTTGCGCGCGCGGCACGCACCATGGGGTCGAAGCAGTTACATACGTGGATCAAGGTGATCGTACCCGCCTCACTGCCGTTCATCGTCAGCGGCATGAAACAGGGCTGGGCATTTGCGTGGCGTTCGCTGATGGCGGCGGAGATTTACGTGACGATTCTCAGTGGATTCGGGCTCGGGTCCCTGCTGAATTACGGACGCGAACTGCAGGCCATGGATCAAGTCATCGGCATTATGTTGATCATCATCGTCATCGGTTTGCTTGCCGACAAGATTCTCTTCTCACCCTGGGAACGCTTTCTCTATCGCCGCTGGGGAACGGCAAAGAACTAAGCGGAGAAACCGAGTTTCGTTTTCGCCGGCTGGTGCGTTTTGAGCAGGGCGGAAAAATCCGGCCAGTGATGGCGGGTGTCTCTCTGGATGTTCTGTAACAAATGTTGATCCGGTCAACAACCTGCTATTGTTAACGGCGTAAATCATGTTTGCTGGCGTCGTGGCAGTTGTGTTTCTGTTGGAGGAATCATGCAGGCGGGAAACAATATCGGATTGGGGACAGCGTCGGAACTCACCGATCCGAAAACGATCCGGTACATCAACCTGAAGTTGGCGCTGCTGGGCTTTCCAGCAGTGGCGGCGAGTTCCGACCCGGAGTTCGATGAGTTGACGGCGGCGTTGCTGCAGCGCCAGCACGAGACCGATCGGCTGCTGGCCGACTATCTTTGCCCTGCGGACCAGCGGATCCAGGTTTTTCTGAATGATTATCTCAAGGAGACCGGCCCGGCAATCAAATTGCCGGGACGGACGTTTGTGCTGGATCGATATGGCCTGGCCCGCGTGCTTTCCCTGCCACCGGATCGTGACGAATTCATCTCAGAACACGTGCGGTCTTATCGTGTCAAGCAAGGTGTTCTGCACAATCCGCAGTCCGACCGCCGCACGACGCAGGGGATTTTTCACATCGCGGAGGGCGGGTTGGGCATTCCAGACGACAAACGCAGTGTGCCGAAAGGCGTATTTGGCCGGCTGCTGCAACTGGCGTTGGTGCCACCGCCGGAGTTGTTGCGACTTCCGTTTACGGCGTCGTCGGAACCAGTGGAGTGTTTCGTCTCGCTTCTGTTGCGGCCGTTGGTTGTTCCCGAGGTTCCCGGGTACATCGCGGAGAAAACGATGGAGATCCGTTTCTTCGCGCCGGGGAATCTGGTGAGCAACCTCGACTTCGTGGAAAGTATCTTTGGCAACGGGGGCGACCCTTTCCTGCCCGAATATGACGCGAGTCTGGACGTGGAACACTGGATGGGTCACACCGGTTGTGTGATTCTCGCGCCGCATCTGGTCAAGATTACCAAGAAAGAAGCGGGCCTGCCGCATTGGGACGTGGCCACCGAACGGCAGCGCCGCGACAGCATGTGCTGGCGCACCGAGACGGAGCGCTACAACGACGGTCTGGCGTTCAAGCTCACCTGTCGTGACACGCGGGGAGTGATGGTCACCATCATTGCCGACAATTACTTCGGATATTGCAAGAAGGAGGTCAAAACCCAGATCAGTTACTCGGCCAATTTGTTTGGGCTGTGCGAGGAGGAACACGCGGGTGGGGCCCTGGTTTATCCCTGCTACGATCTGGGTGAGGAGTTTAGCGGTGATCTCCACGCGCCACGGCTCGACTATAAATTTGAGGAAATGATCTCCCTTTTTGGCGAACTGCTGGACGTGAAACCCGAAGGTTATGCGGTCGATAAGAAGTTTCCCGACATACTGTATGTGCCGGAAGATGTACATTTTGACCTGCTGCGCCAGACGGTGAGTTGGTCCCGCAACAACGGTACGCAGAGGATCAAACTGCTTCCCGGGAAGACATACGTTCGCCCGTCGGGTTACAAGGTCCAGATGGAAAAACCGCCCGGTGGCCGTTCGTGGGGACTCGTGGGCACCGGAGCGGAGCCGACCCTTTGCCACAAGCCCTGCACGGTTTCCGGCGGAGGGAAGTCGGAAATCTCCAAACCGATCTCCGATGCCATTATCCAGGGGCCCGTATTCATCGCCGACTTCAAGCGCGAGTTCGATTTCGCTAACAAGCTGATCAAACGCAATTACGCCGACCGCTTTCGCGGCGAGACAAAACCCAAGAAGGACAGCCGCCCCATTCTCAGTTCCGAACGCTCACTTGGGTCCGTGGTCAAATTGCTCACGCCCTCGGATGAGTACACCGCCGAGTACAATGAGTGGCTGGCCTCCATCCCGCAATACATCAAGGAATTGGTCTTCGTCGTGAAGCGCTACTACAAGCCGGAGATGGGGGATGGCTGGCGCGAGCACTTTAGTGTGGACATCATCGACGGTAAGCCCGGCAACGAGCTGAAGTTTGACAACCGCAAACTGGTGGCCAATTACCTACGCGTCGGGTTTGACTACGACGGCTCGTGGCGCACGTTTGGGCTGCGGAAAGATTTTCATCCAGCCGCCAAATTGCAGGCGGAAGACGATATCACCGCCTCGGTGGTGGTGCCGACCAGGTATTTGTCGGGTTTGGATCCGCAGTACCGTCAGCCGTCGGTGAAGTTCGTCCAGAACTGCGAATACCGACTGTTCCAGAGGCCCGACGACGCCGTTCACCGCGGTTATGACAAGCAAACCGAAGCGGATTTCTCCAAGCCGGGGAATTTCTTCTCCAACTACGAACCCATCACCGTTGCGCAAGGACGTGAATTGATCGAGGACGCCATCGGCTTCGACAAATTCACCGGACCGATGCAACGATTGATCCGCGAATTCGTGGCGAGCGGCAAGCCGTCATACGTTGTCTCCTCGGCGCATCCGAGGCTGGTGAACGGCAAGCCCTCGAAGAATCCACGTTATCTGCAAATCCGGCCCGACCTGCTGGATGCCCGCGCCGTTTATCTCGCGGAAATGAGCACGCGCCTGCGTCGCCGCATTCCTCCGGGTCAGCCGCTTTTCACGCCCGTGAACGCCGTCCTGCCCGGTCGCCGCAACAATCCACCAGAGACCAATTCACAGCTTCGTTCGCTGGCGATGTTCAACCCGATTCATTACCTGGAACTACCCGAGTTGTTCATGGGATTCATCTGTAGCATGACCGGCAAATCGCCGTCCACCACGGGTGCTGGCTCCGAAGGAGCGCTGACGAAGGGGCCATTCAACGCGCTTCCCCCCATCATCGATCTGAACAACGCGTTGGTTTCGCTGCTGCTGACAGGGGACCACGTTTTTATCACGGCCGCCGGGTATGTTGGTCCGCACGTCCGTGTCGATCACGATGTCAGCCTGCTGGTCCCGGAAATCTGGAGCCGCATGAGCGTGGAAGAGCGCAACCCGCAGTTTCTGATTGAGCATGGCTACCTTGAGCAATGCCGGGACTTCGAGCACAACGGCCAGCGGGTGCTCGCCAGCCGTCTGGGTTATCGCATCACGAAGCGATTCGTCCTCAGTTTCTTTGGACGCGTATTCCATCATCCGCATTCGGTCTTTACCGAGAAGATGCTTCGTCCCGAGACACAGGATTACGACATCTTCGCAGACGGCATGGAGAACATGATTGAAGCCCACGAACGCATCGCCCGGAGTTATTTCGACGATGGCAGCATTCAGGAGGCTTGTTCGCCGCTGAGGGCCCTGCTGCATATTATGGCGCACGGGCAGTACGAGGGGAAGGACCTCAACCACCCGGAGTTCCGCGCCTTGTTTACCCGCGAGAACATGCTGGCCGGCGGCTGGTACGGCGAACGTCTCGCCGCCAAACAGATCTTCGACATCCATCTGTGGGAGCAAAACGTCCACCGTCTGGAAGAGTTGCTGGGAAAATCGAGTTACGCCGGTGAAGCAAAACGACTGGGCATCCGTGAGCGCTTGGAGATGGCCCGCAGCCAACTGCAACGGGTACAAGCTCCTGACTATCTGGGCTTTTTGCATGGTTCGAGTGGTGCACACCCTTGGAAACCTGTCGTGTAAATCGACGCGGCTACCGCACGTGAACGTCTGCGCTTGCAGGGAATCCGCCGGGGCATTACAAATGATTGGCTTGAACCATGGGAATCGAGGGATTTAGCATCGCGGAAGCGCGCTTCCTGGCACCGGACGTCAAATTGTTCCGTGTCGTGGCTCCGCGCGTCGCGCGAAAGCAACAGCCCGGCCAGTTTGTCATCATTCGCATTCACGAGCATGGCGAACGCATCCCGTTGACCATCGCGGATTCCAATCCGACGGAAGGTACAATTACGATCATCGTGCAAGGCATTGGCAAAACGACCAAGTTGCTGAACCGATTGAACGCGGGCGATTTCATCCTCGATGTGGTTGGGCCGCTCGGTCGGCCGTCGGACGTCCGTTTATTTGGGACGGTGGTGGTCATTAGTGGTGGTGTCGGGACCGCGATAGCGTATCCGATCGCCAAGGCACTTCAACGTGCCGGCAACCATGTGATCACCATTCTCGGTGCCCGCACCAAGAACCTACTCATCCTGGAGAACGAGGCTCGTGCTGTCAGCGACGAGGTGTTTGTGATCACGGACGATGGTAGCTATGGCGAGAAAGGTTTGGTCACGGGCAAGCTGGATGCGTTGATCGCGGGCGGGAAGAAGATTGACCTGGTTTTGGCAATTGGCCCGATCCCGATGATGCGAGCTGTCGCCGAGAAGACGCGTCCCTGTGGTATCAAGACGATCGTGAGCCTCAACCCAATCATGGTGGACGGCACCGGCATGTGCGGCGGCTGTCGCGTGCAGGTGGCGGGCCGCAGCCAGTTTGCCTGCGTGGACGGCCCGGAATTCGACGCGCACGAGGTGGACTTCGACGGCCTGGCCAAACGCAACGCCATGTACCGCGAATCCGAGCGCCAGGCGCTGGAGCAGTTTGTCAGCGAACCAGAGTCGGGCCCGGAACTGATCCGGCACCGATGCAAACTCGAAGATGTCGCGCCTCGCTGATTCTGTTATGGCCAACCCATTGCCACCAAAAGAACGCACCAAAATTCCTCGGCAGAAGATGCCGGAGCAGAAACCGGAGGAGCGACGGCAGAATTTTGCCGAGGTCAACCTTGGTTTGAATTTTCATCTGGCCACGCAAGAGGCGATGCGCTGCCTTGAATGCGCCAACCCGAAGTGCATTGACGGCTGCCCGGTCGGGGTAAAGGTGAAGGACTTCATTGCGTTGGTCCTGACGGGCGATTATCTCGGAGCGGCCGCCAAGATTCGCGAGGACAACATACTGCCCGCGGTCACCGGCCGGGTTTGTCCGCAGGAAGACCAGTGCGAAGGCACATGCATCATGAACAAGAAGTTCGGGGCGGTGGGGATCGGGTACCTTGAGAGGTTCGTTGCGGATTATGAACGCGAGAGCGGCCAGATCGGTCTACCGCCCATCGCGCCGCCGACGGGCAAGAAAGTCGCAATTGTCGGCAGCGGCCCGGCAGGTTTGAGCGCGGCGGGCGACCTGGTCCAGAGGGGACATCAGGTCACCGTATTTGAAGCGCTGCACGAGGTTGGCGGCGTGCTGGTCTACGGCATTCCCGAGTTTCGGCTCCCGAAAGAGATCGTCCGACAGGAAGTCGAGAACATGAAGCGGATGGGGGTCGAGTTTCAGACCAACGTTGTCGTTGGCAAGACGGTCACGGTGGACGAACTGTTTGGGGAAGAAGGTTACCATGCGGTACTGGTCGCCACCGGCGCGGGATTGCCCCAGTTCCTCGGCATCCCCGGCGAAGACCTGTGCGGCGTCTATTCGGCCAATGAGTTCCTGACCCGCGTCAACCTGATGAAGGCGTACAAATTCCCCGAATACGACGAGCCGATTTACAATTGCCGCGGCAAGAACGTGGCCGTGGTTGGCGGCGGCAACACCGCGATGGACGCCATCCGCAGCGCGTTGCGGCTTGGCGCGAAGAACGCGTACGTTATTTATCGACGTTCCGTAGCCGAAATGCCGGCCCGTGCCGAGGAAGTCAAGCACGCCAGGGAAGAGGGCGTCCAATTTCTTTTGTTGAACAATCCAATCGGGTTCCTCGGCGACGAAAAGGGCTGGTTGCGGGCCGTGCAGTGCATCAAGATGGAACTCGGCCCCGCCGACGAGTCCGGCCGTCGTCGTCCCGTGCCGGTTCAAGGTTCGGAATACGTGCTGCCACTGGACGTGGCGATCATTGCTGTCGGCACCAGTAGCAACCCGCTCGTGCAGTCCACCACACCCGATCTCAAAACGCGCAAGGGAGGCTATATCGAAGCCGATCCCGAAACTCTCAAGACTTCAAAGATGGGCGTGTTCGGAGCCGGCGACATTGTCACCGGCGCCGCCACCGTGATCCTGGCGATGGGCGCCGGCCGCAAAGCCGCCACCGCCATCGATGAATATCTCCGCACGGGCGTGTGGTAGTAACAGGGAGTGGAGTCAGATCGTCAACATGGCAGACCCGCTTTGTTATTCCCGCTGGAGCGGAAACTCCACGGGAGCCTACGATCCAGCCTCACGTGAAGTCCTCCTCGACGAAGGCAGCCATCCTCGCTAGCATTGGTTGCATGAAAGCGCTGGCGTTTCAAATTTTCCGAAGCCGGCTTCTGGTGGCGCTGTTGCTGCTGGTCGGCGCGAACGCGTGGGGCGCCACGGCATTTTTCAACGTGTTGGATTACGGCGCCCATCCGGATGGTTCGGCGAGCTCGACGGAGGCGATCCGTTCCGCCATTCATGCGGCCAAGGCTGCCGGTGGGGGAAGGGTATACTTCCCGCCGGGTAACTATGTCACCGGGCCGATCGAACTGGTGAACAATCTAGTGTTCGATGTCGACGCGGGCGCCACGCTGCGGTTCCCGGCAATACGGCTTCCCTTTACGAAAGGCAGGGAGCAAGGAATCGAATGCCTTACCCCCGTTCCTTTGATCGGTGGGCGAAACCTGCAGAACGTCACCATCACGGGCCGGGGCCTGCTCACCACCGACAACGCCGAGTGGCTAAAGATCATGCCCCGAACGAAGCGCGCCGGGTCGGACCCGGGATCGGCGTTCGGCCCTAACTGGGAGCGCTTGCTGCAAGACCTCGAGGTGAAGACCCCCGCGCCCGGTGAGGAATACGAAAAAGCGGCTCCCGAACTCCGGCCCTCGTTCGTCCGCACCATGGACAGTACGAATGTCCTGATCGAGGGAGTCCACTTTGTGGGTTCGTCGATGTGGACGATCCATCTGCTGTACACGGACAACGCCGTGGTCCGCAATGTCATCATCGAGACGTATCCGGGAGTGCACACGGACGGCATCGCCGTTGATTCCAGCCGCAATGTGCGAATTTCCGATTGCTATATCGACACCGGCGACGATGGCATCGTGATCAAATCCGGCAAGGACGCCGATGGGCGGCGGGTCAACAAGCCGACCGAAAACGTGTCCATCGCCAATTGCACCGTTCACCACGCGCATGGCGCAGTCACGCTGGGCAGTGAAATTGCGGGTGGGATCCGTAACCTGGTGGCCAATAACATCACCTGTGATGGCACCCAGATGGGCGTGCGCATCAAGAGCCGGCGCGGACGGGGCGGCGTGGTCGAAGACGTCCGGTTCGACAACTGGACGATGGAAAACGTCGGTCAGGCCATCAATGTGACCAGTTACTATCTCATGGAAGGCGAAGTGAGAACTTCCGCACAACCCGTGTCGGAGAAGACGCCGCTATTCCGCAACATTGCCATCAGCCATATGACCATCAACGGCGCGCGGGTGGCGATCAACATCGAGGGACTACCGGAGATGCCGATCACGGGGCTGCGAATCAGCGATATCATCGCCTCGGCGAAGATTGGAATGAAAGCGCACAATACCCAGGCGTTGGAACTGCATCACGTGCAAGTGAATGCCGATGGCGGACCGGCCTTCCTGGTGCAAGATTCGAAAGAACTGGAACTGGATGGCGTGTCGACGCGACAGCCGTTGGCGGGAACTCCCGTGATCCGGCTGGACCGTTGCCCCGGTGCCATTGTGCGAGACAGCCGGGCGTTTGCCGGCACCGGCACGTTTCTCTCCGTCGCGCCGGGCGAACTGAAGGGTATCGTACTCCATGGGAACGTGCTCGACGGCGCGCGGCAGGCAACGGAAGAGGTGGTGGGCCCTGAGCCAACGCACGAACCTCCAACGGAGGACTGATAAGGATGGTCTGCAGGAAAGTTCAGATGGATGTTCGAAACTGGCTTTGTGGACTTGCGTTGATCCTGCTACCCGTGCCCGGTGTATTGGCTGTCAACCAAACAGAGAAGGTTCGGAACGACAAGGTACTGGTTGTGGAGCAGACCCTGGCACCGGGTGAGACCGTGTCGTTGCCAGGCGACCGGGCCGGCGTGGCGGTTTACCTCGACGACGGATCGGTTGAAGTGACGCTCACTCAAGGAACGCCTTGGACGGAAGCAGTCAGACGCGGCGAGGCGGTGTTTCGGACGGCGCAAGTTGGAACCGTGAAGAACAGTGGTTCCTCCACCTTGCGGATTGTGCTGACCGAGTATCTCGGAAAGGGCGGTTCGGATACATGGGGCAGTGCGGGGCTTGCCCCGAATTACATGTTGCTCTTCGAGAACCAGTACGGGCGGGTTTACGACATTCGGATGGCAGCAGGGAAGAGCGAACCACTCCACAGCCATCATGATCGCGTGGTGGTTTGCCTCTCCGGAGCCGAACTGGAGCACGAGATGCCAGATGGCCGGAGAGAAACCTCCACCTTGAAAACCGGCGAGATTGCCTGGCGGCGCAGCGCGACCCACATCGGCCATAATCTGGGCAAAACGGACCTCTGGGTGATTGCCATCGAGCCGAAGTAGGGCGGATAAACAAACCCGCTCTGTTTGGGACAGGGCATGTGTTAGCCCGAGGCCACTGTGGATGCTCGTGCAATCAAAGAATCGTCATAGTCGTCGTTCTGAGTATCTTCGTGAAAAACTCTGGATGGAATGGCGGCTTAGTGCTGGGACTGACTTCCCGCAGGCGAATCCTGGCGCGCGAGGGCATTCGTAACGGATTCGGGAAGCTTGTCCGCGTTTGCCAGGAGCAGGCTGATCTGCCAAAGCTGTTCGTCCTTCAGGGTGCTGCGGAATCCGGGCATCCCGGTAAGACGGATCCCGTTGACCACCTTCCAGTAAGTCTCTCCAGGCTCATCGTCGGTCACTCCCTTTCCGTGGAACAGTTGTGGAGGGGGCGGGAACATCCCTGCGGCGATGGCGGTCTTTGATTTGCCGGGCAAACCATGGCAGACCGCGCAATTCTCTTTGTAGGGCGCCACTCCTGACATCAGATTGGCTTCGGTTGGCTCGATGGGCACCTTCTTGGGCATTTCTTTCTCCAACCGAGCCTGCAGCGCTTTATTGGCCAGCATCTTCTCGAATGGCATCGGCGGAGCCGAGGTTGCCACCGGAGCGTAGCCTCCGGAAAAGTAGAAAAATGCGCCAACAGGAATAAGCAGGATACCCACAATCAGTCCGATAAGAAAACCGAGTTTCATCAGGATAGCTCTCCCTTCTTCCTCTCACAACAAGACAGACACATATTCCCACAGAGAAATCGGAAGCACCAGAACGAACCCAACTATCGATCCTTGCGCCTATGGAACGAGTCGGACCCGGTAGTAACGACCGGGGCCGTTGGTGGCCCCTTCGCTGTCGAGATAATTGGTGATGGCGTCGCCGCTGCCCGGGATGATGATGAACGGGCTCAGGTCGACAAAGTTGGTTGTGTACGAGCCGTCCACGTCCCCACCACTTACCTGCACCACATTGGTCCTTCCGCCGGCGGTGGCCCACGTGACCAGGATATTGGCGCTCTGGGGGGTCACGGCGATGATGTGGAAGAACGAGGCGCTGTTGGTCGGGTCGGTGCCCGAGAGAAATTCGCAGAGATTATTGCAGCCATCGCCATCGGGATCGGCGTTTTGTACCGCAGCCGGGTTGGTGGTGCTGCCGAAGTACTGAACCTGCCAGCTTTGGAATGCTGTGAGGGCAGTAATGTAATTGAGCTGCGAATTGGTGCTGACACCGCCGGGACCGGTAACGACCAACGTGACGCCATACGTGCCGGCGGCATAGGTGTGGGCCACGATGTTGGTTGTGACGTTAGTCGTAGTCGTGTCACCGAAATCCCAGGACCGATTGGTGATGGTGCCCGTCGAGGTGTCGCTGAAGGTCACCAATAATGGTTCTGTCCCACTGGTCGGACTAACGTTGAAACTGGCGGACGGTGGTGGTGGTCCCGCGCTGCTGACCACGATGTAGCCCGACTTGGTGTTGGTGGCGGAGCCGCCAAGACCGCTCACAATCAGCCTCACGGTGTTGGTGCCGGCCGCGTTGTAGGTATATTGCACGCTGGTCGCCGTGGTATTGCTGGTGCCCCCGTTCCCGAAAGTCCACGCCCGATTGCTAATCGAGCCGGCGGAGCCGTCGGTGAACGTCACGGTCAACGGCGCCGTGCCGTTGGTCGGGGCGCCGCTGAAAATGGCCGTCGGTGGCACATTCGGCCCGACATTCGTGAGGCCCAGGGTGATCCATTCCACGGGCTGGGTGATTGTCACGCTCGAGCTGGCGCCCAGCGATGCGACCACATTGGAGATTCCCAGCATATCGACGCGGTTCAATAAGTTCACCGTAACCGTTTGATTCGATCCCAAAGCTGTGGCGACGGTATAGGCGACGGTATTGGTGATGAGGCGGCAGCGCATCACGCGCGCGCCCGAGATCGCACCGGCCGGAGAGTTGGTGGGATGAAATGTAATGTATGAGCTGGTGGAATCGCTCGTGAGCGTCTGCACCACTTGGCCGTCAAATTGGCCATAGTTGGCGGTATCGACCCCTGCGGAGGTGGGATAGGTAATCACCACGCGGTTGTTGTCGGACAGGACCGTGACCGTGACTTGCTGATTGGCGCCCGACGCCATGTCCTGGTATGTGCTGAGGGCGTACCCCGTCCCGTAGGTGTCCGGCCGGATGGTATTATGGTAATTGTTGGCAACGACAAATGCGGTTCCATTCCAGGTGTCCTGCTCCGTCATAGGGTGGATCTCATACTTAATCTCGCCCGCGTGCTCGTGGTAGTAGCGAAAGATGCCGCGTGACTTGGCGTGAGTGATGCTATTTGGCAAAAGGCTTCCCGCGGCATTGATGATTTCGGCAACAATCTCTGAGTCGCCGTTGTTGAGATTGTTGCAATTCGCGCCGAGGCCACTGGCATTCAGCGCCATGTTGATGTGTTCGTCGCCATCAGACGCTGTGGAGCCGCTCGGCTGCATATACTCCCAGCTGCCAGTGGTGGAACACGAAGGCTGTGCATCGAGGATGAGCTGCGCATTGGCGAGCGGCGAAATCTGGACGCTGTCGACCTCCCAGTAACCGGCCATCTGGGCGATTTCCGGCCGGGTGTTAGTGATGGTGGTTGCGCGAGCGACTTGCGCGCAACACAACAGGACAACAATGGCATAAATGCGTCTCGGCATTCGTAAATTCACTTCCGTAGGCTGCGACCCCTTCAATTGTCAAACAATACTTTAGAAACCACCGTTTGCAAGGCAAATGCGAATTGTCGTTTGACGAAGCAATGGTTACCGGCAAACCCCTATATTCCTTGTTCGGACTGCCTTCATTTGCTACGGTATTTGGTGATGGTGAGCCACGTGTTTGCAAGGCAGGGAACTCATCTTCACAGCCAAACCCAACCGAGCGGAAGGTTAGGAGAGCGCACATGCAACCAAGTAAGACGCAGAGAATAATAATCCTGTCAGTCATGGTATTCGCCAGCGTAGTCCTGGTGCGCGCGGGCGTGGAGGATGCGTCGAAATCGCTGGATGGGACGAAATGGAAGATCAAGGCGGTTCCCGACAAGGCGACCGCTGACAAAGGCGGGAAAGTAATTGAGGACGAATGGGTATTCGCCGGCGGCAAATTCATCTCAACGGCCATGGCGCGGGAAGGGTTCAAGCCAGCCACGTATCGATTGGAGACGGAGCCGGGCGAGATTGAGTTTGAGATCGAGCAATCCAAGGCAGTCAAGGCGACCAACGATGTCGTCATTTGGACAGCCACAATCCAGGGCACAAACGCGACGGGCGGGTTGCAGTGGAAGAAGAAGGTGAACGGCGACTTCCTCTACGATGTCACCGGCACCAAGAAGTAGGTGACCCGGCACTGACCCGGCGAACGCCGCATCGGCATTTCGGATTATCGGCGTGACGCTTCAGGGCAACGATGTCAGTGTGATATGGGCGACTGCGGGAGGCCGAACCAACGTCGTGCAGGCAACCCCCGACCTGGGTGTGGCGTTATTCTGACGTCAGTTCAAACATCGTCATCTCGGGGAGTGGCGACGCCATTACCAACTACCTCGACTCTGGCGCAGCGACCAACATCCCATTGCGCTTCTACCGCATACGGCTGGTGCCGTAGCGGCGGGTGCTGCATTCTGGAGTCAGGTGCCGCGTCAGACTGGCCTGGAGGAGTCCTTACAGCGGACTGCGGACGAACCAAGCAAAGCGCATTTTCCCTTGAAAACAAAGGCCCGGACAAGCGTCCGGGCCTTCATAATTGGTAGCGGGGGTGGGATTTGAACCCACGACCTTCAGGTTATGAGCCTGACGAGCTACCGGGCTGCTCCACCCCGCAGTCAAAGTCTGCTGCACCTTAGTGGGGCATTGCGGGTACGTCAAGCACGCGTTTCAGGGGGTGGTGTCCTCATTTGGCCTTGAGCGAGCGATGGTTCTGATAGGACGGGACGGCTACACCGGGAAGCGATTTTCGCTCGTGTATCGGCAGGCGATAATTTTGCTGGACACGGTGTATTAGAAGGGGTATAGTCGGCGCCAGTTCTTTGACATCCGTCTTCGCCAAGGTGCAAACACCCCTCACCTCAATCCTCTCCCCCAAGGGGAGAGGAAGAGACAAGCCACCGTCGCGGGGGGGGCGAGCCTACTTCGCGAGGACGCTTCCTCCTTCGCCAAGGCTTCCGCCGCCCCGCTTTGCGCTATGGCGGACGAGTCGGCGGGCAGGTCGAAGGCCAAGAAGGACCCCCTATATATGTTTCTACGAAACGAACCCACCGTTTTTGCGGACGATTTTTTGTGTATCATCCATATTGAAAGATACTTATGTCGTTTGCAGAGTTGGTTTGCAGGTGGGTTCGTTTTGGAAAACGAACCCAAAATAGGGGGGTAAAAGGGGCCCGGGAAGCGAGTTAGGGGTGGAAATTGCCGCGAAAACCGCGTCGTGGTGTATCAGTTGCGCCTGAAAATACGCTGGCGCGGGTACGTCAAGCACGCGTTTCAGCGGCGTGGAGCCGCGGTTGTCGGGGGTGCTTCAAAGCGGAAGATGACTTCGTTGGGGCGGGCCAGATTCAGTTTGTTGCGGGCGGTCCGTTCGATGAAGCTGGAATCGGTTTTCAAGGCTTCGATCTCGGTCTTTTGCTTTTTCTCGAGGGTCTCTTGCTGTTCGATTTCGCGGTCGAGCCGCGCGATGTCCTGTTGCATTTCATGCCGTTGCTGCAAGAGGGGCACGAAAAGCAGGGCGATCCCGCAACCGACAATCGCCACGAAGACAAAGAATCCGAGTGACTGCAGTTTGCCCCAGAGGACTGACGGCCAGCTCATCGCCTACAGTTTTCCTCCGTACACGGCATTCTTGCCGAGAATCTCCTCGATGCGCAGCAACTGGTTGTACTTGCAAACGCGATCCGTGCGGCAGAGCGAACCGGTTTTGATCTGGCCCGCGTTGGTCGCCACGGCGATGTCGGCAATCGTGGTGTCCTCCGTCTCGCCCGAGCGATGGCTGATGACCGCGGTGTAACCGGCTTCCTTCGCCATCTCGATGGCATCGAGGGTTTCGGTAAGCGTGCCGATCTGGTTGACCTTGACCAGAATCGAGTTTGCCGTGCCGGAGTCGATGCCCCGCTTGAGGAACTTGGTATTGGTAACGAACAAATCGTCGCCGACGAGTTGCAGCTTGTCGCCGAGCTTGTCGGTCATTAACTTCCAGCCCTCCCAGTCGCCCTCCGCGAGGCCGTCTTCGAGCGAAACAATCGGGTACTTCTTGCATAGGTCGCTGTAGAACTCGATCATCTGCACCGCGGTGTGCGTTGAACTGTCCGACTTTTTGAAAATGTAATTCTTGGTAGCCGCATCGTAAAACTCGCTCGCTGCGGGATCGAGTGCGATGAAGATGTCCTTACCGGGTTTGTAGCCGGCCTTCTTGATCGCGGCGAGGATCACTTCGAGTGGGTGTTCGTTGTTCTTGAGCACGGGCGCGAATCCGCCCTCGTCACCGACCGCCGTGCTGAGTTTGTTCGCCTTCAGCACGCCCTTCAACGCATGAAACACTTCCGCGCCCATGCGCAACGCCTCGCGGAAACTCGCGGCGCCCTTGGGCATGATCATATATTCCTGCAGATCGATCGGCGCGTCGCTGTGCGCGCCGCCGTTGAGAATGTTCATCATCGGCACGGGCAACACCTTCGCGTTCGGCCCGCCGAGGTACTTGAAGAGTTCGAGGCCGAGTTGCGACGCCGCCGCGTGCGCGGTCGCGAGGGAGACACCGAGAATCGCATTAGCGCCGAGCTTGCCCTTGTTCGGCGTGCCGTCGAGATCGATCATCGTATGATCGATACCGACCTGGTCGAGCGCATCGTGGCCGGCCAGTTCGTTGGCGATTTTCGTGTTAACGTTGGCGACGGCCTTCTGCACGCCCTTACCGCCGAAGCGGGCCGAGTCGCCATCGCGTAATTCCCACGCTTCATGTTCGCCCGTACTGGCGCCGCTGGGCACGGCTGCGCGACCGACGGCGCCACCGGAAAGCTCCACATCCACTTCAATGGTTGGGTTCCCGCGGGAATCGAGGATTTCGCGGGCTTGAATTCGAGTAATGTTCGTCACAGAAATTAACTTCCTCCTTGGGACGCATTCTAGGGCGAACGCTCTGCGAATCAAGTAATTAAACGCGGGATGGGGAGGGAATTTTGCAGGATTATGAAATCGACACGATTGGAACCTGAGGCGGCAAAATGTTGCTGGTGCCAATTTTAGGTGATAGTTTTGCCTCGCCAAGAGCGCCCTCGTGAAAAATCTCGCAAGTAGAGTAGTGAATCGGATTCTTCGGTCGGTGCGTTCCTGTCTGGGTGAACAGATGGAGTTCAACCGGCTGGGCCGCACGCCCCCGGAACTCCTGTGGGAGACATGCGCACGTTGTCCCGTGACGAGGACGGAAGACGCCGCGGAGAAGATCGGTCACGAGTGTTTTGTTATTGGGGGCTACCATACGATTGATAGCGTATTGAATGTGGTAGATGTGTTCGACCTGGACAAGAGACGGTGGACGGAGCGGTTCGCGATGCCGCCCAACATGCCCCAAACTCATCTCGGGGTTGCCAACGATGACAGCCGGTATCTTTATTTCGTGGGCGGCCAACTCGGGCCCCAATGCAGTCCAGCGGTGGCCGATGGCTTTGTTCTGGATACGCAAAACCGGACGTGGGCCAGCCTACCGCCGTTGCCCCAGCCGCGCTACTCCCTGACCATGCAACTGTGGCGCGGAAGGTTGCACGTTCTGTCGGGTTCGAAGCCGGACCGGTCTACGCCGGCCTGCGAACATTGGAGCATTGCCGTGGAGCAGGGCAAGGCGCTGGAGGATCGGTGGCGCAAAGAGGTTTCCATCCCGCGTGGAGGTCCGCACCGCGCGAGTGCTGTTTTTAACGACAGGCTTTATGTCCTCGGTGGAGAAGAGGGGGATGTCGCGCCTGTTCCGGGTGATCCCAAGTACACGTGCGATTGGAATACGCCGGCGGAGAGATCGTATGGTGACTCGTTTGTATTGGAATGCGGAGCGGAACAATGGAAGCGCGTAGCGCCGATGCCCCACGCTCGGACGCACACGGAGCATTCGCTTGTGAAGATTGGGCAGTATGCCGTTATCGTTGGCGGCATTGCGGACCGCTACACGTATGCCGATCTGGTCCAGGTATATGACACCGGAACGGATCGCTGGAGAACGGCGGGTCGACTGCCTTACGGGATGAAGACCGGCGCGGTCTATCACGACGGCTGGCTGTTTGCGGTGACGGGGCAGCGTAGCAGAAGCCGGGAAGACCCGAGGCCGGGGGAGGTATTGCGGAGCGTATGGCGGGCGAAGTTTGATCCTGCGCAGCAATCCGGGTTGTGAACGGAGTGGAAGCGTGTTCGAACTTCGATTTGCACGTTGGCTGACCTTGACAGGGTTTCGTTCTGAGACCTAGGATGCGGTGTGGAGAAAATGCCATGGCGTTAGTCCAATGTCCCGAATGTGGAAAAGAGGTTTCGTCTGAAGCACCGACCTGCCCGTCCTGCGGATTTCCCGTGGCGGCGAAAGTGGCGGCGCAGTCGAAACCGGCACCGGATACGGTGTTGGCGGAGGTGAGGCCGTCGTGGTGGAAGTTTTTCTGGTTGCTGGTCTTTTTTTGGCTGATTATACCGCTGATTGTGGCCTGGGGCCGACGGGCTTCGTTGAAACTGCGCATCTATCCGGGCCGCATCACGCTGGAGCGGGGACTTTTCTCCAAATCCTACCGGGAATTTGATGCGCGTGACATCCGCTCGGTCGAGATTGACCAGGGTATCATGGCAAGGCTGGTTGGTATCGGTGACCTGACCATTTCCACGGCGGCCACGGTTGACCCGGACGAGGAGATCGAAGGCATTCCCCATCCGAAAGCCGTTCGTGACCTGATCCTGGCGCAGCGACAGAGCCAGTAACTCACACCGTTCAATCCTTCACGTTCACGGCGCGATGCTCGCGTGCCGACTCCAGCAGCGACTCGATTGTGCGCATGTTGCCGCGCGAATCGCGCTCGGCATCGACCGCCGGCGGAAACTGGGGCGCATGACCCTCGCGCACGCAGTGGCAGAAGTGTTTTAGCTCCAGCGCGAACGGTGCGAGGACGTGCTGGGGAACAGCGGGTGTTTCGATGCGGATGGTTTCCGTCTTACCTTGTCGCGTCAGGTGCAGTTCGGCGGGCCAGAACGGCGGCGACCACGGATTGGGAACCAGCAGGCGGCCTTCCGTCCCGATGATCTCCGCGGCGTAAGAAGGTTCGGATTCCATGCTGCAGACGAAGTGGGCCGAGACGCCTCCGGCGAATTGCAGGCTTCCGCTCAGCGTCAGGTCGACACCAGTGTCCTCGTCGAAATGGGCGTAGGCTTCGACGCGCTGTGGCTCGGCGTCGGCGAAGAAGCGGGAGAAGTTCACACAGTAGCAGCCGATGTCCATCAACGCGCCACCGCCGGCATCGCGCCAGAAGCGTGGATTACCGTGCTCGCGTCCCTGAGCGGCGCGATGGGAGCGAATGTACACGACGCGGCCGATTTCGCCGGCGACCACGCGGCGTTTGGCTTCCGCCATTTGCGGGTGAAACCGGTACATGAAGCCTTCCATGAGCCAGCGCTGGCTCGCGTCCGCGGCGGCAAACATCTTCTCGACCTCCGCACTGGAGCAGGCGAGGGGTTTCTCGCAAAGAACGTGTTTGCCCGCTTCGAGTGCGCGCACCGTCCACTCACAATGCAAACCGTTGTGCAGGGCGTTGATGATGACATCGATCTCGGGATCATGGATGAGGGATTCGTAATTCGGATGGGCGCGAGAGACGTGCCGCTTGTTGGCGGCGACACGGGCGCGTTCCCCGTCGCGGCTGGCGACGGCCATCAGGACTGCCTCGTCAATTAATTGGAAGGCGTCGGCGAATTTGCCAAACATCCAGCCCGTGCCCAGAATGCCGCAGCGGAGCTTGTTCGTCTTCCCCACGGTAGAGAAGCGTAACGGCGCCCGTTCGCTTGTAAAGGAGATTGTTTTGACTTCGACGGCAAGCCGTTGTTACGGTGGAGCGGCGATGACACAGGGAGTGAAATGGTTATATCTGGTGACGCTGGCGGTGTGGATCGGCAGCATCGTATTTTTCAGTTTCGCCGTGGCGCCCACGGTATTCAAGACGCTGAAGCCTGAGGACGCAGCGGCGTTGATTCGGCGGATCTTCTCGAAGTATTACCTGATTGGCATCATTTGCGCGGCGGTGAGCATTGTCTGCCTCGGGCTGCTGTTGGCGGATCGGGCGTACAGCCGGTGGCCGGCGATCCTGAGTTTGCTGTTGGTGGCGGGCATGGGCGGGACGGATTTGTGGCTGCGCCAGGGGGTCATGCCGCACATGAATGACCTGCGCGATCGCCGGGCCATGTTTGAATCTTCCGGAAAGCCGCCGGATGAAGCGCTGGACCGGGAATGGAAAGCGCTCCACCGGCTCAGCGTGCAGTTGAACGGAGTGGTATTGCTGTGCGGGTTGGTATTGGTATTCCTGGTGGTGTACGCCCGGGTGGTCTAGGTAGTATTCGTAATTGAAGGAATCTCCATCGTGAACGAACAGACTCGCTCTTCCAGCCGTTGTGTTAAACCGCTTTTTTCGACGCGAATCAAGTCGCTCCTCCCGTTGATCGTCCTCATCGGGTCCCTAGGCGGAAGTATTTCCGCCGAGAATGCGGCGAAGTTTTTACCGCCGCCGCTGCCTCGGGGCGGGGTGGTTGCGACTGTCGATGTTACACCGCCGTCAGATAATGTCGGGCGAAAGATATTTGCGGGGTTGAAGCGGGACGGGCGGATTGTGGCGCGTGGTGAGGCGACGGTCCCGACAAACGGAAATGCGACGGTGAAAATCGAGGCAATGGAGGTGACGCAGACCCTGCCGGATGGCGACTACGAACTCTGGCTCACGATCAACCGGGATGGGTTGGAGTCCTGTTATCCGAGCTACGGTGATTTGTTCGTGAGCCAGAAGTGGGTCATGCAGAAGATGTCGTCGGCGAAGATGCTGACCGATCCGTCGATGTGGAAGGAACGCAAACTTTCGAAACACGAGAACCTCATCACGGTCCATTATCATCGGTACGATGAGGATTATGACAACGTCAGCGTCTGGACATGGGACGCGCATGAGAAACGGACGCCCGCGCAGAATGAGATTTTCGAGGTGGGTCGCGATGATTATGGGCCGATCCTGCAATTCGACCGCGCTGATTACGGCGAGAAAGGCGATTCGGACAAGATCGGTTTGGTCGCGCGCATGGCGGGCGATTGGAACCGCAAGGACGGTGACGACAAATTTTGGGCGCCGGACATGGGCCATGACGTTTATCTGGTCGGCGGCGAGAACCGCGCGTGGGCGCAGCCGCCGGACATAAGTTCGCGCGTGGTCAGCGCGTCCATCGACGCGCCGAATCGGATTGTCGTTGGGATGTCGCGGCGGGTGAACCAAAGCGACGTGATGCCGGACAAGATCACCATCACCGACGACCAGAAAGGGAAACAATCTCCCACAGTGACGCGACTTCTTTCCCACGACGGGAAGGCGACGGCGAACGAGGTCGAGTTGACCATCAACGCGCCGCTGGACGTTGTGCGGCGTGCTTACGAGGTGAAGGTACGGGGTTTCGGCGCCAGCGTGCGCCTGGTGCCGCGGGCGATCCTGGCGGACACGAACATGTTTTTTGACGGCGCGGCGGTGCTGGGGGCGACGTACACAGCCGAGGGCACGACATTCCGTGTTTTTGCGCCGACCGCGCGCGCGGTGCAGGTGGTCATTTACAATCAGGCGACGGGCAACAAGGGACGCACGGTGCGGGCGATGCACGCAACGGGCAAGGGCATCTGGGAGGGGAAGGTGACGGGCAATCTGGAAGGTCGGTTCTACCTCTACAAACCCGCGGGCGAAGGTTTTGCGCCGGATCGGGAAGCGCTCGACATTTATTGCGTCAACGCCGTCAACAGCAGCGCGCGCGCGCGGATCACGGATTTATCGAAGACGAATCCGCCGGGGTGGGAGAAGGCCAAAACGGGGCCGGTGCTGGATTCGCCGGTGGACATGGTGGTGTACGAAATGCACGTGCGCGATTTCACGATCGCGGAGAACTCGGGCGTGGAGCACAAGGGGAAGTATCTCGGGTTCACCGAGTCGGGCACGCATTTGCCGGGGGATGCGGCGATCAAGACGGGGCTGGATAGTCTCACGGAGTTGGGGGTGACGCACGTGCAGTTGCTGCCGGTGCAGGATTTTGAGAACGACGAGGCGAGCACGAACTATAACTGGGGTTACGTGACGAGCGCCTACAACTCACCCGAAGGTTGGTATGCGACGGGTATCAACGACGATAGCCGCATCCGCGAGCTGAAGCAGCTCATCGCGGCACTGCACGGGCGCGGCATCGGCGTGATCCTGGACGTGGTCTATAACCACACGGCGAACTCAACGTCCTTCAATGCGCTCGTCCCGCATTATTACTACCGCTACCAGCCCGACGGCCGGCTCTCGAACGATTCGGGGTGCGGCAACGATTTTTGCAGCGAAGCGCCGATGGCCCGCAAATACATTGTCGATACGCTGAAGTACTGGACGCGGGAGTACGGCGTCGACGGGTACCGTTTCGATATCATGGACTTGATCGATCTGGATACGATGAAGGAGGTTGAACAGGAACTGCGCGTGATCAACCCGCACATCGTCCTCTACGGCGAAGCGTGGACGGGCACGAGCTTGCCGGCCGGGCTGAAGTCGACGAACAAAGAGAACATCCGCGGCACGCACCTCGGCGGGTTCAACGACAACATCCGCGACGCATTCGTCGGATCGCACTACGACAAGAACAAGAGCGCCTTCATCCAGAACGGCTCCGGGATTGAAAATGTGAAGCACGGGATCGAGGGAAACTGGCGCGATTGGGCGCCCACGCCCGCACAGGCCATCAATTATCTTAGTTGCCATGACAACCTGGTCATCTGGGACAAACTCAAGCTCTCCAGGCCGGGCGCCACCGAGGCGGAGATGAAAGAGATGATGAAGCTGGGTTACTTCATGTTGCTCACGTCGCAGGGAGTGCCGTTCCTGCACGGCGGCGAGGAATTTGCCCGCACGAAATTTGGTAACGACAACAGTTACAATGCGGCCGACAGCATCAACGAAGTCGATTGGTCCCTGAAGAAAAAGAATTACGATCTCTTCACCTACACGCGCGACCTGATTGCGTTGCGCAAGGCGCACCCCGTCTTTCGCCTCCGCGCCAAAGAACAGATCGCCGCGTGGCTGAAGTTCCATGATACGACCAATCCCGGCACGGTGATGTTCACGCTCGATCCCGGCAGCGTGGCGGGCGAGAGTTGGAAACATGTTTGCGTGATGGCGAATAGCGCCGACGTCACGAGTTCAGATTTTACGCTCCCCGCTGGCCAATGGCGCGTGGCCCTCGACGCCAACGGCGCGGTCAAAGACGAGCGCGTTGTGGAAGGCACGGTGCACGTGCGGTACAAGTCGGGGATGATTCTGTATCAGCCGTAGTGGGCGGCCCTATATCGTTTCGCCAAAAGAAGCGTTGCAACGGTCTTGCGACGGCATAGTATCGCACCCACGATGAATCTCGTCCGCTTTCTCCGCCCCGCGCTTCTCGTTGCGTTCATTGCCATTGCTCTATCCCAGAAAAGCGCCACGGCGTCAGGCGGCCCGGATGCGGACGCTGATGTCATGGAGGGTATGAAGCTCTCGGAGGATGAGGCGCAGCAACTCGAAGAGACGCTCAAGCACAAGCCCGACGACCTCTCCATTCGCACCAAGCTCCTCGGCTATTACTTCAGCCGACATCAACGCTCCGAGTGGATCGATGGTATTCGCGAACGAGAGGTGCTCTGGATCATCCAACATCATCCGGAATCCCGGATTGCCGGGCTGCCCTATGCCCAATTTGATGTAATTTCCAGCGCGTCGGCCTATCAAAAGGGCGCCACGCTTTGGAAACAGCAAGTCGCCACCCACACCAACGAGCCACCCGTCCTGCGCAACGCCGCCAACTTCTTCATGCTTCATGACCGCACCGTTGCGGAAGACCTCCTGAAAAAAGGCGCGGCGCTCGAACCTCAGAACCCGGAATGGCCCAGGGCGCTCGGTCACCTCTATCTCCTCGGAATTAGAAGGAAGACCCCGGAGGAGGTGAAGCTCGCTGACGCTGCTGCGCTCCTTCAATACGAACGCGCCTTTGCCCTCACACCGGAAGCTTACAAATCCTACCTATTCAAAGACCTGGCCAAGACCGCGTTCGATGCCGGCGAAACCAACAAAGCTGGAAAGTATGCCGAACAGATGCTGCAGGAGGCGAGTTTACAGAAAAAGGACTGGAACCGCGGCAACGGCATCTTTTTTGGCAACCTCATCCTCGGTCGACTGGCGCTGGAAGGCGGCGACATCGAGCAGGCCAAACACTTCCTGATCGAAGCCGGCAAGACGCCCGGCTCGCCCCAGCTGAATTCCTTCGGTCCCAACATGACGCTGGCCAAAGGATTACTCGAGAAAGGCCAAACGGAAGTTGTCCTCGAATACTTCGAGCTCTGCGCGAAATTCTGGCGGTACCAACCCCGGCTCGGTGAGTGGACCGCCGCCGTGAAGCAAGGCACCATCCCCGACTTCGGTGCAAATTTGGATTACTGACCGGGTGACGGACGGAGATTCACCGCGAAAACACGAAGGGCGCGAGGCTGTTGGTAGTGGTCAGATGCGTGAATGTACGGTCCCCATCGTCCTTCACGACAGCCGCCGATCTGTAAGCTCGCCGTATCAGCGGCGAATGCTTCAGTTTATTTAATGCTCAGCGCGGCGGCTAGCTGCTCAAGTGCCTTATCCACGTGCTTTTGAGCTTTCGTGGGCAGTCCGGCCCGAGCCTGCTGGAGCAAGCTGGTGGCTGTCTGGAGCTGTTGGTCGGAGGTGACCTGCTGCTCGTGCCCCTTACCGTTGTCCGTCAGAGTGATCCCCGCCACTTTCGCGGCTGCTTCAATTTGCTTCATAGCCCTAACGCGATGGCCTTGGTAGTCGTGGTCAGCGACCGAGAGCGCGGCATAGGCCTGGGTCAACTGGTTGATGGAGGTTGCGGAGGCTGCGGAGGGTGTGGCCGGTGCTGACTGGGCGCGCGAATTCAGACCGCTGATCAGGCACAGGGCGACCACTGATGTGTAGATGCTGAAACGGAGTGATTTAGCATTCATAGCGCCTAATATCGCCGCCGGCCTCACGATTGCAAATGAAAAGAACCCGCGACTGGAGACCCAGCAAATCGATGTTTCTACATGACAGCAGGAGCCGAGATGAAACGGAGGCGATTCGGCGAAGAACAGATATCACCTCAGTGATTTTGGCAAACCCCTGTCTAAAGCACTACTTTGCGGCATTTGCCTCTGCATCGATGGCGTCGGCCCATTCTGAATCCATTGGAATTCTTGCGCCGACGGCTCCGCGTCCCTTGGTGGTCACATTGTTATACAACCAATTGTCTTCGTCTCTTCCGTTGTTCTGCACGGCCCAGATATGGGCATCACCGATCACGAACCATCGTCCGGCACCATAACTTTCCTCCCCTTTGCCGATGGGGACGATACGGCCCTCGGGCGCATTCGGACCCGGTGGTCTATCCCCTTCGGCGAAGATTCTGTCGAAAAGCTTCTTGAGGTTTGCACAGGCGACACGACGTTGCTCGTTACGGTGTGCCTCAGCTTGCCTCAACTTTTGCAGAAGGCGTTTGAATGGATAGATTAGAATGAGAACAATCGCCAGAAGAATCCCGCCTCCAATGGCTAATCCCTTCCAGTTTCTGGCAACCCACGATTCTGGTGCCACTGCCGCTGGTGGCGGTGTGACGACTATCGGCGTCACAGGTGGTGGCGGCGGCGGTGGTGGCGGGGGCATGGCGGCTTGTGCGGCTTCACGACTGGCCCTGGCAAGTGCCGCTTCGTACGCACGCTGTGCCTGTGGAATCTGGACCTTAAGAACTTGAATCTTCGAATCAAAGCCGGCCAATGTCGCTGCACCAGAGGCGATTTGCTGCTGACACGCGATTATGTCCCCTAATACCGCGGGTCTATCGGGATTTGGAACGGTTCGAGTTTGGCCGGTAGCAAATCGTTGAGAATAATGGTTCGGCCCAACGAGCCTTGTCTCGTAGACGGGTTCCTGCGTGTCAGTAAGAGTCTGAAGTTGCTGTTGGCGCCCCTGCAATCTTCCTTGCAAGGTTGCGACGGTTTTGGCGAGTGCATCGCGCTGGCTTTCAAGTTCGGCAAGCTGCTTCGCGAGCGCCAGCGGCTTCTTTTCCTCCGGGGTCATCCATCTGTTGGCGAACTTCATCTCCCCATCGGTAAGATGTTTGAGTTCTGCCCGACAGGCTGCGGCATATTGTTGGACGATCGTGGTTTTGTCGGATTTTGGGTAATCCGTCAGGAACTTCTCGAATGCGGCGATCCATTGGGCATAGAAGGTCGGGGATTGCTCCTGGTCTGGATCCAATTGGAATTTTGACAGGGCAAAGTAGTCGATTCTTTCGGCGGCTTCGGCCGGGGTTTCGATTTGGACGTTCTGGACATCCGAGCGAGGAAAGTTTCGTAGCGAAGATATGGTGCGGTTGGCACTAAACGCTCTGATTTGAAGAACGTCATTGGTGTCCGAAATGATCTCGCCACGGAGAACCGCTCCTGATTTGAGGGTGACGATTGCTTCTCCAAAAGCCGCCGTGAGGATACCGGCCAGGAACAGCAGCGCCATTGTTACGACATTCCTTTTCATTCTCCGCTCCCTTGATAGTCAACTTTGGTCTCTTCCACAGATGACTCGCATTCATCCTGGAGATAGTTCTTCTGCCTTCGCGCAAACGGGACGCGTTGGGGCCAAGAAGTGGCCCACGCAAACGGGGTGGTAATGGGCTTATACGCGTGTGGGTATCGGGACTACAAGACATATCTGTGCGACCAGTCCGTCTTGCCATCAGCGAACCTGGATGCTCGACCAGCGCTCCGACAGCGTGAAGCAGCCATCCCTTTGTCCACTCCGAGGATGAGGGAACGGATTCGAAGTTCAACCCCGAAACGGATTCTTGGCAGGCTGTTCAACGCGGAAGTTCAAGAGGAACCCAACGGGGACAGACGGGCCCCGCCGGTCAAGCAAGGCGCCATCCCCGACTTCGGCACCAATCTGGATTATTGACCACGCGACGGCCGGAGATTCACCACGAAACCACGAAGAGCGCGGCTTGGTTCCCATCATGCGGGGTAGGGTTACACCCCATAGCGACGGGAAAGTTTCCGGGGTTATTTTAAGCGTATGGAAGTTAAACAGAATAAGGAGTTGGCGTACAGTGAATCGATCGTGGCGGCATACCAGCTCTGGCAAACGGGTCAGAGCGAAAAGATGGTGCGATTGGCGATCAATGCACGCCTGGTGGTATTTCGAGAGCAGCCGCATCTCTTGATTTCCTCCACGAAGGGAAGATCCGCATGAACAAGACGAATAGTCCGGTTGATCGAATCAAGATTATGTTGGGGGTTGCGCTGTTGGCGGTTTTGACGGGATGTGTGGGGTACGTGGACGGGGGTTACAACGGCGCGGTAGTGGTGGCGGAGCCGGACGTGTATGTCTTCGGCGGCGGCTACTATGAAAGAGGGCGCGACGTGCATGACTATAGTCATCGCGGATCGGAAAGTCGGGCGGTGGCGCATCCTGCGGCACGGCCTGCTGGCGGCGGACATGAGGGAAAGCGATGAAACGCACAACTTACCTGGAAAGAAGCAGACCTGGTGAACCTATGAAACTTTCAAACCAATTTGCGCGTTTTGCCGGTCTTTTGACAATCGCACTGTTGGCGAGCGCCAGTGGCATTTTGTCGGTGGACCTTTATGCGGCGGACCAGAAACCAGTGGTCACCCAGCGGTTGTTTGCGTCGCCAGAGGACGCCATAAAATCCCTCCTGGCGGCGACTGCGGCCAAAGACAACGCGGCCTTGCGCGAGATTTTCGGCCCGGAGTTCCGCGAACTTGTGACCGGCGACGAAGTGCAGGACGCGAACAACGCGGAGAAGTTCGCGAACGCCATGGCGCAGAGTTGCAAGCCTGTGAACGAAGGGGAAGACAAGATCACGCTTGAGATTGGCACGAACGCCTGGCCGATGCCGATTCCACTGGTGAAAGTGGATGGGCAATGGCATTTCGACACGGCGGCGGGCAAGGAAGAGATCATCAACCGGCACATTGGGAAGGATGAACTCCATGCCATCGGTGTTTGCCGGGCTTACGTGACGGCGCAACGGCAGTACGCCAGCTTGAACACGGACGCGAGCGGAGGAGTGAAGTATGCGCTGAAATTCAAGAGCACGCCCGGCAAGAAGGATGGCCTCTACTGGCCGGCGGCGGAGAATGAACTGGCCAGCCCCTTCGGGCCGTTGGTGGCGGAAGCTCATGCCGAGGGTTATGTCGGGCATAAAGGCGCGGGACCGCACCCGTTTCATGGCTATTATTTCAGGATCCTGACGCGCCAAGGCGCGGCTGCGTCCGGTGGGCGAATGGATTACACGAGTCGCGGCAACTTGACGAAGGGATTCGCGCTGGTGGCTTATCCGGAGCGTTGGGACCAGTCGGGCATCATGACATTTATCGTCAACCAGGACGGCAAAGTTTATCAGCGAAATCTTGCTGAAAAGACCTCCCAGAGTGCGACGGCGATGAAAGCGTACAATCCGGACAGCGAATGGACACTGGTGCAGTCTGAGGGAGTAGCGAACGCGGTGTCCGAGAAATGATGTAGGTTAGTTGCCGCGGGCAACGCTCGCCGGTGCGGCGTATTCAAACTCGACGGAATAGCCGTCTTTGGCGACGATTTCCTGGATTCGTTTTTCCAGCTCGGTTTTGGATTCGGCCAATAGCGGGGAGGCCAATACTTTTTGGCGGGCGTTGGTTTTTAAGTGGTCCATGGCTGCTTCGCGCTCGGTGGCGTCGATTCTATTCCAGTAACCATCCTCGTCCCGCAGGATGTGGTAATTATCCATCTCGAGGGAAAGGAGTTTCGGTTCGGGCAGGTGGATAAGAAGTTTCGGCGGGACCTTTTGAATTCTGACAATAAAGGGCTGCTTCAGGTCAAAGCCCGCCTTCGCGGTGAAAACCCCGTAGATTTCCATGGTCTTGGTGCTATAGACCCAGGTTGATTCATAGACATGCTGCGCAAGCACCCGCTTCGATTCCATCGCCAGTTCAGCGATGGGTGCGGATTGTTCAAGAACCACGGTGTCGTTAATCCTGACCTGCGGCTGGAAATTGAAAGCAGTGCGGAAGCTGTCCGCCACTACATGGGCGAGCTGGTGTGGAATCTTGTAGAAGACGACATAAATGGCCGTCGTCGCCGTCGCCAGGACCAGACTGATTGCGATGGCCCCGATGAGCAACCTTCTCGAAGATTTGTCAGGTTTGTCGGTCATGCGTTTTCGATCCTCACTGATAGCACGCAGGCGGAGGGAGGAGAAGAGAAACTCCGGGGGCTGCTACGAACCTCTTCACCACGAAAGCACGAAGGGCAGCCGCGATTACCGTCGCATGGCGCGTTCGGCGGTCCACTGGTGGATTTCTTTCTTCGTGGCTGACCATTTCCTGGCATCGCCATGATCGTCGAGGAAGAGGTCAAAGAGTTCGAAGAAGAGGTCGCGGAAGTCAGCGATTTTCTGGATGCGCTCTTGAAAGCGGGAGGCCGGGTCCAGCATCTCTTTGGGCTCAGGCAGTTTTAGTCCGCGGAAGACAAATGTCTGGGCGTCGAAGGAGCACGACCAGTTTTCGTCGGCGCGGGAGAGGAGGAGCTTGGCACGGCGTAGCTTCTTGCCGCTGAGCAAGGCGGTCTTGGCCTCGGCGCTGACGGTCGGCAAGCCTTTGCGCAGAGAAATTTCGTGGGCGCCGTCACCAGCGCGGGTGAAGAGAAGCGGGCCTTCGATAGCGATGCCAAATTCGCCGGCTTGTTTGGTGTTGAAGACGCCGCCGCGCGCTTCCGAGGCGAACCACAGCCACGTCAGGAAATCGAGGCCGGGGGTGTCTTCCATTTCCTTGTCTGGCACTTCTGGTGAAAAACTTGTTTTGCTCCAGTCGGCGACACTGATACTGCGGCGTTTTGCAGCGGCGGTGCCGGCGGCAATGGGAATGAGGTCGACACCGACGGTGGCCTTGAAGTGGATGAGGAAGACATCGAGTTGGCTTTCCGAGAGAGCGGCGGCGTAGAGGATGCGGTCGCGGTCGTCGTAGACGAACGGGATGCCTTTCAATGTTGGAGGCATCGTGGGCAGGAGACGGGCCATGACCTGCTTGCGGATGTCGCTGCGCGCTTTGCGGTCGACGAACGGTTTGCCTTCGGCGCGCATGTAAGCGACTTCTTCGAGCATACACTCGGCGCGGAGGAGGGAAGTGGGGACTTTGCGCTCGGCTTTCACGAGGGCGAGGCGGAGGTAACCACCATAGTATGCATTTTCTTCAGTGATCGGCACATCAAGCAGATGGCGCCCACCGACCCAACCCTGCTGGGACTGCGAACCGAGGTTTTTTAAGGGCGGCGCGACGTGGTTGTTGAAACGCGTGACCGCATCCTTCGGCAACCCTTTGACGACATAAAACAGGCGTGTGGCAATGGAACCGCTTTCAAATGACATATGTGTTCTCCCAAAGAAGCGCTGCTTATACCACGCACACGACGGCAGGTGAAGAGAAAGTCCATCGCGCTGAAGTGTTATTCTGCAAGCGGAATACGATAAAGGCAACAAGACCGCTTACCAGTGCGACCACAAGATTCCACAGTAGCCACGCGACGATGACGAGCACCAGCACGACGGTCAATCCGATAAGCATTTTCTTCATTTCTGTGGTTGACTTTCTACCACAGTGTGGTGTAATGTCAACCACAAAAGGGAGAGAAATATGAGCTTTGGCGATCTCGTGAAGGATTTGCGCATTGGGCAGAAGAAGACGTTGCGGCAGTTTTGCCTCGATCATGGGCATGATCCGAGCAATTGGAGCAAGCTGGAGCGTGGTGTGACCGCGCCGCCGCGGGACGAGAAGACGTTGGAGCGGTGGGCCAGGCAGTTGGGGTTGAAACCCGGTACTCCGCAATGGCAGGAGTTCATGGATCTGGCGGACATGGCGCGGGGGGAAATCCCGCAGTACGTCTTGGATGACGAGGAATTGCTCAAGAAACTGCCCGCGTTCTTCCGCACGGTCCGGGGCGCAGAGTTGAGCGAGAAAGAGCTGGACGAACTGATTCGGAAGGTCAAAGAGGCGCATTCGCCGAATGAGCGAAAAGGTAAAGTATCGGGATAAGCCCGCCATCTGGCGTGCTGCCGATGACTTTCGCGATTCAGCCGAGCTTCGCGGTCATCATATTCCACCGATCGATGTGATCTACATCGCTGAAGTCATCCTTAAGCTCGACATCATCCCGATTGAGAATCTTTTCGCTGACCAGAAGATCGACGCGGCATTGCTGCCGGACTTGAGCGGTTTCTATACCGACGAAGACGCCTATATGGCGTGGGAACGCGGAAGCCCCTGGATCGAACGGCGGTTGCGATTCTCGTTTGCCCATGAGCTTGGGCATTTTGTGCTGCACCGGGAGGAAATCGCGGCGAACGAGTTTCGGTCGGTGCAAGAATTCAAACAGTGGGCCACCGCGCCATCGAACTACACCAACGCGGAGATACAAGCGAACGAGTTTGCGGGGCGATTCCTTGTTCCGCGTGAGCTTTTGGTACGCGAATATGATCAGCAGACTAGTCAGTTGGGAAACGCGGAACCCCACTGGCGGGAGATCGAAGGCATGCGCGAATTTATCGCCAAGAAGATAGCACCGCGATTCGGCGTGAATCATCAAGTCATTGCCACGCGATTCGACCACGAAGACATCTGGCCCGCAGAGTAGTGTGTGCCGCGTTGGGGCGTATTCTCGACAACGACGGGGCGGAGCACCCACCCTGAATCCCCGCCGCGTGAGGGCACGCGGCCTACAACATCATGAAAGCCCATATATCGCAAAATAATAATTTAGCTGGACGGCGTATTGCGGATGGGGTATGATTGGCTCGGATTGTTGAAAAGATGCGAACAGACGAATTCAGGAGCCAGAATTCAGGGGTCGGAAAGGCAGCTTGGATTGAACACGAGACCCCCTTATACGTTTCTGCGAAACGAACCCATTTTGAAATCGCGTATTTTTTATTGTATCATGCTTAACACAAGAATGTTATGTAGTTTGCAGAGGCGTTTGCAAATGGGTTCGTTCTGGAAAAACGAACCCATTTTGAGGGGGGTTGGTGCACTGGAAAGGGCATTCTTGTGGAAAACGGACCCAAAACTAGTTTTGCGTAGAATTGCGCATATCATGCAGAAGTACAAAGGCTTAGGAAGAATAATGCGAAAAACGGAGATGGGTTCGGGTTTTTGGGTGGCGAGGGTATTGACTCAGTTTTCGGTAAGTCGTCGGCGGTCGCAGACCGCCGCTACAGTAAGACCAGCACAACTTTACCTCCGCAAGAACATCTGGCATAGTGGGCGGATGATTTTTCAATTCCGGCGGTCCTTCGTACTGGTCGCGGTCGCTTTTCTCTTCACCAGCTTTGCGGCCAGGATTTTCGCGGCGGATGCGGTTGATCCGCAGCGGGCGGCGATTGATGAGGCGGTGGCGCGGGTGAAGCCGTCGCTGGTACGAATCCAGGTGGTGGCGACGCAGTATTACCAGGGGCGCGAGGTGAAGTATGAGGCGAGCGGGAGCGGAGTGATCATCACGAAGGAAGGTCACGTGATAACGAACCATCACGTGGCGGGGCATGCGACGCGGATCGTGGTGATCCTGCCGAGCAACGAGGAAGTGCCGGCGGAGTTGGTGGGGACGGACGCACTGGCGGACATTTCGGTGGTGAAGTTGAAGCCGGAGAGCCCGCGGGAATTCACGCCGGTTGAGTTTGGGAATTCGGATTTGATGCGGGTGGGCGACTCGGTGCTGGCGATGGGCAGTCCACTGGCGATGTCGCAATCGGTGACACTGGGGATCGTGAGCAATGTGAAGATGGTGATGCCACAGGCGTTCGCTTCGGGGCGGTTTACGCTCGACGGGGAGGACGTGGGTTCGCTCGTGCGCTGGATCGGGCACGACGCGGACATTTATCCCGGCAACTCGGGCGGGCCGCTGGTGAATTTGAAAGGGCAGGTGGTCGGGATCAACGAAATCAGTTTTGGGCTGAGCGGGGCGATTCCCGGCAACCTCGCGCAGGCGGTCGCGCACCAGTTGATGGAGAAGGGGCACGTGAGCCGGAGTTGGCTGGGCGTGGAGGTCCAACCGTTGCTGAAGGAGGACAAGGGTGATCGGGGAGTGTTGATTGGGGGCGTGGTGGCGGATTCGCCGGCGGCGAAGGCGGGATTCGAATCGGGCGACGTACTGGTGCGGCTGGCGGACAAGAACGTATTGGTGCGATATGCGGAGGAGATCCCGTTGTTGAACCAGATGGTGGCGGATTTGCCGATTGGTCAGGAGTTTGAGGCGATCGTGGTGCGTGACGGCAAGGAGAAGACGTTGAAGGTGCGGACGACGGAGCGCGAGCCGAGCCAGCCGAAGACATTTGAATTGAAGCAGTGGGGCATTACGGTGCGTGACATTTCGGCGTTGGCGGAACGCGAGATGAAGCTGAAGAGTCGCGACGGAGTGATCGTGACTTCGTTGCGGCCCGGCGGGGCGTGCAGTGATGCGAAGCCGCCGGTGGAGGGGAGCGATGTGCTGGTGGAGATCAACGGCGCGCCCGTCCGCAACGTGGCGGAGATGATGGAGATCACGGAGAAGATTACCGCGGGCAAGACGAAGCCCGTGCCGACGCGGCTTGGATTTTTGCGCGGGACGGAGCAGTTGCTGACGGTGCCGAAGGTTGGCCTGAAAGAGATTGAAGATCCGGGGCTCGAAGCGCAGAAGGCGTGGCTGCCGATTGCGGCGCAGGCGATCACGCGGGATTTGGCGGAGCAACTGGGCAGCCCGGGATTGAACGGCGTGCGCGTCACGCAAGTTTACACGAACAGCGCGGCGGAGAAAGCGGGGCTGAAGGTTGGCGATTTGATTCTGGCGCTCGACGGCGAGAGTATTTCCGCCTCGCAGCCCGGCGATGAAGAAATTCTCAACACGATGGTGCGGCAATACAAGATCGGGACGACGGCGACATTGAGCGTGATGCGCGGCGCGGACAAATTGAGTGTGCCGGTGGAGTTGGTGCGCTCGCCGAAACTCGAACGCGAGATGAAGAAGTACCGCGATGAGGATTTTGAGTTTACGGTGCGGGACATGACGTTTTACGACAAGGTGCATGAGGAGTGGGCGGAAGGGCGGCCGGGCGCGATGGTCACGGAAGTCAAGGATGGGGGATGGGCCGCGATCGGCCGGCTGAGCAATGGGGACATCATTACGGCGGTCGATGGCGAGCCGGTAACGGACGTGCTGTCGTTGAAGGAGAAGATGAAACACGTGGCGGCGGAGAAGCGGAAGAGCATCGTGCTGCGCGTCGCGCGCGGGATCCACACGGTGTTTTTGGAATTGGAACCAAACTGGGACGGACACAAGGAGATCGCGAAAGGAAACCATTAGATGAAGAGACATTTCACGTTGATTTTGTCCATGGCGCTGGCGGCGTATCCCGCGCGAGCCGATGACGCGGCGAAATCCGGGCGCGTGATCCTGGGGAAATACCAGCAGGCGGTGGTCACGGTGAAATTGGCGATCAAGCAGAGCATCTCGATGGGCGGACGCGATCAGAAATCGGACTCGAAGACCGAGACGACCGGCACAGTCATCGATCCCTCGGGTTTGACGGTCGTCTCGCTGGCGACAACCGATCCGAGCAGCGCCATGAAAGATACGTACACCCGCGCGATGGCCGCCCGCGGCGCGGACATGTCGCAGTTCAAATTCGAAAGTGAGTTGACCGATGTGAAGATTGTGCTCACGGACGGCACGGAAATTCCGGCGGAAGTCGTCTTGAGGGACAAGGATTTGGATTTGGCGTATCTGCGTCCGTCCGACAAGCCGGCAAAGCCGCTGCCGTTTGTTGATCTTACGAAGGATGCGAAGGCGCAGATTCTGGACGAGGTGATCGTGGTCAACCGCCTGAACCAGGTGGCGAACCGCGTGCCCGCGATTTCGATCGGGCGCATCGAAGCGATCGTCGATAAGCCCCGGACGTTTTATGTGCTGGGCCAATCCATGTGGGGTTACGCGCTCGGTTCGCCGGTGTTTTCACTGGATGGCAAACTCGTCGGTATTCTTTTTCTCCGCAGCGCCAAGACGCAGACTGACCAGTCGAGCGGGTTCATGTTCAGTAATCTCAACGTGTTTGGCATGATGCCGATCATCCTGCCGGCCTCTGACATCGTCGATGGGGCCAAGCAGGCGTTGGAAGCCAAGAGCCCGGTGCCTGAGGAAAAACCAGCGACGGAAGAGAAGGCGGCGCCGCCTTCCACCAAGCCAAAGTAGTCAGGGCTTCACTTCGGACAGATTAATCTTCGCGGGATCGGATTGACCAAGGCCGAGACGGGCGGCGGTGGCGATGTGGGTGGCGAGCGGGCGGATCAGTGGAACCTTGGACTCGCGACCTTTGGCTTCAAGGACGTCGGCGCACAGTGAATCGATGGCAACCGGGTCGGTGCTGAAATAGAGCGCGCCATAATGCCATGAATACTGCGGCTTGAATCCCATGCCGCCGGCGTAACCGGCGATCAACCCATCCACGACATTCAGGACGAGCTTTTGGCGCAGCGGCGGCATGTTGCAGATCTCGGCGATCATCGGGTCGCCGTGTTGGCCGACGGTTTCGAAGCGGCGGGTGTTGTCCACCATGCCCAGGGAGAGATTGTAGAGACAGCCCGCCAGGCCGCACACCTCGTGGTTCTGAAGCACGGGGACATTGATGAGTTTGGTGATCGTCTCGGTGACGAGCTTCGGCAGGTGCGAGCGTTTACTGAGGTCCTGATCGAGGTCCTTCCCGAAAAGCAGGTCGCCCCAGATAAGTTTGCCGGCGAGATTGTCCTGGAAATAAGCGATCGGCTCCCAGCCAGTCCCATCGATGATAGACACTTCCCGCATTTGATTGGTCGCACCCGTTCTCAAGTAACCCGCCGCGCGCATCTGGATCGGATCGCGATCAAACACATAAATGTTGGTGGTGGCCACGCCTGCGGCGCAAAGCCCCTGGGCAATCGCCTCCACCACGGCGCGCCGGGTGGATTGCAGCGGGCCCGCCTGGGTGTTGATCTTGATGCCGACGGTGTCGTTGCTGGAAACGAAATGCCGCCACGCTGCCGCCTCGTCCTTTTCGCCCGTGAGCGTGTTGATACCCGCCGCAACCATCGCGTGGACCTTGGTCGCGTCGGCGGTGAAGCTGTCCATCGCAGTTGGATCGCGCACGAGCACGACACGGCTCTTGGAGGCAGCGATGGAGGGCGGGGAGTTGGTTTCTTCCGCCTGAACGCAGGAGCAGAGGAAGCAACTTAACAGCGGCGCCACAAGGTGACGGATGAGAGGTCGGTGGCGCATGGGCAGATGCTGCCGCGCGCTCAGAACTTCATCGCGAGCAGGAACTCGGCGTTGGAACGAGTCTTCTTGAGCTTCTCGGTGACCAGCTCCATCGCCTCGACGGGTGGCACGCCCGCGAGCGCTTTCCGCAGGATGTAAATCCGCTCCAGTTCGTCGGGATGATAGAGCAACTCTTCCTTGCGTGTGCCGCTTCGCTCGATGTTGATCGCGGGGAATATGCGCTTCTCGACGAGGTGCCGATCGAGGCACAATTCCATGTTGCCCGTGCCCTTGAACTCTTCAAAGATGACTTCATCCATGCGCGAGCCGGTTTCCACTAACGCGGTGGCGATGATCGTAAGCGAGCCGCCCTCCTCGACGTTGCGTGCCGCGCCGAAAAAACGCTTCGGTTTGTGCAGCGCATTGGCATCCACGCCGCCCGAGAGGATTTTCCCCGAATGCGGCTGCAACGTGTTGTAGGCGCGCGCGAGACGCGTGATCGAGTCGAGCAGGATGACGACATCCTTCTTGTGTTCGACGAGACGTTTGGCCTTTTCGAGCACCATCTCGGCGACCTGTGCGTGACGTTCCGGCGCTTCGTCGAAAGTCGAACTGATAATCTCGGCGTTGACGGTGCGTTTGAAGTCGGTGACTTCCTCGGGGCGCTCGTCGATCAGCAGCACGATAAGGATGGCCTCGGGGTTATTGGTAATGATGGAATTGGCGATTTTCTGCAACAGGATCGTTTTGCCTGTGCGCGGCGGCGCGACGATGAGGCCACGCTGGCCTTTGCCGATAGGTGTGAAGAGATCCATGACGCGGGAGTTGATCTCCTCAGACTTCGTTTCGAGGATGAAACGGCTGGTGGGGAAGAAAGGCGTGAGATTATCGAACATAATCTTGTCTTTGGCCTTATCAGGATTGTCCCGATTGACCGCCTCCACCTTCAAGAGCGCAAAGAAACGCTCCTTATCCTTGGGTGGACGCACCTGACCCGCCACAAGGTCGCCCGTCTGCAGTTCGAAGCGCCGAATCTGTGACGGCGAAACGTAAATGTCCTCGGGGCAAGGGAGGTAGTTGTACGCCGGCGAGCGGAGGAAACCGAAGCCGTCGGGCAGAATCTCCAGGACGCCCTCGCCGAACATGGCCCCGTTGCGCTCGGCGTTCTTCTTAAGGATTTCGAAAATAATCTCGTACTTCTTGAGAATGGCGACGGTCTCCACGCCGCCATCGCGCGCCATCTTCTGTAGGCGCGGCATACTCATGGCCTGAAGGTCGGCGAGGTTCAGGGTCTCGCCGGGCGGCAACTCATTGCGCGCGGCGGGCACGTCTTCCTTCTCGGCTGTGGCCAGGGCAACGCCCCCACTCTTCTGGGCGTCATCCAGTTTGGTTTGTGCGTCGACTGCGGTGTCAGTTGCCGCAGCTTTCGGTTCATCACTCTTGCGTGGCCCGATTTTTTCGGGGCTAGTTTTTGCTCGGGGCATGATAACTCTCCTTGATGTTCGCCCAAATCGTCCCAGCCTGCCGGTGTAAAACCGCCAACAGGCCATCGTTCCAAATTACAAAATCGGCACGGTCCATTTTCATTTGCAAGGGCCACTGCGCACGGATGCGCGCGCGGGCCTGTGCTTCGCTCAACCCCTTTTGCGCCAGGCGCGCGAGTTGTGTCGGCTCACTGCACCCAACGACGACGACGCAGTCAAATTGTGTTTCCGCGGCGACTTCGTACAGCAACGGAATCGCGACAACGGCGATTTTTGCCGTACCCTCGCGCTCCAGCTTCCTCATGTCCTCCGTCCACATTTTTTCCACCACCGGATGGATGACGCGGTTTAGTGCCTCGCGCTTCTGTTCGTCGGCAAACACGGTCTCGCCGAGCTTTGGACGGTTGACCGTCCCGTCCTTGTTCAAAATCTTCGATCCAAATGTGCGAACGATTTCGTCCCACGTTGACGTCTTGGGTGTCAGGGCCTGATGCGCTAACACGTCGGCATCGATGCCCACCGCCCCTGCCTGTTGCCAGTGATTAAGGGTCATCGATTTCCCCGTGGCGATGCCACCCGTAAGCCCGACCGTGATTAGTTGTCTCATTGCCACGTTTTCGCGACCGAATTCATGGAGATAGTGAACCGATTGAGTGCCAGTGATTCGGGGTAGTTAACTACAAGGAGCCTAGGCAACTTTATGCCGACGTGTTGAAAATAACCTTATCGGCAGGCCACGTCAAGTGCGCAAATTCACTTTTTCACAGATAATCCCAACCACGGGTGAGGCAACTTGGATGCGCGGTGAAGCTGATCGGTGTGTCTGGTAACCCGTGATTCCGAGTGGTGCTTTTTCTTTCCCATCGCAGTCAGTTGGGATAGATTATCCAGTACATGCATCCAATGCGGCAGGATTTGGAGGAAGTTCTCCTCACAGAAGAGCAGATTCGGCATCGGCTTGATGACCTAGCGATGGAGATTCAGCGGGATTATGCGGAGAAAGACCTCACACTGGTGGCGATCCTCACGGGCAGCGTGATGTTTATCGCCGACTTGCTACGCCGGCTCCCCATGCAACTGCGGCTCGATTATGTTGGCGTGTCCAGCTACCATGGCGAAACGCGGTCGACAGGCGAGTTGATTCTGACCAAAGCACTGAAGCTTGATGTCCGCGACCGTGACGTGCTCGTCGTGGATGACATCCTCGACACGGGTCTCACCCTCGTAAACATCCGTGCGATGCTCCAAAAGCTACAACCGCAGAGCGTGAAGTTCTGCACCTTCCTCGAAAAAGACATTCCGCACCGTGAGAACTTCCAGGCGGACTACGTCGGCTTTCACATCCCCAACAAGTTTGTCGTCGGTTACGGACTCGATTACCGCGAGCGTTATCGGAACTTGCCGTATGTTGGTACGCTGCGTCCCGAGGCGATTGCGGCAAAGCTGTGAAGATCACCGTTCAGTTTTTCAGTTTTCTCCGCCAATTGGCTGGTCAAGGTGAGTTGACTCTCAATTTGCCTGATGGTTCCACAGTGGCCGACGCCCTGGCGCAACTTCATGGAAAGTTCCCGCAGCTCAAAGAAGCGGAGAAGATGATGCTTATCGCCATCGGCGTGGAATTCGCCACGCGGTCAAGCCAGCTCCACGACGGTGATGTATTGTCCCTGATGCCGCCATTGCAAGGCGGGAATGGGGCGTCCGCGGATGAACTGCTTCTCACCAACGAATCGATCGACGAGGTGGGGGCTGCATTGGGTGAATTCAGCGGCGAGGTGGGTGGGGTGGTGACGTTTTTGGGAATTGTGCGCCGTGTCGAGAACGGGAAAGCGATTCGTGCGCTGGAGTACACCGCCCACCGCGAGATGGCCGAGCATCAATTTCGCGAGCTGCTCGCGGAGACGCACCGGAAGTGGAAGTTGCAACGAATTCGGGTGATACATCGTCTTGGCGTAATTGCAGTGGGTGAGTCGTCGCTGCTGGTTCGTGTGGAGGCAGCGCATCGCAGCGAGGCATTTGCTGCGGCGCAGTTCATCATCGACGAATTGAAGCAGAAGGTGCCGATCTGGAAGAAGGCCGAGCCGTAACGGTCAGTTTCTGGATCAGGCCCCGTGCTGCACGACATTCTTGGGTGTGCCGGCAATAAATGCCGCGATATTCTCCGTGGTCGTGTCGAGAATCCGCTCCAACGCTTCCTGGCTATTGAATGCATTGTGCGGCGTGAAAACCACATTCGGCTTCTTTAAGACCACATGATTTTGGATCGCGACGCGCAATTTTTCTGGATTCACCGCGTCGCCCAGCAGCGCGCTCTCTTCATAAATAGACTCTTCGCCTTCCAGCACGTCCAGACCCGCGCCCGCGAGGATGCCTTGCTCGAGAGCCTGTAGCAGCGCGTCTGTGTTGACCAGCCCGCCCCGGGCCGTATTGATTAGGATGGCGCCTCGTTTGATCTGGTGGATATTATCGCGATTGATGAGATGATGCGTGTGACAGTTGTACGGCGCGTGCAGAGTGATGATGTCGGAGTGGGCCAGCACGTCGTTCAACTCGGCGTACTCAAACCCCAGCACCTCGGCCCAAAAGCTATCCCGCTTCACATCGAAGGCCAAAACTTTCATCCCAAACCCGCGTGCGATGCGAATTACATGCAACCCAATTCGTCCTGCGCCGACGACGCCGATGGTTTTCCCTTTGAGATCGAACCCGCGCAGCCCGTCCAGTGAATAATTCCCCGCGCGCACCCGCACAAAGGCCTCATGGACTTTCCTCGACAGGGCCAGGATCAGCGCGAATGTGTGCTCTGCTACCGTGTTCTCGCCATAGAACGGAACGTTGCACACCGTAATCCCGCGTTTCGTGCATTCCGCCACGTCGATGTGATCGAATCCGGTTGATCGTGTGGCGACCATCTTCAACTTGGGCAATTTCGCCAACCGCTCCGCCGTCAGCTTCGAATAAATGAACGGCGAGATAATCTCCGCATCGGCAATCAGCGCCAGATGTTTGTCCTCCAGGACCTCGCGGAACGCCACCAAGTCGTGCGCGTGGTCCATGCGCCCGCGCAGATACTTCTCTTCCCAATCGTGAAGTTCGAGAAAGGCGATCTTCATTTTCTCATCCCGGATTGAGTCCGACATGCTGGCACCATTCGCGATACGCGAACGGGGAAATCTCGCTCGGCTTTATCTCGCTGCGGCCACCCCAGAAGATGTTGGTGTAAGAGACCGGGATACCGGCTTCCTTAAGGTGAGCGTCCATGGCGGTTTTGTGGGCAAGGAGCACCGTTTTGTCTGTGCCGTGGGCGACGCCCATGACGTTGACGTCGTGAAACTCGGGTCCGCCCTCGCGCCAGTAGGCGTGGGTCATGATGTGGTGCCGGCCCACTTCACGACCCGCCTCGATTTCACGACCGAGTGGCACGGCCCAGTGAAACAGGGCGTTGTATCGTGTCACCGCCTCGCCGTTCGCAGCCAGCTTTACGTGTTCCAGAAATGTCGAGAAGCGGCCGATGATCTTCCGGCGGTTCAGGCTCTCCGCGACTTCTAGAAACGTACCGAGTGGCACCGCTGCTTCCCTGGCCCGGCCTGCCCAGATGTCGGATATGAGTTCTTCCGTCGTAAACTCACGTTTCAGCGCCACGAGGACGCGCCACTCTTGGTCGTCGAGCGTGGCGACCGATACGTCCGTGACCTCTGCGGGCACTTCGGCCCGGCTGCCGGGCTCGAGTCCGCGACGACGCACGTGACCGACGCCCAGTGCAAAGAGTTTTTTCGCGGGCAACAACAGAAACTTCTCGGCGCCCGTTTGTTGACACAAGAACTCGCAGTGTTTCGTCATCGAAAACTCTTGCGGCACTTTCAGGGTGGTCCAAAGCCGGTATTTCGATCCAGCGGTGGCCGTGTCGGTCGTGCGGATGACGACGTGCCCGCTGAACGGGTCACGCTGGAACATGTAATCGAAGGCCGTCTCAAGTTTCTCAGCCGGCACCTGCCACGCGACAAGCGCACCTTGAGCGAGGTTCGTCGCCAACAAGGTTTGTCGCATCCGCCGAATCGTCCCCGTGCGCAACATTGCCTGGATGCGTTCGATGACCACGGACAATTCAACACCGGATTGCCGGGCGATTTCGCCCAACGGATCACGTTGGAAGCCTGGCAGCCGATCCTCGGAGACCGCGAGAATTCGCGCATTGATTGGGTCGTTGGTGCTGACGGAAACAGAAGCTGCAACCATGTACGTCACTTTACTCTAACTGGTGAACCCTGCCAACGCTTTCTCAACGAGCGCGCGCTGCCCGGTGCTCATCGGGAGAGTCAGTGCGATCTCACGCGCCTGCGGCGTCATTTTTCGCCACGTCTTTTGCAGGATGCCAAGCATCTTCTCGTCGCCGGTTTTGGCCGTGGTCTCGGTGAACTGCGTCTCCAAAAACACCAGGCAGAGCGCGTCTTCGAGCACGCAACTTTCCGCGTTGCGCGGGAAGTTGCGTTTGCGAATCAGGTCCTGTACCCGGGCCACCGCCGCTTCCACGTAGCCGAGTTGGCGCAGTATCTCCCCGGCTTTCCGGGCGTGGAATTGTTTCAAATCCTCGCGCCACTTCAGGTAGCCGATGCGCCCCGGCGGATACGATTCACGCGGAATCACCCAGCGGCAGATATGCTGCGCGCGCGCCGCCATGTGGAGTTCTTCGGAAGCCTTGGGCGCGAGCCGCTCAACCCAGGCGCTGAGGCGCTGGGCGTAGGGCAGCTCCACACCGTGCGGGTCCTGGGCGTTGGCGGCGTCAAACCGTTCCATGGCCGTACGAAACCGGGCCGATGATGGCTCCAGCGCGCGGGAAGTTGAGTTTTCGGCATTGGCCACGAAGCAAGCATACGGGAAATTCGGGCGGGCGACAACCCCTACAGATGGGTTAGTCCCAATGCAGCGGTCGTTTCTGGATATGGCGTTTCAGTGCCCAATAAACAACCACCACGATGACAACCTCCACCGCCAACATGATTGACAGGAGGTTCAACTCTGATGCGACATAGGAAATGCCAGCTAGGATTCCCATCATGAGCATCGAGCCGAGCATCAAGGTCGTGTTCTTCGAGCTTTGTGTACCGACTTGTGGCGACCGTGACAGCGGCAGGTAGGTGTCCATGCAGGCGGGCAGGAGAGATACGATTGGTATTGCCACAAGACCGGGCAACGCCAGAAGCAGTGCTGATTGGCTGTGGATCACGAGCACGAGGAGTCCGGACGCGAGGCATAGGGCTGGTACCATGAGATAGAAGATGGTTGCTTTCCGCACGCCGAGGAAAACGGATGCGCCACTTTCCAGCGGCGCGGTGGCAAAAATGTCGGCAGCCGCCGCTTGCGAGGAAGTCCGCAACGTTTCCATCGCGATGATGGGAAGCTGGCCAAGCATCCAGACCGTGAGCAACGGGATGAACGGGGAAGCCCCGGTTCGTCGGTCCAGTAAGCCGATCAATGGGAAGATCAAGAATGAACCCAGCGAGGGATAGAGGCGCAGTTTGATTTCACGGTCGCGGTGCATATATGCGGTCGCCAAACGGAACGAGGCCCGCTCGATAGGATCCGGCATCCACCAACGGAAAAAAGGATTGCGATTGCAGTCCGTTTGCTGTGGCGCGCGTCTCGCTTTCGGGGCACGCTGACGTGTCTCGCCAAGCCTGGCCAGTGCTTCCCCGTAACTGGGAGCCAATTTCCCGATGGCGGAATACGTCAATACGCCGGTGACCGCAACACCGATGGTCACGAGCCACCAAACAGAGTGTGCCGGCGATTGTGTGCTGCCAATCGCGTCCACAGCAGCGAACCATGCGGGTGGCAACGGCAGCAAAAAAGGCGAAGTCTCCAAATTCAGTCCGTTGAAATGTTGCATAAGCCGCGGCAGTAGTTGGTATCCACCGACGAACAGAAATGACATCGCGACCTGGGTCCATGCGGCGAAGTTGTCGAATTTCTCGCGGTCGAGGAAGCGGACGATCAATCCATACGTGCAAACGACGGCGGCGGAGCAAAATACGCTGAGCAAGGCGATGGAGGCGATGTGCGTCAGCGGAAACCACCAGTGCGCTCCTCGTGCAGCCAGCCCGAAAAATGTGGGGAAGAAATTCAAAGAGCCGGCCAGGAATAAGGCCAACCCAATCAGGTTCAGTCCTTTTGCCAGCAAGAGGGTTCGCGAGTGGATCGGCCGATGAAGCAATACGTCGGACTCGTTTGCGCTGAAGAGAATGTCGCCCGACTCCGAGGTGATTGCCATTCCTACAACGAGAAACGTCATGCTGTGCAGGATCATCGCGTAGGTAAACACATTCATGTGCGCGAAGACCGACAAGCTGGTCGTCAATCCGACGAGCATGTACATCGCCGCAATGAACAGCAACCCGCGCGGTTTGCCGCTTTGCCGGCGGCGCATCGCTCCGGCCAGCTTGCCACGCGTGCTGAGCCGCCAGTAACATCGCAGCAAGGCGCGAAGTTGTGGGCCATCAATCGGGCGAGGCGGTGGTGCATCCGTGGCGGTCATTGGGTGAGCCCGCGGGCAAATTCCTCGGCGCGTGCCAGCAGGTTACGCGTGCCGGTCAGTTGATTGAAGATATGTTCGAGGGATTGCTCGCCACAGCGCTGTTGCAACTCAGCCAGTGTCCCATCCGCCAGAATCCGTCCCTGGTGCAGGATCACGATGCGCTGGCAAATTCGCTCCACTACGTCGAGGATGTGCGAACAAAACACCACCGTCTTGCCCTCGCGCGCCAGCGAGGTGATCAGCATCTTGACGCTGAGGGCGACGTTGGCATCGAGACCGTTGAGCGGTTCGTCGAAGAAGATGACCTTTGGATTGTGCAGCAGGGCGGACGTGATCACCACCTTCTGCCGCATTCCTTTTGAATAGGCGGACAGTTGTTTGTCACGCAGCGTTTCCTCGTCCAGTTCGAAGAACTGGCCGAAGCGCAGGATGCGGGCGTGGGCTTCGTTGTCGGGAATGTGATACAGCGCCGCCACGAGTTCCAGGTATTCCCAGCCGGTGAGCGACTCGAACACCGCACCGCTTTCCGGCACGTAACCGACGACCCGTTTCACTTCCAGCGGCTGGCGCACCACGTCGAATCCATACACTTCTGCTGTCCCTGAACTGGGCAGCAACATCCCGGTCAGCATCTTGATCGTGGTGGATTTTCCGGCGCCATTGGGACCGAGCAGACCTACCAACTGGCCCGCGGGAATCTCCAGGTCAATCGCCCGGACAGCCTCTTGGTCTCCAAATCGCTTCGACAATTGGCGGATACTGATCACCGTTGTGCGTCCCCTTTTAGGAAAGAATAGCAACGGCAAATCGAGAATCCCAGTTGATACTTTCGAGATGGGTCGATGCCCGTTGCGCAGGTGACTCAAATCCGCTAATCTATTGGCCAATGAACAACGGGGAGGATGGCAATACGCATGAGTGATTTGATCAAAGTAGCCGAGGTCGGTGACCTGCAGCCGGGCGAATGCAAAACCGTGTCGGCTGGCGAGCGCGAACTGGCTCTTTACAATGTTGGCGGAAAATTCTGCGCGACCGACAATGTCTGTCCACACCGCGGCGGACCGTTGGGTGAGGGCACGCTGGACGGCACAATCGTGACTTGTCCCTGGCACGGGTGGCGGTTTGACGTGTGCACCGGGCAATCTCCTGTCATTCCGACAGCGAAGGTGGAAAAGTTTGAGTGCGTGATCGAAGGCAACGACGTGAAGGTGAAGCTCGATGGCGATTAAATCAGCTTACGAACTGGCGTTGGAACGGATGGGTGGCCAGCCTAGTAAGAAGCTCACCCAGCAGCAGAAGGCGAAGCTCGCGGAACTCGATCGCGTCTATTCCGCGAAAATCGCCGAGGAAGAGCTATCGCTGAACCCGAAGATCGCCACGGCGCGTGCCGCGGGTGACCTGGAAGGCACGCAGAAACTTGAAGAAACGTTGCGTGCGCAGGTCCAGAAACTGCGCCGCAAACTTGACGCCGAAAAGGAAGCGGCACGGCAAGGGAAGTGAAACGCACTGTTTGTGCCCTCGTCAGCGGTGGCCTCGACAGTTGTGTGATGCTCGCCGAATTGGCGCGCCGGTACCGCAAAGTTTATCCTGTCTTCATTCGTTACGGCCTGGTGTGGGAAACGGCGGAGTTGCAGCACTTGAGGAAATTTCTTCGCGGCGCCAAAATCCCGCGTGTCCAGTCACTAACGGTTCTCGACTTGCCTGCCCGGGACCTCTACGGCGCGCACTGGAGCACCACAGGTCGCAAGGTGCCGCACGCCCGAACGCCCGACGAGGCTGTGTACCTGCCCGGACGTAACCTGCTGCTGCTGTCCAAAGCGGTTGTCTTCTGTGCGCTCAACAAGATCAATACAATTGCCATCGGCTCCCTCGACCACAACCCATTTCCCGATGCGACACCGAAGTTCTTCCGTGAATTCGCAACCGTTGCTGGTGACGCTCTGGATTTTCGTGTCAAAGTCATCGCCCCGTTCCGCGCGCTCCCCAAGGGAAAAGTGCTCCGTCGCGGCAAATCGCTTCCGCTCCACCTGAGTTTTTCCTGCATCGCCCCGCACCGCGGCCTGCACTGCGGTCGCTGCAATAAATGCGCGGAACGCCAACAGGCGTTTCTTACCGCCGACGTCGTGGATCATACGAAGTACGCTAGCCACTAGCTGGCGAGTATGTTATTGGTTGCGGCATGGCCTACGACTCTTTGCACGACTTCGTTCAGAAGTTGGCTGCGGCTGGGGAACTAAAGCGGATTGCTGTCGAAGTCGATCCGATTCTCGAAATCACCGAGATCGCTGACCGCGAGATGAAATTGCCCCAGGGCGGGAAGGCGCTGCTTTTCGAGAAATGCAAGGGTGCGCAGTTTCCGCTGCTGATCAATGCGTACGGTTCGGCGAAACGTATGGCGCTGGCGCTTGGAGTCGAAAACGTCGACGACATCGCGCGCGAATTGGGAGGATTGCTCAAGGCAAAGCCGCCGACCTCATTCAAGGAGGCCATCGCACTCCTCGGCACCGCCTTCGAATTGCGGCATGCGAAACCGAGAAGCGTGAAGTCCGGGCTGTGTCAGGAAGTCGTCCAGTCAAAGCCTGATCTTGCGACGTTGCCGATCCAGAAATGCTGGCCGCTGGACGCTGGGCGATTCATTTGTCTGCCGCTCGTCATCACGCGCGATCCCGACACGGGCGCGCGCAATGTGGGTTGCTATCGGATGCAGGTGATCGACGAGCGCACGACCTTCATGCACTGGCAATTGCACAAGACCGGTGCGCGCCATTGGCGACGCTACCGGGAACTGAAGAAGCGCATGCCGGTGGCCGTGGCGCTCGGCGGTGATCCCGTATACGCTTTTGCGGCGACGGCACCCCTGCCGGATGGCATCGACGAGATGATGTTGGCGGGGTATCTCCGCAAGAAATCGGTGGAGATGGTGAAGTGCGGGACGAACGATCTGGAAGTGCCGGCGGACTGCGACTTTGTGCTGGAAGGCTACGTCGATCCGGAAGAGAAGCTCGATCTCGAAGGCCCGTTCGGTGATCACACGGGCTATTATACGCTGCCCGAACCGTATCCGAAGTTCCACATCGAACGCATCACCCATCGCCGCGACGCGGTTTATCCGAGCACAATCGTGGGCGTGCCGCCGATGGAAGATTTCTATATGGGCACGGCGAGCGTGCGGATCTTCCTGCCGGTATTCCAAATGAACTTTAACGAGATCGTGGACATGGCGCTGCCCGCCGAAGGCGTGTTCCATAATCTCGTCGTAGTCTCGATCAAGAAGCAATTCCCGTATCACGCCATGAAGGTGATGCACGGGCTGTGGGGCATGGGACAAATGATGTTCACCAAGATCATCGTGGTCGTGGATGAAGACGTGGACGTTCACGATACTCGTGAAGTGCTGTTCCGTCTCTGCGCCAATATTGATCCCGATCGCGACGTCATTTTCACGAAGGGCCCCGCCGATGTGCTCGACCACGCCACACCGGTTATGGGATTCGGCAGCAAGATTGGCATTGATGCCACGCACAAGATCAAAGGCGAGTCCAACACGCGCCCCTGGCCGCCCCTCATCGAAATGGATGAGGTTGTGAAGAAGCGCATGGATGAGTTGCTGCGCCATGTCGCGCGATGATTTCATTTGCCCGGCTTGTGGTGCAGAAGTTCCCGGTAATGCCCTGGCTTGTCCCGATTGCGGCGCAGACGAAAAGACAGGCTGGTCCCCCGATACGATCTATGATGGGACTGACATCGAAGATCCGGATGAATTCGACCACGACGATTGGAAGCGTCGCGAGGTGGATGGGCGCGGGCCGCGCCGCACGAAAGGGCAGTGGTTCTGGCGGGCGATCGGGTTGCTGGTTCTGGGAGCGTTAGTGTGGCTGTTTGTGGTGCGACACTGGTGTGCGATTCCCTAGGCCTTCATTGTGCAAGGAGCTTTGGCGAATTTTGAAGATCAATGGTAAATGGTCAGGGATCTTGCTCGCCATCGTGCTGCTGGTGGCGTTGGGGCTTCGGCTGTCTCATCTTGGGCAGCGCGTGGTATGGTTCGATGAAGCGAACTCGCTGCTCGTCGCCCAGGCGACGCCGGCGAAGATCATCGACGCGGCGCGCGATGATGTGCATAGCGCACTGTATTATCTGATTCTGCACATCTGGCAATCTGTCGCCACAGGTGAAACAGGTGCACGAATGTTATCCGTGCTCGCGGCCGTGGCGGCCGTGGCGGCGGTGTACTTCCTGGGCAGCCGGCTGGCGGGGCGTGATGCGGGGCTGCTCAGCGCGGGGCTTTTGGGTCTATCGCCGTTGCACGTCTGGTATTCACAGGAGATACGAATGTACAGCGTGCAGACCCTGATGATCTGTCTCTCGTTTCTCTTCCTTCTCAAAGCGCTGCGGGAGGGGCGTAGGATCCCTTGGATACTCTACGCCCTCTGCACCGCGCTGACTCTCTACGTGCAATACACATCGATATTTGCAGTCCTGGCGCAAGGCGTATTCGTCGCCATTTATTATCGAAAGCAGCGCAAAGTGCTTTGGCGCTGGCTGCAGTCGCAATGTGCCGTGGCGCTGCTTTTCACCCCTTGTCTGCCGCTGCTATTTTGGCAGACGGCCCGAGTTACGGGGCGTTCGTGGATTCAACCGTTGGAACTGCATCAGGTTCTGGGCTTTTTTTCACTTTTCAGCGGGGCCCATCTTGGAGATGTGCGGTCTCGTACATTGTCTGTTCTCGTGTCGATTGCGGCGTTGGGCACAGCCAGTGTCATTCTTTACCGCAAGCACGAAAATCGTGAAACAGCCTGGTTTCTAATCCTTTGGTTCAGCCTTCCGATCATTTTGTTGTTGGCGTTGTCGCTGCGACAGAATCTCTTTCTGCCACGAACGCTGGTTTACACGACGCCAGCCCTGGCCTTGCTGATGGGGTGCGCCCTGGCGCGCGCCGAAAAAGGGATTGAGCGCTTGGCGGGTACGTTGATGGTGGTGATCTTGGTTTCTGCGAATCTTTTCGCCCTGAGGAACTACTATATTTCCGATAACCCATGGGTGAAATCCGACCTGCGCGAAGGCGCCGACGAAGTTGCGCGGGACTTGCGCGCGGGGGACGTTATCGTCCACTCGTCACAATTCAGCTATCGACCGTTCCAATATTATCTGGGCGATCGAGTGGTAGAGGGAGTCGTCAGGCAGCCCGAGAAGTTGCCGCATCTATTTGCTGTGACTGGCGATGGGCAATTGCCGCAGGATGGCAAGAACTTCAGGCGAATCTGGCTGGTTCTCTATCCAGACTTCAAGAACCAGGACTTCCACGAAAAGGTTCGCACGTGGATGGACGGCCATCACCACTTTGTGCAAGCGCTCCACAGTTCGTCGACCCTGTTTATTGGTTTGTATGAATGTCAAGGAGCTGAATTGGCGCCAGTAATCGAATAAATTCGCCGGCCCGTCGTGATTCTCGCGCAGAAGTCTTGATTGCGACGAACGACCCACTTAGAGTGAGAGTAGCGGAGCCCGAGAGTTTTGATGAAGCACTCTGATTTTGTCCATCTTCACCTGCATACGGAGTACAGCCTGCTCGACGGGGCCTGCCGTATTTCCGATGTCGTAGACAAGGCACATGAGTGCAAGATGCCGGCGGTGGCCGTGACCGATCATGGCAACATGTACGGTGCTATTGAGTTCTACAAGACCGCGCAAGAGAAGGGGTTGAAGCCGATCATTGGGTGCGAGACGTATATCGCGCCGGGTAGCCGTCTCGAAAAGAAATCCACGAACGCTCGTGATGCTGCGTATCATCTGGTTCTGCTGGCAAAGGACGAAGTTGGCTACAAAAACCTCGTTCAGCTTGTCTCCTCGGCGCATCTCGATGGCTTCTACTACAAGCCGCGCATCGACAAGGAAATCCTCGCGAAACATTCGCAGGGACTGATCGGGCTCACCTCCTGCCTCAAAGGCGAAGTCCCTTTTCAAATCAAGGAAGGCCAGCTCGACCAAGCCAAAGCCTCGCTTGACGACTATCGGCAGATCTTTGCGCCCGGCGATTTCTATGTGGAGTTGCAGAACCACGGTATTGAGGAGCAACGCACCGTCAATCGCGCCCTGATTCCTTGGGCAAAGGAATTCAATCTCCCGCTGGTCGCGACCAACGATGTGCATTACGTCGAGCGCGAGAATTGGGAGGCGCATGACTGCCTGATCTGCCTTCAGACGCAATCCTTGCTCGCGGACGAGAAACGCATGCGGTATGTGTCGGAGCAATTTTATCTGCGGACGCCCGAAGAGATGCACGAGTTGTTCGCTGAGGTGCCCGAGGCGCTGAAGAACACGGTGGCCGTCGCCGAAAAGTGCAATCTCTTGCTGGAATTTGGCAAGCTGCGGTTTCCCGTCTATCAACCGCCTGACGGTTTTACGCGTGAGCATTACCTCCGTCACTTGTGCGTGCAAGGGCTTCAAGACCGCTTTGGCATCGAGTGGAAAAAGCCGAAGGACGAGCAGGAGAAGTCGATTGTCGAGCGCGTGGAATTTGAACTCAAGATCATGGAGAAGACGGGATTCGTTAGCTACTTCCTGATCGTTTGGGATTTCGTGCATTTCGCCAGGAGCAATGGGATTCCCGTCGGTCCGGGCCGCGGCAGCGCGGCCGGTAGCGTGGTGGCGTACCTGCTGAAGATCACCGACATCGATCCACTCCGCTACAATTTGCTTTTCGAGCGGTTCCTGAATCCCGAGCGTATCTCGCCGCCCGATATCGACATGGATTTTTGCTACAACCGACGGCCGGAAGTCATCGACTACGTGCGGAAGAAATACGGCGACGATCGCGTTGCGCAAATCATCACCTTCGGCACGCTCGGCGCGAAAATGGTGGTGCGCGACGTGGGCCGCGTGATGGGCTTGAGCTACGGCGAGTGCGACCGTATTGCGAAGATGATCCCGCCCGACATCGGGATGACGCTGAAAAAAGCCATTGATATCAATCCCGAACTGAAGACGGCGTACCAAAACGAGCCGACCGTCAAGCGCGTGATCGATTACGGGTACACTCTCGAAGGGATTTCCCGCAACGCTTCGACCCACGCGGCGGGTGTGGTGATTGGCGCGGAACCGCTTACGAATATCGTCCCACTCACCACCGGCACGAACTCGAATGAAATCGTCACCCAATACTCGATGAATCCATTGGGCGACCTCGGCTTGTTGAAGATGGACTTTCTTGGGTTGAAGACGTTGACGGTCATTAAGGACGCACTCGATATCATCGAGGAGACCACCGGACAACACCTCGACATCGAAAAGATTCCACTCGAGGACAAGAAGACGTTCGACCTGTTGGCGAAGGCCAATACCATCGGCGTGTTCCAATTGGAATCGCAGGGGATGCGCGATTTGTGCCGCCGCATTGGCGTGGACTCCATCGATGTCATCATCGCCCTCATCGCGTTGTTTCGACCCGGGCCGATGAACATGCTCGACGATTACGTCAACCGCAAGCACGGCAAGGTCAAGGTCGCGTACGACCATCCGTTGCTGGATTCGATCCTCAAGGAAACATTTGGCGTCTTTGTGTACCAGGAGCAGGTGATGCAGGCTGCCAACGTGCTGGCGGGCTACTCGCTTGGCGGCGCCGACGTATTGCGCCGCGCGATGGGAAAGAAAAAACCCGAGGAAATGGAGAAGCAACGCGAGACCTTCATCAAGGGTTGCCAGGATAAAAACAAAATCCCTCGCCCCAAGGCCAACCAGATTTTCGATACGCTGGCGAAGTTTGCCGGCTACGGCTTCAACAAGTCGCACAGCGCAGCCTACGCCATCGTCGCATACCAGACCGCGTGGCTGAAGGCCAACTACCCGGTCGAGTACATGGCCGCCCTCCTGTCCAACGAACTGGCCAATACCGACAAGATCCAGCTTTTCATCAACGAGTGCAAACGCATGGGTATCGAGGTACAGGCGCCTGATGTTAATGAGAGCGGCGTGCGCTTTACGGTCCGCGACGGCAAGATTCGCTTTGGCCTTGCGGCGATCAAGAACGTCGGTGAAGTCGCCGTGGAGAACGTGATCGCGGTGCGCAAGGCGAGCGGGCGGTTTACGTCTTTCGAGGATTCCTGCACGCGTGTCGATCTCCGGATCGTCAACCGCAAGGTGCTGGAATGCCTGGCGAAGTGCGGCGCATTCGATTCTCTGGGCGAGCCACGGGCTCAGGTTTTCGCGGCGATCGAGTACCAGATGAGCCGAGCCGCCACGGTCCAGCGCGATCGCGAACGCGGTCAGGCGGCGCTGTTCGACGTGGAGCCGGTGAACGCGCGGCAAAAAGCCACGGGCCAACATCCGGCGGTCGAGTGGGCGCAGGGCGAAATGCTGGCGTTCGAGAAAGAGCTGCTGGGGTTCTACGTGACGGGACACCCGTTGAGCGACTATGCCGAGATTTTGAAGCGCTACGAAATAGCTTCTTCCGGAAAACTGGCCCAGCTTCAGGATGGGCAGGTGACGCGCATCGGCGGGATCATCAGCAAGGTCGTGCCGAAGACGACGAAGCAGGGCAAGCCGATGGCGATCATGACGCTCGAAGACCTCGACGGGGCGGTGGAGGTCCTGGTCTTTCCCGAGTCGTACGCCCGGTTCGCACCGAACTTGAAACCCGACGCCGCGATATTTCTCAGCGGGACGATCAACTTGCGCGAGGACAAGCCGAAGATTGTGGCGGACCAAATCATTCCGCTGGCCGATGTGCCGAAGAAGTTCACGAAGGCCGTGCACATCCGTATCTCCGCGGGCATCACGGAAGATTCGACGCTCTCGCGCGTTCAGGAGATTCTTCGCAAGCACAAAGGCGAGGTGCCCGTCATGTTCTGCTTTATTTATCCCGACGGCAAACTGGTCTTTCTCGAAGCGCATGAACATTTCTCCGTGACGCCAACACAGCAATTCGTCCGCGATGTGGAGGGAATCCTCGGCGAGGAAAGTGTCTGGCTCAAAGTCGACACCGAGAAACTGGCCGCGACCAACGAAGTCCGCCGCAGTCGCCCCTGGGAACAGCGGGGTGCGCCCGCCGCAGTCGCTTCCTGACAGTCTGCCGCGTACTTGACGCACGACTCATCCCTTATTGTTAGAACGGCAGGCCCCTAGGATCAACGCGCTGGACTTTGAATACCAGCATCATGGAGCGATTCGGCGCTCCGAAGGCGCCGGGCGTTGTTAGCAGCAGACACCATTGACCCGATTTCAGGTGGACGCTTGTCTCAACGCGATTGTGAACGATATCCGGTTTACCCACTTCCAGGAATACATTCGTGATTGTCTCGCGGCTCTGTATCCAATTGTTTTCGAGGCTCCCATCGACAACGATTTCGTCGCCTTCCGAATTCTGGGGTTTGATCAGGTACTGGGCCGCCACGCCCACCCACTGTGGGTCGGGCATCTCGTGAAGTTGAAAACTGCCGTCGCTTTGTTTCTCGAAATACTGGGGATGCTGAACAACCATGATTCTTGCGGAAGCCCCGGCAACGGTCGTAACTCGCGGGGCGCTTTGCAATATGACGTCCTTGGGAAGCATGGCTTTGTCCAGGCCGCCTTCGCCCAGGTGGAATTTTAGAGGGGGCCGCTGATCACCATTGTTGATCTCGATCTCCGCTGGCGCCGGCGCGGTGAAAACGTAACGCGATGCCACTCGAGCGCTTTGCATTTGTTGCGACGTGACACTCACTAGGCCAGTGGGATAGGAAAGTATTTTCACGTCGACCTCGTATTGCAGTTGCGCGGCTTCCAGCCGAGGCAGGATCAAGAATGCGATGCACACCACTAAAATGCCTTTATTCATAAGATCTCCATCTTATAGTTTGTCCGAAGCTGGGCTTTTCTGCCGAACCACCCGAATCTGTGCGCGCGAAAAGTCGATTTCATCGCGACGATTCGCATTATTGCCGGTGACCAGGCGCGCCAACGCCTCGTTGAGCGGAACGACAACCACGACGGTCGGCGGCGATGGTTGACGGATCAACAATGGACGGACGGCAAAGCCGGTAATCCCGCATATCAGGCACGCCGCGGCCCCGAGCCACAAGGGGACCGCTGGCCAGGAGGCGCGTGGGCTCAGCGACCCCGCTCGATGGAACAGTGACTCCATTCGCTGGTCGAGATTGGCCGATGGCCGCGCCAGTGGCTGTTGCTGTAATTGGCGTTCGATATCGCTCTCGTTCATTTTGTTTCCTCCACCCACAGAACTTTCAACTTCTCCATCCCACGGCGGTACCAGGAGGCGACCGTGTTGATGGACGCATCGCGCAAGTCGGCGATTTCCCGGAACGTCATCCCATCGAATACCTTCAACACGATGGTTTCGCGTTCATCTTCCGAAAGCTGCGTGAGCAGTTGCTGCAATTCAGCGCCCAATCCCCGGGCCGTTCCTTCGTTCGTGTCGTTGGGCAACTCAATGATCCCGTCCTCACGGCGTTTCTCCCGGCGCAGGTCGTCAATCGCGGCGTTGCGCACGCAGCGAAAGACGTAGGGTCGCAAATCAATCGGCGCGGAGCCTCGGCGCATCAGCCGCTGAAACGCATTGTGGATCGCGTCCTCGGCGGCCTCTCGATTGCGCGTCAACGCCAGCGAGTAGGTGTAGAGTTCTCGCCGGTTAGCTTCGTAAAAGCGGCGCAACTCTTCCACGAACGATTCGTGCATTGCTCCCCCAACCGGTGCGCATCCTTTTACAATACCCACGTTGGGAGTGCTGATTTTTGTGCAGGGGAGGGCGGGGGCGAGAAAAACGTTCGACAACAGAGCCGTTTCGGCTCCGCTTTGCTTGGGGCCACGCCCCCGCAGGCTATCACTTTGGAATAACAAGCTTCTGGCCGACCTTCAGGGAATCGCTCGTCAAGTTGTTGGCTTTTCTCAAATCAGCGATGCTGGTCCCGGTGCTTTTCGCAATCGACGTCAACGTTTCGCCCGCCGCCACGACATGCTCGGTGCCATTCGTTGGGGAGGTGGGCTGGGTTGCCGCCTTACCGCCGTGAGAGCCGCCCATTGCCGCCAGTTCCTTGGCGAGCTGATCGATGATCACCTTCTTATCCGTCTCGCGGGCGGCATCCAGCGCCTTGACACGCGCTTCGAGCGCCTGCAGATCGTTCGCCGAGGCACCGGGACCAGCATGGCGGACTTCATCCATTTGACCCTGGACCTGTTTGATGTCCTGCTGAACCTGCTGCTGGTTGAACTGCAGCGCATCGACGTCCGCCCGCAGCTTGCTAAGGCGTTCCTCGAGGATGGATAACTGCTGGGCGACGGTTTGCTCCTGGGCACGCGCCGGTAAGGCATTTACCGCACAGGCGACCAAAACTATGGCAAATTTGAGAAGCTCCTTGTATTTCATGCCCGTAGTCTAGAAACGGCGTGGAATCGTTGCAAGTCCTGATTGTATTGCCCCCAATAAGATTCATTTTCCCACACCCAACAAGCGGTGGCCTGAATCGTGCTTTTCACTGTCCCGGGCCAGCATTTATGGGCACAGTTGACGTTCAGCATACTGAGGAAATGACGGTCGGATTGGAGTCGGACAATGCGATTGCGCCTGCAATTCCAACCGATTCCATCGCCCCGCTTTTCACCAATCCCGCCGATTGGTTTGTTCCACCGTTCCCCGAAAAGCTGGAGGACCTGGACGTCAACCCCGGCTTCCTGGCTGATTTGGCGCTGAAAGTCGTCCCGCTTGATGTCGATTGCACCACGTTCAGCATCGCCTCGCGCCTGCGTCTGGGCATGCTGATCACCGAGGCGCTCCTCCAACGGCTCTGCCACGAGAAATTCATCGAGGCCAAAGGCGTCGTCGGTTTGCACAATCATCGCTATGCGATGCTCGATCACGGCTGGGAAGCGCTCCGCCGCCTGACCACTTCCTGCAGTTACGCCGGACCCGCTCCCGTCTCGCTCAAAGCCTACACCGAGATGATCACGCAGCAGGTCCGCAACCGCCCACCGTCCTCGCACGAGGCGCTCGAGCAGGCCATGTCGAGTCTCATCCTCTCGGACTACGCCAAGGAAATCCTCGGATTGGTCATCGGCTCGGGCCGCAGCTTGTTCTTGACGGGGCCCTCGGGCAACGGCAAGACCGCTACCGCGCGCGCGCTCGTCAACGCGATTCCGGGCGAGGTTTGGATCCCCTACGCCATTGAAGTCGATGGTCAGGTCATCCGCATGTTCGACAGCCACAACCACGTGCCCGTCCCGCACTCCAATGACGATTACGACCGCCGCTGGGTGCGCATCAGTCCGCCCCTCGTGGTGGCCGGCGGCGAGTTGACGCTGCAAAGCCTGGATCTCTCCTTCACCGAAACGCAACGCTTCTACGAGGCCCCCCTGCACATCAAGTCCAACGGCGGCGTGCTGGTGGTGGATGACCTCGGCCGCCAACGCTGCTCGGCGACCGAACTCCTGAACCGCTGGATCGTCCCGCTGGAATATCGCGTCGATTATCTCACCTTGAGCACCGGCAAGAAAATCCAGATGCCCTTCGAGGCCATCGTGGTCTTCGCCACGAACCTCACCGAATCCGACCTGGAAGACGAAGCGTTCATGCGCCGCATGGGCTACCGCCTCAATGCCGAGGCCCCCAGCCCCGAGACATTCACGGAAATCTTTTTGCGCTACGCCCGCTCGCGCGGCCTCGTCCCGGAGGAGAGCATGGTCACGTACCTGCTCGAGAAGTACCAGACGGAAGGTCGCGTCGCCAAATCGTGCGACCCGCGCGACCTGATTGACCGCGCCATCGACCGCTGCCGCCTCCACAAGATCCCCATCAAGTTGACGCTCGAAGGCCTGGAAGTCGTCTGGAACGGCTATTTCGGCTGCCCCGGTACCGACCCCAAACACCCCACGAAAGCCCAGGTCTGACCTTGCCGTGATGTCGTTTTCATTCCAAACGAACCGGATTGGAATTCTCGGCATCTTATTTTGCATCCAACTCTGCCTCAATATCTTACACCCTTTTTTTACCCTCAAATGAATCCGGTTCGTTTCGCAGAAACACATGTTTTCAAGTCCTCTTGGCCTTCGTCTCGTCCGCCATAGCCCGCAGGGCGACGGCGGAAGCGTCCTCGCGAAGTAGGCTCCCGCCCGTGTCCTTTCGACCGGCCGGTGTGCCGCAGCGTCTCGTCCTTCCTCTCTCTGTCAATGACCATACCTCGGAGTATATCATTATCGGAATGCGATTTCCAGAAGAAAGTGGAGTTTTCGTGGCTACCGAGCGTACTGCGAGTTGGAAGCTTCCCTACGAAACCCGACCACGCCACCGCCGGACAGCAGCCGCTATCGTAGCCGCTCCTCCAGCTTCTGCTCGTTTCGTGAATACTCCAGAATCGTATCGGGCGGCGCGCCCAGGCGCAACAACTCGCGCTTGAGAATCGGCATCCCTCTCTCGAAATCCGACAGCTCCACATCGATCTCGACCCATTCAATGCTCTTCTTGCCTTTGGCGTCAGGAGCGGACAACTCCGTGCCTCCGCCGTTTACCTCGCCAACAGCCTCCTTCTTGAGTACCGCATCCAGCGGGTCTTCGTACTTTGCGCCTCGGTCGGGTGGCTGCATCGGCTCGGGAATCCGCACCAACACGAGCTGCGGCTCATCGGGAGGGGTCTCGGATGGCCGTCTGCCGAGGAGTCCGAGCGCGGTTAGAATAGCAGTAACGGCCCTTTTCATGGCTAGGGCCTCCGACGTCGCCTTATCATAAATACAATGAACTTGCCCAAGCAGAGAAAAAGGCTTCCGACGAGCACTATGGCCGTTGCTATCACAACACCCTGAATAATCGCGTCGTGCGTGTCCAGGTGGAACTTGTAGTAGCCCTGAAGAGCCAGAGTAACTCCGACGGGTACAGCCCCAATGACTATCATCATCCCCGTTGTGAACAACAACCCGAGCAATACATTAGGTACAGATCGTTTGGGGTGATCGCTCATTTCTGATTAAACTCCTGACGAAACCGCGCCGGAACAAAATGCGCGTCCGTGTTCGCTGCACCAGAATGGCTAGCTCTCGACTTCGATGGAAACTTCATCGCCATCCACAAGATTGTATTCATCGCGCAACTTCACGTCGCTGGCAATCTCCACCACCGTGTGCGGGTGTCTTCCTTCTCCGCCCTCGTTGCCGTCGGTACGGAGAATGAAGGCTCGCCGCCCGAGAATCCAACAAGGCACGATGCTCACATTCACCGACCCGCCGTACTCACTTGCCTCCAACCGGGCGCATCCCGTCGGTGCTGTGTACGGCTCTGTGAGACGAATGTTCAGCGTACCCGGGTAGAGCTTCATGCCTGTCTTGCGTTCGTAATGTGCCTCGAGTTTCTCGATCCACCGTCCAAAGTCCCCAATGCCACTCTCGACCTTGCCTCGAAGAACTTTCATCTCGACCGCGTGGTTAGCACTTTCTTCATCTGGTTGCCTCGCCCGAAAGAACCGGCGGCGTCCCACGTGTGAAGCTCATAACCGTATTTTGCGTAAAACCCGATGGCGTCATTCGCCGAAAAAACGACTGCGGCCGTACATCCATTTTGGAGGGCATATCCTTCCGCGAGCGACAGCATGATTAGGCCGTGCCCTTGGCGCTGCTTCTCAGTAGTTACGGCCACGGTCCGCATAATGGCAAAAGCCCGCTCGGGGACAAGGTCAATCCTCATGGCCGCAACCGGCGCGCCGTCGCACGTCAGTATCACCGGATGGTTCTGCGCCTTGCGGTCATCCGCGTGGTCCGAGTCGTACTTCCCGAAAAGATCGCGGTCTTCAAACAAGACCTTTCGACGAATGGCATGGTAGGCCGACCATTGCTCACTCGTAACCACCGGCACCAAGGAATATTTCTGCTCTGCCATTCTCCTCCCGAAGTAGTCTACTAACTCTCCAAAACTCAGCCACGCCCGAACAAAACGCAAGCCCACGCTAGCGGAACGGAACGCGCGACGCCGGAGACTACGTGGGCTCGATCGCAAAGAACTTCATATAAACATCCCTTACCAGCCGGGCATCATGCAGCGCATGGTGTTGCATGTATTGTTTCGTATCGATACCGAGTTTCGCAGCGAACTCGAACAGCTTCTCAGGGTCTTTGCCAACGCCAAATATGATCGACGACAGATCCACGGTCAGCCAATAGCACGGCTGATCGCCCCTTGGAAAACCGAACAATTTGTAGAAATACAGGGTGTCGTAGGCATTCACATAGCCGACCGCATACGGCTTACCATCGCCCACAAATTCCTTGATTCTTCGCCGGGCGCCTTCACGCGTGACGCGTGGGCCTTTCAGTGTCGGGATGATGTGTTCCTTCACCCAATCACCGAGGGGACCAGCATGTTCCAGTTCAAGATAAAGTTCTTCTCCCGATATCTTCACCATCCCAATCGACAGAATCTCGCCCGTATACGGATCGAGATTTGAAAACTCGGTATCGTAGAAGATCACGTTGTTGGAGAAAGGCCTTCGCATTTTTAGGTTCCTGCACTTTACCATAGAGCTTCAGCCTCATCACCGCCATTGACAAACACCGTCCCCGCCTGCTACCACCCGGCACATACCCAACTCGAAAAATGAACGACCGTATGTTACGAAGTCTCCTCACCGTCGCCATTGCGGTGGCGGCCGTTACGGCGAACAACGCTTCCGTCGCGGAAGACAAACCGATCATGAAAATCACCAGCACGACGGGCGAACCGATCCACTCCGGTAAGTTCGAGCCGACCTGGGAATCCCTGAAACAATACCGCTGTCCCGAATGGTTCCGCGACGCGAAATTCGGCATCTGGGCGCATTGGGGACCGCAGTGCCAGCCCGAGCAGGGCGATTGGTACGCGCGCGGAATGTATCAGGAAGGCAGCAGCCAGTACAAATGGCACGTGGCCCACTACGGCGATCCGGCGAAGTTCGGTTTCAAGGACGTGATCCACGAATGGAAAGCGCAGAACTGGGATCCCAACAAGTTGATGGCGCTCTACAAACGCGCCGGCGCGCAGTACTTCTTCGCGCTGGCGAACCATCACGACAACTTCGACAACTACAACAGCAAATATCAGCCGTGGAACTCGGTGAACGTCGGCCCGAAGAAAGATCTGATCGGCGGTTGGGCGCAGGCGGCGCGCGCCAACGGGCTGCGGTTTGGCGTCAGTGTCCACGCCGCCCATGCGTGGAGTTGGTACGAACCGTCGCAGAAGTTCGACGGCAACCTGACGAAGGCCGACGGCAAGGGCCAGTGGTGGGAAGGGCTTGACCCGGCGGACTTGTACGCGCAGAACCACACCCCCGGCACGAAGCTGCAGTGGGATTGGGACGCCACCAAAGGCAGTAGCGTGCCGGACGCGGCGTACTGCCAAAAGTTCTATAACCGCACCGTTGATCTCATCAACAAGTACCGGCCCGACCTGATTTATTTTGACGATACCGCCTTGCCGCTCTGGCCGGTCAGTGACGCCGGGTTAAAGATCGCCGCGCACTTCTACAACAGCATCCCGCAAGGCGTCCTCTTCGGCAAAGTGCTCAATGAAGAGCAGCGACAGTGCATGACCTGGGACATCGAACGCGGCGCGAGCAACCGCATCGAACCGTTGCCGTGGCAGTCCGACACCTGCATCGGCAGTTGGCATTACGCCCGGTCGCACTTCGAAAAGCATGATTACAAAAGCGCCCGCACCGTCATCCACATACTCGCCGACATCGTCAGCAAGAACGGCAACCTGCTGCTCAGCATCCCGGTGCGCGGCGATGGAACGATTGACGACGATGAAGTGAAAGTAGTCGAGGGCATCGCCCAATGGATGGATGTGAATCGTGAATGCATCTTCGGCACACGCCCGTGGAAGGTGTTCGGCGAAGGTCCGGCCACGGAAGGCGCGCCGATCAAAGCGCAGGGATTCAACGAAGGTAAAGGCAAACCGTTCACCGCGGAGGACGTCCGCTTCACCACCAAAGGCGACACACTCTACGCCATCGTTCTCGGCGTGCCAACGAACTCAGTCCAGCTCAAGTCGCTACACGACGCGCACATCACCGGCATCCAGTTGCTCGGCAGCGACGAAAAAATCCGCTGGTCACGATCCGACACCGCGCTGGTGATTGACCCTCCGCAAACCAAGCCGGCCTCTGATGCCGCAATTGTCTTCAAGATATCAACACTCGGTTTGTGAATACTCCAGAATCATGCCGGATGGCGCGCCAAACGCTATAGTCCGCTCCGACTTGACTTTTTGCGCCGTAAAACATAGTATTACGGCATGACAAAAACCATTACCAAGGTGGGTAATTCGCAAGGGATCATCTTTGACACCGCGCTGATGGAACTCGCGCATCTGAAAGTGGGCGATGAACTGAACGTGGAGCTGCATCAGGGCGGCACGATCACCTTGACACGCGTCCGTCCGGGCCCGTCCAGTGATGAGGTATCCCGGGTCGTGAAGTCGACCATGAAGGATTATGCGCGGACAATGAAGAAGCTCGCATGAGTGTGACGCCCGAAGATTGTTTCCACTTAACGGTGGACATCGTGCGAGAGATTCATGCGAAAGCGCTCGCAAAGTTCGGCGGGTCCGCTGGCATTCGCGAGCCGGCACTATTGGAATCGGCCGTGGCGGCGCCGCAAGCCAGTTTCGCCGGGAAATCCGTCTACGCAGACATGGCGGAGATCGCCGCCGCCTATCTGTTCTATCTCTGCCGCAATCATCCATTCATTGACGGCAACAAGCGCACCGCGCTGGGCGCCTGCATCGTTTTTTTACGACTAAACGGAATCGAGCCCAAGCGTGACGGCCCAGAGTGGGAGAAATTGACGTTGGCCGTCGCGTCGAGTGAGTTGGATAGGGAAGGTACTGCGGCGCAATTGCGGAAGTTGTTGGTAAAGGCGAAGCACAAGAAAACGTGAACTCGCTTTGGGATCCCGCGAAAAGCACAAAAACACGGCCTTTCCAGTTCATCACCGCCATTGACAAACGCCCTCCCGTCTGCTACCATTTGTCTCGTAAATGAAGGCAATTTCTCAGCACAGCACCGCAGTTCAGGCGTGGTATTGGTTTTATTTTAGCCAGCCCTGTCTGCGGGCCGCGTGTTGATGCCTGTAACGTTGACACCAAACCGTCCCGCGGAAGCGGGGCGGTTTTTTTATTGCCAAAAACCGAACTGCACGCGGGCAGAGGAGCAAGAAAATGATCATCGTGTTAAGACCGGGAACAAGCGAACAGGGAATTCAACAAGTGGCCGACGCCGTGAAGAAGTTCAACTACGAACCGCGCCTGATCCGTGGCGTCGAGCGCACGGTCATCGCCTGCATCGGCGACGAGCGCAGTCATCACACCATCGAATCGCTCTCAGTCTTCCCGCAAGTCGAGAGCGTCACTCCCATCCAAAAGAAATACAAGGTGGTCAGCCGCGAATACCAGGCCCACGACTCCGTGCTCGACGTGGCCGGGCGCAAAATCGGCGGCGGCACTTTCCACGTGGTGGCCGGCCCGTGTTCGGTCGAGTCCGCCTCCCAGACAATTGAAACCGCGAAAGCGGTGAAGTCGTACGGCGCGACATTATTCCGCGGTGGCGCATTCAAGCCGCGCACCTCGCCGTACGACTTCCAGGGTTTGGGTCGTGAAGGGCTGGATCTATTGCGTCAAGCCCGCGCGGCCACCGGCCTGCCGATCGTCACCGAGGTCCTGTCGCCCCAGGACGTCGAGATGGTCGCCGCCTGCGCCGACGTGCTGCAGATTGGCGCGCGCAACGCCCAAAACGTCCCGCTGCTCGCCGCCGCCGCCGACTCGGGCAAGACCATCCTGTTGAAACGCGGCGTCTCCGGCCTGGTCGATGAATGGCTCCTTGCCGCCGAATACATCTGTTTGCATGGCAACACCAAGGTCATCCTCTGCGAACGCGGCATTCGCACGTTCGAACACGCCTGTCGCAATACACTCGATCTGAGTGCTGTCGCCGTCGCGAAGCAAGAAACGCATCTGCCGGTGTTCGTCGACCCCAGCCACGCCGCGGGCCGTGCCGACATGGTCATCCCACTCGCGCGCGCTGCCGTCGCGGTCGGTGCCGATGGCCTGTTGGTGGAAGTCCATCCCGACCCTGCCACCGCCCTCAGCGACGGCGGCCAGCAACTCACGCCAAAACAGTTCGGCCAGTTGATGGCGGAAATCCGACCGCTGGTGGAAGTGATGGGAAAAAAGTTCGGTTCCGACTAGGCCCGCGCGACACGCCAGAGCAGCCACAACCCGAGCAGTTCGAAGAACAGATTCGGCGACCAAAGGATCGCCTCGGGATAGAGGTAGGGACGGCTCTTGAGCGTGTTCGCGAGCACCGTCACAAAATAGAAGCAAAGCGCCAACCCCAGGCTGAGCGCAATGCCGACCGACGTTTCGCGCCGACTCGTCTTGATGCCGAGCGGGATGCCGATCAGCGTGAACGCCAGGCATGCAACCGACCCCGCCACGCGTTGGTGGGCTTCCACCAGGGCGGCGGCTGGATAAATCCCCCGCTTGCGCAGGTCACGGATCTCGCCCAGCAGTTCGGAAAAGACAAGGTCGCTCAGTTGCCGGCTCGCCTTGGCCTGCCGCAACGCCCGGCTCAGATCCATTTCGATGGGATAGCGCGCGGCCGTGGTGTCGGGGCTGATCTTGTGGACGTTGGTCGGGTTTTTCGGGTCGCGCGTGTCGCCACGCACATTGTACAGGTCGAGCAATAGCTTGTGCCCCTCCGGCTTCGCCGTGACGACTCCCTTTTCCGCGCGCAAGCTGGTGAGGACGTTGTTGCTGTCGTCGAGAGTATAGAGCATCACGTCATAGATCAGGTTGCCCTCTTTTCGGCCGGCGTAGAGGACGTAGCCCGGGAAATCCTTGATGTACGTTCCTTCCTGGATCAACGCCATCGGCCGCTCCGAGCCGAGCCGCACGAACATCGTCTTGAATTGAAATTTGCACCATGGCGCCACGTCCGCATTGATGTACAGGCACACTACGCTCATCACCGCCGCCAGCAGGACCACCGGCGCCACCACCTGCCCGAGGCTGACCCCGCACGAGCGCATCGCCGTGATCTCGTTGTCGGCGCTCATCCGACCGAATACCAGCAACGCCGTCGCCAGCATCGCCATCGGCAACGAAAAACTAAGAATGTTTGGTGTCACGAGCAATACGAAGTACCCGACGATATCCAGTCCCACCTTCTGGTTCACCAGCATATCGCTAAGCTGCTTTAGGATGCGCGCCAGCAGCAACACGAACGTGAAGACGCCCATCGTGAAAAACAACGTGATGACCGACTGCCGTGTGATATACTTTGACAGAATCTTCATTCGCTGTGCGTACGACTAGCAACTTTTCGGCTCTAACGCCACGCAAAATCCATCTCGGCCCATTTCAGCCGACACTCGAAACGGGTCTCGCCGCTGAGATTTCGTCGTTTCGCAACGCCAACGGCCCACTCGCACCACTCACCATCGTCGTTCCCACCCGCCTGCTTGGCCTGCATTTGCAACGGAAACTCGCCAAGGTACTGACCAACGGCCATGCCAATTTGCGTTTCAGCACGCTTACAGACCTGTTGCCGCCAGCCCGTCTCGCCCCGCGACTCGGTCTCGAACTTCTTTGTGGCGAGATCGCGAAAACGGAAATCCCGGCAGATGGTTATTTCGCTCCCGTCCGCGAAACCAGCGGCTTCCGCAGCGCCTTGCTGGAGACTTTCAAGGACCTCGAACAAGCGGGCCTCGCCCCCGACGCGTCCCGGAAGGCCGTGGGCCGGTCGAAGAAGCTTGCCGAATTGGCCGGCGCCTACACGGCGTACCGCAAGTGGCTGACGGAGCACGATTTCGTCACCGAACCCGATCTGTATTTGAATTCTGAACTCTCCGGCCAAAAGTCCACGGTCCTGCTCTACGGCTTCTACGATCTCACGACCGTGCAGCGGCAATTTGTAACCAAACTCGCTCCAACGACGATCTTCTTTCCATGGACCGGTCCCAACGCCTATGCGGAGCCGCTTCTCGATTGGTTCAAGTCGCAGGGCTACAAACCTGTCGCACCTCCTCCAGCGAATTACCCTCCCTCCACCTCGATACTTTCCTGTCCGGGTGAAACGAGCGAAGTCCAGGAGGCATTGCGCGAGGCGCTGGCATTTGTGGGAAAGGAAGGCCGCACCTTCAACGACGTGGCGATCCTGTGTCGCAGCCGCGATCAGTACGATGCAGTGCTGCGCGACACGCTGGCCAGCCTTGGGATCAAAGCTTACTTCCGCGGCGGCCGTCCGCTCGCGGAACAAAGCGACGCGCGACTCCTGTTGTTGCTGCTGGAAACGATCCGCTCCGACTTCAGTCGCGCGACGGTGATGGAATTGGCCGGCCACCTGACCCCGAGTTCGCATTGGGACGCGCTATCCGTGCAACTGGGCATTGTGGGCGGACAAGAGCAATGGCTCACCCGTCTGGAAGCCGTCGCTACCGAATCGCCCGGCATTCGGCGTAACCCGGACGATGCCCGACGACGCGAATGGCGTCAGCGCACCGCCCAGCAATCGCTCGCGTTCATGAAACAACTCGTCTCGCTGCTCGGCGGCCTGCCCAACGAGACGGTGTGGGATGAGTACGGCGCGAAACTCGTCCGGGCCTTTCGCGCGCTGGGAGGAAAAAACGAATCCGTGATCAGTTGCGTTGAGCAACTCGCTGAATTGGAAGTGTTCCAACCGCGCGTGGCGTTCGACACATTCGCCGAGTACTGCCAGAAGTCCCTCGAATCGGCGATGGACCAACCCGAGAAATTCCAGGGTGGCGGCATCTTCATCGGCGACGTGATGAGCGCGCGCGGTTTGTCATGGCCGCTGGTGATCGTGCCGGGCCTTGTCGAGAAACGGTTTCCGCGCGTCATCCGTGAAGACCCGCTCTTGCTGGATGACGAACGAGCGCGCATCAGCGCCGAGTTGCCGCGCAAACTGGGTGGCTACGATGAGGAGCGGTTGTTATTCTCGCTCGCGGTCGCGGCGGCCCGCGAGCAACTCGTGCTGAGTTGGCCGCGCCTGGAGCCTGCCACGTCGCGACCGCGTCTTGCGTCGTTTCTGTTATTGGAACACGCCGGCGCAACCAGTTTCCCGGCTCTGGAAAAACAGGCGCGCGTCATCCCGCTCTCACCGGTCCGCGCCGTTGACGAGCCGCTGACCGAGCGCGAGTTCGACCTGGCGGCGCTGGAATCGCTCGCAGATCAGTCGCCCTACCTGCGCCAGGTATCGCCACTACTGGCCGACGGCGTGACGAATGTCCACACCCGCTGGCGCGAGCATCAGCTCACGCCGTACGATGGATTATTGGGCACTCCCGAGGCCTTGCAACTCCTGCGAGAGCGGTTCGGCCTGGAGAAACTCATCATCAGCACCACGTCGCTGGAGGATTTCTTCGGTTGTCCATTCTATTACTTCCAGAAACACGTGCTGGGCATTGTGCCCTGGGAGGAACCCGAAGCTGCGCTTTCGATCAACGCGCTGGATCTCGGCTCGCTCTATCATTCGATCCTGGAAGACTACTACAAGTCACATGCGCGCGACGTTGTCGCGGTCGCCGAAAAACATTTCCGTGAGTTCGAACAGCGCGGCGTGACGGGCTACCCAACCGTCTGGGAAATCAAAAAACAGGTGATCGTGGAGGAGTTGAGCGCCTTCGTCGAACGCGATCGTGCGACCGCCGCCGGCTGGCAGCCGGCAAAGTTTGAAGAGGAATTCAACGGCATCGCCGTCGCGCCGCCCATCCGTCTGCGCGGCAAGATCGACCGCATCGACCTCCGCGATGACAGCTCCCGGGCGCGAGTTCTCGATTACAAAACCGGCAAGCAACCCCGGGGAGTGCGCGACGACTCGTTCGCGGGCGGCGAAGCGTTGCAGTTGCCGCTGTACATCCTCGCGGCGCAGCAGTTATTGCCGAAAGCAACGGTCGAATCGGCCAGTTACCTTTACTTCACCTTGCGCGGCGGCTATCGCACGGTTACGTTCACTAGCTCCGCGCTGGATGAGCGGCGCGCGGAACTCACCAGCCTGCTGGATACGGCTGCAAACCTGATTCGTAGCGGCATCTTCGCGCAGCACGCCACCGTGGAAGGTTGTCGCCGCTGCGATTTCCGCCCTATCTGCGGTAACGGTATCCTGAAACTCTACGACTTGAAGCGGGACGACGCGCACATGGAAGCGTTTCGCGCGATCAAGGAAGAGGTCAAATGAAGCCGCTGCCCGTTGATCACAAGGAACGCGAAGCTGCCGCCACCGATCTCGACACGACTTTTTTCGTTGAGGCGGCAGCGGGCACGGGCAAGACCACGGCGCTCGTGGCGCGCATCGTCTCCGCAGTGGAAAGCAGCCGCGCCCGGCTCAGCGAGACCGTGGCGATTACCTTCACGGAGAAGGCCGCCGGTGAGTTGAAAGTGCGGTTGCGTGAGAAGTTGGAGAAAACGCTTCAGGGCGACAAACGAAGAGAAGCCCTCGCGGACTTGGAACGCGCGCACATTACGACGATTCATTCCTTCTGCGCATGGATCTTGCGGGAGCGACCGATCGAAGCCGTCGTCGATCCCTTGTTTGCCGTCGCCGACGAACTGCAGCGGCGTCTGTTGTTTGAAGAGGCTTGGGGCGAATGGCTCGAAGCCGAATTGGGAAAAAATCCACCGGCACTTCGTCAGGCGCTGATGTTCGGCGTGGAGTTGGACAGGCTTCCCGAACTGGCCGCGCTGTTGGTGGAGCATCGTGACCGCCTCGCTGCGGTGAAGTGGCCAGTGCCGGAGCCGTTGGACGTTGACGCTGTTGTGGCTGAATTGCAATCCGCCGCGCCGACGCTGGAGCGTTGCCTGAAGCATTTCACGGCCCGTGGCGAGAATGCCTACCTGCGCACACGAACTTTGTTGGATGGCCTGCCGTCGTTGTCGCGCGCGCCGGCGGAACGCAGGATCGCCGTGCTTCGGTCACTGGAATTGACCGGGCCAAAGGCCAAGGCGCATTTGGACAGCGAGGATGCATTCCGCGAGTTGCGGGATACGGTCAAACGACTTGCTTCGCTGCTGGAAAGTTTTGCATCGGCAGCGGACCACAATTTCCTCGTGGAACTCGCCGCCTGGCTGCGCGGATTTGTCGATCACTTCCAGAAGGCCAAGCACGACCGCGCACTGCTGGATTTCGACGATCTGTTGGTGAAGACGCGGGATTTGTTGCGTGGAAACGCCCAGGTGAGGCGCGAATTGCAGCGGCGCTTCAAATTCGTGCTTATCGACGAGTTTCAGGATACCGATCCCGTGCAAACGGAAGTCGTACTGCTGCTCGGCGAGGGTGCGCCGGGCAAGCTGTTCGTGGTCGGCGACCCGAAGCAGAGCATTTACGGATTTCGGCGCGCGGACATCGAGATGTATGCCGGCACGCGCCGCGAGATTGAGCGCAAGGGCCGGGTGCTGACATTCCGGCAGAATTTTAGGAGTGCGTCCACGATTCTCGATTGGGTGAACGATGTCTTCACGAAAATCCTCGTCAAATCCACGGACGGCGACTATCAGCCCGAGTACATCGGGCTGGCGTCCTGGCCGGAGTTGCAGACCACCCACGCAGCCGTCACGCTCCTTCGCCCGAAGCAGCCGCTCGACGCCAAGGCTGATGAACTGCGTCGCACAGAGGCGGCTGCCGTTGCGCGTTATCTCCATCAACAGGTAGACAGTGGCGCGTGCGAGTGGGGCGACGTAGCATTGCTATTCCGCAGCTTCACGGGCGTCGAGACGTATGGCGACGTGCTGCAAGAGCATGGCGTCCCGTTCCGCATCATCGGCGGGAGAGGCTACTATCAACGTCAGGAAATTCAGACCCTGTCATCGCTGTTGTCGTGCCTCGACAATCCCGCGGACAAACTCAACCTCGTCGCGACGCTTCGCTCTCCATTGTTCGGTTGGGCGGATGAGTTGGTTTTCCTCACATCCGCGACGCAGGGGTTGGATTATTTGGCCGAGGCGGTGCCGGACGCAGCCGAGCAGGTGAAACAGACTTTTGCGCTCCTGCGCGAGTTGCATGCGTGCCGACATGATTCTTCCGTCGCGGGTTACGTCGAACGTGTGTTCGCGCGCACCCGGATTTGCGAGGCGTTTTTCGCATGCCAGCCGGACGGGGCGCAATGCGTGGCGAATCTGCTGAAGGCGCTCGAACTGGCGCGGCAACTCGAAACAGCAGGCGTGCGCTCGCTACGGGCGTTTGTGCGGCGGCTCCGAGACACTGTCCTGGGCGGGATCGAGGAAGAACCTTCCCCCGCGAGCGAAGAGAGCGAAAATGTGGTCCGCATCCTGACGATGCACAAGGCCAAGGGCCTGGAATTCCCCGTGGTGGTGTTGCCGGATTTGGCGGGCCGCTCCTCGGATTCAGGCGCGAAGCTGTTGTTTCGCCGCGACGGCGGCTGCGAACTGCGGTTCGCCAGCCGTCGAACGGCGGGATTCGATGATGCCGACGCGGACCGCAAGAAACGCGAGGAGGCGGAAGAGATTCGGCTGCTATATGTCGCCACCACGCGCGCGAAGAAGCGGCTGGTGATTCCCTGGTTTGCCGAGAAGGGCGGGAGGATCGATCTGCTCGCGCGCGGATTCGTGCCGGCCGCGAGCGCGTTGGTGGAAGCGCCCGACATGGAGTCGTTGGCGACGCTGGGAGCCGCAGCAAAAAAGCCGGACACCAAGCGCGGTTCGATGGCGCAGTTGATAAACAAACGGCGTGCATGGGAGGCATCTCGCGTGGAGTTGTTGGCCCGCGCCGTGAAGTCGGCGGTGCGCACGAGCCCGTCGAAACTGGCGGGCGAGTCGGAGCCGTCCCAAGAGGAGCCGATCCACACCGAGAGAGCGCGTGCGATGGATTTTGGCGTGGTTGTGCATGGCGCGTTGGAGGCTGTGGATTTGCAGTCAGCCGTGGCGGAACAGCGCAAGCAGATCGAGCAATTCCTCGCGCTGGCGGGTCTGAATGATGAAGATGAACGCCGGGCGGTCGAAATGGTTAGCCGTGCGATTGGTTCCGAGTTGCTGGCCCGGGCTCGCAACGCGGAGCAGGTCTATCGCGAGCTGCCGTTTACGCGAGTCCTGGACGGGGGATTGATGGAAGGCAAAATGGATTTGCTGTTTTATGAGAAGGGGCAGTGGGTATTGGTCGATTACAAGACGGACGCGCGCGTGGCGGTGGAGAAGTACGCGGAGCAATTACGCGCCTACGAGGCCGCACTCCAGCATGTTGCTGGCATCCATCTCGCCCAGAAATTGCTCTTCTTCCTGGCGGACGGGACAGTGAAGCAGGTGACCGGATGATCAAAGTGGATATGCATATGCACTCGGGCGAGGACCCCAAGGACGGATTGCGCTACCCGGCGACCGCATTGATCGACCGCGCGGTCGAACTCGGTTATGACGCGATTGCCATCACGCTGCATGGTCAGGTGGTTGCCGATGAGCGGGTGTTTGATTACGCGCGCGAAAAAGGCTTGTTGCTCATCCGCGCGATCGAGTGGAACATCGATGGCGGTGACGTCCTGCTCTACAACATCACCCAACGCGAAGCGCAAAAGCTGGTCACCTTTGACGCTCTGCGCGCCTGCAAGCGTGAACGCGGCAAAGATTTACTCGTAATTGCGCCGCATCCGTTTTACCCGGTCGGGCACAGCCTCCAGGGCAATCTCGAACGGAATATCGATTTGTTCGACGCGATCGAGTACGCGCAGATTCATCTCCCGTGGTTCGACAGGTTCAACCAACAGGCGGTCCGCGTTGCCAAAAAACACAACAAGCCGATCATTGCGAACTCCGACTCGCACAATCTCTGGATGTTCGGCCGCCATTACACGCTCGTGGATGCCGAGCCGACAATGCCCGCGATTTTCGATGCCATTCGCGCGGGTCGTCTCCAGCCTCATAGCCCGCCAGTGTCGGTGCGCGATTGCTTCCGCATGTTCGTCTTCGACCCGTTGCTGGTACGCAAAAAGGGCCAGGTGATGGAGAGCTTCCCACCGGCCCGGGCCGATTGAGTTCACCGTCAAATCTCGAGCGTGTCGTGGCGGGTGAACGACGAGGCGATGAAGTGGAACATGACGAAGTATTCGAGGGCGAAGGGCAGGAAACCGAGAAACCCGACCAATGGCATCTCAAAGTATTTCACACTCTGGCCGTGCGGGAATACGTAGACCCATTTTGTGTACGCCCACATGTTCCAGAATTCCCACAGGAACCCGCAAATCGCGCCGGCGGCCAGCAACTGCAGCGTGCGTGACCAATCGCCATGCTCCCAATCGCGGTAGATGCTCTGGGCTCCGCGCCAGTAGTTGAAAGGTTCGAGGAGGAGGAACCACCCCAGCCAGACGAAGGCCCATAGATACCCGCGCACGTGTTTCGGCATGAAGGGCGGCGCGATGACAAAGATCACACCGATGGCGACTGACGCGATGAGAAGACCACGCCCCCAGCGGAACCTCGGCAATCGGGCAAATGCCAGGAATTCGTAGCTCTGTAGCAGTTCACACGTCAGGAACAGGCCCGGCATGATCGTGGCGAACGAAATGGCGTAACCAAGCAGGCGGAGCGACAGGTCCGACGGCAGATTCAGGTAACGCCAGCCCGGCATCACGCGGTTGTACGCCTCGAACAAACACCAGAAGGCGACCGAGAGAATGCATTGAACGACGAGCGACGCGCGGCGATCGGTCAATAGCGATGTACCTCTGCGCCGATAGATGCCCGCATCGACAATCAGGATGTACGCCCACCAGCAGACCGGCGTGGCACAACTCGTGATTAGCCACCACGGCAGGTTTGGCAGCGCATCCGTTTGCGCACAGAAAACCGCTGTCTCCATCAGTAGGAGAATCGCCAGGCCGATCGTGCCGTATTGGGGAAAGCGGTGGCGGAAACCGTTCATGAGCGGTCGACGCCGGGATCGCGGGGATGGTCAAGGGCGGAAAGCTGCCGCAGCACGGCGTCCTTGCAACTCCACGCCAGCGACAGTGTCAACGAAAACGGTAGCAACAGCACGACAATGATCAGCAGATTGGCGCGACCAAGGAGGAATCTCAATTCCGAAATCGGATCACTGCGCTGGAGAACGGCCATGCCGATGATGTAGGCGATGATGCAGGCAAACGGCAGCAGCAACAGCCCGATGTTGCCCGAGCCGAACATGCGCGATTCAAACACCATGTCTTTCCGTCCCAGGGCTGTGGCCAGCACGGCGACCACGCGATTGAAAGCGATGATATAGACGATTCCACTGGCCGCAAAGGCGAGCACGTTGCCAAGCAGATACGTGCTCATCGGTACCCGCCGCCACCAGTAGAAGAACAGGCAGAAGTAAGCCATCAGCATCGCCAGCGCGAACGCCTGCCGTATCCGCTGATGCCAGGGTTTCCCCAGGCTTCGCACCTGGTACAACCGCCACGTCCCAATCAGCGTCGCCAGTACACCCACGCCCAGGAACGACTCGGCGAACGGGGGCATGTCGATGGGCATGAGCAGTTGCGCGCCGGTCAGTACCGTCAGCAACAATCCCCAGAAAACGAAATAGAAACCCTGGGCCAGCCGCACATAATCACGCGCGGGGACCTGGAGATCAATGCGCGCAGTGGTCTCGATGGCGGTGCCTGGGTCGAGCTGTGTCGTCGGCTGCACGGCCGCGTCAATTGTGTCCGACATGTTTGTTGGGTAGTTTGCCCTGGAGGGTCTTCCACAGTTCGAACTGTTGGATTTTTTTCTGCAGCAGCGCCAGCAGCTTGTCGAGCCGTTCGTCCGTGTCGAGCGTTTCCAGCATCGCCTGCTTGTCGTAGTAATCGTCCAGCAGCGTGTAACTGACCAGGTCCGACAAATAGTCGGTGTTCTTGACCGAACGCAGCGCACTGAGCACCGCTTTTGGCAGGTCCGCGCCCATGCGGGCCCGGGCGTGCGCCAATTGCGTGACCGCCTTCAGCAACGGCTCGCGCTTGCCCCCCGCCACGTCCTCGGAACCTTCCAGGGATTCGACGAGCGCGACGCGATACGGCCGCTGTTTCACATATTCGGAAATCTGCACGCGCGCCACGCCTTCCAGGATCACATTGGCCGAACCATCGGGTCGCGCCATGCACGTGCGGATCACCCCGATGCTGGCGATGGGATAAGGCGTGGGATTGCGGCCTTCCGTTTCCCAGCCCCTGCGCAGCAGCGCCACGGCAAACATCCGCTCGCCTTTCAAGCAATCGGCCAGCATCCGCTTGTAGCGCGGCTCGAAAATGTACAGCGGCAGCAACACTCGCGGGAACAGGATCGCATTCGGCAACGGCATCACGGCAATTTGCTTCGGCAGCCTCACGCCGCACACTATAACCGCAGCCACCGCGTGCGTCAAAGTGTTCCGTGAAAAGGAAGCGGTTACCGCTGCTATTCGATGTTCTTGCGCAGCAACGCGTAAAGCTCGTCCAGTGCTTGCGGCACGACGTGCGTATCTGCCAAAACAGGCATGTAATTCGTGTCGCCGTCCCACCGCGGCACGATGTGCATATGGACGTGATCGAGCACGCCCGCGCCCGCGCAACGGCCAAGATTGATGCCGATGTTGAAACCGTCGGGCTTCATGGCTTTGGCCAACAGTTGCTTGCAGCGGCGGGTGAGCGCCATCAATTCCGCGAGTTCCTGTTCGGAAAGGTCGTCGAGTTCCCCCGTGTGCTTGTAGGGCGCGACCATCAAATGGCCCGCGTTGTACGGGAAGGTATTGAGCAGCGCGAAGCAGTTGCGCTCGCGGATGATTACGTGGTTCTTCGCATCGTCGGACTCCTGCGATTTGCGGCAAAAGAAACAGCCCGTTTCCCTTTCCCCGAGGATGTACCGCAGCCGCCAAGGCGCCCAAAGATGTTCCATGCGAAGGTTTATAGTCAACTACTGCGCATAGGACAAGCCGAACCGCGAGGGTAGCGGTGAGACGAACTCGCGTCGTTTCGAGGCCCGAAGGGCGGCGCACGCGGGAGTGGGCGTCGTCAACCACGCGTCCGTTGGTGCTCAATCTCACAGCCACGCCGCTCCCATGTTGTGAGCCGGTCTCCCGACCGCGCACATGGATCGACCGTAGGTCTCCCAGTAGGGCAACCGCCCTCCGTTGCCGCCATTCTGTCCCCCATTTTGCATCTCAAACGACCCAATTCTCCTCTTTGGAGACCCTAAAAGCCCTCTCCGGTGGGTTCGTTTTCCAAAACGAACCCACCGAATTCTCCGATGAGTTTCAGCCATAAATCCCTCATGTAGTGTAGGTTGCATAATAAACTCCGATGAAAAACGGTGGGTTCGTTTCGCAGAAACACATGTTTTGGGATTTGTTCCCCCCGCTGATAGTAGGGCGGGCGTCCCGCCCGACGATCTTCCTCGTGTAGCCGCGGCGCTCTGTCGCCGTGCTCCGAATTGTAGGGCACGAAGCCCGCAGGGTTTCGTGCCGTCCTGTCCATCTACAAGTCACGCGCCGATTCTACCCTCGCCACCACACCGTGTCCAGTAAAATTATTTATTAACGATAACCCCCGGTATGCCTGTCCGCCGTAGCTTTAGCGAAGGCGGATTCCCCTCCTCGGAGGGGATAAGGAGTGAGTGCCTCGTCGGAGAAGACAGAAACGGCCCTACGATCCACCGCCGCGTCAGCCGGGAGCCTCGTCTGCCCGATGCATTTCGCTTGCAGTCCTGAATTCACGTAACTACACTTTAGTTTGCCACCCCGTTTGTAAGGGCTTACTCCTTGAGCCCGCGAGTAACCTGTCTAACCAGGTCTAGAACGCCTGATTTAGGTCAGGGGAGAGAAATGCAATATGAAACAGAAGCCTCTCCGTATAGTCCCGCTAACACTCGTCGCATTGGTTTTTCTGGCATCGAATTCTTGGGCACAGGTCAACAGCGCCGGTAAAGGCGCGTTAAACTCTGTGACGAACGTCAACGTCGCTCTGGCCGACCATCCTGCCCCTCTCATTCACATCTCGCCGTACGATATCTGGGCGTCTCAGTATTTCGGCTGCTTCAACTGTCCGCAGGCGGCGCCGGATGCGGATCCGTGGGGCAAAGGGATAAGCAACACCAACCAGTTTCTGTTGGGCTTGGATCCGACCAACAGCACGTCAGTATTCCGAATCGTCTCGGTGGTTCCTGCGAGCAACACCGGGAGCGCAGCGAGCGGCGCGTCCAGTGTCAGACCCGAACTCGCTCAGCCGAGTGCTGATTTCGTTGTCACGTATTATACAACTGGCGGCAACCCTTACAGCCCGCCACCTCCCAGAACCAACGTGCTGGAGTACTCGAACGGCACTCCGTCGGGCGGGTACACGAATGACTTTGTCAGCACCGGTGTCACCAACATCATTGTCGGGCCCGGCGACCTGATTACGAATATGGTCGACGTTGGCGGAGCTACAAATGGCCCAGTGCGGTTCTACCGCGTGCGAACATTGCTGTGATTCGGCGACGGAGTGGCTGAAACGCAGGCTCAGCCGACTGTGTGGCTGATGGCACTGCACGAGACAATCAGGCCAAGCCAGACCGGATCAAACCTCAAGGCTCGCAAATCGTCCAAAGCCGGGACGCTCTTTTGTGCTTTCATCGCTCGTTTAAAAGGAGTTTGATAGGGTTCGCGCCCTTGACCGGTGTCGAGGGATTTCACGCATCACCCCGGCAAGTCGGAGAAGAGAAGCCACCACAACCCAGGAGGGAATATGCGGAAGGGAATCATTCTCATTGTCACCATTGTGCCCATCGTCTGCGCTATCGGCTGCGCGACTCCGCCCATGGTAACCCATATCAAGTCCGAGCCGGCGGGCGCTCGAATTGAAGTCAACGAGAGCTATGTCGGCGAGGCACCAGTGGACGTGACCCTGCCCCAGGCAGGCAAGCGCCACAGGTTATTGGCTCACGTCATGATTCGGGCTCTCGCTGCCGAAGCAGGACAGAACGATCAGGAAAAGCATTACTACTACCACCAATGGGCTCCGGAAAATGTGCTTTTTGACATGACTCGAAAGTCGTTCATTTCAAATCAACAACCAGAGGGAGATCGAAAATGAGGAATTGTCCTCGGGCGTTTCTCTTTGGCGTATGTTGATTCTATTGCCCGGCTGCGCCTCCACCAGTTAAACTACGCTCATCCGCGGCTTGTCAGTACCATTGAAAAATGCAACCAGGGCGCGGGGCGCTTTTAATGCCGACTCTGGTTGTACGCGGCGTGACCTCAAGCGGCGACACGCCGTGTTATTGAATAACTGCGCATGTTGATTCGAGCGCTATTTGCTTTCCTTGCCCTGCCGGGCGTCGTCGCCGGCTTGGTTCCGTTCCTAATTGCGAGTGCAGATACGCAACGTCAGGGTGGTTCGGCAACTAGTTTCGGGGTCCTCGCGCTCATCAACCCCAGGAGTTCCAACATTCCACTAATGAACCCGGTCTCCACGTCCGCCGTGATGAAATAGATCCGGTCTCTTGTAAATAGAGCAGCGTGAATCGTCTGTCGTATCAGAGTTCCGGCCTCTGTAACCGGAACAGGAAGGTTTACAAATTATCCGGTGCGTACCTTGGCTGACCTATCGCAGGGCGGCCTTCGGGTAGTCCACCCGAAACGGATTGCCGGGCCTGCCGTTGATCAGATCGATGCAGTTGGTGCTCAGATCCGTGTAGCTCGCCTGGAGCAGGTGGACGGTGTACTGGGTATTGTGCACGCCAAAACTGTGGTCGTTATTGATCAACACGTAGTTCCAGAGCGCCTTGCGCTGGGCGGCCAGTTGGATCGCATTGGTGGACAGCGTCGCCTGGTTCACGAATGGATAGCTGCTGTACACGGTCACGCCCACCTGCGCAAACTTGTTGGAGAGGACGCTCAATAACCCCCGCGTTTCAGTCTGCACACCGCCCACCGTGCCGTCGCCGTCATAATCACCGGCACCGATGGCGACGAAGTCGAAGTCACCGACCAGGTGTGGGGCTTTGTGGCACTGGTTGCAGGCCGCCAGATTGTCCGTGCTGTCCTGCGTGTTGACCATGCTGAAGGTGTGGCTGCCGACGAAGTTGTAGTTGGGATCATCCACCGACGAGAGTTGGAACATGTGACAGGTAGTGCACGCCGCCTTCTGGGTGTGGGGCGAGTTGCGTATCGTCTGGCCATAGTTCACGCCTCCCACGCCGTCCAGCACTTCCGTTGCCGTGCTCTCGTGGGGCAGGCCGGTCATGTAAGTCGGCTGCCCGTTGCTGACCTGCATCGGCAGGGCGCGCCCATTATGGCACGACATGCACACGGCGGAGGAACCTTTGCCCGTGAGTTGCACGGTGCCGCTCGCCAGCGTCGTGTCGCCGAGCGTCACGGTGTCATAGACGCGGACCTGATGAGCCCCCGGCGGAAACCCCTGTGCATTATGCGGGTCGTGACAGACCGCGCACGTCGTCTTGCCAATCGGACCTGCGACCGCCGTGAGGCCCTTGGTCCGGTCCACAAAACCTTGCGGGCTGTGACATTGGGCGGAGCAGGTATTATTGGCGGCATGCCCGAAGACCGCCGCATTGTCCGTGTTGAAATGTGGCGAGCTTTGCCACTGGCCGACGCGGAAATTGTCGGAATTGTTTTCCTGGTGGCACGGCGCACAGGTCGCGGCGTCCAAGGTCGGGACGCCCGGGTGCTGGCTGCCAGGGCCGTGGCAACTTTCACATTGGATGTTGCCCTTGTTCTGCAGGGACGCCGGCATGGTCGAGAAGTTACCCGCCTGTACGGGCTCCGGCTGAGTCCAGCCCTGACTCGCCTGGATATCGCCAAAGCAGCCGTTTGGCTGCGTGGCCTGTTTGTCGTACCCGACCGTGTGGCAGAAGTAACAGCTCTGGTTGTAAGCCGGATCCAGAACACCATCGACTCCGCGCTGGAACATTGTCGCGTGACCGGTGGCCCTCCACGGGGTGACCAGGTCGGCCAATCCCACCTGCGGATTCGGCCCATGACAATTGCCACAGGTCGATACGCCCGCGAAACTGGCCGCCGTCAACGTCAGGTTCGTGCCCGCCACGGTGTCGCTGACGATGTACTGGCCTTCGAGATCCGGCCGCAACCAGGGCGTCCGGGTATGCGCCCCGTTGAGCACCGTCGTCGAGCCGGCGGGCATCGTTACCAATGTCCACGAATGATTCGTTTCTGACGCAGCAGCCTGCAAGTAGGTCTTCACGCCAATGGGCACTTGGGTCAGGCCGGGGGAGAGGCTGGCGACACGCACGAGCACATTACCGGTTGCGGAATTGACGCCGTCGCTGACGACGACTTGGAAGCCGTAGGTATCCAGGTCGCCATTATTGTCTTCGCCAATCTCCAACGTGTTAAACGGGACGACGCCAAGCGCGTCTGTCAACTCCACGAAATTGGTCAACGCATCCGTGGTGAATGTCGGCATCGCTGTGTTGGTTGCACTAAGAGCGACAGGAGGGCCTTGGAACTGTGACCACGTGTACGTTAACGGCTGGCCCAGGCCGTTGGTGGGGACAATACTGGCATCCAATGTAATCAGCGTGTTGAAGCCCGCGTCGTAGAGAATCGCTTGTGCCACGCTCGGTGCCGGCGGACTGATGGAGAATTTGATGGTCTTGGTGCCGACGCGTCGGTGATTGAACAACACACTGATGCGCAAGACGGCGTCGCCCTGGAAATTGGCCGGCACGGCGATCGTGGCGCTGTCCACGACACTGGCGCCCATCGCGGGTGTATTGATAAGAACAGGGAACTTGGCGCGCCATCCCTTGCCGCTGACCGTCGCGCGGGCGGTTAACGCGCCGGGACTGGTCGCAGTCGCGTTCAACTGGTAGAAGACAGTCCCGCCCGATGTTGGGTTACCGCCAATCCAGACCGGGCCGAGTTGGGCGCCTACAGGAGCCCTCGCGTGGACGGGGACCACCGTCAGCAATCCCGCGATGAACCCAAACAAAGTTATCGTGCCTCTTGGGTAGAAACCTGTCCTCATCTCGACAATCCTCCATCGTTATCAATACGCATCTCGAATGCCAGTATCACCAACACTGCCGGAACTCATTGTCCACGAAGGTCGGATGATCATCATGCCTTCAACGCGTCGGCGGGCATCCCCCACGGCCACGCGGTTTCGCGCAGCCGACTGCGTGCTTTCACGCAAGGAACCACAGACGGCCCAGACTTCCCTTCAAACGCATTTCCCTGGCAGCCCTCGTTCCTTGCAGACTGCGCTCAGCGAAGTTCGGTTCGGTAACCGAGATGGACAGAAGTTTCTCTGTCTGATAGGGGTGACGTGCGCATGTTTATCCGAGCGCTATTTGCTTTCCTTGTCTTGCCGGGCGTCGTCGCCGGGCTGGTTCCGGTTCTGATTGCCCGGGGCGATACGCATCGTCACGACGGTTCGGCAATGGGCTTCGGCGTTCTCGCGCTCGGTGTCGTGCTCCTCCTGTGGTGCGTGCGAGACTTTTATGTCTCGGGGAAGGGGACGCTAGCGCCGTGGGATCCGCCCAAGCGTTTGGTGGTGGTTGGACTCTATCGCTTTGTCCGCAACCCCATGTATGTCGCGGTGCTGACGGTGGTGCTGGGTTGGACCCTTGTTTATGGTTCCACGTGGCTGGCTATCTATCTGGCGGCGCTGGCGATTGGATTTCACCTTCGCGTCCTGTTTTACGAGGAACCCCGGCTACGCCAGCAATTTGCAGCGGAATGGGCCGCCTATTCCGCAGCCGTGCCAAGATGGCTGCCCCGCTTGGGAACTGCAAATAGAGAAACACGCTCCTGACACCGTGCCCCCTGTCCTTTGCGTGTTGCCTTGTATGGAAAAGAATGTAGCGTTTGATCCAGTCGATGTAAGCTTGCTCAGTACGGGAGAGGCAAAAGATGGCAACCGGGATAAGTAGTACTTTTACTGCCTGATATATGTTAGGGCAAAGATGAATCGAGACAGTCCAAACGATGAGGTGAAATATATAAAATTCGCTACGCTGATGTTTCTCAGTTTCCTTCTGTGGTCGCAGCAATCGGTAGGGTCACAGCAACAGGCCCAAGCTGCCGGCAACAATGACGCCCTGCTGGCAAAGTGTACGAAGATTCTCAACTACGGCGAGCAGCAACACCTCTACAAGCCTAGCAAGCTGGATGCGGTAAGTACCTTGGGTCTTTTGGGCGATGAGCGCGCAGTGCCCATTTTAGTCGAGCATCTCCAGAATGAAGAGAACGACAATCTACGACTACAGATCACAAAAACACTGGGGTGGATCGGCAGTACGAATGCAGTGCCAGCGTTGGAGAACGTTTTGCACGACAAGTACCCGCTTTTGCGGCAGCAGGCGGCAACCGCTTTGAAAGACATCACCGGCAAAGATTACGAATACGACAAGACGGGGCCGCCTGATATGAAGAAGCTGAGAGAGTTCATCCGTACATCAACAAATGCCGCAGATAAGACGACTGAGAGCAAACCCTAACCATACGCTTCAACCAGCCGCGACCCGCTGCGTGATGCCGGAGCCGATGACGATCCACATCGATGAGTACCGAAAGAAACAATTGCCCCAGAACAGTCTTTAAGCACATGGCTGAACATTCGCAACGGGCATCGTATGGACAGCTACCTTTGGTTGATTGATACGCGGACGCAGGGCCGGCGATATGACGTCACGCCGCTCTTTGCGAATTTCGAGGCGTTCTCGGCGCTGGTCGAAGACCTGATCCACCCCTTTCGCCAAAGTCGAGTTCGATTGTGTGGCGGGGATCGATGCGCTCGGCTTTATCCTGGGCGCGGCAATTGCCGTTCGCCTCAAAAAAGGTTTTGTGCCCATCCGCAAAGGAGGCAAACTACCCGTCCAAACAGACGTGGCTCGGTTTGTGGATTACACGGGGCAGGAAAAATCTCTGGAGTTGAGAGTCGGGGCTATCCAGCCGAGAACGCGTGTTCTGGTGGTGGACGAGTGGGTCGAGACCGGGGCGCAGGTCCGGGCGGCGATTGAATTACTGGAGAAGCAAGGTGGTGTGGTGATCGGTGTTGCGTCAATCAACATGGAAGACAATTCAGTCACCCGTCTGTTGCGAGGCAGGTATCATTGTCATTCGGTGTGGCGCGATGATTAAGGCCAGGATATAACTCAAAGGTAATACGATTCCGATGACTTCGGTCCCCGAACAATCAGTCCAGATAGTCCCCTACGATGAAACCTGGCCCACGCGCTTCGAACAAGAGCGCGCAATTCTGGATCGCGCGATCAAGCGTTGGGTAGTAGGCGGCATCGAGCACGTTGGCAGTACCGCCGTGCCAGGACTCGCCGCGAAACCGGTGATCGACATCATGGTTGGGGTCGACAGTTTGGAGGCCTCGCGCGCGGCCATACCTGTCCTCAGCGAACTCGAATATTGCTATTTCCCTTACCGCCCCGATGTGATGCACTGGTTCTGCAAACCGTCGCCTTCGTTCCGAACGCACCACCTTCACTTGATCCCTTTCCGAAGCCGCCTGTGGCTCGAACGGCTTGCGTTCCGTGACTACCTGCGAACACATGCGGACGTTGCAGCGGAATATGCCGAACTAAAGCAACACCTCGCCGCGCTACATCACTTCGATAGAGAGGCGTACACCGACGCAAAAACCCCATTCGTGGAGCGGATCATCAAGATTGCTCTTGCGGAGAAACGCTGAACTCGACATTGCTTTGGATCCGTCGATTCCGCTCTTGACGCCGTTTCGTAGCCTGATAGAAGTTCTCTCGGGACCACCGACCATGCGAAAACAAATCTTCTTCTCTCTCCTAACACTACTCGCTGTCGCCTCAGTCCTGGCCCAGGCTCCCGCGCCTCTGCCGCCGGTGCGGATCATACTGGTGGGAGACTCGACGATGGCCGTCAGCAGCGGCTGGGGGCCCGGTTTTTCCAAGGACGTTGTTCCGGAAGTCACCTTCCTCAACATGGCCAGGGGCGGCCGCAGTTCCGGCAGCTATCGCGCGGAAGGCTCCTGGGCCAGGGTCATCGACGTGTTGAAGTCCAACGCGAACTTCAAGGCGACCTACGTCCTGATTCAGTTCGGACATAACGATCAGCCCGGCAAGCCGGGTCGTTCAACCAATCTCACGAATGAGTTTCCCGTAAATATCCGCCAGTATGTCTCGGACGTCGTCAGCAACGGGGCCAAACCCGTGCTGATCACGCCGCTCACGCGCCGCTCCTTCAAAGATGGACAAGTGCGCAACGATTTACTGCCCTGGGCCGATGCGACGAAGAAGGTCGCCGCGGAAATGGGCGTTCCCGTCCTCGACCTGAATGCCGACAGCGTCGCCGCAGTGCAGAAGATGGGTCCCGTCGAAGCCAACACCCTGGCGATGGCGCCGCCACCGCCAATTGTCGCGGAAAGCGCCGCCAGCGGAAACTCCGTCCCCGCGCCCAAGACAGCAGTGCCGACCAACGCCGCTTCCGCCACGACGAATTCCGTCGCGGGGAATGCTGTGGTGGAACGCAAAGGCGAAGCCGCTCCGGTGTTTGACTACACCCATCTCGGGGCGAAGGGATCGGCGTTCTTCGCGCGCATGGTCGCGGATGAATTGGCGAAGGCCGTTCCCGATCTACAGCCTTACCTCAAACCTTGACGAAACATTGAAGGAATCCCAACGATGCGCCTCAAAAAACAACTCCTCGGAGTCTCGCTGGCCCTCCTAATGATATCAACCGCTCACGCTCAGGAATCCACGAACCCACCAGCAGCCACTCTCCACCCGGCGCTGTTCCTCGTCGGCGATTCCATCATGCGGACCGGCAACGGCACGGGCGAAAACGGTCAGTGGGGCTGGGGCTCGGAAATCATCCCGCTTTTCGACCCGGCGAAAATCCACGTCTACAACGAGGCGCACGGCGGACGCAGCAGCCGCTCCTACATCGAAGAAGGGCTCTGGGCGAAGATCCTCGACCGCCTGCAACCCGGCGATTTCATCCTGTTGCAATTCGGCCACAACGATTCCTCCAACTCGCAGAACTATCCCGACCGCGCCACGATAACCGGCGACGGCGATGAATCAGTACACTTCGGGGTTGGTGCCTCAAACAAAGTCGTCCACGCCTACGGCTGGTACCTGCGCCAGTACGTCAAAGAAGCCAAAGCCAAAGGCGCCGTCGTAATCATCTGTTCGCCGGTTCCCCGCAACACATGGGTCGACGGCAAGATCAAGCGCGGCTTCGACGGCTACGCCCAGTGGGCCGCCGGCGCCGCGAAAACGTCGGGCGCTCTCTTCATCGACCTCAACACCATCGCCGCCAACCGCTACGACGCGCTCGGCAAGGAAAAGACAGCCAGTTACTTCTCGGACTACCAGCACACCAAAAAAGCCGGTGCCCGCCTGAACGCCGAGTCCGTAGTCGAAGGCCTCAAACAATTGAAAGACTGCCCCCTGGCCAAGGACTTCGCGTCCGCACCCTGAATGTCTGGGAGCCTTCCGTCATCGCCAAGAGAGATGATGTTATGAAGTATTTTAAATGCCTGCTTTTACTTGTCGCCTCCGTGCTGTTCCTGGTGTCAGTCGGCGTCCGGGCCGATGACGATTCGGTCACGCTCAATTCGGGGGAGATCGTCACGGGGCGGATCACATCCCAAACTGACACGGACATGACCGTTGAAGTCTCCAACGAACGTCACACGATTTTCACGACGCGAATCATCGCCAGATCCGATATCAAGGAAGTCTACAAACCCACTCCGGAGCAGCGTCAGGCAGGCGTAGCTTACCAAGCGTTGGGTCGTTACCAGTTGAATCCCAACCAGGAACTCAAGCCCACCGATTATGCGGAGGGAATCGCGGCCTTCGACAAATTTCTGGCCGCGTATCCCAACTCGGAACAAGCCACGAACATCGTCGCGCGACAGACCGAATGGCGATTTGAAAAATTCGAAGTGGACAACGGCCGCGTCAAATTCGCCGACAAATGGATGATGCCTGATTCGAAAAAACCGCTCGCCGAAGAACAACAACGTCAAGACCTGGAGCAGAGCCTTCCGAAGCAAGTGCGAATCGTCAAGGCAGCCCGGGCACGAGTGGCAGCGGCCCAAAAAGAGCATGATTTCCTGCACAGCACCGCCGGCTACAAAGGCAAGACACTACCGCCAGACGAATACACGCGGGTCATGGCCAGATACGCCGCCAACGACGCCGAAATCCCGAAAGCCCAAGCCAATCTGACGGCAGCCCAGGCGAAATTCAACGAGCTAAATGCCCAATACCAGAAACTCGGCGGCACGGTGAATTACCAGGAGCAGATTGACGGGAAATAAGCCGGTCTAATCCGCCACTGCGCCCTGAGATGTTGGATATGGCGTGACCGGTTGTTCCAAACGGTGACGTGAGCCGCTTGACACCACGCCACGCCATCCGCAAACTGTGACCATGCCTGTAGCGGCGACAAAAACGAAATCCATCTACCTCATCGGCGGCGCGGACGAGTTTTCCATTAAAGAAACCGCGGCCAAGCTCGCCGAAAAGCTGGCGCCGAAGAAAGCGGGGGAATTTGGGTTGGAGATCATCGAAGGCTCGTTTTCGAACCAGGACGAGGCGCGCAAAATTCTCGCGCGAGTCCGCGAAGCATTGAACACCGTCGGCTTATTCGGCGGTGGCGACAAACTGGTGTGGTTGAAGAGCACCGAGCTATTGGCCGACAACCCGACCACGCGCACGGAAGCCGTCAAGGACGCGCTGGCGGAACTGGGCGATCTGCTGAAAGGCGGTCTCGGCGAGGGTGTCATACTACTGATCAGCGCGATTGGCTGCGACCGACGCAAGTCGCTGTACAAGACAATCGAGAAAATCGGCGAGGTGCAATTCTTCGAGGCGCTCGAAGAAGGGAAGGGCGATGCCGACGAGGACATCGAGGCATTCATCCGCGCGAAACTCCGCGCCGACGGCAAAACGATGAACCCGGAAGCCGTCCAGGTGTTTCGCGACCTGGTCGCGCCGAACCTGCGCGAGATCGCCAACGAACTGGAAAAATTGATCACCTACGTTGGCAAACGAAACGAAATTCTACCCGAAGATGTGCGCGCGATTTGCTCGGCCTCGCGTCAGGCAGTGATTTGGGAACTGACCGACGCGCTCGGCGCACGCCGCACCGCGCACGCCATCGCCGTGCTGGAAAACCTGCTCGACTCCGGCGACCAACCGATCGGCATCTTGATGATGTTGGTGGCGCAGTTTCGCCTGATGCTACTCGCGCGTGACCTATTGCAACGCAAGCTGATCACTGCCCGCGACGGCCAGGGCGGCAACTTCGAGTTCGTGAAGGCGTTCGAACGCCTGCCCGAGCCCGTGACCGCGCATTTTCCGCGAACGAAGGAAGGCGCGTTGCCGAATGCATGGCGGTTGTATCGCTGCGCGCTCGCCGCGAAGAATTTCTCCACTACGGAACTAATCCGCGCGATGGACTTGTTACTGGAAGCGAATCGTCAACTCGTCACAACGCAACTGGATGATCGGCTTGTCCTCGAGGAAGCCATCGCCAAAATCGCGCGGAAATAACCGCTAATACCTCGCCGGCTGGTAAACTTCCTTCTTTTCGACTAGGTTCGGCGCCATGAAGGACCCCATCTGCGGCATGGACGTCGAGCCCGCCACTGCCGCAGGGTCGCACGTTCACGACGGGCAGACCTACTACTTCTGCAGCGCGCATTGTCTCGCGGAATTCCGCGCCGATCCCACCCGATACATTCAACCGCATCCGTCTGTGCCGCTTCCTGCCGATATTTCCGCATGGTACACCTGCCCAATGCATCCCGAGATTCGGCAGCCCGGTCCGGGTGCCTGCCCGAAATGCGGCATGGCGTTGGAACCCGAAGTGGCGAGCGGTGCAGAAGTCGAGAACCCGGAATTGGGACAAATGACGCGCCGATTCTGGGTTAGCCTCGGACTGAGCGTTCCCACTCTCGTCATCGCGATGCTTGGCCTGAAAGGACTCGCGTGGCTGCAGTTGGCGCTGGCAACGCCCGTGGTGTTGTGGGGCGGTTGGCCATTCTTTCAGCGTGGCTGGGCGTCGATCGTTCATCGCAGCCTCAACATGTTTACGCTGATCGCCCTCGGCACGGGCGTGGCATACGTGTATAGCGTCGTTGCCACGCTTGCGCCGCGGATGTTTCCCGAATCATTTCGCGGCCACAACGGTGGAGTGTCGGTGTATTTTGAGGCCGCCGCGGTAATTACAACTCTCGTCTTGCTGGGGCAGGTGCTCGAACTGCGCGCCCGCAGCAAAACATCGAGCGCCATAAAGGCGTTACTCGGACTGGCGCCGAAAACAGCGCGTGTCATCCATGATGACGCCACGGAAGCGGACGTGCCGCTGGAGCAGGTCAAACCCGACGACCGACTTCGTGTGCGCCCCGGTGAACGCGTGCCCGTGGATGGTGTCGTCTTGGAAGGTGCGAGCGCGGTTGACGAGTCAATGATCACGGGCGAGCCGATACCCGTGGAAAAGAAAACTGGCGACCGTGTGACCGGCGGCACCGTCAACGCGACGGGCGGCTTCGTGATGCGCGCCGAGCGCGTTGGCAGCGACACGCTGCTCGCCCAAATCGTTCGCATGGTCAGCGAAGCCCAGCGGAGCCGCGCGCCAATCCAGCGGTTGGCCGACGTTGTGGCTTCCTGGTTTGTCCCGGTCGTCATTGCCGCGGCGGTGATCACGTTTGTTGTGTGGGCCTGGCTCGGACCCGAACCAAAGTTTGCCTACGCCATCGTCAACGCGGTGGCCGTGCTGATCATTGCCTGTCCGTGCGCGTTGGGCCTGGCAACACCCATGTCGATCATGGTAGGCACGGGCCGTGGCGCAAGGGCGGGTGTTCTCATCAAGAATGCCGAAGCCCTGGAGGTTCTTGAGAAAGTGGACACCCTGCTTGTGGATAAAACGGGCACGCTCACCGAGGGCAAACCGAAACTCGTCACGGTCGTTGGTGAAGACGAGTCGGAAATGCTCCGTTTGGCGGCGAGCCTGGAACGCGCCAGCGAGCATCCCCTCGCTGCGGCCATCAACGCGGGCGCGGAACAGCGCGGGCTGAAGCTGTCGAGCGTCAGCGATTTCCATTCGCTCACCGGCAAAGGAGTTGCCGGGACCATTGATGGCCACAAGATCATGATCGGCAACCAGCAACTCGGTATCGATTCCGGCAAGTTTGACCAACGGGCGGAAAGCCTCCGTCAGGATGGCCAGACCGTCGTATTCGTTGCGGTTGATGGCCAGGTGGCAGGGCTGCTCGGCGTGGCCGATCCGATCAAGGCATCCACATCCGAAGCGATCCGGCTCTTGCAGGAGGACGGGATCAAGATTGTCATGGTGACCGGCGACAGTCGGACGACAGCGGCTGCTGTCGCACGAAAGTTGGGGATTGATGAAGTAGAAGCCGAAGTGTTGCCCGACCGAAAGCGTGAGGTGGTGCAACGACTCCAGCAGCAGGGCCGCATTGTCGCCATGGCGGGCGACGGCGTCAATGATGCGCCCGCTCTCGCCCAGGCGCAGGTTGGCATCGCGATGGGAAGCGGGACGGATGTCGCGATGGAAAGCGCCGGGATCACGCTCGTCAAGGGTGACTTGCGCGGGATTGTGAAGGCGCGGCGATTGAGTCGCGCCACCATGCGCAACATACGACAGAACCTCTTCTTCGCGTTTGTCTACAATGTGCTGGGTGTTCCCCTCGCCGCAGGCGCGCTATTTCCCGTGTTCGGCTTGCTGCTGAATCCAATGATTGCCAGCGCGGCCATGAGTCTGAGTTCCGTGTCCGTGATCAGCAACGCGCTGCGATTGCGGAAGATGAGTCTCTAGAACGGATTCAGCAATTGCGGCGGGACATCGGGTGCGCGGGCCGTCGAGTTGGTTGGCGCTGATGTAGTCAACGCCGCCATCATCAGGTTCAACATCTTATCTGCGTCCACGAATCCAACCTGCCGCAAGTCGCCGCGCTCGTGTCCATCCGGCGAGAAGAACGTCGTGGTGGGCATGCCCACGATGGCATAGTCATGGACCAGTTTATCCACGGCCTCGGACCCCTGTTTGGTCAAATCGACCTTTACCATCACGAGTTCCTTCGCCTTTTCGACCACGTGTGGATCGGTGTAGGTCTTGCTGTCCATTTCGTGGCACGGAATACACCAGTCCGCATAAAAATCCAGGAGCACCGGTTTGCCGGTGTTCACGAGTAACTCGGCGGAATAAGGTTTCCAATCAATGGGCGACTTGGCGTTCGTCCTCGTGCCGAAGATCGGCTTCACGAACCACACCGCCACGCCCAGCAGGACAATGCCGAATACCTTCTTCACCGAAACCATCCAGGCCCCCGATTTTGGCAGTTTGGTGAGGAGGCCGGAAAACGCGCCCAGGATCACGTACGGCAACCCGAGCCCACACGCCAGCGTGAAGAACATCCACCAACCCAACCAGGGATCGCCGCGTTGCGCGACGAAAACAAAGACGCCGACAATGATCGGCCCGACACACGGGGCAGCAATAATCCCGACAGTCGCGCCGAGGAGAAATACGCCGAGTAACCCGGCCTTCGATGACAATCCCGCGGCCTTCTGGACGAGAAACTGTGGCGGCTGGAGTTCGTACAGCCCAAACATGCTCAACGCCAGGGCGACCATCATCCCAGCCACGCCCACCAACACCCACGGGCTCTGCAGCGCCGCACCGAATAACCCGCCCGTCAACGCCGCAGCCAACCCCAACGAGGAATACGTCAGGACGATGCCAAGAAAATACGCGAGGGCATGCGTCAGCCGCTTCTCGCCGGAACCCCCAAAGAAACTGACCGTTATCGCGATCATTGGGAAAACGCACGGGGTAAGGTTAAGCGCCAGTCCACCGATGAACAAAAAGACGAAGGTGAGAAACCACCCGCGCTCGCGCACCCGGGTGTCGACCGAGTTCTCCGTCATGGCGTTCCCTGTCGCCGCCGGTTTCGCCAACGGCGCCGCTTCGGTAACCGCGCCGAAGATATCGGGATGGACCGGCTGCGGCTTTTGCGGCGCGGAAACGATTTCGGTCTCAATGACGACGGGGATCGTCTTCGGCGCAATGCAGACCTGATCGTTGCAGGCTTGGTAGCGCAATGAGCCTTCGAGTTTCACGGGCCCGGGCTGGGCCGCGGCGTTGACGTGTCCCTCGGCGAAAATAATCGTGTGACCCGCGTAGAGCGAGACTGGTCCGTCCGACCACGACACCTTCGTCGTTACACCTTTCGGGTAAACGATGCGGTCGATGACGATGGACGCAGTCGACGGAAGCGTGAGCGTGGTCGGGATCAGCCCTTCGGCATTCGCGGGATTGGCGTTGATGTGCCAATGCTCGGCGACATCGATGACGACCGCGACACGGAAAGGCGCGTCCGCTGCAAGTTTATCGACCGACAGAATCGCTGTGACCCTGGCCTCGCCTTGCGGCGCCCCCACTTGCCCTTCGACGGCCAGCGGCGTCAGCAAGACCAGCGCGAGCGCGATCGAGGATGGTCGGAAACGACTCATTGCTTAAAGATGGCTCTCAGGTCGGCTTGGAGAACATTCGCTTCGGTGACACCGACGTATTTCTGGATAATGTTTTGGTTCTTGTCGATGACAAACAGGGTGGGAATGGCGGTCAGGCCGCCGAAGGCTTGAATGGTGTCGTAGTCGGGCGGGTATAACGGGAAACCCAATCCCTGCTCTTCGGCAAAGCTCTTCATCCGCTGGGCGCCGGGCTGTTCAAGGACGAGGCCCAGCACCGCCAGGTTCGTCTCGCTGTATTCCTTGAGCAGGTCGTTCAAGATGAGCGCCTGTCTCTCGCTGGGTTTGTCCCCGGTGGCAAAAAAGCAGACAATCAGCGCCTTCCCTTTGAAGTCGGCGAGCTTGACGAATTGACCCCGTCCGATCTTTAACGAGAAGGAGGGGGCGGCTGTTGCCGTGCGGGCGTCGTTCGTTGCGCCGAATGCGCGACTCAGCAGCACGATCACCACCAACAACACAACGCAGCCCACCGCCAGCGAAATCGTCAGACGGCTCGGCCCCGCATTTGGTTTGGCATTCATTTTTTGGGTTTTCGATACTTCCTTAATAACCCCAACTGAGAGGACGGTTCCGACCACACTATTACTAAACTCCTCCCCCGTGCGCAAGCGCGGCCTTCCGCCGAGCCAACCGACCGGGGCGCGCTTGCCGTATACCGCTCCTAATGCAAGTAATACCCCGAAAAGTGGTCTCGGCGGTGCCAAAACCCATCATAAACCCCCCGAAATTGGGTTCGTTTTTCCAAAACGAACCCATTTGCAAACGTCGCTGCAAACGGCACAAGTTATTTTCGATAAAGGTGATACATCGAAAAGTACGCGAAAACAAAATGGGTTCGTTTCGTAGAATGGCACATTTCTTTCAAGCATACCTCCGCTGAAGGCGGCCGCGTCCGCCATCGCTCCCCGACCTATGGCAGATACCGCAACTCCTTTTCGGGATTTACTATTCATCCATTTCCCCGACCATACCCCATCCTGCACCCCATGTCCAGCCAAATTATCGGTTTACGATTTACGTCCAGTCTGCTGATAAGAAAGCCTTGTTGAGGCGTTTTGGTGTCGCGGGAAAGTCCTTATTTGCCGCGAGGACGATTCATGGATGAACCTGTTCACCAACTGACTTGAACTGACGAATAGTCGGATTTGCCCGCTTGCGTTTTCCGATAATTGGTTTCAACCGGCTAAACTCAGCTTTCCACACCCCGATGAGGTTGTATTCCTTACTTAAAACTCCGAGAAGCACGTAGTCACATTCATGGTCAGAGAATCTGCTCAAACTCCCGCTATTCTTTGGCAATTCACCGTTTTCGCCACGGCGTGTTTTTATCTGAACACATCGGCCTTTCGCGTCGACGGCGTCAAAGCCCTCGGAGCGGGGGTCTTCTACCATCTTCAATCCAAGTGCTCGACAGACGAAAATCTCTCCAATTTCTCCGGTGATGCCGAATTTACGCCCGCAGTTCGTGGCGCGTTGATAAACCAGTTCAGCCTTTATCGCGCTGGCCGCTGCATCCATGATGGCATCAGACACAACGAGGGTTTTGGTTTCGTGATGTTTCATCTTGAATACTCCGCCTGGTTTTGATGCGCGCATAGCGTTGAATTAAAGCGGGACCAGTTTGAAGCGAGCGTAGGGTGCAGAGATGTGGAGCCGCAGCGGGAATCCGGGCTGGCCGGCGCGTATAGGAGCGGCGACACGAACAGCGACGGAACGCATGGTAGAGGCGTTTTGATGTCGTGACGGGGGGAACTCGTGAGCAAATTATTCTGCATTTGATTTTGCACTTCGCACCGATTTATTTCAGCCCGTACGGATGCCATGCTCTACGATCAATTTTGCGAATTGTTCTCCATCCACAAGTTCAATACGGAGTCCCTTTTCCTCAAAGTATTGTTCGGCGGCTTGTACAGCATCTTCACCGATTGAACCAGAGGTGACTACCATTCCCAATGTGGCTGACACGGCCTCCATGCCACCAATCAATTGCTGAACGACATCGCGCCCAACCGGCGGCTCGGGACGCCAGTGCTTTGCTTGAACGGCTATAATCTGTTGAAACGTACCCGCGACACGAAATGTGGCAACGAGGTCAGCACCTTTGTCCTGACTTCGGGGAATGATTTGCACTTCCTCTGCACCTAACCCAAGCAGAACCGTCTGGATGAGTCGTTCAAACCCGAAACTCTCCATGCGCCCTCCCTGCAACTCAGAGAGCACTTCACGAATTAAACGGGATTGCAGATCACTCTCAAATTTGGGTGCCTGCCCTTTTCCTGCCACGGCCAAACATTCTTGGATTTCTCCAAGTAAATCAGTTGCAGTGGCAGAAGTTCCCTGGGTCTTCATCCGCGAAATGAGTGCGGAGCGGGCGATTTGACGCGGGATTGGCTTTTTCTTGTTTAGCCATTCAACGACACGGCGATAAGATGAATCATCGTCGGCCTTTGCAGAATTGTAGGTTGCTGGTCCGGTGATTTTCGCCACATAGAATTCGCTGCCATACGGAACAACAACAAGGTCATCGGGTTTCATCTCTCGTATGAAACGCCACATGTTGCCAGCCGCGGCACCGGCTTTTCGCCGTGTGGGTTCCTCCGAGTAGTAGGTTTTGTCGAGAATTTCTCGAAACTGTATCCAGTCTAGTTTGGGGTCAAGCAACCCTTTGGCGTAAGCCCATCCAATAATAATTTGATCCTCGTGTAGGGCTTCGGGGACTTTGTCAATTCCGCTGGGTGCAATTCGTAAGACAAATGCGGACTGTTCCTTTGTCTGGTTCATATCCTCAATTTTGTTCCCGATTCTCTCGGTTGTCGAGCAACGGAATTATGAACCTAAGAGGTTCAGACATTGGGTTTTGATAGTGCCGTCGAAAGGGTCTAATCATTGATACATTTGAAACATCATAGTCTTGGGTCAGAATCCTTTGCGCTGACCGTACCTTGACACTCCACTATCACCGGTATAGCCTTTACCTACTGATGCGTATGCCTTTGAGACTGGTGACTGCGCTGGTGGTGATTTCCTTCATGGGTAGCTTGTTGGTTCGTGGCGAACCGGGTGAAGGGACCACGGCGTCGTGTCGTAATACGCAACTGCAACCGATCAGTTGCTGCCCGTCGGTGCATTGCCACTGTTGCTTGTCCGTGCCGGTTCAACCCGCTCCGAATTCCACGCCCGCCCGCGCCACCACTATCACAGGCCACGAGATCGTGAAAGTCGTGTCGCTTCCCGTGGACGCTAGGTTCCTCGCGAACGGCGAATATCTCAACCTGCGCACGACCGCGAGGGCCGACACCTCAATGTCCAGCGCCTCCGGCTCTTATCTCTTGACGCATGCCTTTCTGATCTGAGACCTGATACCATACCGGTGGTGTCTCTTTCGTCCGTCTCCGATCAGTCATGCAATTACACGAACAACCAGATTCCGAAGTCGTCCGGCAAATTCAGTCGGGTGACGATTCCGCATTTGACGAATTGATGGGGCGCTATAAACGGCCCGTCGTGAACTTCGTTTTCCGCATGCTCGGCAACGCGGATGACGCCGACGATGTGGCGCAGGAAGTGTTCGTGCGCGTTTACCAGAAGCTCGACACCTACCGACCCGAGACAAAGTTCTCCACGTGGCTCTTTGCGTTGGCCCGCAACGCCGCGATCGACCGTTTGCGCTGGCGCAAGCGACATCCCACCGAGTCGATCGATCCGGATTCACCACTGGTGGCCGCAACGGATACCGCGCAGGAAGTCGACGCCCGTGAGCTTGGCGAGTTGATTGCCGCGGCAGTAAGTGAACTTCCGGAAGATCAACGGACCGTCCTGGTGCTCGCCGAGTACCAAGGAATGTCGCATGCGGAAATCGGCGCGGTCATGCGCTGTTCGGAGAAATCGGTGGAGGCGCGTCTCTATCGCGCCAAACAAACGCTGCGGAGAGGGTTGCGTCCCCTCTTGGAATGACGTGCGAGTGTAGCGCTTTAACCACGCTGACTGATTCAGTACAGCGCGCTTCCGAATCCGGGCGTCAGCGAGAAAATCTTGACGTGACGGAATCATTTGCGCATGCGGTAGTTGCGGGATATTCACGCAAGCGTCGCGAGGTTGGCACGGCGGATGTTAATGCTCTGTCAACCGCGCGCGATGGTGCGCGACACCGAAGTGGAAGCAGTCGGTGTCGCCCCTCACCAACACCTTCGCCAAAGGCCTACCTTATCCCGTCGGAAGCTGAAAGCCCTCGTTGGAAACAACGAGGGCTTTTTTTGCCGCCAACGTATTATTAGGTGATGAACCAAAATGACGACAGATTAAGTGCGCTCTTGAAGCGATGGCGCGATATCGAGCCACGAGGCAATTTCGAGGCCAACGTCTGGCGCCAGATCCGAATCGCCGCCGCGCCAGCGGTCGATACGGTCAACTGGATTGATCTAATCGGGCGCTTATTGTGGCAGCCCGCCTGGTCAGTTGTCGCAGCGATGGTGGTTGCGCTGATCGTCGGCGTCTGGGGCGGCATTGCCTCGGTTCCCCGGCAAACCGACAGGCCGACAGCGGAACTCCAATTCCTTTCCCCGGGTACGCTGGCGGGCAGCTACGCACAAATGCCAGCGAAGGTGACGAAATGAAGAAGACATTGATGGCCCTGGCGGTTTTGACGCTCCTCGTCACCGCGGTTTCCTTCGGTGTGGCGCGCTGGTCAGTCCACTGCGCCATGGCCGCGCCAACCGTGAATCTGAACGATACGGCGTGGCTCAAGCACGAGCTGAACCTGACGGACGCGCAAACCGCCGAGGTCGGGAAACTCGAGAAGAATTACAACACGAGAATCGGGAATTGCTGCGACAAGCATTGCGACGCGCGTCTCGCCCTGAGCAAAGAGCTGGAAAAATCGCCGGTCGATCTCCCCAAAGTCAACGCCTGCGTTGACCAAATGACCGCCGCGCAGGCCGAGTCGGAACACGCCACGCTCGATCACATTCTGGGAATTCGCGCCTTGCTGACGCCGGAACAGCAACAGCGCTATGCAAAACTTGTCAGCCAACAAGTCTGTAACGCCTGCCCAATCGATATGTCCCACAAGGCGCAATGAAACCAATCATTGTCGCCATTCTCCTGGCAGTTGTAACCGCCACGGCCCGCGCCCAGGTGAGTAATTCGTTGCAAGCCTGCATCGACACCGCGCTGGCCAATAATCCGGAGATCGCGGCCTCGCAGCGGAAGTGGGAAGCCGCGCGTCAGAAAATCCCACAAGCCCGCGCGCTGGATGATCCGATGATCGGCGTGATTGTCGATCGCGTGGAGACGAAGCGCTTCGATACGTTCGACGAGAATGAGTGGATGATTTCGCAGACTGTCCCGTGGTTCGGCAAGCGCGATTTACGCGGCGGCGTCGAGGCCGGCGCAGCAACACGGGCGGAGATGGATTGGCGGATGAAAAAGTTGGATGTCGTCGCGATGGTCAAACAGGCCTACTACGATCTTTGGCAGGCCCAGCGTGAATTGGAAGTAAACGAGCGCAACCAGGAATTGTTGCGGCAGTTTGTGGAAGCGGCGCGGACGCGCTACGAGACCGGCAGCGGCACGCAGTCCGATCTCATCCGTGCGCAGAACGAATTGGCCAAGCTGGCCGAGGACCGTGTCGATCGCGTGCGCACGCAACAACAGGCGCTGGCGGATTTGAACCAACTGCTGCGGCGTCCGCCGGAGACGCCCGTGGATATTGGCCCCGAAGTCACCGCGCCCGTCGTGGAGTTGGGCATAACCCTGGAACAACTCCAGGCGGCGGCGGAGGATCGGCCGGAATTACTTGGGGCACGTGAAGGCGCCGTCCGAAGCGCCACGGCAGCACTGGCGTTGGCGAAGAAGGGCTACTATCCCGATGTCCAGTTTCGGTTTGAAGCGCGGCAGTATAGCGGCGCGAGCGGCATCCAGGAATATGACACGGGTGTGTTCATCAATTTCCCATGGCTTAACCACGGCAAGTACAAAGCCGCGGTCGCCGAGGCGCGAGCCAACCTCGACGCCAGCCGTGATGATTTGGACGCGATGCGCGTGCGCACCGCCTCCGAGGTAAGGAAATTATACGATGGCGTGCATACGATGCATCATCACTATGACCTGTACACAGAAAGACTGATCCCGCAGCAACGGCTCGCCGTCGAGTCCGCGCGCGCGGCGTACGAGACCGGTGCCGGCGGGTTCCTGGACTTGCTGGATGCAGACCGCATGCTGTTTGATTTGGAAATGCAGAACTTGCATCATGCCGCGGAGTTTCAGCGGCTCCTGGCCTCGTTGGAACGGACGGCCGGCGGTCGATTGTCATTGCCGCTGGTAGAGGAGAAAAAATGAAACGGGGTCTTCGCTTTGTCGCCGTCGCGCTGGCGCTCGCATCGTGCGTCGCGTTGGTTTCCTGCGGAAAGAAGGGACCGGAAGGGCCGGAGGCCGCTGCCGAGGCCGGGAAACCGGCAAAGTATCACTGCCCGATGCATCCGTCCGTTACGTCGGACAAACCCGGTAACTGCCCGATCTGCAACATGAAACTGGTGCCGATTGACAACTCGGGACATGACCGCGCGGGAGAGACCAGGGTGGCAACGAAGAAAATACTGTACCGTTCGTCGATGAACCCCAACGAGGTCAGCGACAAGCCCGGCAAGGACTCGATGGGCATGGAGATGGTACCGGTGGAGGTGACCGCGGGCGCGGGAACGGAACCACCCGGCCTGGCGTCGGTTTCAATCACGCCGGCAGCGCGCGAACGCATGGGGCTGGCTTTCAGCACGGTGGAGAGACGCTCTCTCTCTCGTGATGTTCGCACTTCCGCGCGCATCGTCCCGGATGAAGTGCGGCTCTACCACGTCACGGTAAAGGCCGAGGGCTGGGTCGAGCATTTGCATGAGGTGACGAAGGGCGCCTTCTTCAAGAAAGGTGTGCCGTTGATGAAGATTTACAGCCCCGAACTGGTCACGGCGGGGGAGGACTATCTGGTGGCCTTGCGAAACCGTCAGAAGATTCTGGCCGCCGGCGGGTCGGCGAATCCTGACGCGGCCAGCGATGCGGAGATGATGGTTACTTCGGCGCGGAAGCGGCTGGAACTCTTGGATTTTCCCGCGGCACAAATCGAGAGAATCGAGCGCACTGGAGAAGTGGAGAAGGAGATGACGATCTACTCGCCCGTCGACGGCTGGGTGGCGGAGATTAACATCGCGGCCGGCCACAAGATCAGGCAGGGTGAATCGCTGCTGGTCCTGGCCGATTACTCAGTGGTGTGGGCGAACGCAGATGTGTACGAACCCGACCTGCCGTTCGTAAAGATTGGGATGCCGGTCGAATTGACGGTGCCGTACTATCCGGATAAAGCGTTCCGCGGTGATGTGTCATTCATTTCGCCGACGCTCGATCCGGAGACCCGCACGGTGAAAGTGCGTATGAACATCCCCAACCCAAATCTGCTGCTCAAACCAGAGATGTACGCTGACGCGCGGTTGTCGTACGAACTCGGTGAAAGGCTGGCCGTGCCGGTGGGAGCCGTGATGTTTTCCGGCGACCGCGTTTATGCGTTTCGTGACGGAGGTGATGGCCGACTGGTTCCTGTCCTGTTGAAACTGGGAGTCCGTAGCGACGGATACTTTGAAGTGCTCTCCGGGCTGAACGAAGGCGATCGCGTGGTCACATCGGCCAACTTCCTGGTGGACTCCGAATCGTCAATGAAGGCCGCCATCGAAGCGTTGGCTGGAAAATAGTCCATGATCCGCAAGATCATCCAGTTCAGCGCCGCGAATCGCCTCCTGGTCATCATGCTGGTGGCTGCGGCGCTGGCCTACTCGTTTTACACGCTGGGCCACATCCGCCTCGATGCCATCCCCGACCTCAGTGACACGCAGGTCATCGTCTCGACGAAATGGGACCGCAGTCCGGACATCCTCGAGGACCAGGTCACGTATCCGATCATTACCGCATTGCTCGGCGCGCCGCGCGTGAAGGCGATTCGTGGGTTCAGCGATTTCGGGTTCTCGTATGTGTACGTGATCTTCGAAGACGGCACCGACCTCTACTGGGCGCGCAGCCGCGTCAATGAGTACCTCTCGAAGATCGCGGGACAGTTGCCGACGGGAGTGACTCCCGAACTCGGTCCGGATGCGACGGGCGTTGGCTGGGTGTACCAATACGCGCTCGTGGACAAATCCGGCAAACACAGCCTCGCCGATTTGCGCAGTTATCAGGATTGGGTCCTGCGGTACACGCTCCAGAGCGTGCCGGGCGTAGCCGAGGTCGCCGGACTGGGCGGTTTCCAGAAACAGTACCAGGTGACCGTCGATCCCGTGCGGCTTCAGGCCTACGGCGTCGGCGTCGTGGAAATCATGGACGCGATCAAACACAGCAATAACGAAGTCGGCGGCCGCTTGATCGAGTGGAACGGCAAGGAATTCATGGTGCGCGGACGCGGCTACGTCAAGTCGACCGAGGACCTCGGCCAGGTCGCACTGAAGGTGAACAAGGAAGGCACGCCGGTACTATTGCGCGACGTGGCAAACATCGCCATCGGGCCGCAGATTCGTCGCGGCATCGCGGACCTCAACGGCACCGGCGACGTGGTCGGCGGCATCGTCATTATGCGCCACGGGGAGAACGCACTCAACGTCATCGGACGCGTGAAGGCGAAGTTGCAGGAAATCAAGCCGTCGCTGCCGGAGGGCGTCGAGATTGTCTCGACGTACGACCGCTCCGAGTTGATCAAGAAGTCCATCCACAACCTGACGGACGACCTGGTTATGGAAATGATTATCGTCAGCTTTGTCGTTCTCTTCTTCCTCTGGCACATCCCCTCGGCGATTGTGCCGATCATCACGATCCCGATCTCGGTCGCGCTGGCGTTCATCCCGATGTACTTCATGGGCATCACCTCGAACATCATGAGCCTCGCGGGCATCGCGATTTCCATCGGCGTGCTGGTGGACGGCGCGATAGTCGAAGTCGAGAACGCCTACAAGAAACTCGAGCGCTGGCAGGAGGAGGGGCGGCAGGGTGATTTTCACAAAATTCGCCTCGAAGCGTTGCTGGAGGTCGGACCCTCGGTATTCTTCTCGCTCCTGGTAATCGCGGTGGCGTTCTTGCCCGTGTTCACGCTCGTGGACCAGGAAGGGCGCCTCTTCAAGCCGCTCGCGTACACGAAGACGCTGGCGATGGCCCTGGCTGCCCTGCTCGCCGTCACCCTCGATCCCGCCGTGCGCATGCTGTTCACACGCATGGAACCATTCAAGGCACGCCCACGCTGGTTGGCATGGCTGCTGAACGGCGTTCTCGTCGGGAAGTATTACCCCGAAGAAAAACATCCGGTCAGCCGCGTGCTGTTTTGGTTGTACGAGAAGCCGTGTCGCTTCGTCCTGCGTTACCCGAAAACGATCATCGCGCTCGCGGCGTTGATCGTGGCGACGACCGTGCCCGTGTATTTCAAACTGGGTTCGGAATTCATGCCGCCGCTGAATGAGGGCGCGGTCCTTTACATGCCGACGACGCTACCCGGTATCTCGGTGACGGAAGCGGCACGGTTGATGGCGTCCGAGGACCGGATTCTGAAACAATTTCCAGAGGTCATCAGCGTCCATGGCAAGGCGGGCCGGGCGGACACCTCTACCGATCCGGCGCCGTTCTCGATGATGGAGACGGTGGTGCAACTCAAGCCGATGTCCGAGTGGAGACCGAAGCCGCGCTTCTTCTCCTCGTGGCCCGGACCGTTGCGCTCCGTACTCGGTCGCATCTGGCCCGAACACGTTTCATGGGACGACCTCATCAACGAAATGGATCGCGCGTTGCAGATTCCCGGGAGCGTCAACGCATGGACCATGCCGATCAAGAACCGCACCGACATGCTGGCCACGGGTATTCGCACGCCCGTCGGTATAAAAGTATTCGGCGCGAACCTCGATGAGATCCAGCGCATCGGCGAGAACCTCGAGGCTATTCTGCGGAAAGTGCCGGGCACGCGCAGCGTTTTTGCCGAACGCGCCGCGGGCGGTTACTTCGTGGACATCATCCCGAAACGCGAGGCAATTGCCCGTTACGGGTTGACCGTCGAAGACGTGCAGAACGTGATCATGACCGCCATCGGCGGCGAGACGATTTCGACGACGATTGAAGGCCGCGAGCGGTACACGATCAATCTTCGTTACCCGCGCGATCTGCGCAGTGACCTCGATCAGCTCGAGCACGTGCTCGTCATGTCTTCGCTCGGACGGCAGGTGCCTCTCAAGGAGGTGGCGGATATCTCGCTCGTCAACGGCCCCTCGATGATTCGCGACGAGAATGGGATGCTGGCGGGTTACGTGTATGTGGACATCACGGGCCGCGATGTGGGCGGTTACGTCGAGGACGCCAAGCGCGCGGTCGCCGCCGAACTGAAGCTGCCGACGGGTTATTCGATTGTCTGGAGCGGCCAGTACGAGAATATGCTGCGCGTGCGCGAGCGATTGAAGGTCGTGTTGCCGCTGACCATCGTGCTGATCTTCCTGTTGTTGTACGCGAACACCAAATCGACGTTCAAGGCGGCGGTGGTCATGCTCGCAGTTCCGTTCTCGCTCGTCGGCGCGGTGTGGTTGCTCTGGCTGCTCGGCTACAACATTTCCATCGCGGTCTGGGTGGGAATGATTGCCCTGATGGGACTCGACGCGGAGACGGGCGTGTTTATGTTGTTGTTCCTGGATTTGTCCTACGACGAAGCGAAGCGCAATGGCAAGCTGCGCAATTTGTCCGACCTGCACGAAGCGATCATTCACGGCGCGGTGAAACGCATTCGCCCGAAGATGATGACGGTGGGCGCGGCCGTGATGGGCTTGATGCCGATCATGTGGTCCATAGGCAGCGGCGCGGACATGATGAAGCGCATCGCCGCCCCCATGGTCGGCGGATTGTTCACCTCGTTTCTGATGGAACTACTCGTCTATCCCGCCATCTACCTCCTGTGGAAATGGCACAAAGAAGTGAAACCGTCGCTCGCTCCGGAAGCCTTTGGGAAGATTCAGACAGAATAACTGGAACGAGTGAATGATTTGAAGCATCCTAGTAGCGGGTTCTTAGCAACCTTGCTTTCGCAGAAACCGAACAAACAACCAGAAGGAGGAGTTGATGAAAAAACTCGTTGCATTGAGTGTCGCGTTTGCCGTTGGTTTGATCATGGCGTGGAGCGTGCAGGCGGAGGATCAAAAGACCGATGCCAGCGCCCAAGTGACCGTCAAAGGCGAGGTGCTCGATATGGCTTGTTACCTCGACCACGGAGCTCACGGCGAAAAACACGCCCAGTGCGCGGCGACGTGCATTGAGTCCGGCTTGCCCGTGGGAATCAAAGGCGAAGACGGCAAGACCTATTTGCTGATCGGCGAACACAAGCCGCTCAACAAGACGCTGGCCGAGTACGCCGGCAAGACGATCACCGTCAAAGGCAAACTCGCCACCCGCGATGGGATCAACCTGATCTCCAACGCGGAAATCCAGAAGTAGTCAAGAGTCGGCAAGGTGTAACGGCCGGGCGCGCACCCTAGGCGATTTATCGCGTGTCATGGTTTGCGCCTTGTCGACGATGGCGAGAATAGAATGGTAGAGTTCCACGATTTCCTCCGGCAACTTAAGCAGCCCGAATACATCCACGTCCTGCTCAATCCGCTTCCTGTCTATGCCATGGCGTGCGGAATCCTGGCGCTCATCGTCGCGCTGATTCTGAGAAGCCAGCCAGCCCTCATCACGGCGCTTGTCGTGGTAATCTTCGCGGCTCTTTCCGTGTGGCCGGTTGGAGAGTACGGCGAACGAGCCTATAATCGCGTATATTCGATGTCGGATAAGGACGCACAGCAATGGCTGGATGTCCACAGGCACCGCGCCGACATCGGGTCGTGGGTGTTTTACGCGACGGCAGTCGTTGCCGTGACGGCCCTGGTGCTGCCGCGGTTCCGTCCGCGCACGCAATTGCCGCTCGCGTTCGCGACGCTTGTCTTCACCTTTGCCTCGCTCGCGGCGGGCGCCTGGATCAGCCACGCCGGTGGGAAAGTGCGTCATTCCGAATTCCGCGACGGCCCGCCGCCCCATTCCGTCCCGCACGGGGAAGGGCACTAGCGATCATCTTTGCCGGCAAGCGATTTCACAAGCTACCATCGCGCGAGATCAGTCGTCGTCTGACTTGCCCTTGCCGTGGGTGAAGACGAAGCCGGCGCGGGTGGGTGGGGGCATGGGGGAATCGTCGCCGCGAACGGAGCGCCAGATGACTTCGTTGAGGAGCAGGTCATCGGCGGCGTCTTCCTTGGAGAAATCCATCGTCCGCGACACCTTTTCGCCCCAGGATGTTTTCGTGTTCTTCTGCTGCAAATCGATCCGGGCGGGGAGGGCGGCGTAGGGCCGCACATCGGGCGTGCTTTGGAACGCGTTGAACATCGGAGTGGCGGCGGCATCAAACTGCGACATGGGTTTTAGTCCAAGAATCAATTCGATCGTCCGCAACATGCTGCTGGTGGAGTACATGGTCGAATCGACCGCATGGTGCTTCGCGTACGGGCTGACGACAAACCCCAGCGTGCGATGCGCATCGACGTGGTCGGCGCCGTTCTGCGCGTCATCTTCCAGGACGAAGATGGCGGTTTGCGACCAGAACGGTGAATGGCTGATGCCCTCGATGATCCGGCCCAACGCGGCATCATTATCGGCAACATAAGCGCTCGGCGTTCTCTTGCCCAGCCGCACGCCATTGGTATGATCGCCGGGCAGTCGGACCACCTGCAGGCGCGGCATGTCGCCCTCGCCCTCGAATCGCTTGAGTTCCTCTAGGAAACGATCCGCCCGTTTCGCATCCGGGTATTCCAGGTCGAAGCCGCGATACTTTTCGTCGATATGCCCGCGCAGGGCTTTCACGCGCGGCACCGCCGGATCATCCGGTGTTTTCCCGTTGGCGACGAATTCGCCGTAACTGCGGTAGCTCACGCCGGCTTCCGCGGCGCGGTCCCAAAGATAACCGCCCGCGGGCGTGGCCATGGGGACAACTCCTTCCGCGGGGTAGATATACTTTCCGCGTTCGTTGTGGCCGTGCGGGTACTCGAGCCGCCACATCTTTTGCACGAAATCGGTCGCATACGCCCCCATCGTCCACTCGTGGCCGTCCGCGCTGACTTCAGCATCGGCGTAAAAATTGTCGAAAAGGGCAAAGTCGCGGGCCAATTGATGGTGGTTCGGTGAAACTTCCTCCGGAAACAGGCAAAGCTTCGGATCGCCATTGCCTTCCGGCATGTCGCCCAGGACCTGATCGTAGGTGCGGTTCTCCTTGATGACGTAGAAGCAGTATTTGATCGGGCTCGGATCACCGGGTTTGAGTGGAATCGGGCTGTCGTTCGGACGGACGGCGGAAACCGTCGCGTCAGGTTTGAGCGGACTGCACCGATACGCTTCCACCGAATCAGCCACGAGTTGCTTTTCAAACGCCTCCCGTGCGGGCAGATCGATCACACTCAATGTGCCGTGAAGGAGTTCCGCAATGTATTGTGGCAGCGTTTCAGCGCGACTCTTCCGGCCGGGCTGGGGGCCGTTGGGGTTCGCCTTGGAAATGATTCCCTTGCCGTTGCTGACCAGTAGATGGCGGCCATCGGGCGTCACGCGAACGGAGGTGGGATACCATCCGACGGGAATGAAGCCGAGCGAATGACTGTGTCCTGGCTGGCTGACGTCGAACACCGCGAGGTTGTTGTTGTCCGCATTGGCCACGAAGAGCGTCCTCTCATCCGGCGTCAGCGCCAGGCTGTTGGGAGTGGACCCGGACGGCCAGTTGGGATACAGCGAAGCCGTCAGCGTTTCCAGTGCTTTGCCCGTCCCCGTGTCGAACACGGTCACAGTATTCCGATTGGCGTTGGCGACGAAGAGGATCCTGCCAGAAGCTGTCAGCAGCATTTCGTTGGGATGTTCCTGGGTCGGCCAGCGGGCGGTCACTTGCTGCGATTTCAGGTCGACAACGGCAATCTGCGCAGCGCCCCAAAGACTCACGTAGAGACGATGACTCCGGTTGTCCAGGCAGCAGGCATAGGGGAAAACGCCGACGTGATTCAGTTCGGTTTCGACTGTTTTGCCCGGCGTGGTGACGGTTTCAAATTCAGACCCCGCCGGCGTCAAAGGGATGTCGATGACTTTTCCGTTCCGTACATCGACTTCGGAAACGCTCTGACCATACAAATTCGCCACATAGACCTTTTTCGCGGCGGCATCCGGGACCAGGCCCGCGGGAATGCCCACGTCCTTGATGTCGCGCAAGCGGATTTCGCGATGATCGGAGAGGAGCCCGTCCGTGAAATGAAAGCTATGGATCAGTTCTTCGCTGGCGCCGGTGCAGAACAGGAGCGAGCCGTCACGGGAAAACGCGATTCCATAGAAAGCTTCTTCGAGCAGCGCGTTGGTCACCACCTTCTCGGTTACCAGGTCCACCACCATGATTCCGTGATGGCTGTATCCCGAATGCAGAACGGCAACGTAGCGACCCTGGGGATGCACGGCGATGTTGATCGGGAAATCGCCCAATTCGATCTGTCGTCCCATGGGGCGTAACGACCACTGGTTCGGCAGCAAAACGGAGCCGTCAGCTCGTTGACCGGGCAATTGAACCGGCGGCTTGTTGTCTTCCGCCGTCGAACCAATTGCACTCGCGAACAAAATGACCAGACCCAATGTGAATTTCCGCATAAGTTCTCCGTGTTCAATCCTTGTAGCCGTGGGCCTTCGCGGGCCACGCGGCGATGAACAGCAAAGTACCCAAAATGGAGATGATCAACAAACCGCGAAACGCCGCGTCCCAACCGTAATATTGCACCAGCGTACCCATGCCCCAGCCGGAAAGCAACGTGCTCGCGTAACCGAAAATGCTGGTCAAACCGATGGCGGTGGCCGCGGCGCGTTTGGTGGCGAGATTGGCGCACGCGATGGCCAGCAGGCATTGCGGGCCGTAGACAAAGAAGCCAATGGCGCACAGCAAGCTCGTGGTCAAGAGTCGCGATTGCGTGGGAACTTTCCAGAACAGCAGCACCGAAACCCCGGCCAGGGCCATGTAGATGACGCAGGCACGCACGGTGCGCCCGCCGAGAAACCGGTCCGAAAACCAGCCGCCGAACATCGCGCCAATAAAGCCGAACACTTCAAAGCCGGCGATCATCCATTTGGAGTCGACGATCTGGATGTGTTTGGCTTCCATCATGATGGTGGTTCCCCAATCGAACACGGCGTAGCGGAGCGTGTACACGAAGAAATTGGCGAGCGAGAGCAACCAAATGTATTTGTTGCAAAAGACGTGCTGCCGCACAAAGGCCTTGAAGTCCTCCTCGGAGCCGGTTTCCCCGTCCGCCATTTGTGTGCCCTCCACTTCCGGTAACCCGACCGACGGAGGAGTGTCTGGAAGCATAAACCAGATGACGATCGCCACGACAACGGCAATGGCCGCGGGAACGAAGAAACAGAGCCGCCAACCGGCGGTGACGAGAAATCCGCAAAGCAGGACAATCAGGATGCTGCCGATGTTGTGGGAAGAGTTCCAGATGGAGAATTTGGTTGCGAGCTGTTTGGGCGGAAACCAATTGGCCATCAACCGCGCGCAGGGTGGAAATCCCATGCCTTGAAACCAGCCGTTGAGCATCCAAATGACCAGGAAGATCACCAGGGCAGAACTGAACCCGAACCAGATATTGAGGAGCGCGGAAGCAATCAGGGCTGTGGCCATGAAGACACAGGCATTCGCGCGGTCGGCCAGAAAACCATTGAGGAACTTGGAAATGCCGTACACCACTCCATGCAGCGTGAGAATCAATCCGAGGCCCTGCTTGGAGATGCCCAGTTCTTTGCCGATGATTGGTTGGACGACGCTGAAGTTCTTGCGGACGAAATAAAACGTCGCGTAGCCGATGATGGAGAAAATCAGGACTCGCGTTTGCCAGCGCCGGTATCTCTCGGAAATCTCCTTGGGGTCCGTCAGGATGACCGCGGCCGGAGGAGCCGGCTGGAAGGCTTTCAGGAACCAACCGAGGGGTTTTGCGGCTGTCGATTGATGGTCCAGGATTCGCTACCTCGGAAAACACCAAGAACACACCATTGACGCAATTTCGTCAAGTTTCAAACCCAGCGGCAACTCGGGCCTCGCGCAAGGCCGCTTCTCTTCGCACCGGCTCGTGATGGTCCGCACTCCTTCGTCCGTCGAACCTCTCCTGCCACCCCCTCGTCCCCAGGACGCCGTCGGCGTCTGGATCGATGACCACGCCAGCCTCTTCCGCGTCTGGAGCTGGTACTAGCTCTCGTCGCATGTTTTTTTCCCGCACTAGTAGAACGGGCGTACCGCCCATTTACCTCCGACTACCGTCGCCTTCCGATGCGGCTTCCAGCCCAAACGAACCCGATTCTAAAAATCAAGTTGCGCCCTCTAACCAACTGAGGCCCTGCCATATACGCACGCAAATTCGCGTATTCAAATCGGGTTCGTTTCGCAGAAACGCATGTTTTTGCGGGGTCTTCTTCCCCGTCAAGAAACGTCGCCGACTTCTCCAATTCAAAGAACCGAACGGATCATATCCATCTCACAACATCGTGTCGAGTAAAAAAGTATCTACTTACGATAACCAGGAGGAATCCTCACTCGGAAGGGGACGAAGCGTTGACTTGATTGGCTTGCCCGCCACAAAGCCGTCGAGGATGTTCGCAAAGAAAAGGGATCACCAGTCCGCTCCAGAACGTGGACTGGACAGGTGCTTTCTGGCGCAAGGAAATGTAACCGGCCAACGGCCTAGTGGAGGACGTGGAAGTCGCCGAGGGACTGATCGTTGGGGCCGGCGGGCATCCAGTGGAAGGACGGGGTCCGGACGTTGACACTCGTGATGTGGGCGCTGGCGGCGATGCCGAAGGTGAGACCACCGTTCGCGGTCACGACGCTGGAAAGCTTAACGTCCGCAATCGTCGTGGCCGCGACATCGCTATTCACAAAACCGTTGACGGTCGAACGGATGCTGAGGGTGCGGAGATGCACTCCTTCCAGGAATGTGCCACTGGCGAGCGGGTTGCTCGGATCATCCGGCGTGTAACCGACGAAAATAGTGGAATCAATCATCTGCAAGGCGCTAAGGGAACCGATGCTGCCGTTGGCGATGGCGATAGTGGCATTGCTGATCGCGCCGGACACGCTGAGTTGCGCGAGAGCCAGTTGATTCGTGGCGATACCCGCGCCGGAGACGGTGATCGTTCCATCACAATCGCCGGGAATCCCATTCCGTTTGTCACCCTTGATCGAGATGTTGCCGATCCACGGTGCGTCGATGGTGGCGTCGACGCCAAAACGCGCGGCGCTCAGGCTCTTGAGCCGGCTCCCAATGGCAATGGCGCTGTTGTCGTCAAGATTGTGGGCCATGATAGTGGTTTTCTGGCTTTCAGAACCGTTGGCCGTAATGGACGCGCCGTTGAGCAGGTCGTGGATCTTCAATTGCCCCAGGTAGTCGCCCAACTGGATGCCGGTCCCGACCACGTCAAAATCCCGCGCGTCGATGAGGCGACATCCTCCCTCGCCGGTGATTTGGTCAATCTGCAGCGAACCGGTTCCCGCCCGGTTCTTCTTGACCTTGATCGTGAGAACGCTGCTCGCGTCGGTCGCGGCCAGAACCAGATCAAGGGGCTCCAGTTGCGAGACCGTCATCGCCCCCGCAAACTGCAGCTTCAGCGTCACCACGCCCCCACCCGAATTCGTGAAGGTAAACGTTTGCGGCCTGTCGTTGACGATTGTTACCACGGCGGTTGTCTGGGTTCCGAGGACAGCTCCCACGGGATTGAACAACGTCACATTGACAGTCTTGTTGCTTTGGAAGGTCATGAATTTCTCGATGGTGAAACTGAAGCTCGATCGCGACGTGCCCGGCGCAAAGACAAGCGTGCCATGTGTGCTGAGATAGTCGACCCCGTTGCTCGCGGTGCCGTCGCTCGTGGCGTAATCGACGCTGTCTTGCGTGCTGGCATCTCCAAACCGGATCGCCGTGATTGTGGCGTGGCCCACATGTTCGTGGACGTTCTCAGCGGCCGCGCTCAACTGGATGACGTGCGGCCCCGTCGCCACAATCGTCAACGTCGCATGCACCGGGCTGCCCAGGGTGGCCCCGTCAGCGGGATTGGTGAGCGTCAGTTTCACGGTCTGGTTGGTTTCCAGTGCGCCCGGCGGCAAAATCGGAATGGTGACCGTATTCGTAAGGACGCCATTGGCAAACGTGACCGTCCCAGTTGTCGTCGTGTAATCGATACCGGCCTTCGCTGAGCCGTCGCTGGTGCTAAAATCGACTGCCACCGTCCCGTTTGTCGCGCCAACTCGGACCAGCGTGATGGTCGCAACCGCGTCCGTATCATCCACCGAGTACGATGCCTGCGCAAACTGCAGTTGTTCCACCTCGTCATTGATAATCGTGAGCACGGCGGTTGACGGGCTGCCCAGGACAACGGGCCCGGTGGGATTGGACAGGGCGAGATTGACCGTCTGCGTGGATCCCGCCACGCCATTGTTTAACAGGCCAATGTTGACCGTGTTGGTTACGGCTTCCGTAGTATTGGTGGGGTTTTCCGCGGCGAAAGTCACAGTGTTGGAGACGGCGACGTAATCCACTCCCGCCACGGCCGTGCCATTGCTCGTCGAGAAATCTACCGAAGCTGTCGCATCCGTGCTGCCCGAGAAGATGACGGTGATGAGCGCGTTACTTTGGGACGCAGCCACCGTGTAAGCGGACTGGCTAAAGACAACGGTTCCCGTCTGCCCTCGCGCCAGACCCGGGAAAAAAACGGCGGCGCAGCCGGCGACGAGTAATGAAATGAGAAATCCGCGCGGTCTGAGAACCCCAATACCTGAGCCGAAGCCCTGACGCCGTGTATTCTGCACGATCTTACTTAGCGCCTCGGGATTAAAAATGCAAACGCGGAATTAGGCAGCCAGCCCTGATGGGGTCAACACCCCATATCATTGCGCCTCGTTCCGCCCTATTGTGCTTCCACGAAACACAATCTCAAGAAGAAGACGCTGACGTTTGGCGGCCTGATCGAGAGTGTTTACGGCGCTTGCACCCAACCCCGGGCAAAAGCCCTGATGCAACTCGCCGTTAATGCGCACCTCATTACCTTTCGGGGACCACGCCGTTTCATCATTTCCTGAGGAAACCCTATGAAGAGAACCACATGGCCAGCTTTGAAATTGGCGGTCTTGTTGGGCACAATCTCCGTGTTGCTGACGGGATGCTTTATCTGGCGAGACCACGATCACGACGAATCGCCTCGGCATGAGGATAACGATCATCATGATCAGGATCACCACGACGACCAGGATCATCACGATAATGAGGACCACCAATGATGCTCAGGATCATCCCTGAGTAAGCAGCCTCAGACCGCTTGCTCGTGACTCGCCTCATTTGTGGGGGATAAAAGGTGGAATAAGGGGCCAGTTCGCTTGTTGTAAGCATGTTCTGAAAAGCGGGCTGGCCCTTTTTCTCCATGTACCTCGGTTGGTAGAACAACGATGCACATCACCACTCTCCTGGCCACGATCTGAGATCACCGGAGTATGGCCTGGAGATGGCGCAGACACAACGGTGGGTGAAGTTGCAGGCTCCCCTCGAATAGTCGGCAGGAATTTCTCAACCCCTGTTGCCAGAAGGCCGTTAATGCCGGCGGCGCCGCAGGAGAACCAATCCGGCGAATCCGGCTGCCGCCAGAGCCAGCGCGCTTGGCTCGGGAACCTGCGTGAACGTCTGGTCGATGGTCGAAATAGTCGCGAAGGCCCGCAATTCCGCACTGATCAGCACGTCCTTGGAAAGCGTCAGTAAGGGTTGGGGCGGGGTAATCGGCAAACTTGCTGACAACTGATTCGTCGTTGCCGAGGCAAAAACCTGCATCTGTCCGGCGAGCTGGTTGTTGTTGGTGAACACCTGCTCGACCACTTGTGCCACACCCACGCCGAAGGTTACCTGTCCGTTGAAAAGAAGGTTCGCCGCCGAAATCAGATTCGGTGAGTTGGTCACGCTTACCTGGTAACCAAGATTGAAGTCCATCGGCGTGCCACCGGAGAAGAGCGCGCCGCTGAACCGAATGCCAAAATTGCCACCTTCCAGGATTGGGGTGACGTTGACCTGACTGGCTTGATAATCGCCACTAATGCTGAAATCCGTGAAGGCCTTGTCTCCAACGATAATGGTTTGGTTGTTGGTCAGGTTCACCATGCTGATCGTTGGCCCAAGAATTATTTGGGCCTCGGTAGCGAGCGCACACACTACGGCAAGAGCGATCGCCGCGCAGATGACCAGAGGATATTGCCCGGAGCGCAACAGGACAAGCCATTCGGAGACCGGCTTGTTTAATAGCTGTTTTGAATCCGCTTAGGTAGAAGAGAAGGTTTTTTATCCCAGCCATATTTCCCTTGCCCAACAGGGCATACGACAACCCAACATCTTTCCAAGCCACTCGAATCAACTTATGACCCGATAACCTTAATTGGAGGCGCGTCGTAATAAATCCTATGGCCCAAGTCAAGTCCGAAGCGAAAATAACTGCTGTTAAGTAGTTTCCGTCGTCATCTTTACCTCTGTAAATGAGGCAAAAACCCTGTAACACATTCGGCATCAATTAAGTGGCGGATGGCACGTACCACAGCAGAAGTGAATCATCATCGGGATAACATCACTCAGGGTACCGCCCCCAAGTCGCCCCATCGTCCCTGACTTGTTCGACACAGTGCCGCGTTTCGCCACGGCACCCAAAACGAGCCTGTAAGCCAAGAAGATGCTTGCATTTTGCTCAAAGTTGCTGACATTAATCTCCTCCCATGGCGAGGGGAGCACGCGGGTCGGGTTGGGTCGGTGGATTTATTTTGGCAACCGGCTAACGCTTTAACTCTGGCTGTTTCGACTGCGTGCAGGTCTCCTGTTCGGACTTCCTTTTCCCGCCTGTGCGGTGTGCCCTGTATTCCATGCGAGTGAATGCGGAACACGTAAGAAAAGAAAAGGAAACTTCATGAAAGCAATTCGCTGGTCCATCCAATTATCAGGTCTCATTGCCTTGTCGTTCGTCCTTACAGTGGCGGAGGCCCGTGCCGATGCCAATTCTGTCGTGCTGGAGAACGCCACCGGCGGGCCGTTTGGCGCGTTTAACGGAACCGGCCAGGTGATTGGCATGATCGAGAGCGATATACCGGACACCTCGCATGTGTACTTTGTGAAGGGGAACTTTAAGTTGGTCAATATAGGCGACAACCCACCCCTCAACACTTGGCCGCAACTGGTTGACACTCACGCTACGGAAGTGGCTGGTGTGATGATCAGCACGGATGTAACGACAATCGGCGTCGCCCCCGGTGCGCAAGTCTATGCGGCGGGAGGCCTCGGCGGCTACTATCCGACCACCGGACCGACCAATACGGGTCTCGATTTCCAGACCAACGTCATCAATGCGATTACGTTTCTGGCGTCACAGCCAAATCTGCACGTCATTAACATGAGTATCGGCCTCGACTCGGTCATCGATGTGAATCCTTTGGGCACGGATGTTGTCGTCCGCACTTACAACACCTCCGGCACGAGCGTCTGGGAACGGGCCATGGACAACATTGTCTCCACAAAGTCGGTTTCGATCGTAGTGGCTGCGGGCAACGAGGCCAATCTCCGCAGTGCGGGAGCCAATAGTAGCGGAGGAACCAATACTCTCGGTGAACAAGCCGGCGCTTACAATATTATTACGGTTGGCTCCGTGACGAATGCCATAGCAGGGACGGCCACGAATGTGTCATTTTTCAGTTCTCGGGGATACCTGGCTAACGGTCGATCCGCTCTTGATATCGTCGCCCCTGGCGAAGGGATCATTATGCCAACGACCAACGTAGCCGCCGGCCTGGGCAGCACCGCCACCACAACCGCCAATGGTACCAGTTTTGCGACACCGGCTGTGGCCGCAACCATCGCGCGGCTCGTGCAGTTCGGAGGCACCTTCCTCAATTCCAACGACGTGACGGATCCACGGACGATCAAAGCTGTATTATTGAATTCGGCGACGAAATTGCCTGGTTGGGGGCAGGGTGCCGTCTTCAATGGCACTGCTGGGCTCACGGGCATGCTCACTGGCGGGGTAACGTCTGTGACGCAACCGTTGGACCCCAACCAGGGTGCCGGGTTGCTCAACGCCAACGGGGCCTACCTCCAACTGGCTGCGGGTAAGAAATCGCCTACGATCCAGCAGAACGGGCTCGTCAATATCCCCAACCCCGCCGTCCCGTTGACCGGTTGGGACCTCAATAGCGTAAAGCTAAGCTTGACCAACATCTACCAACTGAGCTCCCAGGCGGGGGGGACCATGGCCTTGACGCTGGACTGGTATCGAGATGTTGGAGCACCAGTGGCGGGAACGAACAGCATTCTGGGCCTGGCCGATCTGAACCTGTATCTCTACAGTAGCGCGGACAACATGTACACCAACGTGCCGTTGATCGCCCAGTCTATTAGCGGAGTCGACAACGTCGAGCACCTGTGGTTCACCAATCTGCCCACGGCCTATTACCAATTCACCGTTGGTTATTCCGGCTACTCGGGTGGCGCTGCCCCAGGATCCGAGGACTACGCGCTTGCCTGGAACTTCACTGTCCCCGAGCCGAGTTCGTTGCTGCTGGCCGTGTTGGGTATATCCACCCTCTGGTGGCAGACAAAGCGCAAACGGCGAACGTGACGCTGCCCGCTCGCAGTTGATTCGAGCAACTGCCAGAGCGTAGCGTAGCGGAGGCGTGAATGGGACTTACTCATCGAGGGGATGCCACCGCGACTCTTCAAACACCCAGATCTTCTTGGCCAGCAGGCAGCTCGGCCAATGGCTGCGGTTGGTCCGGATTTGGGAGGCATCACCGTAAGCGTAAATGTCGGAAACAGTTTGGAGATTTTCCTCGCCGCAAGTGGTCCAGGTTACTCTCGGGGTCTCATCAGTACGCCGCAGGAGGCGCACTAAGCGCCACGGAGAGTTCTCTTCGACACCCCAAAGCGCAGTCTCCGCGCGGAGATAGTAATAGGCTTCGTAGTCCAGCCATAATGGACTCACCAGCACGACGTGTTGCGGCGTGAGGGGGGGCAGGGAATGGAAGGCTGAGGCGGCCACGCTCTTCTCAAATTTCGTGTAGTAGTCGATCTCGCCCGTGGCGATGGTAACGCCAATGGTTACGGCGGCAATTCCACGGAGCGCGCGGGATCCGACTGCGCTCAGCCCGATACCCGCGAGCAGGTAGAGAATGTGGGCGTTGGGAAGAAAGCCGCGAGTAAGCCAGAAAGGGTGTTTCGAAAGGGTCGAGTAGGCGAAGACCAGGGCCGGGGGAAGCGCGATGAGCGCGGCGGCAAAATACAGAATCCAACGCTGGAACTCATCGTGCCGCCACAGTTGACGAGCTCCCAGCGCGGCGCAACCGACCATGACCGCCGTCGATACATCGCGCACCCACCACGGGATCCCGAAAGCCGGGAAGGCATCCGTGGGTCCGGTCGCCCACCAGCGAACGAGATTGACGAGATCGCTCGCCTTTGGAAACGAGACACTGCCGGACGGATTATGGCGAATCTTGTAGAAAAGTAGCACGATCGGTCCGACCCCGAGTAACACACCGGCCAACGCCGCCAGCACCGGTTTTGGTTGTACCGGAAACGGACGACCACGGAGGCGCTGCCAGATCCAATAGACCGCGAAAAACCCGATTTGCAGGAAAGCCGCCAGCAAACCGTAAGCATAGGTCCACGCCAGGCCGGTCGTGGCGGCAACCCACCCGATCAGGTGCGCCGGTTTCCCTTCGAGCGCTTCGACAAGCTCGGTGAAGGCCAGCACGAACAAGAAGGCGAGCAGTGCGTACATCCGTGCTTCCTGGGCGTAATAGATATCGAACGGTGAGACCGCGGCGAGCAGTCCGACATAGCAGGCGGCGCGATGTCCCCAACGCCGGTACACGAAGGTCATCATGACGGCCAGGGTGGCGACGGAGCAAAGAACACTGACGAACCGCAGGCCAAACTCCGTGTCGGGGAGTACCCACAGGCTGGCTTTCAGCAAGTAGTAGTAGAGCGGCGGGTGAACATCGTACAAAGACAGACGGGTCACGCCACGAAAGCTCATTTGGGCCGCGATCCACGAAAACCCTTCATCCACCCACACGCTTCGCCGTCCCAGATTCAGGAATCGCAGGGCCGTCCCAAAAAGGAAGATGCCGAGCAAGCTCCAACGGACCCCAAGCATTCGCTTCGCTGGCTTGTTTTCGATCATCTTGCCGGTCAACCGTGCCAGACGGTCAAGGCAAAGTCACGTTTGTTTGGGATGCGGACATTCAAGGCACACTGCCTTGTGGAATCGGGTGGCCGAAATGGTTGGCTCCGCGACGAAAGGGACACGGGGGCAGGGTACCGCTCCGGTTCCTCCGCAACACCCAACTGCCATCACGAGCCGGTGAGCTGGTGACATTCAACGCGCCGTTCGCATTGCATCTTCCATGAACGTCAGAATTGCTGTTTTCACCGCCTCCGACGTAATCCCCTCAAGCGTCCAGGTTTCAGTCGTGTCCGGGCGGTACCCACCGCCTGGTACACCCGCTACGTGGGTTATGCAGGTGATCCCTGAATACCCGGCTAGAGGCATAATCGTCAATCTGCCCCCATTGCCAATCCCCACCGTCACTCCCTCATTATTATCGCCACCGCACTTCTCAGCGGAGATTCCAATCCCTTCCTTACCGGCGAGGGACTTAAAAAACTCTATCGAGGGTTCTATAATCTCAGCATTGATCCGTTCAAATGCCGCTTTTCGTTCCTTCAACTCACGCTCTTCCCTCTCAGCCTCCGTATCTCGCTCCGACTTCTTTTTGCCCACTTCCTGCCCCAACGCTTCCATTTTCTTCTCAATCTCTTTGTCATCCATGTTCCACCTCTTGCCGATACATACCACCGAAGTGTCCCAATACCAAGACCGCTTCTATCAAAGGGACGCAGGGTCAGAGTGCCGCCCAGTTCCCCAGGTAGTTTTCAGGCGACCAGACCCCACACCCTCAGCTTGATCCACCGCCGTGCGTAGTTCCTCAACGCCTCATCGGAGGATGCCGTACCCGTTTCGATTTACTTGCGTGGCGGCGTAAACGTGGCATAATGCCGGACGCAAATTTCGCCGATGTAGCTCAGCTGGTAGAGCAACGGTTTCGTAAACCGTAGGTCGTCAGTTCGATCCTGACCATCGGCTCCAGATTTTTGGTCGTGCTAGGCGGGGAGTTAGCGGTTCCCTGCACCAGCAACCCGCTACAGCTGGGCCGAATTCCTCGCCGAGGCGGCGATGTGGGCGAGCAAACCGCGGGGCGGCGTCGAAGGCCGGGTCCGATGCAATGGTTGCTTGCGAACCCCGCCAGGGTCGGAAGACAGCAACGGTAAGCTTGATGTTCCATGTGCCGTCGGGGTGCCTGGCTGGAGCTTTAACCGCGGCGCGCGAACCGATGTCGTTTGTCGAAGCGAGGTGCACGGCCATTCTTTCGGTGTGGAGACTGTTTGAGGTAAATTCATGGCGCAGCAATATCAGGTCCTGGCGCGAAAATGGCGCCCGCAGCAGTTCGACGACGTCGTGGGGCAGGAGCACGTCACCACCACGTTGAAGAACGCCATCGGACAGAACCGCCTCGCGCACGCCTACCTCTTCGTCGGGCCGCGCGGCATCGGCAAAACTTCCACCGCCCGCATCTTCGCCAAGGCGCTCAACTGCGTGAAGGGGCCGACCGCCACGCCCTGCGACAAGTGCGACAACTGCCTGGAAATCACCGAGGGGCGGTCGCTCGACGTGCTGGAAATCGACGGCGCCTCCAATAACGGCGTCGAACAGGTCCGCGAACTGCGCGACACCGTCCGCTATGCGCCGGCCCGCGGCAAGTTCAAGATTTACATTATCGACGAAGTCCACATGCTCACCACACAGGCCTTCAACGCGCTCCTTAAGACCCTCGAGGAGCCGCCGGCGCACGTGAAATTCATTTTTGCGACGACCGAGCCGCAAAAGGTGCTGCCGACGATTCTCTCGCGCTGCCAGCGGTTCGACCTGCGCCGGATTCCCGCGAACCTCATCGTCAAGCACCTCAAAGAGATCGCGAAAAAAGAGAAGGTGGCGATCGACGACGATGCGCTGGCGGCCATCGCGCGCGGCGCGGAAGGCGGCCTGCGCGACGCGGAAAGCACGCTCGACCAGCTCATCGCGTTTTGCGGCAACAAGATTGCCGAGGCGGACGTGCTGTCGGTTTTCGGGCTCGTCGCCCACGACCGGATCGCGGCCCTCACCGATGCGGTCCTCGATGGCCAGACGACGAAGGCGCTCCAGGTGTTGAAGGACCTCGACGACGCCGGCAAGGATCTGCAACGGCTCGCGACGGATTTGCTCGATCATTTTCGCAATCTGCTCGTCGTGACGTTGGGCGCGGAGGGGGTCGCGTCCTTGCAATTGCCCGAATCCGAAATGGAACTGCTCGCGGCGCAGGCCAAACGCACGGATTCCGACGCGGTGCTGCGAATCATCGATGCGCTGGCTGCCGCCGAGGGGCGCCTTCGCTACGCGTTATCCAAGCGTGTGCTTTTCGAGATCGCGCTGGTCAAGGCCGTCAAGGCTCGCGACATGGTTGGGATCGATGGCTTGCTGAAGAAATTGAACGAGTTGAAGAGCGGACTGCAGTCAAGCCCCCGTATGGGCGATGTTTCTATCGCGAAAGTTGCTTCCGTAGCACCCCCGACTCGCATCCGGGAGGCCACTCCCGCGAATTCGCCCGCCACCATCGAGGAAGCATGGGCCTACGCGCTGGAACATCTTGGGAAGGTCACGCCGCTGGCGAAGAGTTATCTGGTCGGGACGCGGGTATTTGGTCTTAAGGGCAATGTGCTGGTCGTGCGCTTCGATCCCGAGTTCGCCGATCGCAAGGAATTCGCCGATCATCCCCGCAACATCGAAATCTTGCAGGCGAGCTTGAAGGAAAAGTTGCGGATGGACGTCGCGCTGAAATTCGAGGTTGGGGAAGTCTCAACCGCGCCGGCGCCGAAGGCCGCCGCGGCTTCGCCGGCAAAGCTGGGAGCGCCTGCCAAAGCGACTCCGCCGGCAAAAATGAACGTAGATGACTTTAAGAATGACCCATTGATCAAGAAGGCGCTGGAGATTTTCAAAGGAACAATCGTCGAAGTCAGAAAATAGTGGCGCGGGCGTCTCGCCCGTGTATTCGCGGAGGACTATATGGCCGGACTAGGGAAATTTCTGAAACAAGCCCAGAAGATGCAGGCCGAAATGACGCGCGTGCAGGAGGAGCTGGCGAAACGCGAAGTCGAAGCCTCGGCGGGTGGGGGAGCCGTGAAGGCCACCGCGCGCTGTGACGGCACGATTGTATCCGTCAAGATCGACCCCAAAGTCGTCGATCCGAAGGACGTCGAGATGCTCGAGGACCTGATCCTCGGGGCCGTGACCAACGCCTTACAATCGGCGAAAAAGACCCAGGACGAAGAGTTGGCAAAGGTCACCGCCGGCATGAACCTCCCCGGCATGATGTAGCGGCGCGACGCCGATGGATTATCCCCAGCCCGTTCAGAACCTGATCACCCAGGTGTCCCGCCTGCCCGGTATCGGCAAGCGGAGCGCGGAGCGCATCGCCTTGCACCTGCTAAAGGCCAACGGCGACACGAATCGCCTCCTCGCGCAAGCGATCCTCGATGCGAAGGCGAAGATCCGCAATTGCTCACGCTGCGGTGGCTATACCGAAAACGATCCCTGCGAAATTTGCGACAGCCCGCGCCGCGAGCAGTCCTCCATCTGCGTGGTGGAAGGTCCCAACGACATCCTCACGTTGGAACGCGCGGGCGTGCACAAGGGTGTTTACCACGCGCTGATGGGGAGGGTCTCACCGCTTAACGGTATCGGCCCCGAGCAACTCCGCATCGCGGCGTTGCTGGAACGAGTGTCACGGGACAAACCGACAGAGGTCATTCTGGCGTTGGGGGCGGATGTGGAAAGTGAAGCGACGGTAAACCACCTCATCGACCTGCTCAAACCGCTCGGCGTTTCTGTCAGCCGCATCGCGTTGGGGTTGCCCGTCGGTAGCGCCCTGGAAACCGCCGATGAAGTTACGCTCTCCCGCGCGCTGGAAGGCCGGCGAAAAGTTTAACCCGCGAACACTCTGTATCTTGGGACGTTGCCGTTCAGTGAGTGCGTCGTCGTAGTGACGCCAGCCCTAAGAGTCCCATAGCCGCAAGGAACAACGTCGACGGTTCAGGGACAAACTGGACCGTAATGTCCGTCGGATCATAGCCCACAATGTAATTCAGCGTGACCGTGCCAAACGCAAAGAACAGGCCCCACAACTCTGTGGGGCCCGCTCAACTATCAGGTGAAACCGATTAGGCTTTGCGACGGCGCACGGCCAGCGCGCCCAGCAAACCGGTGATGACGAGCACGATGGTGGAAGGCTCGGGCACCGCGATCGTATATTGATCAAGGACGGTTGCGTTGTATTGGGCTGTGGAACTGTAGGTTCCTTGAATGTTCCCTTGAACCACCAGTGAGTCATAGGCGGTCTGATTGCCGCTGGTGCCCGTGCTGCAAATGTCGAAATCAAAAGTTGTTCCGGCAGTGAGAGCAAAACCTGCGGCGAAGTCACTCAGCGGGACGGTTAAGTTGATGGAATTCGAAATGGTGGTCGAGGGCTGCATGCTCAATGGCTGGCCGCTGGCCACCGTATTGATTTTCGACCAGGTCAAACTAACGCCGTTCGTATTCCAAGCGTAATCGTTAAACCCGTAGCTGGTGTAGGGACTGGCGCCAGATCCGGAGCCACCGGCCCCGAATATTCCTACGAAATCCTGCATTCCGCCGAAAGAACTGTCGAAGGATATGGAACGGCCATACGCATTGCCGTGGGTCGTGGCATTGGCGGAGGTGTCGCCACCGGCGGAAGGATTGCCGGATGTGATGCCGATAATGTAATTAAATGCGCCGCCGGTTGAAAGGTTGGCTCCCGGATTCATGTTGAGTGTGATATAGAGATTGTTCGCGTCATTGGAGATGGTTGCGGACGAGATATCGCGCAGGAGGCTGGCGCTGCCCTGCCCGTCGCCCAGCACGTCGGTGTAAGTTGTGCCAGAGCCACCCGACTGATTGATAGTGCCCGCCGACGCCGAAAAAACGGCAAAACCCATCACGCCCAAGCCGACTGTGAATGCTTTAAATAGTTTCCCGATCTTCATAGTTTTATCGCTCCCTAGAGTGTTGCTGAATGCCCAAGTCTCCATCGCATAACAACTGGATTCTTTTCCCAAACTCGCCAAACACCGAAACCTACCGCTTCTCCACCCCCCACTTATACCGTAGAACGGTTTATCAAGTCAACGCCGCTCTTTATACATTTTCGGCCTTTTCCTATACAACTTCTGTGGTCTTGTCGCCCTCCCGACCCTTGGATACAGTGTTCCAGCTCATGAAGGTCCGTGGCAAAAACTACCGTGCCGTGTGGATGGAAGGTCGCGACGTCGTCGTGATCAACCAACCGTTGCTGCCACACCGATTTGGGCTGCTGCGCCTGAAGAACCACCGTGAAACCGCCCATGCCATCAAGACCATGATCATTCGCGGCGCGGGCACCATCGGCGCTACCGCCGCCTACGGCATGGCCCAGGCCTGGTTGGAAGGTGTGGATCTAAACCGCGCCTATCGTACCATTTTGGAGACCCGCCCGACAGCGGCGGATTTGAAACACGCGCTGGACCGCGTCCGCGCCCGGGCCAGCTCCGCGAAAGAAGCCGTCGCCGAGGCGGAAGCTATCGCCGACGAATATGTCGCCCGCGCCAAACGGATCGCCGAAGTTGGCTTGCCGCTCATCAAAAGCGGCTCGCGCATCCTTACCCACTGCAACGCCGGCTGGCTCGCCTTGGTGGACTGGGGTAGCGCGCCCGCTCCGATCTATCTCGCGCATCGCCGCGGTCGAAAGGTGTTCGTCTGGGTGGACGAGACCCGCCCGCGGAATCAGGGCGCGAACCTCACGAGTTGGGAATTCCTGCAGGAGGGCGTCCCGCACAAGATCATCGCCGACAATGCCGGCGGGTTTTACATGCAACGCGGCGAAGTGGATCTGTGCATTGTCGGCGCGGACCGCATCGCGGCCAACGGCGACGTCGCCAACAAAATCGGCACGTACCAGAAAGCCGTTCTCGCCTGCGAGAACGGCATTCCCTTCTACGTGGCCGCGCCGAGTTCGACGATCGACTGGAAGTGCCCGAGCGGGGCCGGCATTCCGATTGAGGAACGGGACGAGGACGAAGTGCATTACATATCTGGAAAGACGACCGGTGCCAGGCTGGAGCGCATCCGCATCTCGCCGGCAAAATCCCGCGCCGGCAACCCCGCCTTCGATGTGACCCCCGCGAAATACATCACCGGAATCATCACGGAGCAGGGGATCATGAAGCCGGGCGAACTACGCAAGCGGTTTCGGAAATAACACAGCCATGGGTGAGGTCTATACAGGAACGAAGTTTCGCACCGTCTTCGCGCGGCGCGCGGTCTCGGGCGATGAGCGGTTGGGCGAGTTGCTGAAGTGGTGCCGCCGCTGGGCCGCACTGGGCTTGGTGGGCGACACGGTCGGCAACCTCAGCTTCCGCACGGTCAACGGTTTCATCATCAACCGCACCGCGGGCGATCTGGGCGGGATCACGCGCCAGGAATTTGTCGAGGTGCTCGAAGCCGACCGCGACGCGCGCCAGTTGACGGTGGCGGGCCTGTACGAACCTTCCAGCGAGAGCCTGATGCACGCGGGGATCTACGCGGCGCGGCCCGAGGTGGACGCAGTGTTTCACGGTCACAGTGAGAAGCTGCTCGCGGCGGCGGAGCGGTTGGGTCTGCCAGTTACGGCGCGCGAACAACCCTACGGCACGACCGAGTTGGTCGCCGAGATTTTGCAGGTGCTGGACGGCCATAAACTCGTCATCATGCGCCAGCACGGATTCGTTTCACTCGGCGGGACGATGGCAGAGGCGGGACGCAATGCGGAGGAAATCTTGCAGCGGTTATGAACGGGATCGATGCGATCATTTTTGATTTGGGCAACGTGTTGCTGGCGTTCGACGAATCGCGCGCCGTGGAACGCCTCGCCGCGCGCACGGGCAAGACGCGGCAGCAGATTGAGGAGTACGCGCGTGGCACGCCGCACGTGACCGAATTGGCGCTCGGCAAAGTGACGAAGCTGCGGTTCTTCCGCACCGTCGCCAAAGATCTGGCCTTCGACGGCACGTACCAGGAGTTCGCGTTGCTTTGGTCCGACATCTTTACGCCCATCGAACCGATGATCGCGCTGGCCGAATCGCTCAAGAACCGCCTGCCGCGCCTGCTCCTCTCGAACACCAACGCCATCCACATGGACTACGTCTTCGAGCACTACCCGTTTCTGCAGGACTTCGACGCGCATGTGCTCTCGCACGAAGTCGGTCTGCTGAAACCCGACCCCGCGATCTTCCAACACGCGCTGCGCACGTCCGGCCTGGCCGCCGCCCGCACCGTTTTTCTCGACGACATCGCCGCCAACGCCGAGGCCGCCCGCCACGCCGGGATGCAGGCCATCCATTATAAAAGCCCCGATCAGGCGCGCGCAGAGTTGACGAAACTCGGTGTGTCGCCTATATAACAAGGCCACCACTTTCCGGTTCCGCAGTAGCTCAATGGTGGAGCAGCGCACTGTTAATGCGCGGGTTGTAGGTTCGAGTCCTACCTGCGGAGCCAATTTCCATCTCGTTGCGCCGCAACGAGGGTTGCCCTCGCAGGTGGGTCAAAAGGGTCAACTGTCAGGGAAAGTGCCAGGGAAACCGTCGCGAAGCAGCCCTTACGGGGCAATTCGCGCCAATCCGGCCATACCCCGCCAGAACCCCTTAACGCGAAATTTCGCGCGCCTCTATTATCCTCAAACGGAGAGAGGCATGAAATATCGTTACTGGAAATTCAACCGGAAAGGCACCTGGTACGTCGAAGACGCCGTCACCGGTAAACAGGAGAGCCTGCGCACCTCGGACGAGAAGGAAGCGGAGCAACTGCGACACGCCAAGAACGAGGCCACGCGTGACCGCGCGCTTAGCCTGGCGTTGGGGCGCGCGTATCTCGGCGCGCACGATCCGAAAATGGCGAAGCGTACCTGGGCGGACGTCATGGCGGAGATGTCCAATCACGGGGAGCAAACCACACAGGACCGCTGTCGGCGTGCCATGCGCAGCAAACCGTTCGACCGGATCCGCCACCAGCAGTTGGTCGAGGCGACCGCCAAGGATCTCTTGGACGTGCTTCGATCGGGAACGTCCTCGACGAACCACTTCCTGCGGCGATTGCACAATCTGGCCATCGACCTGGGCTGGCTGCCATGGGTGGTGCTTGCGCCCAAACTGTGGCCCAAGATTGAAGCGAAACCCAAGCGAAGTATTACGCATGACGAGCACGTACGCATCGTTTCCGACGACGAGAATCTGGAACGAAGCCTGTATTACGAGGTGCTGTGGGAGATCGGTGCCTCGCAAAGTGACGGCGCCAAGCTGACGGCGGAAAACGTTGACTGGTGCACCGGCCGGATGGCGTACATCAGGAGCAAGACGAAAACGAATTGCACGCTGGAAATCGGGCAACGACTTAAAGCCATTCTGAAACAGTTGCCGCCATACGGACTGCTGTTTCCCAATATCGCTCGGGTACCGGCCAAGGACCGTGCGGGCGAATTTCGTCGTCGCTGCCGGCGTCTGGGGATCAAGGGCGTGACGCTTCATTCCTACCGGTATGCGTGGGCAGAGCGGGCCGAGACATGTGGCTACCCGGAGAGGTATTCGCAACAGGCCCTCGGCCATGCCAGCAAGGCTGTCCACCGAGCCTATGGCAGACACGCTCAAGTGACCCTTCCCTCCCTGGAGGAGTACGAGCAGGCATGCACGGAGCGGAAGATTATTCCGATCAGACGCCAAAACGGTGACGCTGTCGGGATGTCACGCGTAAATGTCAGGCGGCGGTGAGCGCCATTTTCGCGCACGGCTTTTCGTTCTTGGATTTCCAGTGCTTCGACACGGCCTTGGTGGCCTTGCTCAACCAGACGGTATCCTTCGTAAGCCCCTCGACATAGACAGCTGAGAAGTATTTGGGGGCATTGGGCGCGGGGGAGCCAAGCGGCTTGAGAAGGCCTGCCCTAATCAGGATAGGAATATCATGGCTTTCAAACCCCAGCACCCACCCCGCCTCTTCTGAGGTGAGCCGCGCGGGCCAGTGAGCCAGCTTCAATATATCCTCGCGTGTCGCCAAATCCGCCTCGCATCTATACCCGTAGGTCGTTTGCCTGCGGTCGCGCAACTAGCTCCATGAGGGAGCTTGTGCGACATGCAAATTCTACCGCAAGATGAGGCGCTTGGCGAGAATTAAATAAGTCGTAAACCTCTGAACAATATACCATTGCGAAGCTAGATGTCAAGCTCGCTTTTGGTCCGGTCGAGAAGCTGCGCGAAGCCGAAACGAACCTACGCAAAGCAGATGGGCGGCGGCAAATGCTCAGGGGATGGGCAGGCCTAGCTTGAGCATTTGCGCAAGATGTCTGACAATTACGAGCCGCACCAAAATTAGCGACTGACCGCTCTTAATCAGGCCGCGGTTTGCCGAATTTTGAAGATTAGTTTCCAGAACTCGACAGCGACCTGCAACGGTAGGCGGTACGCCAATGTGGTAAACCCCGGCTGTAGATTATTTGCTACGGCAGGCCACTCGACTATACCTTCAAAGAGAAAATCTGCCATTTCGCGGGCCGCTGTCGCTGGGTCGTGGAATCTAAGCGCAAGTAGTTCGGCACATTCAATGAATGTCGCCATATGGTTGGGTTTTGTTTGCATTTCTTTTTCTGACAAAGCAATGCGATGAAACAATTTCTGTACCTCTGCCTTCACCCGCTTTGCTGCCTCCCGATCATCTAAGCGGTTAACTTGGTTTATAATCGTAAAGAGCGCCACCCTCAAACTGCTTGGCTCCAACGCCTCTAGGTCGACAAAATTGATGCTCATTATAAAGGTTCGTACTTTATCTCGTAGTGAATCTGGTGCTTTCGTTCGGCCAAGTGTGCCAAAGGCGATGACCCATTTGCTTGGCTGATCTGGTTTTCCAAGCAAGTCCGACAATACTGCCTCTGCGTTTGTCAGAATTTGATTTGAACCAAGCAACTTCGCTGGCTCCGGACCGATTAACGAGGCCAGCGTTTCGCCTTGGTCGCCCCCAAGAAAAGACCCGAGGGCGTTTTCCTGCAGGGCAGGGTCAGCTAGGAATTCGATCCGCTGTACCCACTTGTCTTCAACTTTGAAAAAGCACAACCCTACTGCTTTCTCTTCCAGTCCGGGGAAGTCAGTGGAGCGGATTCGGGCTTGGGTGAGCGCCGCAGCAATGCCGCGCGATAAAAATGTCGAACGATTTATTTGGCGCGGATGGGCAACGTCACCGCGCAACTCGTCTCGTGACCCAAATAACTCGTTGGGCACGGGTTGTGCGGCTTTCTCGAAGAACTCCGCTACTTTCTCCTTAGAACTGCGTTTCCGTAGCAACGTATATAAACGAGTGGCATGAAGCCAACTTGCCGAGAGAATCGCGAACGAAGACCAATTCTTCGTATCATGGCGGTGTTCTAAATGTAAAACGGTCCAACGCAGAATCTTATCGAGGGCAGAATAATCTATTTCACCTTCCGGTCCCAAAAGAGAATCGAGAAGTCGCTGAGCGATGGGTCTGCGTTCCGAGCCACCGCTCAAGGCAATACCAAGCAAGTGTAACCGTGACACGGGAGAAACTGAATGGCTTAATGCATCCTCTAGCCAGGCCGATTGCTCAGTGAGCGACAGTTTTGCGTGCGCCTCCCATATGGCGCCTGGAACAGCTATTGGTAGTGAAGCGACCCGCAAAAAGGCTTCGGCGAACCCTTCTTCATCTACGAGAGATTTTGCTGCGGCTTCAAACGCTGTCGCGGATTGGCCGGGCTTTGTCTCTTGGGGCAGACGGAGATGATTCAATAAACCCTGGGATGGGGGCGGCTCAAAATCTGAGAGGTGCAATGATTTCCGCTCGGCCAACTGGGCTTCGAGGTTGGCATAGAAGGAAGCCGCAGAATTGTTCCTCCAGTGGCGTATTCGTGTGATTCGTTCGGATGGATCGCCCAGTCGCGCCAGACGCTGCACTTGTCTCTCGTGAGTCTGGGCGTTGCAATCAAACCATTCGCGGTGTGTTATAAGAACTTTTTCCCGTGTCAAAACATCGGGCCTCAAAACCTCAAACAGTGGGTCAGACATCCTAAATGTTTTTTCTGGCGTGCCAGTGCTTAATCGTAGCGTTTCACCATCTGCGTCGGAAATGAAGCGCATGGTGAATTCTTGCAGTGGATCGCGTGCCGTTATTCTTTCTACGCTTCCCTGCACCGCTTTCTTTGCGGCTTGCCAAAACTCCTTATCTTCAAATTTAAAATTGGCAACGACTACAACACGATGCTCTTTTATCCCGATCCTCTTCAGTGCCCTGGACGAAATGCTCATGTGACTTCGGATTGTTTCTGGCAAGTTGGCATACAGGTCCGACAAGAGAACCTGCAGAACTTTGTCCCGTTTCTTTGACTTCGACTTAGCGGGAGACATGGCCTCAAAAAGCCTGCTGAGCTGCCTCCCAAGGGTCTTGTTGGATTCCCAATCTGTTGAGAAGCGGTTCTGTAACCAATCAAAATAGCCTGCGCGCAGCATCGGACCCTTTTCGTCTGTGCTGCTTAGTCTTGTCGGAGCCTGAATGTACAAGAGTGCAATGGTCCCCCCCATTAACTCACGTTCCTGGGCACTATGAGGAGCAAGACCGATTAATCGAGGGGTTGCGCCGCAATCATACCAGAGATTATAAAGTATCCAATCCGCGCGCGCTATAGCTGCGCCATCGGTAATCTTCTCATCACACCAGAGGGAGCGAATCGCTTCCCCAGCGGCAGCAAAGAGACCAGTCAAAACATTTATCTCACCCGGTTGGCTCCCTTTTCCCATCTGCGCCGGCATACGCAGAGAGTCTCTGTCCTGTAAACACGACGCTACGTAACGCCGTAATACCGACAATTCTGGAGTTTCGATGATTTTGCCGTCCCTTTCAGTTGCATTATGGAGATCAAAAAGAATCTCCTCTTTCTCGAGGGGGACGTATCTGAAGTTCCCTTTACGAAGCTGATGTAGTTTCCGGAAGTAACTAGTTTGGTCGAGAACTTTCCGCCTGCGCAATTCATTCAGTATTTCAAGTAGGCCGACCACCGGCAGTTCACCACACTTGGAAAACGCATTTATAAACCGGTCGTCAATCCAGACATAGCTTCCTGATGCGCTTTTGGCGTGCAACAATTCTTCCAAACAGGCAGCGTCGGGACCCCACGTTTGAGTTGCGCGATCCGGTTTCAAGCTATTACTGACCCCGATAAACTTGTATCTGTCAGCGGCTAAACCGAGGTTTATTCGGTCACGCAATTGGCGCAGCCATTCTTGAAGATTTCTCTGTTCTTCCACGCGTTTGAGCCCGGCTCTGATATTCGCCGCTTCCCTCGGTTCGATATACACTTGGAAATTCTTGCAAGTCTCCCGTAGAATGTCCGCACTTGCGAGCGTTTCGGCAATATTTCCATAAAGAAACAGCGCCGTGCCCGTCGTTAGCATTGAAGGATGTTCCCTGCTGGCGATCACGGATAGGTGTTGCTGCGCCACCTGTTGCACTTCTTGAGTCAGCTTTCCCTCAGCGGTGAGAGATGTGAGTATGCTGCCACAGCCGGTTACAAACTGACTCTCTTCTTCACCGAGTTGAATGATTTCCAGTTCGACACCGCGCTGAAGCGGAAGATAATCAACCAACCTGCCGCCCGCTTGTTTAGCTTGCTGAAATAAATCAAGCCACTCTATCCCTACTTTGGTTAGCAGCGGATTGTCACGGCTGGCGGATGTATTAACTGGATTTGCAATCCTCAATTCTCCGGACTCCAGCAGAGCCTGAACCTTTCGCATCGCGTCGATAATACTCGGTTGGTGAGGCACAGCGTCTTCAATTTGTCGATGCAATGCGTGTGTGATGCTCGGCGGCAAATACAATGGGGCAAATTCTTTTTCGACGATGTCAAGTATGTCCAATTCTGCTGCCAAAAGAACAGAGCTTATGTCTAAGTAAAGGCGGCTCGGAGAAAGGGTGCCCGAGGTGGCGCCACGCCCGCCGTATCTAATAAAAACTGGCGATGACTGCCCCAACATTTCGTCGCTGCTGTGGAAACGTTCGTGGTAAATCGCTCCGAGCGCTTTGTTTACGATATGGAGTGGAACACGACCCTGCCGGTATAGTTGGTTCACTTCCGTTAGCCGCGCTCGTTCCGTTTCTCCCTGTTTCAACAAATCGGCTAGAGTGACGGTCCAAATGGGGCCATCTTTTCGTTCCGCTGCCTTCGTAAAATCCGGATGAAGCGTTTCAAGCATGTCTTCCCGGTTCAAACGAAACGCTAGATCGTAGGCAGTAACTACAAACTCGGCCGAACGCTCGCCACTCTTAACGGCTTTGGAAAGTAGTTCCTGCGCCAGCGGTGAATCCTCTACGTAGGTCGCACGAGCCAGTTGTAGAAGCTGCTTTGGGTCGGCATCCTTCCGTGAAAGAATAGCTCGCGCTCCTTCTATCACTCCCTTCGTATCACCGGCAGCCAGTCTTAGACCAACTAGTTGGTTCAAGTCCTCCAGTAAACCGGTCTCCCGTGCCACCTGCTCAGCCTCGCGGAGCGCTTCGTTAATTAAGCCGAGTTGTTTTTCGCATTCCACTCGCCAACGCTTTAGATCAATCGGTAATTCCCCATTCGGAAAGAGACGCTCATTGGTGTTGAGCAAGTTCAAGCACTGTTCGTGTCTCGCGGCGTTGAACACGCCCATGAGCGCAATCCTTAATGCAGCGGGCGTACCTACCAGAGTGAGTAGGTCGTCAGCATGATCGGCAACAAATATCCACTCCTTCTGTTGTAGTTTCACTTCACACAACTCGAATAGGTGCAACCCATCCTTTGTTCTGGTGTACAAATCCTCAAGATACGCACCGAGACGGCTTGGGTCCTTTGTTTGCTTGGCGATTTCTCGTAGAGCGACCGTTTCTAGGGCTATTCGATGTTCTGGGTCATTGATATTCGCAGCGAGAGAGAGGGCCGCTTCCGGATCACCGCCGGCAATCACGGCTTGTCCTTTCCAAAACAACCAGACACTTTCTTCGCCATCATCCACAAACTTCTGGCGTGACTCATCGACGACTTTCCCGAGTTGCGCCGCATCGCCTTTGCTGAGTAGCAACGTGAACAGACCGGCCAGCTGAGCTTTCATTGTGACACCTCCAATTCAACTGCAACTTCGCGAATATTCTCCTCTAGGTTGCTGATGTAATCTCTGGCTGAAGCCCAAAGAATGGCAATCGGATGAGTGGGGTCTCTCTCCAATAACTCGGCGCAGTACTTTTGCGCCTCTGCATGTTTTTCAGCATCATTGGCAAGACATGCAAGTCGCCATCCCTCAATTTCTCGTCGCGCTATCGGCTCCATACCATTCGGATTCAATAACTCGGCGAAAAGTGCTTCGGATTTCCTTAGCTGTTTTAGAGTGTCCTTGTCTCGCTTTACTAATTTGAGATCGGCCGGAACTGGCCAAAATTTTGGAATACGTTTGAATAAAGCCGGGGACAGACTATCAAAGTAACCGATGATCGCTGACGCGAACCTCACGCTAAACCATTGGGGGTGCTCAGTAACGGCCAACTGAATCTCTCGCTGAGCGTCTGTCAGCCTTCCCTCTCCTAATAATGCGAGTGCATACAAACGTCTAGATTCCGTATCCGGCGTAATACCAATGGGCGGTTTTGGATATTCATCGAGTACATCCCGTGATTTTCCAGAGTCCAATAAAAAGGCGAGCTTAACATTCCAAGCGTCCAGGCTTTTGACTTCCTGAAGGTTTGCCAGAGCGGTGCGTGCGCCTTTTTCGTGATAGGTGATTAGCGCTTGCAACACCGGCATGCCTCTGTCTCCGTCTTGTTTCTGAGCCTCAAGGGCCAAGGTTTTGGCAATGTTTACATCGCTATCTAGAGCGAGAACTAAACTTGCTTCCAATCGAAGCGCTATCGCGCGAGTGGTGGGAGTCAAGATCTTCCAATCTTGGCCTTCCTTCAATGCCTTTAGTTTTTCCATGGCTTCGCGTCCACCGCTGACTCGCCACCCCTCACGAATTGACTCGATGTCACGGACACGGGCGGCGCTCAATGCTTGTGCTAGCTTTTCAAATTGGTCGTTGATGAATTCGGAAGCAAGCGGCGAGAGTAAACGTTTTTTTCCGTCCTCATCTTCCTGCGGCGAAATGGTGGCGGCTGAAATACTGCTTTGAGTTATTGAGTTTGGACGAAGGAGGTCTATATCACACCCGTCATAAAGAAAAAGGTCCAGATATACGGCAGCAGCGCAAGAGGCTAAATCGTGAAACCTGTCCCCCTTGAATTCGTCGGCGAAGTCCGAAATGCCTCGTATCACCATCCATGGTTTGGGTGGGTCCCGATCCTCACACGCCCTAGAAAAGCCGCCCGCTTCCATTTCTGCGGCCCGGATGCCTTGGTGATACTTGCTCATCTTATCAAAAGCCGAACCGTCTCGAAGTAAGTCATCGGCAGAAGCTATTGTGCAATCGCGAATGGTAGGAATTGTTGCCACGTTGTCGCGGTATACATCTTCCTCACCTTTAGGCAGTTCTATTGCTTTCCCAAATTGATTTGTGAATTGAACTGCAAAGCTCTGACCGTCGAGACGAAAATTCTGAATCATCTGCGTGACGGGGGGACGGAGGGCTCTATTAACGGGACGAGGATGTCTCTCGCCATTTTCGACAACATTTATGCTCAAGTCCGCGATATCGCGAGCCACCGCCACGTCACCAATTTTTAACTTTCCTCGCCAACCCGCTGCAATGCCTAAGAGAATTAGGATGGCAGGGTCATAATATGTGAGTAGGCGCGTTGTCGCTGCGCTGGCGCTGGCTTGCGAGGCGCTCCCAATGCAGTGAACCACAATTGTTAGATCGCGATCTTGAAGCTTTGAGTAGCGGGTGGTTTCCCAGTACAGGAAACCGTCTTTAGGAATTCGATCTCGTGATTCGATCTTTAGTACGCGCTGAACTGCGTGCAGTTCCGTCCCGATGACGGTCAAGACAGCCACGTCGATTGTTTTAACTTCGTGCACGGGTCGTGTAACGCGCTCCTCCAAACCCATAAAATACAGCATGAAACGGAGTAGTTCCAGCGCTACTGGTCTCGCAGCCAGACAAGAATCTCGCTCGCCGATTTAGGAAACAACACACGTACCGCTAGGGCAATTTCATCTCTATCAGAGGGGTGGCGGCGCCACCGGAGTCTTAGCTCCAGCATCCACTCGTAAAAGGGTTCCCGCTCTCTATCCCTGAGATCAATCTCCTTCTTCTGCTGTCTCAACCCGACTCGGATCTCTGCCTCTTCGAGACGGTATAGTACCTTGCCGCTCAACGCACGTTTCCCGGTCTTCACATAGTGAAGCATTACTTTACTCACGCCGAGTTCCTGCGAAACCCGCTCCCACGTCCATCCCTGTTTGAGGCGAAGGCGCTGGATTCGTGGGAAAATTAACTTTAATTCACTTTTCACTTGCAATATAGTTAATCTATGTTAACTTCTCCTATGTTAGCAGAGCGACATATGCAACACCAGTCGAAACGAAGTGACCGCGAGTACTTGACCTCCACGGAGGTCGCTGACCTGTTGAGGGTGTCCTTGCGGACAGTAGTCAATCTGCGTCGTCGCCGTGTCATTCCGCACCTCAAGATTGGCAGGTTGGTGCGCTTCTCCCGTGAGCAAGTGGAGTTAGCGCTGAGATCATACACGGTCACCCAAGTGCAGACTCATGTAGGCGAATAAAGTCTTGGAACGAATGACAACCAGCGTGGCAATCAAAGTCAATCGGCGAGGCAAGGTTTGGCCGCTGATTTACCGGCGCCGGTATCCCTCTGGCTTGGCGTCCTTCGTTGTTGATGCGGGGAAGCAGTCAGATGGAAGACGGATTCGTCGGACGTTCCCAACGCGAGGGGAGGCGGAGACTTTTGCCGAGCAGAGGCGGACCGAGAGGGCGAACGAGGGTACCATGACGAACGCTGTTCCGTGGGAGATTCGCCGGGAGGCAGCCATCTGCGCGGCCAAACTCTCGCCGTATCGTGCGAAACTTACTGAGGCAGTCGATTACTATGTTCAACAAGTGCTGCAGTACCGGACTTCACCCAGCGTGTCAGACGTGATCAAGCGAATGCTCGATGAACTGAAGGCCGGAGGACGGCGCGAAACAGCCATCCGCACGTTGCGCTGTTTCCTCGGTGGAGCCTTTACCCTCCAGTTTGGTGAGCGACAGTTGTCGACGGTTGCCCTGGACGAACTCAACGTCATCTGTTTGGTGCCCGATCTGCAACCCCGCACCCGTCTGAATCGCATTCGGATGGTTTCGCAACTTTACAACTACGCGGTCAAGCACGGCTGGGTCAGTGGCAATCTGGCCGAACGCATCGTCAGGCCTATTCTGGAGAAGAAGGAACCGGGTTATCTCGATGTAGATGCTGCGCGACGCTTCCTCGAACACGCGGATGAATTTGGTTTGTTGCCCTACGCGGCCATCGGTCTGTTCGCGGGTGTTCGCAGCGCTGAATTGCTCCGCCTGGACTGGTCGGCAGTCAATCTTATCGACCGGGAGATCACCATCGGATCGGAGATCGCCAAGACGCGATCGCGCCGCGTCATCCCGTATGGTGACGACCTCGCGGCTTGGCTCAAGCGATGTGCGCGCTGCAGCGGACCGGTGGTGAATCCCAATAATTTTGAAGGCAACTTTGGCAGGCTCAAACGCGCGGCCGGAATCAAAAATTGGCCACAGAACGCGCTCCGCCACAGCTTTGCGAGCTATCATGTCGCCCAGTATCGGGATCCGGTACGGACGGCCTATCTGCTGGGGCATCGGGGTGGCACCGATATGCTCGACAGCCATTACCGCGGACTCGTTAGCAGCGCCAAGGCAAAGGAATTCTGGGCGCTGCGTCCCAGTGGCCAGATGGTGCAGGCCGCGCTAAGGGACGCGGCGTAGGGAGATATTCTCATGGCGAACCTTGACGAAAAACTTGATCGGGAGACGATCCGTGTGGCAGCGCTGACTAGGCGCATGTGCGTAGAAGTGGGCTGCGGCCGACTTTGTCCAGAAGCGTATGCGGTCGGGATTCTCTCGTTTGGTCCAAATGCCGCCACCCAAGCGGCAGTCGAGATCGGCGGGAACCTTAACGTGCTAACCGACCGCTGTCGGAAAGTATTGGAATCCCGTATGAGTATTCATGAGAATCCGGCGGGCGGCTATTTTCAAGTCAGTCTCGATGATTCGTGCGGTGCTATGTGGCGTACGGCGGCGCAGTATCGGACGACAGCGCGAGCACCACGTATCGGAGCGTTCCATGTTCTGCTCGCCATCCTTAAAACAACCCCGGCCGTCGCCTCGGTCTTCGAAGGCGTTGGGATCGGGTTGCCGGCTTTGGAAGCGAAGCTGCGCATCCGCCCCCGACAGGAAAGTCCGCGCGCACCCGCGGCCGGGTTGCCGGCCAGTATTGGTAACCGGCCCGACGAACTACCGGTGCGGACTGATAACCCGTTGGCAGCATTCTGCATTGACCTCACGGCTATGGCCGCCGCCGGCCAACTCGACCCGGTAGTTGGTCGTGGGCGCGAGATCGACCGTATCATCACCACGCTGTGTCGGAAGAAAAAGAACAACCCGTTATTGGTGGGCGCGGAGGGGACAGGTAAGACGGCCATAGTCGAGGCCCTCGCTCAACGTCTCATCCTCGGCCACGTACCGCATCAAATTGACGGACGACGAATCTACTCGGTAGACATGGCGCGGCTCGTTGCCGGCACACTATATCGTGGCCAGTTTGAGGAGCGTCTCAAGGCGTTGCTGGATGCCGCTCGACAGAACCGCAACTGCATTTTGTTCGTCGACGAGGCGCACACGATTATTGGTGCCGGCAGTGCCGTCGGGACTCTCGACGCCAGTAACATCCTGAAACCGGCGCTGGCCCGCGGAGAGATCACCTGTATTGCTGCCACGACCGAGACCGAGTACCGGAAGTACTTCCGCAAAGACAAGGCGCTCGATCGTCGGTTCCAGCGCATTGCAGTCAACGAGCCAACGACGGAGGAAACAGTTGCCGTGTTGAAAGGACTGCGCGTCTCACTGCAGCGGTACCACCACTGCACGATCACCGATGAAGCGCTCACGGCGGCAGTCGAGTTGTCCGGGCGCCACATCACCGACCGTTCTTTCCCCGATAAAGCGATCGACGTCATCGATGAAATGGGAGCCCGGTTCGGCGCGACCGGACTACCATTGGGCCGGGAGCAAGTGGCCCGCACGGTCGCCGACCAACTCGGGGTTCCGTTGGAGACGGTCTTGCCAAACGATTCTCACCGCGGGCATCTCGTCGAAACCGAACTAAGGCGATTGGTGGCCGGGCAGGGGAGTGCGATCGAAGCCGTAGTGCAGGCGGTGCGTCGCGCGTTCTTGCCCTTGCGCGATCCGCTCCGTCCGCTGGCGAGCCTGGTCTTTGGCGGGCCGTCCAGTGTCGGCAAGTCCTACATCTCGCAGATTGTCAGTCGGCACCTCTATGCTTCGGCACCCCTCATCCGCATCAATTTGGCGGAGTACGCCGAGAAACACAATGTCAGTCGGCTGTTTGGTTCACCGCCGGGCTATATTGGGCACGGCGACAGCAATCAACTCACCGACCGGGTCATGCGCCATCCGCACAGTGTGGTGCTGTTCGACAATCTCGACAAGGCGCACCCCGAAGTGTTGATGGCGATCATGGAATTGCTCGACGCCGGCATACTCACGGACGGGCAGGGGAATGAGGTAAGTTTTCGGAGCGCGTTCATCATCCTGACGACGGTCGCTGGCAGCACTGGGTCGGTGAAGGAGGCAGTTGGGTTCGGGACGGCGAAGTCTGACCGTAACCGTCGCCATCTCATAGAAGCCTGCCGGAACCTTTTTGGCGACGAGTTTGTCAATCGAATCGACGACTTTATCCCGTTCACTCCACTGGGGCCGTACGAACTGGCGGGAGTTGCCCGCTTGACGTTCGAGGAGGTTTCCCGGCGGTTGGCCGGGAATGGCGTGACGTTGCGATGTGATGACGAGGTGTTCCAGCAGCTTGGACGCGAGAACGGCCATGCGCGCGCTGTGCGCGCGGCTATCAGGAACGAGATAGAACCGCTCATCTGCGATATTCTCGCCTGCGTACACACGCTAGGCGTCCACGTTCGATGGAAGGACGGTCGCTATGTCGTCGAGTGAAGTCAGCAATCATCGCTGCCAGACCGTCGGGTTCCCCAGCGCGTTGTTGGTGCGGGTGGTGAAGGCCAACGCGACGATCACGTACGAAGGGATAAGTCCCGACGGTGATCTCACGTTCACAGTACCTATGCGGGACTTCGGGCTGAGTCGCACCGTGATGGCGCGTACCCCGACCGCGCAAACGAGCTTCTTCGTGAACCTGGTGGGCGAGCTGTTGGTGCGCAAGAACATCGCGGTGTTTGCCGAGGTGCTAGAGAAGCTGGATCCGAAAGACTACGACCGGATGGTCAATTGTTTCCGGCACCGGCACTTTGGGATGACGGTGGAGACGAATGATCTGCTCCGCTTCCGGTTCCACAGCTCGCTGGTGCAGCACATCCTGACCGAAGATCTGGAAGGTGTCGTATGAGCGTCGATCAGTTCCGGCATGAATACTTCCCAATCCCGCACCTGCACCAAGCCTTCGCTCTCCTGTCGTCCCGGTTTCTGGCTGCCCGGAAGAATCACATCGACAACAGCAACGGGGAGCTTGCTGGTTTCCTGCAGGATGCGCGATGAGCGTGACCATCACGTGCTTCGGGGGCGCCGGTGAAATCGGCGGGAACAAGATGCTAATCGAAGATGGCGGGAAGCGTCTGATGCTGGACTTCGGTATGTCGTTTGGCCGAACCGGCGATTACTTCGACGGGGTGTTTCTCACCAAACGTGCTGGACGCGGTTTGCTTGACCCGTTGTCGTTAGGATTGGTGCCCCCGCTCCGCGGATTGCTCCGTGACGACCTCGTCCCAGTTATGGGCGCGCGCGATAAAGAAATGTTTTGGCGGCATTGGCAGGAGAAATTCCCGGTGGCATATCGGGACCTGCGTCGTGATGGTCTGGCCGTCGATGCGATCTTGGTGAGCCATGCGCATCTCGATCACATTGCTGACTTGGAATATGTCGCGGCGGAGATTCCCCTGGCCGGCACGTGCACAACCGCATTCATTAGCAAGGTGCTACAAGACGTTGGGGGCGGATCCGGCGCGGCCTATCTTCAGCCTGCCGCTGTGAATGGCGGCGGTGTCCTGCACACCGATCGTGGTGCACCCAGTCAACGCCGTCCGTGGCGGTTCCTAGATGGGGTGCCCGGCGGTGAATCTGTCGATGATCCGCTCGCCACGGCGCAATCGTTTTGGGATGCGTCCGGCAGTAAGGGACGCGAGCTAGTGGTCGCTCCCTGTCATGCGTTTGATGGGCACGTCGGTCCGTGGCGAATTCGTTGGTGGCCTGTGGACCATTCAATCCCAGGGGGAGCCATGTTTGCAATTGAGACGGACGCGGGGTGGGTGGGGTACAGCGGCGATATCCGGTTCCATGGCCAGCTTGGCCCGCTGACGTGGCAGGCAGCCGAGGAATTGGCAGGGCTCAAACCGGTCGCATTGTTGTGCGAGGGCACCCGATTGACTGAACCTAATGCAACAACCGAAGCACAAGTGTACGAGAACTGCTTGCGTGTGGTGCAGAATGCGGCAGGCAAATTAGCTGTGGCGGATTTCGCACCTCGTAACATCGCGCGGTTTGAGATCTTCGCGCGGATTGCAGAACAAACCGGACGTCGCCTACTCGTGCAACCCAAGGATGCCTATTTGCTGAGAGCCGCGCATTTGGCCGATCCAGACTCGAATGATCTGATGGCGCCGACACACATAGGAATCTACGATGACCCGAAGGCCGTCTATCGGAAGTACGAGGCCGCAGTGCGGGCGCGGTACTCAGATCGCGTCGTGTCACCAGATGAAGTTCGGCAACACTTTGGCGATTACATCCTGGCATTCAGCTTGACGGACATGGCTGATTTGCTCGACTTGGAATACCTCGTTGGCCGTCAGCTTAGCGGTGTGTACATTTTCTCAAATAGTCCCGCCTATGACGATGAACAACAAGTCGATCTGGTCCGCTTGTGGAATTGGGCGCAGTACTTAGGGCTGACCGTCGTCGGACTGGAACCCCGGCGCGACGCTGACGGCCGGGTCGTGGCCATGGACGTCCAGCGCGGCTATCATGCGTCCGGCCACGCTGGAGGCAATGAACTAAAAGAATTCGTGCAGCGTATCGCACCGCGAACATTGATACCCATCCACACACAGGCCGCCCATCTTTGGCCGCACATGCTTGCCCACCAGTTCATTCAGGTTGTCATGCCACGAACTGGAGAAATCGTGATTCTGAGTCGCTGACAGGCACACCGAAGGCATCGCGAAACTCTTCTAGGAATTGAATGCGACGGCCGACAGCGGCAAGGCCCCAGGAACCGCCCCGATGTCTGTCCTTGGTCCTGCCAGCGGCGCGCCCTTCTTGCATTGGCATAAAAGCCGTCCGCAGTTACCAACGCGAGCCGTTTGACCCCAGTCGGTCATCTAATAACAAACGACGGTAAATCAAAAGAGCCTTGGGCCCGTTCGCACAGCATGAGCATGACTACTGCATTTTTTAATTGACTATTCAGCTAAAAAATGCAATACTATGACTCATGATGTAAAAAGCCCAGCGCTTGGCGTAGCCGCCTTACGCTGGGCTTAAACAAGGCCAGCAGAGCTGACCCGTGTGAACAATGGGACTTTAGCTCATGCGTGGCCGTATGACAAGAACGGATTGGCGATCGGCTACGGTCGCCAGTCACTTGGAGAACAGAAGCATGAGTAAAATCGAAGACCTAACATTAACCGGGAAATCTGGAACAAAGTACACGTTCCAGATGTACCCTTGGGAGACGGAATTCCGAGCCCTTGGCGGTGTCTATATCATCACCAAGCGGACGGCGACCCGCGGTGGGGGGACGCATTCGCTTATCTACATTGGACATACTGGAAACCTGGCTGAACGTTTCAACAACCATCACAAGGCCGACTGTTGGGAGCGGCATGGCGCCAATTGCATTGGCATACTGCTAGAAGAGAGCGAGACGAAACGCCTCGAGATCGAAGCCGACCTCCTGGCGGCGTACGATTGGCCCTGCAACGAGGTGGGTCAGTAAGATGAGACCCTAGGCGACCGCCGATTCCCGTCGGCGGTCGCCAAGCCGAAAGTTTAAAAAATGAAGAATCTTGGAGAGATCGCGGAAGTCCGAGCGGGATACACGGTTCGCAAACCGGAGAAGGGCGTACCCACGGTCAGGTATCGAGTGTTGCAAATCAAAGACGTGACGGCGGACGCCGCATTGGACACCGCGAATCTGGCGACCATGAACTTGCCGCCAGTATCGGACCGCTATTTTTTGAAACACGGGGACATTCTCTTCTGCGCGCGCGGCGCGCGCAATCGAGCAGCCGTGAGCGAGGTCGAGATGGAACAAGTCGTTGTCGGCGCCCAGTTCTTCGTGATTCAGGTTAAGGGGGATCGCCTGTTGCCCCGGTATGTAGCCTGGTACATCAACCAGCCGACCGCGCAGCAGTACTTCAGTGAGCGCGCCTCTGGAAGTTACGTGCGGATGATCCTCGTCGATGATCTGCTGCATCTACCTGTACCGGTCCCGCCACTGAAAGTTCAGCAGCAGATTGCTGCGTTGCATCAACTGGGGTTGCGGGAGCAGAATCTCCTCGAACGGCTCCGTGTGAAGCGGATGGAACTGCTTAACGGGTTATGCATCGACGTTGCCGGAGGACACAAGCGAATTTCGAAAGGAGTCTAAATATGAGTGGCACTATTTCCCAAGATCAAATCAACCGGGCTGCATGGGCGGCGTGTGATACATTCCGGGGCACGCTCGATCCGGCCAACTACAAGGACTACATATTGACAATGTTGTTCTTGAAGTATCTGTCCGACCTGTGGTTGGACAAGAAGGAAGAATACGAGCGACGTTACGACGACGACAAAGAGCGGGTCGAGCGGGCGCTTAGTCGCGAGCGGTTCATCGTACCAGAGGTGATCCTCCGGGACGATCAGAACTCCAAGAAAATTGTTGATCGTTTCCCCGCCACCTATTACAGCCTGTACGAGCGCCGTGATCGGACCAACATCGGCGAATTGATCAACATCACCTTGGAGCGCATTGAAGAAGCGAACAAGGAGAAGCTGGAAAACGTCTTCCGCAACATAGATTTCAACAGCGAGCCATTCCTGGGTCAGACCCGTGAACGCAACCGCTGCTTAAAAAGCCTGCTGGAGGACTTCCACCGGGACGAACTTAACTTCCGCAAGGATCACGTCGGCCACCTCGATATCCTTGGCAACACGTACGAATACCTAATCGGCAATTTCGCTGCCGATGCCGGGAAAAAGGCCGGGGAGTTTTATACCCCCGCCTATGTGTCTATTCTACTGGCGAAACTGGTTCGGCCAAAACCGGGAGATCGTATCGGCGATCCAGCTTGCGGTTCTGGTTCACTCTTACTCAAGGTGGCGAACGAGGTGCCGGATGGGAACTGCTCTCTGTACGGCCAGGAGATGAACGGCAGTACATGGGCGCTTTGCCGGATGAATATGTTCCTTCACGAACGCGACAGCGCCCGTATTGAATGGGGCGATACGTTGAACAACCCGAAGCTCATTGAGAATGACGCACTGATGAAATTCAACGTGGTCGTGGCCAATCCTCCATTCTCTCTCGACAAATGGGGTGCGGAAGATGCCTCGGGCGACAAGTTCAATCGCTTTTGGCGCGGCGTCCCGCCAAAATCCAAAGCTGACTATGCGTTCATCAGCCATATGATCGAGACGGCTGTGGAAGGCGACGGCCGGGTCGCTGTGGTCGCGCCGCACGGGGTGCTGTTTCGCGCCGGCGCCGAAGGCAAGATCCGGCAAAAGCTCATTGAAGAGAACCTGCTGGAGGCGGCCATCGGATTGCCGGCCAATTTGTTCTTCGGAACCGGTATTCCCGTTGCGGTCCTACTCTTCAACAAGGGTAAGAAGACTACGGATACACTGTTCGTGGATGCCAGCCGCGAATTCGAGGACGGCAAGAACCAGAACAAACTGCGCGCGCAAGACATCGATAAGATCATCAGCACCGTCCGGGTGTTCAAGACCGTCGAGAAGTACGCCTACCGGGCCACGCTCGCCGAAATCCGCGAGAACGATTTCAATCTCAACATCCCGCGGTACGTGGACACTTTTGAGCAGGAGACAGAAGTGGATGTTATTGCAGTGCAACGAGAAATCGATGATTTGGAGAAGGAACTTGCCGAAGTGCGCAAGGAGATGACTAGACATCTCGCTGAACTTGGATTTGCGAAATAACATAGATAATGCTATGTATTGTACGTGATATACGCGAAATAAGTAACAATATGCCGAATATGCTTACATTAGACGTCATAGAGAAAGCCCTAAGGTTGCTTTCGCAGCGTCTTGACCTGATCCAGAGCGACCCGCTGCAACTTGTTGTTTGTGGCGGCACCGCTCTCATTGCTACCAATCTTCGGCAAGGCACTACAAAGGATGTAGACATTGTAGCACTAATCAATGCACACAACGAGCTTCTCAGCCCGGCTCCATTGCCAGCGGTCCTTCTTGAACAAGCCGACCAAGTCGCGCGCGACCTTGGATTGTTTGACAACTGGCTCAACAATGGGCCCAGTAGCGGCGATGGCGGGTTGTATCAGATGGGGCTCCCGGACGGATTCGTCGCCCGGCTCACGCCACGAAAGTTTGGATCTCGCCTGACGGTCCATTTCATTGGGCGACTCGACCAGATTCATTTCAAACTCTACGCTGTTGCCGATCAACAAGGCGGCGTTCATGTGGCCGACCTCCGCGCCCTCAAACCTGCCGACGCTGAACTCGAATCCGCTGCCCGTTGGGCAATGACGCACGACGTTTCCGATAATTTCAAAATGGTCTTGAAGGAGACTCTCAGAGAACTCGGCCATGAATCAGTCGCTCAAAGAATTTAAACAACAATACCGAGGGCTTTTGCTGAACTTCATCTGGCGGCAGTGGTCGGCCCTGGGAGTGGCCGGCCACTCAGCAGGCGAAGACACCTGGGTGATCGACCCCGAGCCACTACTCTTGTTCACATGCACCATTGGCCGTCACGATCCTCGTGTGTTCGACGAAGTGCTCGATTGGCTCCAGGAGAATGGCCGGTTCATCAACATTCTCCGTCTCAAACGGATCCTTGGGAAAGAGAAATTCGCTGGCGCCAGCGTGCTGGCCGCCATCGCGGGACAAATGAGCAAAGGCACCGGCGTCGCCAAATGGAAACTATTGGCCGAGCATTCCAGACGCTCCACAAAGCCGGAGCCGTTGTTTTTCCAAGAGGACGGCCACCCGCTACCAGTCGTGGGCGAGCCTGAGCCGCAATTCTTGCAGTACGGTTTCAAGCGCGGACCACTGCGCCTGCGCGGCTACTCCCAGAAGTTCCGGCCGACGGAACGGACGAACCTCACCCTGCAACTTCGGGCGCTGCTTGGCGTGAATAGCCGGTGTGAAGTCGTCCTCTATCTATTAACGCACGATTCGGCGCACCCGTCGCAAATCGCCCAGGACGCGTACTACTTCGAGCGGGCCGTCCAGAACACGTTGGTGGACATGAGCCAGTCGGGCGTCATTCAGTTGCGAACTTCCGGCCGCGAGAAGCATTATTGGCTCAAGCACGAGCACTGGGCAACGCTGTTGAACCGCCCCGATCCGTCTCCGAGATGGGTTACCTGGCCGCCCTTATTCAGCGCGCTGGAACGCATCTGGCTCAAAGTAAGTGACCGACAACTGTCGACGCTCGATCCGTTGCTCCAATCGTCGGAACTGCGGCAGCTGATGGTCGAAGTGCGCCCGTCTATCGAACGCGCCGGATTCGATAGGGGGTTGTCCGATGACCGCCAATATCTCGGCGAGAAATACCTACCGGTGTTCTTGGACGACATCACCAGGCTTCTTGGCTAACCATGGACGCGCCCACTCTCCATGCCAGCCGCAAGACGAAGAAGACGCAGTTCGGGGAAATTCCTGTCGATTGGGGTGTGTCGAAATTGGATCACGTCGCGATCGTTCAAACCGGCTTGGCTAAAGGGAAGAAGGGCATCAAGAATCCCGCAGTGTTGCCGTACTTGCGCGTCGCCAACGTGCAGGACGGCTATTTCGATTTGGCTGAGATAAAAACAATCACAGTCGAGCGGTCCGAGATTAATCGCTACAGCCTGCGAAAGAACGACGTTCTTCTGACCGAAGGAGGCGACCTTGATAAGCTCGGACGGGGCCACTTGTGGGAAGGGCAAATCGAGCCTTGCCTCCATCAAAACCACGTGTTCGTCGTGCGAACAAAGCCGAATGTACTTTTGCCGCGCTTCTTCGCTCTCCTAACAGCCGGGCCTTACGGGCGCCGTTATTTCCTCAGTTGCGCCAAGCAAACAACAAACTTGGCGAGCATTAATTCGACGCAACTCAAGCAGTTCCCAGTGCTAATTCCTCCGTTGCGTGAGCAACAACAGATTGCGGCAGTCTTGGGGACGTGGGATCGAGCGTCAACGGTGCTGGAGAACCTGCTGGCGGCGAAACGGCAACGCAAGCAAGCCCTCATGCAGCAACTCCTCACCGGTCAGAAGCGCTTCCCGAAGTTCAAAGGCAAAGAGTGGCGCACGGTTCATCTTGGCGATGTTTTCACGGAGCGCACCGAAATCAATCGCACGGACCTCCCACTGGTGGCGATCACGTCCGACCGGGGTGTCATTCCGCGCAATGAGCTTGACCGGAACGATACATCGTCCGAGGACAAAAGCCGGTACCTGCGGATCGCGCCCGGCGATATTGGTTACAACACGATGCGAATGTGGCAGGGCGTGTCGGGCGTATCGGAGGTCGAAGGCATCGTCAGCCCCGCCTATACGGTCTGCGTCCCGCGAGATGGCATTGATCGTTACTATGCGGGCTACCTGTTCAAGTCCCGGCCTGTTATCTACCTGTTTCACAGTCATTCTCAGGGCCTGGTTAAGGACACACTGAATCTGAAATTCCCGAACTTCGCGCGGATTAAAGTGTCGCTGCCACCAATTGAGGAGCAAAGGAGAATCGCTTCAGTCTTCCGCGCACTAGACCAGGAAATCAGTTTGCTCGTGGGCGAAGGTGCCGCCCTGCGCAATCAGAAAAAAGGCCTGATGCAACAACTGCTGACCGGCAAAGTGCGGGTGAAAGGGGTGGCGCATGGCTAAGATCCTGTCGTTCAAGGAAGCCCTGCAATCCATAGAGGGTGTCAAACATAAGCACCTGCTTCTCGGAAATGGCTTCAGTCGCGCCTGTCGGGATGATGTATTCGCTTACACTGCGCTCTACGATCAGGCTAAGGAAGGGATGCCAAAAAGAATCCTTTCGGCGTTTGATATCTTGAAAACGACAGATTTTGAGTGGGTTATGCGAGCGCTGAGGCAGGCAGCCGCACTCGTTGAGGCTTATGCGCCAAAAAGGGCAAAGTTGATCGCAAAATTGGCTGAAGATGCTGATGCGCTTCGAGAGATTTTAGCGGAGACAATCGCGGGTAACCATCCGGACCGCCCTGGGGATATTTCCGTTAAGCAGTACAAGTCGTGCAAAAAATTCCTCAATCATTTCGAGTCCATCTACACACTGAATTACGATTTGCTGCTTTATTGGACGCTGATGCAGGAGGAATTGGCGCCGGTGATTACCCACGACGATGGATTCCGGCAACCGGAGGATGGGCCGGCCGGCTACGTAACGTGGGAAGTGGATAAGACAGATACACAGAACGTCCATTATTTGCATGGAGCACTACACATCTTCGATGCCGGAGCAGAGATTCAGAAGTTCACTTGGGTTAATACGGGTGTTGCGCTGATCGACCAGATTCGCGAGGCGCTGAAGATGAACAAGTTCCCTCTGTTCGTCTCGGAGGGTTCATCTACCGAGAAGCTGACCCGAATCCAGCATAGCGGACTTCTCAATCGTTCGTTTCGAAGCTTTGCCAAGATTCAAGGAGCGCTGATTATCTATGGGCTCTCGATGTCGGAGAATGACGAACACATCTTGAAGTTGCTCGAACGTGGGAAGACCTCGGATATTCTAGTGGGTCTTTATGGAGATCCAACAAAGCAGAGCAACGAAGCGATTATCAAACGCGCGAAATTGATTTCCAAACGAAGAAACCCAAGACGACCAGTGAACATCTCTTTCTTTGACGCAGCGTCAGCGCATGTCTGGGACGCAAACGTATGAGCCCCCGCCCGCTCCATCGGGAAGACCCCAGTTCGCAGATTCCAGCCCTGCTGCTATTGCAGAATATGGCTTGGGAATATGTGTCGCCGGAGGAGGCAATCGATTTGCGTGGTGGGCGCACGAGTGGCGTCATTCTCGACGGCATCCTGGAAAAGCAACTCCGCAAGATCAATCACATCGAGTTCAAGGGAAACGTCTACCCCTTCAGCGAAAACAACATCGCTACGGGCATCAACGCACTGAAGGAATTCATCTACGATGGACTGGTCCGGACGAACGAGAAAGTCTACGATCTGCTTTGTCTCGGAAAAGCGTTGCCACAGACCATCCTCGGTGACACCAAAAGTTTCACGTTTCGGTACATCGACTGGGAGCACTCGGAGAACAACGTCTATCACGTCACGGAGGAGTTCGCCGTCGAGCGCACCAGCAGCAGGGAACATTACCGTCCTGACATCGTGCTATTCGTAAACGGCATCCCCTTTGTGGTCATCGAGTGCAAGAAAACAGAGGTTAGCCCTGGCAAAGACCCGATTGGACAAGCGATCAGCCAGCATATCCGTAATCAGAAGGACGACGGGATCCCACGTCTATTCGCATACTGCCAGATGCTAATGGCAGTTTCCGTGAACCAGGCCAAGTACGGCACGGTTGGCACGGCGGAGAAGTTCTGGTCGGTCTGGAAAGAACCGGGACTGGAAGAAGAGGTTGCACGGGCGATCAATGCCCCCTTGACCGGTGAGCAAAGGGCGAGGCTGTTCGTCCGTGAAGACCGGGCAAAGTACGTCCTGCCTCACCTGGAGGCAATGCAGAAGGAAGGTCCTCGCGAGGTGACAGACCAAGACCGGGCGATTTATGCGTTGTGTCGACCGGGCCGGCTCCTCGAACTGGCGTACCGTTTCATTCTGTATGACGCCGGGGAGAAGAAGATCGCTCGTTACCAACAATACTTCTGTGTGAGGAGCATCCTTGAGCGCATCCGCACCAGGACGAAGGATGGGGCGCGGCTGGGCGGCGTCGTCTGGCATACACAAGGCAGCGGGAAATCGTTAACGATGGTGATGCTGGCCAAGTGCCTGGCATTGGATCGAGAGATTCTTACTCCCAAAATCATACTGGTGACCGACCGTATTGATCTGGACGATCAGATTTACAACACGTTCAAGCATTGTGGTGAGGAAGTAGAACGGGCCAAGACCGGCAAGCATCTCGTGGAACTACTGCAGGACCACAAAAAACACATCGTCACGACGGTCATCGACAAGTTTGAAGCGGCAGCGGGCTTGAAGATCGAAAATCTCGACGAGAACACTTTCGTGCTGGTGGATGAAGGACACCGCGGGCAATACCGGAATCGTCACACGAAGATGCGTCGGAGCATGAAGCAGGCGTGCTTCATCGCCTTCACGGGCACGCCGATCATGAAAAAGGATCGTGATACGTACGTCCAGTTCGGTGGGCTGATCGACCCTGCGTACACAATTTCCGACGCTGTCGCCGACAAAGCCATTGTGCCATTGATCTACGAAGGCCGCCATGTTCCGCAAACAATCGAAAAGGAGCAGATTGACAGTTGGTTTGAGAAGTTGACACGCGGACTGACGAAGGAACAGACGGCCGACTTGAAGAGAAAGTTCTCAACGGCGGACCAGTTGAATAAAGCGGAGCAGAAAGTCCGTATGATCGCCTGGGATGTGAGTGCCCACTACGAAAATTATTGGAAGGGCACCGGCTTCAAAGCGCAACTTGTCGCGCCCGATAAGGCCGCGGCGTTGTTGTATAAACGGTTTCTGGATGAGTTCGGACTGGTGAAAGCTGACGTACTGATCTCGGCGCCGGACACGCGCGAAGGCGAGACAGACGTGGATGAGACGAATAAGAAGGAAGTCGTCCAGTTTTGGGAAACCGTCAAGAAGAAGTACAGCTCGGAAGAACAATATAATAAGATCCTCATCAACGCTTTCAAGCACGGCGACGAGCCGGAAATCCTGATTGTGGTGGACAAACTGTTGACCGGTTTCGACGCGCCACGCAACACCGTAATGTATTTGACGCGAAAACTGACTGGCCATACCCTCTTGCAAGCCATCGCCCGCGTGAATCGTCTGCATGACGGCAAGGATTTTGGATTCATCATCGACTACCGCGGAGTGCTTGAAGAACTCGATCAAGCCCTTAGCCTCTATTCCGATCTGTCCGAGTTCGATAAACACGATGTCGAGGGAACGATTACAGATATTCGGGCCGAGTACGCCAAGCTCCCGCAGAAGCATTCGGAATTGTGGGACTGCTTCAAGGCCGTCAAGAACACGCGCGACCGCGAGCAGTACGAACGGCTGCTCGCAGATGACGAACTACGGTTGCGGTTTTATGAGAAGTTCGCCGCATTTGCCCGGTTACTCGGATTGGCAATGTCGTCGATTTCATTCCTGGAAGGCACGCCCGACAAGACGGTGAAAACGTATAAGGCGGACTTGAAATTTTTTGCCGAATTGCGGGCGTCGGTCCGTCGACGCTATGCCGAGGTAATCGACTACTCGGAGTACGAACCCAAGATCAAGAAACTCATCGACACACACGTTGGAACCGGCGAGGTGGAAAAAATCACCGGAGCGGTCGACCTCTTCAATAAAGAGCAGCGGCGCGAAGCCGTGGCCGCAGCGACCGGTGATGCATCGATGGCGGATACAATCGCCTACAACGTGAAACGCGTCATTCACCAACGAATGGACGAAGACCCCGCCTTCTACAAGCGGTTTTCCGAGATGTTGGAAGAGGTGATCGCCGCTTTTCGCGCCCATCGCCTGGCAGAAGTGGAGTATCTAAAAAAAACACAGGAGATCGAGCGCGCAGTATTAAACCGAACAGATGAGGGAGTTCCCCCCGCGTTGAAGAACCATGACATGGCCCGTCGTTATTATGGCGTGATCAGTGAGGTGTTGAAGCCACACGAGGGCGGTTCAATGGATCTGAAGGCCATCGCGGCTTCCACTTCACTAAAAATCGAAAGTATCATCTCGGAGTTGTATATCCGCGACTGGGCAACGAACCGTGATCAACAGAATAAGATGCGTACTGCGATCGAGGACTATTTTTTTGAACTCAAGGGCAGGTATGGGCTGGATCTTGGTTTTGACGAGATGGACCAGATTATGGATCGCTGTCTGGATGTCGCGATTCGGGTGAAGCCGTGACTGCAGAAAGGCGAATTCTTCAATTTGGGACAAACTCAATCCCTTACTCGCTTACCTACTCGGCAAGAAGGCATTTAAGGATTACGGTTTTCCCGGATCGGCGCGTTGCCGTGGACGCGCCAAAGGACCGATCCCTTGATGATGTTGAACGCGCAGTGAGGAAAAGGTCGCGCTGGATTGCCAGGCAACGCATGCGGTTTGAGAAATATCATCCACTGCCGTCGCCACGGCGATATGTGAGCGGCGAAACACATCGGTACCTCGGCAAGCAGTATCGGCTTCGTGTAAGGCGCGGAGTGCCTGAATCGGTGAAATTGCAAGGTGGTTTCCTATGGGTCGTTGCAAGCGATGGTAGCGATACGAACCGGGCTCGCCGAATCGTTGAATCATGGTATGACGAACACGCTCTAGACATATTCGAGCGGCGATTGAAAGCGTGTCACGATCGCGTCAAACATCAAGGCATACCGCTCCCCTGTGTGAGTACGCGCAAGATGAAAACAAGGTGGGGCAGTTGCCGAAAGAATGGCTCGATTGTTCTGAACCCGTTGCTTATTCGGCTTCCGATACCATGCATCGACTATCTGATCCTTCATGAACTCTGCCACCTCAGGGTTCACAATCATGGTCCGAGCTTCTACCGGTTAATGGACAAATGTCTGCCAGATTGGAGAGAGCGTCGTGAGCGTCTCAATCTGACCGCAGTCCAATCCTGATCCACCCAGTCACCTCTATCTTCCATCTGCGTCAAGCGCAGTTGGTTGGCTCGTCAAGCGGTGGGCGCTTACGTGTTCCACATCACCCCTGGGGTGTCGCGTCGACGCGAGCGGGCGGCAGGAGCCAAGTTCTTAGCCGGCCGGCTACACGGCCGGTCACTGCGAAATTCATCCAGTTGGAAGGAGATCACGTTGGCAGTGAAGAAACACCTTTCGCGCTACACAACCGTGGCGTGGAAGGACTACGCGGTGAGACGTCAAAAACGATGGCCATACATATATGAGCGTCAGTACAAATCGGGGAAGGTGAGTCATGTCGTGGACTTGGGGGTGATCCATGGCAAACGCGTCAGGCGGACATTTCCAACACGCAGCAAGGCAGACAAGTTCGCCCGACGAATCGGCCGGCTGCGCGAGAAACACGGAGTCGCGCCTCTGACGTTGACATCTGACGCATGGGCCGCCGCCAAGCGTCTTCACGATCTGCTGGTGACATGTGGTCTGAGCTTGCACGATGCATATCGACATTATATCGAGGAGATCATTCCATTCCTGCGAACGCCGCCAGTCGCCGAGATTGCCGACGAGTTGCTGGCTGAGGTGGAAGCTTCCGGCGCACGACCGGACACGGTCAGAACCCTGCGGACTTTCCTCGGTGAATTCAAAAGGAAATTTGGTCAACGCAAGATCACCGACATTCGAAAACAGGAACTCGTCGAATTCTGCTTAAGGCTTGATACGAAGCCGAAGACACGCCGCAATCGGCGGGCAATGGCGTCGCAATTGTACAGCTTTGCCATTGAAAACGACTGGGCCCTCAAGAACATGGCAAGCCGTCTTCCCATACCCCATCTGGAGGACAAGGAGCCGGAGATTCTGACGGTGGAGCAGGTGAGAAGACTGCTTATCGCGGCGGAGAAATGCGGTGTCTTGGGATATGTGGTGCTGGCCGTGTTCGCCGGCATTCGACCCCAGGAACTGCAGCGACTGGATTGGTCGAATGTTCACGTGCACGACAGGGTCGTCGTCATACAGGGCAGCGCATCGAAGATTCACCGACGTCGGGAAGTCGCGATCCTCGATACGTTGCTGGCGTGGTTGGCAAGATGTCGAAAGGAATCCGGTCCGATCGCGGAGGGGGCTGATTTCATGGATCGGCTCCGTCAGGCTCGGACTGCATCGGGCATTCATGAGTGGCCCAACGACGTGCTCCGCCATACCTACGCGACCAACCACGCGGCCGCCTTCAAGAACCCGGGGGAGACGGCACGCCAGATGGGTCATATCGGCGGCTTGGGGATTCTCAACAAGCACTACGTGGCATTCGTCCCGGAGAAGGAAGCCATGCGCTTCTGGGCGCTGCTGCCGGACGTTGTTTTGGGCTTGAATACGAGGGAAATTGAATGAGACGGAGCGTCACCCGGGCGTCACGCGGACTCCGGAATAGTGCAAAAAGCCAAGGAAATCGCTGTTTCCTGATGGGACTTGAACCCACAAGCGGTCGCTGATGGATCTCGCTCACCACCAAGGAAATGCTGAAATCACGGTGGTTTCCGCATTCGGCTTCTCAGGCAAGTATGCGCACCAACGTGCATCAGCGTGCGTCTCATGCGTCACTTGGGCGTCACCCGGACTGGCCACACGTTTGGGGATCGAGCGATCCAAAGTGCCTGGGCGAAGATCGCGGGAAGGAGAGGTGTTGGAGGCGGCGCTCTGTCTGCGTTCGGTCGAAAATCGGTGCTGAACGCCATCGCGGGCAGAAACCATCTCCCCCGGAGTCAGGAATCCGGTCTTGCAGCGGTAAGAAAGGCCTGAAGGCACTGGCAGAGATTATGTGATGTTGGTTAACGAGACTGAATGACCCGCAATGGTCGCGAAGCGTAGGTCACATGGGAAATGTCGGTTCGATAGGTGTAGCGGGGTGTGGCTGTTTAGCGCAGCGTTTGTTTTATGGATCGTAGCCGATTATTCTCTGCAGTCGCGTGGCGATTTCAATCGCTGGCGGATGGCTTCCCTTTTGGTTTGGCGCCGATGGTCATTGTGGTCCTGATGCTGGTCTCGGGAAGCTGGCTGCTATTCCACCCAATTCCCCAAAACACGGCAACGCTCCGGCTGTGGACATTTGCCACCGTCCATTGCGACGCCTACAAACAGGCAGTCCCGGGTTTTGAGGCGCAGCATCCCGGCGTGACGGTGGACGTCGAGTTGGTGCATGGCGATGCTATCACCAGCCGGCTGCAGTCGGCGTTCTGGGCGAGCCTGGATGTGCCGGACCTGGTGGAGGTGGAGATCTCGCAAGCGGGCGCTTTCTTCCGCGGTCCCGTGGCTGACGTGGGGTTCGTGGACTTGACCGACTGGCTGAAGCAATCGGGTTATTTGGATCGCATCGTAAAGAGCCGGTTTTCTCCCTATACCAGCCGCGGGCGTGTTTTCGGCCTGCCGCATGATGTTCACCCAGTCATGTTGGCGTACCGACGCGACCTCTTTGAGCGACTCGGGATCGATGCCGATAAGCTGCAGACTTGGGACGATTTCGTCCACGAAGGCCGGCGCGTGACCAAGCGGGGGCACCGGTACATGATTCAGTTCTCCGACGTCACATCACAGAATTTGGAAATGCTTTTGTTTCAGCGGGGTGGCGGCTATTTCGACGCTAATGGCGACTTGTTGATGGACAATGAAATCACGGTGGAGACCATCAAGTGGTACATTCCGCTGGTCGCTGGTTCCCACTTGATTGCCAGCGACCCGGGAGCTTCCGATCAAGCGTTCACAAGGGCGGTTGAGGACGGCTATATTCTTTCGTTTATCTGTCCGGACTGGCGGAGCCGGTTGATAGAGAGGAATGTGCCGCAGATGGCGGGCAAAATGGCACTGATGCCGTTGCCAGCGTTCACACGCGGCGGGCGCCGCACGAGCACGTGGGGCGGCACCATGCTCGGGATTACGAAACATTGCCGGAATAAGGAATTGGCATGGCAACTGGCGCAGTACCTTTACTTTGATCGTCAGCAACTGGCGGCTCGCTATCGGGAAACGAATATTCTGTCCCCTCTGAAGCCTGCCTGGGATCTGCCGGTGTTGCGTGAGCCCAGGCCGTACTGGTCCGACCAGCCGATTGGAAAATTATACGCCGAGCTGGCCGAACAGGTACCACCACAGTACGTGAGCCCCTTCACATCATTGGCGAAGGAAAAGCTAGGACAGGTTGTCTCCGCCTGCGCCTCCTATTACAGTAGTCACGGCGAAGAGGGGTTTGAGGCGTTTGTGCGTGTACGGCTGAAACAAGCCGCAGATGATGTGCGCCGCCAGATGGAGCGAAACCCGTTTTGACGAAAAAAGGCGTGATGAAACTCAGAAACTCATCATCGTTGGTGCGGCAGCGGATTACCCATGCACTGCGATTGACCAACGGTGGGGCTGAAGGCAGGGGAGTGTCCCGAGGTTGCAGATGACAGTTCGTGTCGTGAATTCGAATCGCTATCATCACTGGCAGACCCGGTACGCGCCGTACGTGTTCCTCGCCCCCTTTGCGCTCATCTTTCTCACGTTCTGGCTCGATCCATTGATCAAGAGTTTTGTCCTAGCCTTCTCTATCACCTGCGGGCCCAATGTGCGCGTATTCGTCGGGCTGAACAACTTCCGGTTCCTGCTAACGGATCCGGATTTTCACAAGGCCGTCTGGAATACCTCCGTGTTTGCCATGGCCTCCCTGTTCGTCCAATTATCGTTAAGCTTGGCGCTGGCGTTGTTATTGAATCGCCGGTTCCTCAAAGGGCGGAATCTGTTTCGCTTGGCCTTTTTCACGCCCAACCTTGTAGGAATGGTGTTTGTCGGGTTGCTGTTCTCGATGGTATTTGCGCCTCTATTTGGGTTGGTGAACCAAGTTCTCCATGCACTGACGAACCAGCCAACGGACACCAACTGGCTTTTCAACCCGAAGCTGGTGATGCCGGCGTTGGTGCTTGCAGCCTTATGGCTCTACGTCGGATTCAACATGATTTACTTCCTCGCCGCGTTGCAGGCGGTGGACCGCGAATTGTATGACGCCGCCCAGGTGGATGGGGCGAATATGTTCCAGCAGTTCCTGCATGTTACGCTGCCGGGGATACGTCCGGTCGCCGTGGTTATCGTCGTGTTGAGCACGATCGGGTCGTTCCAGCTTTTCGAGCTCGCTTATCTGATGTTGAACAATGGTACTCGTAATTGGCCGGGCCCAGACAACTCCGGGCTGACCATAGTCATGTACCTGTATCAAAATGGGTTTGTCACAGGTGATCTAGGGTATGCCTCCGCCGTCGGCTGGACGCTCGCGCTTATTGTGATGGCGCTGTCGCTGCTGCAGATCTGGCTTTCGGGAACATGGAAAAGGGAGGCTTGAGATGAAAATCATCGCCTCGCGCATAACCCTCTATATCGTTCTGGTACCCTGCCTGGTCGTGATGCTCACGCCGCTGGTCTGGCTGGTCGCCCAGAGCGTCAAATCACCTGAGGACTTCTTTTTCTACACTTTCTTCCCACCCGTCGACCGATTCTCGGGATACAACTTTCGGAAGCTGTTTGCCCAGATTCCGTTCCTCCGCTTTCTGATGAACAGTTTATTCGTGAGCAGCGCCACAGTGGTAGTGCAACTCTTTCTTTCGTCGCTAGGTGGGTTTGCGTTCGCTAAATACGAGTTTCGCGGCAAGCGAGTGATCATGGTCATCATGCTGGCGACCATGATGATTCCGGGACAAGTGCTGCTGGCCCCGCTTTATGAATTGATTTGCCGGCTCGGATTGATGGACTCTTTTCTTGGTCTAATCATCCCGTCCGCGGTAAGTACGTTCGGCATGTTTTTGTTCCAGCAATCAATGCGGCACATCGCGGCACATCCCGAATGACCTGCTCCATGCGGGCCGTGTCGACGGGTGCAGCGAATTCGGATTGTACTGGAACATCGCGCTGCCGGTTACCCGTCCGATGGTGAGCGCGTTTTGTTTGATTTCGTTCATGGGCACCTGGAACAGTTTCCTCTGGCCCCAAATCATCCTTCACAACCGAGAACGATTCACGTTGCCTATCGCGCTCAACCAAATGGTTGGTCTGTACTATCAGGAATATGGCGTTCTCATGGCCGGGACTTTACTGGCGGTCGTGCCCCCCATGGTTCTCTTCCTCCTACTCCAGAAGGAATTCATCAGCGGTCTCACAGCCGGGGCGGTCAAGGGATGACATTGATCGCCTCCACGGTTGATGGTATCGAGCGCTCGGATATTGAACGGGGCGTGTTGTGAATCTACTTTCACATGATCTGCACCGTCGGGAATCACGGAATGAAAGACGATGTCCCGCCATCGCTTGGCCAATCGCGGCGTCTTCTCGATCAGGGACAGCAGTTCCTGGAACCGAGGATGGGCGATCACTTTCATCGTGCGATGGCTTCATTTGCGAAAATTTGTGGATTCAGTCTCATGGGTCGCGCCCGACCGATAAATGGTTCGGTGAGCCACGTCAATCCCGCTGACCACTATTCCTGCATCTGGTCATTCAGCAGGCACTCGTTGCGGATAAGGATTTTCACCCCGCGGGATGAGCGAACGCTGAATCGTAAGAGCTACATACGCCTTTCATGTATCGTGCCTTTTCCCGATGGCCCCAGACTCCTCCTCCTATGAGGGGTAATTGGTCAAGCGCGGAATTTAGATTTTTTACGGGGTGGTGGCGCGAGCTGCAGCTTAGCGGAGGCGAGTCGCCCGCGTGAGCGCTCTTCATCGCCTGCCTCCTGGCCCGCTCGGCTTCAAAGGAACGGTTTCATGTTTTTTTCCTAACGGATTTTTCCAGTTGGGCGTTTTGCGTCTCCGTCCGCTGGGCGTTCGGATTCAAACCGAAGCTCTTACTCCTATCCGTGCGTCAACTCGCTAGTTGAGCACCACAAAACTTATTCGATCGTTTCAGCGGACGGAGCGAGCCGGCTCATTCTAACCAGCGGAAAGGATGACCCTCCCAAGTCTGGAATCGAGCACGGCACCGCTCCGCCAACATTCATTTACCTGTCCTAACGTGTTCTTCATCCTAGTTGTTTCAGACACCCATCTTCAGTCCCAGTTTCTCCGGTGTGGTCTGTCCGATGCAAATCCGCCACCAGTCCATGCCGAAGCCTCGCGCTGACGCCACGAGCGCCTGCTTACGCCGGCCACTGGTCGTGTGCGGATCCAGCAATCTTGGTTTCCATTTCTTGGTCAACCGATACTCCGGCTGAAAGCGGATCAATCGCCACGCCATCTCCGCCAGCGCCCAGCACAACCGCGGGTTACCGCACTTGGTCACGTGCCCTTGCTGGTGTCTCGGCCCCGAACTGTTCTCACTCGGACACAGCCCGAGGTAACTCGACACTTGCCGCCGGTTGTTAAATCGGTGCCAATCACCCACCTCCCGGTCCAGCAGTTGTTCCGTCAAACCGCCCATCCTCTTGGGCCGGGGCCGCACACTCGCCGCTTCAATCTGATTGGTCAGTTGCTTGATTTGATCGTGGAGAAACAAGGCGCTGTAGTGCAGGGGCGTGATCAGGGTGATGAACCATGCCGGCAACTGCCGCTGCCACTTCGGCCAGTTCCTTCTCCCATACCAGTCGCCTTTCATCCGGAAGCCATATTGCAAGGCCAGCCCCCAGGCCCGTCCGGCGATCATCTTCAAATCCCGCACCAACGACTGCCGCAGCCGGGTCTGGGTGCGCTGGCGTTCCTGGGCTTCGGTCGGCACCCGCACCAAGGCCAGCGCTTTCTGGTTGCCCGCCACGAAACAGTCCAGCGCATTCAACATGGAGAGCGCATCGGTGCGGTCGGTCTTGATGCGCGTGTGAGTGGTCGTCCTAGTTGCGGGGACGGATGACGTAGTTGGTCACGCCCAGCGCGGTGAGTTGCCGATGCAGATCGTACCCGAAAGGACCGGCTTCGTAGCAGGTGACGATGCGATAGCCCGCGGTGAGCTTTTGCTGGATCCACTGGAGAAAGTCCGCAGGCTTGAAACGCTGCGGCGACTTGGGACTGGCTCCCTCCTCCTGCACGGCGATGACGTGCCACGCCAGATGCACATCCAGCGCGATCTTCAGGAGCGGTTTTGGTTGAGTGGGAGTGAGGTTGGGTGTAGTTGAATGTTGGTTGAGCATATGGGCCGACAGTTTATCAGAGCGCGTTCGCGCTCGCTGTTATGCCCGCATGTTTTCTAACACCTCAAGCGGCTCGAAAAAACGAAGTCACGTCAGCATTTCCGCCTGCGGAACACCGTCCTGAAACGTGAGTTGGTGACCTGTATGCCCCCCCAAAGGGTACAAATCGACCACAATGCGAGTGGGCACGTATGTACTTCGGCGAAAATGTCTTCAGTTAATTTTGTGATATGGGCTCGTTCGCTGCGGTCCGCAGTGAAACGAGGTATGTTAAAGGGTTCCCTTTGGGGGTCGCAGACGGGTGCTGATGACCGAAATCTCCTATATCCAGTAAAACATTTGCATTTTTTGCTTGTCAGAACGTTCTGATACATATATAAGAGTGGGCGGAGAAATTCGGTGTCCCACGGCGTGCGGACGAGAGAGTTTCAAGTAAGGGAATGGAAGAAGGTATGCGAGTGAGGCGGGAACCACCAGCAGATGGGTTGCAACAATACTGTAAAGCCCCATCAGAAATTTCGGCACAATCACGTGATAATGAATTTGTCAGAGCTGGCAATTCAACAACAGAGGAGAGGCGACGATGAAAGACAATGCAACAATCGGTGTGATGGACTGGCCGAGTCCGGCGCGTAATCGTTTCATGGCACAGGGTTTTCTCTCGCCCTCCAACAGGGCGCGGTTTCTGGCGATGGGATTACTCCTGGCTGGCGGGGTCTTTTGGGGAGACGCCTACGCGGTCACTGAGACGTGGCTTGGTAACGTGTCGGACATCAGCAGTAACTGGTCGAGTGCCGCCAACTGGAGTGGGTCTCCCGTCCGGGTGCCAACCAGTGCTGATCTGGCGGATCTGAACAATACGGCAGCTTCGTACACCGCAAATTTCGCGACGAACATTTCCACGTACACGATCAGTTCGTTCGTCGTGAGTAACAACAGCGGAAACACCACCACCCTGAACATCAACCAGGGCACCCTGGCCACAGGCAGCGCGAGCACGGCAAATATTCTGGGCAGCGGTGGGACCATCAATATTAATAACACTGGCGTGCTGAAGACCGCGTTTGCGCTCAGCGTTAGCGCGGGCGACTTGACCGTGAACAGCGGCGGTGTATTCACGAACACCTCGACAACTGCGACCGTCACGGTGACAAACGGAGGGGTGGTGTCCATGCAGGGCGGCCAGTTGGTGACATCCAAGCTTACCTTGCTTCCCACCGCGGTCTTGGACTTCGGTTTGACTACGCCGGGGGCCAACAATCCCATCAGAATTGCGGCCACAGGCGGTCTGATTCTAGACGGGACGGTCAACGTCAATGATCTGGGCGGGTTTACAACGGGGACGTACTTGCTGATGACCTATACGGGAACATTGACAGATAACGGGTTGAACGTCGGCACGCTTCCTGCCGGGTTCAACGCCACGGTCGATAACAGCACGGCGGGCCAGGTGAACTTGGATGTAACTGCGATTCCCGAGCCATCCACGATCCTGTTAAGCGGGTGCGGCTTGGCTGCGCTCTGGCTGAGGCGGGGCCGACGGCGTACTTCGTAGGAGATAATTCGGCTGGTTACGGGCGCTGCGAGGTATTTGCTATGTGATGTGAGATGGGGATGGGTAAGGCACTGCACAGATTGGCCAGCTCGGCGATGGGGGGATCATGCAAAGGGCGGTCAGAAAGTGCAGACGGCGTTTGTGGACTTGGGTTATCGGGGACACGAGGTGGAGGACGGCGCGGCGCAGATTCACGTGGTGCCGCGCAAACGCCGGCATCTGGCGAAGAGTTTGCGGCGCTGGATGAATCGGCAAGCGGCGATTGAGCCGGTCATTGGGCACTTGAAGTCGGACCATCGGATGGAGCGCAATCGGCTGAAGGGTCGTGTTGGCGATCAACTCAACGCGGTGTTGAGCGCCTGCGGGTTCAACCTGAGAAAGCTCCTGCGAGCTTTCTTTTGTCTCGAGTGGTTGGAGTCTCTACTGGCGACTCTGCGCTGCCCAGCCCAACTTCTATCCGCTTGCAACACCCCTGAAACCACTTTTTCAGGACCGACTTCATAAAATCAGGGAGTCCGTGTTCGCGAACCACCGCTGGCGCATTGGCCCGATTGCTACTGGAGCCGTTTGACGTCGAGTCTCATGAACTGTTGCGAGGTACCGTTGATGGGTACGATGTCACTGGCGGTGACCGTCTCGGTGCCATTCCCATTGTCGTTCACCTGCCAGGCAACGCAATTCGAACACCACGTGTTTAGGTCATTCGACACCTCGGCGATGTAGAGCAAGTCCAATGGCGCGGGATGCGTCCGGGTGAACGACAACGTGAGGTAGCCGCCCTGGTTGAATGGAACGGGGAGGCCATTAAGATTGGCGACCTTGGGATCGAGGTTCAGTGCGTACTCCATGAGGTTGGGGATGCCGTCATTATCCGGGTCCGCAGTCGCACTGTTTATGGCGGAATTGGTGAGTTCCGCGGCCGTGAAATGGTTGATCAGCCACAAGTCAAATGGATAGTCCTGGATGGTGACGCTCGTATTGTTCGTTGTGCCAATCGAATAGGTGAGGTCGCCCAAGAGGGTGAAGGTGAGCGTTCGATTGCCCTTGGCGATATTGTTCGGGATGGGGGTGACGGTGACAGTGGCTGAACCGACGCCCGCGGGAATCACAACGGAAGATGGGAGCGCTGCGTAATCCTGGCCATTGCTGGCAGTTCCGCCGATCGTGAACCTAGCGGTGACGTCCGTATTGGTGTCGCCGATGCGGCTAATGATAATGCTCGCGCTGTTTGTGCCCAACTCGGTGGCGATGGCGTTGGTGGTGGAGAGGCCAAGCAGCGGTAGCGCCGTGACCCAAATACGATCCAGGTGAACGGCCAAATTATCGACGACATTGAGGCGAAAGTCTGCGCCGCCGTTTTGCCGGCCGCCGAAGTAAGCGTCCGCGATGTTGTAGCGGACCGTGCGCCATTCGGACGAACCCTGGGTTTGGATTTGTTTGGGATGAACGGTATAAACACCATTGGTGCCATTGTACTGCAAGTCGAGGGTGACATTGTTGCTGCGGTCGTAATACTCGACATCAATCGTCACATCCAGGCCGCCTGCGGCTTGGAAGGCATAAGACGGATCGACATGGAAATAGAAGTAATGATCATTGGTGGGATTGGCGTTGTAGAGGCAATCGCGCCCTGCCAGCGTCTCCGCCAGCGTGTTGCCATCGGCGGCGTTCGGCATCAGGTAGAGCGAGTGGCTTTGGTTGGTGGTGCCTAGGTCAATCCATGCTTGGGAGCCAATGTTGGCCCGGTTGGTGGTGCTGGCTTCCGTCGGCATCGAGTTGGTATTTACATAGGGACGCTGTTTCAGCAGCATGTCCCGCGCCTCACTCGTCAGCGTCATCCACCAATCCACCGAGTAGTTCTCGTTTGTGATGAATCGTCCGTACGTTGGGTTCGTCGACGTCGTCGGCGGATCGTCGGTCATCGGCATGATGGCGGTGCCTTCGTCGTACTCGTCGAACATGCCAATGAACAACCGAGTGGCGCTGCTTCCTTCGGCCAAGTAAAGCTGGTTCCAATAGAAAGCTCCGCCTTGACGGGGTGTGAGTTGGGTGGTTCCGGTTTGCTTCATGAGGTTGGCCCAGGAGAATCCCGGCCAAACATGTGGAAAGTAATCAATTCCCCAAGTGTTGCACTGCGCCACATCATTCGAATACCCCTTGTCACCTTGTGAAGCGGTCGACTGCCAGACTTGGATGCCATCATATTTCTGAAAGTGCGGGAGCCACGTTGTCATTGAGCGCCAAGTGTTCGGCACGCCGCCGATCACATAGTTACCGCCATACACGCTGTTGGTGTGGAACCAGTCGACGATGAAATTTCCGTTCGATTGGGCAATGTTCCTGTCAGAAAACGGAAGTCCCCAGATGAAGATCACGGGCTTTCCGTTTTCATGCGCGTAACGTGAATCGTCGCGGACTCCCACGACGTCGCAGAGCCACTTCCAGTCGTTGGTAATGACGTCAACGACATTGCTATTCACCAAACTACTGATGTCGTATTCAATGGCCCAGATGCGGCCTTCCTGGTGGGCCGCCTCCCGCACTTGGGCGAGCACCCATTCGTCGTACCCGTAAGCCCCACTCGCTGTTGGCGACGCAAATCGCTGGAGAAATGCGCCGTCCATGTTGTACTGCCGCATCCATTGGAAATGACGACGGACAGTTTCCTTGGTGGTAGAGGAAAAGAGATAAGCCTGCCTGCCGCTCCTGGTGAGTACATTCTGGGCCTGAAAGAGTTCATTGCTGGGAAAGGCTGTGACGCCGGGCCAAAAACCGCTGAGGTTGGTGCGCTCGGAACTGAGCGCCGGCCACATGTCAACGGTGAAGTCCTTGGCCTGCATGTCGTTGGTCCGACACCAGTGCACCCATCCTTGGTCGGACAGATCATTGGGGGCCCGGAACCAACCTTGATAACCCACCATCACTTTGTGGTTCAGGGTGTTGTTGGTGACGTAGTCCTGGGTTGGTCCGCTGTAAGGCGCGAGCCATGGTTTCGTTAAAACATACAGGAAGTTCGTGTCCGCGAACGGGGTGTTCTGTATCGTCACGCTCTTCACCGACAGGGGCGGAGTGGTCGAGAACACTACCAGTCGAAAATCAGTGCCGTTATTCTCATTGTTGGCGAATAGCGGCTTAAGAAGTTGCTGGTACGAAGTGACAAAGCTTTGACTATTCACGCGGGAGGATCGGGTGTGCGCTTCCGCCGGGTGATATTTGTCCGCCAGTTGAGAGCTGTACGTGGAATCATACTGCACCCGGAGTGTGCCGTAGCCCGTGTCGTAATAGACAACCTGCACATACACCGGCATTCCCGTTGTGAAAGTGAATGTCGACGGCACGTCGAAATACAGGTAGAAGCTATTGTTGGTGCTCTGCCAAACCACCTGACCGTTGATGGTCGTGCTGGTGAACTGGCCATCGCCAGCAACAAACGTGGGGGTGAGGCTGAGGGTATCAATTCCAAGTAGTGAAGGAGCGAAGGCAAGAAAAGACGCCAGAACGATAATCCATTTGCGCATATGAACTTGTGCCCTTTCCGGGCTGAACTTGAAACAGTTTCTCAGAACGTTCTGATGAATCAATTGAAAAATACTCTCCTTGCTAATAAACTCTCCAAACAGGCAAAGGTAAACAAACATACACATGCGACATCTGAGTAAGAACCACGCGATGACGCGACGGCACGCCCATGCCATCCAGCAATCCACACGGGTGCCTGCACGAGAACAACGGAGATAACAGGACTTGCTGGGTTACTTCAATTTCTTTGCCGGGATTGCGTTGATGCTTTTTGGCATCCGCAGTCTGCGCAAGGGGTCGGACCGTGTCTTTGGCGCAAAGTTTCGCAAACTTGTGCACACGGCGACCCAAGGGCGACTCCGGGCCATGGGGGCCGGCCTTCTGATTTCGATCCTGGCTCCGAGCAGCACGGCGTTGGCGTTGCTGTCCGTCGAGGCGGTCAATGCGGGCTACGCGTCGCCCGAGCAGATCCTCGCCTTGATGTTGAGCGCGAATGTGGGCTTCACGATTACGGTGCAACTCCTGGCGTTCAAGTTTTATGTGTTCAATTCCCTGTTTATCGCGATCGGGATCCCGCTCTATCTTTTTGGCAAGCGACAAAACATCCTCGGGGCTGGACAGACCTTGTTCGGGATCGGCTTTTTGCTGTTGGCCATTCAAATCCTCTCCGCCGCCGTGGCACCGGTGCGGAGCGATCCGGACATGCTCGAATTGATTCGCGTGTTGGAGAATCATCCATTGTGGCTGGCGCTGATGGCCATTGCCCTGCAGGTCACCGTCCAAAGTTCCACCACGACCATCGGCATCGGCATCGCGCTGTGTTCGCAAGGCGTGATTCATTTGGAGGGGGCCCTGGCGATCGTCATCGGCGCGAATATCGGCATCGGCGTTACCTCCGTTGTGGCGGGATTCGCCAAGATAGACACCCGGCGTATGGCGGTGGGGATCCTGCTGATAAAACTGGTCGGCGCCGCGATCATCGTGCCTTTGATGCCTTGGGTGGTTCGGCTGCTGGAACCCTTGAGCCTGCCGGGAGCAACGCACGACACCCAGTTGATCGCCAATGTCCATACGGCTTTCAACCTTGGGCTGGCGATCATCTTTTTCCCCTTGGTGCCGTGGCTGTCCCGCCTGCTGGAGAAGCTGATTCCTTCCCGGGCGGTCGCGGAGGAGAGAACCGGTGCGCGTTATCTCGATCCCACGGCGTTGGAAAGTCCGCCGCTGGCGTTGGGACAGGCGACCCGCGAAATCCTGCACATGGCGGACATTGTGCGGAGGATGTTGCGCAACGCCTACCGCTGTTTTAAGGAAGGCAACGAGCGGCTTTGCGAAGAGGTGCGGAACGAAGACGACGAGGTCGACCTGCTCAATAACGAAATCAAGGCCTACATCACACGCATGTCCGAGCAGGCGCTCAATACCGAGGATTCGCGGCGCGAAATCGCCTTACTGGCGTTTGCCAATGAACTCGAGAGCGTCGGTGATATCATTGATAAGAACCTCGTCGAATTGGCGGAAAAGAAGATCACGTTACAGGTCGATTTCTCGAAGGAAGGGTGGGTGGAATTGGCGGGATACTTTCACCAGGTGCTGGAGAATTTCGAAATTGCCGTTTCAGCGTTCGCCAGCCAGGACAAGACGCTGGCGGCGCAGTTATTGCGTCACAAGCATCGCATCAACGAACTGGAGCGCGACCTGCGCAACCGCCATTTCCGTCGTCTGCATGCGGGGCTAAAGGAATCGTTCGAAACGAGCGCGGTCCATCTCGATGTCCTGACCAACCTGAAGCGGATCAACTCCCACCTGACAGCCGTGGCCTACCCGATCCTCGAAAACGGGAACAACGACAGGGTGTTTTGACGAATCGTGCGCAACATGCCAACCAACTGGCAGTCGGTAGGGCGTTTGGTGGGTCCACCACACAGGAAGGCTGAGTTATTTATGAGAGCACTACCAACGCTGTTCATCATCTTCGCCGCACCGGTAGTTGCTCGGGGACAAATCGAGCGCATTTGGCTGACGCATAGAACCAGCGATCCCAGCCGGCTCGTCGTGAACTGGGAGACGGCGGTACCCGGTGATTCGGTGGTGCATTTTGGGGTTACGGCGCAGCGCTTGGGCATCGTTTCGCAGCACAACAGCATCACACTGCACCACGTCGAAATCGCGACGCCGCTGCGCAATGTCGTTTATCACTACTCCGTCCAGACTGGAACGAATGAATCGCCTGACTATACATTCCGCGCCTATCCGACCGACGAGTTGCGCGTGGCCGTCGTCGGCGACTGGACAGACGGCAAGTCCTCGCTCGATGCGCTGAAGCGCGACCAGCCCCATCTGCTGCTGACCGCCGGAGACAACATATCGTGCCTGCACGCTCTCTGCGGCGCGGGCGTAAAGGACTGCACGAAGAGCTACAGTGCGTTGATTGACGCGCAGCCAGAGCTGTTTCGCTCGACGCCATTCCTCCCTGCGCTGGGCAACCACGACAAAGAGATCCGCCCGCGCGGGAAGAAGGCACCCCCCGAAATGGTGTATGATCTTGATGCGACAGCCTACCGGAGATTCTTCCCCCTCCCCGGCGACCAGTGGAAATGGGCCTTCGACATACCGGAGTTCGACGTGCAGTTCATCGCGCTCGACCTCGAACACATCACCGACTTCGGGACGACGTGGCAGGCCTGCCATGATTTCCATCGCGGGTCACCACAGTTCGAGTGGTATCGGGAGTTGATGGCGACGACGCGAGCCGGGTTCGTCATCACGCTGCACAACGAGTACAACGACCGGATGAGGTCACAAGAGGGCGGCGCGTGGCACGACATGTTCCGGCGCGGCACAATCGTTGTCAGCGGATTTGGCTATTACGCCGAGCGGGCCGTTGTGGATGGATTCACCTACTACAACACGTGCGTCGCCCCGGCCGGCACACCCTATCGTGATCCGAAATCGGAGGTCTTTGAAAGCACAGCTAGCTATATGCTGTTCACCTTCCACAAGAGCGCGGGGGAGATGACTGCCGAACTCAAGCGGCTCGACGGCTCGGTGATTGACCGACAGGTGTTCCACACCCGACGCCGATAATGAACCGAACGCCGCACATTCCATGATCAAAGGTCCAGTAAACGGCTTAGATTGCCGCCCCATATCAAATTCTTGTCGGAAGGCGGAATATCTAGGGAATCAATAATTCGAAGGTGTCGCTGGGTGGCCGAGATCGAGTTCCAGGGAAAATCCAGGCCAAAAATGAACTGTCGCGCGCCGATGCCCTTGATGATCTCTTCAATACGTTCCGCCGTCAAGAACCAGAGATAATTCACGCCCGAATCGAAGATGCTCGTCAATCCCCCATAGGTTTGCTCCCGGTGATTGCCCAGGATCGCCATGAATTCCTCCACGTAGACCCGTCCTCCGAGATGCTCGAACACCAACTTCAATTCGGGGTAAGACCACGCAAGGTCGTCAAATTTCTCAGGCTTGGCCAGCGCCAGTCGCGTGCCGTGCGGCCCGGTGTGATAATCCAACACCATCCCCAACTCTTCGGCCTTTGTGTAGAAAGGCTCTGCTTCCGGAGCCGCAACATCGTGCAGATCGACCGAGGGATGGATCTTCAACCACCGCACGCCCTCATCGTGAAGCAATTGCAGAACGTCCAGAACATCAGGGGCCAGAGGGAAAACCGTCCCAGCTGGAATGAATCGATCCGCATGCGATTTGATCTCGCGTAATGCCCAGCGATTGGCCTCCGCCATGTTGTTGTTCATCTGACACGCAAAGGGCGGGAACACGACTGTGCGTTCGATTCCGCAAGCATCCAGATGCTTGAGCAACAGAGTCGCGTCACCAGCGGGCCACCAGCCGCCTGGGACGATGGGTGGCATCAAATGAGCATGATTCGCAATAATCTTCATGTTCTTCACCTCTGCGGAGAAGGCCTGTTAACCACTTGTCCTGACACCTGCATGCAATCAAAGACTACGCTTCATCCATGGATTGACTCTCATCAGCTCGCCGCGGTATTCACGGAGTTTTCACGGTTATTCGTTCAGGGGATTCCCGGCCACTTCTTTCCGCATTGCCTCTCGGCGCATCGGAAGACTTCGCGGAGTGCCTGCACGATTGTGCTTGGGAGAGGTCCTTTCGCCGCTGCCATGACATTGTCCTGCATGTAGTTAGGAGTTCTGGTGCCGACGACGGCAGTATGTACGCTGGGAATGGAAATCGCGAAACGTAAGGCAAGTTCCAACCACGACTTTTCAGCCGGTCCGCCAAAACCAAGACCGGACAAGCGCAGCCCCATCTGACGGAAGCGTTCCGCATAAGGACGTACTCGTTCGTAACCGCCTTCCACCCCGCGCAGCGATTCCAGCGGCCGCCAGACTGCATTTGCGATGGGCCCTTTCGCAATCACGCCCAAGCCGCGCACAACGGCCGGCGCGAGAACGCTATCGAAGTTACTCTGGTCGCAGATGTTGATTGAGGTCTCGATGACACTGATGTCGGGCAGAGTCGCGGCATACGCCGCCTCCGCATTGTCGCCCGAGAAACCAATGAAGCGCAGCTTCCCGTGCTCGCGCGCTTTGATCAGCACTTCCATCACGTCACCCTTCTTCAGGATGTCCATGTCGCATGTGTGCAACAGCATTACATCGATGCACTCGGTACGCAATCTTCGCAGTGACCGGTCCACACTCTGGCGGATAAGTTGCGGGCTCCAATCCTCGGCATCGGCCCCGCTAAACTTGTGACCGCATTTCGTAATGAGAACGTACTCGTCGCGGCGGTGACTGATCTCGTTGCCGATCATGTCCTCAGCGGCGGCATAACATTCGCCGGTATCAATCACATTTACCCCAAGGTCAAGAAGCAGATGGAGAAGTGTGGCGGCTTGGGCGGGATCGCTTTCTCGAAACCCGATGGGCGATGAGCCAAATCCGAGAGACGAAACGACTAATCCTGTTTTTCCGAGAGTGCGCTTCGTCAGCATGCCGTGGAATACACTTGGACAGTTTTTTTATGATACCATTTCTTCAACTTCTTCGCCAACCTCTCATCCCGTCGCAGCCAGTCCAAGCCACACACCAGCGCCGCATATAGGATTTCTTCCGCCGTGTAGTGCGGATGTCGATCCCGCAACTCTTCCAGCCACTCGTCGAACCGATAGTGCAACTCGACATGGTACGTGTGTCGTCCCCACTTCAAGCTCATACAGCCTCCTTGATCGGCTCGATGATATTCGGTTTGTCAATGGCTGGCGGGTTTACGTCTTGTGACACAGCGTAGAATTCAAGTTTATCGGAGGGGTATTGTTTCAATAGCGGCAGCAATTTCTCAGGTTCTTGGATCTTCGGGTCGAGTCACTTGGATTCTGCCTCCCGCATCAGGATCACCGGCATTCGGTCATGAACCGGCTTGAGTAACTCGTTGGCTTCCGTTGTGATAATCGACCAAGTGAGGACTTCTTCGTCTTCAGGTGATGTCTAGTGCTCCCACAGCCCTGCAAACCCGCAATGGGTCACGGTTCGGCGTTCGCGAAGACTTGATCATAGTACCGCTCCTCAAACAGCCGCTCCTTGCCTTCACGCACGATAGACGGGTCGAGGTCGCAAGCCGCAAGAGCCTGAGTTAATTCGTCCTTCTTGATAAGAAATCGGTGTCGGACGCCGGCGTTCCTTCGTGCCTCAGACTTGGTCTTCCGTTTGCAGAGGTACTGGTAATCAAACACCCACGACTTAATTTCGGTATTCCCGTCGAACCTCTGTAGAACGCCTTTGAGCTTGATCCCTTGGCCGCTCTCGAAGCTCCTGCTAGTCAGAACGTTATCGGCGTCGTGGAAGTGGGATGAGATTCCGTGCTTGCAAATTATCAGAACGTTCTGATAGAGGTATTCGTGAGCTGTAGATGGGACAGTATATGAGCTCAAAGAGGTGGGCCCAAACAACATAACTGTAACTCGTCTAAAAGTCTTCGGGGTTAAGGAGGTGGCGCGCTCTTCCATCTGGCTGGCGGCCTTTGACAACCGGCCAGTGAGCACGGCGGGTGTTTGTGCTCACGGTGTAGAAAGGCCGCTCTGTAGCGGAGAACGAACGAACTCAGGCGTGGATAACGGAGAGGCGTAACCATGAATAATTTTTTCAGACGTTTCTACGTGCGGGCACTTGCGGTTGTCGTGCTGACCATCGGCGGCGCAACCTGTTTTGCCCAAGTCGATACGGATGGAGATGGCTTCACCGACCAGGAAGAGCTTTATTTGGGGACAAACCCGAACGACGCGTCGTCGTACCCGGGCTGCATCACGAATGGCTTTAGCAACGCCACGAATCTGATTTATGTGGCAAAGAATGGAAGTGACAGCAATCCGGGAACCGTCAGCCAACCATTCCTCACGATCCAGAAGGCAATAACCGTTGCCCAAGGTAACAGCGGGCTGAATATTGGCAGCACCATCATCGTCCAGCCTGGCGCCTACCGCGAGTCCGTTACGCTGATGCCCTCCGGCGGGGTGCTGCATGCCCCGGTTGTTCTGCAAGCGGCCACCAACGGGACCGCGACGATCTCGGGCGGCGATGTGTGGACAAACGGTTGGTCGCTGGCCTCTGGTTCGACAACCATTTACCAGCATTCGTGGACGAACAACTGGGGTCTGTCCGGGGTTCCCAGTGGCTGGCCCACCTTGTCCAACATTACGCGTCGGACCGAGATTGTGATCGTAAATGGCAACCTGTACACGCAGGTTGAATCGGTCGGAGCGATGACGAACGGGACATATTTCGTAGATGAGACCAACCGATTACTGAACGTGGAGCACCTGGCCGGGGTGGTTCAGAGCAACGCGTTCTACGAAGTGTCGCAGCGCAGAAGTCTGTTGGAAGTGAACAACTATAACACCGGTGCTGTCATGTCCAATTTGGTCGTGCGGGGTATGGATTTTCGTTGTGCAGCCTCCCTGGTGGAAAGTGGTGCGGTGCGAATGATCAACTGCAAAAACGTTCTGTACGAGAATTGTAGCTTTGAGCTTAACAATTGGACCGGGCTGTACATCGGAGCGACCTCGAACGTGACCCTCAGAGGCATGGCCGCCGACAACAACGGAACCAAGGGATTCGAACAGTACCAGGTGAGCGGTACCGTCTACGATGGGGTCCAGACTTGTTTTAATAACTGGCGCGGAGCTTTGGGTCAGTTTTACGGCTGGGCGCTCGCCGGGTCCAAGTTGTTGCACATCCATCGAGCGCTTTTTCGCGATTACATTAGCTATAGCAATACCGAGCGCGGCATGTGGTTCGATAGCGACTGCGCCACCATGCTTTTTGAGCGCTGCACGCTGAATGCCAACCTCATCTCGTTGGGTGGGTTTGGGTTGTTTATTGAGGCCAATGAAGGCCCGATCCGCTTGCAGGATTGCGTCATTGCCCGCAACGGCGGCGATTGGGGGCTCTTGGGCAACTGTACCGAAAACGTGACCGTGTCTAATTGCGTGGTGTACGCGAATGGAACAGGCACGGGCGGAGAACTCGGCTCCTCGGTGAACACGCCGCCCCGTGTAACAACCGACTTTGAAACCGGTGTCATCCACACCAATCAACTGCGATTTTGGAACATCACCGACTCCGTGTTCAGCGGTCTGGCTACCACGCAGTTGGAGGTGCACTTGGTTAACAATTTGACTAATTTCCTGACCACGCTGACCTCGGATGGCAATTTTTGGTACAACTCAGCCACCTCGAATATGTTCAAGGTGGTTAGCACGAGCTACGACTTGAGTGGCTGGCGAACGTTGACGGGACAAGACAAGCATTCGGCTTTTCTCAGCCTGCTCGTGACTAACCCGGCGGTGCAAGACACGTACATCAACCTGGGCGCGACCACAAACAACTACGGCAGCGCCACGAATGCTGTTTGCGACACGCAGTCTAATGGCACCGGCAAGCTCGACGTCGTGCTGTTGAGGTTCGATCTCTCGAGTTTGACAAACACACCCCGGGAAGCGGAATTGCAACTGGCGGTCACTTCTATCCTCAATAATAGGTCTGTGGTGTTTAATGTGTATCGGTTGACGACCGAGTGGGATGAAAATGCCACCGCGGGTCAAGCCAAGTCCGTCTCCGGTTGGGCCGCAGGAACCTTCAGTGCTGCCGACTACAATCCGCAGCCGTACGGGATTGGAGGAACGCGTAGCGGGCCGGGGCTGAACACAATTGTCGACATCACGGCGTTGGTCCAAGAGTGGGTCAGCGGGACTTCTTCCAACTACGGAGTAGCGATCATCGCCCGGCCGGTTTGGGATCGGCCAGTGAATGACCCAAGCTTTCCCAACTGGAAGCAGTTCAACATCGCGACGCGCGAGTCTTCAACGCAATCGCAACGTCCGCAGATTACCTCCATTAGTCGCGGTAGCAGCGCGTCACCGCCACCGCCGTCGGCCAGTTTCACGGGCAGTCCGACCAATGGGACAGAGCCGTTGTCAGTGACCTTCACCGACACCTCGACGGGCACCATCGCCAGTCGGTCTTGGGATTTCGGTGACACCACTACGACCAATGTCACAACCAACGTCGTGGCCCACACCTATGCCGCCGGCACGTATGGCGTGACGCTAGTCGTCACCGGTCCCGGCGGTGTCAGCACCAATTCGCAGCTCAATTACATTACAGCCCTCACAGCGTTCCAAGCCTGGCAAATCCAGTACTTCGGCAGCACCACCAACCCGGCGGCAGCGGCCAGCGCTGATCCGGACGGTGATGGCCAGAATAACCTGGCGGAGTTTCTGTCAGGCACCAACCCGACCAACAGCGCCTCGAGCTTGCACATCATTTCGGTTGCGACGCAGAGTAGCGATGTGCTGGTGACCTGGGCAACGGCTGGCGGAGAAACGAACGTGGTGCAGGCGACGGCCGGCTTGCCGGACGGTTCCTGTTCGACCAATTTCTTTGACCTGAGCCCGTTGATTATCATTGCGGGCACCGGCGATGCCATCACCAATTATCTCGATGGCGGCGGAGCCACCAACGTCCCGGCCCGCTACTACCGCGTGCGACTTGTCCCGTAGGGGCTCGCTCCATACGCGCGAGAATCCCACTAACCGCCGATCACGTTCTGAACGAGTGGGGCGAATGTAGTGCATGGTGTGAACTGAACCGACAGTCGCGACCGGGGGCTGTGTCAACAATTACGGAAGGCAGTGACTCCAGCAGATTATCGTTGCAATAATCAGAACGTTCTGATAGCCTACAGACCATAGCGAGCAGCAACCTACTAGGAAAGATAATACCACGTGCGTGACACATTCACCAAGTTCGTCGGCTGGTTTACGGATCGGCGAGCCAATGGTGAGACTCGCCACCGCCGTCCTGAACCTACGACATTGTTAGCGATGAATACCTTCCGCAGGCGCTGTTGGATATGGGTAATTATGATGCTGGCTGTCGGTAGCACCGCTTGTCTAGCGCAAGTAGACACGGATGGCGATGGCTACACCGATTTTGAGGAGACTTTACTGGGGTTCAATCCATCAGACCCGTCCTCACACCCGGGAGCGACCGTTTCTGAGAATCTCGCCACCAATCTAATCTATGTGGCGAAGAATGGCTCGGACTCCAACCTCGGAACGGCTGCCGCACCGTACCTTACGATCCAAAAGGCCGCGACGACGGCCATGACGAAGAACCAATCAGGCATCGGCAGCAGGATCGTCATCATGCCGGGTACCTATCCCGAAAGTGTCAGCATCAGCGGCAGCATCGCGGCACCCATAGTCGTCAGCGCAGCAACCAACGGGACGGTGACCATTTCGGGAGCGGACGTGTGGACGAATGGTTGGTCGCTGGTGTCGGGCAACCTTTATCGGCATACTTGGACGGCTAATTGGGGTTTGTCGCCGCTTCCCAGTGGATGGCCAACCATGCTCACGATCGCGCGTCGGCGGGAAATCGTGTTGGTGAATGGCAATCTTTACACGCAAGTCGAGTCGCTCGGGGCAATGTCAAATGGCACGTATTTTGCGGATGACACCAACCAATGGCTGTACGTGCAACACCGCGCAGGGGTAGTTGCATCGAACGCCTTCTACGAGGTGACGCAACGTAGCAGCCTGTTGACTGCGTCTTCGCTCGGCAGCGGGGGAATTGTCCTCCGTGGGCTGGAATTCCGGATGGCGGCCTCGCCCACGTCACTTACCGCCGTGGAGTTCTCCAATACGAGCAACGTGCTGGTCGACCAATGCCTGTTTGATTGGAACAATTGGAGCGGGATGAGCTTTTCGGCATGCAATGGCGTTACGGTACGCGCTTGTGTGGCCAACCAAAACGGGGCAATGGGGATCGAAATTGGGTATCACGAGAAGAACATTGTCGAGGACAATCTGCAGACGTGCTTCAACAATTGGCGAGGGAATTGGGGCCAGTTCACCGGTTGGTCGATCGCCGGCTCAAAATGCCTCAACATCCACACTGGCTTGTTCCGAAATAGCGTCGCCGTGGGGAATCTCACCTATGGGCTATGGCTGGATTACGACAATAAAAACATCCTGATCGAGCGGTGCGTGTATGACGGCAATCTCAGAGAAGGCTTGCAACTGGAGGCCACCGAGGGGCCTGTGTGGATCCAGCAGTGCGTCAGCACCCGTACCGGTCCCGTGGGTTATTTCACGTTGCTGCTGCAAAACGCTGAAAAGTTGACCGTGACGAACAATGCGTTTTTCTCCACCGGACCGGGAAACCCCAGCGGATATGGTGGCATTGCCTGTAACGTTTCAGGCTCCCGATCGGTGACGGATTGGGAAACCGGAACGAATTACACACTTTGGTCGTCGAACTGGACCTTACATGATAATGCCACCCGTAGCGCAATTGGGATGTACATTTGGTTCGCCTTCCCCGGTTTCCTAACGACTTTGAAATCGGATTACAACAGCTGGTACGAGACGGCTTCGAGCTCACTGTTCGAGGTCGGCGGAACGAATTACAGCCTGAGCAGCTGGCAATCGTTCAGTGGCCAGGATACTCACTCAAGTTCCACTGATCTGTTGGTGACCAGCCCGGACATTCAAGACACCTACATCCGTCTTGGCACGACGACCAATACATATGGTAGTTCCACTGTGGCAGTGGCTGACACCGAGCCAGACGGCACGGGGATGAACGACGTTATGTTGCTGAAGTTTGACCTTTCGGGTTTGGCGAACGCACCGCGACAAAGCGAGCTGCAGCTGGCTTGCAACGCCCTCACGAATGGCCCAGTCATGTTCTACGTTTATCGGCTTAACACCGACTGGAGCGAGAATGCGACCGCTTCCCAAGCCAAACCAAGTACGTCCCAGAGTTGGACGGCAGGCGTATTCAGCCCCGCCGACTATGATCCCCAACCCGTGGGAGTCGGATCCGCCAGCAGCAGCAGCGGGATAACGAATACATTTGTCGATGTCACATCGCTCGTGCAGAACTGGGTCAGCGGTGTGTATTCCAACTACGGCGTCGCGATCGTCGTGCAGCCGATCTGGATCCAACCGGTGAACGATGGCCCCGCCTTTACAAACTGGAAACAGTTCAACATCGTAACACGCGAATCTTCAGTGACCTCGGCACGTCCGCAACTTGCATCTCTCCGTCGAGTGACCGCAGGGTGTCAGGAGCTTATGCTATCGCCGAGTACACTGCCTGACGGCACATTGGGGGCGGCATACAGCCAGACCATTACGGTCAGCGGTGGTACAGGTCCGTTCACATTCACAAAGATCTTCGGAACTTTGCCAACCGGTCTGTCGCTATCATCAGGCGGAGTGGTTTCGGGTACACCAACAACCGCTGGCAGCTACACATTCACCGTACAAAGCACGGATGCGAAAAACTGCACAGGAAGCCAAGGCTACACTGTAACAATCAGCGCTTCAGGTAGCGGAATACTTGGGGCCAGTCCGCCCGGTGCGCTGAGCTCGAGCGGGTATGTAGGCGGGCCATTCAGCCCATCGAGTCAGGTGTATGCCTTGACCAACAGCGGCAGCGGCAGCTTGAGTTGGTCAGCCAGCAACGGCCAGGCTTGGGTGAGCCTGTCCGCTTCCAGCGGTACGCTAGCGGCCGGTGCCGGCACGACCGTGACCGTTTCGATCAATTCCAGCGCCAACAGTCTGGCGACCGGCAGCTACGGAGACACGGTTAGCTTCACCAATCTCACCAACGGCGCCGGTATTACTAGTCGCGGCGTGAATTTGACTATCAACGGGGTTGGCGCGCTGTCGGTGGCTCCAGCCAACGGATTGAGCTCGAGCGGGTATGTAGGCGGGCCATTCAGCCCATCGAGTCAGGTGTATGCCTTGACCAACAGCGGCAGCGGCAGCTTGAGTTGGTCAGCCAGCAACGGCCAGGCTTGGGTGAGCCTGTCCGCCTCCAACGGGACATTGGCCGTTGGCGACAGCACGAACGTCACCATTTCGATCAACGCCAATGCCAACAGTCTGGCAGCCGGTAGCTATTCGAACACCGTGTCCTTCACCAACGCGACCGACGGTACCAGCAACACCACGCGCGCCGTCAGCCTCACCGTGAATACTTCCGCGGCGCCAGCGGCCAGCTTCACCGGCATTCCGACCAACGGCTTGGTGCCACTGACGGTCACGTTCACCGACGATTCCAGCGGCACGATCAGCAATCGGTTCTGGAGCTTCGGCGACGGCGTGACCAGCAACACCACCGAGACCACCGTGCTGCACACCTACGACGCGGCAGGCACCGACACGGTGATGTTGGTTGTCAGCGGCCCGCTGGGCGTGAGCACCAATACGAAGCCCAATTACATCACTGCGTTGCCGCCGCTGATCACACTGTCGCCAAGCACGTTGCCGGGCGGGACGGTGGGCATGGTTTACCAGCAGACGATTACCGCCAGCGGCGGCTCAGGTTCCTACACGTTTGCTATTAGCAGCGGCGCATTGCCGGCCGGTTTGATGCTGGACGGGGCGTCGGGGACCCTCTCCGGCATTCCGACCAATACCGGCAGTGCCACGTTCACCATACAGGCCACGGATACGAACACAAATTCCGGCAGCCAGAGCTACACGGTGGTGATCTGCAGCAGCGCGATTACCGCGAGTATCAGCGGAGCGCCGGCGGGGGCAATTTGCGCCGGCACACCGATCAATCTGACGGCGGACAGTTCGGGCGGGATTGACACCTTGAGCTACAGTTGGACCAAGGACGCCTCCGCATTCGCCGCGACCCAGACGATCACCGACACACCGGCGGTGGGCAATCACACGTATGCGGTCACGGTGACTGATGGCAACGGTTGCCAGTCCGGCCCGACCCAGACGACGGTGACAGTGAACCCGACGCCGACGATCACCTCCTTCTCCAAAACCGACATGGGCTGCAATGGCACCACGAACGGCACGGTCACGGCGAGCTTCTCGGGGGGGACGGCGCCGTATCAGGTCAACCTGGACAGCGGATCGTTCGCGTCAGCGACCTCGCCGTACACGTTCACTGGCTTGGGTGCCGGATCACACACAGTGACCGTCCAGGATGCCAACAGTTGCACGGCCAGCGCGTCGATCACCATCGGCACCGCCAGCGCGGCCAACTCGGTGAGTCTGGACTTCGCCACGAATACCGATTTCACCGCAAATTTTAACAGTAATGGTGGGGCCTTTGCGTGGAATGCGGCCGCCGGCGTGGGCTCGCCCGCCGGTGGCGGAGTGATCCCCCCCAGCAGTGAAGGGACGGCCCTGTACAAGACCACGGGCTGGGACATGTCCGCCAACGGCAAAACGATGACGATCTCCGCCTTCATCAAGGCGACGACCGGCGCCAGTTTTCCTCAAATTAACCTGGGCCTCAGTACCGCCACCAACGGTCAGTTCATCAGCAGTTCGAGCGGCTCCTGGCTCTCGTTTTATCTGTCCGACCAATCGGGTCTGGCACTGTCGGCGCTGGGTTATAATTACAAGAATGGCACGACCAACAGTGCGAACAACAATCTTATGACCAGCGTTCCCCTTGTCAATAGTCATTGGTACCAGTGGGTCGTCACATTCAACAACACTTCAGGCGTGGGCACCGGCACGGGTAGTATGACGCTCACCGATTACGGCACGCTCGGAACCAGTGCGGGATCGAACCTTGTCAATACTTCGACCAGTTTCGGTGGTTCTATCCTCGATGTCTTCCAGCCGACGGCCACGGCGGTCTATCCGGGCATTCGCGGCCGAACTTCCGGCCCGCTGGCGGCCTTTGACAACTGGTCCGTGAATGCGTCGTGTCCGTCGATCACGCTGTCAACGAACACGTTGCCGGGCGGAACGGTGGGCACGGCCTACAGCCAGACAATCACGGCCAGCGGCGGCGCCGGCCCGTATACGTTTAATGTGAGCAGTGGCGCGTTGCCGGCTGGTCTTACGCTGGATGCGACGACGGGGGTGCTGTCCGGCACGCCGACGAATACGGGCAATGCCACGTTCACCGTGCAAGCCACGGATCTCAACTGCTGCGCGGGCAGCCAGAGTTACACGGTAGCGACCTCCCTGACCGCATTCCAAGCCTGGCAAATCCAGTACTTCGGCAGCACCACCAACCCGGCGGCAGCGGCCAGCGCTGATCCGGACGGTGATGGCCAGAATAACCTGGCGGAGTTTCTGTCAGGCACCAACCCGACCAACAGCGCCTCGAGCCTGCACATCATTTCGGTGGCGACGCAGAGTAGCGATGTGCTGGTGACCTGGGCAACGGCTGGCGGAGAAACGAACGTGGTGCAGGCGACGGCCGGCTTGCCGGACGGTTCCTATTCGACCAACTTCATCGACTTGAGTCCGTTCATCATCATCCCGGGCAGCGGCGACGCCATCACCAATTATCTCGACAGCGGCGGAGCCACCAACGTCCCCGGTCGTTACTACCGTGTGCGACTCGGTTCGTAGGCGCGAGGATCGATATTTAGGAGCGCAGCCGTGAGGACGAAACGGCAACCAAACAACAACTCAAGCCGCGTTCACGACTCGGTGAACAATCCCCGGCTGCGCTCTTCCTCACGTCTCTCGATGCCGCCACCGCCCCCGTCCCCTACTGCCGCGTCCGGCTGATGCCGTAGGTCGCTGCCTTGCCTGGCGAACCCGCGCTTCCCGCCTGCTCTGATGTTATTCAGCTCCTGAAGTTCTAATGCCTTGACTGTGTGCAAAATCCACGCTGTGTGTGTGGCAAAACCAGGAGGACGCCATGACCCAGCCCAAACGATCAATCAAAGCCAGTCGCAAAATGCATCCCGCACGAAAAGCGAAGCTGAAAGGCCATCACAAGCCCACGAATGCCGCTGCTCCAAATCCTGATTGCCCGCACCGCCCTGGTACTTTGTATACCAGTTTGTTCGCCGAAGGCAACCAAGACTACATCCTCAAGGGCGAACTGATCAAGAAGGTCGCCGAGATGACCAAAAATCCGAGAAAGTGGTTGGGTTTACCTTCTAGGTTTTGAAAAGCCCGACCCATCGCAGCAACAAGAACCGGAGCACAACCGTCAATGGAGCAGAAGTCAAAAAACGGGAGGTTAAGCTCAGCCGGCTGCCGACTTGTTTGAGCTGCCAGAGCGATCAATTTCTCCTTCGCTTTTGCTCTGGCCCATGCCGATGGCGTGAACTGGTGGATGTCGGTGATCTTGCCGGCTGGCAAACGCGTCAACAAATCCTTTAGATACTCAAATGGGTTGATGCCATGTCGCCGACAACTGCCCAGCAGGGTGCAGATCACGGCGCTGCGTTCCCCGGCCTCCGGATGCCCAACGAACAACCAGTTCTTTTTTTCAAGGGCACTGGGACGAATGTCGTTCTCGATGAGGATGCTGTCGATCTCCAACAGGCCGTCGTCCACAAACCTTGTCAGTGCCTCCCAACGTTTCAACGCGCAATCAACGGCTTGGCCGAGCAGACCTTGCGGCAAGGTGCGTTCGCCGCACCAACTCCATCGCCCGCCGCAGCCGTTCCAGAATAGGCCGACTCTGCCCTGTGCGGATGGCAGCCTGTAATTGCGGGCCAGCGTTTTTTTTCACGCAGTTCTTTCTCCACCGCGTGCAGCAGTCCGATCTGCCGCACAAACCATGCGGCCAGTTTGCTTTCAGTCAACGCCTCGTGAAAGCCACGTCTCGCGTGAGCCCAGCAGCCAATCAGCGTCAGATCGTCACGTTCCTTGGCCAGTGATTCAAAACACAGCGTTGCGGCTTGCTGTCGTGCAGACATACTTTGTATTCGCCGTAGCAGGTCGAGAAGGTGATGGAGATGACGGGTGCGCTCGGATGTGAGGGCTGTGTGTTCTCGAGGTGGGCGTGAATGGCATTTCCGGCTGCAGAACACCGTCATGAAACGTAAGTTGGTGACCTATATATCCCCCCAAAGGGTACAAATCGCACCACAATGCGAGTGGGCACGTATGTGCGTCGGCGACAATGTCTTCGGTTAAGGATGTGATATGGCCTCGTTCGCTGCGGTCTGCGGTGAAACGTGGTATGTTAGAGGGTTCACTTTGGGGTCACAGATGGGTGCTGGTGACCGAAATCTCCTGTATCCAGAAAATATTTGCATTTTTTGCTTGTCAGAACGTTCTGATAAGCATATAAGCGAGGACAGAGAAGCTCGGTGTCGCACGGCGTTGTGTGTGGACCAGCGCGTAGGTACCGGAACGGGAAACTAAGCGAGTTGGAACTAATGTGGAGGGTAAAGAGATGAAGCTACAACGGCGAGTAGTAGTTATCTGTGCAACGATTTCGTTGCTGTGGTGTGTTGCAGCACGCGAGGCTGCAGCGTATACGGAGGACTTCCAGTCGTATACCAACGGCATGGGAGCCAGAGATATACCGGGTTGGAACTCCCCGACCGTCGGCGGTTCAGGGAACGGGAACTACACGGTCTGGCAGAACAGCGAAATTGTCAGCACCCCCGGCGGCAACCCCAGTTATGGATCTGCGGGCTATGCCGGCTCTCAGGGCCTAGAGGCGAAATTCGCTGGTAGTGGGAGCACGATCTCCCAAGCGGGCGTCTTGGATACGCTGTCGGGCGCGAACGTCCTTAACAACAGCCAGCCGGGGTTCTTCTCGACGCAGATCCGCATGTCAAGCTATGCGATGGCTGATACGGGTAATACAAATATGACGAACGCCGGTACGGGAACTACGTTTGGCGGAAACAGCTCCATCCTTTATATCGGCAGCGGGATGCAATGGAGCACGAGTGCGAACAAGTTCTTCTGGACGAATGCGACGGCCTTCGCTGTGTATTTCTTTGCGGGCGACAATGGCGTCAATAATTCGGTATTCACTGACACCCCTGGGACCGAGAATGCCAGTTGGCTGCCCGGTTTTGGTGCGACCGCAGGTACTCAGACAAGTTGGGCCTACCGGAATGCTTCCAACACCACTGCTTGGGCGCGGGACACGTGGTACACCGTGCAATTGTCGAATATCACCTTGCCCGGTCAAGCCACCAATGCCACTGCCCACCTGCAGATCTTCAATAGTCAGACCTCAGCCATGCTGCTCGACACGATTATCACGGGTCAGGGCGGCAACTCGAATGCCTGGGGTACCACGTTTAACCAAATCAACCAAATTGGCTGGGCGGACGCGCGCATTGGCGCGGTAGACCAAATTGATAACATTGTGCTCATTCCAGAGCCAAGCACGGCGCTGTTGACAATGAGCGGATTGTTTGGTGTGGCGACGATGATGCGGAGACGTCGCCGTCCGTGTCATCAATCCAAGCGAGAATAGCGACATTGGCGCAACGCGTCCGGAGTTCACCGGACGCGTTGCGCACATGTCAGTGTTGGGGTTGTGTGGAAGATGGATCGGGAAGACGGGGTAGGGCAGCAAGAGCGGCTCTTCCAAAAAAATGAATGGAGAATGAAGTCATGAAGCTGAGTTGCAGGATTCTCGGTTGTATGGTTCTTGGAGCGTTGTGGTGCGGACTGGCACATCCGGCAGTAGCGGTGCAGCAGGATTTCGATTCGGTGCCCACCAACACGCCGCTGAATAGTTTGCCGGGTTGGCAGGCTCCGCCGGATCATATCATCCGTCAAACTAGCTTGATTAATATCCTAACCACCAATACTGCCGGCTATGCCAACGTTGGCTACACCAATGAAGGCGTGGAGTGCTACATTCAGACCGCGGCGTTTCCCAGCAACAGCTGTCAACAGGGCGCGCTCTGGACACTGCCGGTCACAAATGCTCTGACGCAAAACGGAGGAGTGTTTCAGTTCGACGTGCGTTTATCAAGCTGGAGCTATGACGGGACGAATGTGAATAATAGCAACGGTGGTTTTAAGAACGGCTTCTGGATACTCGTCGGCTCGGGGATGCAGTACGAAACAAACAATACGCGGGTTGTCTGGACGAATGCCACAGGATTCGGAATATGCTTCGTGGATAGCGACTCAGGCGACCATCTAATCTATTGGGACCAGCCCGGTTTTGATGATAGCCACAATGGCGCTCCAGGTTGGGGTACGAGTTCTGGTGTTACGTCCAACTGGAACCGCCGCATCGTCATGCCTTGGAACCGCGACACGTATTACACCGTCCAACTGTCGAACATTGTATTCAACAGCACCATTTGCACGCAGGCCACTGCTGTTCTGAATATTTGGGAGACCGACAACGGTCTTGTGATAACCAATAACCTTGTTGTCAGGCCCAATGGAGGCATCAAATCTTTGCAGACTGCGCCGTTCACCAATATCAACCAGATCGCGCTTGCCGTCTCGCGCTTTGGCGGCTTGGACCATTACGATCACATTATGTTGGCCCAACCTCCGAGCGCGGTTGTTAGCACGACGGTGCTCCAGATCACGTCCATCGTTCGGCAAGGCAACGACATTAACCTGACTTGGATGACGGGGACGGCTGGCGGCCAGACCAATGCGGTGCAGGTCACGAGCGGGGACGCGAGCGGTAATTACGCCACCAACAACTTCGCGGATATCGCAACCCTCGTGATCCCGGGCTCAGGCATCGTCGTCACGAACTACGTCGATGTAGATGGCGGGACGAATAAGCCGTCCCGATACTACAGGGTACGGCTCGTTCCCTAAGAGCGGCATGAAATGCGGAGCGCCACCGTCACCGTCAGCGGGTCGGGACTGAACCTATTCGTGGACATCACCACGCTGGTGTAGAACTGGGTTGGCCATGTTTCACCGAATCACGGGGTGGTCGTCATCGTGCCGCCCATCTGTAGTCAGCCGGTGTCCGATGGCAGCAACTCCCGGCTGTTTGGCATCGGAACCCCGCAAAGCAGCAAGGGTACGGCGATCCCAGATGAGTTGCGCTCGTCGGTAAGACTTGTGTTGGCGGTAGGGAGTTTAGGTTGGTCTGCTAAAAGAAGTTCTGATATCACGCTCAATCGATTAACATGCTCCCATCCGGATCTGGTTGATTCTTATCTGAACCAGCTTCTTTTACACGCCTTAAACTTATTCAAAAGCATCTTGAAATCACGCGGTAACGACACCGAACATTCGTCGCAGCGAACAGTCTTCATGGGAGGCCCTACTGGTAGCGGGTGCCTGTTGCGCGAGTCCAATGAAGGAGGCAACCAGACTTGCTAAGCTACTTCAATTTCCTCTCGGGAATTGCGTTGATGCTCTTCGGCATCCGCAGTCTGCGTAAGGGGTCAGACCGTGTCTTTGGGGCCAAGTTTCGAAGTCTTGTCCAGGCGGCCGCCAAGGGGCCTCTTCGGGCCTTGCTCGGAGGCTTTCTTATCTCGATCCTGGCTCCCAGCAGTACGGCCATGTCACTGCTGTCGGTGGAAGCTGTCAGTGCGGGGTACGCCACTCTGCGGCAAATTCTGGTGCTGATGCTGGGGGCCAACGTGGGGTTTACGATCACCGTGCAACTCTTGGCCTTCAAGTTTTACGTCTACAACGCGGTGTTCATCGCCGTTGGGGTGCCGCTCTACCTATTCAGCAGGCGTCAGATCAGTCTGGGAGCCGGGCAAGCGCTGCTCGGAATTGGGTTCTTGTTGCTGGCCATTCAGGTGTTATCCGCCGCGGTGGCACCATTGAGGGAAAGTGCCGATATTCTCGAATTGATCCGGGTGTTGGAGAACCATCCGTTGTGGTTGACGCTACTGGCCATCGCCCTTCAAGTGGTTGTGCAAAGTTCCACCACGGCCATTGGCATCGGAATCGCTTTGTGTTCGCAGCATGTGATCCGTGTCGAGGCCGCGTTGGCAATCGTTATCGGTGCGAATATCGGTATCGGCGTTACCTCTTTCATTGCCGGGTTTTCCCAGATCGACACGCGACGCATGGCGCTGGGAATTCTCTTTATGAAGCTAGTTGGCGCTGCGGTCATTGTGCCCATGATGCCCTGGGTGATTCGGCTGCTGGAACCGTTGAGCCTGCCCGGCAAGACACACGATACGCAGTTGATTGCCAATGTCCACACCGCCTTCAACATCGCGCTGGCGCTGGTCTTTTTGCCGCTCGTGCCCCTCATGTCCCGCGCCTTGGAGAAATGGATCCCTTCGCCCACCTCCGCAGGAGGGCAGGTGGGCGTGCGTTATCTTGACCCTTCGGCGCTGGAAAGTCCCGCGCTTGCGTTGGGGCAGGCGACCCGCGAAATCCTGCACATGGCGGACATCGTGCGCGAGATGTTGCGGAATGCGTATCGCTGTTTTGAGGAGGGAAGTGAGACGCTTTGCGAGGAAGTTCGGCAGGAGGACGACAAGGTTGACGCAATCAACAATGAGATCAAATCCTACATCACGCGGCTTTCCGAGCAGGCGCTCAGTACCGAGGATTCGCGGCGGGAGATCGCACTCCTCGGATTTGCGAATGAACTGGAGAACATCGGCGATATCGTCGACAAGAACTTGATTGAGCTGGCGGAGAAGAAAATCACCCTTCGCGTGGAATTCTCGAGGGAGGGCCGGGTAGAGCTGGAGGGCTATTTCCAGAAAGTGCTGGAAAACTTTGAGATCGCGATCTCGGCGTTCGCCAGCCAGGACAAAATACTGGCCGACCAGCTGTTGCGACACAAGCATCGCATCAACGAACTGGAGCGCGACCTGCGCAATCGTCATTTTCGTCGTCTTCACGCCGGGCTCACCGAGTCATTCGAGACGAGCGCGGTTCACCTGGATGTGCTGACCAACCTGAAGCGGATCAATTCCCACCTCACCGCGGCAGCGTATCCGATTTTGGAGAATGGACGCGCGGGGAGTTGAACGGATGGAGAAAACGCGTGAGATTTTTGCTCTTGATAGGGGTACTATCCCTGAACTGGTGCGGGGGAGCATCGGCGACGATGTATTCCATTAAACTTGTGAAAACGGAAGCGCAGAGGTACCGTACGGCGCCAAAACTGGGATTTGTTCGTGACGGTGACGGCTGGCGAGTCGTGACGAAGCCGTGGTACAACGGCGAGAATGATTGGGAAGTATTCTTCGAACTGGAGACCGATGCGCAGAAGCCGACGCTGCCGGAAGTCCGGATTGTCGCGCCGGGTGTGAAAGTGGCCCGCGCCATCACCGGCAAAACCGACGTGCCGTTTACCCAGCAGGGAGACGAAACGACGTTCCGTCTGGCCCCGGACCAGTCGGTCGGTCCGATGATACGCATCGGGTATAGCAGCCCGCGGGGGGGGCCGCCCATCTCCCTCGACCACAACTGGGAGATGCGCCGCAACGGGGAGTATCTCAGTGTGCCGTGGCCAGCGAAACAAGTTGCCGCGGTACCCAACTATCTGCTGGCGGCGCAGGAGGTATTTCGCGTAATGGGCGACATGGGACCGGGTCAACCGAAGAAGTTCGAAGGCGACATCGTGCTGATGAGTTCAGAAGTCGCCGCCAGTCGCGGCCACGCGGATTTCCCACAACATGTGCATATTATGCACTACCAGTTCGAAACGAACGCTGTCGGCGAGCGTGTTTACTCCTCCCGCCTCGTGCCGCATTTCTATATGGATGACGATGGGTTAATCGTGCGCAACAACTTTGCCGTGCTCGCGGGCCACGGCAAATCGGCGCTGCTGGGGTTGAACGACGTGTGTCGATTCGAGGACACGTTCGGCCAGCATATGCTCGATTTGGTAATCACCAAGGTCGGTCTTGAATTACGACGTCCCGTCGGTCGTGTCTACAGCCTGCGTCCCGACCCGGATCTTGGAGCATCGCATGCCGTGTGGGGATATCAGGGCGACAACCCCATCTGTCGGGTCGAAGCCCATGACGACCCGGCCCACGGAGTCTTTTCTTATCAACTTGACACCATCAAGGGGGGGAAGTTGTGGAAACCTTTCGTGACGGTTACCGCTACGATCCATTCACCGCCAAGGTGCTGGGCAAGCTTCCGTAACCATCGACACCGCGAGAATCCTTGAACCGGACCTCCGCCCATACGTCAATTGCAGCTCAAGACGCTTTGACAAACGCTTTCACGACTTTCAACGGATCGCCACTTTCGCTGATCAGGCGGAAACCTTGAGCCGCCGCTGGCACAACAAACGTTTCGGCATAATTGAAACGCTGGCGCAGACCATTCCTGGTTTCCAGGATAACGGTGCTTCCTTCTACCAGGCTCATCACTTGCGGCGAGTTGTCGGTTGTTACATCCATGTCGCGGTTGAACTCCAAGCGCTCAACATCGTAGAAGTGGGTGGGATGCGTCGGCAGATGAACGCGCTGCCAACTGCTGCTGCGAGCGACCACACGTGGCCGTGAGATGAGTTCTTCCGCCACGCATTTGCCCTGCCGTTCAAAGTAGAGATTGTCTAACGCCCGCTCGATATTCAGCGGACGCGGATGTCCGTCGAGATCGAGACGCAGCCAATCATACATTTTGAACGTAAAGATGTATGGCGTGGCGCTGATCTCCAGGACCAGGTTATTCTCGCCCGAGCAATGGATCGTGCCGTGCGGGATTAGGAAGAGGTCATGTTTGTGCGCAGGAACGGTGCTGACGAAACGGGGGACTTCCACGGGCGTGGCCTGCTGGAAACTCTGGTTCAGCACCCGGTGAAATTCGGCGGGGTTGATGCCTTCGTTAAAGCCCAGGTAGACCTGCGCACCCGGCTGGCAATCCAGGATGTAGTAAGTCTCATCCTGCGTGAACGTCTCACCGAAATGCTTCCGTATATACTCGGGGCGCGGATGGCACTGCACCGACAGGTTTCCGCCACCAAATGTGTCCAGAAAGTCGAAGCGGATGGGGAATTCATATTTGAATCGTTCCGCGCAATCGCCCAGCACGGCGTGAGATTCTTGAAACATGAGAAAATCGAACGAGACTTCCAGAAACCGTCTGTCGCTTTCAAACGCCAATCCATTCTCGGGCGCGATCAGTTCGAACGACCAAGCGTAGTTCGCGGCATTTTGCGGCAGTTGCGGGATGTGCTGCTTGATCCACTGACCGCCCCACGGCCCCGGTTCGAACCATGGTCGCACACGAAAAAAGTTGCGACTAATCTGCGTCAACGCCGACCGCAGTTCTGCGCCCGACATCCAGGCCGGGACCTCGGGGCGTTGCTCATCAACGATTAGATCGATGCGCGGCAACAACTCAGTCTTGTGACGGTTTAACGCCACCCAGTCGACGAAGTAGAACCGCTTGTACATCGACTTGGGATCGGCGGCTCCGCTGGCGCCGAGATTCTGCACGGTCCCCGCGCGGGAACGGAATTGGATTTCGTTCTTCGGGACGTCGACGTATACGAGAAATCCTTCCCACCCAGCCAATGACGCGCCGCAGCCATAGAGGAGGTTTGGTGCAGCCTTGGAATCCGGTCGCAGCGCACGCAATTTCTGAACATCAAAGAAATTCCGTAGCTGGCCGGTGAATCGCGTCCCGAACAGCGGATCGTCACCGCCGAGGAATGGCTGTACGAGTCGATCAATCTCCGATTCGGGCCGCAAAGCTTCCTGAACGTTTATCCAGTGCGCCCGGATGCCGCGCCGCGCGAACGCGGCGTCAAGTTGTTCGCGCAGTTGCGGCCAGAACACGCCTCCGTAACCGTCAATGATCACCTGTTTATGGCCCGCCAGGCTCTCGGCAAGCCTATCGTATCCGAGCATGATTTTGCCGGAACCGATGGAGTGCGCCGGGTAAGTATCGTACTGGCCTGGCGAGGGGGGCGACCAGGTCGCTGGCGCGAGTCGCTGTGTTGTTTTGCGCCAGTTCATTGTCGTCCACCTCGCTGCAAGAGGCCAATCAAGTTAATCGTCGGCTTAATGCCGAGCGATTCAAGCGCCAGCAGCGCCGCGCCCAACACGGGTGAAAGCTTCGGCTCCACTATCTGTACGGTCGGCACGCGACGTCGAATCGCCGCGTAAAGCGGTTCTTTGTAGATCGGCCCGGAGTGCGCTACACCACCCGTGACACTCACCAAGATCTTGTCCGGTGGGAACTCGAGCTTTTCGGCCACGGTCTTTACCATAAGTGCGAGCTCGTCCACGCCCTGCGCGATGATCTCGCGCGCAACTTCATCGCCGGTGACAGCAACTTCGATCATTAGCGGTGCGAGCGCGGCTATTTCCGCGCGGCTCATTCCATCATGATAGAGACGACGCATGATGTCTTGTGTGTCCGTCAATTTAAGGTGCGCCAGCACGCACTGGCTCAGCGCTGTCGGCAGTCCGCGTCCATCCGTGTCCCGAACCGCCGCGATCATTGCTTGCAGACCGAGGTAATAGCCACTGCCCACGTCATCGAGCAGATGTCCCCAACCACCCGCGCGCCATTCACGACCATTAACACGACGACCGTAACACGACGAGCCAGTACCGACAATCAACGTGATGCCTTCCTCGCCAGCGAGGCTACCGGCGAGTGAAATGCGAATGTCATGGTCCACGCCGATCTGTCGCGGCGGTGCCATCCGCAGTTCCACGGCGATTTTACAAATCGTTGTCCGGTCGATTTCCGAGACGACACCGGCCATCCCGAGAAATACGGCGTCGCAACTTCGTGGTGGTTCGCCCGCCTCCAGCCACGCCTCATGGAGAGCGTGCTGAATGCTTTCTCGTGCCGCGTCCACGCCAACATCGTCGTAATTGGATGGTCCCGCGACACCCGTACCCAGCACGGCCCCGTCCTCGGTAACAAGGACGACGCGAGTATTCGTCCCCCCGCCATCTACTCCCGCCACAATCCTTGGATTATTCACGAATCGCCTGGTTTGGTTCGTTGTGATTCACGGTCCCATCGTCATTGTGATCGACTCTTTCCTCCCGTAAGCGGCGGAAAAATACTCGTATATCGTGCCAGCAGCCGATCGTGAACCATATCGTAGTGACGACCCCTATCAACAGTGGCAGATAGATGGCCGTGACCAGCCAGTAATTGGCCCACGCGATGTCTGACCATGGATGAATAAAGTACAAGATGCTTCCGATCACCAGGGCGAGAAACCACGTCACGCTCCAGGCGAAGATACCGATGGTAATCCAGCGGTCGGTGCGACCGAAGTGATCATCGATGCCGACCAGCGTGGAGAGTCGGAAACGGTTCTTCGCCGGTGAGGAAGTGGTGACGATTCGCTCGCCCGTCGCCTCGGGTTCGATTGCGTACTTGCCACGATGGAGGAGTTGATCCATGTCGTGTGGTCTATGACAGGTAAGGAGTGAAACGACAATGTAGCCAGTTACGGCCACGAAGGCTGCAAAGAATTCGACTTGCCGCCCATTCAATGGAAACGAAGGATAAACCTGCTGCAGAACAATGCCCGTGACGGAGAGGATGAAACCGGTCAACATGCCGGTCCACGCGCCCGCGGTGGTGCCGCGGCTCCAGTACAGGCCACCGATGATGCAGGCACCCGCCCCGGCAACGAAGATACCTTCGGTGATAATGAACCACATGGCGACATATTGGTTCTGATGGAAGAGCGCCCCGAAGCAGAAGACGAAGATGGCCACAACGGCGATTGCTGAGCGTAGAAGGATCAGGTGCTGACGCGTAGTCAGCGGAGTCGTACGCAACGGAAGAATGATGTCCTGAATAAGAATGCTGCCCCAAGAATGAAGTTGCATGCCATCCCCGGAAAAGACGCCCATCAGGACCGTGGCGACCAAGAGACCCTTGATGCCAACGGGAAGGAGCTGAGAGAGAGCGATCGGATACCGCATTTGCTTGGCAGTCTGTGGATCGGAGATCGTATCGAGAACATGCTGCACGCTCGCATCTCCGGCTGCGTGGCCCAAATACGTAAAGGCGCAGACACCCAGCAGTCCCATCATGGCCGTTTGCGCGAAAAGACGCCAGCCACTCAAAATGCTGCCCATGCGCGATTCATGCGGCGAAATCGCAGAAGAGTTGAATCCCTGGCTATTCTGCCACGCCATGGTTCGATAGACGAAGAAAAACTGGGTCATCAGCACGTACCAAATGTTGAAGTCTTTAATCTTGAAGGAATGAAAGGGATTGACCATGGAGTATCCCACGGGGCGGGCGAGCAGCACCTCACGTGTCTCGTGCCAGCTAAAGGTCAGGAGCAGTACCGTGGCGATGATCACAAAAGCGATCTGCGAAAACAGGCCTTGGAGCGCGTCTGTCACCAGCACCGTGATTTGTCCGCCAGCGGTCGTCAAGACGACGCAGATGGCCAGAAAACCGGCCATGAGAACGAGGGAGGTGGGAATTGGGAACAAAGCGAAGTAGATCGATTGCGGCAAGCCAAGAAAGTTGACCATAAACCTCGCCCCAATGACTGGGATGATACCGAAATTGAGCAAGCCGGCAAAGACGCCCAAGAAGCCGGCGAATAATCGAAACTTACGACTGTAGCGCATCTCAAAAAACTGGGCCAGGGTGAGCGCGCGCGTTTGGCGGTAGCGATAAATCACAAAGCCACTGATGGCCACGATGAGGCTAACGAGGACGGAAATCTGGTTCCACCAGGTCAGGGTAAAGCCAGCCTGACCGAACATTTCGAAGTTTGAGACAACCGCGACCGCCCCTGTGCCCATCTCACCCAGGGCGACGCAGAGTAGGAACCGTCCCGCATTGCGTCCGCCAGCCAAAAAATCGGCAACGCTACGGAGATAACGGCGAGTATACAGGGCCACGCAGACCACCGCGGCAATTGGCAGGGCGATGATCAGCCAGTCAATTACATGCATAGACCCATCGGTGTTCGCCGTCAGGCCCTCAATCTCGAACCGGTTTTTCCGAGAGCAGGCTTCCGTCGATCCGCAAGGAGGTGGTCGGCAATTTGGTCAAAGTCTCGCACGTGGATCAGCGTGTCGGTATTGCGCGCCGACAGGTCTTCGAATCGATTGACGAGGAATGAACCCGCCAGCCCGACAGAATGCGGTACCTCGTAATCGTCCCGAAATCCATCTCCCACGACAGCGACTTCCTTCGGTGCCAGGGCAATGTGCGCCAGCGCTTTTTTCCAGTACGTGGCCTCCCATTTCATCGCATGCAAACCGGAAACACCGAGGAGCTGGCTGAAGAAAGGCGCTCCCTGGCTGTTGGCTAGGCCGGCCACCCGCAGCTTGTGCAGGATGCCATCGTTGGGGTTGTTGCTGGTGACATACAGCAGAATCCCGTGATCGCGCAAGCGCGTCAGTGCGGAGCGAATCTCCGGGCCAGTCGCTTCCAGATATTCCGATTCCACCTCATAGGCGTAATCCCAAAACTGCTTGGGATCGAGGCCGAGTTCCACGATGTAATCCGACCAATGCCACCACGGCACCTGCGTCTTGATTTTTTCGATGCGGCGCTCGGTGTCCTTGGTGGTCAAGCCGCCGAGTTTCACGCCCGCGCTTTGAAGCACTTCGAAAAGACTGCCGGTCCAATTACCGTTGTTCTTGGCCTCGTGGTGATCGAGTTTCAGGCGCGTGATGGTGTCATCGATGTCGATCAATAGCGCGCGGATTTTTCCAAACTTGTTCATAAATTCCTCTTTAGGTGAATCGCCGCTACCGAGCGTGGCGGCATTTCCACCGTCGCCCAGCCTTCCCGCACGGGCAAAGACTGTTGATCTGCTTCCAGTGTATTGGTTCGAAATGCCCCGATAACGTTCTTGCCCGACAGCCGCACACGGGCTTGCGCTGTGGTAGTTGAGGTGTTCGCCAGGCGAACGATGGTGCCGCCGTTTTCCGCGTCCTTGACGGCGAGCGGAATCACGCCGGCACCGTCCACCTCGACAAAGCGTTTTTGCAGCGATGCCGGTGCAGTCACGACGGGATGAACCTCCACGCTTGAACAGGCTTCCCAACCAGCCAGAGCGGCGCGCGTCGCGTCGAACGGGCCCTGCGTGGTCAATTCATAACGAAATCGTTGCCAGCCCGGTTGGCTTGCGCGGAAATTGGTGTTCCAATAATTGTTCATCGGCCACGCGAGAAGCAACGGATTGTTCTTTCGCGACACTTCACTCTGCTTCTTTCCGAAATTGAAGTCGCCAATCTGTACCATTGGCGCATCCGGGCAGGCGAGAGTAAAGCCGTGGGTTCCATCGTGTAGGGAAACCCACTGACCGACGGTGACCCAATCGCGACAGGAACCGGGCAATTGTTCAGCATCGAGTTCAACGGGCAATCCCGCTGTATCGAAATGAGCCCGCCATTTTGAGAGGTGGCAGGGGAAGGAAAAGTAGATCGATTCCGGTGTGGCGATATCCAACTTGCGGAAGGAAACGCTCAATTCGATGGCGGTGCGATGCGCGAAAAGTTTGATGCGCTGTTGCAATTGTTCGACACCCGGTGCGGTCCAATCGAGAACCAGGCAGGCGCCATCTGCGGTTTTTTCGACACGATGTCCAATCAGGGAAGTGGGTCCCTGACGGAGAGACGGCCAATTGGGTTTCCAGTTTTCGATGTCCTGCCTCAGGCCGTCGTAAAGAATTTGGAAGGATGCGTCCCTTCCGAAATAAGGTGGTAGTGAAGGATAACGTTTGGGATCAACGGTTTCCTGAACGAATCCAAAGAACGACCACGGGTTGGCCTGATCGACCACATCCCACTTGAGGGCTTTGTCGATCAAACTGGTAATTCGACCGGTTACTGGATCAAAGGTAAGGCGATGGAAGGGTGATTCGAGCGTGTTCGCGGAAACCGTGATCCCTGCAGATTCCGTGGCCGCCGGTAATTCAGAAATCGGGAGAATGCGATACCCATTCGCGGGAAGTTCGATCGGACCCAGCAACCGACTGTTGGTGTCATCCCAACCCTCGCGCTCGACATCGATGCTGTGGACCTTGCTGGAAAAGTGAAGCCACGAATTGTCGAACCAGACGTTGGGCGCTCGCAAGAAAACCTTTCGCGCAATCGGCGCGGTATTCAGGAACAAGAGGCCCTGACAACCTTCGCCCGAGACCGGGTTGCCCGCCAGCGCATCCAGTTGGTCTCGCAGGAGCAGTGAAGTAAGGCTGCGGGCCTGGTACGCATAGTTCGCTTTGTGATACCACTGCGCGACGACGCCATCCCATTCGGGGTGGGGGATGCTCGCAAAATGGCCCCACGTGTGTTCGTCATGCAGATTCAGATTCCAGTAGGCTTCGTCAACGAGCTGCCGCGTCTCTGCGCTGGTCGCGGGCCGGTTGGTTCGTAGCAGCTCGGCGGCGGCGAGTCGCGAACGTGTCTCACGATTGACTCGTGTTTCCACGGCGGCGCTGGCGCAACCGAAATTCCACCAGTCCGTCCAGTCTCCACGATGCATGGGTAGGAGCGCTTCCGGTTGCTGCTTTAATTTTGCCAGCAGCCCTTCGGGCGTGGTCAGGCGGATGACGGGCGTGCGGCCTTCGTCATTCCAGCGTTTGATCATGGCGAGAGCTTGCGGGTAGGGCGGGTTATTGTCCCAGAACAACCAATGCGTCAAACTCAGGTAAAGAAAGTCGTAGGGATAATTGCGCGCACAGAGTGTCTGGAAATATTCCTCCAATCCTTGCGCCATGGCGTCCGTGGAACTCTCGACGATGCGGCAGATGCGCTGGAAGATGCCGTAGTGTTCGCCATTGAATACGAGAAGCGGCCGGCCATCGCTGCCCTGCCAGCGGAACGCGGACGGTCGGGTCAGCGGAAAGTTACCGAAGTGAATATTGATCCCCATGAGAAGCATCTGGATATCGGCGTCCAGCAAGAGTTGTGTGATGGGCCAGGGCAAACCATTCACGTCATGGTTGATCGCGACAGAAATGGGAATGCCGAACTGGCGGCGGAGTTCGCGCACGGGTTCAAGACTACGGGCGAGTTGCTCTGCGTCATATAGCGGTGTGATGTTGCAAAACATCGCGCCGATGCTGATGCGTTGCTCATGCACCAGCCGCGCAAATCGTTCGATCTGTTTGTCGCTGGCCTTGTGCAACCAGTGCATGACGGGCCCGGTGGTTTCGCACGTCCAGCGGACTTGTGAAGGTTCCGGCCATTCCGCTGTTTGCTCGCAGAGGTCGATGGCCTGATCGATGAATCGGCGTTGCAGTTCCCAGAGAATCGGCTGGGGATGGGTATAGCCGATATCCGTATGACTATGGTGGATGATCAGTACTTCCTTGATGTCCCCTATAGATCTCATTTTGGCAAATCTGGAAAAATATCTGCCGCTCCGATCACGCGGCTAATGTCTTGATCGGGCGGGGAGTCCAATTCTAACTTCACGACACTAAGGAGTTCGTCCGGTGATTGCTCGGGCAGACCGGTGATAATCGTTTGCGTCGGGCGCTGATCGATGTACAAGCGTTGCCCGGTGCTCAAGAGGGTGGCAGCGAGCACGCGATTGGTCAGGCCGCCGACCGTCAGGGTTGGGCCGAAATAGTCTTCCAGGTGCAGGTACATCGTGTTGCCCTTGACCGTGGTCGGCCCCCATAGATTCCACAACAGGCTATGGCGTTCCGATCCATAAATGCTTTCGCCATGGACCTGCAGCCACTGGCCGACGCGACGCAGGATGGCTTCGCTTTCAATCGGGATCCTTCCTTGCGCATCAGGGCCGACATTGAGCAGGAGGTTGCCCGCGCCACTCGCCGCAGAGGCCAGCGTGAGAACGACGTTTCGCGGAGACTTGTAATCGTGATCTGTCGGACAATAGCCCCAATGTCGATTCAAGGTCATGCAGCTTTCCCACATCCGTCCCCGGGGCGCGGCGTTGAGATGCTGTTCGGGAGTGGTGTAGTCTTCCGTCGTCATCGCACGGTTATTAATGATGATCTGCGGCTGGAGTTGGCGGACCATTGCATTGAGTTCGACGGCGCGCCATTCGGCGGCGCTGTAACATTGCGGCAAGTCGTAAAATAGAAGATCGATCTTCCCATACTGGGCCATCAACTCACGCATCAACGCATGCGTATAGTCTATGAAACGAACGCGCGCCTGGTCATCGCCTTTCCAGCCCGCAGCCCAGTCGGGGTTATACCAATCGCCGAGTGAGTAATAGAAGCCAACCTTCAAGCCGGCATTACGGATAGCGGTAACATATTCGGCCAGCAGGTCACGCCGGGCCGCGGAGTTAAGGGAATTGAACTTGCAGACTTTCGAGTCCCACAGGCAAAAGCCTTCGTGATGCTTGGTGGTCAACACCACATATTTCATACCAGCGTCAGCAGCCAGTTGGGCCCAAGCTTTGGGATCATAGTCGCGCGGATTGAACGTTTCGGCCAGCTTGCTGTATTCGTCGAGCGGAATGCGCTCGCGGTTGAGCGCCCATTCTCCGTGTTCCAGCAGAGCATACAATCCCCAATGGATGAACATCCCGAATCGGGCTTGCTCAAACCACGCCATCCGCTCCGAGGAACAGCGAATTGAAGGTTTCGTTTGCATCGGGTTCGCGGTTATTTCACAAGCTTTGGTTCGCCCCAATAGGCGTGGTTATTCCAGAAGGTTTTCGCATCATTAACGTCCTCGACCTTCAACGTGAGTTCGTTGGCGCCATCTAGCTTGATGGAGATGGGAGTTGCCGGATCTTTGACAGTCCGCCGACCGCTCCGAAAAACTTCACGCCCATCGATCGATACAATGAAATCGGCGGCGCCTTCACGGGTCAGTTCCGCGTTCATGCCGATCATGGCGTCGAACCGGGAAAACACGCCGACCGGCAAGTTATACCGCATCCAACAATTACGCGGTCCATTCATGCCGCTGTGGGGAAGGACCCCCAGCCCGGGCACCGCCCGCTTTTCACCGTTTGGAAACAGTAACTTACCAGCCATGACCGGCGCGCCTGCCGGTGGTGTGGAACGATTGCCGTCGAGGATCGCCCCACCATACACGAGGTCATGTATTTCGGAATCAGCTTTCCAGAGACGCAAATCCACCGTGGCAAACGCCTGCCGTTCCGACGGGGAAATATCTTCGGCGGCGAGCCGCAACGCCGTGTACATGATATCCAGCGTCAACTGGGCCGCTTTTGTCACCGGCGGTTCAGCCCGCAGCTCTGCTTCCGCTTTTTTTCCGTCAAAAATGGCCTGCAATAGCGGGATAATGTAACGACGGCACTCACGCATCGCTTCGGTGTTGATTGCGGCTTGTCGCCAGGAGACCTCTTCCACATTCAGGCCTAGTAAGTGCGGCTGACGCAGGGTCCCGCACGCGCCCGTCACGGCTTCGAGGTCAGTGTGATAATGGAAGCCGGACATCGTCGGCGGGGCCGGTATCAATTCCGCCAATAATTGCGAATCCAAAATATGCGCGGATTGGGTCAGATCGCCAAACCAATGAGAGAAGCAGCCGATGAATTTTATGAACGCCTCGCGGTCACCCTGACGGGATGCCTCGATTGCCTGCGACAACCAGTGACGCGAGATCGGACGGCTCTTCGCCTGTTCGGCGATTGGATGCGGCCAAGAGTGGAGGTTGGTGGCATCCATGCCCTTTGGGAAAATGCAAAAACGCTTCCAAGCCGAGTCTATCTTGCTCTTTTCTTCATCCGAGACCGTGGGGTTATCAAACAAGTCTGGGTAGTTGCCGACGGAAGGGAGTAAGCCCTTCATTAGCTCCAGTGTCGCGCGAAATTCTTGTGGCAGGGCTTCAAACGCCCCCACCATGATGTTGGCGTGTGCTTGCTTGTTCATTCAGTCTTTTTCAATTGGATGCAACAGAATTACTTCTACCAATATCATCAACGAGTGAAGTGAAGGAACCACTTTGATGATCCCTCAGTATAAAACTCTGCACAATCTTATCAGAACGTTCTGATATAAACAAGCGTGAAGATGACACCTTTTAGTTACCCTTGCAAGAGAGGGAGTTTCGACAAAAGTAGTAAGTGATCTCTCAGAGAATTAGTGCTTGCCTAATCAGAACGTTCTGATAAGCTCTAAAGAAGCGAGGCAGGATGAACCATGGCTACTGGACTTAAAGAGGTCGCTCTCATTGCTGGAGTGTCCGTGCAAACGGCTTCCGACATCCTTAATTGCGGGCGGCATGACCGGTACAATCCCAACACTCAGGCCAGAGTGAAGGAGGTCGCGCAAGAACAGCGCTACCGCCCACAACGACTGGGAAGAGTGCTACGCGCTCAATCCACGGGTATGATCGGCTTCGTTACCGCAAATTTTTCTCCCGAGGATGGCCAGTTGGAGTTCTACAACGTCTATCCGTTCCTCGTGGGAATGAGTCATCACCTCAGCGCGCGTGACTATCATGTGGGATTGCTGGAAATAGCGGAATTCCAACAGAAGAATGACAAGGATTTACCACGATGCCTGCAAGAGCGGTTCTACGACAGTTTGGTGATCCACTGGGGACTTGCTGAAAAATTTGCGGGGCTGATGCCACTATTGGGAATACCTGCCATTTGGTGGGATGCAGGACTATTCCTGCCCAACAACTGCTTGGATCGAGACGAAGCGGAGGTTGGGCGAACCATCACTAATCACCTGATCGAGCTGGGGCACCGGCGGATCGGGTTCATGGTCGGCCAAAGAAGTTGGGAGCAATACAAACAAGGAAATCCGCCTCATTACAGCTATTCCCAGAGATATGAGAGCTATGGCGCGGTGCTGCATGAGCGTGGCTTGGAAGAGATACCAATCAAGGGTTACGGGGTGCCGCAGCTTACGGCGCAGATGAAAAAGCACCAACTGACCGCCATCGTCACCATGTCGACTGCCAGCGTGCCCTACGTGCGGTTGGCGGCCCATAAATTGGGATGGAGTGTACCGCAGGATCTATCTGTGGCCGTCTGTGATTTTGAAGAGAGAGTTCGACAAACGGAAATGTGCGTGGGCGGTGTATCGTATGACCGCTATGCGGTGGGCCGTCAAGCGGCCGAGATGCTACTCGAGTTGCTAACACAGCGAGATCGGACAGTCGCCAGTGCCAAGTTCGTTGGGGAATTCTGCGTCGGCGACACGATCAGTCGCGCACCGGCTCGATGAATGGACGGGATGTCACCAAAATGTGATTCTCGACACGGAGATCCGAAACATTCGTGCGGTAATCAATTTGTGAGAGCGGACAGTCCAAATAAGAGGAAAGAGGCGGACAATGAAAAATAATATGACAATCGGTGGTTTTATCTCGTCTTCTACGGGGGCGCGATTATTGGCAGTGGCTTTACTTTCGGTCGGCACGCTCTTTGGGGGAGAGGCCTATGCGGTCACTGAGACGTGGCTGGGCAACGTGTCGGACACCAGCAGCAATTGGTCAAGTGTTGGCAACTGGTCCGGGTCTCCCGTCCGGGTGCCGACCAGTGCTGATTTGGCGGCCCTGAATAATACCGCAGCTTCGTACACCGCAAACTTCGCGACGGGTATTACCACGTACACGATCAGTTCGTTCATCGTGAGCAATAACGGCGGAAACACCACCACCTTGAATCTCAACCAGGGCACGCTGGCCACAGGTAGCGCGAGCACAATGAATATTCTGGGCAATGGTGGAACCATAAACATTAATAACACCGCCGTGTTGAAAACCGCATTTGGACTCAACGTTACCGCAGGCGACTTGACCTTGAACACCGGCGGCATATTGACAAATATCTCAACTACTTCGCCTTTCGCGGTGACAAACGGTGGCGTAGTGTCCATGCAGGGCGGCCAATTGGTGACACCCAAGCTTAGCTTGTTCCCCACTGCAGTTTTGGACTTCGGTTTAACGACGCCGGGCGCCAACAATCCCGTGAGAATTATCGGCACGGGCGGCCTGATTCTTGATGGGACGGTAAATGTTAACGATCTGGGCGGGTTCACGACGGGTACCTATTTGCTGATGACCTATACGGGAACATTCACGGATAACGGGTTGAATGTTGGCGTCCTGCCAGCGGGATTCAGCGCCACGGTCGATAATAGCACCGCGGGCCAGGTGAATTTGGATATAACGGCGATTCCTGAGCCATCCACGGTCCTGTTAAGCGTATGTGGCTTGATTGGACTATGGCTTCTGCGAGGTCGAAGACATGCCGTGTAGAACAGATTTTGACTCGTTATTGTCACCGGGGAGTATTCGCTTTGTGATGGGAGAAGGATGCCTGCCTGAAACGTCAACCCGGATCATTGAGCCCATCGGCATACGCGCCGGCAGCTAATAAAACGGGTATGGATAAATATCTTGAAAAAAGCGCATTTTTTACTTGTCAGAACGTTCTGATACGGTTTATTCTGTCTTCAACTTAATACGGGAAGCTCGATGGGAGAAGGAAAAATCATGAGAATCGCCTTAAGAATGTCTGTTTGGATGGGAACCATGGGAATCCTATGGTTCAGCGCCCAGCTTCAGGTCATGGCGCTCACGCAGAATTTTGATTCAATTGCCGACGGCACAGCGCTGAGTTCTGTATCGGGCTGGCAGGCCCCCGCAGACTACGTGGTGCGGCACACCAGTCTCATCAACACGCTTCCTGGCGGTAACGCCAGCTATCCTGCCGTGGGTTATACCAACACACTGGGGGTGGAAGCATCTTTCGTTGGGTCAGCAACAAATGCCCAGCATGGCGCGGTGTATACGTTTTCCAGTGGAGATGTTGTCACAAATCAGGGTGTTTTTGAGACCAAAGTGCGGCTCTCGAGCTGGCAAAACGTTGGCGGCACCAGCATCGTGACCAACGCAAACGATAATTCCTTCATGATTCTTCTCGGGAACGGATTTGGGTACGAAGCGAATAACTCGAGATTCGTCTGGAACAATGCCATCGGTTTCGCCGTGTATTTCCTGGATAGCGCCGGCGCGCGGGCGCTGTGGTACGACGCGGCCGGTGGTCACGACAACACTGCCAATGGGACTCCAGGTTTCGGTTCAGGAACCGGTGCCTCTACCAATTGGAACCAGCGGATCGCGACCGCCTGGCAGCGCGACACATACTACACGGTGCGATTGTCAAATATCGTGTTGAGTTCGGGCATTTCCACACAGGCCACGGCGCTGATGACTATTTTCGAGAGTGCCAATCCGGGGAATGTCCTGGCCAACAATATCCTGTTGAGAGCGCAAGCCGGCTCGGCGGCATTGATCACGTCACCGTTCACTAATATCAACCAGGTGGCTTATGCCGGTACGCGCATCAATGCCATGGATCATTTCGATGAAATCTACGTGACCAATTTCCCCGTCGTGCCGCAGCCGTGTCCGCTACCGCAAGACTTTGAGTCAATTGCCGACAACACGCCACTGTCTTCTGTTCCCTCATGGATCGCGCCGGGGGATCATATTGTCCACCAGACGAGCGTGATCGACCAGATCACCAATGGGGTGAACTACGGCAGTGCGGGGTACAATGGCTCCAGGGGCTATGAGGCGCTGTTCGCGAACTCGACAGCACTTCAGGGATCGCTGTTGACGGCGACCAATGCGACTTGCAATATCATCACCAACGATGGGGCCTACTTCCAGGCACAGGTGCGCATGAGCAGTTGGCAGGTTGCGGTATCCGGTGGTATCACCAGTGTCACTCAAAACGCGACCGGTAATGGTTTCGCGTTATTGTTGGGAAGCGGAATGAGCGCAAGCGGAGGAGTTAGCAGTCATGTTAACTGGACCAATGCCACGGCGTTCGGCGTCTATTTCTATGACAACGGCAGTGGCAGCCTGCGGGTGTACACGGATCGACAGGGTTTCGATGACGGCACGCATGCGTTTCCAGGCTTCAGCCTGACGTCAAGTGGCCTGACCAATTGGAACGCCTATACCCTTGGTGACCTCGGTAACGGTTGGTCGCGAGACACGTGGTTCACCGTAATTCTATCGAACATCGTCTTGAGCACCTCGTCAGCCAACGCGACGGGCGCGACAGCACGGCTGTACGTGTACGAGACCGGCAACCCGGCGAATTTCTTCTATACCAACACGCTTGTCAGATCCCACATCGGATCGGCTGCTATCGTTCATACGACCTTCAGCCAGGTCAACCAATTGGCATTCATTGAGGGGCGAGTGAGCGCAGTCGACGGGGTTGACAACATTTCCCTGTCCACATCACCACCGGTTTCATCCGGACTGGCGGCCAGTTTCACCGCCAATCCAACCTCCGGCGGGGTGCCATTGAACGTAAACTTCACGGACACGTCCAGCGGTTCACCCACGAGCTGGGCCTGGACTTTTGGGGACGCCGGCACGTCAACCGCGCAGAACCCGGCGCATGCGTACACAGCGGCCGGCACCTACACGGTGACCTTGATTGCGTCCAATGGGGGTGGATCGAGTACCAATACACAGGTCAACTTGATTAATGCAATCACGCCGTTTGCGGCCTGGCAGCAGCACTACTTTGGTTGCACCAACTGTGTGCTGGGAACGAGCGATCCTGACGGAGACGGCATGATTAACACCAACGAGTTCCTGGCAGGTTTTAATCCCACGAACTCGGCGGTTTACCTGCACATCATTAGTATCAGTAAGACGAACAACAACAATGACGTTATTGTGAACTACCTGGGTGCCAATGGGGACAATACGTGGTCGCCGGGCATCGCGTCGCTCACCAATATCCTGGAGTTCACGACTGGTACCGGCGATGGCAGCTACTCGTCCAATAACTTTACTAGCACGGGGCAGACCAACATCCTCAGCGGTGGAAACGGGCTTGGCACAACCGCCAGCATGACGGATCCCGGTGGTGCAACCAACGTCCCATCGCGGTATTATCGGGTGCGGGTGCTGCTGCCATAGGCGACTAATGGAATTGGGAGCGCAGACGTGACTGTAACAGGCCAAACAAGAATAACCGCCTTCGTTCACGACTCGGTGAACCGATCTCGGACTGCGCTCCTACTTTCCCACTTGGGCTGGAGGGTGGGCGGGTACACTGTCACGATACTTCTGGTGGCGACCACCTTGGTCTTGGCGCAAGGTGCCCAGGTGGATGAGTCCAAAGTACAGGAGTTGGTCTACGTGGATCAACAGAACCCCAAGGCTTCCGATGCGAATGACGGGAACCGGACTGCGCCACTTAAAACGATCGCCCAAGCCCTGCGCTTAGGGGAGGCCGCCAACGTTCGCAACACCGGTGTAAAGGTTCTGATTGCCCCGGGGATCTATCGGGAGACCGTGGTTCTCAGCCATACCGCCACGCAGACCGATGCCCCGATTGTCTTGGAGGCGACCGAGAAAGGCAAAGTGACCATCTCCGGTTCAGATGTGTGGACGGATTGGCAAAAAGTAGGGAGCGACAACACGTACACTCACCCGTGGCCGTACAAATGGGGAATGGCTCCCTACCCAGCTGGCTGGGAAGGGAACGTTAAGCTCCAACCAGTCGTAAGGCGCCGCGAGATCGTATTTGTGGATAGCAAGGTGATCCATCAGGTGGTTTCTCCCCTGGAAATGGCCGAGGGTGATTTTTGCGTCTCTGAAGAGAAGGAAGAGATTCGTGTCTGGCTTCCACCCGGGGTAACACCCCGGACGGCGACGACGGAAGTGGCCATTCGCGCTGGGTTACTGAAGGCCTCGGGGCGGAAGAACGTGGTCCTACGCGGGCTCGTATTCCAACATGATGGTACGCCATTGCAGGGCGAAGCCGTGAATTTCTCGGATTGTTCCAATGTGTTGATTGAAGATTGCCGGTTCGACTGGAACAACTGGGCTGGTCTCGGTTTCAATGATTGTCATGAGATGACGGTGCGTCGCAGTACGGCCAATCACAACGGAGCCATGGGAATGACCGGTGGCCGGGTCAAGGGCCTCCTTTATGAGGATACGGAAACTTCCTACAACAATTGGCGTGGGGCATGGGGAGAGTTTACGGGTTGGTCGGTAGCGGGAGCGAAGCAACTGCGCATCCACGATGCGGTTTACCGGCGCCACAAATCCGTTGGGAATAAAACGGGCGGATTCTGGTTTGATTTCGATTGCGTCAACGTTGTCGTGGAGGACGCCTTCTGGTCGGAGAACCAAACCCGCGGAATTTTCATTGAGGCATCGGAAGGGCCCGTCACCGTAAGGAACAGCGTCATCTGCAACAACCATGGCGTGGGAATCCTCAGCACCAACTCCAAGAAGGTAACTTTGGACGGCAATACTCTTTATGGAAATGCGGCGGGACAGATTCAGGTGACGGGGCAATCGGATCGACCTGTGGTTAATTGGGAAACCAAGGAGAAGATGAAACTCAATCTGGAAGACTGGGTACTGCGCAATAATGTGGTGGTGGGAACCGATTCGCGCCAAAGCCTGGTGGATATCAGTGGTGCCGGCGTGGAGCGTTTTCTGACCAGCCTGCAGGCGAGCCGAAACCTCTGGTACAATGCGAAGAAAAACGACGCCTTTCGTGTCAGCGGTTTGAATCTGGGTTTCGACCGCTGGCAGGTCGTTGCGGCGCAGGATCTCAATTCGATGTTTGCCGATCCGCGATTGCGCGCACCGGAACAGCATGATTTTACGGTGCTCGCCGAGAGTCCCCTCAAAGAGCGGGACAACTGGGCAAAACGCATCGTGGAGCATAGCGGACTCGAGGCCCTGAAGGAAACTTTGCTCCAGGACGTACAGAAAAACTGGAATGCGCCCTATCCGTTGGCGGCACAAGCCCAAACCCAACAGTGGATGGAAATCGATTTGCGAGCCTCGGCCAATCGGCCACTGGTTGGACAAGATGGGTGGATTGGCGAGCATCCGTTGGACAACCTGACTGCTGGCGAAAAGAGAATCCACGCCGTGCCTTACCGAATTATTGACGCGGCTGACAACAACGGACTGGTTGCCATCGCGCTACGCTCGGCCAAGGTTTACGAGACACACGGCCAGTCGTTGCCGTCGGAAGTTGTGATTCCGGTGGGGCAGAAGGCGGGGGCGGTGTATTTCCTGCACGGCTGCGCGTATGTTTCTCACAAGAAGTCTTGCGAGTATCAAATGGTGTACGAGGATGGAACCAGGGAAACAATCGAGATAGTTCCCCTCGGCGCGGGAAGCGAACATGCCGATGTCCTGAAGCAATTGCAGCAAGAGTCCAATATCCAGGATTGGTGGCCGACCATGCCGCAATTTGACAACGACAACGCGCGTAACGTGGTGATCCTCAACCCACAGGATCCCCTGAAAACCGTGCGCTACATCTACACTTTGCAGTGGCTAAATCCGCAGCCCACGAAAACGATCAAGGAATTGCGGCTGATATCCAATCCGAAGGAGGAAACCAGCCTTATGGTTTTTGGAATTACAGCTCTGGCCGCACCGGAGACAAAAGCTGATCTGCAAGGGGTTCGCTAGACAAGCGAGGAGACCATGAGTAACTCAAAGAACCAACTACGAATGACAATCGGAAAGCAACTTCTGCGGGGGTTTACCCTGATCGAATTGTTGGTGGTCATCGCCATCATTGGGATATTGGCCGCCATGTTGCTACCCGCCCTGAATACCGCCCGAGAACGCGCCAAGTCCATATCGTGCGTCAGTAATCTCAAGCAACTTGGCTTGGCAATCACATTGTACGCAGACGACTACGATAGCTATATGCCGCAAGCATACACGCAGGGCACCAGTTTGTCTTGGCAGGACCGGCTGGTGAAGTATTTGAAGCAGATTGCCGGCGTGATTAATGTTTCGGACTATGAGTTTCGACGCAACCAGCACGTGTTCTCTTGTCCAAGCAGTAAGCTGAATTTTATAGCCATGGGGCCAGGCAGTCCCGACAATCACGGTTACCAGTCCTATGGTGTCAGCCTTCAATTCATGCCTTCGGATACGACTTGCCAAAACTTGTATAGAAATAGTTCCGTGGATCAACCATCCGACAAGGCCCTTCTATTCGACTATAACGACTTGGCCCCCAACGGCGCATCAGGTCACCCAAGCGATGTAAACACTGTCGATGGAAGTCTCTCTCAGCTGAACGCTCGCATCATTCCACGGCACTCCAAGGGCACCATTGTCAATGTCCTCTTTATTGACTCGCATGTGGAATCGCGCGTCTTTCAATCCCTTACGACCAACAACTTTACCAACCCGACTTACCCCAACTGAGAGAAATCGTAATTGGGGTTCGCGAATAAAGGCTGCTCTCAATTAATTTGCGCGTAATACCTGGTTGTAGGGCTTGGAAGAAATCTCGTAGCGGTTTCGCCTCGGTCGGATTACTGATGCTCATCCCCTGGATGGGCATGATATCCGTGACTCCGGCGCAGGACAACGCGGGCCAGTTTCAGGCAGGCGACTATGTTCTTCGCTGTGAGAACGATCTGAGATGGTATCGGGGTGAAGAAGAGCTTGCCCGTTGGGGGCAGTCTTGGACCATCTGTGCCGACTATCAGGGCCAACTCTGGGCAGGTTTTGTTCAGGACGGAAGGATTGTCCTTCGAAGATTCTCCGCCCCGGCCAAATCTCGGGACTATGTGAGCGCCGCAAATTTCAAAGGCGCTTCCATTTCAAAAATTCTCTCGGACGATGACCATCTTCATATCCTGGCAACGGTTCCGCACGGAGGCAAGCAATCGGAACGGCTTATCAAGCTGATTCCATTTTCGATTTCGGGCGCCAGTTTCGGTCAGGATGTCGTTCTCAAGGACTACAACGGCCAACCGGAGCTGTTGTTGTTGCCGCCACTGCCTCCTGCCGATCGATTGCCAAAGCCGCGCAAAGAACTGCTCACGCATGGAATCTGGGATGCCGCATTCTTCGGGAAGAATCAACTCTGGATCAGCACCCAGGACCAGATCATATCCTATTTGATTGGAGAAGTTCCCCCGGCGGTAGATCATGCCACGATCGCTTATGCTGAAGGAAGTGGCATGAGGAAAAAAGTTGTCCATCGACGGGACACGGACGTCGGCAATCCGCGCGCCATCGCTCAGTGCTCAGAAACTCAACTTGCTCTGGTGGATTGCTCGGGAAATGGGCGGTTGATTTTACTCGGCGTGCTCGGTCCTGTCAGCAGCGTGGATCTTACTCCGCAGATTGACCCGAAAGTCACGTTCACATGGGGATGGAACAGCGTGCTGGTGTCAAAAAATGAAATCTTCGTGACGAACCTACACCCCGAGGCGGGGCGGGTAGTGCGCATCGATCGAGCATCGGGACGAGTGAAGGGGGAGTTGGTTTCTGGTTTTCCCGTGTCGGAGATTGTGGAGGTCCGGTGACGTCGTAAGACTCGCGGCGATCCACGCTCGACCTCTCACGATGGAGGCAAGACGTTTATATGCGGACAAATAAATATAGCGATCGGATATCCATCCGAAGACACGTCGGACGCTTTTGGATGTTCGGAATGCTGGCGTTTGCCATTGGCAGCGTGAGTTGCGCCGCCATCTGCCCCATTGGCAATGAGACGAATGCCTTTGCCGTGGTGAATGTACAGACAGGTTCCAGCAATTCTGTCATCTTGAGCTTCGAGAGCTGCACCGATCATGTGTATGTGGTGTCCTCGGCCGATTCCTTGGACTCCAATGCTGTCTGGACGGCGGCGGCGTGGATGCGCGGCAACCAAGGGACGACGAGCTGGACGGATCAGTCAGCCGCGGATGTACAGCAACAGTTTTACCGGGTGCTTCGACTGACGCAGAATGGCGACTACACCGGCGGTGGAATACCCAACGGCTGGGCAGTGGATCACGGACTCAATCCTGTAGACCCGAATATTGTCCAAGAGGATCCCGACGGGGACGGGTTCAGTAATTTGGAAGAGTATTTGATGGGAACTGATCCCATCAACTCCTTGTCGTACCCCGGCTGCGTCACGAATGTCTTTAGTTACGCCACGAATCTGATCTATGTGGCGAAGAACGGTTCGGACGGCAATTCCGGAAGTGCTCCCGCACCATACCTTACGATCCAAAAGGCCGCAACGACAGCCAAGACACTGAGCCAATCCGGCACCGGCAGTACGGTTATCATCATGCCGGGTACCTATAGCGAAAGCGTTTTTTATAGCGCAACCAGCGGCAGCCTTTTGGCCCCCGTAGTATTCAGCGCGGCAACCAATGGGACGGTGGTGATTTCCGGAGTGGATGTGTGGACGAATGGCTGGACGCTCATGGGGGGCTCAACGAACATTTACCAGCATTCGTGGACCAATACCTGGGGCGTGGCACCGACACCCAGCGGTTGGCCGGTTACTTCCAACATCGTGAAGCGGTGCGAAATAGTGCTCGTGAATGGCAAATTATACACGCAGGTGACGTCGCTTACAGGGATGCAGAATGGCACATACTTCGTGGATGATGTAACCAACCATTTGCTGTATGTCCAACATCGCGCAGGGGTGGATCCGAACAATGCGTTCTATGAAGTGTCGCAGCGCACCAATCTATTGACGGTGGTTCAGTCTGGAAGCTTTCAGGTCGCCAATGTCGCCCTGCAAGGGCTGGAATTCCGTGGCGGGGCTACGCCGTTGCCAAACTCAGCCGTGCAGTTCAACAGCGTCAGCAACATCTTGGTGAACGCGTGCGTGTTCGACTGGAACAATTGGGTTGGGATGAATTTCTCGTTGGGCAACGCTATAACGGTACGGAATTGTGTGGCCAATCACAACGGGGCCATGGGCCTCCAGATCGGGTTCCATGAGAAGAATGTCGTATCTGATGGGAACGAGACTTGGTTCAACAACTGGCGAGGGATTCTTGGGAATTTCACCGGTTTCTCAATTGCGGGGATGAAGGCCTTGAACATCCATACGGGCCTGTTTCGAAATCAAGTCGCCATTGGGAATCAAACCTATGGGCTCTGGTTCGATTTCGATAACAAAAACGTTTTCGTTGAGGGGGGTGTTTTTAGCAGCAATAGCAAGGATGGATTGCAATTTGAAGCCACCGAGGGACCCGTGCGTATCCAGGGAGTTGTCAGCAGCCGCGGTCAGGGCAGCTTTGGGCTACTGTGCCAAAATGTTGAGCAGATGACCGTGACCAATTGTGCGTTTCTCGCTTCCGGGTCGAGTGTTGGAAGTGGCGACATTGGCTGTTCGGTTTCGACGAGCAGAGCGGTGACCGATTGGGAGAACGGAGCGACCAATTACACCCTCTTCTCGTCGAATTGGACCTTGCGTGATAATGCCACCCGGAGCGCGGCCTCCACTCAATTTGGCTTGTACATGCTGGCCAATTTCCCGGGTTTCTTATCGACGTTGAACTCGGATTATAATCACTGGTTCAACACCGGGTCGAATCCACTTTTCACCATCGGGGGCACGAACTACAACCTGAGCCAGTGGCAATCGTTGAGTCACCAGGACGCCCATTCGACCAACATCGACCTCTCGGTGATCCTCACTTCCACCCAGGATACCTACCTCAATCTGGGCACGACGAGCAATGCCTTTGGCGGCGCTACTAACGCGATCTGTGACACACAGCCCGACGGTACCGGCATGGCCGATGTCGCGCTGCTAAAGTTTGACCCTTCAAGTTTGGCAAGCGCGCCCCGACAGGCGGAACTTCAATTGGCAATCTCCGCGGCTTCCGTCCGCAATGGTCCGGTGGTATTTTACGTATATCGGCTAACGACTCCCTGGGACGAGAATGCCACAGCTGCCCAGGCTCAGCCCAATTCCAGTTTGAGCTGGGCCAATGGCACGTTTGGTGCAGCCGACTATGACCCAGAGCCTGTTGGGGTCGGAGTGACGACAAGCGGAACAGGATTGAACACTTTCGTGGATATTACGGCACAGGTACAAAAATGGGTTTCCGGTGATTTGCCGAATTATGGACTGGTCGTCATCGCACAACCGATCTGGAACCAGCCTGTGGCCGATGGTAGTAATTTACAGAAGTTCAATTTCGGAACACGCGAAGCGGCAGTCGCCCAACGACCGCAGATTAGCTGCATTCGTCGGTAAGACACCGCCAATAGAGGCGCATTCAAGTAAGTATGGGTTCGTTTTTCAAAAGTTTCTGTATGATCGGCTACCTGGCGACGGTAGTCGCAGGCGGTACGAACTGTACCGCCTCATGCCCCATCAGTGATGAAACTGATCCGTTTGCTGTCACGGGCATAACCCTGAGCGCCGATGGTTTTCCCATTGTGTCTTTCGAGAGCTGTACTGACCATGTTTATATTGTCTACTCGGCGGATTCATTGACGAACTCCGTCTGGAATCAGCTTGAGACGATACCCGGTTTACCGGGAACCACGACATGGACGGATCTGACGGCATTATCTACCGGGCAGCGATTCTACAAAGTGTTGCGACTTCTGAAGAGCGGCGGAAAGCCGAACAACGGTGTCGATTCCGATGGCGACGGATTCACGGATGCCGAGGAGGCCTTGTTGGGAACCGATCCGAACAACCCCCTGTCGCATCCAGGGGCGAGCGTGAACGAGAATCTGGCGACCAATTTGATTTATGTGGCCACAAGCGGTTCGGACGCAAATCCCGGAACTGCCGCGGTTCCGTTCCTGACGATTCAGAAGGCATCCACCAAGGCGCAGTCCCTGAGCCTTGCCGGCATTGGGAGCACCATTATCATCCAGCCGGGTACCTACCGCGAAAGCATTGAGTACACAGCGGGCTCGGGTAACCTGCTTGCACCAGTGGTATTTCAAGCGGCCGCCAACGGGACAGTAGTGATTTCGGGTACCGATATCATGACGAATGGATGGTCGCTGGCGTCGGGATCCACCAATGTCTATCAACATGCTTGGGCAAACAACTGGGGCTTGGCGCCGCTTCCCTCCGGCTGGCCGACCTTGGCGGACATTGTTCGCCGTCGCGAGATGGTTTTTGTAAATGGCAACCTGTTGACGCAAGTGCTGACGCTCGCGGGAATGACCAACGGAACGTACTTCGTTGATGACGCCAACCAGTTATTGTACGTTCGTCATCGCGCCGGGGTTGCTGCCTCCAACGCCTTCTATGAAGTGGCGGAGCGCAGCAATGTGCTGACCATCTCCCAAGCGAGTTCATGGAAGGTTGGAAATGTCGTCCTGCGAGGGCTTGAATTCCGCGGTGCCGCCACGCCCGTCGCCGGTACGGCAGCACAGTTTTCCAATGCCAGCGGCTTGCTGATCGATCAATGTACGTTCGATTGGAATAACTGGAGTGGGATGAGTTTTTCGGTCTGTAGCGGCGTTACGATCCGCGCGACTGTTTCCAGCCAGAATGGAACCATGGGCATCGAGGTCGGCTTCCACGAGAAGAACATTGTTTATGACGGAGTGCAAACCTGTTTCAACAACTGGCGCGGATGGTGGGGTGGATTCACGGGCTGGGCGATTGGGGGTTCCAAGTGTTTGAATATCCATACCGGTTTGTTTCGAGACTATTTATCAGCGAACAACCTGACCCGTGGAATGTGGTTCGATACGGACGACCAGAATATTTACCTCGAACGCTGCGTCTTCACTGGTAATGCCGCGGACGGACTGTTCTTCGAGGCGAATCAGGGTCCCATCCGAGTTGAGCAATGCGTCAGCACCCGGAACGTTGTTACAGGATCAGGAAACCTGTCGTTGTTGTGGAACAATACCCAGAACGTAACCGTGACCAATTGCGCTTTTATTGCTTCCGGAACAAATCTTGGCAATGGCGACGGCGGTTCGTTGGTAGGCGGACCCCGCACCGTTTCGAATTGGGAAACTGGTGGAAGCACGAACCTCAACATGTCGAACTGGACCTTTCTGGACAATGCATTCCGTTGTGCCTTAAGCACGCAATGGAACATCTTGTTGGTGGCCAATTATCCGGATTTCATCGCGACCGTGCATTCCGATAATAATCATTTTTCGAATCCGGGAATAAATAACCTGTTCAGTATTGGGGGGACAAACTATACCTTGAACACGTGGCGGACATTAACTGGGGAGGACGCGCATTCGGATACCAACGTCATCTTTGTGACGAGTCCCGTTATCCAGGATACCAACATTCGTTTGGGCACGACCAACAGTACCTTTGGAACCTCCAATGTCGTGGTCGCGGGCACCCAGGCTGACGGGACGGGCGTGCTCGATGTCATGCTGATGAAGTTCGACCTCTCTGGCTTGACGGCTATACCGCGACAGGCCGAGCTGCAGTTGGCGTCGAACTTCGTGCGCAACGCACCGGTTGTGTTCTACGTGTACCGACTCACCAGTGACTGGGATGAGAATGCCACCGCTCCGCTGGCCAAGCCCAATGTGGGGGCGACCTGGGCGGCCGGATCCTTTAGCTCTGCCGATTACAACCCACAGCCAGTGTCAGCAGGATCGGTAGGTAGTACTAGTGGTGCGCTGAACACCTATGTGGATGTTTCGGCTATCGTGCGGGACTGGGTCAGCGGTGTTTCTTCTAACTACGGCCTGGCGATTGTTGTCCAGCCGGTCTGGAATCAGCCGGTGAATGACGCGGCCTTTACCAATTGGAAGCAACTCAACATTGTGTCTCGCGAGGCGGGTCCGTCCAACAGTCCACGGATAGTTTCCATTCACCGCTAGCTCCCCATAATCTAGCGGTGTTCGGCGATTGTATTTCCGACGGAGAATTCACCGGTGAATCTCACGCTGGGTGCTGACTTGCTTTTGGCGCGCAAAATTCGCAGCAACATCTCAGCGGCTTGCTGGCCGACAGCGTAGCGGTCATAGGTCATGCCGCCGATCTGCATATCGGTGGGGCGCACGCGGGCTTCTACGTCACACGCAGCCACCGACAAATCCTCCGGTACGCGCCAGCCCAGCGATTGCGCAGCCAGCTGCACGATCGGGACGCTTGCGGCCGATTGTGTGATGACGGCAGTTAGTTGACGTTCGCGCATCTGCGCCGCCAGTGCTGCCACATCGTAACCTATCAGTGGAGTCTCCGCCATCTTGTGCCGGCGCAGTTGCGCGCGATAGCTTTCATACCGTTGCTTGTAACTGTAATGCGGTGGCTGGCCCGTGAGTTGGTATTGCTGCCAACTCCTTTGTCCCACCATGAGACCGATGCGCCGATGTCCGAGCTCAATCAGCCGTTTCGTCACGGTCTGCCCCACTTCCGTTTCGTCACGATCCAGGCAATTGGTGGACGCAAACGTACCTGTGTCCCACCATACGGCCGGGATGCCCCACAGCCGGAAAGTCTTGCGAAATCGTTCTTCAAGCCCCCAATGGACGATGAGACCCTCGAAGAACCGTTCCTGGAGACTGGAGGGAAGCATCTGATCGCTGCCCTGTTCGATCTCGGCAAGTTCGACCAAGCCTACATGATAGTCAGAGGCGGTCAAATAATGGCTGACACCCACCAGGAATGGGTAGACATCGTAGTGCTCGAGCCGACCGTCTTTCGGGGAAAAATTGGCGGCCACAAACCCGACGATGCCAGTGGTTTGGGAGCGGAGAACCCGCCCGGATCGTTGGGGGCGATAATGATGCTCGAGGGCGACTTCTCGAACACGTGCCTGGGTTTTGGGATCGTACCGTTCATGCCGCCCGCAATTGAGGATGTCGGAAGCGGTTTGTATCGATACGCCCGCTATGGTTGCTATCTCTTTCAGATTTACTGGCATCGCGTTTGTCTCGGTGTGAGCAGAAGCACACCCTAACCAGCGCGCGAGAATTTACAACCAGAATCTTTTATTACAGGGCTGTCCGGCGCGGGAACACGGGATGGGTAACGTAAAATATATGATTGACTTCGCTCAAATAAAACCATACCCTTATTTCCGTGAGAGTGGCCTTTGGGGTTGTAAAAGCGCGACGGGAATAACTCGCGGGGTTGCTCCAACAGCACGGCTATCTTCCGCTGGCGCAAGTCTGTGCGCGCCTGAAAATTTCAGAAGCCACAGCACGTCGAGACCTGACTGTGTTGGCCCGGGACAAAGTCATTAAGCGCACTTACGGCGGTGCGCTGATGGAGTTCAATCAGCGGTTTCCCGTATGGTCAAAATACCCATCCGACTTCAGCGTTCGAGATTTAATCAGCAATAGCAAGGCGACCGGCTTGGTTGATGACTCGCATAAGTCGCCATACGGATTCAGTGGAATGTCGTCAGGGATCTCTGGCGGCAGGACCAAACGCGAGGCGACCTGATCGTGGTGCAACGGACAAAGCACAATACACCTCGTTTGCTTCGTCAGGCGGGTTGGCGGTGGTAGAAGCTTAGCAGCCCACCCAACCGATCCGCCTTCACGATTTTCCCCTCCCGCGCCTCCAGCCGAGCGTCTGGAAACGGAATCACGTTCTCAATCCCTTGGTGGTTGCGTTCGGCATGGTAATGCGCCAAGTACTCCCGGATAACATACTGCAAGGAGTTTTCGCCGAAGAGGACGAACTGCTCCACGCATTCCATCTTGATGGTCTTCACGAACCGCTCCGCAAACGCATTTAGGTTCGGGGAGTGCGGCGGAAGTTTCACGATCGCGATACCGGCGGTGTTCAGAATCCCATCGAAGGATCGGGTGTATTTGGAGTCGCGGTCGTGGATCAGGTGGCGCGCTCCGACAAGGTCCCCCTCCCACCCGGTCACATTCCTGGCGATCTGCTTCATCCACTCCTCGTTCGGGTTCTGGCTCATTCCTCCGAGAACGATCCGACGGGTTCGCACGTGGATGAAGAACAGTACGTAATAGGTCGTCAGTCCCCAGTGCGTCCAAATCTCCGTCGTGAAGAAATCCGTTGCCCACAACACTTCCCGGTGCCGGCGAATGAAACTGGACCACGTTGTCGTTCGGCGTCGCTCAGGTGATGACCCAAGGCCGTTTCGCTGGAGGATGTTGCCCACCGTCTGGTCGCTGATGTGGTGACCAAGATTGTGAACGGCTCCGGCGATTCGGTCGTAGCCCCACGCAGGATTGTCTCTGGCCAAACGGATGACCAGGTCTTCAATCTCGGCTTTAATAGGAGGCCGTCCGTGCTGTTTGCGAAATCTCGAACCGTCAAACTTTTTGGCCACCAACCGGCGATGCCACTTGAGGATCGTCTCGGGTTTGACGATGGTGACCGTGTCCGCCATCAGTTTGCCGAGGGAGACGGCTTTCTCGGCGAGGATGCCTCGCTCGTTGTCGATCAGGAGAATGCGGCTGTCGATCTGGTTGCGCAGGACGCGGTTCTCCTCAAGCAGGTATTCGATTCTGCGTAACAGGTATTCGTTGACGCTGCCGGTGATGTAGGCCAGCATTCGTTTCCAACGCATGGATTGCTCCTCGGCCCGATGCTACCCGAGGACATTCAGCGAGGACGAGTTTTTTTGACCACACGGGATCAGATGCAACGGTTGAGAGGGTTGTACATCCTGGATAAGGAATCATTCGATTTGATTTACGGTGCGGATGAGCAGCGTGACATTGCAGTTTTCGTCGACATTTTAGCCCCGGCACAGACCAAGGACTCCATCCGCGCCAATCCGGCCCTGTTGGCGGACGTCGAAATCATCTTCTCCGGTTGGGGTGCACCGCTGATGGATGGACGTTTTCTGGCGGCGGCGCCCAACCTGTGTGCAGTCTTCTACGGAGCGGGCTCGGTCCGGACCTTTGTCACTGATACGTTTTGGGAACGCAATATCATCCTTACCACCGCAGCGACGGCAAACGCCTTGCCTGTTTCGGAGTACACACTGGCAGCGATCCTTTTCAGCCTCAAGCATGGCTGGCAGTACGCGATGCAGGTGAAACGGGATGGTCGATTCCCAGCCAAAACTATCGCACCCGGCGTCTACGAAAGTACCGTGGGTCTGGTATCGCTGGGATTGATCGGACGACTGGTTCGCGAGCGGCTGCGGCCGTTCGACCTGCGCGTGCTCGCATACGATCCCTATGTGAAGCCCGAGTATGCCCGTGAGTTGGATGTGCAGTTGCTTCCGCTCGCGGAATTGTTTCGTCGTTCCGATGTTGTCTCCTTGCACACGCCCTTGTTGGAAGAGACTGAAGGAATGATCACGGGCGCCCATTTTTCGTTGATGAAGCCAGGCGCAACGTTCATCAACACGGCGCGGGGAGCCATTGTGAATGAGAAGGAAATGATCGAGGTGCTCAAACAGCGACCGGATTTGCATGCGGTACTAGATGTCACCCATCCAGAGCCACCGGAGCCCGGTTCGCCGCTGTATACATTGCCCAACGTGATCCTTACACCCCACATTGCCGGGTCGATGAATGGCGAATGTCACCGCATGGGCCGGTACATGGTCGAAGACCTCCGGCGATTTGTGGATGGCAAACCACTGCGGTGGCAGGTTACCCGCGAAGCGAACACCCACCGGGCCTGACGAGTCATGATCATTCCCGGCTTGGTTTCGATCGCTTTTCGTAAGCTGGCGCCGACGGAGATTGTCTCGCTCGTGAGCCAGGCGGATCTTCAAACCATTGAATGGGGTGGCGATATTCACGTGCCGCACGGCAACGTTCGTCAGGCGCGCGATGTTCGACGACTGACCGAGGACGCGGGTCTAACGGTCGCTGCTTACGGGTCGTACTATCGGCTCGGCAGCGGCGAGTCGGAGGGTCTGGCATTTCAATCCGTGCTGGACACGGCAGTGGCCCTCGGGGCGCCTTTGATCCGCGTGTGGGCGGGTACGAAAGTCTCCGCAGACGTGGATACCGCCGATTGGCGGACGGTGGTTGATGAATCACGGCGGATTGCCGAACTCGCCGCGGCCGCTGGCGTGGTCGTTGCGTACGAATATCACGCCGGGACGTTCACGGATACTTTGGCGTCGACATTGCAACTGCTACACGAGGTCAATCATCCCAACATGCGTTCCCTCTGGCAGCCCAGCCAACGGAACATTGCTGACGAGGAAGTCCATGCCCTGCAGCAATTGCTCCCGTTCGTCATAAATATCCACGTGTTTCAATGGCTTGCGGGACGAGAGGAACGCCAGCCGTTGTCGGACGGTACGGCAAGTTGGCGGCGTTATCTGGACGTGCTACGGCGGAGCGGACGCAACCATCACGCGCTGATCGAATTTGTATGTGGGGACAAACCCGAAGCGTTCCTGATGGATGCGCGCACGCTGCGCCATTGGTTGCAAATTAACGAGTAGGGGAGTGCTTCTCCCTAGCGCCGAGGGTGGTGATGTGTCTGAAGTATCGAGGGAGGACTAACAGATGTAAGAGCGACGACCTTCTTGGACAAAAAACGGAGGCATCGCGCGCGGCCAACCGCCCTTCCGCGACCGGTTGTTCATGGCAGGTTTGGCGCGGGGGTGTCAGGGAAACTGCCAGGGAAAAATAGTGAAGGAGTGGGTTTGAGTAGTGGCAAGTAGTGGTGGATTAGCCTTGATTCTCAATAAAGACGAATACAGAATGGGCGAGAACTGAGGATTGAGAGGTTCGAGTCCTACCTGCGGAGCCAATTTCCTCACAAAGGCCTCTGGTTCCACGCCGCTGTCGTCTGCGGCAACTGGCTTCGTTCTCCTGAAACAGACCCACTTTCCACCAGAAACGACCCCAAAAACCCTCTCCGGTGGGTTCGTTTTCCAAAACGAACCCACCGATTTCGCTCGCTCATTTCTTGTGCAACGCATGTACTCATAGCCACTTACAACAGAAATTCTGCCAAAAAACGGTGGGTTCGTTTCGTAGAAACACATGTTTTGAAGTTCTTCCTCGTCCCGACGGCTCGTCCGCCATAGCTCCAGCGACGGCGGAAGCCTTGGCGAAGACAGACGAGTCGCGCCATAGCACGAAGTGGGGCGGCGGATCGCTCCTGACTTCTGGATTCTGCATTTCCCCGACTATACCCGCCCGGAAGCGCAGTGTCCAGAACAATTATCGCCTACCGATACACCCTCGGCATGTTCTCTCTTGGGAGGGGTTACAAGGATGGGTACTTCGTCCCTCTGCACCGGGCCTTGTGTCGTCTGTCTTGGTCATGGTGGGAACTGCCCGTGGGTTTGGCTCGCGGCTGGGAATCTGTGAAGCGTCTGGGAAGACTCGGCTACGTGGACGGCTGGCGGGCTTCTCGTACTGCTCCGTGGAAGGATTTGAAGAAACACGAGCGAACGACTGCTCACGTCCCTAACTGGCATTACGAGTACCTCTTCACGATGCCTGAACTGATTGCGGCATGGGAGCATCTGCTGGAATTTGGGGAGGGATTCTTAGGTGAGACGCTTCTGGAATTTCGAGGGCGGGACGTTGTGGAGGTGTTCTAATGGACATGGATGAGGAGATTCTGGCTTTGGGTGAAACTGCGGTCTGGGTCGAGTGCGATCTGTGCGGTCGTGCGTTCGGTGGGCCAGGGCTGACCCAGGCAATTGTCGCGGCAGGACGCATGAACGTATGCCTCGATTGCATGCGGACAAGTGAAAGCAAATTGGGAACCTCTGATGAGGGTATGGGCTGTTGAGGCCACAATTCCAGGTGGGGTGGGCGTTTCTCGTGAACAGAACGCAATTGACTTGCGCCTCGCAGACTGAGTATAATCAAGGCTTGTGAACTCCTTTTAGTATTCGTATTGGAGCGCAAGGATGAAAGTAAAGCATTCAGTCAGCACCGCTTCGCTTGCCCTGATCTTCCTTCTGCTCGCCACCCCTGGAAGCAGCCGAGGGGACACTGTCTTCGTAGCCAACTCTGATGGTAACGCCATTGAGGAGTTCAACTCGTCGGGGATGGGTACGGTATTTGCCACCTCGGGACTGAATGATCCGAGTGGGCTCGCCTTCGACAGCGCGGGCCACCTGTACGCGGCCAACCGCCTTAGCAACACTATCGAGAAGTTCAACTCGGCGGGCGTAGGTGTGGTATTTGCCACCTCGGGATTGAACGATCCGAATGGGCTCGCCTTCGACAGCGCGGGTATCCTCTACGCCGCCAACCTCGGCTTGCTAAACCCTTCCTCGAATAGGAACACCATCGAGGAGTTCAACTCGTCGGGTGTCGAGACAGTCTTTGCCAGCTCGGGGCTGCTCGGGCCGGCAGGCTTGGCCTTCGACAGCGCGGGCAATCTCTACGCGGCCAACTACGGTACCGACACCATTGAAAAGTTCAACTCGTCGGGTGTAGGGA
>PLZV01000050.1 GCA_003152315.1 Verrucomicrobiota bacterium
GGGTTCAAGATACAGCCAGCCTTTTTGTAACGTTCCAATAAGCGTTCTCCATGCCAGAATCGCACGGCGGGAAGACCATTTATTGACCAAACCGTTGGGCAACATTCTCCTGCGGAAGGCCTTGGGGCATCTCCGTGACTGTGCCCTGCAGCATACTGAACTTGTCCTCAAGAGAGCGAATCTCTACTCGGCGAGCCTTTCCGATAGTACCTACGGCACGACACGTTCGCTGGAGCATACCGTACAGTCCCTCGACCAGAAATTGACTCAGGCTGAGAAGGACGTTGCCGAGTGCCGGAAGCGAGTGACGGAATTGGAAGCGAAGGTCGGCGAGCCATCTGAGCACGAAGCCAAGTTGAAAAGCCGGACTCAGCGGCAGGATGAGATCGTGAAGACACTGGACCTGAACCGGAATCAGGCGTCCAACAAACTCGACGCTGGCGCGCCCCCCGAGAAAGGGGAAACCCAGTCCGAGAAGGTAAACAGATCGTTGCGAGCGCGAACAACCCACGACCACAAGGCGAGCGCGCACTAACTCTGAAAAGGCCCGAGTATCACAGCGAGTATCACAGCCCTTTCCGCCGTTTTACACCACAAAAACAAAACTCGCGCAAGTCGTTGGACTCACGCGAGATGAAATTGGAGGCGGGTGTGAGAATCGAACTCACGATAGGAGTTTTGCAGACTCCCGCCTTACCACTTGGCTAACCCGCCCGCAAACCGCAGGCCGAAAATAGCACGAGCCGCCCTCCGGAGCTACAGGAAAAAAACTACTGACGCGGGCGTTGGGCGTCCTTATACTCCCGGCCCATATGCCCAAAAACTTCAAGCGTTTGTCGATCTTGATTCCCGTTTTCAACGAAGTGCGCACCGTGGAGGAACTCATTCGCCGCGTGCGGACGGCGGATTCCTGCGGCTTGGAAAAAGAGATCGTCCTCGTCGACGACGCCTCCACCGATGGCACGGGCGACCTTTTGAAAAAGATCCCGCACGACAACGGCGTCAGCGTGTTCTCGCATCCCTACAACCGCGGCAAGGGCGCGGCGTTGCGCACAGCCCTCGAACATGCAACCGGCGAAATAATCCTGATCCAAGACGCCGACCTCGAATATGATCCGTCCGATTATCCGGGACTGCTCCGACCGATCCTCGACGGGCGCGCGGACGTTGTCTACGGTTCGCGCTTTGCCGGGGGGACCCATCGCGTGTTGCTGTTCTGGCATTTCATGGCCAATCGCCTCCTCACGCTGCTTTCGAACATGCTCTGCAACCTCAATCTCACGGACATGGAAACCTGTTACAAGGTCTTTCGCCGTCAGTGCATCGAGGGGATGACGCTGACCTCCAACCGTTTTGGCATCGAGCCCGAATTGACCGCCAAGCTGGCGCGCCGCCGGTTCCGCTTTTACGAAACCGGTATCAACTATGCCGGTCGCGATTACAGTGAAGGCAAGAAGATCAACTGGAAGGACGGCCTCGCCGCGCTCTGGTTCATTTTCCGCTATCGTTTCTTCGATTGAGCGCCCGGTTCGCGCACGACATCCGGACTGCTTTCCGTCTGTGTGAGCCATTCGCTCACGACCCGCCGATACTCCTCGGGCACGTCCCACCAGAAGCCGCAATGCCCCCCATCCTGGAAAATATGGCATTCCGTCGGGCCACGCATCGCCGCGCCCACCCGTCGCGCTTCGGCCGGCTTCACTCACGGGTCGTGTTCACCGCCCAATACCAGCGCCGGGCCATTCACGGCGGCCGCGTACTTTACCGGCTTCAGCGCGAAAGCGTTGAAGTTATTTTGTACGCCTCCCCAGAAGAGCAGGAGTTGCGCGAACGGAAACGATGGCAAACCCATCGCACGGTAGCGATGACCGACCGTCGTCAACAACGTGTCAAATGGCGCTTCCACAACGATGCCATCCGGTGTGACCCCTTCTGCGGCCACGGCGCGCAGCACGGCCGCCGCGCCCATGGACTGCCCGTACAGAATCAATTTTGCCACAGGCCATTCGCGACGCGCCCACTTCATGGCCGCGGCCACGTCCGCTGCCTCGCGCCACCCCAGCGTCGTCACGGAGCCATCGGCCTCGCCCGAACCGCGGAAATCAACGAGGATCGTACGCCAGCCGAGTTCGTGCAACACGCGCGCATCTCCGAGCAACGACGAACGCGACACCGCGTATCCGGGGAACATCACCGTCACGCCCCGCTCATGCTCCGTCGCCGCCGGAATTTCCCATGCGGCCAGTTTGCCGCCGTCGCGGGCGTCGAAATGAATCGTCCGTGAAGGTTGTGGAAATTCGGCTCGTACTTCGCCAACGACTGGCCGGGGAACTACGACGCCAAGGACAAGTGCCTTCACTTTGTCCCACGCCGACAGTTTCCCGGGCGTCGCCGTACGCATGCCCGCTGGTGCGAAGTGTGTCATGCGCCAGGCGTGCCGGTACGCGACAAGGTTCAGGACAAGAAATAACGCCAGTGCCGCGAGGCCGAGTCTGATTGCGCAACGTTTCACGAGTATGTTGAGAACGCGCGCAGTCGTTCCACAACCTTCTCGAGCGCTTTCAGGATGTAATCCACATCCTCGGCGGTGTTGCTCTTGCCGAAGGAGAAACGTACGGCGGCCCGCGCCAATTCATGCAGCAAGCCCATCGCCTTCAACACATGCGACGGTTCCAGCGAGCCGACGGCACACGCTGAGCCACTGGAAACCGCAACCCCTTCGAGGTCGAGACCGAGCAACAACCCTTCCTCCTCGCAACCCTCGAAGCTGAAGTTGATCGTATTCCCGATGCGCTGCCGGGCGTGACCATTGCGATGGGCGCCATGGATGCGACGGGTGATGCTATCGCCGAGCTTCTCGGTAAGCTCGAACAAGCGGGGTTGATCCTCACCCATTTGCGCGGTAGCCAGTTCAGCGGCCTTCGCCAGGCCGACAATTGCGGCAACATTCTCCGTCCCCGCACGGCGATCATTCTCGTGGCTGCCGCCGAACAACAGCGGATCCAACTTCGTACCCCTTCGGACATAGAGTGCGCCGACGCCCTTCGGGCCGTAAAACTTGTGTGCGGCAATGGAGAGTAAATCCACGCCCCAGTCGTTCACGTTCACCAGTTGCTTGCCGAACGACTGCACGGCATCGGTGTGGAACGTCACGCCACGCTCGTGGCAGATTGCCGCCAGATGCTTCACGGACTGGATCGTTCCGGTCTCGTTATTGGCCGACATGATCGATACCAGCACTGTATCATCGCGGATCGCCTTGCGAAGATCCACGGGATCGACGAGGCACTCGCGGCTGACCGGCAAATACGTGACCTCGCATTCGCCCGTCTTCTCGAGGTATTGGCAGGCATGCATCACGGCGTGATGCTCGATGCTGCTGGTGATGATGTGCCGACCCTGCTTGCGGCGTGCACGGACGACTCCGAAGACGGCCATGTTATCGGCTTCGGTGCCACCCCCGGTGAAGACGATCTCGCCTTCCTGCGCGCCCAGCAGCTTCGCCAGGCGCACACGAGTGTCGTCGATGGCTGCCCGCGCCTCGCGCCCGAAAACGTGCACGCTACTGGCGTTGCCGAAATGTTCTCGCAGGTACGGCAGCATGACCTCCAGCACCTGCGGGTCCAACGGCGTGGTTGCGTTGTAGTCTGCGTAGACGCGTCGCATCAGATGCCTGCGCCGTGCGAGTGGCCGATCATCTTGTCACGGTCGGTCCCGGCGGTTTTCATCCGCGTCTGCCCGGCCTCGGAGTAAACAACGGTGTTGGGTGGAACGGATTCCAGCAGCCAGACATTGCCGCCAATGATCGAGCCCTTGCCGATCGTCACGTCGCCCAGAATCGTCGCGCCCGCATAGATCGTCACATCGTCGTCGATGTTCGGATGACGTTTGTTCCCCTTCACGACTCGACCTTTTGCATCCTTGGGAAAATGCTTCGCGCCGAGAGTCACGCCCTGGTAAATCTTCACGTGCTTGCCGATGACGGCAGTCTCGCCAATAACCACCCCGGTGCCATGGTCGATGAAGAAATGCGGGCCGATTTCAGCGCCGGGATGTATGTCGATACCGGTCTTGTTATGGATCCATTCCGTCATGATGCGCGGGATGAGCGCGATGTGCCGACGATAAAGCAGATGCGCCAGACGTTGCACCGCAATGGCCTCGATACCCGGATACGCCAGGATGATTTCCTCGTTGCTGATCGCCGCAGGATCGCCCTCGTACGCGGCCGTCACGTCCGTCTGCAAGATCGCGCGTACGCCCGGCAAGTCGTTCAGAAAGCCCTGCGTCACGCGCGCGGCCGTGCCCGCCAGATCATTCGGATCGCAATCGTCGCACGGCCGATACTCCAGGCTGCGATGAATCTCGTTCTCCAGTCGCCGCGCCACCGACGCCACCAATTCGTTGGTGTATTCGATCAGTTGGTTGGAATGAAGGGGGTCTTTGTCGTAAAATCCGGGGAACATCAACCGCAGCAAGTCCCGGGCAATTTCCACCACCGCCTCGCGCGATGGGAGATTCGCACCGTCCAGGTGATTGATCCCGCCGTATTTGTGGAACGAGTCCACCAACTCATCGAGAATCCTTGTCAGCTTCTTCGTCATGACACAGTATAATATGCCTGATATCCGGCAGCTTGTCGATGCTGGCGCGACGAGGAGGCACATGCCCTCCGCCTTCAGATCGAATTATCCTTATGAATTGCTTTACAAGGAAGCGCGTCATTGCTACGCTTTCGTTTGTCGGGCAGCGGTTATTCGGGGGATTAACGTGAGCAACGAGACGGTACTCGTCGTTGAGGACGATGCCAACATGCAGGACTTCCTGAAGGAAGTGCTCGCATCCGAGGGGCTCATTGTCCATACGGCTTCCGATGGCAAAGAAGCCCTCAAGAAAACTCTCACCCTGGTCCCTAATCTCGTGCTTCTGGATCTCCGCATGCCCAACTTGGATGGCGTAACGTACTGCAAGGCAGTCCGTCTGGACAAGCACACCCAGAATATTCCCATCATTGTCGTCACCTCGCTGAGCATGCAATCAAAGTTGGAGGAAAGCATCGCTGCCGGGGCCGATGACTTCGTGGCCAAGCCGTTTGACGTCAATGACCTGCTCCTGCGCGTTCGCTCCATGCTCAAGGTGCAACACATCGCCGACACGCAAGAGCGGATGCAGCGTTACATTCTAAGTCTGCGCCAAGCGCGAGGCGAAACCTCACCCAAAGCTTGATCACACTGGAATGTAAGCGCTGTCATTCCCGGTAAGTGAACGCCCGGAGCGCCCGCGACGGACCCATCGAAAGATCTCCCGCGGACGGCCCGATGGCCTGGCACATTTTGACCATTGCGGCAACGCGCGCGTGCGGATATAATTCCCCGCGTTGACTCACCGAGCGACGACGAAAGCCACGCATATGTGGAGATTGACAACCATGGCACCGCAGCAACCATCGCAACCGGGACCGCCCACACTGGCTTTGTTCCGTCAGCGTCTCACCATCGTGGCCATCGCCCTCATCGGGGCGCAGGTTCTCTACGCCGTGCTCGCGATCTCCCTGTTGCAAGGCGGGTTCAAGGCTCCCAAACGCATGGAGCCGGGAGGACCGCTCCTGCTGGGCATTTTTCTGTTTGGCATGATCGGCGTGATGGTCTCGCTTCCCATTGTCAAGAGTCTCGCAAAACGGCAACCTGCGGCACCTGAGTTCACGACTCTCGCCCGTGCGCTCTTGAAACAGTTCTTCATTGGATTCGCGTTCTCAGAAATTGCCGGCCTTGCCGGCTTGTTGATCTTCTTCCTCTACGCCGACCTCAAGACCCTGTGCTTCCTGCTCTGGGTAGCGGCCACCGCCATCGCCTCCCACTTTCTGCGCGTCAAGAAGGCCCTGGAAGACTTCGAACAAACGCAGCGCTAGTTTTTGCATCAATTCCAGGGCAAATCCGCGGGCTACGGATTCACGGTTACACAAACTGCGCGGCGACTTCGTCGGCGAAAAGGATGCCGCGCGGGGTGGGTCTGAGCCTGCCGTTGCGCCATTGCACCAACTCGGCGGAGAGCAGTTCTGCGATTTCCTCGTCCCAGCGGCCTCGAACCAACTCGGCGGGCACGCCGGCATTCATCCTCATGCCGAAAGCCGCGCGCTCAGCTGCGCGGAGATCGGGCGTGAGCACTTCCTCGAAGCCGACGATGGATTTCCGGTTCCGGACTCCTTCGATGTAGCGGTCCGTGTCCGGGATGTTCTGCCAGCGGCGGTTGTCGACGGTGCTGCACGCACTCGGCCCGAGGCCGAGGTAGTTCTCGCCTTCCCAATACGCGATGTTGTGGGCGCACTCGCGGCCGGGCTGCGCGAAATTGCTGATCTCGTATTGGCGATAGCCCGCAGCGCCGAGTGTGTCGATGGCGGCCTGATACATTGCCAACTCTTGATCTTCGTCGGGCTTGATCAGCCCCTTCTGGAAGAGCGACCAAAAACCCGTGTCCTCCTCCAGGATCAGGCAATACGTCGAGAGGTGTTCGGGTTGAAGCTCGATCGCCCTTTCCAGAGTATTGCGCCAATGATCCATCGTTTGGCCGGGCAATCCAAACATCAAATCGAGGTTGATGTTGTCGAAACCCGCCGCTCGCAGCTTTGCATACGATCCCATGGCTGCTTTCAACGAATGCACACGTCCGATAGTCTTCAACAACTCGTCATCGAGCGCCTGGACGCCCATCGAGATGCGGTTGACACCGAACTCGCGAAACAACTTCGCTTTCTCGGTCGACACGGTCGAAGGATTGCATTCGATGGTCCACTCGCCCAGCTGACGCAGCGAAACCTTTTCGTGGAGCGCCTCCAGCACGCGCCGCAGTAGCGGCGCCGGCAAAAGGCTCGGCGTGCCTCCCCCAAAAAAGATGGTCTTGGGGGCGAGTTGTGTGGCGAATTCCCCGAGTTCCAACAACAGTGCGTCAACGTAATCCTCCATCTTGGCGGCGCTGCCCGCTTCCGAGTAAAACGCGCAGTAGTGGCACTTCGCCGCGCAGAACGGCATGTGCCCATAGAGGTGCTCGACTTTGCTTGATCGGATTCCCATACTTATGGTCTGAACAATACCGTCGGATATGAGCTCAGACAAACTCCAAATTATTCTTGCCAGCGCGTCCCCGCGCCGCGAACACCTCCTACGCGAGATGGGATTGCGTTTCACCGTGGTGCAGCCCGCTGATGTGGAAGAGTTGCTGGGCGGCGCGGCGCCCGATGTCGTCGCCATGCAGAATGCCCAGCGCAAGACCCGCGCGGTGGCGGGACGGCATCCGGACGCGGTAGTGATCGGGGCGGACACGATCGTGGTACTCAACGGGAAACTCTACGGCAAACCGCGCGACATTGAAGACGCCACGCAAATCCTCGGGCAGTTGGCGGGACGAGCGCACGAGGTCATCACCGGCGTTTGCGTATTGCATCGGATGCTCGACATGGAGCTGACGTTCGCCGAGACGACACGCGTCTGGATGCGACCACTCACGCGCCCGCAAATTGCCGAGTATCTCGGCAAGATCAACGCACTCGACAAAGCCGGCGCGTACGCGATTCAGGAACACGGCGCCGGTATCGTCGAACGCATCGAGGGCAGCTATCACAATGTGATGGGCCTGCCGACCGAGCGGTTGGCAGCGACGCTGGAACGGATTGGGATGGTGCGTCGTGCGAGTTGATAGCGTAATGCAATCTGGTATCATCCTTCGGGGAATGGATCGCGAAAATAGAAATTTCTGGATCGCCGTGTTGTTGTCGCTGCTTTTGCATATTTCTGCGGGCGAGGGGTGGCAACATCGCGCGTCATTGATGAAACTTCCGGGTCTCTCCCTGCTGACGAAATGGGTGCACATGGTTCATCCGCCGGGGAGAACTGCGCCGCAGCCAGTTCAGACGCTTACCTTCGTGGAGTTGGCAACACCGCGCGCAAGCGCTCCGGAAGTCAAGAAGGGCGAGGAAGCCAAACAGTTCATGGAGACCGACCCGTCGCAGGTCACGGGCGAGAAGCCGAAGGACGCGAAGTATTACTCGGACAAATCCACGGTCGCGGCGAATCCCGACAATCCGACGGGGAAGACCGACGATACGCCGTATTTGAATGGCAGCGAAACTCGCGTGCCGAACACACTCAACGTACCGACACCATCCGGCGTGCCCGAACCTGCGATCCGACAACCCGGTTCACCAAGCACACCTCCAGGCGCTCCCAAATCCACACCGAAAGTTGTGGAAGCACCGCCAGTACCCAAGCCGGCACCACAGCCGAAAGCGCAGGAACAATCAAAGGAGCCCGCGCCGCTCGGTTTGAAAATCGTCGAGGAACAGAAAGTTGCGATGGCGCAGAAGCCGGTCGCACAACCTCAAGCGGTGACAGGCGCGACTGTCCCGGAGGTTCCCGTCGATCCCTCCACCGCCGCCCCGGGTTCACCCGCCATCATCACGGAACCCGGCGTGCCGGGCCGTGAGCTTGTGGCGCGGAAGGCGCATCTGACGGTTGCGGGTGTCTCGCGCAACGGAATCGCCGCGTTCGATGTGGCGGGAAGTCCCTTTGGCGCGTACGACAAGAAGCTCATAAGAGCCGTGGAGAGCCGCTGGTACGCCTTGATCGACCGTTTCGGGATGTACGAACGCGCGGGTGCGGTTACTGTCCACTTTGAGCTTCTCGATGACGGACAGGTCCAGAATTTGAGGATTACGGACAATACGGCGGGAGAGATTTTGTCGTTGTTTTGTGAGAAGGCCATCATAGAATCTGGGCCGTTCGATCCATTGCCCGAAGAATTGCGCGCGCTGGTTGGGAAAGAACCACGCGATGCAAGTTTCACGTTTTTCTATTAATAAGGGAGGACTTCATGCCGGAATGGTTTTTTCGAGGCGGAATCGCCATGTGGCCGTTGTTGGTCTGCTCGATCGCAGGCGTCGCCATCATCCTGGAACGCACCTGGGCGCTGCGACGGGGAAGCATCATCTCGCCTGCATTGGTCGCTGCCGTCGACAGGCAACTGCAGACTCGCGAGCAAATGGACGCCCTCCGATTGTTGAGTGAATCAGATCCGACCGTGCTCGGTCAACTGATCCGCGCGGTCTTCACCCACGCCTCGCTGCCGAAGACGGAAAATGTCGAGGTCATGCAGTCGCTCGCTCGACAAATCGTCGGGCGCATGGAGCGCGGGTTGACAACCTTGTCGCTGATCGCCGAGCTTGGTCCGCTGCTCGGTTTGCTCGGCACGGTCATCGGCATGGTGAAACTGTTTCAGGACGTCGCGCAAAAAGGCCTGGGCGACCCGGCGATGATTTCCCGCGGTATTTACGAAGCCCTGACCGCGACCATGACCGGCCTCGGGATCGCCATTCCCGCATTGATCGCCTACATGTTCCTGCGCCGCCGCATTGAGGTGCTGGTGCTGGAACTGGAACGATACACGGACGAATTGCTCACGCGACTGTATCGTAACCCCAACTAAAGAACCGCCATGCGCATTTTTGAGCCCAGCAAAGCCAAACGGCCACCGATTATTCGGGTGATCAACCTCGTGGACGTGCTGTTCATCCTATTGATCTTTTTCATCGCCACGACCACCTTTCGCGCGACCTCGCCCACCGCCGTGAAGCTCGTCCTTCCCGAGGCCAAAACCGCCGAGGAAGTCGGACGCGAGAAGGTGGACCGCCTGAACATTGCCGTTGGCTCTGACGAGACCATCTATCTGGATAACAAACCCGTCGCCCTCAGCGTGCTGGAGAAGGCCCTGCGCGACGCGAAAGAGAAAAATCCCAAAGTGCAGGTGCAGTTCTCGGCGGACAAGACAGTCAGCTACGGAACAGTCGTCGCCATTGTCGACGCGGCGCGCTCCGCCGGTATTCCGGACATCACCGCGTTCACGAAGAAATCGGCGAAGTAATTCGTCTCACCGAAAAGAAAACGGGCGGCTGTGCCACGCACAACCGCCCGTTCCGTTTTTGAAGCAGGAATCTTCCGGGAATTACTTCGTGCCCAAGATGGCGTCCTTCGCAGCCTTCGCGATGCGGAACTTCACCACACGCTTGGCCGGAATCTGAATCGTCGCGCCGGTGGCCGGGTTGCGGCCGAGGCGGGCTTTGCGATTCACGAGCACGATTTTCCCGAGGCCGGGGATCGTGAACGAATTCTTCGCTTCCTTGTACGCCAACTTGACCAGCTCTTCCACGAACGCGCCAGCGGCCTTCTTCGACACGCCGGTTCTCTCTGCAAGATTTCCTAAGATCTGTGACTTCGTCAACTTTGCCATAAAACTCCTTATCTCTCCTTGGTTTAGGGTTCGGCGGATACTACAAAAGCGCCGAAAACCTTGCAACTATTGATTTTTATGGGTTCCCATACCCCTCAACTCCCCAAAAATGGATTCGTCCGACGTTCAACCCCAATCGTCGTCACCGGCCCGTGTCCCGAGAACACGCGCACATCATCACCCAGTGGCAACAACTTTCCCCGGATCCCGTCAAGGAGCAACTGGTGGTCGCCCCCCGGCAAGTCCGTGCGTCCGATGGATCCCGCGAACAGTACGTCTCCCACAAATGCCGCGCGCTCCTTCCGCTCGAACAGCACCACGCTGCCCGGACAGTGACCGGGACAATGCAGGATTTCAAATCTCAGATCGCCAACCACAAATATCTCCCCCTCTTCTAGAAAGAAGTCCGGCTTCGTCGGCTCAATGTCCAAATCCAACCCGAAATACCGCGCCTGCGGGAGGGTCAACAGCGACGCGCTCTCGCGATGAATGCCAAACTTCGCGCCCGTCAGCCGCAACAGTTCGGCGTTGTCCAGGAAGTGGTCCCAGTGAGCATGCGTATTGACGAGGTAGTCAATCGGGGTCTTCCACTCGCGCGCCTGCTCGACCATCAGCGCGGCGACGCCCTGCGGCGCATCAATCGCCACGGCCTTGCCACCTTGCCTGTCGGCCACCAGATAGCCGTTGGTCGCGACCGGGCCCGCCTCAAAGGTCTCAATAATCATTCCGCGCCACCGCAAAGAATGCGGGCGATGATCGTACATGCCTCATTCTTCCTCCTCGTCGTCATCGTCTCCGTCTTCATCGTCGTCGTCTTCCTCATCCTCTTCGTCGTCCTCGTCTGGTTCTATCACTTCCCCCGCATCACTCAAATCGAATCCGCACGTGGGGCAACGCAGATTGTTCCGCTTCAACTCCTCGCGATCCACATCCACGTTACAGTTTGGACAAGTGATCTCTTCCATTCTTGCCTCCCCTCCTTTCCATGCCGTCGCGACGAAACAATAATTAAAAATCCCCCGCGCGCAAGCGCGATTTGCGCAAATCCTCAACCGCCAGTTGATCGCTCCCTGTTGTGCGTGGTCCCCCTAACCCCGCACCTCTCATCGACCGAAAGCCGAGTCAGATGCGACGCCGCGATGCGGTTTTCGCGCCAAACGAACCCGATTGCCCAACTCGACTCTTTCTCATATAAGCCATTCTACCCCTGATGGATACCTGTTGTTTTCTGCATAGACCAAATCGGGTTCGTTTCGCAGAAACACATGTTTTAAGGCACCCTCCCCCTCCCCTGAAATACATAGCCATCTTGTCCCGTCGTAGCCTTGGCGAAGGCGGAAGGGGTTCGCCATAGCTTTTGCAAGGATGGTTGTCAAAGAACACGAGTCAAGCTATACCACTATCGCAATTCGATGTCCAGACCGAATTGTCGGGGCTATTCTAACGGCATCTCTGCGAGGCGTCCAATCAGCTCCCGGCCGCACTGCCCTCTACGCCCTATTCGTCCCATTCCTTCCCCATTCGCCCTCTAGAAATTTCTCTACCGGAGCCCCGTAAACGTTGGTCTTTCCAGAGATCATTTTGGCAAATGGTGGTGTGCCGAAAAGGTCGGCAGTCGGTGTGTATCGCCCGCACATGCCGCTTGCGTGATCGTCGCGCGCGTGTTCGAGGGCAGCGTTTACACCGGCCCGACAGAATTTGGGTCGTGTGCTGCCGCATTGTTGCTATGCGCAAACCGGGCGTCAAGAAGGCGATGGCTGGCTTTGAAACGTGGCGCAGGCGTGCCGGCAGACTTGCCGATTGTCAATCGCGGGCTTGCCCCAACCGGTTTACCGAGGCATACTCGTAGCCACACCAACGCAAGGAAAAGGGGCGGCACCCACCACATAGTTCAGTGGATACACCTGTGGACAAACTATCGCAGATTCGGAAGATCGCCTTTCTCGGCGATTACTTGCCGCGCAAATGCGGCATCGCCACGTTCACGTCCGACCTGCTTACCGCCGTGGCGACAGAGCACCCGCAAACGCAGTGCTTTGCGGTGCCGGTCAATGACCTGAAGAGTGGTTATGAATACCCCGATGTTGTCCATTTTGAAATTGAGGAACAGGATTTATCGTCCTACCAGCGCGCGGCGGACTTCCTCAACATTGGCAATGTGGACATCGTCTGCTTGCAGCACG
>PLZV01000015.1 GCA_003152315.1 Verrucomicrobiota bacterium
CGTCCCGTCGTTCGCGCAGCGGCGGGAGATCCACCGTCACGACACTTAGCCGATAGAACAAATCATCGCGGAACTTTCCCTCGCTGACGAGCTTTTTCAAATCCTTGTTGGTGGCCGCCACCAGACGCACGTCCACTTGCAGTGTTTTGGCGCCGCCCACCCGCTCGAAGGCCCGTTCCTCGAGCACGCGCAACAACTTGACCTGAATTTGCGGTTCCAGCTCACCGATCTCGTCGAGGAACNNGTGCCGCCATTGGCTTCCTCGAACTTGCCGATGCGCCGCGCGATGGCGCCGGTGAAAGCTCCCTTCTCGTGACCGAACAATTCGCTCTCCAAAAGCGTGGTCGGCAGCGCGGCCGCGTGAACGGCAATGAATGGCCCGTTCTTGCGGGGACTGAGATTATGGATTGCCTTGGCGATGAGTTCCTTGCCCGTGCCGGTCGCGCCGGTGATCAACACTGTGGCGCGACTCGGCGCGACCTGCTGAATCGTCTCGAAGACCTGGCGCATCGACGCCGACTCGCCGATGATGTTCTCAAGGCCGTACTTCTGGTCAATTTGCTCGTGCAGATTAACGTTCTCAGCTTCGACGCGGCGGCTGTTGAGCGCCCGATGGATGACCAGCTCGAGTTCGTCGAGATTTACCGGTTTCGTGACGTAATGATACGCGCCCGCCTGCATCGCCTGCACGGCGTTTTCGATCGACCCGTAGGCAGTCATCATGATGCACACCGGTGGACTGGTCAGCGACAGGGCCCGACGCAACAAACCGATGCCATCCCCCCCGGGCATACGCAAGTCCGTCAGCAGCACGTCCACAGGCGTGGATTCCAGCGCTTCCACCGCCTTCTGAGAGTCTTCCGCCAGCAGCACGTCGTAACGCTCATGCAAGGCGCGCTGCAATCCCTCCCGCGTGTTGCGCTCGTCGTCTACGATTAGAATCGTTGGTCGTTTCACTGTCATGTAGCGGGGACCTCATGCCGCGACGCCTCCAACAGACGTGTGCGCTTCTCGTGAACGGGGAGCTTGACGCGAAACGTCGTACCCCGGTCCTTGTCGCTCTCCACCTCAATCGTGCCGCCATGCTCGCGCACGATGCGCTGCACGATCATGAGCCCGAGACCCGTACCATTCTCTTTCGTCGTGAAGTAGGGCTCGAAAAGACGGCCAATCTCCTCGGGGGCGATGCCGTGTCCGCTGTCGATAAACGAAATGATAACGTGCGTCGGATTCGCCTCCGTGCGAATCCGTAGGATGCCCCCCGAGCGCATGGCCTGAAGGGCGTTCTTGATGATGTTATAGAACGCTTGCTTGAGTTGGGCACGATCCAGCGAGAGGCGCGGTAAACCCCGCGTCAACTCCTGCTCAACAAGGATGTCGCGGTCGCTAATCTCGCGCTCCAGCAATGTGAGCGTGTCGGCGATCACCTCGTTCACCGAGGTCGGTTGCAGTTCCGGTTGCGTTGGCCGAATGGCCTTGAGGAATTGGTTGATGATCTGGTCGAGGCGGGTGATTTCGTCGCGGGCTACACGCAGGTCCTCCCGCAACCTTTCGCCCTCCGCTGCGGGCAGTTTTTTCAATTCGCGATCCATGAGTTGCAGGTGAATGTTGAGCGAGTTCAGCGGATTACCGATTTCGTGCGCAACGCCTGCGGCCAGCAGCGTGATTGCCGAAAGTTTCTCCGACTCGATGGCGCTCGCGGCGCTATGGTGGGACTCCGTCACGTCGCGCAGGATGATCGCCATGCCCGTGACCACGGAGTTTTGCTCGTCGGCAACGGGCACAATGTAGAAACTGAGGAAACGCCGTTGCGGATAGAAGACTTCCAATTCCTGACTGAACACTTTTCGCCACTCGTCCTTGTCCGCGGACCAGATCTTCTGCCAGTCAATATCGCGGAGATAATTCGAGAGCGGTTCGCCGACGGCTCGCTCGGGACCGATGCCCAGCAGTTGGCCAGCGGCGGCATTGAGATACGTGATCCGTCCATCGGCGTCGGTAACGATGATGCCTTCCTGGATCGTATTAAAGAGCGTTTCAAGAAAACCTTTCTCGCGGGCCAGCTTGAGCACGACGCTCTGCAAACTCTGCGGGTCAACCCGCTCGATGCGGCCGATCAACTTATCAAGAAAGGATGCCTTCACGGGAATTGACTGTGAGTGTGTTGTGCAACTACGTCGCGGTTTGGAATGCTTTCGCCTTTGACAGGCCCGGGTGCGTGTGCCAACATGACGCTAAATCCAAACTTTTTCAAGCGCAAATCCTGGGAAATTTAAATGAATGTTGATGAAGTCTACAAAAGCTTGCTGGTTCCGAACAATTCCAAGCTCGCCCTCGTTGTCCTGGACGGACTTGGCGATATTGCCACAGAGTCAACCGGCTTTCGCACCCCCCTGGAAGCCGCTCGTACCCCAAACCTTGATGCCCTGGCCAAGCGCTCGACACTTGGCCGCATGATCCCCGTCGCCCCGGGCATTACCCCCGGCAGCGGCCCGGGACATCTCGGACTGTTCGGTTACGATCCGCTGGAATTTGAAGTTGGCCGCGGTGTCATTGAAGCCCTCGGGTTGGGCATCGATCTCAAGCAGGGCGACGTCGCTGCCCGCGCGAATTTCTGCTCGCTCGACGCGAAAGGCATCGTGACCGACCGCCGCGCAGGGCGCATCGACACCAGGATTTGCGAAGCGCAGTGCGTGCTGCTCGCCGGCAAGATCAAAAAAATCGGCGACATCGAAGTGATTATCAAAGCCGGCAAAGGCCACCGCTTCGTCGTGGTGTTCCGCGGTAAGGGACTCGAAGGCCCGCTCAACGACAGCGACCCACATCGCGAAGGTTTGCCCATTGCCGTCGTCAAGCCGCAGAACAAATCCGCGAAGGCCGCGAAGATGGCGAAGGTCATCGCGGCATTCTACAAACAGGCGCTGCCGCTCCTGAAAAACTGCAAGCCGGCCAATGGTTTCCTGCTTCGCGGCATCGCGCACCAGCCAAAGATTCCTCTCTTCGAAGACCGTTACGGACTCAAGGCCGCCGCGATTGCCATCTACCCGATGTACAAAGGCCTCGCCCAACTCGTCGGCATGAAGAAAGTCGAAGGCGTATCGACCGTGCAACAGGAGTTCGACGCGGCAGTCGATGCCCTCAAGGCTTACGATTTCGTTTTCGTCCACGTAAAAGGGACTGACATGTACGGCGAGGACGGCAATTTCGATGCCAAGGTCAAGGCCATCGAAGAAGCCGATGCCGCACTCAGTGTGCTCCTGCCCGAAGTGGATGTGTTGGCCATCACCGGCGACCACAGCACGCCCGTGCCGGTGAAAGGGCACAGTTGGCACCCGCAACCGGTGATGATCTGCGGCGAAATTGCCGGTTGGGATGGTCAGGACCGCTTCACCGAACGCACCGCCAACGCCGGCTCCCTCGGTGTCTTTCCCGCGAAATACTTGATCCGCTACCTGCAAGCCAACGCCAGACGTCTCGATAAATTCGGGGCGTGATGTCGCCGCTGGTGGTAATGACGGTGCCCATCGCGCCATCTCTTACTCCCCGCTAAACTGCCGGTCGCCGGCATCGCCCATGCCGGGGACGATGTAGCCGCGGTTGTTGAGGTGGGAGTCAATCGCGCCGAGGTAAATCTCGACGTCGTGGTGCGCTTCGGAAAGTTTGCGAATGCCTTCCGGCGCGGCGAACAGGCCGAGGTACTTGACCTTCTTGGCGCCCCACTTTTTTAGCCGCGCAACGGCGACGCAGGCGGAGCCGCCGGTAGCCAGCATGGGGTCGAGCACGAACACGATGTCCACGGGCTTGTCTTCCGAGAACCGGCTGTAATACTCGACCGGCTCCAGCGTCTTCTCGTCGCGGAACAAGCCGAGGTGGTACACGCGTGCTTCCGGCAGAAACTCCAGGATTCCATCCACCATCCCCAGTCCCGCGCGCAGAATGGGCACAAGCCCAACGCTCGCGCCGACGTGTGCGCCCGTCGTTTCCGCCAACGGCGTCGCCACCTTCATGGTTTCCTGCGGCAAATCGCGCGTCGCCTCATAGAAAAGCAGCACCGACAGCGCGCGGATCCGGCTGCGGACGACCGCGCGATCGGAATCCTTGTCGCGGATATCCGTCAGGAAGCTTTGGGCCAGAGGATGACTCAATACATGAACTGTTTCGCGCATGGTAGATCCAGTGTAAGAGTCGGTTGTGATTTTTCAAGCCTTGAGGGGGTGAGTCGAACATCGCGCGCCGCTCTTGGGGAATCACTCATTCTCGGAGAACCGAATCGCCCTGACCGAATGCCCTTGAGAGATGGTTGTCGCCTCGGGAAGTTCCACGAGACAATTCGCGTTCGCGAGGGAAGAGATCACATGCGAACCCTGGCGCGGCATCGGTATCGCCAGCCACTTCTCGCCGTCCCGTCGCAGGTTCGCCCGCATGTAGTGCACGCGATCGTCGCGGTTCACGAAATCCCCCGTGGCCTCCGCCATCACCGTCGGCAGGTCGATCTCGGTCAACCCCCGCATCTTGAGCAGCGCCGGGCGCACCAGGATGAGAAACGTCACCGCGGCGCTGACGGGATTGCCCGGCAACCCGAAGACCAGCCTTTCCCCGCGCGTGCCAAACACGAACGGCTTGCCGGGCCGCATGGCAATCCGCCAAAACTTCTGCTCGCACCCCAGGTCCGCCAGCACGTCCTTCACAAGGTCATGGTCGCCAACGGAAACGCCGCCGACCGTAATTACCGCGTCGCATTCACTCAGGCCGTAATCGATCTTCTCCTGCAAATCCTCGCGCGTGTCGTCCGCGATGCCGAGCTCAACCGGTTCGCACCCTGCCTGCTTCACCAGCGCGCAAAGCGAATAGCTATTCGCATCGTAAATCTGGCCGGCGCGCAACAACCGCCCCGGCTCAACGATCTCCGCGCCCGTTACCAGCACGCCCACGCGCGGTCGCGGGTACACCGTGAGTTGCGCCAGCCCGACCGCCGCCGCCATCCCAAGCTGCGCGGGACCAAGCACCCGGCCCGAACGCAACACGATCTCGCCCTTCGTCACGTCATCGCCGGCGCGACGGATATTCTCGCCCAACTCCACCGATTCCACGACCGCGATGTACCCCTCGTGATGCGGTCGCGTGTCCTCCTGCATCACCACCGCGTCCGGGCCTTCGGGAATCGGCGCTCCCGTGAAAATGCGCGCGCATGTCTGCGGCTCCAACCGCACACCGGCCGCCGTGCCCGCGGGCACCGTGGCCGTCACGCGCAAATGAATCGGGTTGTTCTCGTTCGCATCCGCCACGTCGGAGGAATGCACCGCGTAACCGTCCACCGCGCTATTGTCCCACTGGGGCAGATCGATGGGCGACGCGATGTCTTGCGCCAGCACGCAATCCAGCGCCTCGACCAGGGGCGCCGCGCGCGCCGTGCGCGTCCGCACCGCCCACAAAATAACCTGCCGCGCCTCGGCGACCGGGAGCAGTTCGTTGCCGCTAGCGGGCTTCGTCGCCAACGTGCACCTCCCCTTCCACGATATCGGCTGTCGCAAGCTGTGCCCGCACCGGTTCCGTAATCCGCACGGCCCCCACCCGTTTGCCATTGCGATAGACATTCACCCGCGTTCCCACCGCCGGCACCATCCGCGACATGAAATCGATTACCACAAACTCGTGCTCCGAATTCAGCGAGACGATTCGGGCGGCCATGGTCCCCAACTCCGTGGAAGACGGCTCGACGTGCCGGTTGTCCGGCTGTGCCGTGGCTCGTGCCGGTGCCATCGTCGTGCGCCCCAGGCAACCCGCCAAAAGCGCCGCCGCCGCAACACCCACCGTGGCAACGCGTCTCACGGCTGGAGACAAAAATAACCGACTCATCACAATGTTCTTCGCTCCATTCAAAAAATTGGCGCGCCTGGCGTGACTCGAACACGCGACCGCCGGATTAGAAATCCGATGCTCTATCCAACTGAGCTACAGGCGCAAGCCTTTATTTTACTGCATTGTACGACGTTACCAATAGACATATTTTTATGTTGCAATGTTTTGTTGCAATGATTAAGGTGTTTTCGTCATGAAAGCCATCCCAACGACCCGCAATCATCAAAAACTCGTTCATGTTGGCGACTGCCTCTATCGTTCAAGCCGCACCGACGTTTACTATGCGATTTTCCAACGCGACGGTAAGCAAGTCAAGCGCAGCCTCAAGACGACCGACCCCGAACTTGCCAAGCGTCGGCGGGAAGTACATCGCCAGAAGGTTGAGCGGCTGAACAGTGACAGCGCCAAAAACCTGCCGTTTGCCGAATACGACGCCAACACCAAAGAATTGATCGGTGGGCTGGCAAAGCGATGGATTGACATTGCCGGCGGCACGATGGAAGCGAGCAGCCGCGACCGGATGCTTGGGGTGATTAAAAACCTCAACCAACACTTCAGCGGATTGACCGTCCGCAACGTCAACTTGCGCACGTTGGAGCAGTGGGCAACGGCCCGCCGGGATACCTGCTCCGCCCGTACATTCAACTACGAACTCGAAACCCTGCGGCGCATCTTGGACTACGGCGCGGAACATGGCATTCTCATGGAGAATCCCGCCCGCAAGATCAAACGGTGCAAACCTCATAAGAAGCCGATCACCATCCCGACGAAAGAACAATTCCGCAAGATGCTGGATGCCATGCGCGATAATGGCGGGAAAGCTTCGGCGGACCTGGCCGAAATGCTGGCATACTCCGGCTGCCGCAAGGGAGAGATTGTCGGCGATGCCAAATACTCCAAGCCACCGATTTTCTGGCGAGATGTGGATTTTGAATTGAAGGTGTTCACAATCACCCAGTCCAAGAATCACGAGCCACGCACCGTGCCGCTTTTCCCAGCGATGGAGAATTTCTTGCGGGAGCTACAAGCACGCCGGCCAGCGCCGCCGAAACCGGACGACCGCCTTATCCCGATAGACTCTGCCAAGAAAGCTATCGAGAGCGCCTGCAAGAAGCTGGGGCTACCGCAATACGGGCACCACACCTGCCGACACTTCTTTTGTTCCAATGCCATTGAGGCGGGGATTGACTTCAAGGTCATCGCGAGTTGGTTGGGCCACAAAGACGGCGGTGTCCTGGTCGCCCGCACGTATGGCCATCTACGCAACGAACACAGCGCCGCAATGGCGAAGCGCATGAACTGGGGTGCATCCACAGCCGAACCCGCCAACGTCGTGCCAATGGCGGCCAAAAGGTAAAGCGCGGTTCCCGTTTTCGTTTTACTCAGAAGTTGTTTCCTTCAGAAATCGTTCAATCTCCACGCGCGGAAACAGCGGCCTGCGCAACGCACGGCAGGGACGTAGTAGCCCACGGGCCACAAGTCGATCAACCGTAGTCGGCGTCACGCCCAGGGCTTTGGCTGTTTCGTATCGCGTGAGCGCGAGCCGGAATTCCAACTTGTCTGTTTGCACCCCCCTCATGTACCGCATTTCGCGGGAAATTCTGTTCCCAAATGGGAACAACTTATTGTGGGGAATGCGCTTTACTGTAGCGCATGGAAAGATTGTACGCCCGACCCCTTGCGCCCGCTAGAAGCTTGGCACGCAATGAACAACAGAGTGCTTACGTATGAATGACGCCCCCGGTGCCGCCGAACTGGCGCAGAACCAATTCGCAACCGCTGTCAGAAACTTCACGCCGAAATTGTCAGCGAAGTTTCAGAAACTGCTACCGTTCAAAGACGGCATCGCGGAACTGCGACGCAAAGGGGCGTCTTACGAAACCATCACCGACATCCTACGCAACATTAACGTGGCAGTGTCGCACGATACTGTGGCCCGGTTTTGCCGCGAGGTACTGGATGTGACGCCTCGGACGCGGCACCCACGCAAAGCGTCCGCTAAGGCGTTACAACACGATTCGACGGGCAATCCGAAGGCGAACCTGGTACGCAAAGCCGACAGCTCATCGGCGATCAAGCCCGCTGTGCAATCGGAGAAAAGTGGTATGCCGGATTTGCTCGTTTTCCGCCCACAGGCCGGTCCCCGCATTGCCGACCCAAAAACCATCTAGCGCAAACCTTGCGTTCCGCATCTGCGGCCAGCACGTATACTATGCGTGGTGCGTCCGTCGGCGTCTGCGTGGGGACTCTGACGGACTGGTACCGGTATTGCGTCATTTCATCGGCGGCAAATCAGTGACACAAGCGTCAGTTGTGCGACAAAACTTCTAAGCCCGGCTTAGGGGTAGGGCGTCTCGTGTAAAAAGGCGCTCAGTCGAGCGCAGAAGCGGCGCGGGTTTGCAGAGCACAAGAGCAGGTGAATACTTTGTCAGAACGATGCCCAGCCCTACAAATCGCATTGCTAGTGCTCCGGCGGGGAAGTAAGATTGCGCCACGTTTTCAGGCCTGTTGCGGCAGATCGACCTTCGTATGACACCCGAAGAAAAAGCCCGCCAGCAAATCGACGCCATTCTCAGCCACTGCGGCTGGATTGTTCAGGACAAATCGCAAATGAACCTCCACGCGGCAAAGGGTGTCGCACTTCGCGAATTGTCATTCAAGAACGGCGAACCGGACTACACCCTTTTCGTTGACGGGAAGGCCCTCGCCACCATTGAAGCGAAGCCAGAAGGTCATTCGCTCACAGGCGTCGAGGAACAATCCACCAAGTACGTCACGGGGCTCCCTACGGGCTTCCCAGTGTGGCGCTCGCCGCTCCCGTTCAGCTACGAGACCACGGGCACGGAAACCCGCTTCACCAATCACCTCGACCCCGAGCCTTGCAGCCGCAACGTCTTTGCATTCCACCGTCCCGAAACTTTGCTCGCGTGGGTGCAGCAGGAAAAACAGCTCGCCCAACGCTTGCGCGAATTCCCACCACTGCTCAACGGCAACCTCTGGCACGCGCAGATCAGCGCCATCCACAACCTTGAAGAATCACTGGCGGCAAACAAACCGCGCGCGCTTATCCAGATGGCCACGGGCTCGGGCAAGACCTACACTGCGGTCAATTTCATCTACCGCCTCGTGAAATACGGCGGCGCCCGCCGCGTCCTGTTCCTCGTCGATCGCGGCAACCTCGGTGAGCAGACGCTCAAAGAATTCCAGCAGTTCGTCTCGCCCGTGAACAACTACAAGTTCACCGAGGAATACATCGTCCAGCATCTTTCGGGCAACCAGCTCGACACCTCCGCCCGCGTCGTCATCGGCACGATCCAGCGCCTCTACTCCATGCTCAAGGGCGAAACCGCACCCGCTCCCGACCTCGACGACCTGCCCATCGACTCCGCCGAGAAACTGTACAAGGAGCCGGTCCCTGTCGAATACAACCCCGCGCTCCCAATCGAGGAATTCGATTTCATCATCACTGACGAATGTCACCGCTCCATCTACAACCTCTGGCGACAGGTCCTGGAATACTTCGACGCTTCACTCATCGGCCTCACCGCGACGCCGTCGAAACAGACCTTCGGCTTCTTCCAGCAAAACCTTGTCATGGAATACGGCCACGAGAAGGCCGTCGCTGACGGCGTCAACGTCGGCTGCGACATCTATCGCATCAGCACGGCGATCTCGCAGGGCGGCTCGAAGGTCGAAGCGGGGTTCTTCGTGGACAAACGCGACCGCCAGACCCGCAAAGTCCGGTGGGAACAACTCGACGAAGTTCTCGCCTACGAAGGCCGCGATCTGGACCGTGAAGTGGTTTCCCCCGACCAGATCCGCACCGTCCTCACCGCGTTCCGCGATCACTTGTTCACCGACATCTTTCCTGGCCGCGCCGACGTGCCCAAGACTCTCATCTTCGCCAAGGACGACTCCCACGCCGACGATATCGTCCGTATCTGTCGCGAAGTGTTCGGCAAGGGCAACGATTTCTGCAAAAAGATCACCTACAAAACCACCGGCGAAACCCCCAAGGCGCTCCTTCAGAAATTCCGTAACAGCTACTTCCCTCGCATCGCCGTCACCGTGGACATGATCGCCACCGGCACCGATATCAAACCGCTGGAGATCGTCTTCTTCATGCGTTCCGTCGCCTCCAAGAATTTCTTCGAGCAGATGAAAGGCCGCGGCGTCCGCGTCGTCTCCGATACCGAGATGGAACAGGTCAACCCCGGCATCAAACGCAAGACCCGCTACGTCATCGTGGACGCCGTCGGCGTGTGCGAACGCGTGCAGACCGAGTCCCGCCCGCTGGAGAAGAAGCCGACCGTCAGCTTCGACAAACTCCTCGATGCCGCCGCGCTCGGCACCACCGAGACCGCCGCGCTCGAATCCCTGGCCGGCCGCCTCATCCGCCTGGAACGCCGCCTCGAAGCCGATGTGGAAGCCGAAGTCGTCAAAACCGCCAAAGGCCAGACCCTTTCCCAGATCGCGCGTGGCATCCTGGATGCCGTTGACCCCGACAAGATTGTCGAAGCGACGAATGAAGCGCGATGGCCCAGTGCGTTGCCACTTACGTACACCGAACCATCCGCCACCGAACTGAAGGCCACCGCCGAGAAACTTGCCAAGGACGCCCTCGCCCCGCTGGCCGCCAATCCCGATCTCCGCAACCTGCTCAAGAAAATCCAGTCCGCCGCCGAGCAGACCATCGACATCATTTCCAAGGACGCGCTGCTCTATGCCGGCCCGGCCCAAAAGACCGCCCAGAGCAACGCCCAGCTTGCCACCTCGTTCCGCGACTATATCGAAGCGCACAAGGCCGAGATCACTGCCCTGCAGATTCTCTATAGCCGACCATACAAGCAGCGGCTCACGGAAAAGATGCTCAAGGAATTGGAAAAGAAACTCCGCGAAAACCACGCCGCGTGGACTGAAGACCGCCTCTGGGACGCCTTCGCCCAGGCAAAACCCGGCAAAGTCAAAGGCCGCTCCCAAGCCGGCCGATTCGCGGATTTGGTCGCACTCGTCAGGTTCGCGCTCGAACAACAACCGGTCCTGAAACCCTTTGCCGACTCCGTCCACGAGCGGTTCAACGAATGGCTCATGAACAAAGCCAAGGCCAGTATCACGTTTACGCCCGAGCAGATCGGCTGGCTCAACCTCATCCACGACCACATCGCCACCAGCCTCAGCATCGATCCCGAGGATTTCGACCTCGCGCCCTTCAGCCAACAAGGCGGCCTCGGCAAAGCCCACCAACTGTTCGGCGCTGACTTGCCGAAGTTGCTCGATGAACTCAACGAAGTGCTGATAGCCCTGGAATAGCATGAAGGAACATCTTTTCATATCTGTGGATCTAGCCGACGTTTTGAAGGGCGAAATTTCGAAAGTTCGTGACGAGATTGACAAACTTGATGAAGAATATCTGCTTAGAGTCGATGAGACCGAGTTGATCAACCATCTCATTGACAAGTATACGGTTGATCCTCCACAACTCGGTGAAGCGTTCATTGCAGAGTCCAAAGAAGTCGACGTAGATGTCAGGTACGAACCGGGACGAGATGTGCGTGACCGAAGCAAACCAGCACTCGTTAAGGGTCACCGTGTGGTCATACATGTCCCGTTTTCAGGAGATGTAAATTTGTTTCGATGCAACCCGGCATCTATATTTTACAATCCTCCGCAGGCCGAGATAGAAATTGATCACCTAGCATTTACCTACGATTCACCCGGTGACGTTAAGAATGCAGACGTCATGGGAAGACTGAACCTCGTTTTAGGCGAGATTCGGCCCAAGCTCAACGCTGTCGTTACGATGTGTGAGGCATACAATCGTGATCTTGGAAACCAAGTGCGGCAACTCGTGGTCGTTCGCAAGACGCGCCTGCTAAGGAACAGAGAAATGGTCGCTGCAATCGGCTTACCCATTAAACGGCGCGACGATGCCCCAGCGACTTACGTAGTACCGGACATTAAGCGCAAACCTAAGATCGCCCGACCCGCGGTAACCGATAAATCTCCTCAGCCAGACCCGGCACTCGATCAGGAGGAGTATGAGCACATTCTGTCCATTGTTACAAATATGGTTCAGGTAATGGAGCGAAGCCCACATGCCTTTGCTGAGCTTCGAGAAGAAGACCTGCGTTCGCACTTCCTCGTGCAGTTAAACGCACAATACGAAGGACGAGCAACGGGCGAAACATTCAATTATGAAGGCAAGACGGACATCCTGATTCGGGAGGCGGGAAGAAATGTGTTTATCGCGGAGTGCGCTTTCTGGGACGGTGAAGCCTATTTGACAAAAAAGATCAACCAAGTCCTTGGATACCTACACTGGCGCGATACGAAAGCTGCGGTCATCATTTTCAACCGTAACAAGAACTTCTCCGAAGTCCTCGCACAACTCGAATCGATCGTTACAAAACACCCTTGCTGCAAAAAGCTACTGAAGAAGATCAGCGACACAGAATGGCGATTTCTATTCTGCAACAAAGACGATCCAAACCGCGAACTCCAACTTGCCGTACTTCTGTTCGAAGTGCCCAAACCGACGACATCATGACCGCTGCACTCACTAGCCATTCCAAACTCGTCGGGGAGTCCCCATCGTTGCCGGCAGCATGGACACGGACAACACTCGGCGAAGTCGCGGAGTTCATCATGGGACAAGCACCGGCTGGAAGCGACTGCAACACGGAAGGTAAGGGCGCGATCTTCGTCAAAGCGGGGGAATTCGGTGTGACATTCCCGGTGGTCAGGGAGTGGACTACACACCCGCTAAAGTTCTCACAAGATGGCGATGTACTAATCTGTGTGGTCGGTGCGACGTGCGGTAAACTCAACCTTGCGATCAATTCCGCTATTGGTCGCAGCGTCGCTGCGATCCGACCGTGTAACGGACTAGGCACAAAGTTTCTCTATCTCCAGATGCAGCCGAAGGTGCTTGAGCTTCGCGCGAGTTCTACCGGCTCTGCGCAAGGTGTGCTTACACGAGGCGATCTGGGCAAGATAGATTTCGTTGTTCCCCCTCTCCCCGAGCAACGTCTAATCGTGGCGGAGATTGAGAAGCAATTCACGCGGCTGGATGCGGGGGTGTCGGCGTTGCGGCGGGTGCAGGCCAACCTCAAGCGCTACCGCGCCGCCGTCCTCAAAGCTGCCTGTGAGGGCAAGCTCGTGCCGACAGAAGCGGAGCTTGCCAAGTCTCGAAACTCGAAATCCGAAGCACGAAACAAGTTTGAGACGGGCGAGCAGCTTCTCCAACGCATCCTCAAACAACGCCGTGAGAAATGGGCCGGCAAAGGCAAATACAAAGAACCCGCCGCGCCCGACGCTACCGGTTTGCCGAAGTTACCGGAAGGCTGGTGTTGGGCGACAGCAGAACAACTTTCCGATGAGAGCCGTGCCATCACATACGGCGTTATCAAGCTCGGCGAAGATGTGCCCGACGGGATTCCGACGTTGCGTTCTAGCGATGTTCGTCACCTTCGTCTCGATCTCGAAGGCGTGAAATGCATTTCGCCGAAGATCGCGGGCAACTACCGTCGCACGTTTCTCGAAGGCGGCGAAATTCTGGTGACTGTGCGCGGGACGCTCGGCGGGGTTGTCGTAGCACCCAAAGCCTGCAAAGGATTTAACGTTTCTCGCGAAGTTGCGATGATCGCGCTTGTCGAATCGTCCGTTGCGGCGAACGTTGCCATTTTCATCGGTTCAATTCCCGTTCAGAACTGGCTGCTGCAACGAACGAGAGGCATCGCGTATACCGGAATCAACATCGCCACATTGAAAGCACTTCCGGTTCCATTGCCCCCGCTGGCGGAGCAGGAGCGGATTGTAGCGGAAGTGGAGCGGCGGTTGAGCGTGGTGGAGGAGTTGTCCGCCCTGGTCACCGCCAACCTCCAGCGCGCCACCCGCCTCCGCCAGTCCATTTTGCAGCGAGCGTTTGAAGGGAAGCTGGTCCAACAAGAAGCAGCACCATCAGGCATTAGTCACACCACTACTCAGAGGAGACGAGCACTATGACACTTCCGAATGCCTCACTTCTTAGCCTACCTGCCAAAAGCGTGGAGGAATTGCGGGCACTTGCGTCAACATACTTGAACCGCCCACTGGATGCTCTCGCCAAGCTAAACCAAAACGAGCTCATACAACTTCTGTCAAACGAGGTAGCAAAGAATCCTGCTCTTAAGAAGAAACTGAACAAAGAAGATATCACCATCAAACCCAGCTTCTACTTGATGGTTGTAACGCGTGACGACGACACCATCCCCGATAAGTCAGCCCTGAAACTGGCTCTCTCGAAAGCGATTCTGGGCTTCAACGCCGAGGCAAACAAAGACACTGGAGTGCCGGGCCTCAAAGACTTCGTACTGGAAAGTTCGGATGTGACGGCGGACGGTGTTGTCGAGGCGCACTTCGTTTGGCAACGATCTATCTGGTACTGGTCACCCCAAGATTTCGCGCTAGCGCATCTCTACGAACTGCGGTTCGGATTCCTGATACTCGACCTGAAGGCAAAGAAAGTACTGATTGCGTGTCAAACCGAAGCCGAGCGTGACGCGATAGCCTCCATCGCAATTTCTGCTGTTCCTGCTACCCTTACGCCTCTTGTGCTGACAAAGAAACTCTTGGACCAAATCGGCACTTTTGCCCACGTAAAGAAAGCTGGATACCGGATACACAACCCCGATCCTAATACACCTGCGAACATCAGCTATGCAGACGAAAAGCTGGGGGCGATTCCCACCGCTTTGGATCTTGAAAACAACCCTCAGAGCCAGCGCCAGCATAGTTTCTATCGCATCCCGCTGGTCGGATTGGCGGAGCAAGGCGTCGGTGTCAGTTCAAATAGTGGCAAGCTCTGGATGCCTCGCCCAATACCGTTGAAGGCTGTGCGCGAATTCGGCATCGAACTACTTGGCAAAATCGGTAAGACCCTAACATCCATGAGCAAGCGGGGAGAGATTGCGGCAGTTCTTCAGTCGCTCGGGATTTCGCAACTACCGAGCGTGTCAGCGATTACCCCTTTGGCTGTTCGCTCCGATGTCTGCGCTCTGATTACAGACTTGGTCAACATGATCATCAATAAGGAAACGGAACGTCCGTATGCACTTCCGCTTAGCCTTCCTAAGCACGCCGTGCCCGCCTACTTCAATCCTCCGCGGTTGCTGTTAGTCGATCCGGATACTGGCGAGTCAGCTTTCTGGGTGTCGCGCGACGGTCAGTCTCAGATGGTCTCGCTAGCTGAAGACGCAGGTAAATACACCATCACTGGCAATCCCTCTGGACAGCTTCTGGTTCTTAAAGACGTAGAGCACCCCCTAACCGGCAACTCAGTCACCGTCACTAAGCCGCTTGAATGCTTGGAGATGACGCCGTCGCCCAAACTGCACGAAGCTATTCTTGAGGCAGTACGGCACGCTGCCACTCATGATAAACGGCTATCCACAGTAACAAGCGTTCCCTTCCACATATCCGGGAACTCGCTTCGTCTGCCCCTGAAAGCTGTTCATGGGGGCAATGGAACACCCGATTTCGAGCTGAGTTTCGCCGACGTTTCGGAATTTCAGCAGGCCAACAAACTGCCACTTCCCTCCGACCTCGCGCCCATGCGGAAGAAGCTTAAAGAGCGTGGGGAAAAATGCCAGTACATGTCTGACGCTGCGTGCGGATCTTGCCTCACGAGCAAACAATATCTGTGTCTTCGATCTCTCGTAGTACGGAATCTTAAGAAGCCATTGCTGCTTGCACATTCAGGAATTGAACGCTCGGACATGCAAGCACACGCAACACTGGACGGCAGCACCTACAAGCTACTCGGCTTCGCAAAAATCGCATCCGGTAAAGGCAGCCTGACTGCACGCAATCCCGCCGGGGCGGTGCTGCTGGCGCAAGTTCTGGGCCAGATCAATAAAAATGATTTTGATGTGGTGACGATAATCTCACCCTCTCCTCTGACTGAAGACATCAGAGAGAGGCTGACGCTGCTTTGTGCGGTATTCGGCAAGAAACTCCTGATCCTCGACGCTGAGGGATTGGGGAAGCTGCTACTGCATTTTGAGGACCAAGCCTCGTTTGAGAACATCGACCCCGACGCGGTCTACGCAGCATCCAAGTCGAAGAAGAAGAAAAAATGAGTAATGCGCCGCAACTTGTTCAGAAGCTCTGGAACTGCTGCAAAATACTCCGCGACGACGGCTTGTCGTATGGCGATTACGTCGAGCAGGAGCGGATCGTGGCGGAAGTGGAGCGGCGGTTGA
>PLZV01000048.1 GCA_003152315.1 Verrucomicrobiota bacterium
GGTAGAAACGGGAGGGCTTGTTCGTTGCGCCGCCGATGTCGAGGTAGTTGGTGAGCACGCCGGGTGTTGCGTTATTCGTCACTATGAAGATGTCGGTAAAGCCGTTCGTGGTGCAGTCGCCATGGGTTCCCCCAGATGAAGCCTGCAACGCGTTGGTCTGTCCCGGGGCCATCAGCCACGTGATGCGCAAGTCATTGCCCTCGCGCGCTACCGAGGTGATACGGAAGGCGTTTGGGTCGAGGATAACACTGCCGACGATGAGCGTGCCGCCGGTGTGAATGAACGAGCCGCAGGTATTCGTCATCACCAGCTTGTCGACCTGCAATATTCCGCCATCGAGAGTCAATTCTCCGCTGCGCACATCAATAAACCCCGTGTGGGCGGCATTGGTCACAATCAACTGACCACCATCCACTGAGGCGTAGCCGACATCAAAACCACCGTTGCAATCTCCCAGCGTAATTCCTTCGGAGACGGTGACTGATCCACCATCGATCACAAGCTCACCTCCAGAAAAACCGTTCAGTTCGATTGTCCTTGCGGCCAGTTGGCCGCCGGAAACAATGCATTGCGCATAGGCGTCTACCACTATCGGCGCATTCGTAACGAACAGTTGCCCGCCTGTTATAGAAACTGTCGCGCCAGAATTTAACGCGCCAATCTCGAGATTGGAACTGAGAATCGATATGCCACCGTCGATAAACAGTGTGCCGCCTGCCTCAAAGGCACCGACATAAACATCGCGCGCGAGAAAGAGTCCGTCAGAAACTGCCATGCTGCCTCCGGAGGGGTTGATCATGCCCATAAACGTCGCACCGTTCGTGACGACAAGCATGCCGCCATTCAAGGAGACGCTCCCAGAGCCCTGCTCGCCGCCGCCAATGCCAAGATCTCCGGTCAAGATTACCGTGCCATTATTGATCGTCAATGCGCCACCGCTCTTTTTCCCCCCAAGGCCGATACCCGCGGCGAAGAAGGTGCCGTTCGACACGGTCAGGTTTCCAAAACCTTGGTCGGCACCTCCTATGCCCGTCCCGCCGTTTGTAACCACAAGTAGCCCACCGTTTGCCACGAGCATGTTGCCCTGAGAACTGTCAAGCCCACCCCCAACGGTCAGAGAAGAAGACAGAGACATTGTTCCGCCGATGATTTCGATCGTTCCGCCGGAGTGGCTCCCCGAGGCAACAGTGACATCCCGAGCTTTTGCAACAGCATTGGAGATGAGTAGGAAGCCTATGGTGTCGTCAAAGAAACCACCAACCAGGAGGCTGCAGTTGGTTGCGATCAGTGACCCGTCCGTTATGATCATTGTGCTGTCATCCAGGACTTGCCCACCCAGCAGACCATCAACGATCAGCGTTGAATTGGAGCTGATCAATTCTGCTACTCCTTCGTCAAAGGGTTCGTTGGGATTGATGCCGATGGTGAGACCGTTAAGAATATGCAAGGCGACGGTGCCGGTATTATCAAGGAAGAGGGTGTTAGTGCTGCCTGACGGCGAGAAGACACTCAGATTGCTGATCGTAAGCGAATCTGGGAAGTTACGGGCGGTGTGCCTGTCGATCGTCACCACCTTGCTGTTGACGTTGCTGATGATCACCGCTGATTGCTTGATGGAGGGCAATCCGTCATCCCAATGTCTTTCCCTCTCCCACTTGCCGTCGGATCGACCGATCCAACTGTTGGTCTGCGCCTGCGAAACCGTGAAGACAGTCGCATTTATCGCGACCGTCAGCACCATGCAGATGGCTCGTCTCATCTTTGGCCTCAAAAGGCGACAACTCGCGCGTTTCTATGAAAGAGTAGAACAGGTCACAACGCGGATATCCAGTACATTCAGGCTTTCAAGACCCGCGTTTACTGCATCAAGCGCACGCGGTAGAAGCGAGACGGGATATTCGTAGCGCCACCGGGGTCGGTAACGGGGAGCGTGCCGCCGGTGCCGGCGATGCCCTGCGTGACAATCGTCCAATTGGTTGGCGTCATGCTGACGGAGCGTTCGAGAAGGTAATTCTTGTCCAGCACCGAGGCGAAGTTGACTTGCACATTCTGTCCGGTAATGACCGACGACGTAACGCGGAGGCAATTGGCCGGATCGGCCGGGTCGGTGCCGGCGAGGTACTCCTGCAGGTTGTTGAGACCATCGCCGTCGTCGTCGCGAGTCGCATCGGATGAATTTGTGGGGTTCAATCCATGCGCGATCTCCCACGTATCCGGCATTCCGTCGCCATCGGTGTCGGTACCAAAGAACGTGACGGAATCAAAGATCGCCTCGGCGGTTTGACCGTTCGACGGCGGATTGCCGTTCACCAGCCAGAGATTGAGACGAATATTTTCGTCGCAGCTCGGCGGGATGGCGGCGGCGTTCGTGAATGTGTAGCGGGCGATCAGGCCGGAGTCGATATTCGTGGTGGCCACGAGCTCATCCCACCAGACGGAGCCCGCGATGCCCGCGCTGCCCTGATGCAGAACCTGGGCGCGTACGGCCACGGTGCCGGCGGGCGCGACACCGGTGATTTGGAAATATTGCCATTGATCGTGCGGCGTATTGGAATCGTAGTGCTGCGACTCGCTGGTCGAGAGCGCGTTGCTGCTGGAATCCAGGAAGATGAGCTGCGCCACGCCGTAGCCTGCGGTGTTGGTCATCGGGTCGCCGGAACAGTTCAGGCCGAAGCCGAAAAACTGCCAGGTTTGCCCGGGGCTCACGCCGTGGATGTCCTGGAACGCTCCCGCGACACCCGGGCTGGGATTGAACGGACCGTATATCTTGAGCGAATTCGCGCCGCCGAGCGCGGTAGTCTGAGAGAGCGTATTATTGGTGGCGGTGCGATACGCGTCGTTGAATTGCGTCCAATTACTGGCGGCGGTGCCGGTTCCCGATTCGAAGCCGGGGTTCGCCAGTTTATTGGTGATGACCGCGGTGACGGCGTTGGTGCCGATGGTGCAATTGTACACGATGGAGTTCGTCGTCCAGTTGAATGACGGCACGGCGTTGGTCGTGCCAAGAGGCACGCGATAACGCACGAGCTGGCTCGGAGCGTAGTAGGGTTGGACGACGAATTGCGAGTTCGCGTAATCGAGGGGATTCTCCCAGCGGCCACATTCGTTGTCCATTTCGCGGTCGAAGAAATCGGTTTCGTTGCTCCAGGTGAACAAGCCGAGCGTGACATTCTGGTCGAGCGTGTTGGGATCGATAGCGAGATGGAAACGGTACGTGCCGTAGCCCGGGGTGGACTGCGAGACGACCTCCGCGCACTGCCAGTTTCCGCCAACGTTGATAATCTTGAGGTGCAAGCGGCCCGAGGAATCGATGAAGACGTTATTGGTGCTGTCGGAGAAAAAGTTCGGTCCCGGGCCGACGGCGGACACGCCGCTGGTCTTGACCGACCAATCGAAGCCTGACCAGTGGAACGAGCGCACGCCGGTTGGCGTGCGGGTGGCGGAGGTGTTGGCGACGGATTGCTGGTAGAGCGACGCGGGGAGACAGAATGAACCCGTGATGCACGCCTGGCTGAAACTCGCGGGAACTAAAAACGCCGCGATGCGCGTCGCATTCGAGTCCACGCCGCCGGTGGTGATGTCCGCCGTCCACGTCCCGTCGGCTTGAATCGTTGTCAGCGGCGTGCCGCAAGTAGGTTTGGTGAACCAGCCAATGCCGTCGATATAGATGAGCACCGCCACGCGATAGTTGGCTGGAGTAACACCATAAACTTTACCGAACAGATTGCTCTGCGAACCGTAGGGCGGGACGGAGTTGAATACAACACTGTCCGCCGCCCGCGCTCGCGGCGCGCCCACGCCGAGGATTGCCATGAGGACTGAAAGCGGCAGTAGGGGCGATGTAAATCTCACGGCATTTGCCTTTCCGTTTCCGTCTGGATCGTAACAAGAATGTGGCCGCCAGTCGAGGGTATTCCCGCCGGTTGGTTTTCCGTTTGACGCGTCTGCACGGATGACCTACGATGTTCGCGGCGCTGCAAGCGGCAGCCGACGGGCAACCAGTCAACTCATGGGAGGCAACATGAAGCGCATTACGCGTTTGATAATTCCAATGGCAGTGTGCGGATTACTCGTGGCGATGACCACGGCGCGGGCGGACGAGAAAAAGGCTGATCCAACGGGCACGTGGTCGTGGACGGTCACCGGGCGTGACGGCACGCCAAGGAAAGTCACGGCCAAACTCAAGGTGGAAGACGGCAAGCTCAGCGGGACCGTTTCCGGACGCAATGGAGACACGGCGATTGATGACCCCAAGCTCAACGGCGACGAGCTGTCGTTCTCGGTAACCCGTGAGTTTAACGGCAACAAATTTGTTCAGAAGTTCTCCGGCAAAGTCAGCGGCGATAACATCAAGGGGAAGATCGCGTTCGACCGCAACGGCGAACCGCAATCGGTGGATTGGAACGCCGCTCGGGAAGCGGCGAAACCGGCCGAGCCCGTCGCCAAAACGCCGGAGCCAGCTCCGAAACCGGCACAGCCCTGAGTAGCTGGTAGAGCTTGAGACCGGTAGCGGTCGTTGGCGTCTGCCCTGAGTCCGACGAAGGGACCGCCGACACCCGTAATTTCGGCGTGTTGCGACCGCCGAGAAGACACTACGGTTTTCGCCGCCGGTTTTCCGTTTGACGCCTCTGGAGGGATGGCCTACGATGTGCGTAGCGTTGCTAGTAGCGGCAGTTTCTGCTCTCTCTGGCAGTTTGCCCCGTTGTTTATCATAAGGAATAATTACACATGGCTATCAAAGTAGGCATCAATGGATTCGGGCGCATCGGTCGCCTCGTCTTTCGCGCAATTTGCGATCAAGGGCTGTTGGGAAAGGAAATCGATGTCGTGGCGGTCAACGACATCGTCCCCGCCGACAACCTGGCGTACCTCGTCAAGTACGACTCGACCCAGGGCCGTTTCAAGGGCACGGTTTCCAGCGAGAAGTCCAGCCCGTCCGTCACCGAGGATGACGTGCTCGTCGTCAACGGTCTCAAGATTAAATGCCTCGCGGTGCGGGAAGGCCCCGCGGCGTTGCCGTGGAAGGCGCTCGGCGTCGATCTCGTGATCGAGTCCACCGGTCTGTTCACCGACGCCACGAAGGCCAAGGGCCACCTCGACGCGGGCGCGAAGAAAGTGCTCATCACCGCGCCGGCCAAGGGCGAGGACATCACCATCGTGCTGGGCGTGAACCACACCAAGTACGATCCGTCCAAGCACCACATCGTTTCCAACGCGAGTTGCACCACCAACTGCCTCGCCCCGGTCGTCCACGTGTTGCTGAAGGAAGGCCTCGGCGTCGAGGAAGGGCTGATGACCACCATCCATAGTTACACCGCGACGCAGAAGACCGTGGACGGTCCCTCAAAGAAAGATTGGAAAGGCGGCCGCACCGCCGCCCAGAATATCATCCCCTCCACGACGGGCGCCGCAAAGGCCGTGGGCCTGGCGATTCCCGAAGTGAAAGGCAAGCTTACCGGCATGTCGTTCCGCGTGCCGACTCCCACCGTCAGCGTGGTGGACCTCACCGTCAAGACGGTGAAAGAGACCAGCTACAAGGAAATCTGCGCGTTGATGAAGAAGGCCAGTGAGACGTACCTGAAGGGCATCCTCGCCTACACGGAAGACGAGGTCGTTTCGACGGACTTCATCCACGACGCTCACTCGAGCATTTTCGACGCGGGCAGCGGCATCGAATTGAACAATCGCTTCTTCAAGCTCATTAGCTGGTACGACAACGAGTGGGGTTATTCCAACCGCTGCGTGGACCTGATCCGTTATATGGCCAAATAATTGCGCCATTCCATTCCATAAGTCCCGAGCCTCCCCCGTCGGCAAGGCCATATTGTCCTTGCCGAACGGGCAGACTGGTATATGTTTACGTCTGGGTCGCTGCGTTGAACCGAACCGGATTATCGAACCAGGGAACTGGAAGCTGCTCCGTGCGAATGCCTGCCGGCATACGCTTGGGTCTCATTATCTGCCTGTTCGCGTTGCCGTATCGCCTCTCCGCCCAGCAGCTATCACCGACCAATGGCGCGCCCGCTACGGCAACACGCCGACCGGCGCGTTGGGTCGACCTAAAGCCAATTGCGGTACAAGCGCATGTTTTCGTCGAGACTCCTGAACTCGCGAAACTCCCGCCCGAGTCTCCCAACGAAGCCCTGGCCGAGGGAGGTGCGATTCATGAGATTCCCATTCTGCCCTTCCGCCATGGCACGACGGCCCGCCTGTCTCCCCAACAGTTCGACCCGGTGCTTCAATCCTCTGCCCCGAGCCCCAACATTCCCTCACCAACCTTGACGTTCGAGGGAATCAATAACCATTGCAGTTGTGTGCCGCCGGATACGAACGGCAGTGTCGGGCCGAGTAATTACGTGGAGATTGTCAACACGCATGTCCAGGTATTCAACAAGTCCACGGGCGCGACACAGACCGCAGTGATCGCCATCAATAGCCTCTTTGCGGGACTCGGGGATGCGTGCTCCGCAACGGATGACGGCGATCCGGTGGTGCTGTACGATCCGTTGGCCGATCGCTGGATTATTACCCAGTTTGCCGACATCCGCGTGGGCCCGCCGTTCTTCATGTCCATCGCCATCTCGAAAACCCCGGACCCCACGGGAGCGTACTACGCGTATTGCTTCCAGATGCCAAATTCCGACCTGAACGATTATCCGAAGTTTGGTGTGTGGCCCGATGGTTATTACATGACCGACAACCAGTTCAGTGGAAACTCCTTCGTCGGAGCCGGCGCCTTTGCCTTCGATCGAGCGAAGATGCTCGTGGGAGATCCGACGGCCAGCTATCTCTATTTCGACCTCAACAGCGTTGATCCATCCATCGGAGGCGTGCTGCCGTCGGACCTTGATGGCCCGCCGCCGCCCATCGGCACGCCGAACTACTTTTCGTATTTCACGTCGGTGGCTTTTGGCGATCCGCAAGACGGCCTGCGCGTATTCCAGTTCCACACCGACTTCGTGAACCCGAACCTGGCAACGTTCACGGAGCGCGCGGAGAGCCCCATCGCGGTGGCGGCCTTTACGCCATTCAGCCCTGGCACACCGGCCATCCCGCAGTCGGGTACGACACAGAATCTGGATTCACTGGGCGATCGTCTCATGCATCGGCTGCAGTATCGGAATTTCGCGTCCAACGAGACGTTGGTGGTGAACCACTCCGTCAACGGCGGCAGTGCGCAGGCCGCCATCCGCTATTACCAATTGCGTCGCCCCCTCCCCAGCGGCAACTTCGGTGTGTACGACCAGGCAACGTTTGCCCCCGATGCGCTCTACCGTTGGATGGGCAGTGCCGCGTTGGATTATTTGGGCAATATGGCCGTCGGTTATAGTGTGTCCAGCACCACGAATTTCCCTTCCATCCGGTACGCGGGCCGGCTGGCCAGCGACCCGACCAACGGGTTGTTCCAGGGTGAAGCGAACCTGCTGACCGGAGCCGACGCACAAACGGGCGCTAGTCGCTGGGGCGACTATAGCGGCCTGACCGTTGACCCGAACGACGACACGACGTTCTGGTACACGCAGGAATACTACGGCTCGAGCAGCCCGGGCAGTTGGCAAACGCGCGTCGGCAGGTTTCAGATCGCCACGAACAGCCCGCCCGCGCCCAAAGGCACTCTCCAGGGCACGGTGACCGATATTTCCTCCAGCCTGCCGATTTCCAACGTTGTGGTCCGCACCACCAGCGGGTTCTTCCGCGTGACGGGCGCCTCCGGCACCTATTCAATGACCGTACCGCCGGGCACCTATACGCTGTTCGCCTCCGCGCCCTGCCGCGGCGCTGTCACAAATAGTGGCGTCACGGTCGCCAATGGCGGGACGACCACGCAGAATTTCACTCTCAATTCGGGCGGCACGCCGCTCATCGTCGCGAACGGCGCGACGCTCACAACAGAAAGCTGTCTCGCCACCAACGGAGCGATTGATCCCGGTGAGACCGTCACCGTCAGTTTCGGATTGCAGAACACTGGCTGCGGCAATACGGCCAATCTCGTCGCCACCCTGCAAGCGACTGGCGGCGTTACGTCGCCCAGCGGCCCGCAGACTTACGGGATCGTGACCAACGGCGGTACGACTGTGAGCCGGCCGTTCACGTTTACAGCCAGCGGCTCGTGCGGTGGAACGATCACTGCGACGCTCCAACTTCAGGATGGGTTGTCCAATCTGGGCACCATCACATTCCCATTCACGCTGGGCGCCCCCTCCCCCGCGACGAACTCGTTTGCCAATTCGGGTCTCATCTCCATCCCAACCAGCGGCTCCAACGGCAGGTCCACCCCGTATCCGTCAACAATAACGGTATCGGCCCTCGGCGGCCTGGTGTCGAAAGTGACTGTCACAATCACCAACCTCAACCATACCTGGCCCGACGACATCTCTATTCTTCTCGTCGGTCCGGCTGGACAAACGACCATGCTCATGTCGGATGCCGGCGGCAACAACGGCGTCACGCCGATCAGCAACACCACGGTGACGTTCGATGATTCCGCGGCAACGCAATTGCCGCAGTCCACCCAGATTACGTCCGGCACCTACCGGCCCGGCGATTATGACTCGACTGAAACTCTGGACACGCCAGCTCCCGCCGGGCCGTATGGAACCGTATTGTCGGTCTTCAACGGAACAAATCCCAATGGAACATGGTCGCTGTACGTCGACGACGATTTCCCCCCGCAAGATGGCGGCAGTATCGCCAACGGTTGGAAGATCACCATTGTCTCGACAACAAACTCCTGCTGCACCGGCGCCAGCAATCATCCGCCCGTCATCACCGCCGCGTCGATCAGCCCGGTTTCCCCGACCACGACCAACATTCTGACCGTCACCGGCATCTCCACGAACGATCCCGACAACGATCCGGTTACGCTCGCGTACCAGTGGCAGCAATCGACCAACAACATTGCGTTCACGAATCTCGTCGGCCAGACCGCCAGTACACTGGGCGCTGCCATCACCATTGCCGGCGACTACTACCGCGTCACTCTCACTCCCAACGACGGCCACACCAACGGCGCGCCCTTCACCACCGCATCTGTCCTCGTGCCTTTTGATGCGGATGGCAACGGCATCAACGACGATTGGGAAGTGCAATACTTTGGCCACATTGGGATCAATCCGAACGCCGACGCCGACGGCACCGGTCAAAACAACTTGTTCAAGTACGTCGCCGGTCTGGACCCAACCAATCCCAATTCGGTGTTCCTGCTGCAGATTAACGCCGTCACCAACCAGCTGAAGCAAGACAACCTGCTCTTTGATCCCCTGGCCGGTGGACGCACCTACAAGCCGCAATTCAACACGGATTTGGTGAACGGCACCTGGCTGCCACTCGCTGGATATTTGGGCCCCACAACCAACGGCAACCAGGTCACGATCACCGATACGAACGCGACTCCGCCAAAAGAGTTCTACCGCATTGACATCTCCCTTCCCTGAGTCGGAGAGCGCGGTGTCAACGGATCGCCATCTGGTGTCTTGCCTTTGCCGGGTCGTCTTGGTAATTTATCGCGCCCCTGAAGATGTGCGCCGTTAGCTCAATTGGCAGAGCGAGTGACTCTTAATCGGAAAACCCCATTTTTGCTGCCTTTGGCGACGATTGCTTATCGTTTGCAACGGTGACTGAGAGAAGAAGTTAGCAAGAGTTGTCCACTCGTTCTGGTTAGCTCCGATTTGCCCCAAAAAGGCCATCCAGTATCAGATTGCAGTATCAGATCACGGAGCAAAGGACTCTGTGAAACGTCCGTTGAGTCCCCTACCCTTTAATCGGCGAATCTGGTACTGACCAGTATCAGATTAGTCGGTGTTATTGTTTCACTGATTTCTTCCATTCTATTGCATCGCACATCTACTTGGTCCGAAGATTTACCAGCGTGAAATCTTAGGGGCCTGCTGCTGGCGGAGCGAGCACTGTCAATTTGGAGCGCAGGCACGAGCAATAGATTGACGGCGCACAGCGAGCCGTACAATCGAAAGGCGATTCACGCACGTTACACTGATGCCATGCGCGATTGTGCAGTGGGGTCGGGCTAGCTGAAAACGATGTGGCCGCGAGAACCTACGGCTCGCAGCGGCGACGTCGAAGCGAAGTCCGCTCGCCACTGCACAGCCAGAGTCTTTGGGGTTTTGCGGTGGAGCAGAGCGAAGCGGGCCGGAGCGAAAAAACACCAAAGTCTTTGGCGGCCCGCATGGGTAGTGTCGGGTCAACTCATCAGCAGGGCCTCGGCGCTGGTATGTTCGCACCGCAGGTCTGTGATCTCAGGGTCATCGGTTCCGATCGCCAACAGGAATACGATTCTCGTGGGAACCAAACGCTTGGGAGTTCTCCTTTTCATGATTTATTGCACGAATCGCTTATGAGCTGAGCCGCTGTAAAGATTGGTCCAAAGGCGATATCCGCCTCGGAATGCGTTGGAATTGTCTCCCAAGCGCGTGCCGGGCGGAAGGTTCTTGAGCAACCTGGCATTACCTCCTCCGAGCACAACATAGTCAGCCTGCACCGCATTCTTGAGTTGCTGGACGACCTCATTCACCTGATGACGCCATTTCCTTTTCCCTAGCCGCTCCAAGCCGGCCAGCCCCAAGTAATCTTCATAGGTCCGGCCCCTCTTATATGGCAAGTGGGCCAATTCCATCGGCTCCAGCACATTATCCACGATCAGCGCTGAGCCAAGTCCCGTGCCCAAGCCAAGAAACAACATCCGACCACCTCGATAACTGCCCAGCGCTTGCATCGCCGCGTCATTGACAATTTTCGCCGGGCGGCCGAACGCCTTTTTAAAGTTAAATCCAACCCAGCCGGATCCAAGGTGACGAGGTTCGATGATAGGACGACCGTGAACTACTGGCCCGGGGTAGCCGATCGAAATGGCATCATATTTCCAACCGGCCGTCGCTGCGCGTACTGCGGCGACCATCTTTGCGGGTGTCATTTTCGGACCGGATGGGAATTCAACGCGCTGCTTATGGCCGGTGGCCAGCACCTTCACATGCGTACCGCCGACATCGATGACCAGGATTTTCATGCGATTGGCCGCCATTCGTGTCCATCGCGGGCCACTAACTCGTCGGCTGCCTTGGGTCCCCAACTGCCAGCGGCATAATTGGGAAAATGGCGAGGACGAGTGTTTGCCCAGACTTCCAGTACCGGCATCAGTATCTGCCACGCCGCCTCAACCTGGTCGGCACGCATGAACAAGGTGGGGTCGTTGTTCATTACGTCCCAGAGCAAAGTCTCGTATGCGTCCGGTGAAGGGACCGCAAAGCTCTCCTGATAACCGAACCGCATCTCCACCGGCCGCAACAGCATTTTAGGCCCGGGGTACTTGGCCTGAAAACCCAACACAATGCCTTCCTCGGGCTGGATCGACAGGACAAGACGAGACGGGTGCCAGTCACGGCTCGACTCGGCCGGGAAGGATCGATGCGGGACGGTGCGGAATTGGATAGCCACTTCTGAAAACTGACAACTTAGGCGTTTACCCGTGCGGAGATAGAATGGCACTCCCTGCCAACGCCAGTTATCCACAAACAACTTCAAGGCAGCGAATGTCTCCGTTGGCGAATGCGTGGATACGTCACCTTCCTGCCGGTACCCGCGCATTTTCTTGCCGTGAAGTTTGCCCCGGCCGTACTGCCCACGCACGGCACACTGCTGGACCGCGCCACGCGGAATAGGCCGCAAGGCATGAAGCACATCCACCTTCTTGTTGCGAATCTCATCGGCGTTGAAAGAGACCATCGGTTCCATGGCCACGAGACAAAGGAGTTGCATGAGGTGATTCTGCACCATATCGCGCAGGGCTCCCGCGTGGTCGTAATAGCCGCCACGATGCCCTACGCCCACCTCTTCGGCCACGGTGATGGTCACGTAGTCCACGTAACGCCGGTTCCAAATGGGCTCGAAGAGCGGGTTGGCAAAGCGGAACGCCAGGATGTTCTGCACCGTTTCCTTGCCCAAGTAATGGTCGATACGGAATATTTGCGACTCATGGAAGCTCACCGTGAGCACGCGATTCAGTTCTCGCGCCGAGTCCAAATCATGACCGATCGGCTTTTCCACCACGATGCGGTCACGGACTCGATTCCGATTCAGACCCGCGCCGGCCAACATCCTGGGAATCACCCCGATCATCACCGGCGGAGTTGCCAGGTGAAAAATGTGACCAGCTTTTACCTTCCATTCCTGATCCAAATGCGTACACCGTGTCTTCAAATTTGAGTATGTCGCCGGGTCCTTAAAATCTCCCTGTTGATAGGTGACGTGCCGGGCGAAGTCGTTCCAGTCCGTGCCTTTCGCCTTCCCATTTCGTGAGAACCTCTTCACGCCGTCGAGGAAGTGTTTGTGCAATGCCACATCGCGCATCGGGACACGATCCACAGCAATAATCGCGAATCTGTGAGGCATCCGTCCGTCCCGGTATAGATCGAATAAGGACGGCATTAGCTTGCGCCAGGTCAAATCACCCGCGCCGCCAAAAATCATAATAATGGTCGGGAATATATCCATGAGGACTTACTCTTTCTCCCATTGAGTGTGAAATGTGCCTTTGGCGTCGATCCGCTCATAGGTATGGGCTCCGAAAAAGTCGCGCTGGGCCTGGATGAGATTGGCCGGCAGCCAGGCACTGCGGTAGGCATCGAGATAACCCAACGAAACCATCAACCCCGGAGCTGGCACCCCAAATTCGACTGCCTGACACACCACTTGGCGTAAATCTTCCTGATGCTCCATAAGCTTGTGCGACAAGTTTGGATCGAGCAGCAAGTTCGGCAGATTGCGCCTCGCGCGAAACGCCGCGCAGATGTCTTCCAGCAACGCCGCACGGATGATACAACCGCCACGCCAAATTCGCGCCACGGCTTCAAGATCGAGGGCATACTTGTACTTGTCAGAAGCAACCGCCAATAGGGCCATGCCTTGGGCGTAGATGATAATCATCCCGGCAAGAAGTGCTCGGCCCAGTTGCGTGAGGAATGCGCTGCGGTCGCCGGCGAAGCGTCGCATGGGTCTCTGGTAAATCAAGCCGGCCTGCTCCCGTTCCTTCGCGAACATGGTTAAGTCCCGCATCGCGACCGCCAGATCGATTGTTGGGACCGGCACTTGCAGTTCCATCGCGCTCTGCGAGGTCCACAAGCCAGTGCCGTTTTGTTTGGCCATGTCGAGGATCTCGTCGATCAGCCGTTTGCCGGTCTTCTCGTCCTGTTTGGAGAAAATTTGGCTGGTGATCTCCACAAGATAACAGTTCAGCTCGCCGTTATTCCACTTACCATATACGTCGCGGAGTTGGTCGTCGTTCATGCCCAGGCCGCGTTTCATCAAGTCGTAGGTTTCCGCGAGAAGCTGCATCACCCCGTACTCGATGCCGTTGTGGACCATCTTCACAAAGTGCCCGGCCGATCCTGGTCCCAGCCAGGTCACACACGGATCGCCGTTGACCTTCGCTGCTGCTGCTTCAAAAACAGGACGAACCAGCTCATAAGCCTCTTTCGGCCCGCCGGGCATGATGCTCGGGCCGTGACGCGCGCCTTCTTCACCGCCCGAGACGCCTACACCGAGGAATTGAATGCCTTTCGCCATCAGGTGGCTGGCGCGCAGGTCCGTGTCTTTGAAGTAAGAGTTACCGGCGTCAACGATGAGATCGCCCTTGTCCAAGTGCGGCAACAAATCCTTGATGACCGAATCCACCGGAGCACCGGCGGGCACAAGCAGCATCACCGCGCGCGGTCGGCGGAGCAAGCCGATGAACTCCTTGATATCCGCCGCGCTACGAACCTCGCGTTCCTTTGATTCCTGGCGCAGGGCTTCGACTTGCTTTAGGTCCTTGTCATAGCCCGCCACCCAAAAGCCGTGGTCGGCCATGTTCAGCACGAGATTGCGCCCCATGACGCCCAAACCGACCATGCCGATTGCATACTGTTGTCGTGGTTGCTTACTGGCCATAGCTTACCTCTTGAGATTTTTGTGAGAATTGGTGGACTTGATTTTCATCTTCATTCTTTCGGCAATGCCCGATGTGCGGTTCGCGTCGGTTCATTTTGGGGACTCATCTTTCCGGATATTTCGCTCCGCCTGGAGCCAGTCCTGAACCGCGTGGCCTTCGCGGTGGCCTTGCCGTTCGTACAGTTCATAGGCTCGCTTGGCGATCTGCGGGCTCAAGTCGGACGGCGTCTTGGCTTTGGCGGGATCAAAAATCCGATACGCGAGCAGTTTCACACGATCATTCAGGAGGAACCACACCAGTGCATAGCCCCAAACAAATAGTGCCCAACCCCAGCCAAGGGGTGTCATAAAAAGCCCATAAACCGCAATCAGAGTCGCCACGACTTGCGTGCCAAGCACGGCCCCCCATAAAATCTTTGCCGGGCGTATGGACCAGAATGGGCCGCGCGTGCGCGTGAGGAAGATCGTCAGATGTCCGGCCACGGACAACTTCAAATACATCAACGTCTGGATGTGCGCACGGTCGAGATGAAAGACACGCTCACCGAGATAGAACAGGCCGAAGGCGGAGACGACCCCGATGACGCCCAGAACCGTGGAAATCCCCAGCACCATGCGCATGTTCCAAGCCTCGGGCTGATCCTTGTAATGAACGTTGTCATAGGCGATGGACAGGATGGCGCCGTCGTTGAGCAACGCCAGCATCACGATCATCACCGCCGTCAAGGGATAAAAGTTAAAGATCAGGATCGCCAGCGTCATGAAGAGCAGCACGCGAAGCGTCTCGGCGATGCGGTAGATCGCGTAGCTGTTCATCCGCTGGAAAATTCTCCGGCTCTCCTTGATCGCGTCAATAATCACCGACAGGCCAGGCGTCATCAGCACGATGGCCGCCGCCGCGCGTGCCGCGTCGGTCGCGCCTGAAACGGCGATGCCGCAGTCGGCTTTCTTCAGCGCGGGGGCGTCATTCACCCCGTCGCCCGTCATGCCGATGATGTGGCCGCGTTTTTGCAGGACATCGACAATGTGGAACTTGTGTTCGGGGAATACCTCGGCAAAACCGTCGGCCTTCTCGATGGACTCGGCCACCGCCGCCGTCTCTTCCTTTTTCGAGTCGCCCAGACTGCTGGCATCGAGAATATTCATGCCCATCCCCAACGTCTTAGCCGTTTCCTTGGCGATAGCCAGTTGATCACCTGTCACTATCTTGATCTTCACACCCATCTGTAGTGCCGTCACAATGGTGGCCTTGGCATCTTCGCGTGGCGGATCGAACATAGGTAACACCCCGAGAAACTGCCATTGGCCATCCCCTTCGGCTCGCGCCACGCCCAATGAACGAAAACCGCGCGCCGCGAATTCGTTGACCGCCTTCTCGACGGTGGGCTTCACCTGCCCGGCATTGGCCGACAACGCCAAAACCACCTGTGGCGCACCCTTAGTCACCTTGAAGATCTTTCCGTCCTTGCCCTTGACGGTTGCCTCAATGCGTTTATGCACCGGATCGAACGGCAGGAAATGAATTACCTGATAACCCTGCAACTCCTCTCTGTTTTTCACGCCGCTCAGAACGGCCAGATCAATGGTGTCGTTGTTTTCGGCGCGCGATGCCAGCGCGGCAGAAATGATGATTTGCTCAGCAGGGGTATTATTTACGCGGAAGGGGTCGCCCAAAGTCAGCTTGTTCTGGGTCAGTGTGCCGGTCTTGTCTGCGCATAGTACGTCCACGCCCGCCAATTCCTCAATGGCGACCAACCGGCTCACAATCGCCTGTTTTCTGGCGAGAAGCCGTGCGCCGACCGCCATCGTCACCGACAACACCGTTGGCATCGCCACGGGAATCGCGGCCACCGTCAGCACTAGGGCAAACTGCAACGTGGTAAGGATCGCGTCACCACGGTAGATTGCGAAACCGATGATCACCGCCACCAGTGCGACCGCGAGAATGATCAGGTAATTGCCGATCTTCAAAACTGCCTTTTGAAAATGGCTGACGGTGTGCGCCTCCTGCACCAGTTGCGCCGTCTTGCCAAAATAAGTTTTCTCACCCGTGGCATAGACGAGTGCGCCAATTTCGCCACGACGCATAATCGAACCGGAAAACACAGGGTCACCCGGTTTGCGCGTGACGGGTAACGATTCGCCAGTCAGCGCCGACTGATCCACCGACACCTCATCACCCGAAAGCAAGCGCGCATCCGCCGGTACAATGTCGCCCAAGCGCAATTGGATGACGTCGCCCGGCACCAGCTCGCGCGCCGGCGGATTGATCCACTTGCGGTCGCGTTTCACCCGGCCCTTGACCGCCAGTTTGGCTTTCAAGGCAGCGATGGCGTTGCTCGCCTCGCGTTCTTCCCAGAATCCGACCACAGCATTGGCCACCAGCAACAAGAGGATGATGAAAAAATCCGGCCAGTGCCCGACCACGCCCGACAAAATCACAGCCACTTCAATCATCCACGGGATAGGACCCCAAAAATAGGAGAGGAATTTCAGAAAGACATTAGTCTTCTTTTCGACAAGCTCGTTTGGCCCGTATTGGGTCAGCCGTTTCTGCGCCTCGGCTTGAGTGAGGCCGTCCGGCGACGANNTTTTCAAATCGTCCTTCGCATCGGGTTTCGCTCCCGGCTTGGATTCGGGGGCCGCGGGCGGGTTGGCATCGGGTTTCATAATGTGTATCCTTTTACGATTCGAAGTTTCGAAATCGCGCGCGTTACACCTTTGCCTCTGGTGGGTTGGTGACTCCTCCCGACGGTAAAGCATTCGGCAGGTCAAGGCGAGCCACGCCGATGCGGTTGT
>PLZV01000041.1 GCA_003152315.1 Verrucomicrobiota bacterium
AGCATTCTTCACACGGATTACAAGTCCACGTGCGCAAAACTGGCTTCGTTCGGATTGTGGAACGATGAAGGCGTCATCCATGAAGCCCGCTAACACGCACATCTTCACGATCAACGGTGGTTCGTCGAGCTTCAAATTCGCTGTGTATGAGAAGGGCAAACCGTTGAAGCGATGGCTTCATGGGAAGATTGACCGATCCATACGACGGAATACATCTTTTGGCTGGATTCGTTTTCAGGGGGCGCCGTTTCCCATAATCCACAGTAGGGTTTTACCCCATAGAGAAGCCGCCCCTGCCAGCGCAAATTCGAGGGTTGGTACCCGTGCCGATCGCGGTGCAAGCGATTTCTCAAGCGTGGTGTTAGCCGGACGCCAACAGCAAGCAGAAAAGGCGAAACGCAAAGAACGAAAGATCTACTCATGCTAAGCAAAGCCAAAACACTAACAGGTTACAAATTAGACAGCCGTGATGGGGAAATTGGGAAGGTAAAAGAGTTCTACTTCGATGATCGGCACTGGACAATTCGCTATCTGGTCGCCGACACCGGAAACTGGCTCGCGGGTAGGCAGGTGCTGATTTCTCCATATGCGCTGGGAGTCGTGAGTACAGAAGAGCAACACGTCGTCGTCGATTTAGCCAAAAAGCAGATCGAGGAAAGTCCATCCTTGAACAGTGACAAGCCCGTGTCGCGACAATTCGAGAATACCTACTACAGGTATTATGGATATCCAATGTATTGGACCGGCGCATACATGTGGGGGTTTTCCCCCTACATTGTTCGTGACCCTGAAAAATGGAAAACATCCACGCAAGACGAGAAAGCGTGGGATCCCCATTTGCGCAGCACTTACGATGTGTGTGGCCGTCACATCCAAGCCTTGGACGGCGAGATTGGCCACATCGAGGATTTTATCATTGATGACGAGACGTGGGCGATTCGCTATCTAATCGTCGCTACACATAACTGGTGGCCGGGAAAAAAGGCCCTGGTTTCACCGCAATGGATCGAGCGCGTAAGTTGGGGCGAGAGGAAAGTGTTCGTCAATCTTTCCCGCGAGACCATCAAACAATCACCGGAATATACTGGGGAGTCTCTGCTAACTCGGGATTATGAGATCGGACTGCATCAACATTACGATCGGCCGGGATATTGGATCGATGAACTGGCGGCCAAAGAGCACTGAAACGGGAAAGCACATCAAGAAACAGAAAACTTAGAATGTGAAACGTCACAAAAATCAACACAAGCAAGGCTCCAACGGCGAACGTAATCCTGGTCCGAAAAAGATCGGGCATCGCGCTTACGAACTTTATCTGGATCGGGGAGGCGACCCCGGCCACGATTGTGAGGATTGGCTGCGAGCGGAACTCGAGTTGAAGGAGCAGGGCAAAGCCGCTCGGTCAAGGCTGTTCTGTGAATGTGGAGCACCATGAAAGTTAGCGGAGCCCATGGAGTGAATCAAGGCGTGGCGGACGATCCGCTCTTGGAATCCAGGGCAGCCTTTCTTCAGTGATGTGGCCTATGAACAACGCGAGTCCCGAACCTGAAACGCCGGAAGAGATGGGACGCCGCAAGTTCCTGGCGCGGGCCTGCGGAATCCTGGTCGCACCGCTAGCGGTGGTAATCGGGTATCCACTGGCCGCGTCGTTGCTGGGCACCATCTATCGCAAGTCCAAGCTACAGTTCTTGAAAACCCCCGGATTTGCCAGCGCGCCGCAGGGCCAGCCCATCAAACTGAACTTTACTTACGTCGAGACGGACGCCTACTTGCGGACGCAGACAAGCGAAGAGGTGTGGGTCATCAAGCATGGCCCCTCGGACGCGACCGTATTCTCTCCGATCTGCCCGCACATGGGCTGCCGTTCCAACTGGAACCCCGAGTTGAAGAAATTCATCTGCCCATGCCACGGTAGTGTCTTTTCCATTACCGGCAAGGTGGAAGCCGGACCCTCGCCGCGTGCCTTGGACTCGTTGTCCCACAAGATTGAGGACGGCGCGCTTTACGTGGAGTGGGAACGGTTCGAGACGGGCATCGCGAAAAAGGTTCGCATCTGAACCAGGGATATGGACTCGCGAGCCAAGCGCAAGCATCGTTTCCGCCAATGGGTGGAGAAACGCTGGCCGCTATCACCGGTCGTGCGCTGGGGTTCCGTCGAGGAGATTCCCGGCGGGGCAAAGTTCGCGTACGTCCTGGGGAGCGCCACGCTGATCTTGTTTGTGGTGCTGGTGATCACGGGCGTGTGGCAGTTGCTGTATTATGTTCCCGCCGTCGATCACGCTTATGACAGCGTGATGTATCTGCGTCTGCAGGTGCCGCTCGGCTGGCTGGTTCACGGACTACACTACTGGGCCGCCCAGGGGTTCATTGTGGTGATGGGACTCCACATGGCACGGGTGTTCATTTGGGCGGCTTACAAGAAGCCTCGCGAACTGACTTGGGTGCTTGGGGTGGCCCTGCTGCTTTTGGGGGCAGCCTTCATTTTCACCGGGGCAATCCTGCCGTGGGATGCGATGGGGTATTGGGCCGGAGAAGTTGGAACAAGCATGGCGGGAACCGTTCCTGTGATCGGAACCTTTCTGAAGTTGCTCATGCGCGGCGGGGATGCGATGGGCCAAATGACCCTGTCCCGAGCGTTTGTGGTCCACGTGGCGATCCTGCCGGCAATGACTGTCTTCTTCATTGCTGCGCATCTGGTGGCTTTCCGGCAGTTCGGCAGCGTAGGGCCTTGGAACCCCAAGAAGCTGGAAAAGACCGGTAGGTTCTGGCCTGACCAGACTTTCAAGGATCTCCTGGTGGTCGGCTTGATTCTGGTGGGGCTGATTTGTCTGAGCGCGTTTGTCCGCGCGCCGATCTCCGGACCGGCCGACCCGCTCGACAACTCCTACATTCCGAAACCGGAGTGGAATTTCCTCTTCCTATATGAGGCGCTAAAGGCGTTCAAGGGATCATGGGAGTGGATGGGCACGACAGTCATTCCTATGTTGCTGGTCCTTCTTCTATTCGCGGTACCATTCATCGATCGCAACGAGAAGAGAAATCCTTTCCGCCGGCCGATCGCCATGTTGAACGGCTTTATGTTCGTGGCAGTGATCCTCGTCCTGACCTTCATCGGTCATTACAGCAATTCTGGCGCGAGCGCATCGGCGAGTGCCCCCACGCCGACCAATCAGGTTGCCACACCCGCAGCCTCCACCACCAATCCGGCAGCGCCCGACACAACGCCTCCGGTTTCCACGAATACACCTGCCGCGACTGCTACAAATCAAGTTGCCGCACCCGAAGCTTCCACCGCCAATCCGGCAGCACCCGGGATGACACCTCCGGTTTCCACGAACGCACCGGCACCTGCCTCGGCTGCTCCCGCGTCGACCAATCAGGTTGCCACACCGGATGCCTCCGCCCCTAGTCCAGTCGCAAGCAAGCAAAACGTAATTCCATCGCAAACAAATGCAGTCGCAGACAACACTTCAGGATCAACGAACCAAAGCCCCACTTACCTTCGCGATGTGCAGCCGATTTTCGCGGCAAGTTGCGCCAGATGCCACATCCCCCAGAGCGAAATTTACAACTGGCTGGATTATAAAACCGCCTACGCCGAACGTTGGGAGATAAGATTGCGGGTTTGGGACAGTTGGAAGGGAAGATATTACAAGGAGGCAATGCCTGCGCCCAATAGCCCTGAATCACTGGCGTTCACCGATGAGGAACGTGTAACGATTCGTAATTGGGTGGCCAATGGGGCTGTTCGCGGTGTCGCATCGGCACCGGCTGCTCCGGCACCGACCAATCAAGTTGCCGGATCCGCAAATTCCGCCGCCAGTCCGGCAACGTCCGCTTCAAGCCGGCCCGACACTACCACTCCCACGACCGACGGTCAGGAAGGCCGGGGTCTTTTCGTTTCAGTGGGCTGTGTGGCCTGCCACAAGATCGAAGGCAAAGGCGGCGTGGCGGGGCCCGATTTGTCCCGTGAGGCGAAGTTAGGCCGCTCAAGCCAATGGCTGATCACGCAGATCATGGATCCCCGCCTGCATGTTCCTACGACCATCATGCCGGCCCACAAGAATCTGACCCAGGCGCAACTCAAGGGCTTGGCGGATTTTATTCTGAATCCCTCGCCCGGACAGACTCCGGTCAGCGCACAACCCATAGCCGTAGCGCCCCCGGTTTCTACGAACTCACCGGCGGCTGCCCCGGCGGCACCCGCGGCGACCAATCAAGTTGCAGCAACCGCAACTTCCGCCCCCAGTCCGGCAGCGCCCGAGGCTGGGCAGACCAACACGACCTCTCCACCGGCCGACAGTCAGGAAGGCAAGGGGCTTTTCGCTTCAGCAGGTTGTGTGACCTGCCACACGATCAAAGGCAAAGGCGGCAAGGTGGGGCCTGATTTGTCCCATGAAGCAAAACTAGGCCGATCGAGCCAATGGCTGATCAAGCAGATAACCGATCCGACCAAGCATAATCCTTCGACCACCATGCCGGCTCACAAGAATCTGACCCAAGAGCAACTCAAGGGCTTGGCGGATTTTATTCTGAATCCCTCGTCCAGCCCGGCTACGCTCAGTGCCGGCGCGGAGTCGAAAGCAGAGAACCAGCCTTCCACCTCATCGGCAAAGCCAGCGCAAGAGGAACAAAGCACCGCTGGCGCCAGCCAGAGTTCCGCACCGCCGGCCGCCGACGCACAGGCACCGCCCGCGACCGTCGTCAAAATGATCGGCGATGCCAAGCACGGCGCGGTTTTGTTCGACTTGGATTGCGCCAAATGCCACGGCAAGGCTGGAAAAGGCCATGTGCCGAATCCTGGTTCGCAGGCGGGCGTGGTGTCGCCACTGGCGCCCATCTCCCGGGGATTATTCAGTGATGACCCCGTCGTGTTCGCAGAGAAAATTGATCGGCTCATCCAGCATGGTGCCACGCCGCCCGGTCCAGCCCCGGCGTTGCGGATGCCAGCCTTCGGAGCCACCCGTTCCCTCACCGGCCAGGAGATGGCCAACATCGAAGCCTACGTTCTGTTCTTGAACGGCGTCGATGCGGCGAAAATCATTCATCCAGGAATCACACCTTTGCACTTTGTTGAAGGGACAGTGGCCCTCTTTGCCCTGGCCCTTCTAGCGATCGGCGGGCTGTGGGTCCGAAGTCGTTCATCCTCGCCAGCCCGGACGGGGGAACGCCCGACCCCGGAAGAATTCCAAGCTCTCGAGCACGAAGTCGCAGATCTCAAACACAAGTTGGGGGAGATGGAAACGAGGAACCCGAAAGACAGTCCTGGAGGCATTGACTCTCAGCCATGAACCGACTGCCGTTCCTGACGGGGTGCATGAGGCTCTTCGACGAATTTAGTCCTGCGCGGGCGACGGTTCACGCCATTCATGCGGACGAGGGATGGATGATCGCGAATATGGTCTGCCGTGTTTTGGGTCTTACGATTGAAAGGAAACATGATTATGAAAATAAAAGAGGTATCTGAAAAGAGCATTCTGATGAAGGTGAAAGATGGGGTTCAGGAGAGCATCGCCGTGGAAACAGAGAAGATGAACAAAGCGGGCAAACCATTGTCTCCAGATCTGCTACGAAAGATGAATGCATACTGGCGCGCCGCCAACTATCTGTCTGTCGGCCAGATTTATCTCTACGACAATCCTCTGCTGAAACGACCGCTTAAACTCACGGACGTAAAACCGCTGGTAGTCGGGCATTGGGGCACGACGCCGGGACAGAATTTTATTTATGTGCATTTGAACCGGGTCATCAAAAAGTATGAATTGGATATGTTCTACGTCGCCGGTCCC
>PLZV01000013.1:0-85185 GCA_003152315.1 Verrucomicrobiota bacterium
CCAAAATCCAGCTCTCACGCTCGGTCACAATCTGGGCGCGAAATTCTTCCTTGGCCAGCTCGTAGCCCCAATCGCGAAACGAGCCTTCGGTGAACTTCATGATGTTGCCCTTGTGGACAATCGTGACGCTTTTGCGTTTGTTCGCGATGGCGAAGAGGATGGCGGCGTGAATCAGGCGTATCGTCCCGAGATAGCTGACCGGCTTGAAGCCGATGCCGACATCCACGGCCGCCGGGCGTTTCGGAGCGCCGAGGGCCCGAAGCTGTTTCAGCCACTCCGCTGCCGCCTCTTTGGTTCCAAAACGGATCTTTTTGAATTCCTTGGGAAATTCCTTCTCCAGAAAATCGAGGACCTTCTGGGCTTCGGGTGTGCCGCCGGCCCATTCAATGCCCGCGTAAATGTCTTCCGTGTTCTCTCGAAAAATGGTCATGTCCACTTTTTCAGGATGCTTCACAGGGGAGGGGACTCCCTTGAACCAGCGGACGGGCCGCAAGCAGACGTACAAATCAAGCATCTGGCGCAGCGCGACGTTCAAACTGCGGATGCCTTTGCCAACCGGCGTTGTGAGCGGGCCTTTGATCCCGACAATGTAATCCTGGAACGCCTTGACGGTGTCGTCCGGCAGCCAGTTGTTGAACTTCTGGAATGCCGTCTCGCCCGCGAAAACCTCCAGCCATTCGATTTTGCGTTTGCGCCCATACGCTTTCTTCACCGCCGCATCGAACACGCGTTCGCTGGCGGCCCAGATATCGGGCCCCGTGCCGTCGCCGCGAATGAAGGGAATGGTCGGACTATCGGGAACGTTCAGCTTGCCGTTTTGAAGGGAAATCTTTGCCATGAATTGTGGTTCTCCTCGCCTAAAAGTGGGGCGATGATAGCAGACGCGCGGTGACGGGCAATAGAAAGTTCACAGCCCTAGAGGGTGGTAAAAAGCGCGGAGTACCGGTCGCACCCATCCGGCCAATACTCCGCAAACCGAACATTCACCGACCGCGTCCGCTACTTACAACTCAGTGTCGCTTTGACGGCGGCGATCGATGGGAAAAACTGATTAGCCTGGTTAGGCGTGATGAAACCACGACGGATTTGACGGTTGATGCGGGTGGTCAACTTCTCCAGGTTTCGGCACGTTTGGCCGATGCGTCCCGCGAGCAGCGTCTTTTTCGCGGCGTGCAGACTCGTCAGGATGGATTTTTGGTCCTTTGCATCCATACCGGCGGCGGTCACCGCCGCAATGGCGTCATCGAGCACCTGATCGGTGCCCCGGATGATCACGGTGAATGTGCAATTGGTCAGCTCCATCCCGGAAGCGTCGAGAAGCGTGGCGACGACTGTGTTGGTGCCGATCGGAAACAGGCCGCCCGAGGGAATCGAGGTCTGGACGTTCGCTCCTGGGCACGTACTGGAGAACGCGGGAGTGTCAAAAAAAGCCCGCCCGCCGCTGGGGTCGAGGGTTGAGCCAATAATATTGATTGTGATGCAGGTGATGGTCGATCCGAGGTCGGTGCACGCCTGCACTTCGAAGGGGCCGATATCGCAGACCGGCCCCACCGGACGCGGATCCCCGCGCTGATCGGTGAAAGAATTGGTGCAATCGCCAGCGTTGATGGCCGGGCTGCCCGGCAGCAACTCGAGCGTGAAGGTTGGCCCGCCATTATTCTGCAGTGGTCCGAGCAGGGGATCGAGGAGGAGACCAGCCGTAGCCGACTTGATCATCATTCACTCCCCCCGCGAAACCGGTGCTGTCATCACCGTCTCCGATAAGGTTGAAGCCGTTTGAGACGAAGTCGCCGATCGCGTCGGGCGCATTGGTCGTCGCGCTGGTCGCCGCGTTGGTCGCAATAATCGAGTCGGTAACGCTGAACACGCCGTTGGTGTTGGCCACGCCGCCGCCCGCACCGGCCGCCGAGTTGAGGGCAATCGTGCTGCTGATAAGCACAACCGGGCCGGATTGGTTGAATACGCCACCACCAAAACCATTCGTTCCCTGCGCGGTATTCGCCGCGATTGTGCTGTTGCTGATGGTCGCGGAACCGCCGGCGTTATAGATGCCGCCACCCGACTCGTCGCCGGCGCCGCCGGTGGCCTGGTTGTTATTCAGCGTGCTGTTCACGACGACCAAAACGCCCGAGGTCGCATTGAAGATCGCGCCGCCACCGGAAAGGGGAGTACTTGCGCCGGCTTGGCTGCCGGAAATCGTGCATGCCAAAAGAGTCAGTGTGCCCGCGTTATGAATGCCTCCGCCCGCGCCGGTGGCGTCGGTGCCATTCTTGAGGGTCAGGCCTGAAACCGAAACCGTGGCGTTGCTGGCAACATTGAAGACGCGGCTGGCGTTGTTCCCGCTGACGGCCAGCGCGTCGGCACCGGGGCCGGAGAGAGTCAGGTCCTTATCGAGCGCGATTTCACCGCTGGTCAGCGTGATGGTCCCCGTGACCGTAAAATTGATGGTGTCGCCGGCGGTTGCGCTGGCGACCGCCTAACGGAGCGATCCCGCGACGGTATCGGCGGTGGTGGTGACCGTGTTGGTCGCGGCCCAGGTGTGCTGGGTGGTAGCGAGACAAAGTGCGATGAACAGGTACGAGAACGCGCGAGAGAAATGACGCATAACAAGTTCCTTTCTGGCTTGGCCGCTCTTGGAACTGCCGGCTGTTGACGAAGTGGTCATGGTCAATGGGGAGGAGGACGTGTCAGCACTTCCATCTTCCGATTCCTGCCACTTGCCTCTGAGTGACACCGGACTCATCCTCCGCTCCTAGCCAGTGCGGAATAAGAGGGAGGAAGGTACAAGTAGGCAAGCAATAATTCGAACCGCCAGACCGTTCCAGTGAGGACCGTGGAGCGCGTTTGCCTTCGTGGACGGTTGCAGGTATGGTGCGCCCCGTGAGCCAGGCCATTTTATTTTGCCGATTTCCGCTCGATCAACTGGACGCGCTCGCACCGGTCGTGGCGCGCGTTTATGGCCTCAATGATTACGACGCGCGCTCGAAGATTCGGAAAGGCTGGGGGTTTTTGGAGCGGGAGGCCACGGAGGAAGACGCGCAACGAATCGTGGAAGCCATGAGTGATTGCGCGGGCGGCGTTGTGGCCATCGATGGTACCGCGCTACGCGTTCCCACGACGCCGCTAGTGACCACGGGAGTTGAGTTTGCGCCCAACGGTTTCACGCTGCGGCTGCAATCACCGAAGGATCCGACGCGCTTCCTCGAATGGACGCAAGTGGAAGTCGTGTCCGCAGGCCAATTCTCGGAGGAGATTATCAAGCGCGCGTCGGGTGGTGACGAAAAGAAAATAGGAACGATGATGCTCGGCATGGGCGTGTTTCTCGTCACCGGCATACCGCCCGGCCTGTTGGGCGGCGGCGGCAAGAAAAAGAAGAAGGATGCGAAGCCCGAGAAAACCACCCGCACGATTACCTTCGGCCGGATCGTCACGACCACCGGCGAACAGTTTGCCTTCAGTCCCGACCATTTTGATTTTTCCGGGCTGGCCGATAAAAAACAGTTGAATACCGCCGCCAACTTTCGCGTCCTCCTCGGTCAGTTGGCCAGTCTGACATCCGCCAAGGTCAACGTGGGCGCGCGCCTCCTCCTCGACAACCGCTCCCTCACCTACGCCAACTACACCGGCCCCCACGACTTCGAGACGGAATTGCAGTGGCTGATGAATAGCACAACCTTGTAGCGGCGCTCTATGAGCGCCGAAAGAGCACGACGGTCACAGACCGCCGCTACAAGCCCGGGATATTCACACGGACACGGTACAGACCGGTGCGGGCGCAGATGTAGAGCGTTTTGCGGTCGGGGTCACCAAAGGCAACGTTGGCGGGGCGTTCGGGAAGGGTAATTTCGCCGAGCTTCTTGCCGGTGCGGTCGAAAATCTCGACCGATTTCATGGCGGAAATGTAAAGTGTGCCCTCGACATCCACGCGGAAACCATCGGGGCGTTCTACTTTACAGAAAACACGGCTGTTCGTGATGCCGCCGTCGGCGTTTACATCAAAAGCGCGGATGTGGCCCAATTCCGTGTCCGCAACGTAGAGAATCTTTTCATCGGGCGAGAAAGCGAGGCCGTTGGGTTTGACGAAGTCCCGTACGACCAATGTGAGCGTCTTGCCATCGGGCGACACGCGAAATACCCCTTGGAAATCCAACTCGCGCAGTTCGGGCTTCACGCCGTAGGGTGGATCGCTGAAGTACACCGAGCCGTCACTCCGGCATACGATATCGTTGGGACTATTGAGCCGCTTGCCTTCGTAGTGCGTGGCCAGCGCGCTGACCCTTCCGTCCAACTCAGTGCGCGAGGTGCGACGGTTCTCGTGTTCGCAGGTGACGAGCCGGCCCTGAGGATCGAGCGCATTGCCGTTGGCCTGCCCGCTCGGCTCGCGAAAAACGCTGACTGAATTCGCGGCCGGGGTGTAGCGACAGATGCGGCTGGCGGGAATGTCGCTAAAGAGCAATTCATTCCGCGCGGGAACCCAAACAGGTCCTTCCAGGAATTGGAAATCACCCGCGACTTTCTCGGCCAGGTTGAAACCCATCGGCATTTATGACTCCTATTACTTTGTTTTCTCCTGATTTGTGCGCTCACTGAGCAACCGTGCGAAAGCAGGTTTGTCTTTCTCTTTGCAAGTAACAGTGATCATGGTGATCTCTTCAGGAATTTCACCTTTTTGGGATTTCAGCCAGTCTCCCCATTCTCTCCACTTGGGAGCGGCCAAGGCCTGCGCTCGGGAGAAGTGTTTTGTCCTGAGACCGTAGCGAAGATTCTCGTTTTGAAACAGGTCGGACAGCTTTTTCTCTGTTTCCTTGGCTTGGGTCGACGGACATACCAGTGTGTTGATAGGGATCCATTGTTGCACCTCGTATAACGGGAGATAGAGCGCCCCTAGGAAAAGAGAAAGAAATGCAAAACCGAGGCACCAATCAAGAGGCATTTCCCAGAGCCATCTCCAACGCCGCTTTTGCGATCGCAGAATCCGCATATAGAGAAAACGATCAAGAACCAAGAAGGGGAACAGAACAAGCAGACTTGGAAGGAACCATATGTTCACAAGGTTAACAAGAGCAAAGGCGGCCAATGTGACTTGAGGTATTCGGCCAAATTTATCGCTCCACCACTCCCGAAAGTTGAGCCCGATGACCAAGAGTGGTACTGCAACGCACACGAACGCGCCGGCACGAAACAGAAGTGCAAAGAGACCTGCTCTCCGCACTTGGGCAACGTCAGCACTTTGGGAGACGACCGGAGTACATCTCTTCAGAACATCGAACCTGATTATGATTGCCCCGAGGAAGAAAATGAACAAGCTGACGAAATACACCTTAAATGCCCCAGTCCCCCAGCAGAATTGTTCTCCTCCCAAGTTGCCCAGCATTTCGTAAGTAAAGTAGTTAACTGGTTGGAAAAACTCCATGTGCTCGTGTATTGGTACGGGTGAATCTTGCGACCAGAATATTTCTCGAGCTGCAGACGTCGCCGCTTGTGTGAGACGATTAGTCGTTGCATGACGGGTAGCGCCATACAGGAAAACGCCCGCTCCCAACACCAGCAGGGAATACCCGATTGTGACTCCCGCGCGCATAATATCATTGTTGGAAGAAGCCCTGAGCCTGACGCAACTCACGGGTGACGTTTGTACAGCCGTTTCGTCACGTGATCTTTATGAAAGCAGATTGACGGACTGCGATCAAGGATTACCACGCCCAAGACGGTCTTGGCCCTAACCTTCGTGGACGCTAGCTGCTGTGGCGAATATTGATGATGTCGCCATCTTCCACGACGTACTCTTTGCCCTTGATGTGGAGCTTGCCGGTTTCCTTGAGCTTTACTTCGGCGGCGTGCCACACCTTCGCCGAGGTCTCGGCGGGAACGCTTGCGGCAGCCCCGATCAGGTCGCCGTATTTCATCACCTCGGCCCGGATAAAACCGCGGGCGAGGTCCGTGTGAATCGCGTGCGCCGCGTCGACGGACGTGCCGCCGTGGCGAATGGTCCAGGCGCGCACTTCGTCTTCACCGCTTGTGAAAAACGAGATGTAGCCGAGAGCTTTGTAGAGACAGCGGGTGAGGATGTTGATGGCCGGTTCCGTGATACCCAGGGCGGCCAGAAATTCGGCGCGCTCGGCGGAATTTTCGATCTGGGCGACCTCGGCCTCGGTTTTGGCGCTGAGTTCGCAGACTTCGGAACGCAGACCGGTGAGCTTCGCCTTTGCGTCTTCCATTAGCTTCGGGTTCGGAAAATTACTTTCGCCGCAGTTGAGGGCAGTGACAATGCCTTTGACGGTGAGGAACTGAAGCGAACGCATACGCTTTTCTTCACCCTCATGCCACGCATACTCGCGGAGCGACTTGCCCGCTTCGAGGTGCGGCTTAAGTTTTTCCAGCAACGCGGCTTCGTCGGCGCGTTCCTGCTCGAACTTGCGTTTCTGGTCCTGGGCGATGCGGTTAAGGCGCGTCTCGATGAGGCTGAGGTCGCTGATGGCGAGTTCCAGGTTCATCGCCTCGATGTCCCGCAACGGATCGACGGAGCCGTTCACGTGAAACACGGCCGGATCTTCGAATGTGCGAACGACATGGCAGAACGCATCCATGTCCTTCAACTTGTTGAGCCATTGTTCGCGCGGCTTCGGCTCGTGGGGTGGGGCGGGGGCGAGCGTGCACTCGATCTCCGCGTACTTTGTCTTTTTTGGCTGGTACATCGCCGAAAGCTTGTCGATGCGTTGGTCGGCAACCTTGACCGTGCCGACGTGGTATTCGGTGGCGCGGCTGAGCAAGTGGTCAACTCCCACGCCCGTGAGCAGGGAAAAGACGGTCTTCTTGCCGACTTGCGGCAGGCCGATAAGCGCGATTTTCATGGGAAACCCCGTCCGTGGGGAAGGTTACGCCTTCAGGCTCTTGCAAAAAGCTTCGATGCGGTCGAGACCCTTCTGGATATTCTCCATCGAACAGGCGTAACTGAGGCGCATGTGCGCATCACTGCCGAAAGCGATTCCAGGAACCGCGGCAACCTTCTGTTCATCCAACAGCTTCGAACAGAAAGCGGTCGAGCTGAGGCCGAACTTGGAGATATTGGGTAACATGTAAAAGGCACCCATCGGTTTCACGCAGGTGACACCCGGAATCTTCGTGAGCCGATCGTACATGTGCGCGCGACGTTCCGTGAAGGCCTTGACCATCTCCCCGATGAATGACTGGTCGCCCTTCAATCCGGCGAGCGCGCCCTTCTGCGCAAAACTGGTCGGGTTCGAAGTCGAGTGCGACTGGATGGAGTCGATCGCGGCGGCGATGTGCTCCGGCGCGGCGATGTAGCCGAGACGCCAGCCGGTCATCGCATACGCCTTGCTGAACCCGTTGACGGTGATCGTCAGGTCATAGATTTCGCTGCTCAGGGACGCGAGGCTGACGAACTCGGTGCCATCGTAGACGATCTTCTCGTAAATCTCGTCCGACAGCATGAGGATGTCCTCTTCCAGCGCCACTTCCGCGAGGGCTTGCAGTTCCTCGCGAGAGTAAACGGAGCCGGTCGGGTTGCCCGGTGAATTGAGGATGATGAGTTTGGTCGCGGGCGTCATCGCATCGCGGAACTCGTCCGGTGTCAGCTTGAAGCCGTTCTCCTCCTTGGTTTCGACAATCACGGGTGACGCATCGGCGAGCTTGACCATTTCCGGATAGCTCAGCCAGTACGGCGCAGGAATGATGACTTCGTCACCTGTCTGGCAGGTTGCGAGGATGACATTGAAACACGAATGTTTCGCGCCGCAATTGACGATGACCTGAGAGGCCTTGTAGTCGAGGCCATTCTCGTTCTTCAGCTTCTCGGCGATGGCGGCGCGCAATTCCGGGATGCCCGAGGAGGGCGTGTATTTCGTGAAGCCTGCGGCCAGCGCCTGCGCAGCGGCATCCTTGATATATTGGGGTGTATCGAAATCGGGTTCGCCGGCGCCGAAGCCGCAGACGTCAACCCCTTCCGCTTTGAGCTTCTTCGCTTTCGCGTCGATGGCGAGCGTTAGCGATGGGGTCAGGGTTGTGGCGCGTTGTGCGAGCTGTTGCATGAATGATCCTTCTGATTAGGCGATTCGAGATTTCAGTGTTGAGACTTCAAAGTTTACAGTTGTAGGACTCCTCGATAAGCGGCTTGAGGCTGTTATCGCGAAGCTTGATGATCTTGATTTCACGCTGCGCATTCTCGGCCGAATCGCTGGCGTGCGCGGCGTTAATCATAATGTCCTGGCCCAATTCGCGACGGATGGTGCCCGGGGGCGCCTTGCGTGGATCGGTGGGCCCGAGGACGCCGCGAATCTTGGAAACGGCCTCCGGCCCTTCGTAAACAACCGCCAGGATCTTCTCCATTCCGGGTTGTGACTTGGCGAGCCCCGAGCAATCTTCCGGTCGGCGGCCCGTCATGAACTTCACGATCTGGCTGAATTGTTCGTCCGCGAAAAGGGGGCCCATGACTTCGCCGAGCGCTTTCTCGGTCTGCGGATTGAGTCCAAAGCCAAGTTCCTTCTCCAGGGCAAGACGCGCGCGCTGGCCGGTGATGTCCTTGAGTTTTTCACGGAGGACCGCGCGGACAGGACCGTAGAATTCTTCGGCTTCGCCGACGCTCATGTGATGGACCTGAATGGCGATGATGTAGAGGCCCGTGCGAGATAGCATGTCGACGATGTTGCCCGGGCGCGCGCTCGGGAAACGGAAATTGTCGGGCTTCAGCAGGACGAGGGTCTGCTCGATTTTCGCGTTCTTGGGATAGGAGACGACGTTTTCGAGGAAGCCACCGTCGCCCTCCGAGTACTTGGCCCATAGCTTGAGCTTGGTTTCGGCCTCTTCGGAGTTCGGCGCGGCCAACACAGCCGGCTCAAAGTATTTTACCTGGCCATCGGGGCTGACGATGTAATCACCGTAGGTATCGCGGATGGTTTCACCCGCAGTGCCTTTGTCAGACTGAAAACTGCCGACGACCTTGCGCACTTTGGCCACGGCGTCCTCGCCGCGGAACAACAGCATCATCACCCGGCGTCGTCGGCCCGTCTTCGGGTCGGGCGAATAATTGTCGAGGATGTACTGGCGGATGAGTTCCTGGATCTTGCGGTCCTGCGGGTCTTTCGTCGAAACGGTGACCTCGGCATAACGTTCGACGAGTTCGCGGCTGGGGGCGAACATCCGCGCGGCAACCAACTCCAACGCCGTGCGCGTGAACAGACGGGCGATCACGCCGCCGGTGCGCGATTTGTGGACTGTGTACGGGTTGATCAGTACGTAAGCCAACTCTTCTTTTGTAGCGCTCATTATTACTTGATAAATTGAAACCGCAGTCTTGTGCCGGCATCATCCTAATGAAAACAAACCACCCTCGCAAGCCGGTCAGCCAGCGAGGGACTCAACTCACTCTTCTCCAAGGCCAATCGGCCCGCTCGGGCGGCGACGCGTTTACTTCTTCCCGCCCATGATGCGGAACAACTTCGTGCCGCAATCGGGACAAACCCCCTGCATGGCAGGGCGCCCGTTTTTCATGGTGACTTCCTGCGCGTTTGCCATTTCCTTCTTCGCCTTGCACTTCACACAATAAGCTTCAGCCATTGGCCTTCACCTCCCTTGGGTCCGAATCTGACTTGGAAAACCGTGGCGCATCTTACCGGCAGCGCCCGGCGAGCGTCAAGGGGCAAAACTGCGACGAAAATTCGCGACGAAACGACGAAGCGCAGTTGTGTTTTTGGCCAGACCGTGCTACTGTTCACATCCGTTAGGAGTCCAGTAAACACAAGGAATGGAGACAGCTCTGACGAACCAGCGAGTCCATGTCAAAGCCTTGAGCGCGCGTCGGTTCCAGCCATTCGCGTTTGCGATGGTGTTCCTTCTTTTGACTGCCTGCGAGCGCTCCGCTCCAGTCTCGGATGCCGCGGCCGAGCAGGAGGTTAACTACCTGCGCGCCAAGAAGCTTTACGAACAACAAGACTTTCCTGCCTCCGCGGAGTTCTATAAGAAGACACTGTCAGTAAACCCGGACTTCGCGAAGGCCCATTTGGAGCTGGGCTTGCTCAGTGACGATAAATTGGGGGACCCGATTGCCGCAGTTTACCATTATCGGCGCTACTTGGAGTTGCGGCCTGATTCCGAGAAGAGGCAATTGGTCGAGGATTTCGTCGAGCGTGCCAAGTTGTCCTTGGCGGCGAAGCTGCCACAGTCGCCCGTTGTCGACCCGGGCGAATTGACGCGATTACAGAACGAGAAGGTGGCGCTCTTGCAGGAAAATGCAATGCTCCGCTCCCGCGTTGCCGAACTGGAGAAAGCAGCAACCATGGCTGCAGCGGCGATCGCCGAGACGCCGACCGCGTCGGTCGTTTCGACGCCGGCACCGGCCAGTGTGGTGACGCCGAGTCCCGCCGCCACCATGGTCATGGCAGCGGCGCCGGTGACCGCGTTCGCCGAGCCATCCCCCGGGGAAGCCGTGCGGGCGCACACGTATGTCGTGCAAAAAGGTGACACGTTGCAGTCGCTGGCCTTGCGTTATTACGGCACGCGGTCGGCCTGGGAGAAGATTTATCAGGCAAATCGGAGTGGTCTGCCAAGCAAAGACCAATTGAAGGTGGGCCAACAGTTGGTGATTCCGTAGTCGGTTGAGCGAGTCGGATCGTAGCGAGACTGGTATGTTGAACAGGGTATTGTCAGGGTTGGTGGTTGCGTTTTGGGTGGCCATGATGGCCGCCCTTGTGCGCGTCGAGATTTTCCCCAGCCCGACGGTCCTCGAAACCGTCCCGAATGAACGTATCTTGAAAAAAATATTCGCGAACCCCGACCCGGCGCGCCTGGATGTGTACTATCACAAGATGGCCATCGGTTTTTGTTCCATTGGCATTCAACCTCGGGTAAATGGCAGACTGGTCGAGCAATTGCAACCGGGGCAGCAACCAGATAGCTACGAGGCCACCACCGACTTGAAGATGGACCTCTCCACGTTCGCCACACAAACGCGATTTCACCTGAGCGGCAAGAGCGAGTTTAGCACGAACCTGGAGCTGGGTGGTTTCGATATCACTACGACCGTCGGTGACAGTCGCGTCGACATCACCGGAAACGATCTCACGAAAAAGGTAAAAGTAGTTTTCAATTATGACGGTATTCGTGATGAGCGCACTTTTGACTTCGACCAGGTCAAAGGCGCCGGCTTTGCCAGCGCTTTCGGCATGCCAGGACTGGGGAACGCGGGCTTTCTCGGCGGCATGCCCGGTTTGTCTGCGGCATCGTCGGGCAACGGGCAGGCGGGGACACGGCCGGTGACCATTACTTCTTTCGACCGTCTCGAGATCGCGGGCGATTCACAACGGGTTTACCTGATCGATACGAAGGTCGATGACCAAATGTGGATGAAGATGTGGGTCGATGATTCGGGCCAGGTGCTGAAAGTGACTACGTCACTCGGATTGGAAATGGTCAGCGATGGATTGACGGATGGGACAGATTATCCGCCGAGACGACCAATGCACCGGATGCACCGAATGGAGTGAGCGGATGATTCGGACAGAACACCTGACGAAAAGCTACGGCGGCCTGGTTGCGGTCAACGACCTGAACCTGGACATACCGCAGGGGCAGTTCTTCGCTTTCCTGGGTCCCAACGGCGCGGGTAAGACGACCACGATCAAACTGCTTGCCGGACTGTTAAAGCCTGTCTCCGGTCGCGCGTTCATCGGCGGTTATGACATCCAGAAAAACCCTGTCGAAGCGCGCAGGATTCTCAGCTACGTGCCGGATATGCCGTTTCTGTACGATAAACTGGAGCCCATGGAGTTTATGCTTTTCGTCGGCCAGCTGTTCGGAATGGGTCGGGCTGAGGTCGTGCGCGCGAGCGATGAACTGTTCGATGTCTTTGGCCTCGACGAAACACGCCGACAAGTCATTGAAAACCTTTCGCACGGCACGCGACAACGGCTCGTGATCGCCTCCGCACTGCTGCACCAGCCAAAGGTGATCATCATTGATGAGCCGATGGTCGGGCTCGACCCACGCAGCGCGCGCGTCGTGAAGAACGTGCTTAAGGCGCGCTCGCGCGCCGGTGTGACGGTATTCCTCTCGACGCACGTTCTCCACATTGCCGAGGAACTGGCGGACCAGGTGGGCATCCTAAACCGCGGCCGGCTGATTGCCGTGGGCACTATCGACGAATTGCGCGAGGTGAGCGGCGAGAAGGGCGAACTGGAAGATGCGTTCCTGGCGTTGACGCGCGGGGAGGAGACAGCGTCCGAGCTACCATGAATACGCTACAGTTCTTTCGTTTGCTGGCCGGGGTGAATACCCGCATTTTGCGCCGCCACATTCTCGCGGTGCGGGAAAAGTCGTTTTTAATGGTTTCGGTGATCACGCTGTTTGTGGTCGGCTACTGGTTTGCGGGTTACACGGTGTTCTTCATGGGCTTCCATCGGCTGGGGGAATTGCCGGGAATGCAGGGGATGGTAGTGGATCGAATGCTGTACCTGTTCTTTGCCTTCTTGTTCCTGATGTTGATGTTCTCCAACATGATCATCGGCTACTCCACGCTCTTTAAGAGCCAGGAAACGCAGTGGATGCTTACGTTGCCGGTGCGCAGTCTGGATGTGTTTCGGTGGAAACTAATGGAGACCACCCTCCTGGCAAGTTGGGCATTCCTGTTCCTGTCAGCGCCCCTGATGGCAGCCTACGGGAACGCGCGGCATGTGTCGGGAGGTTTTTATCTGAAGGTCTTCCTCTTGTTCATACCTTTCACGGTGATGCCTGCGGCCATCGGCTGCATCGCGATCTTGATCGTCACGCGCTACCTGCACCGGCGCATTTTCAAGTGGGTGCTCTTTGGCGTGAGTTTTGTCGGGATTTGGTGTGCGATCCTCTTCCTGAAACCGATGCAGGCGGAAGATCTGGAGAAGGCGCAGATCGTGGCGGCATTGCACCAGTTGCTCCACACCAGTCGCGTGGCGGTGCAACCGATCTTGCCTAGCTACTGGGTCGCCTCGAGCATGATTGCGTGGGGCGAAGGGTGGTCGGGGCGAGGGGCTTTCTTCTTCTTGGTTCTCTTGAGCAATGCCATGATGGCCACCTTGGTGAGCGTTACCCTCAGCCGCCATTTATACTACGAAGGCTGGTCCCGCAATCACAGTCAGGGTCACTTTGAACTTGGCGTCCCGTTGCTGGACACCCCCATTAGCCTGCCGCACACCGCGCTCGTCGAGCGCTTCGTGAACTTGTGGCCGCGGATGCACCATGCGACCCGCGCCCTCGTGATCAAGGACATTCGCGTGTTCTGGCGTGACACGTCGCAGTGGAGCCAGTTCGTCATTTTCTTCGGCCTACTGGGGTTGTACGTGCTCAACCTCCGCAGTGTTGCCTACGACCGGAACACGGAACTCTGGGCGACGTTTGTTTCCTTCCTCAACCTCGGGGCCTCGAGCATGACGCTGGCGACGCTCACGACGCGCTTTGTGTTCCCGCAGTTCAGCCTGGAAGGCAAACGGTTGTGGATGATCGGGATGGTGCCCTACGGGTTGAAGCGGGTGCTGCTGGAGAAATTCTGGCTCAGCAGCGTCTGTACGGCGGCCATCACGCTGGTCCTCATGCTCACGTCGAGTTGGATGCTCCAGATACCGGGCGGGCTCACGCTGCTGTTCGCTTCCACGGTGGTCGTCATGAGTTTTTCGTTGTGCGGCATTGCCGTGGGCATTGGCGCCCTGTTCCCCAACTTCAGTTCGGGTTCGACAGCCAACCGTCGCGACGATAATCCCGCAAAGATCGTCTCGGGTTTTGGCGGCACGTTCTGTTTTATCCTGAGTCTCATCTATGTTGTGATCGTCATTGGTGCGGAAGTGACGCCGATGTACGCAGGCTTTGCCGTGGGCGGCCTCGGCGAGCGCGCTCAGCCATGGGGATTCGTCCTTTCCTGGATCTTCGTCTCACTCCTCAGTCTTGCGGCCACCACCATTCCCATGTCGCTCGCCTTGAAGAAGGTCGAGTCACTCGAAATCTGACCGCGCTCCGCGTTGAAGGCGACCAGTTTTGCCGCCCACAAGACGAACAGCCTTTACTTTTCTTTGCGCCTTGCTATACTCCCTTTTAACAAGGAGGAGGTTTGTATGAAACAGGGGGGAGGTGGCGCTGCCACCATTATGCCCGAATCCAATATCGGGCCGACGCTTTCCGTTGTCGAACTGCCGCAACACCGCGAGGAGGTCGATTCCAAACTCGACCAGGCCCGTGAACATTTGCTTACGTTGCGCCGCCAACAGGAAGAACTTGAACGCCAGAAGAGCGAACTCGAGGAACTGCGCCGTAAGCAGGAGGAATACAGCCGCGGTCGCGCCGAAATCACCGACAATCTTGCTCGCGGCCTGTTGGCGCTGGAACGCCAGCAGATCGAATCTCAGCGTCTCGTCGAACTGAGCGGCACGGCCATCGCGGCGTTCCGTGATTACGCCGAGCAGATTCAGCAAATCAACGACGGAGACTGGAATAGCGGCAACGTTCGCGCCGAATTGGGCCGCGCGCTTGGCGTCCTCGAGGGCGCGCGTCTCGAGTATAACCGCGCCCGCACCAAACTCGATTGCCTCAATCCGTCGGCCGGCCAGGACAATGCGATCCTCCCCCCAGGGACAACAAAGAAGCCTGTCACCAGGAATGAAATCATCCGGTACGCGTGTCTTGGCGCCGCCGCTTCGGCACCGTTGATTCTGGCGGGCACGATTTGGCTCATTGCACTGCTCGCTGTGAAACATTAGCCCGAGGGACCGCCATGGCATTGCACTGGAAACACCCTGACCCCATCGATCGTGCGATCAGCGATCTGGACCAGCAGATTGCCACCGTGCAGCGCCAGATGCGTGAGGTTGCCAGCGGTCCCGCGCGCACCCGGGGGATTCGCCGGGTGGATACGCCTTCGGGGGGACAGACCTCCGCATCAGTCGTAACTTTCGTCGGATTTGTGAAGGGTATGCTGGTACCGGCCAAACGCGAGCTTCGCGCCTCCAATCGTGTGCGCCAGGACTTGTTCGATGTCAATGCGGAGCCCCTGAAGGAACTGGAAGCGGAACCGATTGCCTTCGCGAAGAAGCCTGAACCCGATCTCTTCGCGCACCCATCTTCGTCTGGGAACCTCCCCATTACAGGCACGGCGGCCCTGGAAACGGCCCAGGTGGTCCCGCCGCAGGAAAAACTTGCGGCTTATCTCGGTGCAGGAAGCATCCGGAGTTATAAGCCCCTCAAGCGGGTGCAACGACAAACGCGGAATCGCTTTTTTATGTGGATTGGGTTATCCTTCTTCGCGTTATGGATAATCTGGTTCGTGATCCGGTGATCATCCAGACGAAGCTGGGCGCGTTTCGGGCCCAGTTCTCTCCCCGTGGACTCGCTCGCTTGGAGTTTTGTAAGGCGGGCGCTTCATCTGTCCGGTCCAAACAACAGCAGGTGGTGAGTCTGCCATACGACCTGAGGCGTCAATTACAGCGATACGCCGCCGGCAAATCCGTCCGCTGGAACGTTCCTCTTGACCTCTCTTCGGGCACCAAGTTTCAACAGAAAGTGTGGCACATCCTGACGAAGATCCCCCGTGGCGAGACGCGCTCGTACGGTTGGGTCGCACAAAGGATTGGCAAGCCCAGGGCCTCGCGCGCGGTCGGCGCCGCCTGCGGGGCAAATCCGATTCCCGTCATCGTCCCCTGTCACCGCGTCATCGCCGGCGACGGCTCGCTCGGCGGCTTTGGCGGTGGGTTGCCGATGAAACGGCGATTGCTCGCGTTGGAGAGCGATCACTGATGCTGTGCGCGCTTTTGCAGCTGGGATACAATGCCTTCAATCGAGGAGTGACCCGGCCGGGAACGTGACGAAGCGCAAGAACACGTTGGTTGAAGTGCTTGTGGCACTCACAATTATCTTTCTGCTGGCAGCACTTCTCCTCCCGCAATTAGGGAGGGCTAGAGAAAGCGCTCGCCGGATGAACTGCGCAATCAACCTTAAGCAACTCGGCTTGGCCATCATGATGTATGCCGAGACGAATCGAGGGCAATGCCCTGTGGATTCAGAGCCCCCTACACTCGCAGGAAGTTGGCAACTACTCGGTAATCTGTTAGTTACTCCAAGAATTCTGTTTTGTCACAGCGATCGCCGAGGATACGGGCCCGCACAATCGTTCGACGTGCTGACGACAACGAATATCAGTTATTCATACGTGCCTAACATGATCTGGCGGTCAGCGAATTCAAACTCGATTCTCGCTCTGGACCGCATTTATGCTACCACGAAAGGAGGTCAGTGGCCCTCTAATGGCAACCACGGCCCGAGGCCTCTTTGGGAGTTGGATTTCACAGGGGAGCAAGGTGGAAATGTTCTCTTCTGTGACGGGCACGTGGAGTTTCATAAGACGCTTCCCTCTGATCTCAAGGACAAAGACGGTCGATTAAGAGTATTGAGTCCCTGACTCTAATGACTGCTAAAAGAGTTGCCGCACCCGGTTGAATCTGCGATAAACCACCGCACTTGGAGGACGGGTTTTTGCTGAATCTACGGTACGATTTCAATAATTTGATGGAGGAACGCGTCGGCGAACACGGTGTCACCGACGCGGAGCTGCGTGCCCTTGGGCCGAAGCTGGTTGCCGCCGCGAGCGCGGTTGAGAAAGCGCCGCTCGGTTTTCGCAAGCTACCGCACGATCCGAAGCTCGCCGATGAAGTGGCCGTTCTCGCCAACGAAATCCAGGGGCGTTGCGACAGTTTCGTCGTCGTCGGCATCGGCGGTTCGGCGCTGGGCAACATTGCCCTCCACAGCGCGCTCAATCATCCCGAATACAATCAACTTCCTCGTCCGCCGCGGCGCGGGCCGCGATTGTTCGTGCCGGACAACATCGATCCCGATCGCATCGCCGCGTTGTTGGAGGTCGTCGATCTTGAGAACACTGTCTTCAATGTGGTCAGCAAGTCCGGCAGCACCGCGGAGATTATCAGCGAGTTTCTCGTGTTCCGCGACGCGCTAATCAAGAAACTCGGGACGGAGCGGCATGTCGAACGCATCGTCATCACGACGGATCCGGAACGGGGCGAACTGCGTGAGATTGTGAAGCGGTTCGGTTACGCGTCGCTGCCGATTCCGTCCGACGTGGGAGGACGCTTTTCGGTGCTCAGCGCCGTCGGTTTGCTGAGCGCGGCGGTCACGGGCATCGACATCCACAAATTGCTGAAGGGTGCCGTGGAAATGGATGCGCTTTGCCGGAAATCGAAGAAGTTGTGGGAGAATCCCGCGCTCACGGGCGCGGCCCTGCATTACCTGATGGATAAGGCAAAGGGCAAGAACATCCAGGTGATGATGCCCTACGCGCACGCGTTGCGCGACGTGGCGGATTGGTTCTGCCAACTCTGGGCCGAGAGCCTTGGCAAGCGGGTAGACCGCGCGGGCAAGACCGTGCATGCCGGGCAGACGCCCGGGAAAGCGCTGGGCGTGAGCGATCAGCACTCGGTCCTGCAGCTTTACCTCGAAGGGCCGTTCGACAAAGTCGTGACCTTCCTGACGGTGGAAGAATTTCGCACGACAGTTCCGATTCCGCCGGCGTTCCCTGGTTTCGAGGCAGTGAAGTATCTCGGGGGACATACGCTGAATGAATTGATCAGGGCCGAACAGCGCGCGACCGAATTGGCGCTGACGCAGAGCGGCAAACCGAACTGTGCGATCCGTCTCCCGCGTGTGGACGAGGAAACCGTCGGCGCATTGCTCTATCTGCTCGAAATGCAGACGGCCTACGCCGGCGAACTGTACAATATCAACGCATTCGACCAGCCGGGTGTGGAATTGGGAAAGAATTTCACGTACGGCTTGATGGGCCGCAAGGGTTACGACGCGAAACGCCGCGAGGTTGAGCAGGCGAGCAAGGCGAATTCGCAATGGGTGGTGAACACGTGACGGACGAAGAGGTTCTGCAGATCTTTCGCGACACGCGGGCATTGCTCGATGGACATTTTGTGCTACGTTCGGGGCTGCACAGCCCCCAGTATTTCCAGTGCGCGATGGTGCTGCAACATCCCCGCATCGCCGAGCAGTTGTGTGGAGACCTGGCGGCGAAGTTAAAAAACGCGGGAGCCCAGGTGGTGATCTCGCCGGCGCTGGGCGGGTTGTTCGTCGGTCACGAAGTCGCCCGAGCGCTGGACGTGCGCCATATTTTCGTGGAGAAGAATTCGGCGGGAAAACTGGAGTTGCGGCGCAGCTTCCAGGTCGCCCGGGGCGAAAAGGTGCTGGTGGTTGAGGACGTTGTGACCAAGGGCGGCCGTGTGCGGGAGACCCTCGACATTGTGCAGGCCCTCGGCGGCGAAGTGGCCGGGGTGGGCACGCTGGTGGATCGATCGGGTGGCAAAGTAGGTTTTGGCGTACCGCTGGAAAGTCTGCTAAGATTGTCGATTGACACATTTGACCCGGCGACGTGTCCGCTCTGTCAGGCGGGCACGCCGGTGATCAAACCGGGAAGCTGACGCGAAGCGAAGGATCTGTATGGTTAGTTGGATATTGAAGAAAATCCTGGGTTCGAAGAACCAGCGCGAAGTAAAGCGTCTCTGGCCGCTGGTTCAGCGCGTGAACGAGGTCGAGGCGGAGTACCAGAAACTCAGCGACGAGCAGTTGCGCGGGAAGACCGAAGAGTTCCGGAAACGGCTTGCCGACGGCGCGTCCCTCGACGATCTCCTCCCGGAAGCGTTCGCCGTGGTGAAGAACGCGTGCCGCCGTCTCTGTGGCAAGGAATGGCCCGTGCGCGGTCAGCCTTACAAGTGGGACATGGTGCCGTTTGATGTCCAAATTCTTGGCGGCATCGTGCTGCACCAGGGCAGAATTGCGGAAATGGCCACGGGCGAAGGCAAGACCCTCGTCGCCACGTTGCCGCTCTACCTGAACGCCCTCGCCGGCAACGTCCATCTGGTCACGGTCAATGATTACCTCGCCGCGCGCGATGCGGAGTGGGTGGGTGAGGTGTATAAGTTTCTCGGGTTGACGGTGGGCTGCATCCAGCACGATCAGCCGCCGCCCCTCCGTCGGGCGCAATACGTCTCCGACATCACGTATGGCACGAACGCGGAGTTCGGTTTCGACTACCTCCGTGACAACGGCATGGCCACCAGCATCGAGACGCAGGTGCAGCGGGGTTATTTCTTCGCGATTGTTGACGAAGTGGACTCGATTCTCGTCGACGAAGCGCGGACACCGCTCATTATTAGCGGCCCCTCCACGGTTTCCACACACGCCTACGACAAGTACAAGCCCCAGGTCGCCGAACTCGTCCGCACGCAGACGATGCTATGCAATCGGTTCGTGAGTGAGGCGAAACAGTTACTCGAAGGCCGCAGCGCCGACAAGAACGCCAACGACGACTTCGACCGCGAGGAGAAAGCGGGCCGTCTGCTTTATCAGGTCAAGCTGGGAACCCCGAAGAACAAGCAGTTGCAGAAGATGATGGAGGAACCCGCGATTCGGCAGCTCGTCGATGAAGCGGAGCTGGAGGTAATGAAGGATTCGAGCAAGAAGGAGATGCACGATCTGAAGGAAGAACTCTTCTTCACCATCGACGAAAAGCAGCACGACTCCGATCTTGCCGAGAAGGGCCGCAATTTTCTGAGTCCGGATGACCCGGATACGTTCGTGATCCCCGACCTCGTGACGGCCCTGCAGGAGATGGACACCCAGCAGTTGCCCGACGGCGAGAAGGAAAAGAAGAAGCAGCAAATCCAGCAGGCGTTCGATGAGCGCAGCGAGAAGATTCACAACATTTCGCAGTTATTGCGCGCCTACTGCCTGTTCGAGAAAGACGTCGAATATGTCGTTCAGGACAACAAGGTGATGATCGTCGACGAATTCACCGGTCGCCTCATGCCGGGCCGCCGTTGGAGCGATGGGCTGCACCAGGCAGTCGAGGCCAAGGAAGGCGTCGCCATCGAGCGCGAGACCCAGACGCTCGCGACCATCACGATCCAGAATTATTTCCGGCTCTACAAGAAACTGGCGGGCATGACCGGTACCGCCGAAACGGAAGCCACCGAGTTCGAGAATATTTACAAGCTCGGCGTCATCGTCGTTCCCACCAACAAGCCGTGTGTGCGCAAGGATGAAAACGACGTGGTCTACAAGACGCGTCGCGAGAAGTACAACGCGATCATCGAGGATATCGTAGCGCGTCATCGCCACGGCCAGCCCTCCCTCGTGGGCACGGTCAGCGTCGAGGCCAGCGAAGTGCTGTCCCGCATGTTGGGGCGCCAGAAGGTCCCCCACAATGTCCTGAATGCGAAATACCACCAACGGGAGGCGGAGATCATCGCCCGCGCAGGCCAGAAGGGCTCGGTGACCATCGCGACCAACATGGCCGGCCGAGGAACCGACATCAAACTCGGCGAGGGCGTGTCCGAGGTGGGTGGCCTGCATGTGATTGGCAGTGAACGTCACGAAGCGCGGCGCATTGACCGTCAGCTTCGCGGACGTTGCGCGCGCCAGGGTGATCCCGGTAGTTCACGCTTCTATGTCTCGCTCGAGGACGATCTGATGCGGTTGTTCGGCAGCGGACGGATTGCCACGATCATGGAAAAGCTGGGCATGAAGGAAGGCGAAGAGCTGGAGCACCCACTCCTCAATCGCTCGATTGAGACCGCCCAGCGCCGCGTCGAAGAGCACAACTTCTCCATCCGCAAACGCACGTTGGAATATGACGACGTGATGAACAAGCAGCGCGAAGTCCTCTACGGCTTCCGCAACGACATCATTCGCGGCGAGAACCCCCGCGAGGCGATCTTCAATATTATCGAGGAAGTGGTCGAAGCGCGCGTCGTCGAGTATTGCCCCGAGGACAAGCAAGCGGACGAATGGGAACTCGACGCGCTGCTGCGGTGGTCGAACCAGGCATTCCCGATTGGGTTGCGTCCGGAGCATGTCAGCGACAAAACGCGGGACGAAGTTTTGCAGGTCATCCTCGATAAAGTCACCCGCGCCTACGAAGCGAAGGCGGCCAATGAGAACGCCGAATCGCTCAAGGCCATCGAGCGCCTGATCGTTCTCAACGCCCTCGACCGTCTCTGGCAGGAACATCTCTACAACATGGACCAGCTTCGCAACGGCATCGGCCTGCGCGCGTACGGCCAGAAAGACCCGTTGGTGGAATACAAGACCGAGGCGTTCGCGATGTTCGAAGAGATGATGGACAACGTGAAAAACGAAATCGCCAACAACGTCTTCCGCTCCGCCAGTTCACTCGCCGCATTTGAAAACTTCCTGCGCGCCCTGCCGACGCAACTCAGTGGTCCCAACCTGGATTCGGGTGCCTCATTCAGTTCATCTCCGAAGCCACCCGGACCCAACGCACCGGCCGGTGCGGGTAGTAAAGACGTTGTTGATGAGGCGATTGAAAAGGCGACCATGCCGATCAAGCGCGAGGTCCCGAAAGTTGGCCGCAACGAGCCTTGTCCGTGCGGCAGCGGCAAGAAGTACAAGAACTGTTGCGGGAAGAATGCGTGACGCGCAGTCCGTAGCCGCGAAACAATGTTGCGGCATCAATAGGAGCCGCGAATGAGATCTGCGGCTGTAAAACTTCTGGTGGGCCGCTGGCTTCTGCCTGTCGCCACCGGCGCTCTACTGGCGTTTGCCCTCCCGCCGTACAACAGTGGCGAGTTGGGCTGGTTTTCACTCGTGCCATTGTTGTTCGCCGTGGAAGACTGCCGGCTGGAGGAAGCGTTCCGTCGGGGCTATATCGCCGGGCTGGTTTTCTTCGGAATGACGATCTGGTGGATTTATCATGTCACGGCCGCCGGTACGGTGGGGCTGATCGCTTTCCTCGCACTCTACTTCGGTGTGGGAGCGCTGATGTTCGTAATGGTGAACAGCCTCATCCCCGGCTTGACGAATTCCGAGAACCAATTCGGCGCCGGGGCCGCAATCCGCAACGTACTCGTGGCGGCCGTTGGCTCCGCTGGTTGGGTGACGCTGGAATGGCTGCGCGGAAAATTGTTGTTTGGCGGGTTCCCCTGGAATTTTCTGGGGGTGACCCAATGGCGGGCCGGGCCGCTCATCCAATTCGCCAGCGTGACAGGTGTCTATGGTGTGTCAGCACTGGTGTGCTTTGTGAATGTCGTCCTTTATTTTACCATCCGCCGATTTATCGTGCAGGTGCGAACCCGTGACCGGCAGTGGCGATTGAGCTGGGAGTTCTACGTGGCCATGAGCTTGATCTGCCTTGCGTTCTGGCACGGCGTGCCACAGGTTTTCCCGCACAACGAGGCGAAGCAAAGAATTGTCCGTCTCGCGCTGGTGCAGGGTGATATTCCCCAGACGTTGAAGTTTGAGCCGGAACAAAAGCCCATGATTCTGGAACGGTATCGGACACTGACCGAAGCGGTCATGGCGGCCCGGCCCGAGATGATCGTGTGGCCCGAGACGGCGACGCCCGACGCGTTGCGATACGATCGCGAGTCGTTTGAATTGGTGACGAATCTGGCCGTGAAGTCCGGTGCGTACCTCTTCACCGGCACTGTCGACATCACAGCGTACTCGACAAACGCCGAAGCCTTCAACGGGGCGATCCTGGTGCGTCCGGACGGCAGTCTGGGTGAGATCTACCACAAGGTTCACCTTGTGCCATTTGGCGAATACGTGCCGCTCGGAAAGATTTTCCCGTTTATGAAATGGCTCACGCCCATCGATGGCAGCTTTGAACGGGGCCGTGATTTCACGGTGTTTCACGCGGGCGAGCTGCGGTTCGGCGCGGTCATTTGCTTCGAAGACACGGTGCCGGATTTATACCGACATTTTGTGCAGCGTGACGTCGACTTCATGGTCAATGTCACGAACGATGCGTGGTTCAAGACATCGCCCGCCGCTGAAATGCATCTGGCCAACGCGGTCTTTCGCGCAGTCGAGAGCCATCGTCCGCTGGTCCGCGCCTCGAATAATGGTATGACATGTGTCATCAACGAGCATGGCATTATCCGCGCGCGGTGCGCGCCGTTTGGTAAGGGAAGCCTGAACTTCGATTTGCCGTTACCGAATGATCACTCCCAGACGTTTTACACGCAGCACGGCGATGTGTTTGTCGGGGGCTGTGCGGCCGTCTCCGTTGTCGCAATCGGGCTTGCCGCGTTTCGCCGCAATCGGCTACAGTCGCGAGTATGACGGTGGCGATTTTTATTAGTTGCGCAGTCGCTTCCTATTTCCTTGGCTCGATTCCAACCGGCTTTCTATGGGCCAAAGCGCGTGGAATCGATATTCGCAGGGTCGGTAGCGGTAATATCGGCGCGACCAACGTAATGCGCGCGCTCGGCAAGGGCCCGGGCGCGGTCGTGCTGTTTCTGGACGCAGCGAAGGGCTTCCTCCCGGTGTTCGTAGCGCCGCGCCTATTTCCCAACGCCAACCCTGCGGCGTTGCAGATCACCTGTTGTATCTTCGTACTCACGGGCCACATCTGGACGTGCTGGTTGAGATTCAAAGGCGGCAAGGGTGTGGCCACCAGCGCTGGCGCCTTGTTGGCATTTCTTCCGCTGCCATTGCTTTGCGCTCTCGGGGTCTGGGGAATCGTATTTGCCATCGGACGCTATGTGTCGCTGGCCTCCATCTGTGCTGCGATTGCCATGCCGATCGCAACGTGGTTCCTGGCGAAGGACAGGACACTTTTCGTTTTCACGGTCATTCTTGGCGCCGTCATCATCTACAAACACAAATCGAACATCCAGCGGCTGTTGGCGGGGACCGAGAACCGCATTGGCCAACGAAAAGAAGCGGGCGGAAAGGGTGCCGTGGCATGAACGTCACCGTGATCGGCACAGGCGGGTGGGGGACGGCACTGGCAGTGCTCTTGCATGGCAACGGGCACAAAGTGACCTTGTGGGGACGGCTCAAGGAAGAGGTCGAGCCGATCCTTGCCGCTGGGGAGAACAAGGCATTCCTGCCCGGCGTAAAGATTCCGAAGGAGATTGTACTCACGCTTGATACGAAGTCGGCACTGCAAGGAGCCGAGTTGGTGGTTCTCGCCGTTCCCTCGCACGGGATGCGGCCGATTTGCGAGAAGATTCATGATTACCTCCCCACAGATGTTCCGGTGGTCAGCGTTGCCAAGGGAATTGAGAATGGAACGGGCGCGCGGATGAGCGAGGTCATCACGGAAGTGCTCAAGACCGAACACATTGTTGTTCTTTCCGGGCCCAGCCACGCGGAGGAAGTGGGACGGGGGATTCCGACGGCGGTGGTGGTTGCCTCGCGGCAGGCGCACCATGCGGCGTGCGCGCAGAAGGCATTCATGAACGAACGCTTCCGCATCTATACGCACGACGACGTCATCGGGGTTGAGTTGGGTGGCGCGCTCAAGAACGTCGTCGCCATCGCGGCCGGCGCATGTGATGGGATCGGGTTTGGGGACAACACAAAGGCGGCCCTGTGCACACGCGGGCTGGCGGAGATGACGCGGCTCGGCGTGGCGTTGGGCGCGCGCCGCGAGACGTTCTTCGGACTGAGCGGCGTGGGTGACCTGATCGTTACCGCGTTCAGCCGTCACAGCCGCAACCGCAGTTTCGGCGAACGGCTGGGGAAAGGCGAGACGCCCGAGCAAATCGCCGCGAGCACCCAGATGGTGGCCGAGGGCGTGAAGACGGCCAAGTCAGCCTGGCAACTGGCGCAACGCCATGGCGTGGATGTGCCCATTACGCGCGAGGTGCAGGCCATCCTTTACGAAGGCAAACCGCCGAAACAAGCTGTTCGCGACCTGATGACGCGGGAGGCCAAGCCCGAGTTTAGTGGGTGAGAACGGGAACTTTTTCCCATGGAGCGTGTCTTACACCCGGATGCCAAAGCTGAGGCAAGCGATCGAGAATTGCTGGAACGCTGCCGGGCGGGCGATGAGACGGCGTTTGATGATCTGGTGCTGCGCCACCAGCAGCGCGCGTTCAACGTCGCCTTCCAACTGCTTCGCGACCACGAGGATGCCACGGAAGTGGCGCAGGACGCGTTTGTGAGAATCTACCGGAGCATTGGCGACTTTCGCGGGGAATGCGAGTTCACGACCTGGCTGCACCAGATCGTCGTGAATCTGGCCCGCAACAAACATCGCTGGTGGAAAAGACGTGGCCGACAGGCAAGTGTGTCCCTTGATGGCACCGTTGAGACCGCCGATGGGGAAGTGCCCGTGCAGATCGCCGACAACACCGACGCGCCCGATGTGCAAGCGGTGAGGACGGAGTTTGTTGAGTTATTGCGCCGACACATGAACGAATTGCCGCGCAAGTTTCGGGAGGTATTGGTGCTGCGGAACGTCGACAATCTGAACTACGAACAAATTGCCGAAGTGCTGGAGTGTTCCGTCGGCACGGTCAAATCGCGGATCGCGCGCGCGCGCGAGGCGTTGCGCAAAAGCATCAAGGATGAGATGTGAGGGCGGGAGAATGAAGAACTGCCGGGACATTCGAGGGGACTTGTCAGCTTACATTGACGACGAGTTGACGTCGCCACAGCGAGCGGAAGTCGAAGCGCATCTGGCATCATGCTCGGATTGTCAGCGAGAGTTGTTGGAAATTAAGACGTTGGTCACCGGCGTGGTGGCGCTGCCAAAACTGCAACCGCCCCCGCGTTTCCTCACTGAAGTGCGCCGCAAGATCGCGTGTGCTGATAAGCCCGAGGCGCTGAACTGGCAGGACCATGTCTTCCGACCGCTTTGGCTGAAGGTTCCGCTCGAAGTTGCGGCGCTCGTCGTGATCATCGGTCTTGTCATGAGAGGCGAGCATCCTTTGCCGACACCGAAGGTCACCCCGCTCAAGCTCGCAAAAGCAGAAGGCGGCGAGAGTGCTGTTTTGTCGGAGACCGAGTTAAAGACGGCAACGGCCGACAACCGAAAGGCAACCATTGCGGATCAAACCGCGGCGGGCGCAAGCGGAATGGGGGCCGGCGGTGCGGACAATCGACCGACGGCTGGCGCAAGGAGGATTCCAGTGGTTCGCGGCAGCGACGAGTTGGCAACGACCCCGCCGTCAGCGCCTTCGCCCGTTGTCGGCTTGATCCGGAACATGGAATTCCCCCGGTCAAAGCTCAGTGAAACGGTGACCTTTCACGGACGCGACTTTGATGATGTGCGGAATCGAGCGCAGCAACTTGCGGCGAGGTGCAGCGGGAGGGTGGTTGTCGTTCCCCAATCAAAAGACGCGCCGGAACAGACCTTGTTTGTCGAATTGCCGCAGGAGTATGTAGCGGCATTCAAGTTGGAACTATCGAAGGCGCCTGGGCCGTCCGCGGCGCTGGCCAAGGGTGGGAACGCCGGTCAGTCAGGTTCAACGAACGCAGGTACACCTTCAGTCGGGGTACTGACTGGCAAAGTGGCAACGAACAGCATCGTCGACGGTGTGGTTCCGCCTAGCCTGAGGGATGACGCCCCGGCAGCGGAGCCAAAAACAGTCCTGGAGATCCGGGTCGTCACGCCCGCGAACTAGTGGACGGAGGACTGGTTGCCCTTCAGCTTCTGGAGTTTTTCGGAAATCTCTTTATTAACCGGATCCAACTCGCTGGCGTGGTGCAACACCGTGAGCGCTTCCTCGGTCTTGCCGACTTTCAGGAGCACATCGGCGAGGTGGCCGCACAGGGTCGCATCGTCCTTAATTAAATCGACCGCGCGCCGCAGTTGTACCAGCGCCTCCTCGTTGCGCCCGAGTTTGAATAATACCCAGCCGAGACTGTCGATATAGGCGCCGTTATCGGGATCGAGCTTCACGGCCTTCTGGACCAGGTCGAGCGCTTCCTGCAAATGAACGCCTTTGTCGGCCCACATGTAACCGAGATAATTGCACGCGGCGTGATCTGCCGGGTCGAGTTGCAGGCACTTTTGGAAAAACGAAACGGCCTTGTCGTAATCACCGGCGCGCTCGGATACGGCGCCGTACGAGAAGTAGAACTTGCTGCTCAGCTTGACGTCCGGGCCCGATTCCTTAGCCAGGGACTCCGCGTCGGCGAAGGAGGCCACCGCGTCGGCGTACTGTTTCCGGTCGGTTTGGATAAGACCCGTGAAATAGGGCACACGGAAATCAGCCGGATACTTTCCTTTCCAGGTGGCCAGGGTCTGCTGCGCCAGATCGACCTGCTTGGAATCCAACTGCAGGGCGGTAATGAGGGAGTAGTTTTCCGGCTGGTTGGGGTTGACGACGAGCGATTGCTGATAATTTGAAATGGCCTTTTCGTGCTGACCCAGATCCTCATAAACCTCACCAAGGTAGTTGTAGATCGCAAATTGCAGCGGCTCGCGCTTGATGATTTCCTCAAGCACCGCGGCGGCCTTCTCCTTCTGGTCGGCGCGGATGTAATTGGCCGCCAGTCGCTCGCGAATACGCGGAGTATCGGGGTTCTGGATCAGTAGCTTGGCATAGGCGTCCGCGGCCTTCTGGAACTCGCCATTGTCGGCGTAGGTGTCGGCCAGCCGTATCTCAACTTCGGTGTCGTCGGGTGTCAGGGCCCGCGCCTTCTCGTAGCATTGCTGGATCCGCTTCCGATCAATCTTCTGCGCCCACGTCGGCTTTTGCCGGGAGACTGCCGTGTAAAAGTCGCCGAGTCGCATCCAATAGCTGCCCACGTCCACCTTTTGGTGGAAGGCGCGATCAAACAGTTTGACAGCTTCGGCGGACGAATCTTTCAGGGAGTAAATGTCGAGCAACCCGCCCAGGGCATTGAGGTTGGTCGGGTCGAGCTTCAGCGTGCCCTGGAACGCCGTGATTGCTTTCTCGTTCTGATTGTCGCTGCGATAGATGTAACCCAGCCAGTAAGAGAGTTCCGCATTGTTGGGATTGGCTTTGACGGAGGACTCCAGCACACTCACCGCGTTGGTGATGTCGCGGCGGGTCGCGTAGATTTGTCCGAGGCGAATTGCCAGGGCGGCGTTCTGCGGATCGAGCTGCAGCGCCTGTTGGTAGCGGTCCAGGGCGTTGTCCATTTCGCCACGGAATTCTGCCGAGACGCCAGTGGCATATTCCGCAAGAGCCTCGGCATGTCGTGTTTGTGCCGGTGACAGGTCCGCCGCCCCGTCCAACGGCCCGGCCGCCGGACCTTTGAAGGCAGCAGGGCGCGCCATGCCCATGCTCAAGCTCGCGACGGCAGACAACACAACCGTCAGCGCAGCCGCGCGACTGCGCGCACTTGCTCTTGGGCGAAACATGTCCTGAGTTGCGACTCCTACTTTCTCTTCTTGTGACGCATTGCCTTCAAACGCTTGCGGCGCTTGTGCTTGTTGATTTTCTGCTTGCGTCGTTTCTTCAGCGAGCCCATCCGGGCCTCCTTGTTGGTTGCGGCATCAGTCCTCGGGCCAAATTCAGTAAATCACCTTGTTCAACGGATACTCAATGATACCCTCTGCGCCCGCGTCTTTCAACTGCGGGATGATTTCACGCACTGTTTTCTCGTCAATGATCGTCTCCACCGCCACCCAGTCCTCACGCGAAAGCGTCGAGATCGTCGGGTTGCGCAGGGATGGCAATTCCTTCAACAAAGTAGCGAGCTTCGCGCGCGGCACGTTCATTTTCAATCCAACCTTCTCCTCCGCCGCGAGTGCACCCCGCAGCATGAGCGCGATCGTCTCTATCTTCTTGCGCTTCCACTTGTCGGCCCACGCCTGCTTGTTGGCAATGAGCTGTGGGTAACTCGAGACGATGGTCTCGACGATGCGCAGGTTGTTCGCTTTCAGCGACGAACCCGTTTCCGTCAATTCGACAATCGCATCGACCAGTTCCGGCGCCTTCACTTCGGTCGCACCCCAGGAGAATTCCACTTCCGCCGTCACGCCATTCTTCTTCAGCCAGCGCCGTGTCATCTCGACCAACTCGGTCGCGATGCGCTTGCCCTGTAAATCCTTCACTGACTTGACGGGCGAATCATTCGGCACGGCCAGCACCCAGCGCGCGGGATTTGTAGTCTGCTTGCTGTAGGCGATTTCGCAGACGACGTGCACGTCGCTATCATTCTCGGCAATCCAGTCGGCCCCCGTTAGACCGACGTCGAGGAATCCGTGTTCAACGTAACGGCTGATTTCCTGGGCGCGGATGAGTCGCAACTCCAAATCCGCGTCGTCAGTTCGCGGCACGTAGCTGCGGCTGCCGGTGGAAACTTTCCAGCCTGCCTTCGCCATCAAGGCGAGGGTTGATTCCTGCAGGCTGCCTTTCGGCAACCCGAATCGCAACACTCGTTTCGCTGTTTTCTCACTCATGATTCAATAATCCTGACCGTCCGTCCGTCGATCTTCAACTTCCCTTCTGCGAACAGGCGTATCGCCTCGGGATAAATCTCGTGCTCCACCCGTTGGATCCGCTCGTGCAACGATTCGGGCGTATCGTCGTCGCGCACTGCCACTTCCCGCTGGAGGATGATCGGCCCCGAATCCACGCCTTCCTCCACAAAATGTACCGTGCAACCCGTGACCTTCGCGCCGCTCATTAACGCCTGCTCCCACGCGCGCAACCCGGGGAACTTGGGCAACAACGACGGATGTACGTTGAGCATCCGCCCTGCAAACGCCCCCAACAGCGGCGCCTTCACCACGCGCATGTAACCCGCCAGCGCAACCAATTGCACCCCGGCATCGCGCAGCATCCGCGCCGCCTGTTCTTCCAACTCCGGTTCCAACTTCGTCTTGAACCGGCTCGGCCCGATAAAACGCGCTTCGATTCCGCGCCTCTGCGCCCGCTCCTGAATAAACGCGTCGGCGACATCCGTCAATACCAACACCACCTGCCCGGGAATCCTCCCGCGCGCGCACGCCTCGAAAATCGCTTCGCCGTTGGAGCCATTGCCCGAGCCGAGCACCCCGATGCGGAAATCGCCACCTCTCACACAAAGTTTCTAATCGAACCCCCCGGAAAACACAAGCGCCGATGCGGAGCGCGCATTGGCGGGGAGACAGCGGAATCTGCTGGCTTGCTAGTGGTGCCCAAAACTGGTCCCGAACCCGAAGGAGAAGCTGGAGCGAGGCTCCGCGTCCCGGCGGCGTTGCTCGGCCGCGGCGGCGCGCGCGTAGGTGTCGAGCATGAAACTGACGAGTCGGTCGGAAAGGCCTTCGTTGCGCAAACGAACCACGTCCTCGGAGGAAAGGCGGAAGACGGTGCGGGTCTCATCGATGCGACGCATGATCTCGTCGTCGGGTACGCTCACCTTGACCATCGAAATGACGTCAGACTGGGTGAGCGGAGGGGGAGGCGCCGGCTTGTGGGTGGCGCAACCCATCACGAAGAGCAGAAGTAGAGTCACATAGAACATGCGTGCCATGGTGCTGCCAACATAACGGATATCCCGGTGATTGCAAATTACGACCACGTGCTGTTAGCGGCGCCTACTTGGCCTTCACGTTCACCGTGCCGGTCTGGGTGAACGAATACTGAGGAGTTTTGAAGCGGGAGCAGTTGACGTCGTAGCGGATTTGAACGCTGCCGTCTTCCAGCGCGGCGAAAGTGACGTCGTTGAAGTCGGTCGGATCAAACGGCAGGCGGTTACCGAAGGGAAATCCTGCCAGCTCAGTAAGCGTCTGTGGCCAGTGACCAACCGATGTCTGGAACGCCATCGTGGCCATGACGAGTTGTTTGACTTTGGCGCGGGCGAAGTCAACCACGACCGCATTGGTGCGCTTGTAGTCGTTGACGGCGGAGCGGTACGCCTTTTCGCGGGGCGACGCGCAAGCGATGAGGTTCAGAGCCAGCAGACCGACGAGTACCAGCCGCGCACGCACGTTAACACCCGGCTCTACGAATTTTTGCGATCAGCCGCGTGGTCGAAAAACCCTTTACGAACGGCAGGATGCGAACCTTGGAACCAATCGCGGTGAGCACGGCACGTTCGCGCGCATCCAAGGTCTCGGGCCGGTAATCGCCACCCTTGACGTATATGTCGGGTTGGACGGTTCCCAGAAAGCGGTGAGCGCGTCTTTCGGGGAAAATGACCACGGCATCGACGCAGGCCAGGGCGGCGAGGACCTTGGCGCGCTGCTGTTGCGGGACGAGCGGTCGACCGGGGCCCTTGAGTTGGCGAACCGATTTGTCGCCATTGAGCCCGACGATGAGGACATGCCCGAGGTTCCTGGCACGTTGGAGATAGCTGACGTGGCCGAAGTGCAGCAGATCGAAACACCCGTTCGTGGCGACAATCTTCCGGCCGCGACGGCGCGCCGCGGCGGCCCAACGAGCCACTTGGGGCAAAGTTAAGACTTTGGGGGGAGGTGCTTTAGGCATTGGTTTTTGGGCTTGATTCCGTGTTGCGCTCTGACATGATGACGCCGTGTGAGAATGGCTCACCCGAAGAAGGTCGGTCAAGGGTGATTTTTAGCGGGCCACTGTGGATGCCGAGAGCAGCGGCCTTTGCTCCAGGGGTCAACTAGGAGGTTATGGCGGTACTGCATTTGGTTGGAACAATATTCTATTTTGCGATGCTGGTGTGTCTTTCGTGTTACGGAATTCATCGCTATTGGATGATTTTCCTTTACCTCCGCCATCGTCGGGAAGTGCCGCAACCGGCCGGCCAGTTGCCCGAACTGCCGAAAGTGACCGTGCAGTTGCCGTTGTATAACGAAATGTACGTCGCTGACCGGTTGCTCGACGCGGTCGCGGCGCTGGATTACCCGCAGAACAAGATCGAGGTGCAGGTGCTCGACGACTCGACGGACGAAACGACCGGCATCGTTGCCCGCAAAGTTGCGCAACTACGCGAGCGCGGCTTTGAAGTTTACCACATCCATCGCACGAATCGCCTCGGCTACAAAGCCGGTGCGCTCGAAAACGGCTTGCATCAGGCCAGCGGCGAGTTCATTGCGATTTTCGACGCCGACTTTGTCCCGCAGCCCGACCTGTTCCAAAAGACGATCCATTACTTTTCCGATCCGAACATCGGCATGGTCCAGACACGTTGGGGGCACCTCAACGAGCAGTACTCGTTGCTGACCAAAATCCAGTCGATGCTGTTGGACGGTCATTTTCTCATCGAGCAGACCGCGCGCGCCCGCTCGGGCCGGTTCTTCAACTTCAACGGCACGGCCGGCATCTGGCGGCGGACTTGCATCCAAACCGCAGGAGGCTGGCAACACGACACCCTCGCCGAAGATCTCGATCTTAGTTACCGCGCGCAGATCAAGGGTTGGCGGTTCTTGTTCCTGCCGGAAATCGTGACGCCCGCGGAATTGCCCATTGAAATGAATGCGTTCAAGTCGCAACAGCACCGCTGGGCAAAAGGCTCGATCCAGACGAGCAAGAAAGTGCTGCCGCTGCTCTGGAACAGCGATTTGCCATTCAAGATCAAGTTCGAAGGCACCGTGCATCTTACGAGCAATTACGGCTACCTCGCGTTGTTGGTGCTTTGCCTCTGTTTTCATTCTTCAGCCGCCGCCGGAACAAATCACGCGACGGGCGGAAATCCGTGGACCAAGCTGCTGCTCGTGGACGTGCCGTTGTTCATTGCCGGGTCGTTGTCGATCAGCGCATTTTATTTTTGCGCGCAACGCGATCTGCACGCGCAATGGTGGAAGCGGCTGGTGTACCTGCCTGTGTTGATGGCCGTGGGCGTTGGCCTCTCCGTCAACAACGCGCGCGCGGTGCTCGAAGCGATGTTTAACCATCGCAGCGAGTTCATTCGCACGCCGAAGTACGGTACCGCACGCGCCGCGGGGAGTCGGTCCCGCAGCAAGTATCAGGCATTGCGTGGATTGGTCCCGTACATCGAGTTGGCCTTTGGTATCTACTTCACGTGGCTGGTCGTGCAGGCGATCGACACCAATCAATGGATGTTTCTTCCCTTCGTGGTGGTGTTCCAGGCGGGATTTCTCTATGTCGGCCTCATGTCGCTCCTGCAAACCACCGTGCGGGCCATGTGGCAAGTGGAAGAGCCGGAACTGGCCGTCGCTGGGGCGTAACCGGCTCTGACTCGGGTAGCCTTTATGCCAAACTCACTGGCGCTGCAACTCTATAGCCTGCGCCATGAGACTGCCGCCAACGCGGAAAGCGTCGTGCGCAGCGTGCCGTCGCTGGGATTTGATGGCGTTGAAACCGCCGGCGCCTACGGTTGGTCAACCGACCAGTGGAAGAACATTCTCGCCGAAACGAAACTCCAGATCATTGCCGCGCACATCGGTTTGGAGATGCTCGAAAAGGAATGGGACGCACAGACGAAGTTCCAGCGCGCCATCGGCAACCATAGGCTCGTTGTCCCTTCGCTTCCCAAGAACTTGCAGACGGTGGAAGGCTTCTCGGAAGCGGCTCGGCGATTGAACGCTCTCGGCGACCGCGCCAAATCCGAGGGGTTCGCGTTGCTCTACCACAATCACGCCTACGAATTCATGCCGGTCACAGACGGTCGTTGCGGCATGGACATTCTGCTCGCAGAAACTGACCCGCAACTTCTCGGTCTTGAAGTGGACACGTATTGGGTCGAGCGGGGCGGACGCAATAGTCGTGAATTCATCCAGCAAAACGTGTCGCGCGTCGGTTTGCTCCACGCCAAGGAGTTTTGCCGTGACGGACGCGATGTGCCGGCGGGACAGGGTGACGTGGATTGGAAAGTCATCGTTCCGCTCCTACGAAGCCGCGATTGTCCGATCATCGTCGAGTATGAAGCGGCCAACGCGGTGGAAGCGGTCGCCGCCAGCGCGCGGTATTTACGGAAACTCTAACCTGCGATCCGGGTGAATGTTTCCTTGCCATCGGCTTGCGAAGCGGCAAGAATCTGCGCACACGGATGGAGCCACTCGGCATTATTGCAGGAAACGGCGATTTTCCCCTGATCTTGGCCCGCTCGGCGCGTCAGCTTGGCAGCGGACGGACCGTCGCGGCGGCGTTTGAGGGGGAAACGAAGACGGAAATCGACGGCGCGGCTGACGAGGTTGAATGGATCAAGCTCGGTCAACTCAACAAGCTGATCGAAGTGTTCACCTCGCGCGGCGTGAAGCGCGCCGTGATGGCCGGTGGCATCACGCCTTCCAATCTTTTCAAGAACCTGCGCCTCGATCTCCGGATGACGACTGTCGCCTTGCGCCTCAAGGAGCGCAATGCCGAGACCATCTTCGGCGCGATTGCCGCGGAGATGGCGAAGGACGGCGTCGAACTCATCGACCCGCGTCCGTTTCTCGGCGACTCCATTCCGAAGCCCGGTGCGCTAACCCGTCGGAAGCCGGACAAGGAACAGCAGGAAGACATCGAATTTGGACTGAAGATCGGCAAGGAGGTCAGCGCGCTCGATATCGGCCAGACGGTTGTCGTCAAGAAGGGCACGGTGCTGGCGGTGGAAGGTTTTGAGGGCACGGACGAATGTATTCGCCGCGGCGGCGCGTTGGCGGGCGAGAAGGGCGGCGCGGTGGTCGTGAAGGTCAGCAAACCGAAGCAGGATTTTCGGTTCGATATCCCGTGCATCGGGGAAAAGACGATCGAGTCGTGCCGGGTGGGAAAGATTTCCGTGTTCGCGATGGAAGCGGGACGGAGCCTGCTGCTCGACAAGGACAAGTTACTGAAGGCCGCGAATGAAATTGGACTGAGCCTGGTGGCGGTGCCCTCGGCATGAGCGACATTCTCAAAGTTGGCGTGGTCGGAGTCGGGCATCTCGGCTCGCAGCACGCGCGCATTTATTCCGAGCTTGCCAAGCGCTCCTACGGCCAAGTTTCTTTCGTTGGTGTGTTTGATACCGACAACATTCGCCTGCGCGCGCTGACGGAAAAAGTCGGCGGCGGCGCGTTCGAGAGCGCGGTGGAGTTGGCGAACTTTGCGGATGCCGTCAGCGTGGCCACGCCCACGGAGACGCATTACAAAGTCGCGCGCGTTTTTCTGGAGCGCGGCAAGCATGTGCTCGTGGAGAAGCCGATCACCGACAGCCTCAGTGAAGCCGAGGAACTGGTCGCGCTCGCGCGGAAGAATAAGTGCGTATTCCAGGTTGGCCACGTCGAGCGCTTCAACCCGGTTATGCGCTACTTGAATGAAGTGCTGGAAGAGGCGCGCTTCATTGAAGTGCACCGCCTCTCGCCGTATCCGGGCCGCTCGACGGATATCGGGGTGGTCCTCGATCTAATGATTCACGATCTCGATGTGGTGTTGTCGCTGGTGAAATCGCCGCTGGTGTCCGTCGATGCGGTCGGCATCCCCGTGCTCAGCGAGAGCGAAGATATTGCCAATGTGCGGTTAAAGTTCGCCAACGGCTGCGTGGCCAACATCACGGCCAGCCGCGTGTCGGCGGAAAAGATGCGGAAGATTCGGGTGTTTGGGCGCACCTCGCACGGTGCCGCCTACGTGTCGCTCGACTACATGAAGCAGGAGGGCGAGAGTTATCGGGTCGCCGCCGAAGACGCGCAGGAGTCCGGTTTACTGAAGAAACTGCTGGCGGGCAAACACGCGAGCATTGTCAGCGAATTCGGCGGCAGAAAGATTGTCCGCGAACCGGTCCCCATCGAACGCGACGAGCCGCTCAAACTGGAATTGCAGCATTTCCTCGACTCGATCCGCTTCCACCGCGACCCGCTGGTCACCGGCGAAGCGGCCAAGCAGGCGCTGGAAGTCGCCATGGAGATCACCGAGCAGGTGCGGCGGCAGTGACCTTAATGTTCATCGCCGGCGAAGCCTCGGGTGACGCCCATGCGGCGGAACTTATCAAGGCGCTGCGGGCGCAAAGCCCCGATGTAACGGTCTTTGGCGGGGGCGGGGCGAAGATGCAGGCGGCGGGGATGGAATTGCTGTTGGACCTCACCGAGCATGCGGTGGTCGGGCTGGTCGAGGTGCTGAGGAATTACGGTAAGTTTCGCGAGATCTTCTGGGACCTGGTGGAAGAGGCGGAGAAGCGGAAGCCGGATGCGGTGGTGCTGGTGGACTTCCCGGGATTCAACCTGCGGTTTGCCGCGCAAATGAAGGAGCGCGGGATCAAGGTCATCTACTATATCTCGCCGCAGTTGTGGGCCTGGCACGCGAGCCGCGCGAAGCAGATCGAGCGCGACGTGGACTTGATGCTCTGCATTTTTCCATTCGAGAAGGACTGGTACGCCAAACATGCGCCCAAGTTGCGCGTGGAGTTCGTCGGCCACCCGTTCGCCGAGCGGGTCGGTGAAAGCACGAAATCCGAAACACGAAATCCGAAACTCATTTTATTGCTGCCCGGAAGTCGCGAACGGGAAGTGGCGAAGATTTTTCCGATCATCGCGGGCGTTGTGGATCGAATGCCGAATGACCTGGAGTTCATTGCGGCGGCGGTGAATGAACAGTCAGCGGCAATGATGATGAGTCACCCGCGCATCAAGGTGGAGTTGGGCACCGCGCATGAATTGATGCAGCACGCCACGCTGGCGATTACCGCCAGCGGGACAGCCACGATGGAGTGCGCGTTCTATGGCTGTCCGATGATCGTCGTCTACAAAGTGAATTGGCTGACCTATCTCATTGGTCGCATGGTCGTGAAGGTCAAGTGGCTTGGCATGCCGAATGTCATCGCCGGTCGCGAAATTGTGCCGGAGTTCATCCAGCACGACGCAAAACCGGAGCGCATCGCTGCCATGGCGCACGACTTGTTGGAGAACGACGAAAAACGGGAAGTGATGCAGCGAGAGCTGGCGTCAATTGTTGCAAGCCTCGGCGGTGCCGGTGCCAGCGAACGAGCCGCCAAGCTAATTCTTTCGAGTTAGGAAGAAATCGGCGATGGCGCGGAGGGGGTCGGCGGGCTTGCCGAAGACGGACAGTTGTTTGTGGGCGTCGGCGATGAGGTCGGCGGCGTATTGGCGCGACTTGTCGAGGCCGAGGACGGTGGGGAAGGTGGACTTTTTATTTTTCTCGTCGGCACGGACGCTCTTGCCCATGATTTCCTTGGTGCTCGTCGCGTCGAGGATATCGTCGATGACCTGAAACGCGACACCGAGGTCCAGACCGTAGCGGGTGAGGCGTTTGAGTTCGGACGGCGTGGCATTGCCCGCCATCGCGCCGAGGCGGATCGACGTGGTGATGAGCGCGGCGGTTTTGTTCAGGTGAGTGGTTTTGACTTCCTCAAGGCTGGCGCGGCGCTCTTCGTTCTCGAGGTCCTGCACCTGTCCCGCGATGAGCCGCAGACTGCCGGCGGCCATGGCGAGGTCGCTTACCAAGGCGCCGACGGGATAGCGTTTCGGCGGATTACTCTTTGCCACCATGGCGAACGCCTCGGTCAGCAATGCGTCACCGGCCAGCACGGCGATGCCTTCGCCGAAGACTTTATGGTTCGTGGGTTTGCCGCGACGCAGATCGTCGTCGTCCATGCTCGGCAGATCGTCGTGGATGAGCGAGTAGGTATGGATGCATTCGACGGCGCAGGCCAGCGGCATGGCGGTCGCGGGCTTGCCGCCAACGGCTTCGCACGCGGCGAGGCAGAGGACGGGCCGGATGCGTTTCCCGCCCGCAAAGATCGAGTAGCGCATCGCCTTGTGAATCGTGGGCGGCGCGGCGGTTTCGGGCGGCAGAAGTTGGTCGAGCGCCGCATCCACGCGCACGCACGCGCGGTCGAGATACTGTTTTAGATTAAACGTAACAGGGGGTTTCAATCGCCTCCTCGGTTGGCGAGGTATCGTACGGGGCGGGGCCTATTTTTCAAGAGAAAGTTTTGCGCGCCATCGTTCAAAACAGGCGGAGAGACAACAAGACGCTGCAGCGAACAGGAACCAACCGATGCGCTCGGAGGTGAGACACCGTTCGCCCCACTATTTTGGATTCAGATACAACCAGATCGATGCAATAACAATAATGTCACCAATTATGTGGCCGATTATCGCCGCGGGCACGGTAAACCGAAAATCAAGATTGGAAATGATTACAGCGGCCGGCTCGCACTTATTTTCCTTCACATGCCTACGGAGCTCCGCAGACGCTTCCGTCAAACGCCGTGCAAACTTCACAAGCCCCTCAACGTTTCCAATCACAAACAAGGCAAAGAGCGTGGTGACCGCTCCTTTCACCGCGAAATTACCGGAGACGTTGGGGGTTTTGTCGGTAACAGATGCAACAAAAGCCAGCAAGGCCAAGCATGTTCCAAAGTAGAAGTTCCAGAAGAACTGCAGGCGTTCCTGCAATGCCAGGACAAGATCGGAAAGTTTGTCGCTGGGATTCGCATTCATCGTGTTTTGGGAGCGAATCGGAAGCGACTGACTGGCGGTGGTTCCAGTGATTGATTGGTCCGCATTTTCAGTCTCTTGGTCCCAAGCCGAGAAGTCTTTGATTCAGTTCCCACAATGCGGTTCGGTTGCCATCGTATCGGAGTTTCTTTTCTGCGTCCTCGAAGCTGAACCACGCGAATGTTGAATGCTCCGGAGAAAGTCGGATCTCCCGTCCATCGGCGTGGACCCCGAAAGCATACTCGGGTATCACGTAGACGTCTTCTCCCCAAAGATGACTATCTGAAAAGCAGGTGACTGGCACGGAGGAGACGGTGTCCAATTTCACAAAGGTCGCAACGGGTGGGATGCCACTCTCTTCCTGGGTCTCTCGGATGGCCGCTTGCAGAGGTGTCTCACGGTCTTCGCCGCCGCCAGCGATGCTCTGCCAGTTGCCATCGTCCGCTCGCTTGAACAAACCGAACTCGAATCGGTCACCCATGCGGCGATACGGGAAAACGAGAATTTGAAATGGTGCTCTTGCCATGTTTAGGCCATCGAATCACTTTTTGGTCTTGTCTCTCATCACGTTTCGAGCCGTGAGAGCCGCAAACAATCCGATTTGAAAAAGAATACAGCCGAGCCATCCGAAGGCCAAGAGGTAAGCGGCGGCGAACCACAGCCCGATGCTGACGGCAGCGAGCACGATGCCCGAAGAATGCTCCTCCTCGGCGGCGCGATAGAAAAATGCAGCGCACGCCAGCATGATCACCAGCCCAAACCCCGGAATCATCTTTACCTCCGTTTCTCGGCGTTGGCTCCAGCGAGGCTTGGAGTTGTTCCAGCTACTGCTTAAACTTTATCCAAGGTTCCTGATCTCGTGACTCGCCGTAATACTGTCCATAGAGCATCCATCCAAGGAGTGGAAGAACGAGAACAATCGTCCAAAGCACTTTCTTGCGGTATTTGTCCTCCGGGTGTGTTTTCCAGAGATGAAACATCAAGTAGCCCGAGCCGCACATCCAGACAAGGAGAGGGGGAATTCCCAGTATTCCCCAATGCCACTTGACGACGTTTCGCAACCAAACCCTCACCGGGCCGTCGTTCTGGACGGCTTCATTAGTCTGCACAGCCAGTTTATACTGCCACGCGGGAATGATCACGGTCGTTTCTCCCAACGGCGAGAATGGAGCCACGGCGGGCCGAGAATGTCAACCGTCGAGTCTACGAGGGCGGCGGCAGTGTCTGGTTCGGCTTTTCGGCCGCCATGATATGCTCTTCCTCGCCGTCGTTGGCCACCACGGTCCTGACGTGTCTGAAGCCGCATTTCTCAAAGCAACGAATGGCGCGCTGGTTCTCTGGCGATGGTCCCACCAGACAGCGCTCCGCATTGGCTTGTGCGAAGATCAGTTCCTTCAGCGCCGCCGCAACGATCCGTGTGCCAACGCCACGCCCGATCCGATCGTCACGACCGATGAACAGGTCCATGCCGTAATCGTGTGGCCCCGCGCCGACCAGAGAGCAATATCGGGGATAATCGCTGATCCGGTAGTACTGAAGGTAACCGATGGGCTCTTGATCATACTGGACGATGAAGCAGCGTGTCCCCGTCCTGAGCTTTGTGATCAGGTACTTCTGGCGGATGCTCTCTTCGGTGGTGAGTTGTCGGGCGTACCACCGCAATGCTTCGCCAGCGCTCAACCAACTGTGCATGAGCGAAACATGTGACTCATCGAGTGGGACGAACGTAATCATTGGTTCTTTCCGACCGGTTTCGCGGACGATGCCGTGGTCGTTTTCTCTGGTGCGGTCTTGCGCTCCCGATCAGACCGCTGGCTTGCGAGCACTGAATGTCAAAATGGAGCCAGATACTTCGGGCTGGAAGTCCTTAAAGCCGGAAGCGGTCAAGATCTGCTCCATCTCAGAAAGGTCGAATACATGAAGGCCGTGATTCCTGAGACTCCACTCGCGCACACGGCGAAACTTCAGGATACCTCCGCGACCGGCGACGAAAGTGAAGACGGCAAGAATGGCTCCGGGCTTCATCACGCGAGCCATCTCGCGCAGAGCGATCACGGTATCCGTAAAGAGATGAAGCGAGCCACAACAGAGGACGGCGTCGAAAAGGCCATCTTCAAATGGCAGGGCCTCGACCCTGGCACGTGCGAAATGGACGTTGGGAGTGCCTTCTTTGGCAACGTAAGCTGCGCCTTGCCGGAGCATCCCTAGGGATACGTCGATCCCGAAGACCTCCTTCGACGGTGAGGTAATCCGCCGGCCAAAGGTACCGGGGCCACAGGCGATATCCAGCACGCGGCCTTTGGTCGATTGGACTTTCTGAGACACGGAACTGACCAGTTGTTCAAGAGATGGGCTGTGAAATCCACCGTAGACCATGAGAACGAGGGGATACCACAACCTCGTCTCGTAAATGCGTGCCATCCGATCGATGAAGCGCATTCTCCGCAGCACGGGGTCCGCACTTTGGGATAGTTCTTCCAGAATGAAGTCGGGGATACCGTCCCTGACTGGGTAGGCTCGGGAACAAACGGGACACTGAAGCAGACCCTCTTCCTGGCGCAAGAGACGCTTGCAGACGGGGCACGCGTAGATTCCGAGTTCGCTGGTTACGGATGTGTCAGCGGTCATAATCGGTTTCCCAAGTATTTCTGAATTTCGGGCAGCTTCTCGGTAATCCAGTTGGCGGCGCGACCGCTCTGGATGCTGATCCAGGCCCGGTGTTGTTGAGGCCAGAGGGTCAGTTCCAACGTGCCCGACTGACCGGGGCTCTTCGCGTGCCAGTGTGTGCAACCGGGGAACTTCTTGAGCGTTCCGCGCAGGGAAACCTGCAAGCCAACTGCCGCGAGGGTGGCATCAATTGTCTTCTCCACTTTGGCGAGTTTCGCTCCTCGTGGTAATTCAATTTCGATGTTCTGCATCAGGGCTCTTGGTTCTGGTTCACGCGGAACGCAAGAAAACGCCTATTGATGAGAACTGAGCCACGCCGGGGTGGTGATGTCAATCGCGAAGGCGGGACGGAAGAGGGGAGACGGTGTTGGTTGGAGTGACGGCTTGGGAATTGAGACATCCTCCTTCGCTAAAGCTTCCGTCGTCGGAACCTATAGCGGAGACTACGGCGGACAGGAAGCACGCGCCTCTGTTTCCTCTTCAGGGAGGGGAACAGGCGCAAGTATCGTAAGACGATAATTTTGCTGGACATGGTGAGGTGGAGGGGGTAAAGTCGTGGAAACAGATGAGCACGGAACTTCCAACTTTCAGAGCGCTGCAAAGGAGAAGGATCAAGGGGAGGGAGGGGCGCAAAAACATGTGTTTCTGCGAAACGAACCGGATTCGTCACGATGCATTTTTCGATGTAAAACCCTATGCAGATGATAGTTACAACAGAGCTGCGCAAAAAGTGAATCCGGTTCGTTTGGAGAGAAATGAAGCCAGAGGGGAGTCGCGATGGTAATGTTTCTCCCACATTCCAGCTGGCCATTGGTTGCAGGAACCGTGACAGGGAAGCCGCTCCCACGAGGATGGGGGACGTCGCCGGATGGGGCCTTTACCGTATGGCGCGGGTGCTGGAAAGTTCAGTGCGGGAATGGTATACTACCGAATTCAAGGTTGACTTGAACCAAGGAGTTGTTCGATAAGAAAGCGCGTTTTCACACATGCCGACCTACGAATACGAGTGCCAGAAATGCGGGCACCACTATGAGTTGTACCAGTCGATCAAGGATGGGCCGAAGAGAACCTGTCCGAAGTGTCGTGGTCGGGTGAAGCGATTGCTGGGAACGGGGGCCGGGCTGATCTTCAAGGGCTCCGGATTTTACTCAACGGATTATCGAACGCCAAACTATGCGGAGGGTGCGAAGAAGGACAGCCCTGCAACGGCCCCCCCCGCAGCCAGTCCCAAGACGAGTCCGACAAAGCCGGGCGATGCACCCGCGAAGTCGACCGGCACGCCGGCGAAGTCGGGCGACGCAAAGGCAACGACAAAGAAGGATTAACCCATGGTCATTTGTTCAAAATGCGGGTACGACAACGAATTGGGCCGCATCTTTTGCCATTCCTGCGGGGCCAAACTCAATCTTAGTGAAATCAAGTCCCCCAGCCAGGGTGGCAAGGACCTGACCAAGAGGAAGAGCAGCGACAAGCGACGGATGCTCCGACGGACGATCAACATTGTAATCCTCCTGGTGATCGTTACGGCAATCGTCCTCGCCCTGCAGATCCCGGCGTTGCGCCCCATTAGCACCTCGAGTGAGGATTTGACTTCCATTGACAAGAAGCGGTTCGAGTTGGATGGGCTCAACCTGCAGAAGGGTCCGCGCACGATCACGATCAGCGAGACGGAGTTGAACGCTTTCATCGACACGTTGGGTCTGCAAAAGAGCGAAGCGAAGGCTCCATCCATAACCCCGACCAAGCTGCAGATCGAGCTTGGCGATGGTTTCGTGACGGCGATTTATATCAGCAAGATCCATTTGGGGGGCTCGTTTGAGAAGCAGCTTTACCTCACCTACTCGGGGGTGCCCAGCATGGAGCACGGCCATCTCGTCTTCAACCCCATCGGCGGGGCAGTAGGTTCCCTGCCGATCCATCCGTGGATTCTGGAAAAGACGGGCATCTTCGATCGCTATTATGCGAAACCCTTTGGGGACCTTGGCCAGGAGAAGCAAATGCTCGATACCCTCGCCTCAATTTCGGTGACGCCGAAGGAAGTTCGGCTGACGTATCAGCCACACTAGACCCGTTTGCGGCGGCTATGAACGCGCGACACTGGAGCCGGTTTCTCGCAGTCGCGGGCATTGCGCTGGGGCAACTCCGCGACGTCCGTGCGGCGTCCACCGTCACGAACGCCCTCGCGACCACCATCAGCGCGTCGCGGCAGTTCACCGCCTATGCCAACAATCAACTTCTACCGTCCGCGTTGTGCGTGTACGCGGAGCGTGTCAAGCGCGAGTGGCTGCGACGGATGGACATGGCTGATAATTGGCGGGACCCGATTCTACTCGTTGTGCGCACTCGAGAGCCGGCACAGGCCAACACACCCGCGATCTCGATGGCAATGTTCCAGACAGACACCCATCTCAAGTATCAGATTCGTTGCCTGATACCGCCACCGCTGGACGAATCCGAGTTGCTGGTGATGATAATCGAGACCTTGTCCTCGGAGTGGGCGAATCGCGGCCAACCGATCGGTCGTGGGCGGTTGTATGCGGCACCCGTCATGCCGCCATGGCTTGTCGAGGGGCTCGCTGCGTCGATTCAGGGTCGCTTCGAGTTCCTGTTGGCGATTGCGCGACGATCGGTGGCGGCGGGCCGGCCGCAGCAGGTTGCAGACGTGCTGGACGTCAAGATCCTCCCGGGCGATCCGGCTGACCGACAGCTTTTTCAGGCCAACGCGTGGCTGCTCACGGAGAGTCTGCTTGCGCTGCCGGATGGTTCCCGGAAGTTACGAAATTTCCTGTCGGAACTGGGCGCACAAAAGGCGGCCAGCAACGCGTTCGGGACGGTTTATCATCAGGATTTTCCACAGGACGCAACCTTGGAGGAATGGTGGAGCCAGGAGCTGGCCCGGCGCACGTCCGTGACCGTGGCGCAAGACCGCTCCGCCGAGGAGACGGCGCGCCAACTGGGCGCGATTCTCGTCGCGAAACTCGGACCGATAACGGGGCGAAAAGGAATGCCCGAACAAACAGAGGCGACCCTCGACAAGCTCTGGCTGTATACCGAAGAGCCGTGGCTGAGTGACGTATTGAAACTCAAGATCGACCAGTTGGGGGCGTTGCGCAGCCAGGCGCACCCCTTCTATCAACCTGTGCTGGACGAATACATCAACGCAGTGAAGTGGCTGCTTCATGGCAGCATCGTCCATTTTCGCCGCACGGTCAGGCATGCTGCCGCGATGCAAGCCGCGGTCGAGAAGCAGTCGCGCGCAGTCGCCGCCTACCTGGATCAAGCCGATCGGGTCTATGCGCCGGAGGAACTTTCCCAGGTGTTCAGTGGCTACTTCCAGGCGTTCGACCAGGCGCAGAAGCTGCAGGAGGAACGAAGCAGTCCCATCAGCGACTACCTCGACAAATTCGATCACTGAAGAGCGCGCAGCAGCGCCTGAATTTTCTCCCGTTGCTCGCGCAACTGCTGCTGCCGGTCGCGCTCGCGCTGCACGGCGATGGGCGCGGCCCGGCTGGTAAAGTTCTCGTTGGCCAACTTCGCATCCGTCGCGGCGAGTTGCTTTTCGGTGTCCGCCAGCTGTTTGGTGAGACGCACGCGTTCGGCTTCGGGATCGACAGCGCCGACCATGAAAATGGTTGCCGCTTGGGTCACCAGACTGGGTGTCAGTCCCGTCGCCTGGTAATCCGCTGCGATGGTCAAACTCTCGGCCGAGAGGATCTGCGTAAGAAATGGAATCTCTGTCGCAATGAAATCTGGATGTCGGCTTGGCTTAATCACGAAAGAGACCTTCTGGCGGGGCTCGATTCCGTAGTCGCTGCGCAATTGCCTCCCAGCCGTCACGATACCGTATAGATCCTGTACCTTCGGCATGACGTCGGCGATTTCACCATCGATCATGTCGGCTTGCGGCCACGAGGCAAACTGGATGGTTTCCGAACCGTATCCCATGCCGTGCCACAGCTCTTCCGTGATGAAAGGCGCGAAGGGATGCAGCAATCGCAGCGTGGTGCCAAAGACAGTATCGAGCACGGCGATGTTGGGAGAGACTTTGCTGGCCTCGATGTACCAATCGCAGAAATCACCCCACACAAAATCGTAGAGTTGCTTCGCCGCCTCATTGAACTTGTACGCATCAAGGGACGTTGTCACTCGCGAGATGGTGTTCGCCAGCGCCCCGAGAATATTCCAGTCATGCGCGTTGTGGGGACGACCGGGCGGATTGGCGGCGCGTTGCATCTGGATAAACCGCGCAGCGTTCCAGAGCTTGTTCATGAAGTTGCGGCCAACTTCGCAGCGTTTTTCGTCGAACAAGATGTCCTGACCCTGCGGCGCGATCAGCATGAGGCCGAAACGCAGGCCGTCCGCGCCGTACTTCGCGATCAGATCGAGCGGGTCGGGGGAGTTGCCGAGTGATTTCTGCATCTTGCGGCCTATGGCATCGCGGACAATGCCGTGGAAGTACACGTTGCCGAATGGCTTTTTATCCATGTACTCGTAGCCCGCCATAATCATGCGCGCGACCCAGAAGAAGATGATGTCGGGCCCGGTGACGAGATCGGTAGTCGGGTAAAACTTCTGCAGCAGCTCGGTCTTGTCGGGCCACCCCATCGTGGCGAACGGCCAAAGCCACGAACTGAACCACGTGTCGAGCACATCGGGGTCTTGCTGCCAATCGTCGCCGTTTGGCGGTTCGACGCCACAGTAAACTTCCTTGCCACGATACCACACCGGTATCCGGTGCCCCCACCAGAGTTGGCGTGAGATGCACCAGTCGCGGATGCCGTCCATCCAATGTGCGTAGGTCCTTGTCCAGCGCTCGGGATAGAAGATGATCTCGCCTTTCTCGACCGCTTCGGTGGAGCGGGGGACTTGCGGATACTTGAGGAACCACTGTTCACTCAGGTGCGGCTCGATGGGCACATTGCTGCGTTCGCTGTAACCGACGTTGTGAGTGTAATCCTCGACTTTGAGCAACAGGCCCTCGCGTTTCAATGATTCCACGACCACTTCGCGCGCCTCCAGGCGGTCGAGGTCTTCGTAGTCGTCGCCCGCTTCCTCGGTCATCTTGCCATCGGGACCGATGACGACGGTGAGGGGCAGGTTGTGACGCAGCGCCATCTCGTAGTCAGCAACGTCGTGCGCGGGCGTGACCTTGACGCACCCTGTGCCGAATTTTGGATCGACCGCATCATCGGCGATGATTGGAATCTGCTTGTTCCGCAGAGGCAGCAGCAACTTCTCGCCGACTAGATGCCGGTACCTCGGGTCGTTCGGATTGACCGCGACCGCTTCGTCGCCGAGCATCGTCTCGGGGCGCGTCGTGGCGACGACCACGAAGTCGTCGCTGCCGACGATGGGGTATTGAATGTGCCAGAGATGCCCCTGCGTCTCGGTCATGATGACTTCTTCGTCGGAAAGGGCGGTGCGGGCGGCTGGGTCCCAGTTGACCATCCGCTTGCCACGGTAGATCAGGCCCTTCTGGTAGAGATCGACGAAGACTTGCAGGACACAGCGCGAGTACGCTTCATCCATCGTGAAGCGTTCGCGCGTCCAATCGCACGAGCAGCCAAGCTTCTTGAGTTGCTGGATAATGATGCCACCGTGCTTCTCTTTCCATTCCCAGACCTTTTCGACAAACTTTTCGCGACCGAGATCATCGCGGTGCTTGATGACGCCCTGTTTGCGCAAGGACTTTTCAACAACAGAGTGGGTCGCGATACTTGCGTGGTCGGTGCCCGGCAGCCAGAGCACCTGGTAGCCCTGCATGCGTTTGCGACGGGCAAGAATATCTTGAATCGTGTTGTCGAGCACATGCCCCATGTGCAACACACCCGTGATGTTCGGCGGTGGGATGACGATGGAATACGCCGGCTTCGTGGACGCCGGGTTGGCGGTGAAGCAACCCTTCGCCAGCCAATCGGCGTACCACTTATCTTCAACGAGCCTCGGCTCGTAAGCCTTTGAAATCTCTGTCGGTGCAGTGCCCATCGCACAGGGGTTGTAGCGGAGAGTCGCGGACAATTCAACTACAGAGAGATTTGGAGCGATGGCAGATGACAAGCGGAACCAGCAACAGAAGGCTGACCAGGGAAATGGCGGCTCCGGTTCTCGCGCCGGGGGTGTCGTATTGCAGGTGCACCTCGTGGATACCGGGATCCAAGCGGATGGCGAGAGCAAAATCGTCGGCGGGAAGGACCGGAGTGAGCACCCCGTCGACATTGGCGCTCCAGCCGGGATCGAATGACTCGAGGACGCGGAGAAAACCGGACTGGTTGGTTCTGACTTTCAACACGATGACATCGCTCGACGGGCGCTCGTAGGTGACTGCGTCGTCGAACGCGGTAACAACAGGAGGTGGCGGCGCAAGTTTGTCCGTGTTGGGGGGTAGCATGATCCACCCCGTCAAGTCGACCCTTGGATCTCGAAGCCGTTCGTGAATCTCTCGCTCATCCAGGAAACTGGCCTGCGAAAATGGGAGAAAGGACGCACGGGGTACCCAAGAGGGAACTCCGTAGACACGTACGCGATCGTTGCCGCCGATGCGCGGCAAGTCGTCCAATTGCACGTAAGTGACGACCACTTTCGTTGCCGTGGCGACCAGGGCGCGGAGACCCATCTGCGAGCCATCGAGCTTTTGGACATTGAAAGTCGGCGGTTTTTCGGTGAGATCCAACAGGGCGCGATAGGGCCGGGCCAGTATGACGGAGTCAAAGAAACCGATGTCGTCAACCTCGCGATTCAGAGGCGAGGCAATTGCGGAATCCATGGCGATTCGCCCATCACCAATTTGCGTTCGCCATGTGTCATTGACGGTATGCGAGCCAAAGCTGGGCGCCGGAAGCACGCGAACGAAACGCAAATCGTGTCGGCCAAGATCAAGGGCATGCGCGGCCAACGCCAGAACTGCTACCCCCAAGGTCAATGTGTGTGCCCTTGGCGGCGGATTGCGCAGCCAGGAATCCAAGGCCCCACCCAAGGCCAGGGCCAAGGCGAAAGTGGTCAGGTAAATCTGGCGCGATGGGCTGCGCAAGATGGTACCAGGAATCAAAGATCGGAGAGACTGCGTTACGGGCAAGGCAAGAATCAGCGCCAAACTCCCCAAGACGAAGAAAAACGGCCAGGGGTGATCGCGCCATTTTCCCCGCAACATCAGGAAGGTCAGTGCCAGGAGCGGCAACCAACCGACGTAGCAGACGGTGTCCCAAAAATACGCGGTGTTGGGATAATGGGTAAACGTCAAGGTCGTGCCAAAAGGGTCTGGGAATCCATCCTTCCAAGGGAAGAGATAGGTGGCCAGCCGTCCATAAGGAAAAGAGATGTCGTTTTGCGGCGCGTCCAGCGGAAGCAGGCGGGTGCTGCGGCAGACGAGTTGGAACATGGGCCAAAGGACAAAGCCGGCCGAACCGATGCCCAGAGTGATCGCGCCCAGCGGCTTGAGGGCTCGTGCGTCGCGAGTACGGTAGAGGAGGTACAGAACCGCGGTAACAAGAGCGTAAGCGGGGAGTTGCGGATGACCGGCCATGACAATACAGGCGCAAGCGACACTCAGAGCCAGGAGCCGAAGTTTGAACCGCCGGCTCGATGATGGCTCTTGAAGTGTTGTCTCGATCAGCCAAAGCAATAAAGGCAGTGCGGGGTAGGCTTCCAAAAGAGGCAGGTGCCCCGCCATGGTACGGGAGGCGAAGAAGCCCGACGCGGCGAAGGTCCAACCGCTGCTTGCCGCGGGCACGGGTGCCAGACCGATGCGGCGGCAGTACAAATACATGAACAAAGCGGCCAACCCGGCGGCCAGATTTACCCCCAGCGCGTACGCTCGCAGCGGATCGACGAGCAGGAGCAACAAGCGCGTGGGGATAAAGGGGAAACTCTGCATGTTGGACCAGAATGGCGCGCCCAGCAGTTCGCGCGAATACCAGGCTGGCAGGTACGGATGCGGACCGAAGAGAGCCTCACCGGCGTAGCGTATGCGGTGCGTATGAAGTTGAAGGTAATCGAACCCGAAGAGTGTTTGGCTGCCGCCCATCACAAGCCACGGACGGTAGAGAGCGGCGACCGCCACCAGCATCACGCTGACGGCGAGCAAGTCGCGGACGCGCCGGGAGTCGAGCCAACCATTCATTTTGGGATCGGCGGAGGGTTGGTTGGGGGAATTCACAAATCTGGTCCTGTCGAAAAGGAGGAAGTTTCACTTCCCCTGTTGGACGAGTCTATTCTTTGGAGAGTCAGTCAGACAATCCAAATCATCCTTAGGCCGGTCTTGAGTGCGGGGCCGGTTGCGTGTAGTCTTGCACCATGACCAATGAGGAACGCAAGCCGATCGTCAAGGAACTGCTGGCCAAGGGGCTCACGCTTTCCCAAATCCAGGATTACCTCCACAAAGAGAAGAACGACCCGATCAAGTACATGGATTTGCGGCTGTTATTGTCGGAGATGCCGGACGCCAAGTTGCCGGAAAAGGAACTATTGAAGATCGTGTTGCCGCCAGCCGCTCCCACGGCCGGCGCGGGCGGAACGTTTACTCCGAACGCCGCGGAGCCGGCGGCTGGGTTACCGGAACCGGGAACCGGCGGCAAGCTTTCGATCAGTGTCGATCAAGTCCCCGCACCGGGCTCGATGCTGAGCGGGTACGCGCGGTTTTCCTCCGGAGCGAAAACGCATTGGTTCCTCGATGAGATGGGACGGTTGGGACTCGAGCCCGAACTGGGCTCCAGCAAGCCGACGCCGCCAGACATGCAGGAGTTCGGTACGGAATTGCGCCGCATACTACAGCAGACAGGCGGAATGTAGTCAGGCCGGCGTTAGTTACACAAACTCCGAACGCAAGATCCCGTAGGCTTCCACATCGAAGAACTCTCCCCACTTTTTTACATGCTGGCGGAGACGACCTTCATGGCGCATGCCGACTTTCTGCATGACGCGCCCCGAGGCCGGATTATGGCTGAAATGGTGAGCATGGACACGGTTCAAGCTAAGTTTGGTGAACGCGAAGTGTAAAATCTCGCGCGCCGCATCCGTGCAGTACCCGCGACTCCAATACGGTTTCCCAATCCAGTAGCCCAACTCCGCAATCTCCTGATCGAGGTTGAGAACCAGTCCCATTGCGCCAATGAGTTCGTGGTTGTTTTTGAGGGTGATGGCAAAGACCACTTGCTTACTCTTCTCGAAGCCTTCCTGATGTGTCGCAATCCAGTTCTCGGCCGAGCTGACTTCGTATGGGTGCCCGAGGGCCAGTGTCGTCTTGGCGACATCGCGGTCGCCGGCCAGAAGCGCCACGCGCGGTGCGTCATTCAGCGCAAACGGGCGGAGGATGAGCCGCTCGGTCTTAAGCGTGGGACGCTTCTTTGAGGATCGTGTCGCCAAGCCGCACCTCCCCTCCTTGAATTACCCGTGCGAGCACGCCGCGCAGATGCATCGCCGAACCTTCCGGGGTATTGGTGAGGTCCAGCGCGGCCTTTCCGTAGCGTCGTTCAAACTTGCTGCAACCCGTGTGTGGAACATCTGTGACTTCCAGCACGACCTCGCCAATACGCAAACGCGTGCCCGGGGGGACGTTGTCCTCATGCAGGTCGAGATCCACGATTAAATTGTCGCCGGCGAGGTTCATGCGTTTGGATCCACCGGCAATGGCTTCGAGAAACCGGAAATTCATCACCGAGATTTGCGAGAGCGGATTGCGGCTGGTCTTCAGGCTCCAGCGGTCGCCCGCAACGCCGCGCTCTGTGCTGAGAGTCGCCCGCGGCGGCGTCCGACGTTGATCGTTCGGCAATCGAAGCACAATGAGCTTCAGCACGCCCGCGTCTTGTGGGCTGGCGCGAACCAAATCAAGAAGAGCCTGGGAATCCATTTGGCGGGAGATCTTTCGCTTCGCTCACTTCCGCTTCTCGTCCTGGAACAGTTTGTACTCGACGGAATCCACGAGGGCTTCCCAACTGGCCTCGATGATGTTGTCGTGCACGCCGACCGTGCCCCAGGTGTCCGTGCCGTCGGTACTCTCGATGATGACGCGCGTCTTGGCGGCGGTGCCGCTCGCGCCGTCGAGGATGCGCACCTTGTAGTCGATGAGCTGCACATTGGCGATCTCAGGGTAAAAATTCAGGAGCGCCGCGCGCAAGGCCTTGTCCAGGGCGTTGACGGGGCCATCGCCACCGGCCACGGTGTGAACAATCTCGCCGTTGATTTCGAGTTTGACGCTGGCTTCGATGGTATTGGTACCGTCATCGCCATGCTTGTCCATGATGACGCGGTAGGCCAGCAGCTTGAAGAACGGTTTGTGGCTCTTGAGCAGCTTCTGCACAAGGATATGAAAGCTGGCATCGGCCGCTTCGTATTCGTAACCCGCGTGTTCCAGTTGCTTGAGTTGTTGAAGAATGTCGCGCACTTCGGGTGTGTCTTTGCTGAGATCCATGCCCAGTTCGTGCGCCTTCATCAAAATATTACTGCGACCGCTCAGTTCACTCACCAATACGCGACGATGGTTGCCAACCTGTTCCGGCTCGATGTGCTCGTAACTGCGCGCCACTTTTTCGATGGCGTTGACGTGGATGCCGCCTTTGTGCGCGAATGCCGTCGCGCCGACGAACGGTTGGCGGATGTCATGCCGGACGTTTGCCAGGTCATCGACAAACATCGACAGATCGCGCAGGCGGCCAACATTCTCCTTCGAAATGCAGTCGTAACCCATTTTCAGCACGAGACAGGGGATGACAGTGGTCATGTTGCAATTGCCCGTGCGCTCACCATAACCGTTGATCGTGCCCTGCACCTGCACCGCACCGGCTTCGATGGCGGCCAGCGCGTTCGCGACGCCGACGCCGGAATCGTTGTGCGTATGGATGCCGACCGCGCACTTCATTTGTTTGATGATTTCCGCGGTGACGCGGCTGACTTCACCAGGCATCGTGCCGCCGTTGGTGTCGCAGAGCACGACGATATCGGCGCCCGAATCCTGCGCGGCTTGCAGCGTGGCCAGCGCGTAGCGCGGGTCGTCCTTGTAACCGTCGAAAAAATGCTCGGCGTCGTAAACGACTTCCTTGCCGTGCTCCTTGAAGAAGCGCACGGAGTCGGCGATCATCGCCACGTTTTCCTCGGGCGTGGTGCGGATCACCTCGCGGACGTGCAACGACCACGTCTTGCCCACCAGCGTGACGACGGGCGTGTTGGCCTTGAGCAGCATGTCGATCTGCGGGTCGTCGTTGCACTTGGTATTTGCGCGGCGCGTGCTGCCGAACGCCGCGACCTTCGCCTGTTTAAACTTCCGCTTGGCCGCTTCGGTAAAGAAATCCATATCCTTGGGGTTTGAGCCCGGCCAGCCACCTTCAATGTAATGGATGCCAAACGCGTCGAGCCGTTCGGCAATACGAATCTTGTCACCGCTCGAAAACGAGATGCCTTCGCCCTGCGCCCCATCACGGAGCGTCGTATCGTAGATCTGGATTTTCCTGCTCATTGGCAAGGAAGGAGACTAAAACCAACCGCCCCGCCCGTCAACTGCGCGAGTAGAGCAAAAACGCCGCGAGGGTGTGTTCCCGGGAAAACGAACCCGATTTGGTTTTTCGGCAGTTTTGATGTAACACCTTTCGCCTCCGAGGTATACAACCGTTTTGCCTGTCTCAAGATTCGGGTTCGTTTGGCAGAAACGCATGTTTTTGCACGGCTGCCCCTCATCAAAAAACGGACCCGGTTTCTTCCTTCGGCCGTTTGCCTTCGATGTCTCAACATGCCCGACTATACCATTATCGATAAACGATTGCAAGCGCTTTGTCGTGGCTCGCCGGTTACATCCCGGCGATCTGTCCTTGCCTGGCCCAATGATACCGAGATTGCCCTTGTGAAATTAGGATACCGTAAAGGCTCGACTTTTCCTGGTGTTCGTGGGAACAATCGTATCCACAGTTCCAGGGTCGCAGCAGTGAGAAGCGCGGTAATCGTCCAACGGAAGGCGTTATGAGAATGAAGGCTGTTTGGAATTGTTGCCGTAGATTTTGCCTTGCGCTCTTCTTGAGCGGGGCGCTGGCAACAACTGTTCACGGGCAGGCGAACAGTTGGGATAGCGGAGCCGGCGGCAGGTGGGAGTCGGGAGCGCATTGGTCGCTGACCGTTCCGCCCACCAACTCGCAGTCGGGTATTTTCATCACCAACGGTTTCGGGTTAATGGTCTTTTCCAAGATTGTGACCGCGGATGCCACGTCGGCCAGCTCTCCCGGGACGATGACGATCAGTAATCTGACGTTGTCGGCGGTCACTCACCAGAACATATTGCTCGTAACCAATACAGGCGCCGTGGCGTTGCACGTGATCAACAGCTTGACGATCAGCAATGGCGGGGTGCTGCGGGTCTTCAGTTCACCGCTGCAGGTGACCGGGCACTTCGTCGTTCCGTTGTTTCTCGGCAATCTCCTCGACGACGGGAGTTTGACCCTGAACGGCTCGGGCGCGCTGGGGGTGATTACCGTGGGGAGCATCCCGTTTATAGTGGGTCACAACGGTACAGGGGCTTATCTCCAAAACAGCGGCACGCTGTCGGCCGTGAGTTTGGTTGTCGGTGACAACTCGGGTGCGCAAGGCACGGTCACGTTGGCGGGTGGCTTGACGACGCTTTCCTCCGACCTGACGCTTGGCTACGCGGCGGGTTCAATAGGTAACATTGCGATTAGCGGCGGGAACTTGGTCGCTACCAACGGCGAAATGATCGTCGGTAACGCGGGAAGGGGAAACTTCAACATATCAACCGGCATGAGTACTTTAGGATCCAATGTCACAGTCGGCAATTTGGCCGGTTCGGACGGAACCCTGTTAGTTGAAGGCGGTACGTTGACCATTGGTGAAGGTGTCGCAGGTTTCAATCTCATTTATCCAAATCTCATTATCGGGAACTCCGCGGGAGCAACGGGTGCGGTGTGGGTGACGGGTGGACAGCTTACGATGAACCCTTGTTTTGCCAACGGCATAAGCTCCGTGTATCTGGGCCTCAATGGCGTCGGCCAGTGTACGCTGTCGAATGGTATCGTTTCCTTGTGTGAGGTGTATGTTGGAGAGAATCCCGGCTCGCAGGGAACTCTGACTGTGGCCGGTGGCGTCGCTTGGGCCTCTTCACTTCTCGTCGGCACGGGGTCCGTTTTGGTGACAGGCGGCCAGTTAAACGTAGCGCATCTCGATTTCGGATCGGGTCAACTCACGATCTCCGACGGCACGGTCAATGCCAGTACTTATATTAGACTGTCGGACAAATCAGCAGCATGGGTAAATGGTGGTGAGCTTCTCGCTGCGGGTGATAGTGAGGATGTTGCACTAGAAGTTGGTGGCACGATGTCTGTCTCCAACGGAACAGTGCAACTGTTTAGTCTAGACGTTACGGGGACCTTCAGCTTGGCGGGTGGAGTGGTACTCCTGTACACCACGCTAAGTGGAGGTTCGTATTTTAACGCCAATGGCTCCGTTTGGATCACAGGTGGGCAATTGATTACGACAAATGTAGACATAACGGTTGCTAGTAATGTTAACACCGCTCAAATCACCGTTTCTAACGGTTTGGTGAACGCTCGGAGTATTGCCGTTGGTTCCTCGTCTCTGGGCGCGCTAACGGTAGCAGGTGGCACGACTGTATTATCGTCAAATCTTACATCTGGCGATTTGGGCGCAACCGGCCTTGTATGGGTAACCGGCGGACAGCTCGTGGTGACGAATGCGCCGACCATCATCGGCAACTCCCCATCGTACTTCGGCAACACTAGCTACGGCCAAATGACACTGTCCAATGGCACATTCTTGGCACGCGATGTGATCATCGGAAATAGCAATACCGCGCAAGGCGCGCTCATCGTTCCGAGCGGCAATTGGACGGTGCTCTCCAATATCATCGTTGGAGCGAGCGGTGCTGGCCAAGTCCAAATAACCGGCGGTCAACTGACTGCCCTGTCCGGTGTAACGGTCGGCAACTGCGCCGGCAGCGGCGTGGGCACGGTGACCATCGCCGGCGGAAGTTTGTACGTGACGAATTCGACGGGCACCGCCGTGCTTGACGTCCGTCACGGACAACTCATCCTCAATAGCGGACTGTTGCAAGTGGACAAACTGGTGATGACCAACTCCTGCGGCCTGATCATCCACAACGGCGGCACGCTTCTCTACAACAGCTTGGTGCTTGATCCCACGCTCGATGCGGACGGCGATGGATTGCCGAACGGATGGGAACAGGGCCATAACCTTGACCCGCTCAACCCCAACGGCAATGACGGCGCGAGCGGCGACCCGGATGGTGACGGAATGAGCAACTTGCAGGAGTACCTCGCGGGCACTGATCCGCACAACAGAGCCTCCGTCCTGCGCATGATTTCGGTGGTGCGCCAGGACCCCGATATCCACCTCACGTGGACGAGCGCCGGTGGCAAAACCAACGCCGTTCAAGCTGCAAGCGGCTCGGGCGGAAGCTACGCAACCAATTTCACCGACCTCGCCTCATTCGTCATGGGCGGCTCCGGCGACGTGACCAACACTTACATCGATCCCGGCGGCGCGACCAACAAGCCCGCCCGTTACTATCGTGTTCGTCTGGTGCCATAATCGGCTGGTGATCGGGCTCGGTTCTCCCACCACCCCGACCGTCAACTATGCACTTCCATGCGGGACCGTTCGGGCTTCCAGATTTATCGTAGCACGAAATACGGCTGATTTGACAAGGTGGCTCCCAATCCGGGATACAGCCAGGATCGGCCCGCTTCGTCACTCAACTCGAAGTAATACTCCAGCGGATAGGGTGAGTCGGTGTAATCCCCGGGGATGGCGGCATGGCAACTGCCCGCCTCCATCTGCATCGGCGTCATGCGCCACGGCTCGGATTGATTTGTGTGGCGATAATATAACTGGACCGCTTTCGGCCGGGCCTGCCCGTTGGAGAGAGCCAATCCAATGGCCACCGGTTGGCCCCGGTGGAAAGCCGCAGGCGTGACATGCGTCACGTTCTGTGTGGGGCGATGGGGTCGGCCCAGTGCGCTGCGGACAAGAACTGCGACCTTCTCCGTCGTGATGTCCGACACTGACGGCTCCGGAGCGGGCCCAGCGACCTTCTGTTCCAGGGCAGTGATGTCCTGATCGACTGCCGCCAAACGGTCAGACCAATGGCCACGTTGAAACCAGCTTTCTCCGTATGTCACGTCGGCGACATAGACGCCGGTAGTGACTTCCGCGATGTTTGCCCAAGCATCTCGCGCTAAGCGGTACGCTTTGATCGATTCCTCCAAGGCGGCGCGGTTACCCGTGCGATCGTACAAACCGTACAACACGGCGGCGCGAAGCTTTTGCCCAAAGAACCGACCCAACCCGATTTGAACCTTCACGTCGATGGCGAATCGGCGGAAGGCGGGCGCGTTGTGGTCGACGGTTTGGGCTTCCGCCTGCGCCAGATTTTTGGCGGCGACGGCGGCGAAATCCTCCAACCATTGTGCAACCTCAACGGGTGAGTACTTACCGCTGACTTGACCCTTCAACAGTTCGTCGACGTAATCGTCCACGCGAGCGAAGAGCTGCGGATCGAGCGGGCTGACGTTGCCGAATCTCCGGGGGCTGGGTGTTTCGGAGTAGGGTTGCGGACGGGAGTCACCAATCAACGACATATTCACGTACATCTCGGGCCAGTAATTATTGTTGGCAGCCGACGGAGTATGCGCCGTGGTGAACAACGGCAGGATGCGGCTTGCATGCGCCAGCGCCGTTTCCGCCGCGGGTGCAGCCCGCCCATAGTCATGGCGAAGTTGCCGTTGCCACGTCTGCGGCTCGGCGTCGGGGTTGAAGAGCAGTCGGCCCCAGAGCCGGTAGGTGTACCGGTATTTCTCGAAATCTCCTCCCGCCGGCCGTAGCGATGCATCGCCATACCCATCGCGTCCGCCCGGCAGGCCGGATCCTTTGCGACCTTTGAACGACAATGGATCGAAAATCTCGCATCCCGAACTTCCGCAGAACTTGAAGGCGCGTCCGTAGGCTGCCCCGAATGTCGGATCACCCCAAAGCAACACTCGCTGTGTGCCGGGCCAGATGCGGTGGACGATGCTGAACCGTCGATCTTCCGTCAGCAGGTCGCCGTAGCCGTAGCGAAGGAAACTGCGCGCACCCTCGCTCTGGGCAAACAACCCGCCGCCTCGTTCCCGTTTCGGTAATTCGGTGGCGCGGATCGCCGCTTGGTGGTAGGGCAACCCCATGTGTTCGGCCCAGAACTTCGGCGAGATCGTGAGCGGTAAGCCTGTCCCCAACGCGGTGTCGATCATGCCTTGATCCATGCCCTTGGCATGCATGTCGATCTCGACGCGCCGCCCGCTACGGACACAGCCGTCAAAAATCGTTTTCCACAGGTCGTAGTTGCCTTCGGCGACGCCGCTTTCGCCGTGGATGCGGAACGTCACGCCTGTGATGTTCGGGCATTCCTTTAGTAGCAAAGCCAGTGCATCGCGACAATACGGTGCGTGTGTCTGCGGCGTAAGCCCTTCAATAACGTGGTTGACGTCAGGACTGTTGGTCCACCGGTAAGCATGGGTCCACAGGCCCAATTGGAACTGGAGCCCGCGAGCGGCGGCCTCATCGCTAATGAACCGGAGCATCTCCAGGTTCCGATCACGTTCCGCGTCCGGCAGATTCGTCGCGCGGACATCGTAACCGGGCACGGACAGCAAAAACGGATAGGCAAAATAAAAATACGTATCGCGGAGATTGCTCGCAAAATCGTAGCCCAGGCCGAGGGCGAGATTGAAACGGTTGAACCGCTCGGCCGCGAGCATCGAGAGATACCGCTGCCAGAAATCACGGTCGTTGAACCAGGCTTTGTCTTCGACATCGCTCGCGAACAGACGCATGACACTGCGGACGGCGTTGGCAGGGCGCTCGATGATGTATTTGACCGGACGTAGCGCTGGCCACGGATCATCGCGCAGCGCGACGGCATCGGCGATCTCGGTCAACGCGTAGACGAGCCCGCGAACGTCACTGCCGCTGGCAAGCAACACTTCTCGTCGACCCAACCTTCCGGGAGCAATGGCCAACGCTTCGGGGTCGGCTGGCGGCAGGACACCAACATCGCGCGTCATGGAGGAAGTTCCACCCGCCGCGACAATGCAGACATCACCCGGGTCGGCTTCGTCCAATCGTTTACAGATCCGAACAGCGAAACCGCGTCCAGCCAGCGATTGCCGCAGTTGTTCCATGGCCCATTGCGCTGGTTTCGCGGACGCAATCGGGTCACTGGGATCAAACACGATCGACACACCCCGTGCCGCAAGTCTTGTCCCCAGAGCACCAACGTGTGCGCAACCTGTCAGAATGCCCCCGGCAACGCATCCACTGGCGGCCGCGATCTGTCTCAAAAACTCGCGTCGGTTCACGGTCGACAGTTTAGGAACGCGGAGATTCCCCAACAAGTCTCAAATTCTCAGCGGCAAACTCGGCGTGATGGGGGTGAACCCCTACAAGCCGGCGGTCTTGGCGGTGCGGCGGACCACATCGAACAGGCTATCTTCGGCGATGACGTGGTCGGGCATTCAGCCCTACAACACTGCTAATTGCAGCTTTACAAGGAGATACGCCTGTGGTACCCTTAATTTTTGCAAGAAAAAGGTCGCAAAGGGTGAAAAGGGCAATCATTTTGGTTTTCGTTTGTCTCGCCGCAAACGCGCATGCGGCGCGCTTCCTTTTCGATGCCGATCACGGCGAGAGCGCGGGCAACGCGGACTGGGTCATCGACGCCGATCTGCATAATCTCACGTGGAACAGCTCGGGTACGTTCACGGTAAATACAGGCGGCACCGAATCCAACGCCCAACGAATCCCGACGCCTCCCGCCAGCGGTATCACATCCAACACGCCGGAGACCTACTGGTCCGGGGCCATTTCCGCGTGGGCCGTTGACCTCGTGAAGCGCGGGCATTCGGTCGAGACCCTGCCCGCGGGCACGACGCTCACGTATAACACGGCCAACGTTCAGGATCTCACGAATTACGACGTGGTTATCATCGATGAGCCGAACATCCTGTTCGCTTCGAGTGAGAAGCAGGCGCTGGTGAACTTCGTGCAGCATGGCGGCAGCCTGTTCATGATTTCCGACCATGCGGTCTCGGACCGCAACGGTGACGGGGAGGACTCGGTAATGATCTGGAATGACTTCCTCACGAACAACGGTCTAACGAACAACCCGTTCGGCATCACGTTTCGCTCCACCGGCACTGGGAGCAATTCCAGCGGCGTGAACACCTTCAATCACAGTATCATCGGCGATCCCATCCTCAATGGACCGGTGGGGTTGGCGACGAACGTGGCCTATTTCAATGGCAATGAGTTCCAGATCGACAATACGAAAAACCCCACGGTGATCAGCCGCATGTGGTTCGGCCTTTCCAGCGATTCCAATAACTTCTGTGCCCTCGCCACGCTCCAGTATGGCAGCGGACGTGTCGTTGTGACTGGTGACAGTTCGCCGATTGACGACGGAACAGGCGATCCGAACGATTCCTCGATCATTAATGGCTACACGGGAGATGCTGGCGGCGTCCAACACATCTGGATCGTCAATGCCAGCGAATGGCTTGCCGCGCCGTTTGCCGCGCTTCCACCGGCTGCCGTCGGTGTGACCAACGTAACGCCCGCGTGCGGCTCGGCTGCCGGCGGGACAGCGGTGACGATTACGGGCAGTAACTTCCTGAGCGGTGCGACCGTCCTGATTGGCGGAGTCGCCGCCAGCAACGTGGTGATTGTCAGTAGCAACGCGGTTACAGCGTTTACGCCCGCCAACACCGTGGGAGCGAAAATTGTTTCGGTGACCAACACCAACGGCAATTTTGGCGCACTGACCAACGGGTTCACCTACGTGACCGCGCTGAGCTTCGGGGGCCTGGGGAGTGTTACGCCCGCCATTGAAGCCGCGACTTTGACCTGGTCCGCGGGGACCGGTGCGGTGTCGTACCGCGTCTTTCAAGCAACGGCGACCGGAGCGGAGAACTTTAACGCGCCCGTGTTGACCACCAACAGTCTCGCGGCGTTCCTCGCGCCCTTGTATCCGGGGAGCAACAGTCCCATCACCTACTTCTTCGTGGTGCGCGCGGTGGATGGTTGCGGCAATAGCGAGACCAACACCGTAGAACAATCCCTGCAACCGTTGCTCGACCCGAACAAGGATCAGGACGGCGACGGTATCCCGAATGGATTTGAACAGGCGTATGGGTTGAACCCTTTCAATGCCGGGGACGCAAATCTGGATAGCGACGGTGATGGAATATCTAATCTGCAGGAGTTCCTGGCGGGAACCGATCCGACGAACCCCGTTTCGGCGTTTCGTATTACCAGCGTCACAGTTACTGGCATCGATGTTCTCATCAATTGGATGACAGGAATCGGCAAGACCAATGCACTGCAGTGGACAGCCGGTGCCGCCGACGGAAGTTACAACACGAACAGTTTCGCCGATCTCTTTATCGTCACCAACACTACGGGGACAGTCACGAACTACCTGGACGTCGGCGCCGCAACGAATTTTCCCGCCCGTTACTACCGAGTCCGCTTGGTGCCGTAAGAATTGTTCGCCCGACTACTTGCCCAACTCGAACGCGTCGTGAACGGCGCGGGCGGCTTTGTCGGCATCCTTCAGCCCGATGATGACAGAGAGTTTGATCTCGCTGGTGGAGATCATGTCGATGTTCACGCCGGTGGCGGCGAGTGTTTCAAACATTTTGGCGGCCACGCCCGGGTGCGAACGCATCCCGATGCCGACGACGGAGAGTTTGGCGATTTCCGTCGTGGCAGTGACGTCGCGCGCGCCGATTTCCTTGACGGTAGGCTGCAAGACCTTCGTGGCCCTGGCCGCCTCGTTGGAGGCGACGGTGAAGGAGATGTCGGTGAAACCCTTCTCGCTGACATTCTGGACGATGACGTCGATGTTGATTTGGGCGTCAGCGATCGTCTTGAAGACTTTCGCCGCGATGCCGGGTTTGTCGGGCACGCCGGCGATAGTGACTTTGGCCTGGTTCTTGTCAACCGCGACTCCGCGGATGACCACATCTTCCATTTTTGCGGTTTCTTCTTTCACAATAGTCCCCGGGTTGTCGTTGAAGCTGCTGCGGACCTCGAAAATGACACCGAACTTCTTGGCGAATTCGACCGAGCGCGCCTGCATCACCTTCGAGCCGAGCGCGGCCAGTTCCAGCATCTCGTCATAACTGATTTCCGCGAGTTTGCGGGCGTTGGGCACGACGCGCGGGTCGGAAGTATAGACGCCGTCGACGTCGGTGTAAATCTGACAGAGGTCGGCTTTGACGGCGGCGGCGATGGCGATGGCGGTCAAATCGCTGCCACCGCGTCCCAGCGTGGTGATCTGTCCGTCAGCCGTCGTGCCTTGGAAACCGGCGATGGTCACGATGTTGCCGTCGTCGAGGAACTCGTGGACGCGTTTCGGCGTGATGTTGGCAATCTTGGCCTTGGTATGGAGGCCGTCGGTGACGATACCGGCCTGCGCGCCGGTCAACGACACGGCTTTTGCGCCGAGCGAATGCAGCGCCATGGCCAGCAGCGCGATGGTCGTCTGTTCGCCCGTGGCGAGCAACATGTCCATCTCGCGCTCGTTAGGCTCAGGGTGGACTTCCTTGGCCAGTTTGATAAGGCTGTCGGTCACGCCACTCATCGCTGACACCACGGCGACGACTTTGTTGCCGGCTTGTTGCGTGGCCAGCACACGCCGCGCGACGTTCTTGATTCGCTCGGGATTGCCGACCGAGGTCCCGCCATATTTTTGTACGATCAGTGCCATGGGTAGTTGCCGGAAGCGGCGTGTCGCCGCCTAAATTCCGATTATGTTCAAGACCTCATCCGCATTTGCGCCACAGGTGGTCGGCGAGGAGGCGTTGGCCATCGCGGTGTCGGGGTCCTTCAATCCGTGTCCTGTCAGGGTGATTGCCACAACCGCGCCGCGCGGGAAAAGTCCCTTTGCCATGTGTTTGCGCAGGCCGGCGAGGCCGGCGGCGGAGGCAGGCTCGACGAACACACCTTCCTTCGCGGCGAGAAGTTTGTAGGCGTCGATGATCTCGGCGTCGCTCACCATGTCGATCAGACCGCCCGATTCGTCGCGAGCGGTTTCGGCGAGCTTCCAACTGGCGGGATTACCGATGCGAATGGCCGTGGCAATGGTCTCGGGCTTCTCGACCGGGTGCCCGCGAACGATGGGTGCGGCGCCCTCCGCTTGAAAGCCGATCAGTTTAGGGGCGGAAGAAATTATCTTGTGCGCCCGATACTCTTGATAGCCCTTCCAGTACGCCGTGATGTTGCCGGCGTTGCCGACGGGTAATAGATGGAAGTCCGGTGCGCGACCGAGCGCATCGCAGATCTCGAAGGCGGCGGTCTTTTGGCCTTCGATGCGGTCGGGGTTGATCGAGTTGACGATCTGGATATTGGAGCGTTCACCGATCTCGCGGACGATGCGCAGGGCGTCATCGAAATTCCCGCGCAACGCGATCACGGTCGCGCCTTCCATCATCGCCTGGGTCAGCTTGCCCATGGCGATGGCGCCCTTGGGGAGAAGCACCACGCATTTGATACCCGCGCGCGCGGCGTAGGCCGCGGCCGAGGCGGAAGTGTTGCCGGTGCTCGCGCAGATCACGGCCTTCGCGCCGCGTTCCACGGCGAGCGAAACCGCCACCGTCATGCCGCGGTCCTTGAACGATGCGGTCGGATTCAAGCCCTCGTACTTGAGCCAAATTTCCAACCCGCCGCCGATGATCTTCTCCAGATTATAGGCGTGGATGAGGGGCGTGTTGCCTTCGCACAGGGACACGACGGGCGTCTTGTCCGTAACGGGCAAGTACTTGCGATATTGTTCGATGACTCCACGCCAGGCGCTCATGTTTAGTCCCTATAGGCTGTCGGTCCAAAGTCGATGGAGGCATTCACTGTGCCACCGGTGGTGACCTGAATTTGATTGAAGCGAATCTTACCGTTGCGGTCGCGCGCCGCAAGGCCATTCGCGCGCGCGCTTTTCGCGACCAGCAGATACGGGCCGGTGGCCACGTTGATGAAAGAGAATCTGCCGTCCTCATCCGCGATCGCATGCGGAAACAGGAACGTTTCGGTCAACTTCGCGTCCCAACCGGTTTGGTTTTTCGGGATGGGTTCCGCGATGGTTCCGCCGGCTGCGCGGGCGAGATCGCGCACTTGCGAATCGGTCAACAACCACGCCTGCGCGCCGGAGTCAGGTTTCCGCGGTTCCCAGACATTGTTGTACCAGGTGAGTCGGCCTTTAACCGTGGGGGCAATGGGTGTTGCCGCTGCCATCACGGGAGCGGGCGGCTCGGACCGTTCGACATGCACTTCGCCGCGTTCAATCCTTACGTCCGCGCCGAGCGCTTTCCCGATGGCGTCGATGGGAACATAAACAGTCCCATTGGACTCGATGACGTTGACGGGAATCGTCTGGCCGTTCACGAGGACCCGGATGGCAGACTCGTCCGCGCGCGCCAGCGAGGCGCTGGCCAGTAGCGCACTGAGGACAATTATTGTTGAGTGCCTGGACATTGAAACATCCGGTTCGTTACGCTTTCACTTCGTGGTCGCGTCGAAGTTCTCGACGCGAATGACGACGGTCTTGTACTTGACGACACTGAGCCCGTCAATTTTGGCCACCGCTTCCCGAACGGCGCGGTCCTTCGCGGTGTGCAACATCATGATCAAGGGGACCGTGCCGCTACTGGCTTCCGTGTGTCCGGCTTTCGGCTCGGGAGCTTCGCGTTGGAGGACGGAAGCGATGCTGATATCGGCGTCACCGAGAATTTGTGAAACCTTGGCGATCACGCCCGACCGATCCTCGACGGTCAATCGCAGGTAATACCGCGATTCGACATCATCGATGGTGCGCACGCGCGCGTGGAGGCGATGCGCCACAAATGCGGGCACGCGTTGCTTGCTGCCAAATTTCAAATTCAATGCGGCGTCGGCCAAATCCGAGATGACGGCGCTTGCCGTCGCGTCCGCACCCGCGCCGCGCCCGTAGAACATGGTGTCGCCGACCACGTCGCCGTTGACGACGACACCATTGAAGACACCATTGACGCTGGAAAGGACGTGGCTGTGCGGAATGAGCGTTGGATGCACGCGCACCTCGACGGCGGGCGAGTTGCCGTCCCCGTCGCTTTTGACGACCGCCAGTAGTTTGATCGTGTAACCGAGTTCGCGGGCAATCTGGATGTCGAGGCGCGAGACCTGGCGGATGCCTTCGACGTAGGTGTTCTCGAAGCCGGTCCAAAATCCGTGCGCGAGGGAGGCGAGGATCGTCGCCTTGTGGGCGGAGTCCACGCCGTCGATGTCGAGAGCGGGATTCGCCTCGGCGTAACCGCGCGACTGGGCTTCCTCGAGGGCTTCCTCAAAATGCAAGTCGTCGGCGGTCATGCGCGAGAGGATGTAATTGCAGGTGCCGTTGACGATGCCGTAGATGATCGGGAAATGGTTGGCGACGAAACCTTCGCGGAGAGACTTGATGATCGGAATGCCGCCACAGACGCTGGCTTCGTAGAAAATGTTGGATGAATTTTTGGCGGCGGCGCTGAACAGTTCTTCGCCATCGTGGGCGAGCAGCGCCTTGTTGGCGGTGACGACGACCTTGCCGCGATTCAGCGCGTCGAGGATCAGGGTCTTGGCGAAGCCGGTACCGCCGACGAGTTCGACGACGACGTGGACGTCGGGGTCCTGTAGCACCTTTTGCACTTCGCCGGTGAGATGCTGAACGGGGATCGGCAAGTCCTTCAGGCGGGACTCGTCTTTGTCGCAGACCCACTTGAGGTGGATGCGCATGCCGAGCCGCTCGGTGATGAGGTCGGCATTGCGGGTGAGATGTTTCACCACGCCGCCGCCAACGACACCAGCGCCGACCAGACCGACATTGAGTTGTTTCGGTTCGCTCATCGGAGAATCAGGGCGCAAAGTCTAGCGGCAGTGGGGCGGTTTGTCTAGACTCGATGCCACGCGTTGTGTTCCAATAGCAGCACAACCCACAGGAGGCGTAATGAATAGATTCAGCACACTGGCAGCGGTTTTGGCATTGGCGGCGATGGTCGGTTGCGCAACGCAGGTGACGGTGACGCCCACTCATCGTGAGAACATGGCGGCGCAGTCGAAGGTGCTCGCCATCGCGGCGAGCGACCTCGAAAGCACTGTGCATGCGCATCACGCCGAAGGCGCGCAAGAGGAAGCGACTCGGGCGGTCATCGAATTTCATGCGCAGGCGGAGAACTTCGCGGGCACCGTGAGTTCGGGGCACTCGGATGAGAAGATCAATACCGAGTACGAGCACTTGATCGAGACGTATGTGAAACTCAAGCAGACCTTCACGAAGCTGTACCCCGACAAGTTTCTAGACGATGCGTATGCGCGTGTGCAACATGAGTGGGAGCAACTGGCGCGCGCGTCCGGCTACTCGAACAAGGCGTACCAAAGGAAGATCGAGCAGGGGAAGTAGGGAACGGCCGAACGTTCAACTTTCAAGGGGAAGAGTTGGGGGGCCGGCGCACAACAAAATTGCCGAAGACGGCGGTCATAGACCGCCGCTACAGAATGGAATGGGAAGGAGCGGGCGGGCGCGACCTACTTCTTGAGGTCGCGGACGAATTTGCCGATGCCGTCGATGGCTTTTTCGAGTTCGGTCATGGCGCCGCAATAGCTGGCGCGCACGTGGCCTTCGCCGCTGGGACCGAAGGCGTCACCGGGGACGACCGCGACGCGCTGCTGTTCGAGCAACTGCACGGCAAACTCGCGCGAGGTCAACTCGGTTTCGCGAATTGACGGGAACGAGTAGAACGCGCCGTTCGGCATGTGGCAGGGCAGGCCGATTTCGTTGAAGGATTTGACGATGAAATTGCGGCGCAGGCGGTACTGCTCGCGCATGACGGCGATATCGTCGAGCCCATTCTCCAGCGCTTCGATGGCGGCTTCCTGGCTGAGGATCGGGGCGCAGAGCATCGAGTACTGGTGGACGCGCAGCATGGCCTCGGTGAGCGTCACGGGAGCGCAGACGTAGCCGATGCGGAAACCGGTCATCGCGAACGCTTTCGAGAATCCATGGAGGAAAATCGTCCGTTCCTTCATGCCCGGCAGCGCGGCGATGGTGCTGTGTTTGCCGGAGTAGGTGAGTTCGCTGTAGATCTCGTCGGTCAACACCAGCAGATCGTTGTCGATGCAGACGCGGGCGATCTTCTCGACCTCTTCGTGGGTCAAGGTGGCGCCCGTCGGGTTGGTCGGGAAGTTCAGCATGATCGCTTTGGTCTGCGGCGTGATGGAGGCCGCAACGTCTTCCGCGGTCAGCGAAAATTTGTTTTCGGCACGGGTGGCGATGGCCTTGGCGACGCCATGGACGAGACGGACGCTGGGGTTGTACGAGACGTAACAGGGTTCGTGATAGAGAATTTCGTCGCCGGGATTGATGATGGCGCGGAGTGCGATATCGAGGCCTTCGCTCACGCCAACGGTGACAAGGATTTCCGAATTCGGATCGTACTCAATGTGGAAAGCACTCTTCAGGTACGTGCTGATGCACTTGCGAAGCTTGATCAAGCCGAAATTGGAAGTGTAACTGGTGCGACCGCGTTCCAGGGCGAAGATGGCGGCTTCGCGAATGTGCCACGGGGTGACGAACCCCGGCTCGCCAATGCCGAGCGACACGACATTGTCCATCGACTGGACGATGTCGAAGAAATCACGAATCCCCGAGCGTGGAATACTCCGCACATGCTCGGCGACAAAATCGCGCTTCGTTTGACGTTCTTGGGGCACGGACTTGTATTTTACGTGGGGAAGGGTGGAAATGCAAGTGGGGGTGGCGTCTGAATTTGGTCTTGTCTGTGGTAAACGGGTACCGCAACCTGTCTAAATGGGAGACGCACAAGCCTATCGCGAGCTTCTTTGGACAGAATGATATGAGCGATCCGATTCCACTTTACCGCTACTTAGATTCGGATGCGGCATTGAAGACAATCGTCGCTAGAGCCTTCAGAGTGGGGAAGCCTAGCAACTTCAATGATCCGTTCGAATGGCGTCTCGGTATGGCCGGCATTAACCCCGACCTGGCCAAGCAGGTTATTGAAGGGTTCCTCTCGGAAGTGAACGCAAGCAGGCAAGGCATTCTATGTTTTAGTGACACTGTTTCTGATCCGGTGCTCTGGTCGATATATGCTGAAAAACATCGCGGGGTAGCATTTGAAATTAAGCGCGCGTGGCCGGCGGACCATTTACACCAGATGACCTACACCGCAGAGCGCCCTGTTATCGATGTCAACCGACTTCGTGGTATTGGCGATCACAAGGCATTGGACGAATACCTCTTGCCTCTGCTGGGGCGCGCGATGAGACAGAAATCTAGAGGTTGGTCCTTTGAACGGGAGTATCGAGTATTTGTTGACGTCAACAATCTCCAGCACTGCAAGTTCTCCGATGGACACTATTACTGGCGGATACCTGATAATCTTCTTAGCCGTGTGATCTTGGGATTTCGCTGCCCCTTGGAAGTGTCTACGATTGACAACTTGCTCAAGATGAATGGACTTATGGACACGAAGATCGTCAGGGCAGAGATGTGTATGGAAACATACGCCATCAAGTGCTAGCTCGGACTATCACATCTAGTTTATGAACTGACCGTTCTGGTCTCCTCACCGGCTTGTTTTCATTGCCGGCAGTCATCGAGCGGCGGATGAAGGCGGGGCCAGGCGGGGTCGGTGCAGTACTGCTGCGGCTGCGCGATACCACGCCAGACGCGACTCTCGAAGTCATTGGCGTAGTAGTACACCTCCTCAGCGGTCATCACGTTCTCTTCGTTCTTACCCAGGCACTGACAATACGCGGCATCATTACCCGTTCGGTACTTGGCGTTCGCCGGGTCGCGCAACCACGAGTTACAGGCGTCCACCAAATGCGCGAAGCGACCCGGCGGAAGGGACTTGTCCGTCTCCGCCGCCGCACCGGCAATCGTCCCGTCGGACTGTTGCAGCGAACGCTCGCCCGTGGCCCCGCGCAGGAGATTTTCACCAAGCTGGCGCATGGCCGCACTCGGGCCGGTTTCGGTCGCGAAGAATTTTACCATGTCGAGACCCGGAGCAAGCATGTCGTTCACGCTGGCCTTGCCCGACATGACCGCGATAGCGGGGCCGAGTCCATTTTTTGATGAGCCAAGGTGCTCGCTAAACTGGCGATATTTCGGGGCGAACCGGGAATCAACTTCGACCGTCGCTGACTGGCTATTCTGGCCGACGAGGTTGCCATTGTCATCCCACTTCCTGTCGGTGAACTGAGTGACGGTCACCGTCTCGTGGTTGGCCGGCAGGTAGACGCGGCACTTCTTCGAGAACAGCTCCACATACGTGCAGAAAAGTAATGTGAATCGTCCATCTTCGTCCACGTCGCTGCCAAAACCCCCGTCAAAGACTTGCCGGATGATATCGGTCTGGTAGGTGTCCCAGTACGCTTTCGATTTGCGGACGAGATCCTTCGACGCCAATTGCGCCGGGGGCGCGGTCTTTAACGCTTCGGCATGCGCCGCAACGCGCGCCGCCACGACGCTCGGCGCCAGAGGAGGGACGGCCGGCGGGCCCACCGCCTTCTGGGCCGCGATGGCGCCGGGAATATTTGTCGATTCCGTCGCGTCCCAGGTGGCCTCGAACTTGGGGAAGCCAGCGCCGCCCATCACGCCGGAAATTGTCGCGGTATTCTGACTGAGATTGGGAACGAATGTGCCCTGAATTACCCTCTTCTCAAAGTTGGTGGGCGGAACCGTGTCCCAATCGCGAGGGTCGAGTTGGAAACGCCAGCCTTGGCCGCTACTTCCTTCCAGACTATAAGTGTAGGCCTGCGTGCCGGAGTTGCTCGTCAGATAAACCGTGAACGTGCCGCCGAGGGCACCTTGGCCCAGTTGCATGATCGTCAGCTTGAACTTCGTTGGCCCTTCAGGGCCGGCGTAGGTGCCGTTGTAAACACCGTTGATGGAGGAAAGCTTAGCGACCGGCGCGGCGGGCGCACCCGTATTCGCAATGCTGGTAGCGCCGGCTTGGGCTGCCATGATGCTGTCGAGATTAGCCGACTGGGCTTTGTCCAGTGTGGCATTAAGCCAGCCGCAGTTAAACGGTCCGGACCCGGGAGCCAACCCGGTAAGCGAGCCGACAATCGAACCGGGACCGGTGATGCCAACGTGCACTGCCTTCACCTTGGAAGCGTCGAAAGTGTCCAGCGCGAGGCTTCCCATAGGCTCAACGGTCGTGAATTGAAACGGGCTCGATTGAAGCCCGTAATCTTTGGCTCCCGCGACATATCGGCCAGTCAGCTTGTAGGTGACGGAAGCACCCACGTAGCCCGGTAGATCAAACGTGAACAGACCGGTTAAGGATCCGTCATCCGTCGACTTGATCGAAAATTTGAGCTTCTTGTTGCCGTCACTACGTTGGTAGGTGCCGATATAAACGCCGTTGATCGCGGTCGGCGAGAAGGCCTTTGCCGCCATCTTGGCCGCGATCACGGTGGGCATACTGGCCGATTCGGCCGTATCTCGAGTGACCTCGTAGTCAGGGCCGGGAGGGAGCAACTTGCCAAAAATCTTTCCGGCCCCTTGTCCGCCGGCGGCATCGAAAGCGCCGTTTATTCCAAACATATTCAAATTCTTTGGCGCGGCAGTTTCACATTTGGGGCGTATCAGTTGGAACGCTCGACCCGGAATGTATCGCCCATCCATGTGACAGGTGTAGGCAGTCGTGCCGGAACCTTCCGGCAGATACAACGTGAACACGCCGACGAGGGTTCCGTCCTGTTGCGTGGTGAGCGTCAGCTTGAGCTTCGTCGGCCCTTTATCGCCGGCGTAGCTGCCGTTGTACACGCCATCGATCTCGGCGGGCAGGGCGAGCTGGGCGCGGGCGCCCGGAGTAAACGCGCCGCCAGCAAGAAAGGCGAAGATCAACCAGTGTGTGAAAACCCTTAAATAAACGTGATGCATTTCATGCCTCTCTCTCTGGGCGCGACTATAACAGCAGGATATGACGGGTCAAGTAGTTGAGGTGAGTATCGCAATACGATATTTTTGCTGGACGCGGTAGTGTGGAAGGGGTATGATCGGGACAGTTCTTTGAAAAGATGGCGGTTCGCCTTTGCGAAACCGCTACGGTACGCCTCTTGTGGAAAATGGGGACGCAGCAAATATACCATTCTACGAAACGAACCCACCGTTTTTGGCTCGGGGTGTGATCGCATGTGGCTAATGGATAGAGACTTAGAACTGTAGAGCGTGAGTTTTCACGGTGGGTTCGTTTTGGAAAACGAACCCACCGGAGCACCACAAGTGGAGGGGTTCGGTTGCCGCGACCACTACATCGCGGCATTTGCCACGGGAGTAAGACGAGTGGCGTGTCGTCCGACTCCGCTCCGTCCGACTCGGTTTGGAAAACGAACCCACCGGAGGCCACAAGAGAGGCCCTTTTGAGCGGCGCGAAGCCAGATTTTGGATTTGTTTGCGGCAAACTCGGCTCCGCTCCGCCAGTGCTACGCTCGGCTTCGGGCGGTGGACGAAGTGGACCAGGGTGGCAGGCGAAGAGGCCTGGCGTAGCCTTTGCATTTCCTTCTTGGTTTTCATCCCACATTGCAGGTACGCTGATGTTTAACGCGGTCGCGCGGATTGCGCGGCAAGGTGGTCGATCCGCAGGCGCGACTGTTCCTCTGGGCACGCACAGAGAAAAGGAAGGTCATGAAGATTTCACATATCCTGATTGCAACAATCGTTCTGGTTTTGGTTGGTAGGTCGGAAAGAGGAAATGGGCAGACGTTGACCACGCTGTGGCAATTTAGCGACCGTGCTGACGGTGGCACGCCGCGGGCCGGGTTGGTCCAGGGCAGCGACAGTAACTTCTACGGGACGACACAGGGGGGTGGGGCGAGCGGCAGCGGCACCGTGTTTTCGATCAGTTCGAGCGGCCACCTGACGAATCTTTGGTCATTCACTGGCGGCATTGATGGGGGAGGGCCGGTGGCCGGGCTGGTCCAGGGCACCGACGGCGATTTCTATGGGACGGCTGCGGCAGGCGGGGCAAACGGCTGGGGCACGGTATTCCAGATCACTTCGGCGGGGACGTTGACAACGTTGTGTCAGTTCAACCATGCGACGAACGGGGCCAACCCGGTTGCGGGTTTGGTGCAGGGCAGCGACAGCAATTTCTACGGAACCACTTTGAACGGCGGGGCATCGCGTCGCGGGACTGTGTTCCAGATGACTTCGGCGGGGACATTAACGACGCTGTATAATTTTCCCGACATCCTGAAAGGCGGCAACCCGGGCGCGGGGCTGGTAGAGGGCAGCGATGGCAATTTCTATGGATCAACCCGGAACGGCGGGTTGTTTGACGCCGGGATGGCGTTCCAGATCACGTCGGCAGGTACGCTGAACTGGCTGACCAGTTTTCTGGGTGACCCGAACGACGATGGCGGCGCGAACACGTTGGTGCAGGGCAGCGACAGCAATTTCTACGGAACTACCTTTGGTGGCGGGGGATCGTACAAAGGCACCGTGTTCGCTATCAATTCGCAGGGGACGGTCACGACGTTGGCCTCTTTGTCCGAGGACGCGGCCCCGGTTGCGGGGCTGGTGCAGGGCAGCGATGGCGATTTCTACGGGACGACCCTGGATGGTGGGGTGGGCTTCGGAGCGGTGTTCAAGATCACGTCGGCCGGATCGTTGACCACGCTGTATCGGTTCAAGGGCGGAGCGGAAGGCGCCAGCCCGTATGCGAATCTTGTCCAGGGCGTTGATGGCAACTTCTACGGGACGACCGCGCTGGGCGGAACGAACGACGCGGGAACCATTTTCCAGCTTATACCACCATGCACGTACACGCTCTCGACAGGGCAGGTGACGGTGGCTGCCGTCGGCGGCGACGGTACCTTCGCCATTAACGCGTTTGCGGTTTCTCCTGATACCACGAACTGCGCCTGGACTGCGACCAACAATGTTGATTGGATTACGATCACCTCCGACAGCAGTGGTGAAGGCGACGGGACAATTTCGTTTTCCGTGACTGCCAATCCCGGTGCCGGCACGCGCACCGGCGCGATAACGGTCGCGGGCCAGACGTTCACGGTCGATCAGATGGGAGCGACCGTGGCCACCTTCTCGTTCAGCAATGTCGTGCAAATCTGCACGACCAAGAGCCGGATCATTAAGAAGACAATGACGACCAACATCACGACCACCTGCACGGTCTCCCTTGATCTGATTGCCCAGAACACCGGGGTGACGAATTCGACGGCGTTCTCGGTACTGCTTTGGGTGGAGCAGGGGAGCAGCTTTAATCCCGAGGCAGGCTCATCGCCACTGACGGAGAAGGTGAAGGCCCTGCGAGAAGATGGATCGGAAGCGGTCAAGGTGAAGGTCAAGTTTGTTGTAAACCAGGCAGGCACCTTTATCTTCGCCACCGACACCAACCGAAACGTCCTGGCTTCTGTCGAGGTCCCAACTCCCGAGTAGCCAAGCAACTCGTAACGTGGTCCGCCAGCAATCTCTGGTGTCGGTCATCTGGTATTTTCTATTTAAGCCTGATGACATCGGCAACGCCGCATTGGTCATGTTTTTTGCCAGTCGGCATGTCGTGGAAACCGGTGATAGCGGTCTTAGGGATTATTTTGAAGGGCAACTTCTTCATCTTGCAGAACTGGTTGCGATTGACTGCGAGAAGAAGGGAATTAGGCTGGCCGAAGACGAAAACTATCGACGAATAGGCGAGCTACTCTTGGATGCGGCACGTAACATTTCCAAGAAAACGGAGAATCCGTCAGAAACAATCCAAGCCTATTCAGATGTCACTGTAAGTATTGTCCGGCGCTGGCCTGAATTGGCCGCAGTTATTCGACATTCACTTCCGGCATTGTTGCGAGCGCTTCCTATCAAAGGTCAAGGGAGACTGTGGGTATTGACTTTCACACTGAGAGGGCTGTGCTAGTAAGCCGCCGCGTATCGTACCCCGATAATTCTGCTGGACAATGTGCTTTGGAGCGGGTATGATTGTCGCAGTTCTTTGAAATCCGCCTTCGTCAGGACGCTATGACGGACAAGACGGTGGACAAGTCAAAGGCCAAGGGGGTGACGTGTGCCCTTGGAACGTCTCTTGTGGAAAAAGAGGGGACTTATATATAATGTTACCCTGCTTAAAACGGCTATTTGGCGTAGGTGATAAGCTTTGCGATAGACTTCATAAATTCACCGTATGGGTTTGGCGTAATGTTTCGGGTCGATGCTTCTGCTTGAGCCTCCGAGCGGCGCTGTTGATATTCTCTGTAGGCGGCATCGAAGTCTTTGGATTTCCACCAATGGACGTAAGCTTGGAATCTCATGATGGCTTCTTCGTGTCCACGCGCAGTGGATTGGACAATAGCGGGAGTGGCAGTTCCGTAACGGAGTTCCGACATCAAGTCAGAAAAGGCGGCACGGAAGTCCCCGCAGGCAATACGGTAATCGCGCTTTCCCGCGAGCAACGATCCGAGATAGACGCCCACAAGCGTGAAGACAGGCGCGATAATGTCATGGACGAAACTCGTTACTACAACACACATATTTTCCCCCTATTAGTAGTGGGTTTTTTTGTGATTTCAGTGGGGATGGGTGCGTACATATCACGCCCTTAATCTAAAAATGATTCACCAAAACCTACAAAGGCGATGAAACCGCATCACCAAGCAGCTGGCATATTCTGGTAAGTCCCAGAGGTAACAATGCCATTCGCGTTTATCGTAAAGTTTTGCCTCCCGATTTGCTGAGATGAATAAAAATCGGTCCACAGCTTTTTCCAAGTACAAACCTTGCTTCCATCGGGCAAATTGGCGGTTGAATCTGGAGCGCCCAAACTGGAAAGCAATTCGGCTTCCGAGTGTCCTACCCAATAATTCGCTACCCGGCCAGCGTACGGGGTCGTGGAACAGGCCGAAAGGCCCAACAAAGCAGCAACGCACACACTGAGGATTCTCGATTGTTTATGATTCATCTTCTAACGCCTTTCCATTTCGACGGGTGGTTTCACACGTCAGGGTTTTGGTTTCTCGTAGCTCTGGCCGCAACCGTCACATTGGTATTTTATCATCGTTCCACCACGCGGAGGCGGAAGTCGTCGCGAGCTAGTCTGTCTGCCTCTTTCCTGTTGGCAGTGCGGACATTTATCGCGCAGAGTGCTTGGTGTTGCTGGCGTTGGCAGAGATTGCTTTGCCTTCAATTCCTCATACGCTTTTACCGAAGCTGTGGCCGATTCTGCGAACTTCGCATTCGCCTCAATAAGGCTCGCATTCTCTGCCTCAAGTCTGGCTACGCCGTTGGCTATTACACGAATTTGCGACCGCACTTCGTGCTTTGCTGTGCCGTGTTCAACCATCCTGTCGAGGTCGTCAATATCCTCTTGGAGTGTTGGCATGATGAAGCTCTCAATACGCCTAATCCGTGGAAAAGACAATCAAAAGAAAAATGATTTCGACACTTGACAACCCTAACTATTTTGGGTAATCTGCTACCAGAATGAAAACTGGATTTGAGTTCAACACATTGACCGAGTTCACCGACTACTTCAAGGATGAGGAGACGTGCCGCAAGCATTTCGCCGCCATCCGCTTCCGTAACGGCGAGTATTGTCCTCACTGCGGGCATACTACGATCTATACGTTTGCGGGTGGCAAGCGGTATCGCTGCGCCAAGTGCAAGCAGGACTTCACCATCAAAACGGGCACGGTGTTTGGTGAGAGCAAGCTACCGATTCGCAAGTGGTTCATCGCCATTTATCTGCTCTCGACCACCAGCAAAGGCATTTCCTCGGTGCAACTGGCGAAGCATGTAGGCGTAACACAAAAGACGGGCTGGTTTATGGACCATCGAATCCGCAAAGCCATGAGGGAGAATAAAGGCCAGTTGTTCGGCACGGTGGAAGTGGACGAAACGTTTGTCGGCGGTCTTGCCCGCAATATGCACAAGTCCAAGCGCGAAAAGCTCAACGGCAGCGGGGCGGTTGGCAAAACAGTTGTCATGGGTATGGTTGAACGCAATGGCCGGGTTGTGGCGGGTGTCGTACCGGACACGAGGCGCGACACATTGCAGTCCAAAATCTACAAACACGTTGAACCGGGTTCGGCAGTAATTACGGATGCCCTGAACGCCTACAACGGTCTTAATTCTCACTTCGCGCATGAAGCGATTGACCATGCAGTATGTTTCGGGAAGGGCCAGCTTCACACCAACAGCATTGAAAGTTTTTGGGCCTTGTTCAAACGCGGGTATCATGGCATCTATCACCAGATGAGCCGAAAACACATGCAGCGGTACTTGGAAGAGTACAGCTTCCGCTTCAATCGCCGGACACAACGGATGCAGTGCGTATGGTCTGACGTTGTGGCGAGCATCACCGAGACAACGCAGCTTCCCTACAAGGAACTGATCGCATGAGCAGACCGCAGAAGGTACACAAGCCCATCAAGGGCGCATTCAACAACATACTGGCATCCATCGGCGTGGGGACTGGCAAGGCGAAGCAGGCAGCTACCAAGGCGCAGCACAAGCCAGCCAAATCACACGAGCCGCCACGCGCACAGAAGAAGTGATGAACACCGAAACTTTCAACGGCACGCGCAAGGGTGACTTTGTATATAAGTCCCAAAAAGAGAGCCTCGAAAAACATGCTTTTTGCGAAACGAACCCACCGTTTTTCGCCAAGGTTTTGAGCACATGTGGCTAACGGATAGAGACTTAGAACTGTAGAATGTGAGTTTATTCGGTGGGTTCGTTTTGGAAAACGAACCCACCGGAGGCCACAAGTGGAGGGGTTCGGTTGCCGCGACAACGACATCGCGGCATTTGCCACGGGAGTAAGACGAGTGGCGTGTCGTCCGACTCCGCTCCGTCCGACTCGGTTTGGAAAACGAACCCACCGGAGCACCACAAGAGAGGCCTTTTTGAGCGGCGCAAAGCCAGATTTTGGGTTCGTTTCCGCCAGAATGGAGTCGGGAATCGGCGAACGACAGAGACTGTTGCCGCAAACAACAGCGGCGTCTCGTCTGACTCGGCTCGACAAGCTCAGAGTGACAACTTTTGGGAGCGCTGAGATTGATCCGTTATGCTACGGGCTGATTTTGAGGCGTTCGAAGTCTTCGCCGCCTTCCATCATGACGGCCTGCTCTTTGTAGGTCTTGAGCATGAAGTGCGTGCCCGTGCTGGTGACGCCGGCGAGGGTGGCGAGTTTTTCGGCGACGAACTGGGCGACTTCGCGGAGGTTGCGGCCTTCGACGAAAATGAGGAGGTCGTAGCCGCCGGACATCAGGAAGAGGGAAGTGACTTCGTCGAACTTGGCGATGCGTTTGGCGATGCGGTCGAAGCCGCCTTCGCGTTCGGGCTGGATCTTGACTTCGATGACGGCTTTGACGAGGTCGGTGTCGACCTTGTCGTCGTTGATGACGGCCTTGTAGCCGAGGATGACTTTGTCGTCCTCGTACTGCTTGATGCGGCGCTGGACCTCGTCGGCGGGGAGGTTGAGCATCTTGGACAGATCGGCCGGCGTTCGCAAGGCGTGTTCTTCAAGAAGTTTTAACAGTGGGTCCATGACGAGCGACATCCTATCGCAGTGGAGAATTCGCCGCAAGCTTATCAGTTCGGCGGAGAGCGGGATGGTGCGGCCAGAGATGGCGCCTGGCGAAGGCGTGACCCGAACCGCGTTTCAGATAGCGCTCAAGCTCGCCGACGCGACGGCGGTCAGCGAGGGCCACGTAGCCGACGAGTTCCCACGGGTGGTACTTCGAGGTGGTAGCGGTACCGCCTTCGTGGTGATTTTTGAGGCGGGCTTTGAGATCGTCGGTGAGGCCGATGTAGGTGCGCGACGTGTTATTGAGGCTGCGGAGCAGGTAGACGTAATGCATGGCACAGTAATGAGCAGGGTTAATTGCTCTTCTTCGCCGGAGGCTTTGAAGGGCATTTTTCGCTCTTGCTTTGCGCGAGCGAAAGTTGGTCGGGACGGCGAGATTCGAACTCGCGACCCCTTGCACCCCATGCAAGTGCGCTACCAGGCTGCGCTACGTCCCGACTTGAAAAGCAATGGGGGGACTTTAGCACACGGTCGGTTGACGACGCAAGCGTCCCGGATGGCGGGAAATTTTTGTCAGACAAGGAGGTACGCCGCGAACAATTCACCGAACAACACGCTGACTTCCATGACGTACAACATGCCCGTCGCCGCCTGATTGGCTTTTGCCTGCACGCACCGCAACACCAGGATCCCCAAGACCAGCGGCAGCACCAGTCCCCAGAGCAGACGCATGAGAAAGAAAAACAGGTTCCCTTGAAGCGACCACAACGGCGGGATGAAGGTGCTGGCGAGGGTCGGATCAAATTTGGATAGCGATGAAACGGTCACGAATACGACAGCGATGCGCAGGCCCACCGCCCCGAGGACAATTTGCGCGAAGCGGAGCAGATGGTCGAAGCTCAAGCGTCGCATCAGCAGGTACCAATGACCGAGGATCATCCCGACGTTCGTGGCTCCCAGCAGCAACGTGCTGCTCAGTACCCCCGCCTCGAAGAGCTCCGGCGCCGTCGTTTCTATCCCCCGCGAGAGGAGTGTGTGTTGGGCCAGGGGCATCAGCCCAAACGCCAGGCCGGACAGGCCAGACACCAGCGACAGAAGTCTCCCCCAATCGGGCCGATCCAATCGGAACGCTCCGTAGGCCGCCGTGGCACCGATTACCGTCAGGCCGAGAAATCGGACGTCGGTCCAGCCCGACTGCAATAGCGCCTTTGATAGCACGAGGGCGATCGCGGCTGTCAGGGCGCACAGGAGGCTGTTGAACGTGAAGAAACCCGTGCGGATTTCCCGGGGCGGCAGCAGGCAAATCATCAGCAGGCTACCAATGCTGAATTCGGTGAGCACCATGCAAAGGACTTGAATCAGTTTCATTTGTCGAGCAACTCCAACTGCGGCGGGTTTCCTTCGGCCACGAGGTCGCGTCCCCGCCCCACGTCATGGAGCCAACTCAATACGTTTTCCACACGGAGACGTTCGCACAGCGGCGGATATTTCTCCAGATGCGATGTGGCCCGCTGCGCCAAACGCATGGCCGGCTCGGGTTTGCCCTGCTGCAATTTCAGAAAGACCGCGGCCGTTTGGATCAAGCCTTTGTAGAAGTCCCGGTGGTCGCCGGTCGTTTTCAGCCACAACTCTTCGAGGACGTCGTGGGCCTCGAAATAGGCCTGGCGGTTGAAGCGCTCAATGAAGCCGGTCAGATGTGGGTCCGTCGGCACTGCTACTGGCCCACCACAACTACCGAATTCTTATTTCCATAATTGTCGTTCTCTTGCGCCGGGTTTTCAGGGTCGGCGATCCACTTGCCGTCGATAATCAATTTGTACACGTGCCGTCCCGCCGGGAGTTGGATGGTGGCGGCCCAGTCGCCATTGGCCTGCTTGTGCATCGGGATGGCTGTTTCCGGTTTCCAGCCATTAAAATCACCCGCGATGATGATTGTGCGCGCGCCGGGTGCGCTGGCCGCGCTTAGCGAGAATTCGACATTGTAGGGACGCGCGGGTTTTGGTTTTAGTACCGTTGGCGGTTTTGGCGTTATAGGTTCTGGCGTTGGTGGTTTCTCTATTGGAGTTGTCGGCGCGGGCACTGGAGAAGGGATTGGCGCGGACCCGGTTCGCGGCCAGAAAAGGTAGGCCACCACCGCGACGATCACCAGCACGACGACCACCGTCGTAATCACCAGCGGAAGCTGAGATTTCTCTCCCCTCGACGGCGCAGTCGGCGGGGGTGGCTGCAGTTGGGGATGAAGATCGACCCCGAGCCGTTTGGCCGTAGCTTCGGTCTTGGCTTCCTTCAGATCGGTCATCAGCGCGTCGTAATCACGGTAGCGGAGGAGAATGCTCTTATTGAGCATCTTGTTGACGACTTCCTCGGTTTTGCGCGTGAGGTTTGGATTCAGTTCGCGTAACAGAGGCGGTTTTTCGTTGAGGCGTTTTGCGGCAAGTTCCTCCGGTGTCTCGGCCTCGAACGGCGGGTGTCCGGTGAGCACCTGGAATAACGTCGCGCCCAAACTATACACGTCACTGCGGAAATCCTCGGCTTTCTGGCCAACTCGCTCGGGAGAGATGTAGTAGGGCGAGCCCCAAATGCCTTCCCCCGGCGCGACATCGACATTGGCCAGCTTCGAGAGGCCAAAATCCAAAACCTTCGCGCCTACGTCTTCCGTTATAAAGATGTTGGCGGGCTTGATGTCTCCGTGAATCATCTGTTTCACGTAGGCGGCTCGCAACCCTTCGATCACTTCCATAGTCAGGTCGAGCGCCTTCTCCTCGTCCATTGGCCCGTCTTTTTCAATGATATCGCGCAGCGTGCGGCCCTGGAGCAACTCCATCACGATGTAATACTGGGAGGTCTCCTCGCCGACGAAATAGATCTGGACGATGTGTGGATGGCTGATAGCGGCAGCGGAACGGGCTTCCTCGAGGAAACTGTTAAGAAACTTCGGGTCATGCGCCAGATCCTCGCGCAAAACCTTGATCGCGACCTCACGGTTCAAGGTGGGGTCAAACGCGCGGAAGACCGTGCCCATGCCGCCATGCGCGATCTCCTCGATTAAATTAAAATGGCCCAGCTTTGATGAAAGCGCCATTGAAGTGTGGATTCTATTGATTCCTACGCCGTGTGCAAGCTTTGGTTATTGCTACGTAATATTCGGTTCCTGCTATGTAAAAAACACGATGGACACCAGTTCGCAAATCTGTTTGCAACCGCCGCTTGCGATGAACGCCGCTTTCCGAATACAATCTAGACGTGAGTGAGGTTGCACACAACATAAATCAGATTCGCCAGCGCATCCGTTCCGCCGCCGAGCGCGGGGGGCGTCGGCCGGAAGACATCACACTCGTGGCCGTGAGCAAGACAATCGAGCCGGAACGCCTCGAAGCCGCGCTGGGGGCCGGGCAGACGCTTTTTGGCGAAAGTCGAGTGCAGGAAGCGAAGGCGAAGATCCCGCTTGTTTCAGGCCGGGCTCACTGGCACATGATCGGCCACCTGCAAACGAACAAGGTGCGCGATGCCGTGGCCTTGTTTGAGGTCATCCATTCCGTCGAGAGCGTGAAATTGGCAAGCGAGCTGAACAAGTGGGCCGAACATGCGGGCAAAACGCAGGTGATTCTTCTCGAAGTCAATGTCTCGGGCGAAGGCAGTAAATTTGGTTTGAAGCCCGAGGATTTGGAGTCCACCCTCACCGAGATCAACAAACTGCCGCGTCTCGAGGTCCAGGGATTGATGACCATCGCACCTGTCGCGGAGGAAGTGGAGAAGGCGCGACCTTACTTCCGCCGGTTGCGGGAGCTTCGCGATGCGTTCAACCTGCGGGAGCTTTCGATGGGAATGACCCACGATTTTGAGGTGGCCATCGAAGAGGGCGCGACGCTGGTGCGCATCGGCGCCGCCATTTTTGGAGAACGAAAACGACATGAGCCTGAAGAATAAGACGATCGCGTTCCTCGGCGCCGGGAACATGGGGGAAGCCTTGATTCGTGGATTGCTGACGGCAAAGACGATTATGCCGTCGCAGATTATCGCCGCGGATGTACGCCCCGAGCGATTGGGCGACCTGGCGAAGACCTTCGGCATCCGCACCATGAACGATAACGTAAAGGCGGTCGCGGACGCCGACATCGTACTGCTCGCCGTCAAACCGCAACAAATGTCCGCGGTTCTGGCTCCTTTGGAATCGGCGGCCACAGTTCGCAAGTTGTTCATCTCGATCGCCGCGGGCGTGACGACAGCTCGGATCGAAGGTGAATTGGGTGGCAAAGTGCGGGTGGTACGGGTCATGCCGAACACGCCGGCGCTGGTCGGGGCCGGGGCCGCCGCCCTCGCGAAGGGCGCCTACGCAACCGAAGATGACCTGGCGACCGCCGAATCCATTCTCGGGGCTGTGGGCATCACGGTGCGCGTCGAAGAGAGGTTGATCGATGCGGTGACCGCCCTGAGTGGCAGCGGTCCCGCTTACGTGTTCTACGTGACCGAGGCGATGATCAAAGGGGGCGTTGCCGCCGGACTGGATGAAGCCCTGGCAAAGAAGCTGGCGATTCAGACCGTTTACGGCGCCGCAAAGTTGTTGGTGGAGAGTGGGGAGGAACCGGAGTCGTTGCGCCGCAAAGTGACTTCACCTGGCGGCACGACCGAGGCCGCGCTCAAGGTGATGAGCGAACGCAAGTTGGTGGAGATTTTCGCCGAGGCAATCAAGGCGGCCGAACAGCGCTCGCGAGAGCTTTCGGGGTCCTGACATTGCCGCCCCGAAGGGTTCGGGTTACAAAACGTTTGAAATTTCCCGTCGCATCGCTAATCTTACGGCTCTTCGTGATATTGCCAGCCCCGAAAGTATTCGGGGCGGTGGGGTGGAACATTTGGGTTGTGCCTGCCCCGAAAGGGTTCGGGGCGGTATGACCGACGATTTGAATTGTGCCGGTGTAGCTCAGTGGCCAGCCCCGATGACGATCGGGGTAGAGCAGGGGACTCATAATTCTAAAGGGCGTATTTCTCTCATTTCATCCCATGTGCGCTTCTGTCGTCTAAGTCAGTAAAATTAAGGCTTTCGCCAGTTGTGGATTTTGTCTCACTTCATCCTGAATCGCCTCATTTTCGCATGAGGAGTGACAAGTAAGAGTGACAACTATTTTGACCAGAAGCGCCGAAGGAACACTCGGGCGACAGCCGCCCCAGTTTCCTAACCCTATACCGTACTTGAGAATCCCGTCTGCCAGTTGTAGAAAACGTCAACGTCGAACGTGCCATCGGCCAAAGTCACGGCCTCGATCTTAATCTCTTCCACTTTCGTTTGCTGATCGATTCGTTTGACCCTGTACGCCGCGAAGTCGCTTGCCATCAAGTTCCCATTTCTAATCTGAGTGATAAACTCACCCAACAAGTCTGGTGAGTGCGTCTCGGCCACTATGTGAAGGTTCTTTTGCTTTGCCGCCTCAATGAACACCCGAGCAAGTGGGCGTTGTGCCAGGGGATGCACATGTAGTTCCGGTTGCTCAAACAGCAACGTTCCGCCATCCGGTGCGAAACTACATTGCGTCAGCACTGGGAGTACTTGTGATAGGCCATAACCCACGTCCGCCAACGGATGCGTCCGTCCGTCGTTCAGCGTTACAAGAACATCGAAGAGGTCCGAACCTGCCACACGCTGCACCTTCAGATTCTTTGCAACCGTCGAAACCTCCAGCCATTTCGCAATCTCTTTGATGTGCCGTCGTGAACGTGATTGTATCGCCTCATTCGCCAGTAATGGTATCGTAGCCTCACCCTGCGCCCCCACTTCGCGAGGTGAGGATCCTCTCGTTTGGTATCGTCTCTGTGGGGGTTGTCGAAAAGGCCCAAGATACATCACTTTCTTCAATTCCGTGACGATGTTGCGTTGTCCCAACAAGAAAGGATAGAACTCCCTAAATGATTTTTCTGTCCGCCTGTGGATACTGCGGTCCATCACTAAGAACCCCGACTCAGACCACACCCGTAGTCCGGGCTCCACCCCGGCCAACTCCAGTATGTACTGTCGCCGCCCGCGCGCCCTTTTAAGCGTATACTGCCGAGCGCCACACGACATCATTCCACCCTGTAAGTAGACATCTTGCGTTGTCTTCGTGCTCTTAAACTCATAGCACGCCTTTACTATTCCCTCTTCAATGTTCTCCTCGCTACTCGACGCCCGAAGAACCGTCAGTGGTTTCGTCCCAACGTTCACGCCCAGACATATCGCATCGTTATAGTTCCTCGAGTGCATTACTTCTATAAATCGTCCCAAGTGAACTGTCGCAACCTCGTCATCAAGAATCAGCGGACGCGTATCATTCGGCAACCGAACCGATTGAGCTAGGCTCGCCAGTGCGTGTATTACCGTGCTTTTCCCTGATGAGTTTTCGCCGATAAAAATTGTTATCGGTTTGATCACAACTTCCGTTACGCCTGCGATCCCCTTGAAATTACCGATACTCACAGCATGAATTGGCATAGTGTTGGTAGAACGAATCACTAGCGCAAGAACTGTCAAATCTATTTACCCCCGACGGTTCATAGTACAACCCGACAGCACCGATAGGGACACAGGGGCAGGGTGCCGCCCCAGTTTCCCTCTCGACTCCTTTCCCCCGACCCGCTCCACTACGCAGATGGATCGTCCTAGGGTGCACACGCTGGGATTGCACTCAGCCCTGACCCTCTTCGCTCCACCCCACGCATTTCGCCCATGCCGACCACCTGCGCCGAACCGCGCTACCACCACCTCTCGGGGCTCTTGCTTGAAGCCGAGAACTTGTTACACTGCGCGAATAACCAAAGGAGAACGAAGCATGTCTGCACTCGAATACGTGATTCGGCTAAAGAACGGAGACCTCGAACTGGAAGTCCGAGGTGATAAACGATACGTCGAAACCACCTTCGCTAAATTAAAGGCACTGGTTTCCTTGCCCAAGCGCGCCGCAGACGAAGAAACCCCCGAAGACCGTCCCTCCCTTAGAAGGGACGCAGGTGGAGGAAAGCAGTTGTCTGCACGAGAGTTTGTTGACACCCACAAGCTGACGAAGCACACCGACATCGTATTAGCTTTTGCATATTTTCTGGAGAAGAAGCGTGGGCTTGACTCCTTCACCCCAGCCGATGTTCGGAAATGCTATTACGAGGCAAAGATCGAGCTAACAAACATCAGCCAGATGATCATAAACAACATCAAAAAGGGCTTCGTAATGGAGACGGCGAAAAAGGAAAAGGGCGCTGGGAGGTACACAATAACAGGAAAGGGCGAGAAGTACGTAGACGCCGGCTTTCGCAAAGCCAAAGAATAGTTTTTCGACGCACATCTTAGGACAACATGGCAACTCCTTCTCCGCTGCTTCGGAGTGCTTTCGAGTTTTTGGAGCATGGATTGTTTCACCACCTCCGTAGCGATACGACCTTAGACCAAAAGTTCGCCATCCTTCATGTCGATCAAGCAGTGGAACTAGTCCTAAAGGCCCGCGTTCTCGCCTTCAAGGTTTCAATTTACAAGCCGAATAATACGAAAGAAACAATCTCCATCTATGAAGCGTACCGGATTCTTGAGGGTAAAGGGTGCAAGTTCCCCGAACGCCCCAATTTGGAGTTGCTGCACGACGAGCGCAATAGCATTCAACACAAGTACGCAAGCCCCGACGCGAAGACCACAGCCTTCCACATGGAGAACTCATTGAAGTTCTTCAGGCGATTTCTAAGAACGGAATTTGGTCTTAAGCTTGGAGACTATATCCCCCAGGAACACATCCGTGATGTGCTGGGTGCTTAACCCCTAGACCCACCCCGAACCCACGCTGTGGACTTCGACAGCGCACCCCCTCAGCAGAGGTTCCCCAAACGGTTTTCAGGCAACCGAACCTCTACACCAGCGGCTCCGTCGACCCACAGTGCGTAGTTCCTCAGCGCCTGTTGCAGGATGCCGTAGCTTATTCGCCGACTGATTCCCACAGCTCCAGCACGAATGCGGCGGTATTCGTCCCCAAGCCAGCTTCGCACGTTGATGTCTTTGACCCGGCACCACGAATGGAGTCAGACCTGTACAACCTGCATTGCGGGTATGAAGGTTGCCGTAGTACGCCACTGTGGGGGTATCCCCAAAGGCAGTGTTTTTGGCCGATTTCACCCTCCCAAACCCCGAATGTTTACGGGCCTCCGGTGAAAACGCTTCCAAAGCTTGCACGCTACGCACGGTTGGCTCCGCTCAGTCCCCTGAGGTACGCCATTCGGGCGTCGAGGTTTCCGCGCGTTTATCGTTATACGATTATTTTACTGGACACGGGTGATGGCGTGGGGTAGCGTCGGTAAAACGAATGAACGTTCAACGCGAAACACTCAACGCCCAACATTCAACGGGACGGGGGAGGCAAATAGTACGGCAAGCGGAGCGTTGCACCTCAAGCATGGACAGCTGGGCCAGCCGTCCCCACCACTCTGGTTGCGACTGTCATGGCGGTATCGAGAGGAAGAGAGGGTCCCCATACGTTTCTGCGAAACGAACCCATTTTGTTTTCGCCCATCTCTCGATGTATCGCATGTGTTTACAGGAACTTATGCCGTTTGCAGTGGGTTTTGCAAATGGGTTCGTTCTGGGAAAACGAACCCATTTCGGGGAGTATTTAGAGGGGTGAAAGGCAGAAATAGGAAGACATCCGCCTTCGCCAGGGCTTCCGTCGTCGCACTTCATGCTATGGCGGCCAGGTCGGCGCGACTGCGCAACTATGCGCTGCTTGAAAACGCAGTTGAAATTTCCGGGTGGCTGGCTAATCATGCGGCGCTTCGCAGATTGTGCCAGCCCCGAAAGCATTCGGGGCGGTGTCATAGACTATTTGAACGGTGCCAGGGTAGCTCAGTGGTAGAGCAGGGGACTCATAAGCCCTTGGTCGGGAGTTCAACTCTCCCCCCTGGCAC
>PLZV01000013.1:85214-189624 GCA_003152315.1 Verrucomicrobiota bacterium
CCCGAAAGCATTCGGGGTTGGTCGGGAGATCAACTGTTCTGTGGGCAGTAGTGTCTTCCTATGACAGCTTGGGTCTACATCCTAAGGGGATCGAACGGGCGGCATTACATCGGCTCGACTACGGATCTCGAGAGGCGGTTGTCCGAGCATCGGCGAGGTCACACGCACACCACACAGCGTCTCGGTGACGATATCGAAGTATTGGCCAGCAAGGAGTGCGGGTCCTTGGAGGAAGCTCGCCAGCTTGAGCGCACGTTGAAGGCCAAGAAGAACCCGGAGCTAGCGCTGTATCATTTGCAGTGCAGATAGCGATCAGAAATACGGCAGCGAGCAGCCCCGAAAGCATTCGGGGTTGGTCGGGAGTTCAACTCTCCCCCCTGGCACCATTTCCCTACGCGGACTTTTGTACCAAGAAATCGCCAATCGCCAGGTTCTGGAGGTCGCTGCCATAAAACATGTTCAAAGCGTCGTCGGGAGAGCAGACCATGGGTTCACCGCGACGGTTGAGAGAGGTATTGAGGAGGCAGGGGATTTGCGTTTTGGAGTAGAATTTCGTGAGCAACTCGTAGTAGCGGCGGTTGCTGAGCGGCGTCACAATTTGCGGACGCGCCGTGCCGTCAACGTGGACGATTTCCTTCAGGCGCGATTTCCATTTCTCGGCGACATCAAAGGTAAACGTCATGTAGGGGGACGGGTGCGCAGACTGCAGAATCTCGGGCGCGGCGCGATCGAGGATCGACGGGCAGAATGGTCGCCAGCGTTCGCGGTATTTGATTTGCGAATTGATCAGGTCGCTGACGCCCTTGAGCGACGGGTTGCCGAGGATGCTGCGGTTGCCGAGCGAGCGCGGGCCGAATTCCATGCGGCCCTGGAACCACGCCACGACTTCGCCCTTGGCGAGCAGATCGCTGACGACATCGATGATAGGAACCCTGTCGTGGCGAATGTTGCGCTTCTGCAGCGTCGCTTCAATTTCGTCGTTGGAGTATTCGGGACCGAGATAAGCATGCTGCATTGGCTTGATCGTATCGCCAAGTTGGTGCGCCGCATACGTGGCTGCGCCCAGCGCCGAGCCGGCATCGCTGGCCGCCGGCTGGACGAACAGTTCGCCGTTCTTTCCAAGGTATTCGATGAGCCGTTTGTTGCACTTCACATTCAGCGCCACGCCGCCGGCGTAGCAGAGGCGCTGCGACTTCTTGATGTAATCCCCGAGGTGATATTTCGTGAGGCCCAGCACAAGGTCTTCAAGAGTTTTCTGCACCGCCGCCGCAATGTGGACATACGGTTCGTCGATTTCGTCACCCTGGCGCGCGGGGCCCCAGAGATCGACCAGGCGTTGTGCGAAGAACGTGCCTTTGCCGTCGCGCTTGTAGCGGCGCCAACCGACACAGTTGACCAGTTTCGTGTTGATCTTGAATCCTTGCGCGGTGGCCTTGATGAGCGGCGAGATATTGAAGCGGCTGGCGTCACCGTAGGGCGCCATGCCCATCACCTTGAACTCGCCATCCAGCATCTCGAAGCCGAGAAACTCCGTCACGGCGCCGTAGAAGCCACCGAGGGAGTCGGGTGCGTAGAATTCCTTGGTGCATTTTATCTCGCCGCCTTCGCCATAGCCAAACCACGTGGTGCAGTATTCGCCGACGCCGTCGATGCTCATGATGGCCGCATCCCGGTAACCGGAGAGATGGTAGGCGCTCGACGCGTGTGCCAGGTGGTGTTCGACGGGGACAAACTGGATCTTTTGCGGGTCAATGCCGATTTTCTGGAGCATCGTGAACACATCGGTCTTGTTACGCTGAAAACGGCGGTTGCCATTCAAGAGAGCCGTCAGAGCGCGGTCGGGTGCGTAGAAGTGCCGCCGTGCGTAATGCCAACGCGCGGGGCCGAAGATGCTGATCGGAGCAAACGGATAGGCGACAACTTGAACATCAGTCGGTTTGATCTGGGCTTGCCTGAGGCAATACAACGCCGCTTGTTCCGCCTGCTGACTCTTGGCGTGCTTATCGCGCAGGAAGCGTTCTTCTTCCGCAGCGGCAATGACGTTGCCGTCGATAACAAGTGCCGCCGCAGGATCATGGCCCACCGCGCCACCCAGCCCGAGTACGATCATCGCCTGTTGTCTCCCGTGTTCGGCATGTTCTTTACGCGCGCGGCAGTCTAATCGCCCTTTTTTATGGACGCAACGGCGATTTTTCTGGCAGAGTCGAACAAGATGATTGCGTATCCGCCCGACGTTAACAAGACGATTAGTCCCGCCGATCTCGAACGCTTCGAAGTGGTTCCCCATGCACAGGCGCTCAATCAGTTCGGTCGCCAACTCTGGTGGAAACGCGTGCCGTACGCCGTCAACGGGGCATTGCGCATGCGGTTCAGGGGGATCCGCTGGAATAAGCTCTGGGAATATTCTCGTGGACTGGCGTACTGCGATTTTCGGCCAGGAATGCGCGTCCTGGACTTTGGCGGTGGGGCGACAATCCCGCTCTTTTGGCTGGCGAAAGACGGTTGCGATGTGCTCAGCCTCGACGTGGATGAGAAGTTGACGGCGCACACGAATGCCGTAGCGCAACAAAGGGGTTGGAAGCTGAAAGGCTCGACCTTCGATCTCACGCAGAATGAAGCGCCGCGCGACTGGCAACCCTTCGACCGCGTGATGTCCTTCTGCGTGATCGAACACATTCCAAAAGCGGCGCAGCAATTGACGCTGACGCGGTTGGCGGCGTTGTTAAAACCGGGCGGCCTGTTTGCCCTGACATTTGATTTTGGAGAGAACGCACCTGTCGACGGCGCTGTTCGCAGTGCTGAGGAAGTGGCCGGGATGATTGCGGCCTCGGGACTAAAGCCCATCGGTGACGGGAGATTTCATGACACGGGTGAACGCTTCCCGATCGACAAGAAGTATCCCGGTCATGAGTTCACTTTCGGATCGCTCTTCTTACAGAAGTCGTGAGCACTTCCACTCCACCGGGCCAGTACAAGGCCAAACAGAGTTGGCAATCGCCGGAAATGGCTGCCGCGTACCGGCTCTCCCGGGACCCGTCGCGGTTTACGCGGTATGATCGCGAGGAGAAGATTATCAAGAGCTGGTTGGCTGACTTACCGGCGCAGGCGCTGGTGCTGGATGTGCCGTGCGGAACCGGGCGGTTCATTCCCTTGCTGACGTCGAAGGGATTTCGCTACACGGGGGCCGATTTTTCCCGGGCCATGATCCAGGAGGCGAAACGGATGGCCGGAGACAGGCCGACCGTGGGATTCACCAACGCTGATGTCGAGTTCCTGCCGTTTCGTGACCAAGCGGTTGACTGTGTGATTATCTGGCGTTTCCTGCATCACATTGGCGACTCCACAACTCGACAGGCCATGCTTCGCGAAGCCGCGCGCGTCGCCCGACGGAAAGTCCTCGTCTCGTTTCATCACCCGATCAGCTTTACTCACTGGCGCAAGCAATTGCAGCAAATGGTTCTCGGTGGCGAGCCGAGAGGTCACGCGGTCTCCCACTGGCAATTGCAGAAGGAGGGAGAGGCTTCTGGATTACGGCTCGTCGAGACGAAGGGTTTCCGCAAGTACGTTTCTGTGAACTGGTTTGCCTGCTTCGAAAAGGCCGGCAGTGCGCGCTAGTCGCAGCTGGCTACTTCGTGAACTGGCGCATGCCTTCGAGTGCCGACAGTAACTCACCCTTGCGGGCCGCCAGCGCATCACGTTGGTTTGGCAGCGGTACGTTGTTCGTGTCGAGAATCGTCGTATCGGCATTATAGGCTTCAAGTCCGAACGTGATTATCGATCGCCGGTCAACGAGTGCCGCAGTGCTCCAATTCGCGATGAACAGAAAGGGCGGCTCGTGCTCGTCGAGCAGCGAATGGCCCAGCGTGTAGTCGGATAGCGGGTTCTCGACACCCATGTAGGTCAATATTGTCGCGGGAACGTCCATGTGGCTGGTGAGACGGTTGATGGCGCGCGGCGATTCACCGAGGATATGCGCCACCATCAAGGTCTGGGTCTGATAGCGATGGAAGGCGCTGTCGTGACCGAACAACCCAAACTCGCGGAACTCTTCGCCGTGGTCGCCCATTACAAACACGAGCGTGTTGTCCAAAAGCCCTCGCTGTTCGAGTGCCTGCAAGAGGCGCTGGATCTGTGAGTCGACGTAATGGAGACTGTTCTTGTAACGGTTCTTGATCAGGGCCATGTCGCCTTCGCCGCGAGCGAGTTTAATGTAGTTGATGTCCTCGGACATATTTCCCGTGGGGAAAATCGCATGCTCCGGCGGGTAACTGTAAGGCTGGTGCGAGGCGTCGTAGAATACAAAGCCCAGGAACGGGCCGGCCGGCTTCTGGTCGAGAAACTTGATGAAAGCGTCGGTCATGAATACGTCGCGGTCCACGCGCTCGCATTGCCACTGGTCGGTGGTGTCTGGCAGCACATCGACGAAACAGGTGCTGTGGAGTTCCGGATAGTTCATATTGGCGGAGCAGAGGATGCGGAACTTGTACCCCAGTCCTTGTAGCGACTTGAACAGCGTTGGGCCGGTATGCTCGGCAAAAGCACGTTGCCAGTAGCTGCCATAGATGCCGTACAACAGGCCGAAGATGCCGTAACGGGTCGTGTTGCCCGTGCTGAAGTTTTCCCGGAAGACGAGGTTGCTTTCACTCCAACGGGAAAGAAACGGCATCACGTCGGGCGTGAGCATGTCGAAGCGGCCGCCTTCAATGGGGACAATGAGAATATTTGGGCGCGGCCCGCCGGCGCGGAACCGCAAGGGTGCCTTCGGGTAGTAAAATGAGCCCTGACTGGGTGGTACTTTTAGCCGCATGTCAGGGGAATACTTCATTCCGAGGACTTTGATGGCAAACTTCTTCATCGTGACCGACTGATACAGCGGGAAGAGCTGCTTCACTCGCAATACCTCGACGTTGCCTCGAAGGTCCGCAATGTCGTACACAGCGATATTGAGAAGAATCAGCGCCAACACCGCGCAACCAACGCCCACGAAGGCTTTTCGACTCTGTAACCTGGCGGCCAAAGGCCGTCGTCTGATCCAAGGCAGGACCAAAGCGACGAAAACAATCTCTGTGGTGAAGATCAGCGCAACGCTGCCGGCGGTGTAGAGGACCGTGCTTTTGCCGGCGATGGTGGCATCACCAGAACCGGGCGTCGTAATCAGATTCCAGACGAAGCCATTGAAGTGAAACCGCCAAAGTTGATAGATCACCAGATCGGCATAGATGAATACGTTGAGCAGGCCGAACAGAATCACGGCCGCAGTCAACATGACCCACAACCGCCGCGAGATGAGTGCGACGAGTGACAGTAACGCCGGCACCAGCGCCAGTAGTGCAAAGTTTGCCACGAACGCCAGCAAGGTCGCGAGCCACCCGATCATCGACGTGCTAGGTGGCACGCTGGCGAGGTAGCCGTGCCCGACGCTCATCAGTAACAGGACGTTAAAGGCGTAGCAATAAGCCAACGCCTCCACGTTGCGGCTTCGGCTGTGAGTATTTGTCACATCCACTTGAATCGCACCGGTTTCATCGCGTGGGAGAAGATGGTCGCTCGGCGTACAGCATCCCGATGTCAGGATGACGCTTTTGTGCCAGCCTCAGGACCGCGAAGCCGTGTTGACGTAGCAGTTTCTCCATTGCCTCACCCGAATGCGTTTCGGGCGAAGCGTCCTTTACAGGATGGTATTCCATCCCGATATAAGAGATGCGATCCAATCCCCATTCCGCCAACGAAGCCATCATCTCATATTCCGCGCCCTCGCAATCGAGTTTCAGATAGTCGATGTGGGAAATCTTGCGAGCATCGAGAATGTCGGGCAGTCGCACAGCCTCGACCTCTTGATGTTTCTCCACGGCGGAAGTCTCGGCCGGAAAGGCCGTGTGCGCTCCGGGATTGGACGGCGCCATATACAAACGCAGCGTGCCCGCGCGATTGGCCACGGCTTTGTTGAATGTTTCCACATGCCGGTGGCGCGGGCCGGAGAGGTTGCGCGACAACAGTTTGAAGTTCTCCGGTTCAGGTTCGAACGTTAGAATCCGCTCGGCGCGCGGAGCCATCTTCAGGGAAAACAGGCCAATTTGCGCACCGATGTCGACCACACATGTCAACCGGCCTTCGATTCGCTCCGTACGGTAGTTATCTTTGAGAAAAACCTCCCAGACGATGGAGCGGTCGGAGGTTCCAACGCGCAACCAAAGAGGGCGGCCATCGAGCAATTCAACCTCTTGGACTTGCGGCGCGCCTTTGTAATAGCGCAGAGCCATGGTCTGCAACGGATGACGAAAAACACGCCAGAACCAGAAATGATAAAAACGCTTGCGCCAACCGACCCCCCTCAAAAAGCTGCTGGAGGAACTCATGGGATCCCGTTCTTTTGGCAATCGACGGAAGAAAGTTGAAGCATCATTGAGTCAGTCAAGGTAGCCGAGCTTGCGCAGTCGTTCTTCGATCTTGGCCGAATCTTCCTCGGAATACTCCGGCTGCGCCGGGTTAGTCGGGGTATCCGCGGACGCTGGCTTGGATTCGCGATGCGGTGGGTAGGCGCGCAAGAACTCGTCGGTCAACGCAGCCACGATTGGTTCGCCGTCCATGTCATCACCAATCGGCAAGCCATACAAGGCGAGCACGGTCGGCGCAATCGAAACAATTGACTGCGCCGCCAACCGGCCTGCGGGACGGATGTTCGGGCCGTGCAACAGGTAGATACCTTCCGGTTCGTGGCCGCCGTCGCGGAGTTTGTGGCGATTGAGCACGATCAACACGGAGGAGCGCACGTCGCGGCGAAAACTCGCAGGGACGTCCAATGGTTTGTCCAACACACACACGAGATCGGGCACGTTGACGCTATGGGGCCCGTGGAATACATCGGCGCCACGATGAATTTCCGCGAATACCTTCCCACCCTGCGGCGTCCTGAGATCGGACAATTCTTTAACCAGTTTGTTGCGCAGCGCCTCGCACTCCGCTTCGGGCACAATGCCTTCGGGGAAACGGCCGACACGATTAATGTTGATCGCCAGCGCGCGCGACTCCAACGGATCGGCCCACACGCGCGTGCGCGACCAATCGACCAGCCCGTGTTTGGAATCAATCGGGACGCCCAACTTCGCTTTCCATGTACGCGGCAAATTGCCAATCACCAGCCGTCGCCAGTCCCAGATTGGCAGGAGCCGCAAATAACCACGTTGGATAAGCCAGTGGTTGGTGTGAAAAAATGCGGGGATTGCCGGGCCGCCGCCGTGGTCGGAGGCCAGTACCAGCACGCAGTTATCGCCCGCAGCCTCGCAGAGACGCCCGATTTGCGTGTCAAGCTGCCGCAAGGTGGCGAGACAACGGGCGGCGATCTGCTTCTCTTCGTCGGTTTTCAGCGAGGATTCCAAGGACGGATCGCAGAATCTCCAGCAGAAGTGGTGGAAGCGATCATTAAGCATCCACGCCACCATGAAGAAATCCCATGGCTGAGTTTTCATCAATCGCAACGCGGTGTCCGCCTGTAAGAGTAGGATTTTCTCGTTATGCTCAATAAACTGCAGAATTTGCTTCGCGTAACGTCTGCTCGTCGGCTGCGCGGTCGGATATTCAGTCACATCGGCAACGAAGTCGCGAAATTCCGCCGCCAACTCCGGTGGGTAAACCGAGACTTGTGGAGCTTCTGGAGCGAACGGGTCGCTCGTCATAAACCCGTTGACAGGATAAACGGGATGGCAGAGCGGCACGTTGATGATGCCGACTCGCTTACCGTGTGCGCCGAGCCGTTGCCAGAGTGTCAAGCTGCGGATGTCGCGCGCGTTGTTAAGCCGCCGCTGGTAGTAATCGCCCGGGTCCGTATGGCGGAAATGGTAGATGCCGTGTTTTCCGGGATTCGTGCCGGTGACCAGGCTCGTCCACGCTGGAGGCGTCAACGCCGGGATGGTCGAATCCAGGGTGCCCCACGCGCCTTCGCGCATGAGCCGTTGCAACGTCGGCATGTCGCCGCGATCGGCGAGCGGTTTTAGGTTCGTCCACGTCGCGCCATCGAGTCCAATGACAAGCATGCGCGCGGCGGGCGTGATGGTTTGTGCTGCAGAAGCCACGGGCGGGTGGTATAACAGCCTTATGAGACTGGCGCAAGAAAAAGGACACGACCATGGGCTCCGTTGAAAAAATCCTCGTAATTGGCCTGGATTGCGCCGAGCCGTCATTGGTCTTTGGGAAGTGGCGCGACCAGTTGCCGAACTTACGCGGGTTGATGGAGCGGGGAGCGTGGACGACGATGAACAGCACCACCCCTCCCATCACCGTACCCGCGTGGTCGTGTATGATGTCGAGCAAGGATCCGGGCACTTTGGGTATTTATGGCTTCCGCAACCGGAAAGATCACAGCTACAGCGGGCTGACGTTTGCGACTTCGACCGCAGTACGGGAGCCTCGGCTGTGGGATATTCTCTCGAAGGCTGGCAAGCGTGTCGTGGTTCTCGGTGTTCCCGGGACGTATCCGCCGTCGGCCGTTAATGGGGCGATGGTCAGTTGCTTTCTGACGCCGGACCCGATAACGAACCAGTACACCTATCCAGCGGAATTGCGCGACGAGATCGATCAGGTGCTGGGCAAAGACCAGTACATGGTGGACGTCTCGGACTATCGCACGGAGAACAAGGCGCCGGTGCTGCGCGAGATTTATGAAATGACGGACCGCCGCTTTGCGTTGGCGAATCACCTCGTGTGCACGAAGCCGTGGGAGTTTTTTATGCTAGTCGAAATGGGTATCGATCGCATCCATCACGCGTTCTGGAAGTTCTTTGATCCACAGCATCGCAAATTTGAACTGGGCTCGCCGTTCGCCGATGCCATCCGGGATTACTACATTCATGTCGATAAACTCATCGGGAACTTGCTGGCGGCTCTGCCCGAACCCGACAAGACGGGGGTTCTGGTCGTTTCGGATCACGGCGCCAAGCGCATCGACGGTGGAATCGCCGTCAACGAGTGGCTGATTCGGGAAAAATACCTGACCGTGCGTGAATACCCCCAGCCACCCAAGCCGCTCGGCAAACTCATTGCGGAAGGCAAAGTGGATTGGAGCGCGACGAAGGTCTGGAGCGAAGGCGGTTATTATGCGCGCGTGTTTATCAATGTGAAGGGTCGCGAACCGCAAGGGATCGTCGAACCACACGAATATGAGGCGTTGCGCGACGAGTTGATACGAAAGCTCGAGAAGCTTGGCGACGAAAACGGCAAGCCAATTGGCACACGCGTTTACCGCCCCGAAAAACTGTACCACCGCTGTAACGGAGTCTGGCCCGACTTGGTGGTGATTTTCGGTGACCTTTACTGGCGCTCGATTGGCAGTATCGGGTACAACACCGTTCACGTCTTCGAGAACGACACCGGTCCGGATGACGCCAACCACGCCCAGGACGCTATGTTTTTGCTCTCCGCGCCTGGTACGAAGGCGGGGCAAATCGCGCCGGTGGATATTTTGGATGTCGCGCCAACGCTCCTGCGGTTGTGCGGCCAGCCAATTCCTGCCGACATGCAGGGCAAACCGCTGGCGCTTTAGGGTTCCGCCGCGTTCCAGACCCGGCCGTATTTTGGTTGACGTCCGCGCAACTTACGGACCCGCCGCCAGACAATCTCAATGAACCGTTTGTCGGCGGCCTGCAATTTCGTCGTCCGCGCGTAGCCAAGGTAGATTCGCAAGATGTTCGGCAGGGAAAGTCGCGCCCGCCGTCGTGCGGAATGAGCCAGTGCCGACAGATCTTTCAGGTACCAGCGCTGTCGGTGCGCTCGTGGCCCGAGAACGCGCTGCAAATCGATCAGGTAGAGATCCCAATCGCCGCCGCGCTCCACGACAAAAATATGTTTCAAGTAGAAATCCTTGTGGATGAATCCGGCATCCTGAAAGGTGCGCGCCAGTTCACCCAATTTTCTGAGCAGTTCCCATTTGCGGTGCGCTGGAGCGGTCGCCAGTCTCTGAACGATGTAATCATCGGTGGGCAAACCGGTGGGGATTTCTTGCTGCAACAAGAAGCTGCTGGTCACGATGCCACCTCTTTGCAGCTGGCCGGTGGCGATTGGGACGGCGGTAAGGAAATTGTGGGTGCGCAGCAGCAGCATCTTGCGCCATTCGCGGGCCGCTTCATCATCACTACCCGGCCAATGGATCCGGCGGAGGAGTTTATCGAGCGGCGACAAGTATTCCTCCTCGTATCGCTTTAGGTAACCGACCAGCGTGCCCCCGGTTGGTAATGGCAGTTCGACGCGTATCGTCGAACGTCCCGGTACGGCGCGGATAACGACTTTCGCCGACAACGCCATGATTTTTTCGAACGAATCAAGCCCCGCGGCCTGCAACAACGGTAGAAATTCGGCAGCAACAGTCAGTTTGCCGTCATCAAGTGTGATGTATTCGGGATCGCGCATCCACTGGATGAAAGTATTCCGTGGCGACTGCGAGTTTGTCCAACCAAAACTCAAATGCGTTGCGTATCGCGGTGCGCGGATTGTATCATTCTTTCGGATGCAGACTTCCATATATCGAACCCGGTGCGAGGGCCGCGCATGAAGCGGCGCAAGCGCATTGGGATCCTCGGGGGAACGTTCAACCCGATCCACCTCGGCCATCTTCTCATCGCCCAGGACGCCATGGAACAGTTGCGGCTCGACCAGGTGAGGTTCATCCCGTCGGCCACGCCGCCGCACAAGACAGTCGACAAACTGGCCAGCGAACAGGACCGGTTGCGGATGATCGCCCTTGCGATTCGTGACAACGCTGGCTTCGAGGTTGACGATCTCGAAACCAAGCGCGGCGGCAAATCGTACTCGGTGGACACCTTGACGGAATTGCGACGGCGCGAGCCACGCGCGGAGTTTTATTTTATCATCGGTGCAGACTCGCTGCGTGAGTTGCACCTTTGGCGAGAGGTTCAGCTTCTGGTTACACTCTGCACATTCGTTACCGTGCCGCGACCGGGGTTCGACCCGAAACCGGTCATCGACCCGCGACTGGATGGGGCCACGCGGAGACAATTGCGCCAGCACGTGTTACGCGGTCATGCTTGCGACGTCGCTTCGCGCGAAATTCGCGCAAGAGTTGCCAGCGGACGATCCATACGCTATCTTGTGCCCGATGCGGTACATGCATATATTCGGAGGCGAAGGCTTTATCAGTGAAGGGCAATAGCCGGCTGACCTCCGAAAAATTGGTGAAGCTCTGCCGCGAAATCGCCCTTGGTAAGAAGGCCGAAGACGCGATTATTCTGGATGTCCGCAACGTTTCCAGCGTCGCCGACTTTTTTTTCATTTGCACCGGCACTTCGGAGCCGCATCTCAAAGCCATCGCGGACGAAATCGGTCGCCGGCTCCGCGACGAAGGGATGCGCCCGCGGCACCGTGACGGCTACCCGCCCAGCCGCTGGATCGTTATGGATTACAACGACGTTCTCGTGCACATCTTCCATCCCGAACTTCGCCAGCGCTACAGCCTCGAAGACCTCTGGGGCGACGCGAAGCGCGTGAAATAGAAGTGTGGACGGGAGGGCTTCCTCCAGACAATTCGGGGATTTCCGGCGACCGCAGAGACGAACTACTTCGCTTCCTTCGAGATCTCACCGAGCAACGTCTTGTAGCCTTTGCCTCCCGCGGCCATCTCACCGATCACCGTGGCGACACCCTTCGGCTTCTCCAACTCGAAGACCAACACGGTTTGCCCGCCGCGGATCTTGTCGTTGGGTTTCAATTCCCACTCGGTGATCGGCTCGTTGTTCACATACGTGCCGTTGGTGGAATTGAGGTCGCGCACGAAATACTTGCCGTCGCGGGGAGTGACCGCGAAATGCTGGCGGGACATCCGCTCGTCCTTGATCAGCACATCTGCATTGTCGCCGCGGCCGAAGGTGAGGGCTTTGTCCGTAAGCTCCCAGCGATCCGCCGCTGAACCATCGAATTTCTTGCGCACGAGATAAGGCATCGCATTGACTCCACTGTTTATTCTGCGCCAGCACGTCGATGGCATCAAGTCAAAAACTGGCGATCACGGGGTTGAATCCTGTTGCGCCGCCACATCGCATCGCTATAATCCGTGCGTTCGGGGGCGCGGTGAGGAGCGCGGTTGCGTGGCCAGCCAAGTACAGTGCGCTATTTGCGGGAAGACGGAGGCGGTTGAGAATCCACCCTTGACCGCTCGTTACGTCTGCCCTGACTGCTCGGATCGCACCATTGTTGAGTCTGGCGCTGGTTCCGATCCAACCCACGCCGACCCACCTGCCGGCAGACCTTCCCAAGATGGGACGATTTCCGATAGAGTTGCTCCCCCGCCCTCGGGCGATCAGGTCCTGGCGTGGTTCGGCAGCTATGAGATTATCGACGAAATATCGCGTGGCGGGGTGGGGATCGTCTACCGGGCGCGTCAGAAAGGGCTGAACCGCATTGTCGCATTGAAAGTATTGCAAGGGGGATCCTCAGCGCGAGCGGACCAAGTCCAGCGCTTCCTCTACGAAGCCCAGTCCGCAGCAAAATTACAGCATCCCAATATTGTCCCCATCCACGATTTTGGTTCCCATGAGGGCCAGTACTTCTTCACGATGGCCTTCATTGAAGGTCAATCGCTGGCCGATTTGATGGCTCGGGGACCGTTGCAACCGCGCGAAGCCCTGGAAATCGTGAAGCAGGCGACCGGGGCCTTACGTTACGCGCACGAGCAGGGCATCGTCCATCGTGATATCAAGCCGGGTAATATCCTTCTCGACAAGGAAGGCCAGGTGAAAATCACCGACTTTGGCCTGGCGAAGGAGATTTCCCGCGAGGACATGCACCTGACGATGGAGGGCCAGGTGATGGGCACGCCGCGGTACATGTCGCCGGAGCAGGCCACCGGGAGAACCTCGCAAGCCGACGCGCGCTCAGATATTTTCTCGCTCGGTGTGACGCTGTACGAAATGCTCACCGGACGGCCGGCGTTCGAGGGCGAAAATGTCATACAGATGTTGCAACAAGTGATTTCGGAAGACCCGCCGCGCCCGCACAAGATCAATCGCAAGGTCCACCGGGACATCGAGACGATCTGCTTGAAGGCCATGGAAAAGGTGCCGGATCGTCGCTATCAAACGGCGCTGGAAATGACTGGTGACATCGATCGGTTTCTGAGCGGCGAGCCGATTGAAGCGAAGCCCGCCAGCGTTCTCTACTACGCCGGCCGGCGGCTGCGGAAACATTGGAAAGCGCTCACGATCTACACGATCGTGCTCTACGCAACGATCCACGGGATCATTCTCTATCTGAACAGTCGTCCCAGCGCACTGCACCTGAGCGTGGAAACACCGGGCGCGATGGTGGCGGTCGATCATTCCGCCTTGTCCGATTCCGAAATGCAATCGGGCCTGAGCCTGAAGGCTGGGGCGCATGAAATCCTCGTCGAGAACGAGCCGTTGTACGACCCGAAACAAATCAGCTTCAACACCAAGCCTGGCGAGAGTCGCACGATGAGTGTTGCGTTGCTGCGTCGCAAGGGTTCGTTGGCCATCACAACCGACCCGCCGGATATTGGTGTGACCGTGACCGGTGGCGATGGTTTTCATGCAACATTCCAAGGGCCGACGATCCAGCAGGAACTACCGACGGGACGGTACTCACTGTTCGCTCACAAGGACAACTTCCTGGCTCAGACGCTGGAGGTGAACGTCGCCACGCATCAAACGAACACAATGCTGTTCACCCTACCATCGATCACGTTGTGGGCAGCGCAGACGAGTGGAAACGTCATGTCCGTGCCGGTGGTCGCCGATCTCGATGGTGATGGGATTGGCGATATTGTCGCTGGTGACGACGATGGCCGGATTTACTGTCTTTCGGGCCGCAACGGCATTCCCCTGTGGGTGTTTCGGACGCACGATGCGGTGCAGGCACCCTTGTCGATGGCCGACGTGAATCATGATGGCACCCCTGACATCATCGTCGGTTCGACCGATCATAACGTCTATTGCATCGACGGCAAAACCGGTCGCGCCTTATGGACGTTCGAAACGCACGGGGCCATTTACGGCCCCGCGCTACTGAAGGATGTGAATGGAGACGGCGTGCCGGACGCGTTTGTCGGCTCGGATGACGGGAACCTGTACGCCATCAGTGGGGCGGATGGCACGTTGCTCTGGAAGTTTCGCGCGGTCGGACGGATCAACAGTTCGGTGGCGTGGGCGCGCGACGCTGGCGAGGACGTACTGTTGGTCGGCAGTCTCGACCATAGCCTATACTGCCTCCAGCCGAAGACGGGAGAATTGCTCTGGAAAGTCGATGTTGGCGCGCCGTTGTATTATCCCGCCCGCATCGAAGACCTCGAACAGAATGGCAAACTGTTTGCGCTGTTGGCCACGCCGCAGGCCGCCGGCGACGTGCGCACGTATACGGCGGTCTCCATGGCGGAGCATAAGGTTGTGGGCATGAAAGCCGAGTTCCCGCTCTGGCTTGATCTCAATGGCGATGGGAAGCCTGAAAAGATCGTGGTGGGTGAAAAGTCGACAACTTGTTTTGCGCACGATGGCGTGACGCAATTGTGGAAGACGGACTACCTCGTCATTACGCCGCACGCGGCCGATGTAAACGGTGACGGTGTGCTGGATCTAATTTTCAATTACGGACCGGACCAGCTCGTTTGTCTCTCGGGACGCGATGGCTCGGAGATCGGCCGCATCAAGCTCGACGCGGAGACAGGTCGCGGGTACGCGCTGGACGATGTCGACCGCGATGGCACGCCCGATGTGGTTGTCGGCGCGGGGCGGAAGATCAACTGCTTCTCGTGGGTTGGAGGGCGGAAACGATGGGTGAACAATGGTGCCGCGTATTTTGACGCGCCCTTTGCCGTTGAGGATGGGCGGGTCTTCACGAAGTCGATTGCGGGCGAGATTGCGGCGTATGATCCCGAACGGCACGACCCGATTTGGAAAGTCCAGACATCGGCGCAACCGTCGCCGTACGTTGGCGTTGCCGCAGGGCAGGGTGTGGTAGTCGATGCCGATGCGAAGACGCGTCAGCTTTCGGCGTATCGCGCGAGCGATGGCGGCGTGGTGTGGCAGGCGCGACTGCCGGGTGAAGCGGACGCAGCGGTTGGCGCCCCGACAATTGGACAAGGCGTGGTGGTGGTCGGCGACGGCGCGACAGGGTTCTATGCTTTTTCATTGGAGACCGGCACACAACGGTGGGCCACGGCCATGGCCGAAGTAGTGGCGCCGGCCGCGGTGGACAAGGAATTTGTTTTTATCGGGGACGGGAAGGGAGCGCTCCATTGCTTGTCGCTCAACGATGGCAAGGAACTGTGGCAGTTTCCCGTATCCGATCCGTTTCCGTCCGCGCCCGCGCTGGTGGACATCAACGGTGATGGGCGGAACGACGTGGTGGCTGTGTCTGACAACGGTTTCGTTTATGCGATCGACGGGAAAACGGGGAAGGAGTTGTGGGACTACCAGTTTTCCCCGACGCGCTCGCGCACGCACAATGGGATTGCCGTGGCAGACGTCGACGGCGATGGGTTTCTCGAGGGAGTTGTGGTGAACCCCAAGGGAGACATTGTTTGTCTCGACTTGAAAACGGGCAAGCCGAAGTGGACGGGCATCCTGGGTGAGGCAGTCATGTCAGCGCCGGCGATTGCCGACGTGAACGGCGATGGTGTACCCGATGTCCTGATTGGCACAATGGGACGGCGCGTGCACTGCATCTCGGGCAAGGGGGATCGGCAACTCTGGAGTTACGAGGTTGGCTCGCAGATTCGGTACTGCGTGCCGGCGCTGGTTCGCAGCCTGAATGCGAAGGGCGCGCCGCGGGTGATCGTCGGAACGGGGCCGCCGGAGAATGGTCTTTATTGTCTCAGTGGCGATTCACCACGCCTGCATGATCATGGCTGGTATGGACCGTGGAAGGAACTGACAACGGTCAGACGCTGAACCTCGCCGGGCAATTACCAAAGCCCGAGACGTTTCTTGCCGTCGTCGGTGATCATGCTTTGGTTCCAGGGCGGGTCCCAGACGATCTGGACGTCGGCTTCCTCGACGCCGGGAACGTCCAGCAAACGATCACGCACTTGTGCCGCAATGGCCGGTCCCATACCGCAGCCCATCGCGGTCAGGCTCATCTTCACATCGACCCGGCTCCGCGTGGAAGGCAGCGGGGTTGCCTTGACATCGTAGATCAAGCCGAGGTCGACGACGTTGCAGGGAATCTCGGGATCGTAGCATTGCTTCATCGCTTCCCAGAGCGCCTTCTCGTCGGCGGGACCGGTGGGCTTCTCTTCCGCGGCAGAGGAAGCCGCGGTGGATTCCGCGACGGGTACACCGCCCTTGAGCAGTGCGTCGAGGTTCCGTCCGGCCACCTGAACCAGGCCGAGGGTGGACACCTGCAGGGTGACGTTGCCGCCGAGTGTTTGGCCGACGTAGGCGGTCGTGCCCTGGGGGACGACGATCCGCACGCCACTGGGGATTTGCGTTGCTTCGCAATCGCGCCCGAATTGCACTTCGTCAGATACGTGAAGAGATTCAATGCCAGTCATAACCGAATTACTCCTTTGAAAAAACCTGTCTTCAACTGCGACCAACCATTACGGTAGTCGGACTTTGCGAACGTGTCGAGGGGTATTGCTCACATCTGTTCGATGACTTCAATGCCCAAAAGATTCAGGCCGCGCTTGATAACGTCCGCCGTCAGGCGACAGAGCAGGAGGCGGGACGAACGCGTTGGCTCGGCGGACTGAAGCACCGGGCAGTTCTCGTAAAAGGCGCTGAACTTTCCGGTAAGATCGTACAGGTAGCCGGTGAGCCAGTTGGGTTTGTCGTCCTCCGCGACCGCGTGCAGGGTTTCGGGGAATCGCAGGATGTGCTTGGCCAAATCGAGTTCGGCGGCGTGTTCCAATGACACCGTGGCGATGTCGGCCTTGGTCGCGCCGGCCTTGCGGAAGATGCTTTGCACCCGAACGTATGCGTACTGCATGTAGGGCGCAGTGTTGCCGTTCATCGCGAGCATCTTTGACCAACTAAACACGTAATCCGTCGTGCGATTCTGGGAGAGATCCGCGTATTTCACCGCGCCGATACCGACCGCGCGAGCGATTTGCTGACGCTCAACCAGTGGTAAAGTGGGATTCTTCTCGGTCACGACCGACAACGCCCGTTCTTCGGCTTCATCGAGCAGATCGGCAAGTTTGACGGGCGTGCCGTCACGAGTCTTCAGCGGTTTGCCATCCTCGCCGAGGATGGTGCCGAAATAGACGTGCCGCAGGTCCGGAGGCTTTTCCCACCACTTCCGTGCCGCGGCAAAAACCTGCTTGAAATGCAGTTGCTGGCGCGCGTCGGTCACGTAAACGATCTCGTCAGGGTGCCACTGGTCGATACGGCACTTGAGGGTCGCCATATCGGTGGTGCCATAGAGAAACGCGCCGTCGGCCTTTTGGATGAGCAGCGGCGAGGTCTTCTTCAGCTCGGGATTGTCCTCAAAGAAGATGCACATCGCGCCCTCGCTTTCACGGGCGAGGTTGAGGCGTTTCAATTCTTCGACCACATCTTTCAACATCGGGTTGTAGAAACTCTCACCTAGCGTATGATCGAAGGACACGCCGAGACGCTGGTAGGTTTTGCTGAACTCCTGCATCGAAAGGTCGATGATCTTCTGCCAAATCTCGTGATTCTCAGCATCACCTTGTTGCAGTTTCACCAACTCAGCCTTCGCATCATCGCGCAGTTCTTTGTGATCGTTGACGTACTTGTAAAGTCGTTCCAATTCGCCGATCGCGTCTTGCTGCAGGGCCTCATCATTGCGAAACCGCTTCCAACCGATAATGAGCATCCCAAATTGAGTACCCCAGTCGCCGAGATGGTTATCGGTGATGACCCGGTGACCGAGAAAGCGCAGGACCCGTGCGAGGCAATCACCAATGATGGTCGAGCGGACATGGCCGACGTGCATGGGCTTGGCGACGTTGGGCGAGCTGAAGTCGATGACGACTGTTTTCGGTTGCGCGACTGTCGGCACGCCCAGACGCTCATCATTTGTGGCTGCGGCGATCTGCCGTGTGACGAACGACGGTGTCAGACGGAAGTTGATGAAGCCCGCGCCCGTCACGGTCGGCGGCTCGCTCACGTCGGAAAACTGGAGTTCGGCGATGACTTTCTCGGCCAGCGCGCGCGGGTTCTGGCCAAGGCGTTTGGCAAGCGCCATCACGCCATTGGCCTGGTAGTCGCCGAATTTCGGGTCGGCACAGGGACGAATGATTGCGGGGCCGGCGTTTTCGGCGCCAACGGCCGAGCGCAACGCACGTTCGACGGCGTCGGCAAGGATGTCGGGCGCGGAGGACATTAAACCCGAGCTTAGGTTGCGGAACGGAAGATGGCGAGAATTTCCTCAGCGGTCTGGGCGGTCTCCAGCTTCTGGCGGTTCTCCTTGTTGCTGAGGAAGCGGGCGAAACTGGAGAGCAGCAGGAGGTGTTTCTGAAACTGGCCCTGGGGCGTGAGGAAGAGCAGGCACATCGTGACGGGCTGATTGTCGAGCGCCTGGAATTCCACGCCGTGTGTGGGCCGCCCGAAGACCGCGACGACATCCGATATGCACGCGACGCTCGCGTGGGGCAGGGCGATCCCGTAGCCGATGCCGGTGCTCTTGCTTGTCTCGCGGTCTTTGACCGCCTTGCGTACCGTGTCGCTGTCCTCCGCGCGGATTTTGTGGGTGCGCACCAGCACGTCGATGAGTTGGTCGATCACGGCCCAGCGGTCGGCGGCGGCGAGGCGCGGGACGATTTGTTCTGAACTGAGGATTTCGGTGAGATTCATGTCTCGTTTGGCAAACGGCGTCAGCGCTGTTGTGTATGGCTCACGGAAGCGACCGCACCATGCCACAAGACGACCAGCTTGTCGAGAGTCCAGCCATAGGCGGTGACGAGATTGCCGGCCAGCGACTGCGCCAACGCCACGAACGTCACCGAGCGGGAGAGCGCGGCGACGGTGAGCGCCATGGTCAGCAGGTTCATGCAGTAGATGACGACCACGGAGAAGAGGACGCCCTGCGATTCGATGTCGGGCTGCTTCACGGTCAGCAACATCATCAGCGTGAAGGTCACGTGGAAGCTCCAACCAAGCCCGACGAGGAAGAACAACACCCACAGGTACGCGGTGAGATTCCAGATGGCGTAGGCGATGAAAAACACACCGATGAACAACATGGCATAGAATGGGAAAAAGTAAGGCGCGAGCGCGATGAACCAGTTCGCTTTACTCGTGCGCACCTGGCCACCCGTTTTCTTCACCTTCAAGCCCCCGACCCGCGCGCCCATCATCAGCGCCCAAATTGCGTGGGTCAGTTCATGCCCCAGCACATAGGTCCGCATCGGTTTGGGGAGGAACACGAACACCGCCAGCCAGAGCGCGTAGCCCCCGGCAAACGCCCACAATGCCGGGTCAGCCAGGGTGTGAGGAGCAAAGGACACCTGACCGCCGAGCCGCCAGGCGGTCATGGTGATCGCGGCGCAGGCAGGCAGCAGCAAAATGCCGAGTAAGAGCTTTAGAAAGCGCACGATTTTACCCGTTGACTTTTGCGGGTCGGCACGTAAGATGACGCGCCGTCCAACGAACAACGACACAGCAGACTCATCGGATAATTTACCATGGCCAATACACGTTCCGCAGCGAAACAAGCGCGCGCCAGCCTCCGTCGAGGGGCGCAAAACAAGTCGATTAAATCCAGGTTGCACACGTTGGAAAAGAAGTTCCTTGCGGCCGTGGCCGCGAAGAAGTCGGAAGATTTTAACGAGCTGTATCGTTTACTGAGTTCCGCGCTCGACAAGGCGGCCAAGACCAAGGTGATCCATCGCAATAATGCTTCCCGCAAGAAGTCGCGGCTTTCCGCCCACCTGAAAGTTGCAGTCGCCAAGAAGGCGTAAACTTTCAGCATTCGACGTTGCGGCTGTTCACTGCCAGCTCTCCACCAACAACCCGGTGATTCGCTTGCCAATGTCATCGGCGATCAAGGGCAAGGCCTGCTCTTCCGCGCTTTGCTGATCTTCGCCGATAAAGACGTCGGACTTACCTTCCACCTCGGTGAGCCTCAGAACCGTCTCGCCCGTGCGACGGTCCGTGGCTTCGAAACGCACGGTGATGGTAATCTCGTATTCGCGGGGGACGCCAGTTTCCGTACGCAGGGAGCGCAAGGCCTGGCGGTTGTACTTCGTGATGGAACCCTTCAGCACGACATCAGCACGCGGCTCGGATTCGATGCGCAGGGAACCGTCCTGTTGAAGCCGCTGGATAATGGCGTTGCTAATCTGGGCTTCGATTTGGGGGCGGAGGGTGGTGTTGCGGAACATCGGGACGGCGATGGATTTGAAATTTCGCTTCGTCACGGGGCCGACATGATAACCGGCGCAGGCAAACGCCAGGAGACAGATGAGTGAGAGCTGGACAGCGACAATGCCGCTGGAGATTCGGCAGTGTCTTAATTCGTTGCTTGGAGGGACGCGCTCCGTCGCGTCCGTTCGCTGAATGCGGCCACGACGGAGCGTGGCCCTCCACAGTCGGATACTACCGGGGATCCGGTCGCGACTGCTCGCCCAAGCGCGGCAATTCATGGCGTGGCGGTCTTCTCCGCGGTAAGGGGCGTGAGTTTGGCGACCTTGTCCTTGGCCTGCGTGGCCCAGTTGGACTCGGGGTTCTTCTCGATGACATCGTTGTAGTAGATGAGCGCGGATTTATAGCGGCGGTTCTTCTCGTAGAACTGACCGATGTGGAACAATCCCCGGGCTTGCTCCCCCTTTAGGCTGGTCAGGTATTCCTGTGCGAGCGGAACTTTGTCGCTTCTCGGGTAGCGGAGCAGGAAATCGGTATAGGCGGCAATCGCCTGGTTCGCGGCGTTCTGGTCGTATTCGGCGCGCGCTGATTCCTTCTTGTACTCCCAGCCGATCTGGAACTGCGCTCCTTCGGCGAGCGGAAGTTTAGGATAACGCTCGAGCAGTTTCTCATAGGCGTGGACGGCGGCGAGATAGTCACGCTGCTTCTCGTACGCCAACCCGATGCGGAACTGCGACTCGGGGGCGACGGAGCTGTAGGGGCCATTCTTCACCACCTGTTCGTACACCTCGACGGCGCGATCGAGGGAAGGCAGCCAGCGGATGCCCCAGGCTTTTTGGCGTTCCCCCGCGAGAAACAGATTACCGATTTCGTACTGCCGTTGCAGCACGGTATTGAAGTGCGTCGTGTTGGGGTTCTTCTTGATCAGCTCCTGGTATTGCTGAAACGCCTTGTAGTGGTAGCCAATGGCACCGAGGCATTCGGCCTCGCCGAGCCGCGCATCCTGCGCCGAGAACGACAGCGGCCAACGACTGATGACACGGCGATACGCGTCGATCGCGTTGCGGTACTGCTTCTTGGCTTGCAGGCCTTGGGCGATCTTGAGTTGGTCGGATGGGTTGGTTCCGGTGGTGACGCCCTCGTGTTCCCAGGTCCACCCTTCGCCCTTGCGCCAGATCAACGCCGCCGGAGCGTTCACTGGCATAACGAAGACGAACGCCGTTACGCTGAGCAGGGCGATGGCAAATTTCTTGTGCAGACGCATGATGATTCGCGGCGGAGGCTACTACAACGCTCCGTGAGCGTCAAGCAACGCGGGCGGGCAGTGGTGGCCAGTCTAGCAATTGTGCATTTGTCAGGAAGCGATTATAAATGGACTCGGTTTTCAGTCGATACGGGCTCTGTCGACAGGTTCTAGACGAAATCAGTTAGAGCCGACCCGAGCAACGCCAAAACACGCTCTCTGTATCCGCGACTGTCGACCTCTCCGCCGACGACGGGAATCTCTTTCTGTAGTGTTTTCAGGCAACCGAGGGCCAGCCGAATGGAGAAATCTCTTTTGGTAAATTTCAGGGCGTCCAGAACTGTCTCGATGACGTCGGTTTTGGCGAGCGGATGGAGGTCGTAGATCGGGTATTTCACGAATCCCATTAACGGATCCTGAAATGCCGGGGATTCAAAATCGAGGAATCCGGTAATTTGTCCGTTTTTCGCAAGAAAGTTGCCTGGCTGGTAGTCACCATTGCTGAACACCAACGGTGTAGTTACGCCCGGCAAAACGGCTTCAATTCGTTGCAGGGCCAGCTGAAATATCGGTTCCTTGGACCACAGGCTCTGACTGGTTTTTATCGCCGCCAATTCCACTTGCAGGCTGCGTTGTGGCAGCGATTTGGATACTTCGTGTTTCGCTATGAAGCTACTGGCACCCATGAGGGCTAGGACTGCCTCTACAAGCAGACGCTTTGCCTCCTGTAAATTATCTGCGGAACGCATGCTCAGCTTTTGCAGGTTCTCTCCTTCCAACAAAGAATAGATCGCTACAGAGTTGCCGTCTTCATTTTGAAACGGGTCCGATAATATTTCAGGAACCGGCAACCCATATTCCTTCAGGGCTCGAAACATCTCCACTTCCATCTCGACATTTCCGTGCCGCGTCTTTCTCAGGACCACCGCCCTGGAGCTATTCTCCTTTGTTTCCACCTCAACTTTTATCGGGCACGGCAAATCGTAATTGTCAAAATAGGTCGCCCGAGCGATTCCGTGAAACGAAGGATCGACTTCAAGAATCTTCTTCTTTTCCGATTCTGTGAGGGTTGCTCTTCGCTGGTTCTCAGTTCTGAATTGATTTTCCGTCATGCGAGATCAATTTATCATACACGATACCCTCAACCCGTCCCAGCCCTCGACTGTGATGGAAACGTCATCGTCGAGCAACCACCCGTTTGGCCTGTTCTCGAGGGGGCTTTGCCTGGTAATCGTAAATCGATTGTTTTGCTAGACAAGTTATAGCGGGTTGTGTATATTCGGATCGGTTCTTTGACATAGGGAAATTCGCCACGTGGATGCAAATACCCCTCACCAAGCTCTCCCCCAAGGGGAGAGGCGATGTCCGTGTGGATAAGTGGCCAAGACAGAGTGCTTATTTCGGGGGAGGAGAGGGCGCGAGAACATGTGTTTCTGCGAAACGAACCGGATTTGCCGGCTTGCCTTTTTGAGCGCATCCATCAGAAGGATAGAGACTTAGAACGCTGGCGTGGATTTTTTGAATCCGGTTCGTTTGGCGAGAAACGGGCAGCCCGGCTGTCTGCCCCTACCAACGACTTGCGAATGAGACGTAGGTAAGGGAGTAAAACGGCGGTCATAGACCGCCGCTACAATGGATTCGGGGCATGCGGTTCAATCGGTGAGAATAACGGAGACTTTGTGCGGCCGGGTGATCGCGGCGGAGGGCAGTTTGATGCGCAGGAGTTTTTCGGGGGCGTCGAGGACATAACCGGATTTGGCAGTGGCCAGGGCGGTGTTGTTGGCAAGCTTCTTGAGAGTGGCGCCATCGGCGGTGACTCTGGTGACAGAGTTTGTGCAGAAGAGTTCGACGTTCCAGGCGCGCTGCTTCGGTTGGCTGGCGTAGGCGCCGACGGCGCCGATGATGTTGATGGAGACTGTGGCATGAGACGACGTTGCATGGAGCTTGGTGATGGCGAACTCGTTCTTGCGATAACCATTGGACGCGCCGTCGTCGTCGTAAAGATCATTGTCGGCAACGGAACTGCAGTAGACACGCAGGCCGCGTCGCGAACCGTCGTCGAACTGAGTCGAGGCGACGTCCGGACCGAGTGGCGTGATGGAGTTGTCGCGGAAGAACAGCGGAATCTGCGCCAGCGGCGCGGGCCAATTGGTGGTGACGGAACCCGTCAGGACCTCGCCATGCCAAAAGTCGATCCAATTGCCATGAGGAAGGTAGATGCTGCGAGCGGTCGCGCCTTCGGTCGTGACGGGCGCGACGAGGATGTTTGGGCCGAAGAGGAACTCGCTTCCGTCGTTCTGTCCATTCGTATCGCCGGGATACGCAAGGGGCAACGGGCGGCAGATCGGGAGACCCGTGTCGGTGGTTTCACGGGCGGCGGTGTAGAGATAGGGGAGCAGGCGGTAGCGGAGCTTCAGCATGTTGCGGCAGATGTCGCGGACGGTGTCGCCGAATTCGTACGGTGTGATGCGCTTGCCGTCCTTCACTTTCCCATGCGCGCGAAAGACCGGGCAGAACGCGCCGAATTCGAACCAGCGGATGTACAATTCGTCAGTCGGGATGCCGGTAAAGCCGCCAATGTCGCTGCCGAAGTAACTGAAGCCGGAAAGACTGTAGTTGCAGAGGGCGTTCGGATGGGCGGCGAGCGTCGGCCAATCGGCGCCGACGTCGTTGCTCCAGTGTGCGGCGCCATAGCGTTGGTCGCCGGCGAATCCCGAGCGGCTGATGATATAGAGGCGCTGGTTCGGGAAATTGGTCGCGTAACCCTCGGCGAGACCTTGATGCCAGAGTAGGTTCTGGACATTGTGGAGTTCCAGTTCGCGGCGGCCATCATAGGAATAATCGGTGACGATGTCCTTCTCCGGCTCGCCGAGGTCGGTCCAGTGACCCGCGACGCCATCGTTGATGATCGGACGCAATTTCTCGAACAACCAACCGCGGGCGGCCGGGTTGTTGAAGTCGATGTAGCCGCCATTGCCGAAGAAGCCATTCATGACGCTGGGCATGGTGCAGTCCGGGTAGTTCGTAGTCATCAGCGCCTTTTTGGCGGCGGCGTCCAGGAAGTTGGACTTGGCGGGCTCGTTCTCGCTGTTGATGTAAGGCTCGTGGATGGTGATGACCTTGAGCCCCGCCGCGCCGAGAGTGGCGATGTTCTTCGCGGGATTCGGGAAGCCGTTTGTGTCCCATTGAAGGCTACCCATCTGCTTCGACGACGTGCCGAACCAGTACAGGTCCAGTACCAAGGCGTCGCAGGGCAGATCGTTTGTGCGGAAGCTGTCCTTGGCCGAAAACATCTGGGCCCAATTGTGAAAGCCGTATTTCGATTGGATGTAACCGAGCGCCCAGCGTGGCGGCAGCGGTGCGCGGCCCGTCATCTGCGTGTAGTGGTCGAGGACTTCGGCGGGAGCGTCGCCACGAATGAAATAGTAGTTCATCTCGCCATCGGACACGGCCACCCGCCAGTGGCTGGCGTTGGCGCCCGTATCATTGAAGTTCCATTCCTGACGGAAGGTGTTGTCCACGAAAAGGCCGTAGCCGTGCGACGACACAACCAACGGTACCGCCATGTCGGTCATCGCGCCGGAGTGGAAGCCGACGCGCGCGTTGTAGAGCTCACGCGATTGAGCGCGATAACTCAGCGGTTTGCCGAGGACGAGGCCCAATCCGTAAAACTGCTCGCCCGTCGACATGGCAAAGTCTACCGACCGTTCATCGGTGCTGTTGCTGGACCTGGACAGGTCGGCGTCGGTCAAGAGCGTCGAGCCGTCAGGCTTGCGGAAAGTGAGACGGAACGGCGTCTTGCCGATGTCCACGCGCAGGCCGGCATTGGACACGATGAGGATACTGCCATCGGTGACGCTCATGGCGGGCCGTGGCCAGCTGCGCACGACCGTGAAAGAGGCGCTCGTCGAGAACGGCACGCCATGGCTGGTCATCCGGACCCGGGCGACGGACGTGTCCAGCATCTCGAGTTTCACCACGGCGGTCTGGCAGGTGAAGGTCAGTTCGTTGGGATTGCTGCTGAACCAGGAAACGAGATTACCGGGGTCGGCGACGCCGATGGCCGGCAGGGCGAGCAACAAAACAGCACACCAGAGGGTCACGGTTCGGTTCATAGCGAGCGAGTTTCCTTGGGCCTTTCCAAAAAAGCAAGGCTCGACTGGACAAATGAACTCGGTGCATGCGATACCTCCCTGCGCATGGGTGTGGACCTGCAGATTCGACCGTATGAGCCGAGGGACCGTGCTGGTTTGCGGCAAATTTGCTGCGACACGGCTGATGCGGGCCAACCTGTTGAGAGGTTTTTCCCTGATCGAGAGGTCTTTGGGGATTTGCTCACGAATTATTATACGGAGCATGAACCGCAATCGACGTTCGTGGCGGATCAAGGTGGCGATGTCGTCGGCTATGTCACGGGCTGCCTCGATACGAAACGGTTTCTGAGCACCATGAAGTGGCGGATCGTTCCTGTGGTTCTCGTTAAGGCACTTCTACGCGGGACGTTGTGGCATCCGCAGACCGTGCGTCTCCTGCGTGCTAATCTTGGCTTGTGGCTGAAGGGTGGACATCGGACTGGCCCGGCGCTTGACGATTATCCGGCGCACTTGCACGTGAATGTTCGGCAAGGTTTCCGCGGTCAACGGCTGGGGCAACGGCTGGTTGAGGCGTTCTGCAAACGGGTTCGCGCTGCGGATGTGCGCGGCGTGCACGCTGGTGTGAGCGCGGAGAATACGCCGGCGCATCACTTCTTCGAGCAATTGGGTTTTGCGGAATTGCAGCGCGAGGCACGTTTTCGCAAGCCCGACGGTTCCGACGATATTCTGTACACGATCATCTATGGCAAGCGCCTGGCTGACGGCTCGGGCGAGCATTTTACTTGAGGAAGCCAGTCGCTCGTCGCTATGATACGTTCCTCAATATGGCGAATGATACCAACCAGTTTGACGTTGGGTACGTGGCCCATTTGGCGCGCCTGCATCTGAGCGATTCAGAGAAACAGAAGATCTCCGCGCAGCTCAAGGACACTCTGGCGTACGTGGCCAAGCTCAATGAATTGGATGTCTCGAAGGTGGAACCCACTGCGCACGCCACGCCACTGGCGAATGTTCTCCGCCGGGACGAAGTGCGACCGTCAATCGACCGCGCCACGATACTCAAGAACGCGCCCGAGCAGGCCCGTGACTTGTTCATTGTCCCGAAGATAGTCGAATGAGCCTGCACACGCTGACGATCCATCAACTCCGCGAGAAGTTGCGGCGCGGGAACGTTTCTGCCCGCGAGGCGACGCAATCGCTGCTCGACCGCATCCAGTCCGTCGACGGCAAGCTGAAAGCCTACCTTTGGCTCGATGCCGAGGATGCGCTTGCGCAAGCTGACGCAATCGACCGCAGCGGCATCGCCAAGAACGGCAAACTTCTGGGCGGTGTCCCCGTCGCGATCAAGGATGTGATCAACGTCGAGGGCCAACCTTGCACCTGCGCCTCGAAGATCCTCAAGGGACATACCTCCGTTTACGACGCGTTCGTGGTACAACGGCTGCGCGAGGCGGGCGCGATCCTGCTGGGACGCACGAACATGGATGAGTTTGCGATGGGTAGCTCCACGGAGAACTCGAGTTGGGGCATCACGCACAATCCCTGGGATCTGGAACGCATTCCCGGAGGTTCGAGTGGCGGGAGCGCGGCGGCGGTCGCGGCGGATGAAGCATTTGCGGCGCTTGGCAGCGACACCGGCGGATCGATTCGGCAGCCGGCATCGCTGTGTGGTTGCGTGGGGTTCAAGCCCACTTATGGTCGCGTCTCGCGTTACGGACTCGTGGCGTTTGCGTCGTCACTGGATCAGGTCGGGCCATTCACGAAGGATGTCGCTGACGGCGCGTTGATGTTGCGTGTGCTCGCGGGTCACGATCCGCATGACACGACGAGTGTCCCGCAACCCGTGCCGGATTACACAGCGGGGCTCGGGAAGGGCGTGAAGGGGCTGCGCATCGGTTTGCCGAAGGAGTACTTCATCGACGGCATGGACCGCGAGGTTGAGGCGGCCGTGCGCGCGGCGATCAAGAAATTGCAGGATTTGGGAGCGGAGATTGTGGAGATTTCGCTGCCGCACACCGACTACGCGGTGGCGGTGTACTATTTGATTGCGACGGCGGAGGCGAGCGCAAACCTGGCGCGATTCGACGGGGTGCGTTACGGAGCGCGCGTCACGGGCGAAGATGTCATCGACATGTACGGCAAAACGCGCGGCGCGGGGTTTGGGCCCGAGGTGAAACGGCGCATCATTCTCGGCACATATGCGCTGAGCGCGGGCTACCACGATGCCTATTACGTGCGGGCGCAGAAGGTGCGGACGCTCATTCGCCAGGATTTCGAAAAAGCGTTTGAACGATGCGATGTCATTGTGACACCCACGTCGCCTGAGGTCGCCTTCCGCATCGGCGAAAAGACGGATGATCCACTAAAAATGTACCTGTGCGACATCTTCACGATCAGCGTGAATCTGGCGGGCATCTGTGGCGTGAGCCTGCCCTGCGGTTTCACGAACGATCCGCGGCTGCCGATCGGGCTACAGGTCCTTGGCAAGCCGTTTGGCGAGGAAACGGTTTTGGGCGTGGCCCACGCGTACGAGCAGGCAACCGAATGGCATAAGGCGCGGCCAAATTTATAGCGACATGCAATACGAAGCGGTCATAGGGTTGGAAGTCCACGTACAGCTCAAGACGAAGAGCAAGATGTTCTGCGGCTGCGCGACGGAGTTCGGCGGTTCACCGAACACGCAGGTGTGCCCGGTCTGCCTCGGGTATCCGGGTGTGTTGCCGGTCATGAATGAAGAGGCCGTGAGCAAAACGATCCGGACGGGTCTAATGATTGGGAGTAAAGTTGCCGGGTTCAGCAAGTGGGATCGAAAAAGTTACTTTTATCCCGACATGCCAAAGAACTACCAGATTTCGCAGTATGACCTGCCCCTCTGCGCGGAAGGCGCGGTGGAGATCAAGTTGGATGGCGGAAAGACGAAGGCGATCGGCGTCACGCGAGCGCACCTCGAAGAGGATGTCGCCAAAAGCACCCACTTTGAAACCACCAGCGGCGTAGACTTCAACCGGGCCGGCGTCCCCCTCATGGAGGTCGTGAGCGAGCCGGACATGCGCTCGCCCGAGGAAGCTTTCGCCTATATTACTGCGCTGAAGGAGATTCTCGTGAGCGGTGGGATTAGCGATTGCGATATGGAAAAGGGCCAGTTGCGGTGTGACTCGAATGTGTCCGTGCGGCCCATCGGCCAAAAAGAATTCGGTGAGAAGGTCGAGATCAAGAACATGAACACCATCTCGGGTGTACGCCGAGCCCTGGCTTATGAGATTCAACGGCAGACGGCGGCGCTGCAGAAGGGCGAGAAGGTTTCCCAGGAGACCCGCCGCTGGGATGACGCGGCGGGACGGACGTTCGTGATGCGCACGAAGGAATATGCGCACGACTATCGCTATTTCCCCGATCCGGACCTGATGCCTGTGGTCGTCAGCGAGGAGATGATTGCCGCGGCTCGGAAGTTGTTACCCGAACTGCCGGAGGCGAAGCGGCAACGTTTTATCAAGCAGTACGGCCTTCCGGAATACGACGCCGGCGTACTGGTTGCGGACACCGCCCTGGCGGGTTATTATGAGAAGGCAGCGGTGGCCTCGAAGAATCCGAAGGCAATTTCGAACTGGGTTATGACCGAGCTCCTTGGTAAACTCAGCGAGGCTAAAAGGACCATAGGCGAGTGTGCCATTCAGCCAGAGCATCTCACCGAATTGGTAGCCCTGGTCGATGGTGGACAGATTAGTGGAAAAATCGGCAAGGAAGTGTTTGCGGAGATGTTTGATAGCGGAAAGAGCCCGGGCCTGATCGTGAAGGAAAAAGGGTTGGTTCAGGTCAGCGATACCGGTGCGCTTGAGGGATTCGTCAATGAAGCGATTGCCAAGAGCCCCAAATCCGTGGCAGACTTCAAAGCCGGGAACGAAGGGGCGATCAATTTCCTGAAGGGACAGGTCATGAAGTTGAGCAAGGGGAAGGCGAATCCCCAACTGGTGGGGGAAATCCTGCAGCGCAAATTGCGGGGCGGCTAAATGTATTCTCAACCCATTAACGGTTCGTGGGTTGTGACGACCCGGCTTCTTGACGGGTTGGCGCGCAAGCGGTACTGTTTGGTAGAACCGATGCAGTCTCACGAAGGATATGCCGGCTCAAGACGAATATATTGTTGAGATCCTCCGCGACGTCGGACTTATCTCGCACGAAGACATCCTGAAGGCGAAGGAACGAGTCAAGGCGGAAGGGGTGGGTCTTGTCGATGCGCTGGTTGCACAGGGGCGCATCAGTCACATGGACGTGTCCAAGGCGCTGGCCAGCCAGTTCAACATGGACACGATCAACCTGGCAGAGTACCGCGTCCCCGAGGAGGTTCTCGCCCTCGTACCGAAGCACGTCGCCCGCCGCTACAAGGTCGTCCCCATCTCCAAGCACGATAATACACTCACGGTTGCGATTAGCGACCCACTGGACGTTGATACGGTGGACAGTCTGCGGTACATCCTGCGGATGAACGTGGAGGCGGTTGTTGCCGCCAAGAACGACATTGAGAACTCGATTACCCGCTATTACGGCAGCGCGGACGATACCGTCGAGAACATGCTGCAGGAGATCACCGAAGGCGAAGTGGACTTCGGCCTGCCGACGAACAAAGCGGCGCAGCAGAAACTTGATGACATAGCCGAAACAGATGCCGACGCGCCGATTATCAAACTCGTCGGTTTGGTGATCATGGAGGCGTACCGGAACCGGGCGAGCGATATTCACATTGAGCCGCTGGAAAAGCGGCTGCGCGTGCGGTACCGCATCGATGGCGTGCTGCAAGAAGTGGACAATCCGCCGAAGCGGTTACAGGCCGCGATAATCAGTCGCCTCAAGATTATGTCCAACATGAGCATCGCCGAGAAGCGCGTTCCCCAGGACGGTCGCATCCAGATTCCGGTGATGGGCCGCACGCTGGATCTGCGCGTGTCCTGTCTGCCCACCAACCACGGGGAAAGCATCGTAATGCGTATTCTCGACAAGACCAGCCTGCTGCTCGGGTTGGGCGACCTCGGGTTTTTCAGTGACGATCAGGAGACGATGACCAAGATCATCAACATGCCGGACGGCGTCTTCCTCGTGACGGGTCCCACCGGCTCCGGCAAGACCACCACGCTGTATGGCTGCTTGAACGAAATCAACAAGCCCGACCGCAAGATTATTACCGTCGAAGACCCTGTCGAATACCAACTTACCGGCATCAACCAGGTGCAGGTCAATGCGGACATCAACCTGACGTTTGCCGCCGCCTTGCGCTCGATTCTGCGTCAGGCGCCGAACATCATCATGATCGGTGAAATTCGCGATTTGGAAACGGCGAACATCGCGGTGCAGGCGGCGCTGACGGGTCACCTGGTGTTTTCGACGCTGCATACGAACGACGCGCCTTCGGCCGTGACGCGTATCGTCGATATGGGCGTGAAGCCGTTCCTCGTCGCTTCCGCGGTCAAGGCGATCATGGCGCAGCGGCTCATCCGCAAGGTCTGCCCCAAGTGCCGCGTGCCGTACATGCCGACCGACTATGAGATGCAAGTGCTGAAGCTGAATCCAGACGAGATGAAGAATGCCACCCTGGTGCGCGGCAACGGCTGCAATGAATGCTCGAGGACGGGCTACCGCGGGCGCATGGGCATCTACGAGATTTTTTCGGTGGACGATGAGGTGCGGCGTCTGATTTACGAGAAGGTGCCCTCGAACGTTATTCGCGCCCGCGCCCGTGAATTGGGGATGCGGACGTTGCGCGAGGACGGGGTTCGCAAGATCATGGCGGGCATTACGACGCCCGAAGAAGTCATCTCCATCACGGCGGGCGATGAAGGATAAGGTTCACGTGGCCAGATAAACAGTTTAGAGAACGGAGAGAGTTGCTTATGTCGGCGCAAATGGAAGACCTATTGCAGGTAATGGTGGATGAGGGCGGTTCCGATTTGCACATTCATGTTGGCATACCGCCCGTCATTCGGTTGCACGGCAAGCTGGTGCACATGGATTTGCCGGTGCTGCAACCGGAGGACACCGAAACCATCATGAAAGCGATCACCTCCGAGGCCCATATTCAGAAGGTCCGCGAGCAGGGTGGCACTGACTACGGCTTTGCTTTCGGCGAAATGGCGCGGTTCCGCGTCAGCGTTTTCAAGGAGCGTGGCCACTTCGGCATGGTGCTGCGCCAGATCCCCAACAAACTGATGTCGCTCGAGCAAATCGGCCTGCCACCGTCTGTGAAGGACATTCTATTTCGCCCGCGTGGGCTGGTTCTGGTAACCGGACCGACTGGCTCCGGCAAGACGACGACACTCGCTTCGATGATCGATATCATCAACATGGAAGAAGATTGCCATATCATTACCATCGAAGACCCAATTGAGTATTATCATCCGCACAAGAAGAGCATCGTCACGCAGCGCGAGGTGGGAGTCGACGTGCCCGATTTTGCCGAAGCGTTGCGGCGTGGCTTGCGTCAGGATCCGGATTGCATTCTGGTCGGTGAAATGCGCGACCTGGAAACGATGGAAGCCGCCATCACCGCGGCGGAAACGGGGCATTTGGTGTTTGCGACGCTACACACCACGGGTGCGGCGCGCACAGTAGATCGTATCGTCGATGCCTTTCCGACGGACCAACAGGAACAGATTCGCACGCAGTTGGCGTCCTCGATCATCGCCGTGATTTCCCAGGTACTGCTCGTTCGAGCGGACGGCAAGGGGCGGGTGGCGTGCTTCGAGATTATGATTACGACGCCGTCAATTCAGGCGCTGATTCGCGATAACAAGACCTTTCGCATCACGTCGGACATCCAGACGGGGGCCAAGTACGGCATGATGACACTCGACTCGAATCTGATGAGCTTGTACGAGCGGGGACTGATCAGCTACGGCGATCTGATCACCATCGCGCAGGATCCACAGGCCATTGTCGCCAAACTGCAAGGCGAAGGCGGGAGGCGGTAAACCATGTTCGAAGGTGAAGGCGCAATACTTTCCGAACTGCTGCGCGAGCGTAATCTGGTCGGCCCCGACCAATTTCGCGAGCTGCAGGAGGAGCACGAGCGCACCGGCAAACCGCTCTCGCAAGTCATCATCGATTTCGGTCTGGTCAGCGAGGAACAGTTGCTGCGCGCCGTGGCCGAGCACCTGAACCTGGAGTACCTGAACCTCGAGGACATCGACATTGACAAGGCCGTGCTACGCATCATGCCTTCGAGCGTGGCGCGCATGTATCGGGCGGTGCCTGTCGCCATCGCTGGAAACACCGTCACCGTGGCGGTGATGGACCCGTACAATGCGCAGCTTGTCGGCGAGCTTTCCTTCATCCTCGGCAAGGACGTCCAACTGGCTGTCGCACCTTCGAAGCAGATCGAGGACGCGATCCTTCGTTTCTTTGGTGAAGAGAGCGAGTCCCTGAAAGATGTGCTGGAGGACATGGAGTCGCAGCTCGCTTCCGCGGAGGTCGTCGAGACGGCGACGAAATCGGGCGGGACCGCGGCTCTGGAGGAATTGGCGAGCCAGGCGCCCATCGTGCGGTTCGTGAATTTGATCCTGTTCCAGGCGATTCAGGACCGCGCCAGTGACATTCACTTTGAGCCGTTTGAAGACGAATTCAAGATTCGCTATCGCGTAGACGGAGCCTTGTATGAAATGGCGCCACCGCCCAAGCATCTGGCGCTGCCGGTGATCTCGCGCATTAAAGTCATGTCCAACCTGAACATCGCCGAGCGCCGCCTACCGCAAGACGGACGTATTCAGCTCAACATCGGCGGGAAGCAGGTGGATCTGCGCGTTTCGACGTTGCCGACGCAATACGGTGAATCGGTGGTGCTTCGTGTTCTGGATCGTTCGGTGGTCAACCTCGAGCTGGAAAGCCTGGGGATGCCGCCTGAAATTTTCGAGCAGACGAAGGAAGTCATCAAGGTGCCCAATGGCATTTTCATCGTCACAGGGCCAACGGGATCCGGAAAGACCACCACGTTGTATTCGTGCCTGAAGCGCATCAATACGATCGACATGAAGCTGCTTACTTCGGAAGATCCCGTGGAGTATGACATTGAGGGCATCATGCAAGTGCCGATCAATGAGGCGATCGGCCTGACGTTCGCGCGGGCGTTGCGTGCGTTTCTCCGTCAGGATCCTGACATCATCATGGTCGGCGAAATGCGCGACTTGGAGACGGCGCAAATCTCCATTCAAGCCTCACTGACGGGTCATTTGGTGTTTACGACCCTGCATACCAACGACGCATCCGGCGCGGTCACGCGCATGATCGACATGGGGGTCGAGCCCTTTCTGATCAGTTCCACGCTGCAAGGCATCCTCGCCCAGCGTCTCGTACGCAAAGCCTGCAAGAAGTGCCGGATCGCTTATGAGCCGACCGAGGCGGTATTGTCCGAGTTGGCGCTGACAAAGGAAGACACGCAAGGTCGTCCATTTTATTATGGCAAGGGCTGCATGGAATGCAACGAAACGGGGTACAAAGGCCGCAAAGGTCTGTTCGAACTGCTCGTCATGTCGGAGCCGATTCGTGAATTGATCAACATGCGGTCGCCCGCGGGTGTCCTTCGCGCCCGCGCACTGGAGTTGGGAATGAGGACGTTGCGGGAAGACGGCATTCGCAGCATTCTCGATGGAGAGACAACCGTGGAAGAGGTTCTTAAGTACACATCATAACAGCGCGGACGCCCACCGGGCCGTGGGCGAGAGGCGCGGAGGATGGTCCATGCCAAAATTCAGCTATGTAGCATTGGATACGCGGGGCAAGGAAATTACCGGCGTTCTGGAGAGCGAGAACACAACGTCGGCAGTGAGCCGCATTCGTGAAATGGGCTACTTCCCCACAAATGTGGCCGAGACCGACAAGGCGCCAATGAAGAAGGGCGCCAAGACGTCAGGAGGCGCCGCGCCGGGGGGAGGCAAGGCTGGGGCCAAGAAGGGGCTTGGTGGCATCAATCTCAACTTCCTTAATTCTGGGAAAGTTAAGACCAAACTCCTGACGGCCTTTACGCGCCAATTGGCCACACTGATCGATGCGGGGTTGCCCTTGCTGCGCGGTCTCGATGTGCTGCGCAAGGGAGAGAAGAACGCGACGCTCAAGCGCACGTTGCAACAGATCGCCGAGAGCGTTGAGGCAGGCAGTACTTTCAGCGAAGCGTTGGCCCAGCATCCGAAGGTATTCAACCGCCTTTACGTCAACATGGTGCGCGCCGGCGAAGCGGGCGGCGTACTCGATGTCACTCTCGGGCGACTTGCGGACTTTCAGGAAAAGGCCCAGAAGATCAAGAATAAGGTCATCTCGGCGATGGTCTACCCGGCCGTCGTCATCTTCGTGGCATTGACAATCGTGACGTTCCTGATGGTCGTCATTGTTCCCAAGTTCCAGGAAATCTTCAGCGACCTGCTGGAAGGCAAATCGCTGCCGGGACTGACCTTGTTCGTCATGAAGATCAGTTATCTGGTACAGCATCAGATTCTGCTCGTTGCCGGCTGTATCGCGGCCCTGGTGATCGCGGTCAAGATGATCGGCAAGACGGAGAAGGGACGGTTCTATTTGGACAAGATCAAATTGAACGCGCCTGTGTTTGGACAACTGATCCGCAAGGTTGGTATCGCCCGCTTCACCCGCACGTTGGGGACACTGATCGCCAGCGGCGTGCCGATTCTACAGGCCCTCAACATCGTGCGCGAGACCTCGGGCAATGCTGTCATCGCGAAGGCCGTCTCGCAGGTCCACGACTCTGTGAAGGAGGGCGAACGCATTGTGGCACCGCTGGAAGCCTCGGGGGTATTCCCGCCGATGGTGATTAGCATGGTGGACGTTGGCGAGGAAACCGGCGCCCTGCCTGACATGTTGATGAAAGTCGCCGACGTCTATGATGATGAAGTTGACAATGCGGTGACAGCAATTACTTCCTTGCTGGAGCCGATCATGATCGTGTTCTTGGCCGTCGTCGTCGGCACCATTGTCATCGCCATGTTCATGCCGCTGATCAGCGTCATCGGTTCGCTGGGCGGTTAGGCCGGGAGGGATTCGAGCAGCGGGCGGCGAACTTGCGCAAGCGGGACCGCCGCTTTATTTTGCTGTGAAGAGGTCCCTCTCTCCCGTTGCGGCTGACGCTGTCAACTCCGCCAACAAGGATTTGAACCCGAATCGACGACAGAGAACGGAGAGGGCCGCCGTATCCGGTGGCTGAACCTTCAAAGTCTCCAGATCGAAGACCAAAGGAACATCGGTTTGGAGTGCGATCAGCTGTCGATTGACCCGCAGCCTCTCCGCGGATGCGACCAGCGTCTCGCGCAGCTTCGGTTTGACAATCTCGGAGACACGGGCCAGAAGATTGTCCAGGGTCCCGTATGCCTGCAGTAATTGGGCGGCAGTTTTCTCGCCGATGCCGGGCGCGCCGGGGATGTTATCGACCGAATCGCCCAGCAAACTGAGCAGATCGACCATCTGCTCAGGGGCGACACCAAAGCGCGTTTTGACGCCGGCGGGATCGACAATGATAGTTTCCTTGCCATCCGGACGAAGAAGACGGATGCGCGGCCCTACGATTTGCATGAAATCCTTGTCACTGCTGGCAATGAGCACGCCGCGGCCTGTGTTCGCGGCCTGCACCGCGAGCGTGGCGATAATGTCATCCGCCTCGTCGCCCTCGATCTCCACAATCGGGATGTGCAGCGCTTGGAGAATCTCGCGTATCGCGGGAAGTTGCTCTTCGAGAGCGGGTGGGGTGGGGGGGCGCTGAGCCTTGTAACTCGGCAGCAGGGCGAGCCGCTTCTGTGGGGCGCCAAGGTCAAAGACAGCCGCATGATGGGATGGCGTGTGATCCGCAGCCATTTTCCTGAGCATTTTAGTCAGCCCGTAGATGGCGTTGACGGGCGCGCCATCCGGTCCGGTGAGGATGCGAATGGCGAAGAACGCGCGGTAAATCAGCGAATACGCATCATAGAGAAGGACGGTCTCAGGCATGGTGCGGCGAACGTATCACGCCGCTGGAAATAAAACAACCCGGTCCAGAATTGAGGCCTGAAGCCGGGTTGTTCGAATGGACGCAGCCGCTAACGGGCAGTGACAGTCAGCGGAGTGCGATGAATCGGATTGCCCGCGGGATCGATCAGCCGCGCGGTCACGAAGATCAGCAGGTTGCGTTTGTTTCGCACGGTGGTCTTGGTGCGGAACAGGCGTCCGACCATCGGAATGTCGCCAAGGAAAGGAACTTTATCATCAATCTTCTGCAGTTGCTCCGTGATCAGACCGCCCAGAACGACCGTTTGACCGTCCCAAATTACCACGCTGGTGATCAGATCGCGGGTGGAAAACAGCGGTTGCTTGATGTCGTTGGCAGTAGTGACGGTACCCAAGTTGATGACGTTACCGTAGTTGATGAATCCAAGGAAATCCGTGACCTGGGGGATGAGGGTCAAGCTGATCGTGTTACCATCGGCTCCCACGAACGGGGTGACGTTGAAGACCACGCCGACCGGTCGAGTTGCGAAAGCACTCGGAGTCGATGGCACTATCGTGGGTTGCGTGGTACCGACGAAGCCGTTGGCAGCCTGACCCTGTTGGATAGTAGCGGTGCTGAACGTTGTGGGATAGATGAACTCTTGCGCGACACGGATTTGTGCTTGCGCGCCGCTGATCGTGGTAACCCTTGGCGACGAGAGGACGTCGGCGCTCTGCTTCTGGGAGAGCGCCTTGATAACGACCTGGAACTGCGGGTTGGTCAAAATGCCGCGAATGGTTCCGATTTGGTCCGCCCCCGAGTTAACGGCGCCGAAACCAGCGCCCGCCAGCAGGGCGTCAACCGCATTTCCCTGGATAGCGGTGGAGTCTCGTAGACCGGGCGTCACATCGAAGGATCCGGGAGCACCACTTCCGGGAGGAAAGGATCCAGTCCCGTTGCCGCCGGTAGCATCGAAGCTGCCAAGCTGCTTGGTGCCCACTTGCCAGTCGAAGCCAAGCTCATCGAGGTCGTTTTGGGAAATCTCCACAAACTTGGCCTCGATTTCGACTTGCGGCGGGATGGCATTGAACGTCGCCAAGATGCGCTCGAAATCCTCAAGGTTCTCAACTGTGTTGTGGACGACGATGATACTCGTGCGGTCGTTGTAAAAAATGCTGGAATTCGTGGGGAACAACACGCCTGCGTCGACGAACATTTGTTTAATAGTATTAGTTTCCACTAAAATACTGACTTGGGGAAGCACGGAGGACGGTCCAGATTGTATCGCGGGCGCCGACTGGGCCGCGCCACCGCCTCCGCCACCAGTTTGCTGCGTTTGCGTCGTGACCGCCGTGTAATTCGTGACTTCCACAGAAGCTCTAAACGCACCGGGATTGACGGGATAGATGCGCGTGACCATGTCGCCTGACGGCGCATCAATTGGCAGGACGATCACCGCGCTGGATTCGACGCGGTATTTCAAATTGGCGAGAGTCGTCACATATTTCAAAGCCTCGATCAACGGAACATTGCGCAAGGAAAGCGTGATTTTGCGGCCTTCAATCTCATTTCCGGCACCAGGAGCCGTACCGGGTTCCGGTGGTGTCGTACCGGGTGCAGGGGGTGGCGCGGCTGGGGGAACGGCAGGGCCGGTTGGGGCCGTAATGCCACCGCCCAAGACGATATTCACACCGATCTTCTCGGGATCGAGCCGTCGGCTTTCGTCGCTGAGGAAAGTGATGACGTCGCTGACCACCGCCTCGCGGTAATTAATTTCGGGGACAATGATCTCGTTCAGCTTCCGCAGGATTCCCTGTTGGCGCACGGCCTCGCGACCGATGACGCCGACGTCTTTGTCGGGTTTGGGGGCCTGCACCTCACGACTGAGGGGCGGAACCCAGGCGTCCTCGATCTGCCAGAGACGATGCGCGCGAGATTCGTCAGCGGCACCGATGGCGATATCATTGCGCGCCTTGTCGACAGAGCGGAGCAGGGTGGAGGCATCCGCATTATAGGCATCGAGCAGGAGAATTTGTTGGAAACGCCGCTCAGCCTCGTCGTACTGGCCGGAATTCATCAGGATCTTGCCTTCACGAAAAAGTTTCTTAATCTGGTCTTTTCTGGCGAGGAACTCGGGGTCTTTGTCAGGCGCAGGCCCGGAAGAACTGGTGGTAGGGGCCGGGTACCGTGCTGCAGTAGTGGTCGGCGTCGATTCGAACTTTTTGGTCTTGATAATGACGTTCTCAGCGGCTCGGTTCTTGGGGTCGTATTCCAACGCCTTTTGGGCTAGTTGGCGGGCCTTTGTGTAATCGCCGGCTTGGAAGGCGGCATCGGCGAGGCGCGAGTACGAGGTGGTCAAACCCTGTAGTGCCCGACTGTAATCGATCTCCGTGGCTTTTGCACGTGGGAGAATCTTGACGGCTTCTTCGAGCTTGTCGATGGCCTCCTGGTACTTGCCGCTATAGTAAAGCTTCTCCCCGTCATCGATCAGTTTACGGGCGGTGATCTGAGCTTCCTGACGGCGAACGATCTCTTCTCGGGCAGCCTGCTCCGGGCTTGTGGAACTGGCGGATGAGGAAGTTGCCGTTGCGGCAGGCAGGTTCCTAGACGCGATCAAGTATGCGCCGCTCGTGAGCAACACCAATAAGATTCTTCTTGTCATAGACGATTCTCCATTCCGTTCTCCACTCACCGAGGCATCGCGCGCAGGCCCTGTATCACCATACCGAACCAGAATAATCTTCGGGATTTCTGTGTAAGTCAAACTACTGCTGAGACTTGATGGTGTACGGGTTCCCTGTCTGTGAGTCAACGATTACCATCTGCTTTAGATCGATGTCAACGACTTTGTAAGTCTTACCAGTACACTGGATCAACTGTCCGCGGCGGTATTCGCGATTTGGACTGGCGACATCACAGCGGACTTGCGCCACCGGCTCCTCTTCCACGCCAGCTTGTCCCAACACGAGGGTCTTCGGTTTGTTCCCGGGATGCTGCACCGTCAATTCCGAGACATCGGTTTCGTGTTGGCCGCCGAGAGCCGGATCGTCCACGGTCTTGGTCTTCTTCTCGAATTTCACAACCTTGTAGCCCGTGTCCTCATAGCGGTCCTTGATGAGGTCACCCACAGCCCGAATAAAAAACGAGTGGGCGCGAAACTGGAAATTAGCCTGGAAATTATAGCCCTCTCCCTTGTCGGCATCGTAGGAGTACGTCTTGAAAAGCAGGGTAAACGGTTTGTGAACGACGGCCAGCAGGATGGGGAGACCGTTCGTCACGCCCGTAACATCAATGACGTTCGACTTGGGCGCCACGTAGGCTGTTGCGCTGAAAACAGTGAGGGCTACGTTCGTTGACCACAGGGGTGGATCCGCCACTGCCTGGATGGCATTCGAATAGACTTGCAGGGGAATGTGCGAAGTAAGTTGCGGTTTTGGCGCTTTTCGAGGTGCGTCATTGAGTTCCGTGCTGAGCGCGCTGACTTTCAGGGCGAGCAGGACTGCCGAGACGATCAGGAGGATCAGCGCGGCAGCCAGGGTGACTTTCTCGTAGTGTTTCTTCAGGAAATCCATGTCGAATCTTCCAGCCCTCGCCAATTATGCATCCGGCTTCCCAGTTTCGGCCTTGCCTGCGGGCTTGCTAGGGAATTCGATCAGATCAATCCGCACGGTCACGGCCAGGCGCGTGCGTTTTGGTGGCGAAACCCCCGCCAGCGCAGGAGTCCCACCCGGTGGCGTCGCCCCGGGCTTCTCAGCAGGGGGGGGCGGCTCGCCGGTAACCTGCACCTTACGGACCGCAAAAAACCAATCGGATTTTGTGAGACTGTTGAGGAAATCACGCAGTGCCTCTGGGGTACAGTGAAACTGAAACTCAAACGGTAGCGTTTGATAGAGCGCCTTGGGATCGTTGACGATCGGTACATCCAGTGAGTCGGAGCCGTTATTGGATTCGACTTCCGACCGGCGAATTTGGGTAATGTCATCCACGCGGCTTTCGATGAGCAAGGAGCTGATTTTTTCGATGGCGCGAAGTTGCTTCACCAACAAGGTCACGACGCGTTTGGTGTCCTCGTCGGAAAGATTGCGGGCGGGGATGGTCGGTGGTGTCCCGGCGTAACGGCTGAACCCGAAGGCGAATCCGTCCACGATTTTGACATTCTCGCCGGCCGCTTGCCGCAATTTGGCCAGTTGGGAGGCCATCATTTGCAGGAAGGCCACGGGCCGCAAATCAGGCGGTGCATGAATCCGACTGTGGGCGACGTTGGCCAGAAGCTCCTGATACAGGTGGTCAACCTGCGCGCGGTCCTGTTTTAGGATGTCAATGTTCTCTTTCGCCGGGGCGGGCTTGGTCTGTAGCAGATGGTTGAGCTCTGACATTTGTTCTGTCAGGGCGGCATCGATTTCCGCCTTCTTTCCCGACGCCTGCTGCTGGAGCCAGACTACCACTCCGAGCACGACTAGGAACGCCGCAACAAAGGCGACGATCATTGCATGTTTTTTCAACCACGAGACGTTCATGTCACATTGGGAGCGGTTTTGCCAGTTTGGCGCGCAAGGTGAAGGTGAAAGTTTGGCTCTGCGACATCGGATTTGGCGGCACGTCGATCACCACGCCGGCCTTGTCATAGAAATCTGTCGATTCGCTCAGTCTCTTGGCGAAATCGTAGACCAACTGAATGTCGCGCTCGGGATTTTCAACCGAATGAATCCCCGCGCCTTCAATGTGGAGTTCGCCGATGGTCCTGGTCGAACCGGCAGCCGGAGCGCTGGTTGGGGCGGCTTCTGACTCGGATTCTTCGGCCCCAGGGCGTTGGCGAATGTGACTACCATGGGCGGGGCCGGACGTGGGAGCCGGGCCACCAGAAGCGGTTTCTGCCTGCGGGGTGAGCGAGACAATCCAAATATTGGAGCCGAGACGCTGGTTGAGGTCCTGTAATAACTCAGGCCACAACGAGCGTTGATGTACCAGCGAAACAATCTGGTCCGCCTTGCCATTCAATTCTGCAAGTTGCTCCTGCTCACGGGTGAGCTTCTGGCTGAGGTCATTGAGGTTGTTGACCTTGTCCGTCACGACATCCAGTTGGCGCCTCGTCAGATTCATCGTCTTCTGGGTGTAACCCAGCCAGCACAGCGGAATGAGCAGTACGCAGACTCCAGCCCCGGCCAGGTAGGGGCGTTTGTGTCTCATCTGTTGGCGGGTGCGTACTGAGTTGGGAAGGAGATCGACCTCGATGGGGCATTCGGTGTGCTTGCGCAAGCCCAAACCGACAACTTCGCCGAAGAAATGCGCAGAGCGGGCGAGTTCTTCGCGTGAAATGCGCGGGTCAATTTCAACGTTGCGGAAAGGGTTGAAGTATTCGATCTCTGTCTGGATCTTTTCCTTAAAAAAACGGTCCGTGTAGGGAATGATCGAGCTTCCGCCGGAAAGCAGGACGCGCGCGGGTGGGCTGCCGCCTTGTTGACCCTTATAGAAATTGATCGAGCGGGCAATCTCGGCGTGCAACCGGGTCATTACGTTGCGAATGATTTTGCTGACGCGCGCCTGCGTTTCGCTCTCGGGCTCCTCGTAGGCGCCTCCCAGCGCGACGAAGCCCTGGACTTTCTTCATCTGCTCGGCTTCGAGGAATGGGACGTTGAACTCCGCCGCGATGCTTTGCGTGATTGCGTTGCCGGCGATGGGAATCGACCGCGAAAAGACGCGATTCTGTTCCAGGAACAAAAGATTGGTCGTGCGTGCGCCGAGATCGACGACCATGGTGCAGCCTTCCAGGTCACCATAGTTATAGCGGACGGCATTATACAACGCCATCGGCGCCACATCCACCATCTCGGTATGCAACCCGCACGACTCGACGCCCTCAGTCAGGTCCTCAATGATGTCACTTTTGATCGCCAGGAGCACGACCTCCAGTTCGCCTTGCGGGTTCTTGCCGAGCAACTGGTAGTCCCAAATAACTTCGTCGATCGGGAAGGGTACATTTTGCTGCGCTTCGTACTGGATGATCTGCACGACCTTCGACTCATCGACGGGCGGCAGCTTGACAAACCGTGTGAAGACGGACTGTCCGGAGACGCTGAAAACGACGTTGGTGGCCTTGATGTTTTTCTCGCGCACGACATTACGCACGGTGGAAACGATCAACGCCTTGCGGTTTTCCTCGTGCTCGGGGTCGATGCCGAGATCAGCAAAGTTAAAATTCGTCAGGCGCAGCCCTTGACCCTTGGATGCCTGAAACTCGCCAACTTTGACTGTCGAGGCGCCAATATCCAGAGCCAAAATTCGCTCAGAACCTAACATGAGTCGTCTGTATTCGCTTCCTGATTACGGCGTCGGTTTGGGTGCCTCATAGCGATCGGCAAATGGTCCTAATCTTGAAAGCGGCCGTGCTTTCGGTATCTGGAGCCTGAGCAAAACTGAGAAGGGCGGGTATCAGAAACGCGACAGACACCGTACATGTTAAAATTGTTTTTCGATTACTCATTCGTGCCTCCTGCGGGTACGCGCCTAATCCCAGTACGACGGAGAATCTTCCCGTCGATAGAATGTAAAGTGGCCTGCCACATCGGTCAACAGCAAAAGCGACCGTTCCCAGATTTGCACCCGCGGACACGGGCATATTTGGTGCTATTTACAACAATTGAATGCGTCCCAACTACGATGTCGTGTGCGTTGCCTTGCATCCAGCGGGCTCCCTGCCCTGCCGCGCCGTGCTTTTGGCCGGTGCGATCATCCTGCTTTCCGGCTGTGGTCAGCCCACCGTAGCGACGAATCCGGAAGTCGCCCAGACCACGACACCGGTCAGCGAGCAGCACATGGTCTTCACGGCGACGACAACCGACGCCGGACCACTTAGCGTGGAGGAACTGACCCGCAAGACTGCACTCGAAGCGGAATTGGCCAACGAACGCCCGACCCAGCGCCTGAAGCTGCGCGGTGGCCACGTCCTCGAGGGCCGCATCGTTTCCGAAACTCCTTCCACCATTCGCTTCCACGACGGCTTTGGGTACTCGGGTTTCGTCGTCGAATCGTACAAGCGCAGCGATGTACTCGCAGTGGAAACGTTACCCGCAGCTTCCTTTGAGGTGACGCCGGGCGACGTGCGTTTCAGTGTGGAGTTTCCCCAATACCATTTCGTCAAATCCCCGCCCTATACGATCGTCACGGATGAATCATTTGGCGAAGTGCAGAAGATCCTGGTGCTCCTCGCCGATCTGCGCGAGCAACTCCACCAGCGGTTTGCTCCGCTCATCAAGCAGGATGGTGAACTGCACAACATCCACGTCGTGTTCTTCGGCTCCGAGGAGGCGTTCCGCAAGTACGCGTTGCGCGTCGCGCCATCCTTCGTCAATAGCGCGGGCTTTTTCTCTTCCGGCGAGAACCGACTCGCCTTGCTCAATCAGTTGGGTACGTCCCGCTATACGGACGCGCAAGTCCGTCTCGATGAACGCAGCCACCGGTTGAGCAATTTCGCCGACGCGGGACCGCAACTCGCCGCGCTGCGATCCGACATGACTTCCGAGGCGAAGTCGATGAACGAGCGGCTGATCCGTCATGAAGGCGCGCACCAGCTTTTTCACGCGTACCACGTTCACTCACGCTTCGGACTGGAACCGACCTGGCTCACGGAAGGCCTCGCGCAATACTGTGAGACGCCCGAGATCGGTCGCTACCACGCGACACTGGCTGGGCGCGTAATGCGCGCGCGCAAAGCCGGTCAACTACTGCCACTGAAAACGCTGCTCAATCATCGTGATCCCTCCGGTTTTTTTGCGCTGGGCGAAGGGAACATCGAACTGGCGTACGCGGAAAGTTGGGCGCTGGTGTACATGCTGATGCAGGACGAACGTCGTGGCCGCTTCTTTGATTACGTCAAGTCCTACCGCGACATCGACAATTACCGCGCCGCGCAGGCCATGGAAAGGGCCGAGCCGGAAAAGTTGCTGGAAGCACAGTTGAAGATGAACCTCAACACACTTGAAAGCCAATGGGATTCTTTTATAACCCATCTGTAATTCGCCGCATTGTGGTGTACGGCGCATCCGTGCTGCTGCTCCTCGTCGTCTTGACGTTGGCGCGTGGTTTTGCACAGAGCGGACCACGGAGCCGGACGTCGCTGCTGACGTTTGACGGCCTCGAACACGCCTTGCTCGGTGACACCAAGAAACCTCTCGACCGCGATTCAACCCTCGCGCTACGCCATGAGATCGCCGATGGCAACGGCGACCAGGGCAATCCCATCCACGATAAACAGGTCGTTTATGCCTCTGCCCGCGACATCCCGGCGCACGACGATGCCGGTCGCCCGAATTACGTACCGGGCCAACTGATCGTCCGTTTTCGCGGCGGTGTTTCGCACCACCGCCAGGATGAAATTGTCGATGAATTGGGCGCGCGCATCTTGCGAACCTTGGATGCCCACCGTGGCGAATATCTCGTGGTGCTGTCCGGGGGAGTGTCCGTACCCACCGCCGCGCAGCAATTCGCCGGGCTTCAGGAAATCGATTTTGCGGAGCCGAATATTCTCCATTACATCAATGATCTGCCCAACGACTCATTGTACACCGCGTTCGATGGTCAGCCGACGGAACTCCAGCGGTGGTACTTCAATGGGATCGATACTGACAGCAATCTCAACGCCGAAGCCGCCTGGAACATTACCACGGGCAGTTCAAACATTATTATCGCTGTGATCGACACGGGGGTCGCCATTAACCATCCCGATCTCGCCGCCAACATTTGGACGAATCCGGACGGGAACGGCACTAACGGCGACGGCTATGTTGACGACATCCATGGCTGGGATTTTTACAACAACGACAATGACCCGAACCCCGACCTCGGCGACGGCACGAGCGGCGATGGCAACGTCTTCCACGGCACGTTCGTGGCCGGCGTTGCGGCCGCCGTTTCTGACAACCACGAGGGTGTCGTAGGCGCGAGCTGGCACAGCAAGATCATGCCTTTGAAAGTGTTCACCAACACAGGCGGCGCGCCGGCCACGGCCATTGCCGAGGCGATTCGCTACGCCATCAACCATAACGCCAACGTCATCAATATGAGCTTCGGCAGTCCAATCTCGACCCGGATCATTTCCAGCGCTATCCAGGAAGCCTCGGCCAAAGGAGTCATTCTGGTGGCTGCTGCCGGTAACAACAATTCCAACCGCCACAGTTATCCCGCCTGCTATCCCGGCGTCATCTCCGTGGGCGGCACGGGTAGCGGGAGCGTGCTGAGTGCTGGCAGTTCCACTAATATGAGCGCCCGGGCCAGTTTCTCCGAATTCGGCCCGAAGGCGGTTGACGTCGTGGCGCCCGCAGTTGACATCGTCAGTACCGCCGTTCTCAGCAAGACGGACGAAGCCAATGGCGAAGGCAAGGCTGGAGATTTCAGTTACTTTTACGGGAACGGCACCTCGTTCTCTTCGCCGCTCGTCGCCGGCGAAGCCGCGTTGCTCCTGGCACGCGCCGAGGAACTCGGGCTCGGCGGTTCCATCAGCGCCAACAGCATCGAGCGCGTTATCCTCAATGCCACCACCCCTCTTGGCGATGACCCTACCACACTGCCGGACGCCGGACCGAACTGGGCTGGCCACGGACGTGTCGATTTTCTGGCGGCTGTCCAACAAATCGGCCCGGACCTCGTCACGGCGCCCAAGGCGCCCCTCAAGATGTCCGCGCAGGTGGCGGATCCGGGTGCCGTGGAATTGACCTGGGCCGACGGCTCAAACAACGAGCAAGGTTTCGTGATTGAACGGGCCGAAAGAGACGGCGGTAGCATCGGCAGTTTTGACGTCATTGCCGAGGTGAGCCGCGGCAGCACCAACTACACCGACAATAGCGTTGCGTCCGGTGCCACCTACGTCTATCGCGTAGCGGCTTTTAACGTTGCGGCCACCAACTGCATCCGCCGCGCCGCGACAGTGACGACGCCGTAAAGGTGCTTAGGGGGACAGGTGGCGCCTACGGCGCCAGTCGCGCGCGGTAGGACCGAGGTGGGATGTTGGTGGCGGCGCCCACGTCGAGGTAGTTGGTGACCACGCCCGGAGTAGTGTTATTCGTCACGACGAAGATGTCGGTAAAGTCGTCCGTGATATGATGGCCGTGGGTTTTCCGAGACGTACCCTGCAAAGCGTTAATCTGTCCCGGTCCCATCAACCACGTGACCACCAGGTCGTTCCCTTCCCGAGAAACGGAAGTAACGCCGAATGCATCCGGGTCGAGCACCACGCTCCCGACGACAAGCGTACCCCCGGTGTGGACGAGGCTGCTGCAGGTATTCGTCATGACCAGCTTGTCGACACGCACTACGCCACTGCCAAGAGTCAATTGGCCGTTCCGAACGTCGATGAATCCTGTGCCGGTGGGGTTGGTCACCGTCACCCGACCGCCATCCACGGAGGCGTAGCCGACAGCGAGATCATCGCTGCAATCTCCCAGCGTGATTCCTTCGGAGGCTGTGACTGAGCCGCCGTCGACCATAAGCGTACCCTCAGCAAATCTGCCCAGTTCGATTGTCCTGGCTGCCAGTCGGCCACCGGAAACGATGCATTGCCCCTCGTCATCTACCACTATCGGGGCATTCGTAACGACCAGTTGTCCACCGGTTATGGAAACAGTCGCGTCGGAATTCTCCACGCCAATCTGGAGATTTGAACTGAGGATCGAAACGCCGCCGTCGATAAACAGCCCGCCGGTTGACTGATTGGCACCGACATAAACATCGCGCGCGCGAAAGAGTCCGTGAAAAACTGCCATGTTGCCGCTGGATGGCGTCCCCAGGCCGAGACGCGTCTCGCCGTTAGTGACGACGAGCTTGCCGCCATTCAAGGAGACGCTGCCAGAGCCCTGCTCGCCGCCGCCAATGCCGAGTTGCCCACCCACGGTGACGCTGCCGTCATTGATCGTCAATATACCATCGCTCCTCGTCCCTCCTAGAAAGACATCCGCTGCGAGGAAACTGGCGTCCGACACGGTCAGGCTTCCAGAGCTTTCAAAGAAACCCCCGATGTCCGTCTCGTCGTTCGTAACGACAAGCAGCCCTCCGCTTGCCATGAGGAAACTGCCCGGAGAATTCTGAAGGCCATTGCCAACGGTCAGAGAGGAAGACAGGGTCATTGTTCCGCCAATGACTTCAATCGTTCCGCTAGAAGGGTTCCCCGAGGCAATCGTGACATCGCGTGCCCGTACGAGACCATTGGAAATAACGAGAAGCCCTACGGCGGGAGAAGACGAAGACGACGAAGTGGCGACCTCGAGGCTGCAGTTTGTCGTGATCAGTGAGCCGCCCGTGATAGCCATCGTGCCGTTATCCTGGAGTTGCCCACCCAGTAAACCATCGACGATCAGCGTGGATTTGGTGCTGATCAATTCTGACTCTCCGCCAGAGGAATTGTCGGGACCGATGCCAATAGTGAGACCGTTAAGAATGTGCAAGGCGATGGAGCGGGTACGATTGAGAAAGAGGGTGTTGCTGACACCGTCTGGAGCGCTGACAGTGAGATTGCTGATCGTAAGAGAACTGCGGAATTTATGGGCGGTGCGTGTGTTGATCGTCACTATCTTGCTGCTGGCGTTGCTGATGATCACTACGGATTGGGTGACGGAGGGCAAGCCGTCACCCCAGCGTATGGCTCTCTCCCATTTGCCACCGGATGGAGCGATCCAACTGTTGGTTGTTTGAGAGTGGGCGACACTTATCACCATAAGTGATGCAAAAACTATGAGTGTGGAACCAAATCGGTGACATGTCGGAACAGTGCTCATAGTGATAACTCTTAACAATCCCAAAAGAGGTACTGGAACAGAGCAAGGGCCGGATGTCGAGGTAATTGATGCTTTCCAAGCCGACATGGTTACAGGGTGAGGCCACATGCCGCCATTGGGCGTTCGGCAAGCCGGCGGCATACCCTGCAACAACTCAGGCCGTCAGTCGTGTGAGGGCTTCGAGGTATTTCTCCGTGGTATTGTGGACCACGTCGTCGGGGAGGACGGGACCCGGTGCCATCTTGTCCCAGTCCAGCGTTTCGAGGTAGTCGCGAACGAACTGTTTGTCAAAGCTCGGCTGCGGCTTGCCCGGTGCGTACGAGTCGGCGGGCCAAAAACGCGAGCTGTCCGGCGTGAGCGCTTCGTCGATGAGGAGCAGCTTGTCACCATCGAGACCGAATTCGAATTTCGTGTCGGCGATAATTATGCCGTGCTGGGCGGCGTAATCGCGGGCAAAGCTGTACAGCGTCAGGGAAATATCGCGCACTTTTTCGGCGAGCAGCTTGCCAATGATCTTGGCGCAACGGTCAAAATCGATGTTCTCATCGTGGCCCGTCTCGGCCTTCGTGGCGGGTGTGAAAATCGGGTGGGGAAGGGGACTCGATTCGACCAGGCCTTCCGGGAGGCGATGGCCGCCGACGCTGCGAGTTTGTTTGTACTCCTTCAGGCCGGAGCCCGCCAGATAGCCGCGAACGACGCACTCAACGGGCAAGGGTTCGCAGGTCCGCACCAGCATCGAGCGGCCGCGTAGCAATTCGACACTACCAACACGCGCATTAAGTTTCGCGTAATCGCTGGTGATGAAATGGTTCTCGACGATGTGCCGGGTCTTGCCGAACCAGAACTCGCTCAGTGCCGTCAGCACACGGCCCTTTTCGGGAATCGGATTTGGCAGGATCACGTCGAAGGCGCTGATGCGGTCCGTAGCGACAAACAACAGCGCATCGCCAAGATCGAAGACTTCACGCACTTTCCCACTCTTGAGTTTCTTGACACCGGCGATGTCGATTTGTGTGATTGTGTTCGTCATGGTGCTCGCCTAAGATGCAGCCATTATATGAATCCGAGCCGAAGATTTAAGGAAAATGTCTTGGTCGTCGGATTTTTTTCACTCAGCGTCGCCGTCGTGGTGATCCTCGTCGTCGGAGCGTGGAAGGCGCGAACATCGGCACGCCCGTCAACTCCAGCGGCGGAGCAGGTCAACCACTAGCCGTACGCCGAATCCCGTTGCCCCCTTCGTCAGATAGGGCAGATCTTCGGTCGTCCACGCCGTCCCCGCAATATCGAGGTGCGCCCAGGGAGTGTCCCCAACGTACTTCGCGAGAAACGCGGCGGCGGTGATTGCCCCGCCGTAACGACCACCCGTGTTCTTAATGTCAGCCACATCGCTCTTGATCTTGTCCTTGTATTCCTGCCAAAGCGGCAACGGCCAGACGCGGTCGCCCGTGCGATGAGCTGACGCGCGAATTTTCTCCTGCAGCGCCTCATCGTTGCCCATCAAGCCGGCCGCGACGCTGCCCAAGGCGACGACACAGGCGCCGGTGAGTGTGGCGAAATCGATGATCGTCTTCGCGCCACGTTCTCGCGCGTAGACCAGCGCGTCGCCGAGCACAATGCGGCCTTCCGCGTCTGTATTGAGGACTTCGATGGTCACGCCGCGCTTGTCCTTGCCGCGGTAGCTGGTCACGATGTCACCCGGACGGTAACTCGTCGAACTGGGCATATTCTCCGCGGAAGAAATAACACCGATGACGTGAAGCGGTAGTTTCAACCGGGCGACGGCCTGGAGGATCGCGAGAACGGCCACTCCGCCGCACTTGTCGAACTTCATCTCGTCCATCTTGTCCGCCGGTTTGATCGAGATGCCGCCGGAGTCGAAGGTGATCGCTTTGCCGACGAGGGCAATTGGGTTTGCAGCAGCGGCCCGTTTGGCGCCCGCGACTGGCACGGGGACACCATTATACTCCAGGGCGATCAACTGCGGCTCATTGGCGCTGCCGCCGCCGACCGCAAGCAATCCGCCGAAACCGCCTTTCACCAATTCATTCTTCGCGAGAACCGTGCATGCCAAACCTGATTCCTTGGCGAGCGTGCGGGCGTAATCGGCGAGTACGCGTGGCGTCACCACGTTGCCGGGTAAGTTGCCGATCTCGCGGGCATAGTTCGTGGCCTCTGCAACAATCTGTGCCTCGGCGACGATGCGCTTCGCCACCGGCAAGTCGGCGCGCGGGGGAATGCAGAGCGTGAGGGAGTTCAAGTCAGTCGCGTCGTTGTCATCCTGCGGCTTGAACTGACGGAACTGGTACATGGCGAGGATCGCTGCTTCAACAATGGCTATCAGGGAATTATCGCTGTGGTCATCGCCCACCTGTACGGCGGCGCGTTCGATACCAGAATCGCGGAGCTTTCTGGCCGCAAGCCCCATCGCCCGGCGCATGGTTTCGATTGTGAAATTGTCTCGTTCGCCGAGGCCGACCAGCAGAATGCGTTGTGGCGCCAGTTTGCCCGCTGTGTGAAGAAGAAAAAGCTGGCGCTCCGTGCCGCGAAATTCCTTGGGGCCGACCCGTCGAAGTAGGTTGCGGAATGCCACGGGTCCGTCGAGACGTTCCTTCTCGAAGGCGAAAAGAACGGCGGCGGGTTGTCTTTGGGAGAGTGCGGCGGAAGTGGTGAGAGAAAAGTTCATAATAGTGGCGGATTATAGCAGCGAGCAGGGGCGCGTCAACGGTGGCGCATGTGCGAGCTGGCAGGCTCTTACCCAGCCAATTTTGGGCACCCGATGCGAATATTTAGCACTTTTGCAAAGAGTTGGACCAGAACGGTGGGAATCCGCCCGATTACCTTTTCCGTGGCAAGTTTCGTGCTTTCTGAAGGTTACAGAGACGCGGGACATCGGTTGCCAGCGGACTTGGAGAGATCGCGCGACAGCAGACATGAGCGAGAATTTACTAACGGACGTGATGACGTTCGTGAATGCGGGCTTTCCAGCCGATGGCTTGAAAGCGTCGCTCGTTCTCGCTGTTTTCAGCACGTGGGTCGTCATCAGCGTGTTCGCCTACCTCAACCTGCGCGACCGTAAATCCTATTTCCGTTTTTGGGCCGTGGCCTGGTTGTATTATTCCCTGTACCTAACGACTGCGTTCGGGTTGGGGGAATGGTCGGGCTCGCCCGTGGTCCTGGCGCTGCGTTGTGCCTGTATCGGCATCACCGCCCTGTGCCTGTTTTGGGGCAGCTTCCAATTGAGCGGTCGCGAACGGACCAATCGTGAACTCGGCCTGGGTCTGGTGGTGACTCTCGTCTGGATCCACTTCGCGGTCTACCAACGGTTGGATCATCTCTGGATCACGTTGCCCGTGTTCCTGCTGCTGGCACTCGCGTGTGGCTACACAGCCGTGGTTTGCCGCCAACAATGCCCGCGTGGCGCGAACGTATTGACGACCGGTTTCTTGTTGTGGCCATTGCCGTTGCTGACCTTTCCCTTCCAGAATTCCGCCTTGCCAGGATTGATGACGGCGGACTATCTCGTGTCGGCGGTGATTGCATTGTGCATCGCGCTGGGGATGCTCATCCTGACGTTGGAGGAAGCGCGAAACCGCAACGAGACGTTGAGCGGGGAGCTCAATACAGGCGTCGCCCATCGTCGCCTGCTCGAGCAGGAGATCAGCGTTTCCGAACAGAAGTACCGCCTGCTTTTTGATTCGGCCAGCGATGCCATTTTTCTGGTGGATCTCGCCAGTCTGGAGATCGTGGAAGCCAATCCGGCCGCGACGGAATTGGCGGGACGCGCTGCCGATAAGCTGGTCGGGCGCTCGCTCCAGGACCTTTGCCCGAAACTCCGGCAGTGCAGCGCGAGCTTGCTGGAGAATAAGAAGGTCGTTGAGGGACTTTTCGATACTGCGGGTGAGTTTCATCTCGTGCGGGGGCAGGGCGAGCAAATGCTTTGCGAAGGCAGCGCCACCCTCGTGGATTATCACCAGCGGCCCGTGATGCAAATGAACGCCCGCGAAATCACCGGGCGCAAAAAAATGGAGCAGCAGTTGCGACAGGCGGAAAAGCTTTCGGCGCTCGGGCAGTTGGTCGCCGGCGTCGCGCACGAATTGAACAATCCGCTCGCCGTCGTCATGGGCTATGCGCAGATCCTGTCGAAACACAAGGCGCTCGACGAAAAGGTGAAAAAAGATTTGCTGAAAGTCCTTCACGAGAGCGAACGCGCCGCGAAGATCGTCCGCAACCTGCTGACCTTCGCGCGCCCGCGTGAACCGCATATGGCGGTCGTGGATGTGAATCGCCTCGTCGCCGAGGCTTTGGATACGCGTGATATCCAGGTCCAGAGCGCGAATGTCCAGGTGCTGCGGCGACTGGCGCCCGACCTGCCGCCGACGAAAGCGGATGCCGACCAGATCGAACAGGTCATGGCGAACCTGATGACGAATGCGATCCAGGCGCTGGATAATCATCTCGGCAAACGCGTGATCGAAGTCACGACCGAGAAGCGCGGCGACACGATTCGCATCGTCGTGGCCGATAGCGGTCCCGGCATTCCCCTGCAGATTCTCGATCGGATTTTCGACCCGTTCTTCACGACCAAAGGGCCGGGCAAAGGCACGGGCCTGGGCCTGTCGATCTGCTACAGCATCATGGAAGAGCATAAGGGCAAGATTTGGGTCGAGAGCGAAGTTGGCAAAGGCGCGCGCTTCATCGCCGAGTTGCCCATCGTCGTCTGCCGGGACTTGATGGACGAGGGGCGTGGTACGAAGGACGATCGCGATCTCGATCCAGCAGCGCCACAACATCGGCTCCTCATCGTGGACGATGAGCCGGGCATTGTTGATGTGCTGCAGGAGGTGCTCGGCACTAGCGGCTACCGCATCGAAACCGCCTCCAACGGCGCCAAAGCGCTCAGCCGCCTGGGCTCGCAGGATTACGACCTCATCATTTCCGACCTCTGCATGCCCGAAATGAGCGGCGAAAAACTCTACGCGGCCATCCGCGAACACTATCCGCACATGCTGAATCGCATCATCTTCCTGACCGGCGACACGGTTAGCCCGGGTTCGCGGAGTTTCCTGGAGAAAACCGGGGCCCGCTGGCTCAGCAAGCCGTTCAACATAGCTGAACTTGAGCGGGTCGTGGCTAGTTACCTCCGCGCCGTGCCCGCTCCCAGCGCATCCCGCCAGAACGACCCCCAGCCAACCGCAGCCGTCGTGTAAGGAACAATCTCCCGCGTGGCAAGCCCAGCCACAGCCGGGACGCGCCTGTGCAGTTTCTGGCGCAACTGATACGCCGCTACCGTCTGCTGCAAACGGATCTAATTTTCAATGAACACCCCTCAAAAACACCCCTCCGGTGGCTTCGTTTTCCAAAACGAACCCACCTGCAAACCGGCCCTGCAAACGACATAAGTAATTGACAATAGTGGTGATAAACAAAAAATCGTCCGCTAAAACGGTGGGTTCGTTTCGCAGAATCGTATATAGGCCCTCCCTGTCGCTCCACAGTCGGTCGTTGGTAGGGACGGCTGGCCCAGCCGTCCATGCCTGCGCACGCTGTTGTGCGACGGTCTCCCGACCGCGCACTTCCCCAACCGGTCTCCCATCTCGCATCACCTTTCTGATGTTTGCCTTCCTCATTACCCTGACCATACCCCATGCCATCACACATGTCCAGTAAAAAATATCAATGCACGATACTGGCGCAGCAGCCAGCCTCAAGGGGGATCGTTCCGGTTGTACCCCCTGCTTGCTGACTCGCGACGAGGTGGTATGATATGATCCACAGATGCTTGGATGCATTCAATTCACTCTGTCAAACTGGGTTAACGGCTCGGACGCGAGGGCGATAGTGTGGAATATCATTGGCGGCGGAATCGTCATCGGTATTGGTTGGTTATGTGTGAAGCTTCGCCAGTGGTTGCATTGCCGAAACCTACAGCGGTTTCTAGGATTTCAGTTTGCGCCTGAAACAGTATTGCGAATTGCGTACGGCCAGCTGCTCTTGGTTCTCCCTAGCCAAAACAACAGCGTCATTACACACCCATATTCCAAAGCTCCCCGGTTTGGCGGCCCTCAACCGTTGCCCGGAGCAATCTCGATTCAACATCCAGTTAGTGAAAGTGAAGTGCGGGCAGCGGCCTACATCGCCTCACTAATTGGGATTCCCGCTAAAGTGCAGACCCCTGTTGTATCCGACGTCGAAGTCGACCAACTCCTTAATAGCAATTTCATCGCCGTCGGTGGCATAGGGTCGAACTACAAGACGGCAGACATACTTGCCTCGTCTGCAAACATCTTTATTCAGATGTTAAGTAACGATTTGACTTTACCAACGGGGGAATCGTTGCCGCATTCTTACCCGGCGGGAGTCGAGCGTGGGTTCATTCTTCGAATAACGTCTCCCCAATTTCCTGACCGGTCTTGGATTGTCTGCGCTGGACTTGGTGAATATGGCACCAGTGGATCTGCATGGTACCTAGCCCACCGATGGGAAAAACTGGTCTCACTTGTTGACCCTGATGCACAAAACTTGCAGTTCAAGCCGATCCCTGATTTCTGTGCAATCGTCACCGTCACTACAGGGCAGGATCAGTCTACTACCTTGGCAGAACTGTACCGAAATCAGAACGGACAACTCCAGCAAATACAGTTGTAAATGGATTTCTACAAGCCAGTAGCAGACCTGCTCCTCAACCGCTATCCGATTAAGGTGAAGATTCTCTCGCAGTCCCTAATTAGGCCAATCGTGGTCGTGCAGATAATCAATCAAACCCCATTGCTTACGGTAGTGGTGCATGAAGTCCGAGTTCACTATGGCAATGCGGATTTTTCCCGTTATTTTGGCTTATACCCACAGTCGAAACAAAGTCTTCTTCCAAAGGACAAACTCGAATGGAAACTTTCCACCAAGCCTTTTGAGTGGGTGTTGGGTGAGCGCGCGAAGCAGAGAGTAATGCCGATTAATAGTGATCCAATGGCCTTGCCGGGCATTGAATCACCGGCTCAGTTATTTAATGCTATCGGCATGGGGAACGCCAGAGATTCTTGGATTGAAGTTGATTTTAACGAATACGAAAACAGGAAGTTTCTCAGAGGAAAAATCAAGAGAATATTTGACCTCGTCGGGAGGGAGTGTAGCGAACTACGAAAGAAGAATGATGCCTCAAGAAATTCGACATGAGCAAGCACGTCAGTCGGCCCGGCAGCGAAATCTTCCCGAACGTTGAATCGATTTCCGCCGACCGTCATCAAAAAACCCAGAGGATTACTATGGCAAACAATGCAGTCACGAAAAAACTTGCGGATAGAATTGCAGTGATCACGGGTGGGAATTCGGGAATGGGATTGGCCACGGCCAGGCGGTTTGTTGCCGAAGGCGCCTACGTCTTCATTACCGGTCGTCGTCAGAAGGAACTCGACGCGGCGGTCAAAGAGATCGGCAGCAACGTCACCGGCGTCCGCCTGATGATCGACGACGGTTTCAACGCGTAAGGCTCCTACATATTGTAGCCGGTCTCGCCGTGCTGGGTCCAGTCCAGGCCTTGCTCTTCTTCTTCGGCGGAGACACGCAACCCGACAAACATATCCACCGCCTTCAGCAGAATCCACGTCACCACCACCGCATACGCAATCGTCGCCCCGACCGCAGCCGCTTGCCGCATCATCTGCATCGGATTGCCGTAGATGAGGCCGTTCGCGCCAGCTTCGTTCACCGCCACGGTGCAGAACACGCCCGTCAACAACGCCCCGACCGTGCCACCCACTCCGTGAATGCCGAACGCGTCCAGCGTGTCGTCGAAGCGGAACTTGTTCTTCACGGTCACACCGTAGTAGCAGGCCGCCCCGCCAATCAATCCGATGGCCAACGCGCCCAGTACGCCCACGAACCCCGCTGCCGGAGTCACGGCGACCAGACCGGCGACGCAACCCGAGACCGCGCCCAGCAGACTCGGTTTGCCGCGCAGCCGCCATTCAAGCACCGTCCAGGATAACGCCGCGGACGCCGAGGCGACGTGCGTGTTCACAAACGCCGTTGCCGCGAGCCCGTTGGCGGCCAGCGCGCTGCCGGCATTGAACCCGAACCACCCGAACCACAGGAGACCGGCGCCGAGCACCGTCAGCGTCATGTTGTGCGGCTCCATCTTCTTTTCGCCGCGCCGCGCCCCCAGCACCAGCGCGCAGACCAGCGCGGAAATGCCCGAACTGACGTGCACGACCGTGCCGCCCGCGAAATCCAGCGCGCCCAGTTTATGGAGCCAGCCGTCGACGTTCCAAACCCAGTGGCAGATCGGATCGTAGACCAACGTGGCCCACAACAGCGAAAACACCACCATCGCCGAAAATTTCATGCGCTCCGCCACGGCGCCAAAAATCAACGCGGGAGTGATGATCGCAAACATCATTTGAAAGGCCATGAACGCCTCGTGCGGAATCGTCGGCGCGTAATCCGGGTTCGGTGTAGCGCCAACGCCGTGCAAGCCGACCCAGCTCAGTTTCCCGATCACGCCCCCGACGTCCGGCCCAAAGGCCAGCGTGTAGCCCCACAACACCCATTGCACCGTGATCAGTCCCAGCAGAATGTAGCTGTGCATAATGGTGCCCAGCACGTTCTTGCGCCGCACCATCCCGCAATAGAAAAACGCCAGGCCCGGCGTCATTAACATCACGAGGGCCGACGAAATCAACACCCATGCCGTATCGCCGGCATTCACTTTGGCGGCCGCCGGTTGTTGCGCCCACGCCGTGTTGGCGAACAACCAGACGACGATGCAGCACAGCCAGGATGTGGTCCTTTTCATTTCACTCTTCTCCAGTCAGGGGAAACTGAGCGCAGATTCTAGCCGAGTTTTCCCATCTGTAAAGAACTAGGCTCAGACTAGACTCAGATATGATGGTTGACATACGAGGGTGTCTGCCCCAGACGCAGACCATTCTCATTCGTCTTACGATGTAACGCCGCATCGCGCACGTCCGGCCCCGTTTTGGCGTGCTTTTCCCTCGCTTTGTAAACGGGAATCCCTGTACCATTACGGAGTTCGCCAGGGTAGCAGCTAGTTGACTTTGGTGGGCAGGAGCGGATGAAAGCATGCGGGTGCTTTCGCCGCGTGGACGGGTTCCCATGATTTCCCTCGTACGGCGCTCATGGTCACGTTCTTTCGGTGTGGCACGCGAGTTCAACAAACGAAAGGTGAGGGGATGATGAAGCGCAAGAACCTTGTTCAACGCCTGGTTGCCGTCAATCAATCATCGCGATTTCTTAAACGCGCGTTATCTATTGCCTTGCTGGGCGCGGCGGCCTTGCGGCCTTTGGTTTCAATTATGGCGCCACGGATGATCCCTGGACGCTCAGCGCTTTTGATGCGGGCAGCAACCTGATTTATTCGACGACCGTTGCTCCCATTGGCGGCAGCAGTGCCGGGGAATTCATCGGCATCGCCAGCCCCTCGGCAAACATTGCGTACGCCACGTTCCAGGACGACGGCGGCATCTGGTTCCCGGACTGGATTCTGGTGGACAACTTCAAATTCACGGAAGTTGTGACGCTTCCCGAACCCGGCAGTCTCAGCCTCTGTCTGTTCGCCGTCGCGACCCTCGGCTTCGCCGTCCGGCGTAGCCGGTGGTCCTAACCACTCATCACATTTCCGCGAATTTTCACGGCTTGCTTCGACGAAGGCGGCCCGGTATCATCCGCCGCTACCACTATGCCGAGGGCTCTAATCACGGGTATCGCCGGACAGGATGGTTCGTACTTGGCCGAATTTCTTTTGGCCAAAGGGTACGAAGTGGCCGGTCTTATCCGGCGCGGGCGGACGGAACGCTACGAGCGCATCGCGCATATCCAAAACCGACTGCAACTTTTCGAAGGCGACGTGCTCGACCAGGTTTCGCTGACCGGTGTGCTGCAGAAGTTCCAGCCCGATGAGGTTTACAACCTGGCTTCCCAATCCTCCGTGTTTCGCAGTTGGGCCGAGCCGATTCTCACCGGGGAAATCAATGCGCTCGGGGTCAGTCGCCTGCTCGAGGCAATCCGCAGCACCAATCCCAAAATCAAATTCTACCAGGCCTCCAGCAGCGAGATGTTCGGCAAGGTCCGCGAATCTCCTCAAAACGAATTGACCCCGTTTTATCCGCGCAGCCCGTACGGCGTCTCGAAAACCTATGGCCACTTCGTCACGGTGAACTATCGGGAAAGTTACGGCCTCTTCGCCACCTCGGGCATTCTCTTCAACCATGAATCCCCGCGTCGTGGCCTCGATTTTGTCACGCGTAAAATCACTTACGGCGCCGCCTCCATCGCGGCCGGACGCACCCAAACCCTCGTGCTCGGAAATCTGGACGTGGAGCGCGACTGGGGATTTGCGGGCGATTACGTCGAGGCGATGTGGTCGATGCTCCAGCAGTCTGTGCCGGAAGATTTTGTGATCGGGCAGGGCACGGCGCATAGCTTGCGCGATTTCTTGCGGACAGCCTTTGAACACCTGGGCTTGAATTGGGAAAAGTTTGTACACATCGATCCGAAATTTATGCGCCTCGCGGAAGTCGAGCATGTGGTGGCCGACTGCGCGAAGGCGCATGCCAAACTCGGCTGGAAACCTCGCACCAGTTTTTGCGATCTGGTGGGAATGATGGTCGACTCGGATGTTAAATTACTAAAGGCCCAAACGTCCCCCAAGTGACACCCCCTCGCGCGGCCACCACCCATCATCTCGACCCATTGGCATGCGCATCCTAGTCATCAACCACCGCGACATGAAAAATCCGCGCGCGGGCGGCTTGGAGGAATTGGTGCAGCAAACCGCCAAGTACTGGGTCGCTTGGGGACATCACGTGGATCTGTTGTGCGCGGGCTATGCCGGTGCGCCGCGAGAAGAAACGATCGATGGCATCCACGTGATTCGCGGTCCGAACGAGTACGTCTTCAATTGGTGGGCGCCCTTCAAAGCCCGGGCTCTCGGCCCGCGCCAATACGATGTCATTCTCGAATACATCAGCAAAGTCCCGTGCTTCGTCCCGGTTTTCATCCGGTCCACTCCCACGGCCGTCATGATCCCGCATCTGTTCGGCAAGACCGCGTTTGCCGAGTTGCCATGGTTGATGGCCGCCTACGCCTATGCCCTCGAGCAGCCGATCCCCTGGGTGTACCGCCAGTGCCTTTTTTGGGCGCTTTCGAAAACCACCGCCGAAGATTTGGTGGGGCGCGGCATTCCCCGGGAACGCATCGAGGTCATTTATCCGGGCTTCAATGAGGATTTGCTCAAAGCCGATCCCCAGGTGGAGAAGACAGAATCTCCCAGCCTGATTTACATCGGCCGCCTGAAACGGTACAAGCGCGTGGACTTGATCATCAGCGCGACGGCGAAGTTGCGGACGCAGTTTCCGGACATCCACCTTTTCATCGTGGGTACCGGCGACTACGAGAAGGAGTTGCGGCACCAAGTGGCCTCCCTGGGAGCGGAGAAATCTGTCGAGTTTTGCGGATTTGTGAGCGAAGCGCGCAAGAAGGAACTCATGCAGATGGCCTGGATTGGCGCCCAGACGTCGACCATTGAAGGCTGGGGCTTGGGAGTCATTGAAGCCGCCGCCTGCGGCACCCCGACGGTGGCCAGCGATTCGCCCGGTCTGCGGGAATCGGTCCGGGACGGTGAGACGGGAACACTCGTGCCCCACGGCGATGTCGAGGCTCTGCAGAACAAGATAGCGTGTTTGCTTGCGGACACGACGCTGCGCGAGACGATGGGCACAGAAGCCCGGGCCTGGGCCAGGCAATTCTCGTGGAAAGAAATGGCCCATCATTCCCTGCAGTTTCTGGAAAGGGCCACGGGCAAATCAAAATGAAGGCGCGCCTTGGGCTCTGGATCACTCTCGCCGTTGCCCTCGCCTATGTGGCATACCTCGGCGCGCATTGGCTGCCGCTGGGGATGAGCGACCACGAGTTGAGTGCGTCGGCTTCCCGCGTTTGGGACATTAAACAAGAAATCACCCAGCATCACGCGCTGCCGTGGTGGACGCCCTGGTACATGAGCGGATCGAGCTACGGTCTCAATCACGCCCGCGGCTTCTATCTCATCCCGTGGATCCTGTTCTCGACCTTCACCGATCTGATGACCGCGGGCAAACTCACGGCGTTGCTGGCCATCCTGGCGAGCGCGATCGCCATGTACTTTTGTGCGCGGCATTTCATGAAGAACGAATGGGCTGCGGTCCTCGCCGCGCTGGCCTTCATGTTGCATCCCGAGCAGATTATCCGCGCGGCGGGCCCTGAGCACATCACCATCGTCCTCTTCTTCCCGTTTATTCCGCTGCTCTGGCTGACGCTGTCACGTGCGCTGGCGGCGAACACGTTCCGCGACACGTTTCTCTGCGCCCTCGTCGCGGTGCTCGCGTGGTGGACCGATAACAAACAGGCCTTCATCAACTTTCTCTTCCTCTTTGCGTACGCCCTTTACTGGCTCTGGCCACGCCGTAAACAATGGCAGCCGACCGTCTGGACTTGCGGATTGCTCGCAGCGCTCGGCCTGGCGCTGGGTGCGTGGGTGTTGGCGCCGGGTTTTGTCGAATCAGGGGACGTGAAGTTGTTCGTTGGCGATCCATTGGCCGAGTGGCAGAAGACGTATTCGTTCAAGAGCCTGTTGGGATTGGTTGACCGCAACGGCACGGTTACGAAGGACGCGGCCAGCGCCACACTTGCCCGCGTTCAGGCCAACGGCGGCGTCAGCAGCCAGGCGGAATACGACCAGGTGCGGCGGATCTTGTCACTCAGCGCGGATTCCCCGGAGAAATACATGGGAATCGTCGCGCTCTTCGTGATCGCGGTGACCGTGCTCTGGAACGAACGGCGCGTGAATCGTCGCGCGTTCTGGTTTTTTGTCGCATCGCTCCTGGCGAGTGTCTTGTTTTCGACGACGAGCAGCGTCTGGACCGCAAACTGGACGACTTGGGAGGCTCTTTCGTCGCAACACGTATCCGGCGTTGCGCTGGCGTGGCTCTTGGTGGTTGCGGCATTCCTGGTGTTTTTCTACCGGCGTAAGGTGACGACGCCGCGAAAAGGGGTCATTGCCGGTCTGGCGCTCGCCGTGTTTCTCTTCCTGCCCGGCTTCAACGTGCTGGCGGCATTGCCGTACTTCAAAGACATTCGCTCCCCGTTTGTGTTCTACGACAGCCCGGCGATTTTCTGGGGAGCAATGTTGATCGGGTTTCTCGTGACCGACGTGCTGGTGGCTGAGAAATGGCGCGCGCACATTCCGAAAATAGTCGCCGCTCTCGGCGTGCTGCTGTTGTTGGACTACTGGCCGTACCAGAAACCGGTGAAAGACAGTGGGGTACCGGCCCACACCGTGGACAATTTGCAGGCGATTTATCGTTCACTCGAACCGGACAAGGACTGGGTCAAGACCTGGACATTTACCCCTCGTTACTTTCATTTGCTCGGCCCCATGTGGGGTGGGAAACCCCAGGTTTACGAAGCCTTCTACGATTGGATGGCCCCGATTGGCATCGGGGCGCTGAAACAGCAGGCCTTTGATTCGTGGGAAAATCATCGCGCGTTCCTGAACCTGTTGTCGGCGCGGTACGTGGTCTTCGATAAGACCGATCCGAGCAACGCCCAGCAGAAGGGACCGCAGCAAATTCTCGCCGCCTACCGGCAGACGTTCCCCGTGTTTGTCGAGAACGAGGATTTCGTCGTGTTCCGCAATGACACGGCCCGGCCTTACATCACGGCCTTCGGGCGAGCCTGTCTCTACGCGGGGGACATCCGGAAGTCGGCCGTCCTCGCGCTCGCACTTTCCGCGAAAAACTGGCCACTGGTGCAGGCGAAAGAACCGAAAGTCAGCGAGGTGCCGAACGCGACCGTGCAAAAGTACGAAAAAACCTACGGAGAAGACAGTCCTCCGTTTCCACCCATCAATGACTCCGTTCCTGTGGCCTTGAGTGATGTCCAACTGACGCGGGAGAATTCGCAATTGGTTCACATCCATCTGACGACGCCGTCGGCATGCATCGCGGTGATTGCCGAGAGCTATTACCCGTTTTGGCGCGCGGAAATCGACGGGCAGCCGGCGGAAGTACTGCAGGTGAGTTGTGGCCTGATGGGGTTGGAATTGCCTGCTGGCAGTCACACCGTCGTGCTGCATTACCAACCGCCGCGAGTTTATGCGCTGGCTGGAGCAGTGAGCCTCGCGACCCTTATCCTCGGGATGGGTTTCGCGGTTTTTGGTGGTAAACGCTCGGTGCGTTAACGGCCTTTCCACCATTCAATCGTCTGGCGCAAACCGCCTTCGAGGTTGTACCGCGGTTTCCAGCCGGTGCCTTCACGAAGCTTCGTGATGTCGGCGAGAAGGTCGTGGGGTTCGTCGGCCGCATAGGGCTGGGCGCCGAACTTGAGTAAATCGACCCGACGGAACTCTTCGCCGATCTTCAGGGCAATCTCGCGCACCGTGACGGGGATTCCGCTACCGATATTGACTGCCCCCGTGAGCTTGCTGTCAGCAACGGCACCAACGGCACTGGCTACGTCTTCGATGTGCAGGTAATCGCGCACACGGTCGCCCGGGACCAGTTTCATCTCCTGGTTGCGCAACAAGGAGTTGATGACGGCGGGCACCAGCCGCCGCGGGTCCTCAGCGGGTCCGTATTGGTAGAAAAAGCGCAGCCAGGCAATGTCGATGCCTATGGATTGGAGCGCGCCAAAGAGTTCAAGCTTGGCTCGCACATAGGGGGTCGAGGGCGAGGTGGAAGTCGATTCGCCCTGCGGTGGATCACTGGTTGCATACTCAAGACAGGTTCCGGTTGCGACAAAACGCCGGCAACCGACTTCCTTGAGCATCTCCACCAGCCGCAAGCTCGCCACAACCCAGTCCTTGTTCTCGGCGGCGTGAAGGTACTTGCCCGGCTCGACATACCAGGCGAGATGAACGCAACAATCGAAGGCGGCGGGCTGGAGAATGAACGTCGGAGCCACCAGGTCGCCGTGAATAATGTGCAGTGAGGATTCGATGTCGCTGACGCGCCACAGGTCGCTCTCGGGGCGGACGAGTGCATGGACTTCGTGCTTCCGTCGCACCAACTCACGGGCCACGTGTGAACCGATGAAACCGCCGGCGCCAGTGAGCAGGACTTTCACAGTCGCGAGCCGTACTGCGCGGCATAGTATTTCTTGAAATCGCCGCTCTTGATCTTGCGCCACCACGACGCATTCTGGACGTACCAGTCAATGGTCGCGTCCAGCACGTTCGGGAAATCGCGTTGCGGTCGCCAGCCGAGCCCGGCGAGCCTGCCGGTGTCCAGCGAGTAGCGACGATCATGACCGGGCCGGTCTTTGACAAGCTGGATCAGCGATTCGGGTTTGCCAAGTTTGCGAAGAATGCGACGCGCGATCTCGATGTTCTCGACTTCGTTGCCGCCGCCGATATTGTAGGTTTCACCGGACTGGCCGTGGGCGATGAGAAAATCGATTGCGGCGCAGTGGTCCTCGACGTAAATCCAGTCACGCACGTTCCGCCCATCCCCATAGAGCGGGAGCGGCCTGTCTTCGAGCGAGTTGGTGATGAACAACGGGATGAATTTCTCCGGGTACTGGTTGGGGCCGAAGTTGTTCGAGCAACGGGTGATGGTAACGGGTACATTGTGCGTCGTGAAATAGGCAAAGGCGAGACGGTCCGCGCCGGCTTTGCTGGCGGAGTAGGGGTTGCGCGGGTTCAGGGCCGAGTTTTCGGTGAAGCTGCCGCTGGCAATGCTGCCGTAAACTTCGTCCGTGGAAATCTGGATGAACTTCTTCACGCCAAACTCCCGCGCAGCTTCCAGGAGCGTGAAGGCGCCGAGTACGTCGGTCTTGATGAAGTCGTCAGCCCAGAGGATCGACCGATCGACGTGCGTCTCCGCCGCGAAGTTGACAACGATGTCGATGCCCTGGCTCCAGAGGCGCGCCACGATCTCGTGGTCGGCAATATCGCCTTTCACGAACTGGTGGCGCGTGGCGTCGGGGAGGTTCGTGAGGTTTTCGAGATTCCCCGCGTAGCTGAGTTTGTCGAGATTGACGATTTGCCAGTCGGGATGCGCGCGCAGTGCAAACTTAACGAAGTGCGAACCGATAAAACCCGCGCCTCCCGTGACCAGGACGCGCATCATGCCTTTCCACGCGAAACACTGAAACTGACGCCCTCGCGTTGGGCAACCAGTAGGCTGGTTTCGAGGAGTTTCTCATGAGATGCCCCGGCATCCGCCCACCAACCGTCGAGAACATCGAACGCCAGTTGGCCGCGTTTAATGTACGCATTATTGACGTCCGTAATCTCCAGTTCGCCACGGCCCGAGGGCTTCAGCGTGTGGATGATCTCAAAGACCGAGGGGTCGTACATGTAAATCCCGATGACCGCCAGGTTGGATTTCGGGCGGGCCGGTTTTTCCACGATCCCAACAATCCGGTCGCCACGCATCTCCGCCACTCCGTAGGCGCGCGGGTTGGCCACTTGCTTGACGTACACGCGGGCGCCGCGCTTCTGTTTGCGAAATGCGGCAACCCCGGCGCGGATGTCTTTCTCAATGACGTTATCGCCCAGCATGACGACGATTTTTTCACCATCCGCGAAGTGCTCGGCGAGCCGCAAGGCGTCCGCGATGCCGCCTTCGCCTTCCTGGTACGTATAATTGATGTGGGGCAGGTGGAAGGCGCTGCCGTTGCCGAGGAGTCGCAGGAAATCGCCGGCGTTGTTGCCGCCGGTCACGATGAGCAGGTCACGCACGCCCGCATCCACCAGCGTCTGGATCGGGTAAAAAATCATCGGCTTGTTGTAAATGGGCAGCAGATGTTTATTGGTGATCTTGGTCAACGGCGACAGCCGCGTGCCCAATCCACCGGCGAGGATGACTCCCTTCATTCCTGCTCCTTGGACGTCACAAAACCAAGCGCCTGCTCGTTCGGTGTCATGGTTGGCGAGACTAGCGAAGCCCTTCACGCAAGTCAACCGCTCGTGCTTGGTGTCTCATGACGGGGGAAATGGGTCGGCGGAGGTGTTGCACGGGATCAGGTTGAGATGGGGCAACTCGGTCGCCGGATTCCAAGGATTCCAGCCTTGACTCGCCCTCGATGCCTCCTCATTATTGACCTCCAGCGAGTTAGGAAGGGTGTCGTCCTGCATAAGGCTACTCTTGTGATCGGGGCGAAAGTGTTGGTTAAACACATCCCGCTGCCTGCGGGGCATTCATGAAAAGGAGAAGCCATGAGTAACTTCCGTACCCATCATCTGTCCGCCTATCTACGAACATTTGTCTTCCTGGCCGTTTGCTCCTGGGTTGCATCAACCCACGCCCAAACCGTTACGTGGCAGGATCTGCCGTGGCCCGCCGATCAAAATTGGGGTGGACCACAGGGACAACCGGCTGTTACCAACGGAAACCAAATCACCTTAACAGGACAGGACGTGCTCTCCGTGCAATCATTCAGCGGACCGCTGACGATCTCCTATGACGTTCTCTTGCCAGCCAAAAGCACGACGGATGGGAGTTTTGAGACGTTCTTTGTTCCCACAGGAGAGGGGACAAGCAACCTTCCCAACCCGGACATTGAACTGCAAATGAACGAAAACCAGGCCGGAAATGATTCTTTGACTGTTGCCAAAGATCGCGGCAAGAGCGTCCTTTGGGGCAGCAATCCTTTCTCCATTAACACGCAAACCGTCTACCACGTCTCCATTAACCTCACGGGGAATGGCCAGGTAGGCTGGTCCATAAACGGAAATGACGTGGGGCTGTCCAACTCGGTTGTTGTGCCCTACAGTAGCTTTCAATTGCGACTCAGCAGCTGGCAACCGACGCAAGCCTGGCAGGTCTCCAACTTTGCCGTGGTTCCTGAACCCGCCACAGTGACGCTTCTGGGTGCGGGCCTTGTCGGCTTGTTCGCTGTCGTCCGCCGCCGCAAGCCCTCCGGAAGCTAACCTATCAAGAGCAGTTTGAATCAGCGCGTATTAATCCATTCGCGGCTCTAGGTGTGCTCGTATGTGAATTCGCGGCGACAGTCTTATTGCACCGTCCCGTAAAGGACGGCAGCGAGGGTTTGGTTCTTCATTCGAGCCGGAATTCATCGCAAGGGATTATCATGCTTGACTTTGGATTCACGTTGCGGCCTCTCTATCTGCCTGTGTCGGACGGTGGAACACTACACGCGGGCGAGACTCAGGTTGATGCAGACATGCACAATCCGGGCAAGAGGCTTACCTACCAGTCGAAAGTAAGCGATCCTTATTCGAGTCACTCGGTGATTCTTTCGCGTGTGGGTGATGGAAAAGGGCGGAAGGTGCTGGATGTGGGAGCGGCGCAAGGAGTTTTGGCGCAACAATTTACGCAACGTGGGTTTGAGGTGACGTGCATCGAGGGCAGCGCGGAGTTGGCAGCGTTGGGTAAGAGCCAGTGTCACGAAATGATTGTAGCCGATTTGGACGGGCCGCTGCCGCCATTGAACGGAACATTCGACATGATCGTGTATGGCGACATTTTGGAGCATCTGAGGAATCCACTGGAGGTGTTCAAGGGATTCAACCGCTATCTGCGCCCAAACGGCAAGGTCATCGTTTCGGTGCCGAACGTTGCTCACCTTTGGGTGCGGCTCAACCTGCTACTGGGCCGTTTTGACTACGCGGACCGCGGTATCCTCGACCGGACACACCTGCGTTTTTTTTCGTTGCGTTCCTTCAGGGATTTCCTGCGGGAGGCCGGGCTGGAAGTGGAGGTCATTGTCGCTACTCCCGTACCTCTGTTGCTCCTGGTGCCGGAGCGCTATCACGGCTGGTGGTTGCGGGTGCTGCACGGTGTGAATGCCGCCGTCGCGAAAGGTTGGAAGACCCTGTTCGGTTTTCAGTTCGTTGCCGTCGCTCACCCCAGGACCACGTCATGAAGCCCAAAGTCGTCGTCGTCATGCCCGCGTACAACGCGGGACGCACGCTACGCATGACGTACGAGGCGTTACCCAAGGACACGGTCAGCACGGTGATTCTCGTCGACGACGGTTCGACCGATGAAACGCTCCAGATTGCTCGGGAGTTGAAACTTAAGGTGTTTGTTCACGACCGGAACTACGGCTACGGCGCCAACCAGAAGACCTGCTACACCGAAGCGTTGAAGGCAGGAGCGGACATCATCGTCATGGTTCACCCCGATTACCAATATGACCCGCGGCTGGTGCCGCAGATCATCGAGCCTATCGTCAAGGGCGATGCCGATGTCGTGCTCGGTTCGCGTCTCAAGGAAGACTCAGCGTTGCAACAGGGGATGCCGTGGTGGAAGTATTTTGCGAACCGTTTTCTCACCTGGGTGGAGAACCGCGCTTTTGGCCTGAAACTCTCCGAATTCCACACGGGCTACCGCGCCTTTCGCCGCGAGATCCTGGAGATGGTCAACTTTTCGATGAATTCGGATGGGTTCATTTTCGACCAGGAGATCGTGGCGCAGATGGTGGCGGCGGAGGCGCGCATCGCTGAAATTGCCGTCCCCACGCGCTACTTCGCCGAAGCGTCATCGGCCAGTTTCGGCCAGAGCGTGATGTATGGGCTCAAAATCCTCTGGCTGGTTATCAAGTACCGACTCTTTCGTTGGAAATGCATTCCGGGCCGCCAATTTATCAGTCTGCGCGCCCGTTACACCTAGACGGGAAGACAAGTCCGACTGATGGCCCCGGGGCGGTCCTGCCGGTTCGTTGGCGCATAACGCCGCCGCGGTGGGAATGTTAAGAGGCCCCCTGTGCATGACTTGCCAAGATTGATCGTGTCCTGCTATAATCAGCGGCTATGGTGAAAATCCACGTCACTCGTGTCCCCGCTGAGGGGTGCCTATCTCACGGAGTCTCTGCCAGTGAAACATCATAACCAGCGGGTGCGTATGAGACCTGCGTCGGATGGCACGTCTACCGCGGAGCACCCGCTGCACATCCGTTGATCGCACAACAAATTCGGGATTTCATATGCAACTCACCGTTATCATACCGGCGTTGAACGAGGCTGGCAACCTGGCCGGAATGCTGCCAGTCCTCCACGACGTCGTCTCCCGATTGGTCAAGGATTACGAAGTGATCGTCGTGGATGGTGGGTCCCAGGATGGAACCTCCGACGTGGCGGCGAAACAGGGGGCGCGGGTTGTGCGGCAAACGGAACCCGGTTACGGAGGCGCCCTCAAGGCCGGTTTTGCGGCGGCCCAGGGCGATTACGTCGCCACCATGGACGCCGATTTCTCGCACCGCCCGGAGTTCTTGCGTCGCCTCTGGAACGTGCGCGACCGGGCCGAGGTCATCATTGCCTCCCGCTACGTGGAAGCCGGTCGCGCCGATATGCCCTGGTCGCGCTATGTGCTCAGCCGTGTCCTTAACGGTTTTTTTTCCGTCGGGCTCTCGCTTCCGTACCGGGATCTGTCGAGCGGGTTTCGCATGTACAACCGTAGCGCGCTGCGCGACATCAAAATCCAATCCCGTGATTTCGAGGTTCTGGAGGAGATTTTGATTCGATTGTATGCGCAGGGATTCCAGATCATGGAAGTTCCCTTTTACTACGCTCCCCGCCGGGAAGGGGCGTCGCACGCGAAGGTCATCAAGTTCGGAATTCGCATGCTCCGCACGTTTTTCCGCATGTGGAAGCTTCGCAATTCCGTGGGGTGTTGCGACTATGATTGGCGGGCTCACGACAGCCTGATCCCGCCCCAACGCTACTGGCAGCGAAAGCGCTTCGAGATTCTTACGAGATTCTCCAAGGGAGCCACCCACACGCTTGACGTGGGTTGTGGATCGAGTCGGATTCTCCTGAACCTGCCCGATGCGGTCGGGGTTGACGTTCAATTGAACAAGATGCGCTACTTGCGCCGCTACGGCCAGCCGACGTCCGTTGGTAGTCTCTTTGCCTTGCCGTTCAAGGACCAGCAGTTTGACTGTGTCATCTGCTCCGAGGTGATCGAGCACGTGCCGAACAATCCTGTCTGGTGTGAAGAATTGATTCGAGTCCTGGCCCCTGGTGGAATCCTCATCGTCGGGACGCCGGATTACGGGGGCTGGAGTTGGCCGGTCATCGAATGGATTTATGGAAAGTTGATGCCCGGCGCTTACGCGGAGGAGCACATCACCCATTACACGCGCCAGTCGCTGATCGATCAGATCGAGCGTTATGGCTTTGAAGCCCAGGATTACGACTATATTCTGGGCGGCGAGATGATCATTACGTTTCGCAGGCGCTAATGGCCAGGATCCCCGATAAGCCAGGTGCAACCGGAGCCGGGCGGGTCAGTGCCGACACCCTGATGAAAATCCTGATTGTGGCCGTGATGGTGACGGGCTTTTCTCTGGCTTGCGGCAAGTACAGCCGGTTCAACGGCGAGACCAACGATGTGGCTGTGTATTCGTACGCGTTTGCGCATACGATGGATGGCCATTTCTTCCCGCTGTACTACGTCCCCGGCCAGCTCCTCGGGAACCACCTGACCTTTATCATTCTGGCATGGTTGCCCGTCTACGCGATGTGGCGTTCGTTCTATTCCCTGATGTTTTTCCAATCGTTGATGTTGACGGTTGCTGCGTGGCCGTTTTATTTGCTCGCCAAGGACGTCTTGAAAAATGGCTGGGCGGCACTGGCCCTCGGGTTGGCGTTTCTGTTGTTCCCCACCATTGTCTCGCAGCACGTGAATCAGATTCACGATGACCAATTTGCGCTGCCATTCCTGATGGGCGCCTTCCTCTATTTCTGGCGTCGTAAGTTCTGGCCGTTCGTTGTGCTGATGGTCCTGGCGTGTCTGGCAAAGGAGACGGTGACCATCACCACGGCGGCGTTCGGCGTGTATGCGCTGTGTTTGCGGCGTGATTGGAAGTGGGTGGCGACGCCGCTGGTATTCAGCGTCGGTTACTTTTTCCTCGCGATGAAACTACTGACTTCGGTGTTTGTCGGCGCGGGCGGTTCCTTGTACACGGGTGCTGATTATTTAAGCGCCTACGGACATTCCCCCGGAGAAGTGCTGCATACGTTCCTGACGCGACCGGGCTTTGTGCTCGAGCAGATGTTCGCGCCGCCGAAATTGGAGTATCTGGGCAAACTGCTCTTGCCGTTGCTGTACGTGGGGCCATTTCTGTCGGCAGCCGTGGTCGTGTCTCTGCCAAACCTGCTTTTGAACTTGATCGGCAGCAATTCGGCGTTTCTCGTAATTCCGTGGCACTACAACATCCTGGTGGCAGGCACGTTGCTCGTGGCGATGGTCTTTGGTATCCAGCGCATCGCCGGCTGGTGCGGCCAGAAGCGCGAGGCGGTCGTACTGGGCGCTTCGGTTGCCAGTCTGGCGCTGTCAGTGATGGGGTTCAGGTATTGGTATGACGCCGCGAATTGGGAATCACCGCCCGAGCAGGCGCAGTTGGCGCGGGCGCTGCGGGAAGTGCCACGAACGGCATCGGTCATTGCGCCAACGCCGATGTTGGCGTCGTTCTCGGACCGGCCAAAAATCAATTCGGCCTACTCGATCTTTAGCGGCAAGTTCAAAGATCCTTCACGCCTGTCCGAATACCAGTACGTGTTGCTCGACGGCCAATGGCGCAGCTACGAAGCCTTGGGGCAGGTGCCGTTATGGGAGACGGTGCGCACCAGCAAGGTGTATCGGGTTGTGTTCGCCGAAAACAATGTCCTCCTACTGGAGCGTACCCCGTGATAGAGCGCGCCGCAATCGCTGCCAATCGATCATAGTTTCAAGAGACTGAATCATGGCCGAAAACCGTTCTTCCGCTCTGGCAAAACGTCCCTGGTCTCTCGGGTTGCTGTTCGGGATCGCAGCCGCGCTGTTGCGCGTGCCCTTCATCTTTCGCTACGACCTCTATTTCCAGACCGAGGGTGGGGTGCATTACCTCATGGCCAAACGGATCCTCAAGGGAGAGTTTCCGACCTATTTTTGGGAATCCGACTACGCGGGTACGTTACCACACTTTGTGACGGCTGCATTCTTTGCCCTGTTCGGGCCGTCGATTCCGTTGGCATCGCTTGTGTCCGTTCTCTCGTACGCAGGAGCCGTGGCGTTGGGTGTCGCGTACGTGAGGAAGGTGTTGGGGGTTCGGGAGGCGATTGCTGCGGGGATATTCGCCGTCGTGGGTGTTCCGTATGCGCTGAAGTACACGATCGTGCCGCCGGGCAGCGGTTATGATTTCTCCTTGATGTTCCCGTTTGTATTTCTGTGGTTGGCGACGGTTAACTATCAACGGGGCTGGAGCTTGGGGCGCTGTGTGCTCGCAGGCCTCCTCGCAGGTTATTGTTGGTATTTCGGCAAGCAGGTTCTCCTGAGCTTTGCCACCGTCGGCGTGGTGTTCGTCGCGGATAAACACGGTCGGAAATTACTGAGGGATTTGGTGACGAGTCGCTGGGGAGTGGCACTGGCCGCGGCATTCGTGGTGGGCTATCTACCCGAGATTGTCTACAAGTTGTCACACGAGGCCAGGCGTCAGCTTCTCGGCGTGGCTTCTCCAGAACAAATGTGGAAAAGCCTTTACTGGTTTTTCCGGGTGCTTCCCGCATACTTCGATGGTGATCCCCTCGCGCGGTTGCCGGAAGGGGTCCATTATCTCCTGCATACCTACAGCGAGAACTTTCCCCAATCGGTCGTGGATTTCGTGGGCATTTTTATCGCGTGGACAGTGGCCATATATATTCTCAAGCGCTCCACGAGCGCTTGGCGGGAACATAACGTGCCCCTCCTGATGCTGGCCGCCTATCCGATAATCAATGCGCTCGCGGTCATCTTCAGCAGCGTCGCCGCCGGCGAGTATTATGCCCCCAAACGATATCTATTCACGTCCGGAATTATCCTGCTATTCTGGACAGGTATCAAGGCGAGTGAGTGCTGGGAGAAGAGGCAGTTCGTCGTGCTCGGCCTTCTGGCAATGTTGTTGCCGATTTCGACTGTTCATCAGTATGACCTCTTGAACATGCCTGACGAACTGCGTGATTACCGCGCGGTGGTAAAAGAATTGCGCGAGAATGATCTACACTACGGCGTGACCTATTATTCCTACGCCTTCGCACTGACCGGCTTAAGCGATGAAGACCTGATATTTGGTGTTCTCGACTACAATAAGCATGAACCCTATGAGCGCATCGTCGCCCAGCAGGATACGCTGGCGCTGGTTTATCCGACGGGTCGTCTGACGCCGCCAGACCGGGCTGCGTTTTACAACAAACCTTTCGCCCGCGCGGGCGATCCACACGAGGCCGGAGAGTTAAGCTGGGTGGTCTACAAGCGAGCGGGTCTTTAGTATTTCCGCTGGTGGTCAAGCACGCGCGCGATTGCGACGGCCAGGTCCAGGCCAAAAGCCGGAGAGTATTGTCCGCGAATCCCACCAACGAAAGTTTCAACCGCGCGTGTCAGCGGTAGCTTGTCATCGAGTTCAATCATCGTGGCGCTTCCCGTCTTGTCGTTACGTCGGATGAGTCTGTTGGTTGCCAGGTCGTCAAGGATCAGCGTTCCCTGATCCAATACCACGGTGAGGCGCAGAGTCTTGTTCTCGAATAAATTGCCGAGCTTGATGGAGGCGCGGACGTCATTTCGGAAGCCCAGCTCGATCTGATAATTACCGCCGAGCGTATTTTCGATACGCCGCCGCTCGAGTTCCTCAATCCTGACCGTGGAGGGGGATTGGCCCAGAAGAGTGAGCGTAACCGAAAGGTCATGCGGCCCGTAATCCCACAGGGCGGTGTAATCGCGGAAGGGTCCCCAGTTGCCCGACTCGGAATGGATCTCACGAATCTGGCCGAGAGCCGGCGCCTGCCGGTTCAATTCGATATACGCGGAATTGAAGAGCCGAATGTGATCGACCAGCACCAGAGCGTTCAGCTCGCGTTGCAGGGACTGGAGTTTCACGGTGTCTGGAAGATTTAGGGTCAGGGGCTTCTCCACCATGGCGGGCAGGCGGGCGCGAATGGCCCCTTCCAGCATCTCCGCATGGAGGTCCGGCGGCGTGGCAATGATAATGCCGTCGACGAGTTTGGGATCAAGCAACTCGTGCCAGTCGGGCGTGATGTGGCAGGAGGAATCAACCAACTCTTTGTTCGCGGGGTTGCGGGTGGCAAGGGCGCTCAACCTTGCCTCGGGCAGGACGCGGATGGTCTTGATGTAATTTCGACCCCAGCGACCCGCGCCAATTAATCCCAGCCGTACTGGCGTGTTCGGGTTACTGCTCACCGGTGTAGACGGAATCGGTCCATGACAAAAACCGCTTCAAGCCCGCGCGCAACGGTACGCGCGGATGAAAGTCGAGTTGCAGCGTGGCCTTGGTGATGTCCGGGCAGCGTCGGTTTGGTTCGTCAGCGGGATAACTGTCGGGATAGGTTACGGTGGCGATCTCCAGCGGGCGACCGAGAACCTGCTCAATCTCCTGCGCCAGTTGCAGCATGGAGATCTCCGGTTTCGGGTTTCCGATGTTGTACGGTTCACCCGGCACGCCGTGGACGAGGACTTTCAGGAACCCGACGATCGCGTCGTTAATATAGCAGAAGGTCCGCGTCTGATTGCCCGAGCCATAAATGTGGAGCGGTTTCCGTCCTTTAATGCGGCTGGCGAAATTCGGCAATACCCGGTAATCCGTCTCCTGCATGCCGGGCCCATAAACGTTGAAGGGTCGGACCATGTTGGTTTTCACACCGTACTTTGTATGGTAGATGCGGCAGAGGGTTTCGCCGAGGCGCTTGCTCTCGTCATAACAGGCACGCGCGCCCAGGCAGGAGACGTAGCCGTTGTAGCTCTCGGGAGTGGGGACGTATTTCTGATCGGGATCGCCGTAGATCTCGCTGCTGCTGAAGAACAGCAACCGCGCCTTCTGTTCCCGCGCCAGTTCGAGCATGTGCCGCGTACCCGTAACCGCTACGTCGAGCGTCTCCAGGGGATACGCCCGGTAGTAATAGGGGCTGGCGATTCCCGCGGCGTGCAAAATAAAGTGCACGGGCTCATTGATGTGCAAGGGCTGGATGACGTCATGTTTGATAAACGTCACGCCATCTTTATCCTGCACCTCGCTGCCCATTTTACCCGCAGTGATGAGGTTGTCGGCAGCAATCACCTTGCACCGCTGTTTCAGCTTCGTACGGTTCAATTCCGCGAACGTTTCCGTGAGGTAGCGCCCCAGAAAGCCACGGGCGCCGGAAAGTAAAATGGTTTTGCCGGCGAAGGCGTCGGCTGTGTCGCCGAGATGTTTGAGGACTTCCGCAATGTCGCTGGGTAGAAGGAAAACGCTCATAATCAGATCACCTGAACCGTTGGTACAGGAATGATGAAGTGCCCGCCGTCCTGGCGGAACTTTGCGTGTTTGGCCATGATCGGTTCCGCGAAGTTCCAGGCCAGGATCACCAGGTAATCCGGCTTGCGGTTATATATCTCCGCGGAGGGAACCACAGGAATGTGAAAGGCAGGGGAGTACAGGCCCTGCTTGAGCGGGCTATCGTCCACGATAAAATCCACAAACTCAGGTCCAATGCCGAAGTGGAGCATCAAGGTTGTTGCCTTGGCCGGAGCACCGAATGCCGCAACACGTTTCCCTTCGCCCTTGAGCTTCTTCAGCAAAGCGTGGAGTTCGTCGCGCAGTTTGCTGATCTTCGCGGAGAATCCCTTGAGTGTTGCGGCTTTATCGAGGCCGAGTGCCTCCTCGCGTTTGATGAATTCGGCCACGGAGGGCTCCACACGATGCGGCCCACCCGCCAGTTGCGCCATCGCGCGCAAGGATCCACCATGAGTGTCGACGGATTGCGTGGCGATCAGTTCCATGCCATTCGCCTTGAAGAAATCCCGCAGTGGCTTTACCGAATGATAGCAAACGTGCTCATGGTAAATCGTGTCGAACAGCGTCTTCTCGTAAACGTCCACGAGGTAGGAGACCTCGAACACGAAAACGCCTGGCAGCTTGAGCAACGTGCGAATGCCCTTGACGATATCGTGCAGGTCGTCGGCGTGCGCGAAAACATTGTTGGCCACGATCAGATCGGCCTGTCCATCTTGGGCCTTGATCGTTTCAGCCAGTTTTGACGTGAAAAACGCGGCCAAGGTTTCGATCCCGTTCTGTGTGGCCGAGCGGGCAATCGCCTGCGCGGGATCGATGCCGAGTACGCCCATGCCCGCTTCCTTGAAGAATCGGAGCAACGTACCGTCATTACTGCCAATCTCGACGACAAACGCCTCCTTGCCAAGTTTGAATTTCTGGATCATCTCGGCGGCGTAGTTCTTGAAGTGGTTTACGAACACCGGGGAGGTGCCGGACACGTAGACGTAGTTTTTGAAGAGAATCGAGGGATCGACGACATCGAGAAGTTGTACGTGCCCGCAATCGCGACAGAAAAACACGTCGAGCGGAAACCGTTCTTCATTCTCGTTCAAATCGGCGGCGGTAATAAAGGCATTCGCGGGCGGTGTCGGCGTGAGAGACAACACCAGCTCGAGGTTGCGCGAGCGACAAAGCCGGCACGTCGTGCGGTGGATGCAGGATTGGCTCATGCGGGGGGCTGGTAGTGGCTAATAACCTCCACGCGCACCAGGTCGGCTTCGTAGACTTTTTGGTCGCGCGAATTGCGTCCCAGACAGACGAAAACGGTGTCTTCCGGAAAACACATCGCATGCTCGATCATCGGCGGCGTGAAGAAATTCTGGCCCGTCTTGATCTTTACGTGCTGGGGATTCTGCTTGCTCCCCACAGGTCGAAAGTAGTAGTCGATCGACCCCGAGAATACGTAGCAATAATGCCAGTCAGTCTTGTGATAATGGTTCGCGCGAATGGTACCCCGTTTTGACGTGATGAGGACCGCGCTCTTCATGTCCTCGTCCGCGAGGGGCAGGATCGTGCCCCGTGCGTCCGCGAATTCCTTTTCAACCGGGACAATCGGATCCGTCAAAAACCGCTTGTCTTCACTCAATTTCACATTCTGCATAGGGAAACCTCATCGGAACAAGATCGTGGGTGCGCCAGATTCAACAGGCAGTTTCATTCAGGCGCTCGCCACTGTCAACGCGATTTATTTCCCGGCTTGCATTCTTGGGCGAAGGCCTCTAGTTAGGGCCGCAACACTATGACCAAGGTCACCATCCTTGTACCCGCCTACAATGAGGAGAAAACCATCATTCAAATCCTCGAATGCGTCAACCAACAGGTGGTGCCAGGGGTTTCTTTTGAAATCCTTGTGGTGGATGATGGATCGAAGGACTCGACCGTGGCTCTGCTTGAGAAGAACCCGAAGCTCTACACGCGGCTCGTTAAGATGCCGAAGAATGGTGGCAAGGGGGCGGCGGTCAAGGCCGGCTTGGCTGCGGCTACGGGCGAATACATTCTCTTCCAAGATGCCGACCTGGAGTACGACCCATCCGATTACGCCAAGTTGATGATGCCGGTGACCCGGTTTTCAGCCGACATCGTCATCGGCAGTCGCATCGCGGCTCCGCCCTGTACACGCGTGGCGTATTTTTGGCACAAGGTCGGTAATCGCTTGCTGACGTTTGTGTTCAATGTCCTCAATAATACGACTTTTACAGACATCTACAGTTGTTATCTGATGTTTCGCCGCTCCTTGATCGATCCCCAGGAACTGAAGACCCTGGGTTGGGAACAACAGGCGGAGATCCTCACTTTGGCGGTCAAGCGGAGTCGCGTGTACTACGAAGTCCCCATCTGCTATTTCGGGCGCACCTACGAGGAAGGAAAGAAGATTCGTGCTCACCACATCATCGCGGTCATCAGGACGATTATTGCGCGGGGCCTGTTTGGCCGTTGAGTTTGTGCACGAATAGCGGGCCATCTCATCGTGCAAATCTGCCAGCACCAGGTGTTCGGGGAAAATCCCACATCCCGGTTACCGCCGAAAACGTCCGCCACTGGATTCTCAAGCGGCCGGAACGATCTGTGCGTTCAGAATCTCGAGGAGCTCTTCGCGGCGGACGGGTACGTTGCCCATCTTCCGGCACTCGATAGCCGCCGCGCAATTCCCGAGAAACACGGATTCGCACACGTTCGCGCCCGCGGCGAGGCAGCAACTGATCGTCGCCAACATGGCGTCCCCCGCGCCCATGGAATCGGCAACGGAGTCGACAAACGAAGGAAGATAATCGGGTTGTAGGCGTTTCTTGATCTCGTAAAGGGGAAGCGAACGGCAATCTTCTCCCATCGGCTTGTCGTTGGTATCGAAAACCATCAGGCCGCGCTCGGCCAGCGTGATGACCAGCGACTTGTTTCCCGTTTGTGCCAGAATTAAGAAACCGAGGTCGGCAATGCCGCTTGCGCGGTCGCACAGCGCGAGGCGGGCCTCCCGTTCCGAAGGTGTCGCCATCGTGATACCCTTCAATCGTGTCACGTTTCCCATCTGGGAACTGGATTGAACGTCCCCGATCACAGGCACATTCCGTTTCCTTCCAATCGAGCACAACAATTCCAGCAGGGGATCGGTAATTATGCCATAACTGAAGTCGCAGATTACCACCGCATCTGCCGCGTCAGCCGCCGCCTCGATCTTCTCGCGCAATTGCGCCGCGATCGGCGTGTCGAGATTGTGGTCGCGAAATTGGTTCACGTTCAGCAGCTTCCTGCCTTCGGACAGATAGCGGGTCTTAAGCGTGGTGGGCCGTGCGGGATCGACCACCAATTCCGCGGGTACTGCACGCCGCGCCAGCTCGGTACGTACGTACTTGCCTTCGGCGTCTTGGCCGACAACGCTGCAGAAATTCACGGTGGCGCCTAGGGCCTGTACATGCTGGGCGACGATACTCGCGCCGCCGAGGAACGTCTCGGAATCCAGCGGCCGGACCACGATCACCGGCGCCTCGGCGCTCGTGCCGACGACATCGCAGTACACGTAGCGATCGACAATCGTGTCCCCCACCACCAGGATGTTCTTCCCGTGGATCCGGGCGAGCATATTGCGCATGCTGTCTCCCGTGATGCCGTGGCGTTTGCAGAATCCTTGCACCTGCTCGATGCCCGGCTCGATCCGATCCTTCAGATCTTCAATAATACGCGTCGAGGAATAGACCACCTCGCCGGAACTGAGCCGCACCTCGCCGCCATACGATTCAACGATCTGGCGTTCACGGCCAAAACGGCCCGTGGTCACATCCTGGAATTCCTTGCCCTTCACGTAGATGTTGGGCTTGATCGTCTCCAGGATCGGCCCGGCCCATTCATGATCGTCAAAAATCACGTAATCCACGACCTCCAGGGCGGCCAGATTCTCAGCGCGAAGATGCTGGGGGACGTAGGGACGAAAATTGCCTTTGTGTACAACACCGTCAGCGCTGACCGAGACAACAAGCAGATCACCCTGTTCCTTGGCCCAGCTCAGGTGGCGCAAATGTCCCGGGTGCAGGATGTCAAAGCAGCCATGGCATTGCACCACGACTTTGCCTTCGGACTGCGCCTGACTTACGATGTGTTGCAGGTTCGCCGGTGTAACGATCTTCTTGTGATAGTTCACGATTGTATTTTCCCTTGTGCCGCCGGCCGCGGTAATCGTTGCTTGGGGATCGCGCCCGGTTGGCGCATGTCCTTCGTCAGGCCCCAAATGGCACGAAATACATTGAGCAAGGTATTCGGCTTTAGCGCAGAAGACCTTCCCACAACCCGCCCTACATCCTGGACGCCAACCTCCGTATACGTGTAGCCAGCCTTCAGGAGTTTGACCAGGGCCTCAGCCTGATACGCAAACCCGTCCGTACTGATGGAAATGGTTCTTAGAACATCCCGGGGAAACACGACCGAGTGATTGTAATAGCGAACCCGCAACCCAAACAGTGTGTTGATGATGATCGTGAAACCCCGCGAACCAACCCGGCGCGTTACCGAGCGAAACTCCGGATTGGAAATATAAGGGATAACAATGTCGGCGTCACCGATGCGTTCCAGAATCGAGCCGATAGTCGCGGTCGGCAAAGCGTTGTCGGCGCACACCCGGATAATGTAGTCGCATTGGGCCGCCGCCGCGCCCTCTTTATAGGCCCCACCGAATCCAAGATTTTGCTTGTTATGCACGACCCGAATCTTGTCATTGTTCCTGGCCAGCCGCTCCATGACATCGCCCGTTCTGTCGGTGCTGCCGTCGTTGACCAGGACGATCTCGAAATCAGATACGTGGCCGTTGGCCGCGGCCAGAATCGTGGTGACCGTCGCCTCAATGTTTCCTTCTTCATTGAGGGCGGGCACAATGAATGAAACACTGGGTCTTGACGTTGCAGGGCTCATCGCTTGACGCGGCAGATGGGAGATAATAGGCGAGTTTTACCGCCTCGGCAAGTTAAAGGTCATCAGCCGCAGCCCCGTAAGACGCGGTACGCCAGCAACGCGGCAATGGTGAAATTGTCCTGAATTTGCCCTGCGGTGATCATTTCGAGGCAACCAGTCAACGGTAACCACTCCGAACTGTTCACCTCTTGCTGGTGAATGCTCTGGGGTTCGTGCACCCCGGCAATCTCGTCCGAATAAAACAGGTACGTCGGGTTGTACACCGTGTCGAGCCCCGTATGGTAGAAGAGCAGGGGACGGGGATTCGCGCAGCGGATGCCCGTCTCCTCGAGGCATTCCCGGACCGCGGCTGCCGCCGGGAATTTCCCACGAAAGCCGGTGGATAAGCAGCCGGTACTGGCGCACCAACAGCACGCGGTCACCCGCGACTGCCACCAGTCCCGCTCGCGGGCCAAAGTCAGTGACGTAGTATTCCTTCGTGTACTCCGCAAACGTGGCCCGTGTCTTATACACCTTTTGGTAGGGGTTCTCGTATACGAGGTGGCGCTCGCCCAGTTGAGGTAATTCCATGTCGTTACACCACCCGAAGTTCTGGCATCGGTACGATGAAATGCCCGCCCTGCTCCAGGAACTTTTGGTGTTTGCCAAGGATTGGTTGCGCGTAGTTCCACGCCAGAATCACCACGTAGTCCGGCTTGCGCTCGTAAAGTGATTGCGGCGGCAGGACGGGAAGGTGATGGCCGGGGCTGAACGTATTGTGTTTGCGCGTGTTGTCGTCGGCGATAAAACTAAGCTTGTCGCCGAGATCGAAATGATACAGCAACGTGGTACATGTCGCCGACGCGCCGAAACCCGCGACCGTCTTTCCCTGCGACTTGAGTTGGGCCAGTTCGCCAAGGACCTTCGCTTTGACACCATCGATGCGGGTGGCGAAGGCCCGGAAGGTCTCTGGTTTGTCGAAGTGAAGACGTTGTTCGAGGGCGAGGTGCTCGGGAACCGAGGCCGAAACCTTTCGGGGACCGCCTGCCAGTTGTGCCGTTCCCCGCAATGACCCGCCCTTCATGGCGATGCGCTCGACTTCGATCAGCTCCATGCCGTGTCGGGCGAGGAAGCTCTGCAGCGGTTTCACGGAGTGATAGCACAAGTGTTCGTGGTAGACGGTGTCGAAGAGCAGTTTCTCGACGATGTCCACCATGTACGAGACCTCAAACACGAAGACCCCATCCGGGGCGAGCAACTCCCGAATTCCCTCAGCCATTCCGCCCAAATCGTCGGCGTGCGCGAACACGTTGTTGGCCGTGACAATGGTCGCGGCGCCGTGTGTCTGCTTGATTGTTCGGGCCAGTTCTGGCGTGAAGAACGCGCCAATCGTTTCAATGCCGGATTCCGTGGCTTGTTTCGCGATCTCCCGCGCCGCATCAACGCCGAGTACGCGCATGCCCCGCTGCTTGAAGAAATTCAATAGCGACCCGTCGTTGCTGCCGACGTCGATCACTAGCGCACCTGCCGCCGCATTGGCCCGACGCAAGACTTCGTCCGTGTATTCGCGGAAATGTTCCACGAGGCTCGTGGAAATCGAGGTGACGTAAACGTAGTTGCCGAACAGGATGTTCGGATCGACCACGTCAAGCAGTTGGATGTGCCCGCAGGCGTGGCAGAGGTACAGGTCGAGCGGGAAGGTCGGTTGCGTCTCGTTCAATCGCGAGGCGGGGACGTAGTCATCGGCGATGGGCGTCGGCCCCAACGGCACGACCAATTCGAGCTCGCATGAGGCGCACAAACGGCAGTTGTCCCGATGATAAGCGAGTGAAGTCATAGTGACGACAGGCTGCGGGCCAACGATTCCTGGGATTGCAGGGTCATACCGCCGTCCACTACAATGTTCTGGCCCGTCACGAGCGACGCTTGGGGGCTGCAGAGGAACGCGATGACCTGCGCAACTTCTTCCGCGGTGCCGATCCGTCCGAGCGGGACGATCTTCTTGAAAAGGTCGAGGAGCTTTTCGTTCTTGAGGTAGAACTCCCGCGATTCCTCCTTGATGATCGACGCGGGCGAAACTCCGTTCACGCGGATCCCTTTCGGTCCCAGAGTGACCGCGTAATACCGCATCATGTGATCAAGAGCAGCCTTGGCGACGTGGTAACTGACCGGTTGTCCGGGCACCACAAACTGTCCGATGATCGAACTGACCAATACAATCCCTCCGCCGTCGTCGAATTCATTCGCGAGGCGCTCAATGATTTGTTTCGTCGCGGTCAACGACGTCTCGATCTCACCGGCCCAGTTGTCGCCCTGGCCCCGATACCGTTGCAGGAAAGTGAGACTATTCAGTTTGCCATTCGTTTGGAGGACTTCGGACAGCGTCGCCTCGAGTTGCGCCTTGTCGAGCAGATCGACGACCCAGTGACGAATGTTCGGAAGGCCCTTGTCGGATTCCGCCGGCGCACGGCGGCCGATGACCGATACAACGTGGCCGTTGGCGGCAAATAGCTTCGCCAGGGCGCGCCCAGTGCCGCGCGTCCCGCCGATAATAAGGCTGTGCTGTTTCTTCATGGTTTTCGAACGGCCTCCACCAGGGTTTTCATAAACTGTAGTCGACCAACAAGATCCGTTTCTTCGGGTGACCACGGTGCGAACGCGGTATCGGCGCGCTGGAATGGCCCGTTGGTTGTCTCGTGAAACACCAGAAAATCTGAATGGATCAACAGCGTGTGAAACCGGGGGGCTTCCAGGCGGTAGTAGAATGGATGACCTGAGGAGTAATCGCCGAGCGGGACGACTTCCGTAACCGCGCCGGTATCGTCAAAAAACACCGCGCTCGCCGAGCCCTCGACGAGGTGAAGCGATTCACTCTTGCCGAAATGCTTGTGGGGCCGGATATAGCAATCCATCGCGAGCACGATCAGCATCTCATGGATTCGGTCGTCGTTCTCCCGATGCGCGCAGATGCGCATCCGCCGGCGCGGGTTCGCGGCCGCCTTCCTCTTCAATAGCTCGATGTCCGCGCGGCCCACCTGCGTGAGGGGCCCGTTGGCGACGAGAACTTCGCTGTTAATCTCCTTGAATCGCATGTCAGACCTTCAGTGCGTACTGGCTGCCGGCAAAAATCGAAGCAAACTTCCCACCCTGTTCCACGAAACGCTGATTGCTCTGGATCACTTTGTCTTCGCTTTCCGGACTCAAGCACAGCAGGCAAAGCTTTATATCCTTTTCCAGCAGCGCGCTCGACCCATAAATCGGCAGCCGCGATCCCGGCATGAGTAGACCCTGTTTATGGGGGTTGTCATCGGCAACAAATTCAATACAGTCCTTTAATTCGAACACGTTGATGAAGACGCAACTCAAATGCCCCGCGCCCAGAAACGCGACCTTGCCGCGCGACTGTTGATGGTTGCGGAGGAACTGGCCTAAACGCTCGCGTTTATCGGCAAAACTGTCCCGAAATGTTTGCCCGATGGCCTTCTCGGTTGTTGGAGCGTGGGGTGCTTTGGTCTGCTCATCAACCTGGGCGATCCCCACCAGTGAATTTTCGAGGGCGTAGGGAAAACTCTCAAACGCGGCGAGGGAGAAACCCCGGGAGGCGAAGCAATCGCGAAACGTGCGCGGCGTGAAGTAGAAGACATGTTCTTCCCACACCGTGCTGTAGTCGCACTGCTCCAGAGCCCGCTGGCAATCCGGCGATTCGATCACGAGATAGCCACCGGGATTCAGAAGCTCCTTCAACGCCTTCAGGAAGCTCGCGATGTCGTGCGCGTGCTCCAGAATATGTCTCGCGATCACAACGTCCGCCTGACCATGGGCGCTCACGATGCCGCGAATGGCCGGAGCGAGCACGGCCTGGATTGTTTCCCCGCCCGCGCAGGGATCGTCGATGCCCAAGTCCGCCTTCATATCAACGCGCCAGGTCTTCTTCAGCCGGCGCGACTCCAGGCGGCGCAGCGTCGTATCATCCTTGTAGCTCACACCGCAGATCGTTGATCTTTCCATGATGCCCGGTAGCGCGGCGATCATGTCCGCCACGCGGTCGAGATGCGGTTCCGGCTCGCGATAGGTAATCCAGTCAAAGCGCGGTCGCAGTTCGTCGGCGGGCGGGGGATCGAGGAGCTGAATCACGCCGCAGCCCTGGCACTGGCCGACGGCGAGCGGGTGGGTGTATTCGATTGCGTCGCGGTCGCGGAGGAAGCGATTGCATAAGGGCTGCTTCCCGAAATCAAGTAGCACGGCGACGGTGTCCCGCTGGCAGAGTCGACAGGTGTTCATGGGACTGATATCACTCAAAGACGATGTAGGAGTAATCGCCCGTGTACCCCGCCTGTTGGAAAAGCCATTCCCATTCCTTGGGCGTCAGGAACGCGCGGCAGGTGAGCTGCCAGTAGAGCAGGTTGGCCTTCTCGCGTTCGTTGCGGTAGGTTTCAATAATGATGTGCTTGGGGCCGCGCCCCACGCGCTCGATTTCCCGCAACGCCGCGAACAGTTCATAGTTGTAGAGATTGTGTAGCGTGTTCACCGTGAACACGAAATCGAAGGAGCGATCGGCAAACGGCAGTTTGCTGGCGGTGCCAACCTGCAGAAACGGCTGCACTTCCTCTTTCGCGTGCTCGATGCCGTACGAAGAGATGTCGATCCCCGTGACTTTCGCGCCCGGTACCACCTGCGTAAATTCGTAAAGGAGGAATCCTTTGCCGCAACCGACATCGAGAATGTTGGCTCCCGGCTTGAGCTGGTAGTGGCGCGCCATGGCTTCGGCGACGGCCCGCCAACGCCCGTCGTACTTATACCCGCCATAACCATACTTGCGGTCGCCGTCCCAGTAATCCTTGCCAAACCTGGTGGCCACGTCGGCGCATTCCGCCTTGTCGGCTTCGTTCACGCGCGCCACGTAGTCACGCTTCGTGGACTTGTGCACCTTCATGATGAAATCGACGTATGCCATGGGATTGCCGCTCTCGTCCGCTACGGTTTGTGTTGATATTCGAGAGACTGCCGGGTGATTTCAACCCAATTCTCCTCCACCCAGCGGCTGACTTCCGTCAGTCCTTCCCGCAAGCCAATCTGGGGCGACCATCCCAGTTCGGTGCGGGCGCGGGTCGAATCGATTACGTAAGCGGCGTCCTGTCCCGGCCGTTCTTCGACAACCGTCGTGGCCTCGGCGAATTTCCGTCCCATGCTGTTGCAGATGGTTTCCACGACATCGCGCACGGCAACACCGCAGTCGGGGGACAGGTGGTAAATCTGGCCGGGTTGGCCGCGTTCCAGCACGGCGAGTTCGCCGCGAGAGACGTCGCGGATATGAATGTACGACTTCACCGCCTTCCCGCCGCCATGAAGTTGGATCTTCTTCCCGAGTTTCACATAGATGGCCGAGCGCGGGATGATTTTGAACAATTGCTGGCGCGCGCCGTACACGTTGGTCGCCCGGACGGTGACGAGGGGAAATCCGAACTGCTTGTGGTAGGTGCGCAGCAGGAAATCGGCGGCGGCCTTGGAGGCGGCGTACGGGGTGCTGGGATTCATGGGCGCGGCTTCCGCGACCGTGCCCACACAAGTGCCATACACCTCGGGCGACGAGATGTGCAGATAACGGCGCAGGTACTTCTGTTTGCGAAGATGGTTGACCAGGAGCGCCAGCGAGACGGTGTTGGTCTGAAACCAATGTTCGGGATGCTCCCAACTCGGCGCGACTTCGCTCTGGGCGGCGAAATTCACAATTTGCCCGGGCTGCTCCGCGTCCAGCAGGGCGAGAAGTTTATGCGTGTCGTGGTTGAAATCGAATTGATGATACCGATACTGCGACAAATCCGGCCGCGACTTGTATCTCAGGAATAACGCGGTGCGTTCCGCCGAACGGCTGACGCCGATCACTTCATTGTTCGGGTCGTCGAGCAACAGGTCGACGAAATCCTGTCCGGAAAACGAGTTGGCGCCAAGCACGACGATCTTGTTCTTCATAGCCGAATCTCCTTCAAGGCGCGTCGCGCGTTCTCCAGTTGCCGATCCTGCCGCGTCTTCTGGTCGGCCTCGTTGCGAGCGAAGCGCCGCCGTTGGCCGCCCACCGGCAGAAAGTCATTCAGCAGGATACAACACCATTTCATCCGATACACGGGCAGCAGCAAGTCCATCCGCCGGGCGTGTGCTTCCGGCTGGAAAAGCCCTGAGGTGATGGCGTGGACGACTGCCGGATAAAACACCGCGGAGACGGACAGAGACGGCTGGCAGAAAAAGTCGCAAACAGTTTTCGCGGGGTCATCCCAACCGGCGTACTCGAAGTCCATGAACCGCAAGCGGCCCGTGGGTTCCAGAAGCGCGTTATGAAAGCCGAAGTCGGATGGTGACAGGCAGCGGTCGGAGGCGGCTATCTCCGCCTCCAACGGCAATCCCAGCGCCGCAGCTTGCACTCGTGCTGCTCCCGCAATCGTATTCCAGCGGGGCACGAGGTCGTCGCGAACAAACGACCCAGCCGACGGGTCTTCTACGGCACGGAGGATCTGCAGCCGTCGATCTACGCAAGCCAGATGCCCGGTGAGGCTGAAACACGCCTCGGAGGCAATTGGCAGGCCTTTCGCTGTGGGTTTATCCTTGTAGCGGTTCAGTTCGTTGAAGAAATCCAGCGCCTGCTTTACGGCATCCTGGTCGACTTCGGCGACCAATAGCCGTCGTCCTTCGACAAACTCAAACAGGCCAAGATGGTGTTGGGGATCGCAAGCCAGTGGCTGCGGCAGACACCGCACGCCGTTTTGCCAGGCAAACGTCGCGAATGAGAACTCCGCAGCAAGTCGGTCGCGCTTGTCGTCCGGATGTTGAAAGTAGGCTTTCAGCAGCACGGACTTCCCGTCCGCACGAATGCGGAAGACGCGATTGTTCGCGCCACCGTCAAGCTGCTCCGGGGGATGCGTTACCGATAGCCCCGCTTTCGCGAGCAGGGCGGCCACTGCGTCGTCGAAGTCCGGGGCCTTCATGATGGGAGCAGGGAATCTCCGATTTCCTGCCAGGACGCAAAACGGTGAAACCGCCGCGCCTCGGGATGATGATTGTTGGGATCGAACAGGATGCGGTCGACGCCCGCCGGGAAGGTGGACTCGGCCAGGAACTCGGGGAGGTCGTCTATAAAATGCGTGCAGCCAACTTCCGCAATACGCTTCAGTTTGGCTTCCTTGGTCAATTCCAGAAACACGTGGTCGCCGTCCAATCCTTTGCTTTTCAGCCACTCGCGGGCACTCTGCTGAAGATCGTACTGCCGGCCGCGGAATGGATACCGGGTCTTGTGACTGATGATGTACGCGGCGACACTGCGTTGTCGACAGCGCGCGAAGAAATCCAGCACTCCCGGAAACGGGGCGGCGTCCGCCATGCACGCCCCGTAGACGTAACCCTGTAACTCGGTCCACAAATCTTCCTTGCCACAACGACGCAGGTAATCGCGCACAGCGTCCTTGACGACGGGCGTGTCCGTGGGGACCAGCGCTTGTTTGACAGCCGCCTGGTGAAACACCTCGTCGTAGCGGACGATCGTGTTGTCGAAATCGACCCCGATCAGCATGGCGTGTCGTTACTCCCGGGCCATGTCAATGATGGGCCGGGCGACCTTACCGGCTTCCAGATCATCGATGGCCTCGTTGATGCCATTCAAGGAATAGGTCTTTGACATGAGTGGGGCCAGATTCAACCGGCCGTCCTCCAACAACTGGCAGTAGCGCGGGAAATCGCGATCGGGAATATTGTCGCCACCCCACGTGCCCAGCAGGCGTTTGCCCATGTTGAGTTGACGCGGATCCAGATCCAACCGCTCGCCGTACCGCGCGTTGCCGACGATGACCGCCGCTCCGCCCTGGTTGCGGACGCTCTGCAGGGCCTGTTGCATCACCGTCGGTCGTCCCGTGGCCTCGATGGCAAAATCGACTCCGCCCGGACAGAGACGGAGGATTTCCGCAACGGGATCCGTGGCGCCGGCCTCCACGCAATGGGTCGCGCCCATTTGCGTTGCCAATTCCAGTTTGTCCCGGCGCAAATCAACCGCGATGATCATTTTACAGCCCGCGATCGCCGCGGCAGCGACCGCGCACGAACCAATGCCACCAATGCCGAATATCGCGATGGTTTGACCCGGTTTTGCCTGTGCGGCATTGAACACCGCGCCCAAGCCGGTCGGGACGGCGCAACCGAGCATCGCCGCATCGCGCATGGACAACCTCGCGGGCAGCACGGTGAGTCGGTTCTCGCTGATCACCGAGAAGCGGCTGAACGTGGTGATCGCGCCGGAGTTTACGTTTCGTCCGTCCCAGCGATAAACGGTGCCGGGAACGTCTGCACCCAAACCTTTGATCCACGAAAGGATGGCGCGATCGCCCTCCTTGACCTTGGTGACGCCGGGGGAAAGTGCGCGCACGATACCGCTGCCCTCGTGGCCGAGGCAATGTGGAAGGAATTTGTCTTCCCCGCGGTAGCCGCGACACTCCAGCACCTGCGTGTGGCAGACACCACTGACGGCGATTTCGACCAGCACTTGACCGGGTTTCAATGCTGGAATCTCCAACTCGCCGAGAACGAGCGGTTTGCCCGTTTCCACCAGAATGGCAGCGGTTGTCTTCACCGCGCCGCCTGCAGGATTTTCTCGGCGATGTGTGGGCCCGTCAGGCCGAACACTTCGCGCGCGTATTCCTGTTCACCGGCTTCATGGAGGAACGTGTCTGGCGTTGCGATGCGGCACAGGCGCGCCTCCTGAGCGGGGCGATCCGCCAGCCATTCCGCAACGCTGCCACCAAAGCCGCCAAGGATGCTGTGTTCCTCGATCGTCGCGACCACCTTGAATTTGGCGAACGATTCTGCCAGAAGCTGTTCGTCGAGGGGTTTGACCGTGTGAAAGCTTACGACCTGTGCCGAGACGCCCTTGTGTCCGAGTGCTTCCGCCGCTTCCAGAGTCGTGGGGAGCATGTTCCCCGTGCTGAGCAGACAGACGTCCGTGCCCGGACGAACGATGATGGCTTTGCCAATGACGAAATTGGGGATGCCTTTGTGCACGACGGGCTCGCCTTTTTTGCCAAGGCGCATATACACCGGGCTGTCCTGCTGGAGAACTGCGCGCAGGGCCAACCGCACTTCAACGGCGTCGGCGGGACAGATCACGATCATATTGGGAAGCACGCGCAGGAAAGCGATGTCCTCACAAGAATGATGCGTCGCGCCGAGAGAGGCGTAGGACAAGCCTCCGCCGACTCCGACGATCACGACGGGCACGTTGTGATAGCAGACATCGACGCGGATCTGTTCCATCACGCGGGTGGTAATGAACGGAGTAATCGTGTAGGCCACAGGGCGAAGTCCGCACGACGCCATGCCCGCGCCCACGCTGATCATGTTGGCCTCCGCCACGCCGCAATTGAAGAAACGCTTCGGGACGCGCTTCTTGTAGTCGTCGAACAACCGATTGCCGATGTCACCAGAGAGCATGACGACGCGCTCATCTTCCGTGGCGAGTTTCGTAATCTCAGAAGCGAACGCGTTTCTCATGCGAGTCCCAACTCTTGCCTGGCTTTTTGGAGTTCTTCCGCATTCGGACTGCGGTAATGCCAGTTGTTGTCGTCTTGCATGAACGAAACACCTTTGCCCTTCACGGTGTGAGCGATAATGGCTACGGGCTTGCCGCTGCCGTCAGGGACCTGTTTCATGGCGGTCAGCAGAGCGTTTAGGTCATGGCCATCCACTTCGCAAGCGTTCCAACCGAATGCTTCCCATTTCTGACGTAGGGGACTCAAATTCATGATTTCGTTGGAGCGACCTGTGGCCTGCCACTTGTTGTAGTCAATGATCACCGTGACGTTGTCGAGCTTGTGAATCGGCGCGAACAGCGCGGCTTCCCAGACCGTTCCCTCCTCGCATTCCCCGTCGCTCATGACGACGACCACTCGGTACGAACGGCTCTGAATGCGCCCGGCCAGTGCAACTCCCAGGCCCACCGACAACCCGTGGCCAAGCGAGCCGGTCGCCCATTCGACTCCCGGCGCACCGTGTGGACTGGGCTGTTCAGGGAGGCGGCTTCCGGACTCCGCGAAAGTGTCGAGGAGTGCCATCGGAAAGAAACCGCGGTGGGCGAGGGTCGCGAACAGGGCGGTGGCCGCGTGGCCTTTGCTGAGAATCAGGCGGTCGCGATTGGGGTCGTCGGGGTGTTTCGGATCAATGGCCAGCACGCCCGAGTAGGCCGCCACGAGTATGTCCACGCATGACAACGCCGAACCGAGGTGTGGCGTGCCGGCCTTGTGGGACAGTTCCACGACCTTGCCCCGAATATTGCGCGCGAGCGTTTCGAGTTCGGCGAGGTTCGCTGTCATTGAAACTTGAGCGCCTGCATCGTCTTGATGTTGTAGTAGCGGATGTCGGTCAGCGGGTTGGGAATCCGGCCATCGCGGAACGCCGTGGTCAGGTCGCGGACCGCGTCTTCGACGCTGTGACTCGCCTTAAACCCGAACTCGCGGTCGATTTTCGCCGACGAGATGTGATAGGAGCGGTTGTCGTCGGTCGGTTGCGTTTCGACGGGAATGTTCTGGCCGACAACCTTGCGAACGACATCGGCAATTTCGCGGACCTTGAGGTTATGATAACCCGCATTCCAGATCTTGCCCGCGATCTGCTTGTCGGGTGCCGCGAGCAACCGCAGATACAGGTCCGTCATGTCTTCGATGTGCAGATTGGGCCGCCGCTGTTCCCCGCCAAACACCGTGATCTTACCCTTGTTGATCGCGTGGTTGGTGAGAATGTTCACGGTCAAATCCAACCGCAATCGCGGCGAATAACCGCAAACCGTCGCGGGGCGGATCGTCACCGTGGTAAAACCGGGGGTTTGGTACTTCGCCAACACCTCTTCGCACATCGCCTTGTACTTCGAGTAATCCGTCAGCGGTTCGAGTGCCAATTCCTCCGTGACATTCTCTTCTTGTTTTACGCCGTACACGCTGGAACTGGATGCGTAGACAAATCGCTTCACGCCGCTATCCCGCGCAATCTGGACGAGCGGTTCGAACGCATCGAAATTGATGGACCGGCCGAGTGTGGGGTTTAGTTCAAAGCTGGGATCGTTGGAAATGCAGGCGAGGTGGATGACTGCGTCCGTGCCCGGGAGCGTTTTCCGCAACAGCTTGCTGTCGCGCAGGTCGCCTTTGATGGTTTCAAGGCCCGCATGCTTGGGCAGAACGTCCTCGCCATAGAGGAACAAATCCAAGACCCGGACCCGGTAGCCCGCCCCGAGCAGCTTGGGCACCAGCACCGCGCCGACGTAACCTGCGCCGCCTGTGACGTATATGACCTGCTGATCCCCGTTGTTGTTCATGCCGCCTTTGAGGATTTAATGATGCCTGTTTTTGGCAGACATCACAAGAGCTAAGCCTGCCGCCAAAGCAAATGATGCAGAGCGGGCACGGTGGCGCGGTGGTCACCACAGAAGTAAAAACTTTCCCCGCCTTCGGCGACGGTGCGTACGAGGATCGTCTTCCAAGGCCGGTAGTAATACTGGGGATTCGATTTTTCAGCTTCCGCGCGCCAATCGCCCTCGATCTTGATAAGATCAAACGCCGCCGTCGTGAATTTCTTGATACTCCGGCCGTCCTGGATTGCGATGTTGCGGGCCATTGATAAAGCCTTCAGGTAAATCTCCGGTCCCATCACCGCCGAGCCGAAACACAGCAGCACACCGCCTTCGAGGTTCTCCACGGATTTCGTAAAAATCAGGAAATCGCGGTAACTCGTCTCGCCTGTAGCGGCCGGATCGAAGTTGGGATGCTCATGGATGATGTCGTAGCCGATGCCCACATGCACGGTCGCCGGGACGCGGTGGCGCCAGGCGGCGGCCAACACGCTCAATTGTTTGTGTGGAAAATTGCTCTCGGCGATCAACTTGCCCACACCTTCGCCGAATCCCAGCCCGCTTCGGGCCGACGCGTTCACGATTTCGTTGAGTTCGCCCGTCTCTGTCCACAACCCGAACTCGCCGGTTTGGATGTAGCGGGCGACGCTCTCGGTGGTCGCGCCGATTCTTGCCAGTTCGTATTCGTGAATCGGGCCGGCGCCGTTCATGGCGATATGCGTGAGCAGCCCGCGTTCGATCAAATCGATAATGTGGGCACTGACTCCCGCGCGCAGGACGTGCGCGCCCATCATCATGATCACGGCCGCACCGCGCTTGCGCGCCAGCACGATACGCTCGGCCAGCGTCGCCAACTGTGGATGCTCGAATGGAAGCGGCGCCTGCTCCGCCTTCAACCAGTGGCCCGCTTGCAGGTCGTTAACGCGTTCCGCCAGCGGCTTGAGTTTCAGGCGCGAGCGATCAAATTGCGGATATTGCGAGGGCATGGCTCAGGGAAATTGATACACGAAGAGCGTGTCGGCCACACGCGCAATCGGTTGATGGGTTTCCCGCAACCAACTCCATTCGGGGCGCATCAATTGTGAGGCGGAGACCACCAGCCAGCCTTGCACGATCTGGCGTGCTTTCTCGGCGTCGATGCGCGTGTTGGGAATCTTCAGGTATTCGATGGAATATTGTGTGCCGAAATAATCGAGGTAGATCTGGCCAAGGTGACGTTCATCGAGGAAGGTCTTCAACCGCTTGGCGTCCTGTCCCCAATCATAATTCGAGTCGATCAGATATTTGTAGCCATTATCAGCGCCGCCCACGGCTTCGCTGAAGAACTGCAAGTACAATGGCGCGCAGAGCAGGCAGATGACCGCTTGCCAGGCAACCAGGCAGCCAACGAGCCACTGTTTCAAACGCGGGATGGCGCAACCAATTCCAACGGTGAGCAGGGGAAACATCGGCAGCAGATGGCGTACGCCAATGTTCACCTTGCTCGTCATTGCCGCGAGCAGGAACAGTATGGCGCTTGCCCACGCCGCCCACTCCAGTGGGCGTGTCCGCACGCGGTTCTTGAGGAACAAGACAGCGGCGGTGACCAACAGGGTAAAAAACGCCAGTGGTGATTTCAGGAAGAGTGTAACCGGGTAATAGTACCACCAGCCTTGCTGGGACCATTCTCCCAACAAATACCCTTCATGCCCGGTCTTTGAGTGGCCCAGCGTCAGCGCGAGCCCTTTGAAGAAATCGGGCGGAATCAGCAGCGGACGAAAGCCCTGAAACCATCCGGGTACCCCGAGGGCAGTGGCTTGGGCTTCGGGCATTGGCGGCGCTGGCAGCCAGCGCGGGAAGTTCACGAGGAGCACGATGGCCCACGTGGTGGCGAAGCCGATTGCTGCCATCTTGGCGACATTAACGTTGGCGGCGCGCAGTTTCTTCCAGGATAGCGCCGTCAAGACGACGTACATCGGCACGAGGGTAATCGCAGTGAACTTCATCAGCAGCGCCAGACCTGTGACCGCGCCGCACAACACCATGCTCCGGTTGGTGGGAGTTTCGAGAAACCGTGCGAAGAGAAAAATGGCGGCGGACATTGCCAGTGTGACGCCGATGTCGGTGGTGATGAGGTGGCCGTGGGCGAGCGCGTTCGGGTTGAAGACCCATAACGCCAGGGCACACAACGCGGCGAAATCATTCGCGGTCGCCTGTCGCACCCAGAAGAAGATCAACGCGCCAATCGCGAGGGTGAGGAGGATTTGCACGCAGCGGCCCGCAAACATGAGGCCGTCACCATCATTCTTTCCGTCGTACACGAACATCTGGCCGAACAGTTGGCCCTCCGGCACCGCCCAGAAATACCAGTTGTCACGCCCACCGGGAAAATAATCCTGCCAGGCGCGAACCGAACCGAACCATGGACGCGTCCAGGGATAGCCGGCGCGGCCGTCCAGCAAGGCGCGGGCATTGTCGGAGTATTTGATGTCCATGAACAGCAGGGGGAGCGCGGGCAACATTTGCGACACCGGCGGATGCTCGGGCGAAAAGTGATAACGATGTCCCGTCAGATACGTATAGCCCGTGGACAGGAACGTTGTCTCGTCCACGGTCGCGCTGTCGTTGCGAGCGGCTGGCAGCATCAAGGCCGCCATGATCGCCAGCAGGGCGACGGCAATCCACTGACCGGTCTTCCGTGAGAGGTCAACCTTCATGTTTGCGCAGGAAGCAAATTAGGGAAATCCCAAATGGCAAAGAAGCATACCGCAACCAGACCGACTCCGAAGAGAACAGAAACTTGAAAAAGCTGTTCAATAGCCGGGGCAGGGGAAACACATCTGATTTCAGATCACCAGGCGCACTTTTCTTCTTCCCGCTCAGGTGCCGAGCCAGCCGAAAGAGCATCACTGGTAGGGCAAACAACGTGTTCATGTAGCTGAGTCGCACGATGTCAGCGCCGGGTAGCACCAGGCGGTCTCGCAACTGAGGCCGTGTGTAACGACGTTTATGTTCATTGATGTCATCGTGTTCGCTCCATAGCCATTCATAGGCCGGTACGGTGACGACGAGCAAGCCGCCGGGCTTGCAGACGCGCCACAGCTCACGGACTGCCGCGGCATCGTCATCTATGTGCTCGATTACGTCCAAGGCGCAGACAATATCAAATTCAGCATTCGCGAACGGCAGACAGGGAAGGGCGGCAGCCAGGAGCCGCGGAAACCCGCGTTGCTGCGAAAAACCCAGGGCGGTTGCTGAATAATCCAGGCCGGCGACCCAGCCGAACTCGCCCAGCGTTTCGAGACTGGCGCCCATGCCACAGCCAACATCGGCAATTCGGAGCGGTCTCCGTTTCGGGGCGAACTGCCGCAACAAGGAAGCCACAATGTGCCGGCGTCCGCAAAACCACCAGTGGGTCAATTCGGCGTTGTAGATGTCTTCGTAGATTTGCGGATGCATGGGTACGCATGCTGAAGGAATGCTACCAGTAGTGAGCCCGATGGCGTTGGTAGTAGTCGAACGTGTGCTGGATACCGCTACGCAGGTCCGTGCGGGGTTTCCAATCAATGGCATCCTGGAGTTTGTGAATATTGGTGATGTAGTCGCCCGTCTCGACGTTCACGTAATCCTTGGGCCACGGGACAGACTGGACTTTACCCTGCCCGACAATGCTGACGAGGGTCTCCACCATCTCCTTGAAACGCGCTCCGGTGCCGCTGCCGACGTTGAAGACTTCACCGTGGCAGGCCGGCGTGACGGCGGCGAGCAGCAGCGCATCCGCCAGGTCTTCCACGTAGATGTAATCGCGCATCTGTTCGCCATCGCCGAAAATCGAGATCGTCTTGTTCTCCATCGCCAGTCGCAGGAACCAATTGATCATGCAATACTTGCTGTGCTTCATCTGCGAACGGGGTCCGTACGGATTGGCGATGCGAAAGACGACGCAGGGGATTTCGTACATTTCAAAGTAGAATTTATAGAGGTTTTCCGCGGCGGTCTTATTCAACGCATACGGCGTCCGGGGATTCAACGGGTGCTTCTCGTCCACGGGATTGTATTCGATGCGCCCGAATTGGAGACGGGAGCCTGAGAAGACGACGACCGCGTGCGGGTTGAACTTCCGCATGTTCTCGACCACGTTCAGGTGCCCGAGGTAATTGATGTCGGCGTCGAGGAATGGGTTCTCAATGCTGTCATTGTGGCTGACCTGCCCGGCGAGGTTAAAAATGATGTCCTGTCCGCGTACGAGCCACTTCATGGCTTCCTTGTCCCGGATATCGGCGATGTTGACGGTGAGTTGGCTGCGAATGTTCTCGATATTGAAAAAGTTCGCGCCATACGGGTCGATGCAGGCGTCCACGAGCGTCACTTTTGCACCCAGCGGGACGAGTTTTTGGGCCAGCGTGCTGCCGATCATCCCCAGCCCGCCAGTGATCAAGACGTGTTTCCCGTTTACCAAAGACGCCAAATCAGTCATGCCTTTGCTCCCGTTGGATGCCCACTGCTTTCTTGATCACAAATTTCGGTCGCTGCTTCACTTCATCGTAGATGCGGGCAAGGTATTCGCCGACAATCCCGATTGAAATCAGATGGATTCCCGACAACACCAGGATCGAGACCTGCAACGAAGCCCAGCCCGGGACCTGGTTAAATTCGCCCGTCAATCTCCCCACGATGAGCCGCATCACGTAGAGGAAACTGACCCCGGCGACGAGAAATCCGGCGAGTGAGACAAACTTCAGTGGCTTGTATGAGAACGAGAAAATGGCATCCAGCGCCAGGGCGAGATATTTCTTGAGCGTATATCCCGATTCACTCGCCAGCCGTTCCCCACGGTCGTACTCCAACCCCGTTTGCCGGAATCCGCACCACGCGCGCATCCCGCGCAGGTAACGGTTGGACTCCGGCATCGCGTTCATCGTCTCCACAACCTGCCTTCGCATGGCGCAGAAATCTCCCGCGTCATACGGGATGTGGATATCCACCAGACTGCCCAATAGTCGGTAGAAGAGCCGGTAGAGCACCCGATAAGGGAGTGGCCGGTGGCGCCGTTTGCGAATGCCGTAGACCACATCGTATCCCTCGTCCAGTTTGGCGAGAAACCGTGGGAGTATTTCCGGCGGGTCTTCCAGATCGTCATCCATAATAATCACCGTCGTCCCGGAAGTGAACTCCAAGCCGGCGGTAATGGCGGCCTGATGGCCAAAGTTGCGCGAGAACTCGATCATCTTCACCCGTGGGTCCTTACCGGCGATGCCGCCAATGACCTCGGCGGAGCGATCACGACAGCCGTCGACCACGGCGATAATCTCGAAGGACTTTACTGCGGGCTCCAGTACGGACACCAGGCGACGATGCAATTCGGGGAAGATGTCCGCCGAATTGTACACGGGGATGATCACGGACAATTCCAAGGTCGGCGTCGGGTTGGTTTGTGCGCCCATCGTGGCCTGTGTTATAGCGGCTGACGGTGGCAGCGTCAATCACCACGCACGAGGCATCGTCGACCTGCGAGTCCTGGCAGCGCGTTAGGAAGCGATGAAGCGGCGAACCCGCCAGGGCGTACCGGTTGCCGTTGCAGAGAGATTTTTCGTGATTTTTGCCCACAGCGGCCTTACAACGAGCACCCTTATGAAGATTGTTGTCGCTTACTCGGGTGGGTTGGATACCTCGGTCATTTTGCACTGGTTGAAGGAGACCTATCGCTGCGAAGTCGTCGCGTTTTGCGCGGACATCGGGCAGGAGGAGGAACTGGCCGGTCTCGACAAAAAGGCCAAGGCGACCGGCGCGAGTAAATACTACGCGCTCGACCTTGTCGAGGAATTCGCCCGCGACTTCATTTTTCCGATGATCCAGGCGAGTGCGATCTACGAGAATCAATATTACCTCGGCACCAGCATTGCGCGTCCGCTCATCGCCAAGGCCCAGGTGGATATCGCCCGCAAAGAAAATGCCGATACGGTGGCGCATGGCGCGACGGGGAAGGGCAACGACCAATGCCGCTTCGAGTTGACCTACGCCGCGCTCGCGCCGGAATTGAAAATCATCGCGCCGTGGCGCTTGCCCGAGTACCACAACCGTTTCAAGGGCCGCACCGAGATGCTCACGTATTGCACCGAAAACGGCATCAAGGTTGAAGCCAGCGCCAAGAAACCGTACTCGATGGACCGCAACCTCCTGCACATCTCCTTCGAGAGCGGCATCCTTGAAGACCCGTGGGCCGAACCGCCCGCCGACATGTTCAAGCTCAGCGTCTCGCCCGAGGATGCGCCGAATAAGCCGGAGTACATCGAATTGGAATTCGAGTCCGGCAATTGCGTGGCGGTGAACGGCAAACGACTTTCACCCGCCAACGTCATGCGCACGCTGAACAAACTCGGTGGCAAACACGGCATCGGGCGTGTCGACCTGGTTGAGAACCGCTTCGTCGGCATGAAATCCCGCGGCGTGTACGAAACACCCGGCGGCACCATCCTGCATTTCGCCCATCGCCAGATTGAGACGTTGACGATGGACCGCGAAGTGATGCATCTGCGCGACTCGCTTATCCCGCGTTACGCCGAACTGGTGTACTACGGATTTTGGTTCAGCCCCGAGCGCGAAGCGCTGCAAGCGCTCGTCACCGAGAGCCAGAAGAACGTCACCGGCACCGTGCGCCTGAAACTTTACAAGGGCAACATCATCACCGCCGGACGCAAGAGCCCCCTCTCGCTTTACAACCCGTTTATCGCGACGATGGAAGCGGACAAAGGCGCCTACAACCAGACCGACGCGACCGGTTTCATCCGATTGAACGCGCTTCGATTGCGGACGCGCGCAGGTGTGCTGAAGAAGAACAAGAAGGCGTAGCCGCGGTTGTTCAGGGCCAGATGGCGTCTACCTGGTAGAAGCGCTTAGGCTTGTTCGTCGCGCCGCCGGGATCAGTGAAGGTCAATGTGCTGCCGGTACCTACCTGGGCTATACCAGAATTCGTCCATACCGGCGAGTCCATGGACGTTGTGATCTGCAATTGGTAACGGAACCCGTTCGTCGATGGGGCATTGATGACCTCGTCATTGCCGACACGGTTGACAGCCGAGACGCGCACCCAGCCGGCGTTCAGGACGACGCCGTTATTGATGAACGTCCCGTGGAAGTTGGTCGTGCCACCATTGTAGAGGAGAATGCCGCCGTTGTTGACCACTGTGCCATAGAACTCCAATGCACTGGTGTCTCCGTCCGCAGCCAGCGCGTGATTGTTGGTGATCGTGCCGGTGAGCGTCAGCGTGCCGCAATTGGCAAATACCGTACCGTTCGAATCAATCGTCACGCTGCCATTGACCGTGCCGCACCCCGTCAATGTCGCCGTGTCGCGAATGCGCAGGCCGTTGTTGAAGGAATGCACGCCACCGAGCAGTTGGTAGTTCGCCCCGTTTGTGCCATTCCCGATGACAAACTGCTGTCCATTGCTCACGGTAGTGCCGGTCGCTTGAATCAGGCCTTGGGGAAAACGCATCAGGCTGGAAGCGCCATTGGTCAGTACGAGTTGATTTACTGATAGTGTTGCATTGCTGAAAAGGAACGCGCCACCGATGACGAGGTCCTGGTCGTTGTCGATCGAGACGATGGTGGCCGAGAGCGTGCCGCCGTTGAGAGAGATGACACTGTTTGTGCTGTTTATGGCCACCAATGAGTCCACGGTCACGGACCCGCCATTGACGATCAGGCTGCCTTTGCCGACGACTGCGAGCAACGTCGAGCTTACACTCAATATGCCCGATCCCGTTGCATTTGTCACAAACAGGCTGCCGCTGTTCACTTGAAGCGTGTTGTTACTCGAGAAATCGCTCTGACTGATGATCGCGTTGCTGGCGATGACGGAACCGCCGGCGATGGTGAGCAGGTTGCCGGAGCCGGCACCGCCGACGGTCAAGTTATGGCGATTGACCCAGGCCGAACCGGCGCCGATTACCAGCGCGCTATTATTACTGCTGCCGGCGTTACTGCCTATCTCACCCTGATCGTTGACGACCCGGCCCTGATTACTGATCACCAGACTGTTGCCCGAACCGAAGCGGCCGACGAACACAAAAGTTTGATTGCTCCAGACCGAGCCGTTGTCGGTCACCAGGACGGTGTTATTGCTGCTGGAACTTTCATCGCCGATAAAGGCATCCCCGTTGAGGATAAGGCCATCGCCGGTGACGACTTTACCCTGGTTGCTGATCACCAGACTGTTGCCAGAGCTGAACGCGCCGATGGCCAGATTGGTCCGGGTGTCCCAAACCGAGCCGTTGCCGGAAACGACGGCGGCGTTATTGGTCGCCCCGACCAGATACCCGATGAAGGCGTTGCCGTTGGTTAACACGCCGCCGTTGCGGATGAGAAGCACGTCTTTGAAGGTGTTGCTGCCGACGAAATAACCAAGGGGGCTCACCCAATTGCTAGTCACACCGCTGATGATGTTGGTCTGGGAATTGCCGGTGAATTGCGCCTGCGCGGGACCTGTTAGCGCCAGGCTCAAGGCGAAAGTGAAAGTGATTCCCGCAACAGCTTTCCTGATTAAGCGCATAGTCACATCCAGCGGGTATCCTCTTGGCTCGCTGGCCTTGTAGTATAAAGCTTCCGGGCGGTTTCTGGCAAGCGTGAGTTTTGGCGAATTGGAGAGCTTACTTCGCCGCGAGGGCAGCTTCAATCGCGGTGGTCACTTCCGGTGAATCCGGGGTCGTTTTTGAATCGAACCGCTTCAGGATGGTACCATCGCGGCCGATGAGGAACTTGGTGAAATTCCATTTGATGTCGCCGGGGAACGGCGAATCCTTGCCAACCAGTGTCGTGTAGAGCGGGTGGCGATTTGGGCCGTTCACTTCGATCTTGTCGAAGAGCGGGAAGGTGACGTTGTATTTGCTGGAACAGAACAGTTTGATCTGTTCGTCGGTACCCGGCTCTTGTCCGCCAAACTGATTGCAGGGGAACCCGAGGATGACGAGGCCCTTGTCCTTGTGTTTCTCGTAGACGGCCTGGAGGGCGGTGTATTGCGGGGTGAACCCGCATTTGGAGGCCACGTTGACGACGAGGAGCACCTTGCCTTGATACGCGGCCAGGGATTTGTCCTTGTGGTCGATATCTTTGACGGCGATTTTATAAAGGGGCTGCGCGTGTGTGGTCATGGTTTGCAGAAGCAATGATGCCGCGAGAAGCGCGAAAGTTTTCATGCAGGCATGGTAGCACCGGGCAGAGCGCCGCACAAGCAATGGCGATTATGCGCTCGAACATCCCATGTGACGAATTGGTTCTTTATTCGGGCAGTTATTTCCGCTTCAGAAAACGGAACGGAAGCAGACAGCCGAGGCCCAAACCCACGAGACCCAAGGTGCCTGGCTCGGGGACGATTGATGCGGAGAGAGCAGTGAGATCCTCGTTGTAGTTTCCATCGCTACCAACGCCGACGGCAAAATCGATGGTATCTCCTGAGGCGAGACCCAGCGCTCCCGTGTAAGAGGTCGGGCTGGGGCTGCCGGTCACGTTCGAATCGAAGATCGACACGCCATCGTGGAGAATATGCACATCCGCTGTATCACCCAGGAAACTCAAGCCAGAAAACGTGGCGTTAATACTAAATGTCCCTGAGGTGGGAGCGGTCCAACGCAAAACGGAATACTGGAGGAAGAAACCAGGACCCAAAGCCAGTTGCCCCGGTTGAAAGTTCGAGTTCGCGTCCGAGACCGGGTTGGCAGTGCCGTTGTGCAGGACCAACGGAGAACCATCGCCAGCCAGATCGCTCATCCAGGCGCTCAGGCCGCCGCCCTGGTAGGTGTTGGTGCTGCTGGAATCGGGATTGAATGCCGATCCGAGGGTTGTGGACCAGCCGTAGCTCCAGACGCCGTTCGGGTTGCTAGCAGTGGAGAAGTCCCCGGCGGCGCTGAAGGCGAAAGCAGCGCCGGGCAGCGCGACAAGGGCGAGGGCGAGCAATGTGGTGACCGTTGAGATACGTGTGAATTGTTTAGATGTTATCATGACTGGGTTCCTTTTTCAGTTTGGTTTTGCTGGTGATTAATTTGTTAGTGTTCGCTTGTTGTGGCGGTTATTTCCGCTTCAGGAAACGGAACGAGAGGAGGCAACCGAGGCCCATTCCCACAAGGCCTAACGGGCCCGGTTCTGGAACGATCGTTGCGGACAGGGCGGTGGTGTCTTCATTGGCGCCGTTGCCTTCGTTGCCTACCACAAAATCAATGGTGTCTCCCGCAAGCATGTTCTGAAGTCCCGAATACGATGCCGGGTTGGGGTTCACAGCTGAATCGAAGATCGAGGTTCCATCGTGGAGAATGTGCACATCTGCGGAATCGCCCTTCGAACTAAGACCGGAGAACGTGGCGGCGATGTTGAACGTGCCCGAGGCGGGTGCTGTCCACCGGATAACGCTACACTCGTTGCTGTCACCGGGTGATTCGGCCAACTGGCCCGGTTGGTAAACGGTGAAGATATTGTTGGTGGCCGGGCCGGCTGTGCCATTGTGCAGCGCGTATGGATATCCGGTGAAGGGGGCGGGATTCTCATTGCCCAACCAACCGCTGAGGGGGACGCCGGGCGCGTAGGCGGCGGTGTTGGTGGTGGACAGATTGAACGCTGAGCCGACACCATATGACCAGCCGTAACTCCACGCGCCATTGGGATTGCTGGTGGCGGAAAAATCCCCGGCGGCGTTATAGGACTGTGCGGCGCATGGGCGGGCGAGCACAGCGAAGCTGAGCAACGTTGCGAAGGCCGAGATGAGAGTGGACTTACTGGAGGTTGTCATGACGGAGCTACCTTTTCTGCCCCGAAAGCCTTCGGGGCGGTTGGTTGGTTTGTGTTTCTGTTTTGTGGCTGGCATTGCCCTCGCTGGGGACAACGCTACAGTTTCGAAGAATCAATGACTCGCGCATACGCTTCCTGCCGGCGAGATCGGGCTGCGTTCAGCTGCTGATGGGGTCTATTGGCTGGTTGGGGATGGAGGTAAGGAAGGATGGGCACGAGTGAAGGCAGCCAGACAGGAAACCGGCCAGACTCGCCAGCACGGGGACACCCACGCTCGCCTCATCTCGATCCATCACAGGCCTCTCACCCCTATACGCTTACAACCACAGCTCGCAACTGCGGTCTCCGGAGCTAGGAGAACACTTGTATGCAAGGCAAGTCAAGCAGATTGCCATTGTGGTTCGGCGAGGGCGCACCGGGCAAGGCTTGTTGAATCACGGCAGTGGTAGGAAGGTCACGCAAACGGGGACGGGCACTTCAAGGGTCTGGCCGGTGGCTTTGAGGCGGCCGGTTTTGGGATCGATGCGGAAGACGACGATGCTGTCCGAGTTTTGGTTGGCAGCCAGCAGAAAATTGCCGGTCGGATCGATCCCGAAAGCGCGCGGCGTTTTGCCCAGCGAGGATTGGTGTTCGACAAAGGTCAGTTTACCAGTGCTTTCGTCCACGGCATAAACGGCGATGCTATCGTGGCCGCGGTTTGAGCCATAGAGGTATTTGCCATTGGGGAGGATGGCGATCTCGGCCGCGGTGTTGGGGGCCGTAAATTTATCCGGAAGTGTGGAGACGATCTGCGATTCCTTTAGCGCGCCGCGAGACGCATCGTAATCGAAGGCGGCGATTGTGGAATTCAGTTCGTTGATGACGTAGAGATACCGGCCATTTGGGTGGACGGTGAAATGGCGGGGACCAGAACCGGGAGTAAGCGAGACAGAGGGTGGGTCGTTGGTGGTGAGCGCGGCGGTTTTCGGTTCAAGCTGATAGATGAGAAGCTTATCGAGTCCGAGATCGGCGCAGAATGCGCGGCGATTGGCGATATCGAATCCGACAGCGTGGGCGTGCGGCCCCTCCTGACGTTTCGGGTCGGCGCTTGAGCCATGGTGCTGGATGAACGTGCCCACCGCGCCGAGAGAACCATCGGCTCGTATCGGAAACGCGGCCACGCTGCCGCCGCCGTAGTGCGCCACGAGAACACATTGGCCGGACCGATCCACCGCGAGGTGACAGGGGCCCTGACCGCCGGAGTTTTGTTGGTTCAACAACGCCAGCTTTCCTGTTGCCGGGTCGATGGTGAACGCGCTGACCGCGCCGTTGGGCGTGCCTTCAAATCCGCCGCTTTCACGGACAGAGTAGAGAAAGCGATGGTTGGGATGGATGGCGAGGAAGGCGGGATCGATTGTTTCCGCCGCGATTCCGAAAGAAGTCAGCGTGCCGGTGGCGGTATTGAGGCGGCACATGTAGATGCCTTTGCCCTTCGGGGTCGCGCGGGTTCCGATGTAGACGAGGCATTCGCCATGGTCAGCAGGCGGAGGGGCGGCGTCGAGGCCAAGGGCGACTCTGGCAAATAGATTCATAAGCAATAACAGGCCGTGAATGATAGGGAAGTTCCTTCGCATGGGCGGCTACGATAGGCAGAATTCGCGAACAAATCGACCGAAAAATTCTTGTACGGAAAGGCTTGTTTTTGGAAAACGAGCGGCGCAGAAGGCTGACAGGAGAAGAATTGTAGACCGAAACATCACATGGATTTCGTGCAGCTTCGGCTACCGGATTGATGTAGGGAGGGATGAGCTACTATTCCCAAGTGAGGATCAAATTGTTACAATGATTAGACGTGACCCCACATCAGCCCTACGGCTGCTTCTTCCGGAGTAACGCCTTGATGTAGTCCGGGAAGCCGCCGTACCATTCGTACTTGGGCTCACACGCCATGAGGACGGTATCCCAACACACGTCATACGCTGTTCTGTCATTCATGTAGAGCCGAACCACGCTCCCGCCCATTACCCTACGGCTTCTCTTGACGCTTAGGGACCCCGGTTTCCGGTAAGGACCTGCCCAATCCTGCAAACGTCCCTGCCGTTGGAGGTAATGAGGGGCTTCGAACCAGGACATTATTCTGGGCACGGTTGCGGTGTACTTTGCCCCACCAGCGAGTATGAATGTAACCTCCCTCTTCTTCTTATTGATCTTCACCATTTTGAACCGCGAGTAGTTCTTACTTGTTATATCGCGATCGTAAATCCGCGGGCCTTTTACCATCGCACCTCGACTCTTACGCATGCGATCCACACCGCCAATCCATAAAGGAATCTGGGGCCTCATAATCAAACATGGCGCCGAGACCCAACCAATCCATGTATTCTCCGAATACGGCAGACCGTTCTTCTGCAGTCATAGAACGATCGGAAAGTTCCGTCCATGGAAAACAGGGTCACATCTCTATTTTCCACAATTGACGTTCGATTGTTGCCAGCGTCTGGAGTAGTTGTCGATCTCGGTGTAATTGTCTCTCAAATCTTCCGACGGCGGCGCTCACACATCGATAATCGGCCCCGCCAATGGCTTTGCCAAGTTCGTTCAGCGTCATCGCGCAGCGCTTCCTTGCCAACCATAATACCGCATCCCGCCCCCAATCACCATGCCGATCGCGCCAACGCACCCATGGCTCGCCTTTGGCCTTCTCCACGGCGGCGACAACGGCTTTGAATGACGGACGCTCTCGCAAGTGGCGCAGCGGGAATTGTTCTTTGGCATCGCCTCGCGCCAGACGCCGCATTTGCTCAACAAAGGA
>PLZV01000030.1:0-197756 GCA_003152315.1 Verrucomicrobiota bacterium
CACGGATTGTCGTCGTTTGGCACAGTTGAGGAGTGGTGAGCGCATACGGCATGAGACGGGCATCGTCGGGATTGTTCGACATGTTAATCGTCAACAAGTTCTTTCGCCGGGACAGGACGACGAACCACACTCTGATGAGAAAAGGAGACGTTCCGGCTGACGAAATCGATCAGGTTGTCTCGACCGCTTCCTCGACGTTCGCTTTGGGGCTGAAATCGAAGGAAGGACCCGACATTAACTGGGACGAACTGGACCTGCGCAAGGTGACAGGCCGAGAGGCGCAAATTGAGCGGATCAAGAGGTGGGGGAAGTTAAGGAACGTCCGGGTCGGGGAGTGATGGCGGCGAGAACTGGCGCTGATACCAGTGCATATCTCAACCACCGCGATAGCATTTATTGCTCGATATCAGCTGTGGGCAACGCAAGGCGATAGAATCACTGCGGCATCACCCCGCGATAGAATCGGTGGTTGTAGTTCGTCGCTGCCGGGTCGGTGAAGAAGAACGGCGAGTTTGTCGTGGCAAAGTTTGTGATCGGCTGCCAATTGATGAGGTCGGTCGAAGCCTGGATGATGTAATTAGACCCGACTGGACCTTGCAGCATCAAGCTAAGACCATTTGTTGTCCACGGGTTAACTAATCCAAAGCCCAAAGAAATCGATGGCGAAACCCCAAACTGGGCGATCCGGTAAAAGCGATGCGTATAGTGCATCGCATTCGTGTCCACCAGATACATTGGCCAATTCGTACAGCTGAAACCAAACAGTGAAGTCCAGTTCTTCAAATCCGTCGATGCTTGTAGCGTGTAATTGCTACCAAACACGCCATAGAAGGCGATTTGGAAGCTGTAATCTGACAGGAGTTGAGGGTTGGTAATAGCGGGCGGTGTTAAAGCGGAGATGCCCGGGACCACAAGGAATGATTGCGGTACGGACAATGCCGCAACATACACGCCATTGCCAGGCTGCGACGCGTTTACTGTAACCGTCCCCACGCCCATGAGTGACAGGATGTTCCCGCTCAACTGTGCCGGACCGGATACTACCGAATAGCTTACTGGCAGACCAGAACTCGCTGTCGCGACTAGCGGGAATGGAGCATCCCCCGCTGCCTGTTGGCTCAAAGTACCGAACGTAATTGTCTGCGGAACTTTGGATGCCGTGAAGCTTTGTTGCACGGCCACCGCTGCGTTGTAGTTTGAGTTGCCCGGCTGCCACGCATTGATCGCTACCGCGCCGCCACCGACGAGCGTGACAACATTGCTATCGAGGATTACCGGACCGGTGGCCACATTGAAGTATACCGGCAAGCCGGAACTTGTGGTGGCTGTCAAAGTGTAAGGCGGATCGCTGACTGCCATGTCTGGCACAGGAGCAAAGGCAATCGCTTGATTTGCCTTTGCCACATTGAAACTAACATCGACTGGTGTGGCTGAACTGAACGACGCATTTCCCGGTTGGTCAGCTTGCACTGTTACCGCTCCGGCCCCCGTCAATGTCAACACGCTATTGGACAAGGTTGCCGGGCCGGAAACAACACTGAGCGTGACAGGCAAGCCAGAGCTTGCCGCTGCAACGAGCGGTATCGGTGCGTCTCCAAATGTGTGATTGGGAATTGCGGGGAACGTGATCGTTTGAGCCTGATTGAGTGTCTGATAAATCACCGTCAAAGTGGCGTTGCTGCTGTTGCCTGCCGTGTCTGTGGCTGTAACGGTCAGAACATTTGCACCGGACAACAGTTGCACACCACTTACCGTCCAATTGGTTGTGCCGGCGGCCGTGCCACCACCACCTTGACTATTAGACCAAGTGATGCGGGCAAGAGACGCGTTATCACTCGCCACACCACCGATGTTAAGAAGTGACGTTGCATTCGTATATAATGCTGAGGATGTTGGATTTGTTATAAGAATACTCGGCACCTGAATATCCGCCTCATTCAAGGCAACAACACCTCCATCTTTATCGGCAATAAACACGTTCGCACTTTGCGCCACAGAATCATTAGGCGCACAAATTCCACCGTATAACTGACTCATAGAATACGTACGCGTCAGTGCGGGAGATGCAGGATTGCTGATGTTAAATACGTACAACCCTCTGCCCGTTGTTGCATATAATTCATTGCCGCGAATATCCAGTGCCGTTGCCACGTAGGTGTCCAGTGGAAGGTTGGTAACAATCACCGGGCTAGCGGGATTACTGATACCTACAACGTGAAGAAAACTCGGTGTCGCACTATCCAGCACATAGGCACACGCTCCGTTTGTCGATATTCTGACATCAATCACCGTAGCAAGATTAGTAATACTTCCCTGTTCCACAGGGGCGCTTAAATTGGAAATATCCAAAATGCTTATCTTCGGTTGCTGCCCAGAATACGGATAGAGTCCTACAACTGCTTTTGTCCCATTGACTGCAAGAGCCCTCGCTAAGCCCGTCCCAAAAGTTGAAAAATCTTTTGTGCCGAGAACCGCTGGCAAAGCTGGGTTAGAAACATCAATAGCCACAAACCGGGGTTGTGTGGACACATTAAGACCGGCTGCGTAAAGAATATTGCCTGCGATGGCCAGTTTGTAGCCATAAACAATGGAAGTGGGGATATTTGCCACGACTTGAGGGGAACTCGGGGTTGTGAATCTGATGACCGCAATATTGTTATTTACCGTGCTGTAGGCATACCCATTCCCGGCCACGACGCGCGAAGCGCCGATTCCAGTTACCTGTCCAATTAATGTGGGCTGATTTGGCTGCGTAATATCAAAAACTCTAAAATCGCCCGTTGCCGCGCAAAGTGCATTACCAGAAACCGCGACTGTCCCATAATTTCCACATGCACCCCCATCGGTGAATAACCCCAGAGAAGATGGACTATGAGGATTGGAAACAGTCACGATTTGGAGTCCTGATCCTCCACCTGCGACATAGGCTCGCCCTCCTGTAACAAGCATTTCTGTGTAGTACGGATTAGCTGAAAAGACGCTTGCGGCTTGACCAACTCTAGTCGCGGTCGTGCCATTGATACTGAACACATTAAACCCAATTCCATTGATTGAGGATTCGGCATAGAGGTAGCCGTTCGTTGTAGCTACCTGCTGATATCCGCCGGTGCCGTTGTCGCCTGTGCTGAGCGTTGAATCAACCGGTGCAGCGGGATTTGAGACGTTAATCATGTGAATTAATCCTGTCCAATCTGTTCCAAACACATTATTCCCGGACATCACAATCGCCGTTACACTGCCATTGCTGATCGAGGTCTGGCCCAGGAGAACAGGTGAAGACGCTTGTGAAACATCAACCACACAGAGAGTGGAGCCAGTCGTCAGATAAGCCAGCACTCCGTTTGTGGTTGCCTGCACGATCACGTCTTCTGCATTGCCTCCAAAACTCGTGGATGAGAGCAGCATGGGCACTGTTGGGATTCCCAAGTCAAAAATCTCAAGCCCCGCTGTTTCGTCGGCGACGTAAGCTCTTCCGCCAAGAATCTTGATACCGGCTGCCCATGTCCAGTTCGTGGTCGCGTAGCAACCGCGAATCGCAGGTACTGTCGGACTGCTAATATCTACAACTTGCAGTCCTCCCTCTCCATCGGCCACATAAGCATATTGGCCCGACAAAGCTATGCCGGCTACTATTCCCGGCGTGGAAACCCGAGCGACGCGCGAGGGACTTGATGGAGTGGAAATATCAAGCACGACAAAAGCTCTTCCTTCGCCGATGAAGGCATAATTCCCCTGAACAGCGACCGCAAAAACGCTGCCGCCAGCAACACCCATTTGATCAATTTTGTTTCCACGAGTCATGCCATAAGCAAACCCGTTCAGGTTTGTCGCGTTGCCAGCGGAAGTCTGAACAATCACCGGTGCAGTGCCATAAACCGAACTGAAAGGTGTGGAGCATGTAATCTGTGAGGAGCTTGACACGACAACATTTGACGCAGGTTGGCCGCCGATCAGCACGGTGGCTGGTCCGGTGAAATTAACACCTTGAATAGTCAAGGCCGTTCCGCCGGTCATCGCTCCAATCGCCGGGTAGATGCTACTGATCACTGGCTGACCAACTGGCGGCGTATAGCTGCCGGCAACCACGGTGGTCTGCGCCCGTTGCACCTGAACCACTCGGTTGGATGGAGCGGTCCAGCCGGCAACTGAATCGAACGTGACGTTGTAGCTGCCCGGCGCGAGTGAAACGGAAGCCCCATTGCCCTGCGCTGCGCCACCGTTGGCATGCCACTTCGCGCCCGCCGCCACAGCATCCGGCGGCGAGAGTGTGACTGTTAGCAAACCCGGCGTTGTGTCCTGTGTAAAGCTGACGGTGATGTTTGTGGTTTGTCCTCCGGTCAGTGCCGCATATACCGAGGATGGACCGACCCACCCGTCAACAGAATGGAGAACAAGATAATAAAAATTAGGAGGATAAGGATAAGCTGTGGAACTTGAGCCACTCGCCCGAAAGTCATTTGCGGAAAACCCCCAGGTCACGCCAGCCGCCACCGCTGCCGGTGGTTGAATGGTCACGATTACGGTTGCCAGGCTTGGATCGCCGGATGCAAAGCTAGCAGTGACATTCTTGTTTCCGTTCATCGTGATAATGGTCGGAGAAGCGTTCCCGCTCGCGTCACCGCTCCAGCCGGTGAAATGGTAGCCGGGATTCGCACCTGCATAAAGTGCAACGGCGTTACCAGCGGAATAGACAAAACTGTTCCCACTCAAAGTGCCTAAGGGTGACGCCGAAATTGAACCGTTCGCAGCGTCAAGCGTGAGTGTGTACGTGCTTGGTGCGACGACGCTGTAAGTGGCGTTGGCAATGGTCTGCTGGTTGGCGACAATGTTGACCATAAAACTTGCTGGAGTCGTATATCCGGAAACCGGTTTGAGCGAAACAGCGTGCGAACCGGGAGTGAGGTAACCGACCGCCTGCCCGCTGTTATTGTAGCCCGTTCCGTCCACCTGCCATTGCGCCCCGGCCGAAACCGCACCCGCAGGTTCCAATGTGACGGACAATGACCCAACCGATGGCGGCGGTTGTGCGGTCACAGTGAATGTGCCAAAATTGGAATACTGGGTGCCATTGATGACCTGCACCGTCCAGTTCGCCTTGTTCGGTCCAACCGTAACATTGTAGTCGAGTTCGTTGGCGCTGATAAAGGTTGGCACTCTTCCCGTAAATGGCGAATCTACTCCATCATTGAACGTCAGGGTTGAACCCATCGTGAATCCGGAACCGATGATCCGAATAAGTTGTGCCTGTGGCAGGGGCAACCCCGGTATCGAAGATGGAGAGACACTTGTAATAGCTGGAGACTGCGGTGGAGGGGTGACTGGAATGATGGCCTGCAAGTCGGCTGTTATGGAACTGAATATCGGCGTTCCACCGTCCACTGTGCTTAATCCTAGAAGAATCTGATTGTGATCGCATGATCCATCAACCAAGTGCTGCGCCTTTACCGGCGCGTTCTGAAAGAGAGCACTTTCAATGGGAACAGCCCCATCATTGTCGTAACCTATGGACGACAGGAACGCCCTTCCATAGTCTAGGGTTCCAGCCGCCGTTGATGCCTTGGCTCCATAGGCATCAATCTTTGAGTAGTACGATTCGGAAGCGAAGTTTTCACCGCACCAAAAAAACTTCCTCCCATCGAAACAGTCATCAGCCAAGTCGAGGTCGAAGTTTCGATTCATATCATCAAATATAGTGATAACTTTTTGGATAGGCCATCCGTCAACATATTCATCATTGGCAAGTGGCGTTCCGTGATGAGGAGTCGCCAGCGTAATTAGCAACGACACCATGTCTCCACCTTTTTCGCCGTGGAAATACTGATTCATCATTGACCGGGCGACCAATCCCCCCATGGAATGAGAAAGAATGACGACAGGCCTTCCGTTCAATCCGTAGAATGGAGCCGCAGTTGGAAGAGTGGCCCAAGTCTGCAAGTCGCTTCCGAGGGCAATCCCCAATCCCCATGCTGTGGCCGGGTCATCCGATTCCATGCAGCATTGTTCAGTATAATACCCGAACTCGTATGGCTTGAAATTACTCTGCAAAATGGGAGACCCGCTCCAATAATTCAGGAATGCGTTCCAAACATCAGGATATTCTTGGACGCCATGAATCAACACCAAAGGTATACGCGTCCCAATTTCTGTACTATCCACCTCCGTACCGTCAGCCCGTTGCGCAGTCTGGAAATAAGGTGCAGCCTGAACCTGAGAAAGATGAGCAAACGCCAGGGACAAAAGACCAAGTGAAATCGCCTTTGTGGTCATTTTCATAGATTTGATTTCCTCTCCATTTCCTCGGGGGACTCGGTCTGCTTGAAACGGAATAGGCGTGACTACTCACGCTCCGTCACGCGCATTGACCTGCCATAAAAACAGCGGTTTCGGCAGTTCCTTCGCCTAGTCCTGTTGTGAATACTCTCCAATCTCGCAAAACTTTAGCACAGACATAGCGCTCTGGGGCTGTAAAATAACGCCCCACGGGGTGATAACTGACCTTATATGTCTGATGCGGCATCCAGTACAAGACAAATCAAGCAGCAGTCAAATGGAAAAGCAGCAGACAGACTACCTTGATTTGTGGGCTGCCGAGGACTAGGTCAGGCTGACATGTATCTGATTGACGACATCGACGAACCTGATTTTCTAGTCCTCAAAGCTGCTGACCGCTTCCGCTGCATCCTCCATAGCGGTGAAATTACGTTGACTGACGGCACAACGATGGTTCTTGTCATCTTCGTCGTGAGGCGGGCGTCGTCAGGATTGTTCGACATGTTCATTGTCAACAAGTTCTTTCGCCAGAACCAGACAACGAACCACACCCTAATGTGTAAGAAAGATATTCCGGCTGACGGTATCGAGCTGGCCGTCTCAACCACATCTTCAACCTTTGGCTTGGGGCTAAAACTGAAGGGAGGAACGGACATTCAGTGGGACGAATTGGACCTGCGCAAGGCATCAGGCAGGGAGGAACAGATTCAGCGGATCAAAAGGTGGGGGAAGCTGAGGAACATCCGCGCCGGGGATTCCAACGCATGAAGCAGCGCCACGTCATTGGCGTCATTTCTGATACTCACGGTCTGCTGCGTCCCGAAATCGTCGATGACGCTGTATCTTCCAGTGTTCTTTGGCCATTGGCAGATAATGATGATTGCATTTGTCCCACTCCGACATAGAAATGACGACGAAGACTTTATGCACGATCATCACGACAATATCCAGAAGGCGGCAAAAGCACTTCGCGATGCGGATGCGCTCTTGATCACAGCCGGCGCGGGGATCGGTGTGGATTCTGGTTTACCAGACTTTCGGGGAAAAGAGGGGTTTTGGATGGCTTACCCCGCCTTGGCCAGGCTTGGTAAATCCTTCACCGACATTGCGGATCCAGAATCCTTCAAGCATAACCCAGAACTTGCGTGGGCTTTCTACGGACACCGTTTGCGACTTTACCGTACCACGCAGCCTCATGTTGGCTTTCGCCTGCTGCTCGAAGCAGCAATGATGAAGAAGTATGGGTATTTTGTGTTTACTTCCAACGTGGATGGACAGTTTCAAAGCGCAGGTTATGCGATGGACAGGATTGTCGAGTGCCACGGGTCGATTCATCATCTGCAATGCACGCTCCCATGCTGCCAAGAAATTTGGAGCGCAGAACACACGAAGGTGATGGTGGATGAGAATGAATTCGTCGCACAGCAGCCGCTTCCTCATTGTTTTCATTGTGAAGAAATTGCACGGCCAAACATTCTGATGTTTTGTGATTACCAATGGATCGGGGATCGAACGATGAGCCAAACGAAGCGCTACCAACAATGGATAGCTACAAGTTGGTCAGCGGCACCTAACGCCGGAGAACCTCCTCGGCCCATTCGGCCCTGTGATAGGCGCGGGCTTTGAGTTTTTTCAGGTCGAGATCGAGTGCCTTTGTCACAACATACTCCTCGGTGCCGAGCGGCTGTGCAGGTGCTTCAAGTAACAATGGGAAGAATAAAGGTTGCAGACGAAAAACTCAGCCAGCCAGCCAAACAACGATCAGGCTTTGATCAGTCCGCCCGTAGCCATACGTCGGGCGCTCCTTCGTTGCCCTTTGGGTCGATGACTCGGCTCTTGAGGTGATTACCGTGCTCATCGTAGGCATCTTGGCGAGTCCAGACTGCACCGTCCTGGTTCGTTGTCTTCGTGGCAACGACATTTCCATTCTGATCGTAGGAATAGATTTCGACACGCTTGACATGGCCGTCAGCTGATCTGACCGTCATCTTCAGCGGTTTTCCTTCTTGGTCGCGCTCGAAAGCAGTTTTCTTAACCAGCGATCCATCGGCGTTGTACTCGGATATCTCCAGTGGTCTTTTTTGACCATCAACAATTGAAACTGTTTTGGTGCCGTCGGCATTGTTGGTGGAGACTGTTCCCGCGTTTGACGGGATTAAGTTGCCGAGGATGAAGATGGCTACCAGAACAGGAAGCGCTTTCATAGTGAGAGGTTCTCAAAATCAGATTGGTACTACAAGAAAAAAGGGCAGTGGATCAGTCTCGTTTTCAATCACTGGCTTGGCACGAGACTGGGTTTATCCAAGTAATGGCGAGCGATTGTATTTTCTAGCCCCATCAGCGATGAGTTTAACGTCGTCTCAAAACATGTAGCGGTCGCGGTTAAGCCGCCCATCCCCATGCTCCCACGAGTACCTCAACGCCTCTCCTTTCGGGCTGAGCCGGTTGGCTAGCAATCTCCGTAGAGTACGCAACAACAATCGCCGACGGGCGCAGAGTTGTCCGGGTGTTGAGGACTCAGAAGTGCCACCAACAATTACCCCGTCGCTCGAAGTTGGTATATCCAGTTTTCGCTGATAAATAGCAGATCGATTCTGCAGTGCTTTCCTCGTCAACAATGCCACGCGAAATGGCTTGCGGTCCCAATAACTAAAGGCGTATAAACCCAGTACTACATATTTGTGAGGCCGCTCATCGACCCCACTTCCTTCCGTGTGCGCGAGGCTAGGAGCAGATGCGAGTTTGATTGGGATACGTGAAGACCAGAACGACAACACTTTTCTTGGTGTCTGCAGTCGCCGTATTGGCCGTTTGGGTTATTTGGAGGTCTGGGGAACCGCGGAGAAACTCAATTCACGTCTTGGAACGCCTTCAAACCTCTCTTAACTCATCCAGGGCCGATGCGCTTATTGCTGAGATTGTAATTCCTCCTGCTCTCTCTCAGCGCACCGCTTCGGAGCAGGCCGAATTTCTACGAAAGGCACTCCGAGATGAAGTATCCCCGGCCGGAATCACGGCGCTAAAGAGGGAAGCCATATTCGGATCGCTGCGCGTCGTCTTTCCAGAACAAGCGGGTCGCTGGTCTCAGCAGGCGGGGGTGAATGTTGATGATTGCGTGGCGTTTAAGATGGAGAAGAGCGGTATCCAAGCACAGGTCGTGATTTACCGAAGTGGCTCCGATTTCAGGATTTTGCGGTGCATCAATGTTAGCCGACTTGCGTCATAAATTACACGTTTTAGCATTGGTTGGGCTGTGTCTCGTCTGGGGCGCGGTAATCACGCGGGCGGCTACGTTTACGAACAACGCGAGCATTCAAGTCAACGACCCGACCAGCAGCCTGACCTCCACCAGTGGCACATTCACCGTGTCATGTTGGTTTAGAATCTCACTGCCCAGTTCCCTTATGCTGTCGGACAACATGGACATCCTGATGGATCGTTCCGATGGCAATGAATCTGCCAGTTTTTCCTATCTTTTGCGCTACAACTACACCAACAATGCGGTCGAATTTGTCACTCACGGATCGTCGTCACAGTATTCGAAGACATTGATTCAAAATCCTTATCTCGAGCGCTGGTACCATCTGGCCATATCGCGTTCAGGTTCTTCGTTCAGCAGCTACGTGGATGGCCGTCCGGTTCTACCCAGCGACAACGCTTCGGTTGGAAACACAGCGGGCAGTGGAGTTGCGGTTGGCGGAATCTCTGGGAATTCGAAGCAATTCTATGGCGACATCATCGAAGTGGCAATTTACTCATCCGCGTTGTCTCAATCGATCATTCAGCAGCGTATGTTTCAGGATCAACACGCTTTTTCAAACCTGAAAGGATACTACAAACTCGCGTATTCGACGAATGCAGCGGATTTTTACCACAATTTCGCCGCCTCACCACCGACGGGAACAGACCCGGCTACGCCGTCAGGTTCTGGCTCCATCACTTTTGATCAGGTTGACCAAGCCGGCGAGCAATCCATTTTTGACGCAACAAAGAATCACGGTGAGAACGCGTTAACGCCACTTTCAGGCGCTTTTGCATGGCAGCAGTCTGCCTTCGCACGTCCAGTGCCTGGAATCGCATTCGATTTAAAATTCGGATACAGCAGCGCCCTTCCCACGCAAGCGCCAACTGACGGAAGCTCAGACCCTTATGATCAGCGCGTACTCGGCCCAGGATGGCGTCAAGGATTTGATACGCGTGTCGTTGTCGGAAGTACAATCAATGAAATTGATCTTCTCACATGGGATGGCGCACTCGAAGCTTGGACACGCACAAACCAGTTTGGGTCTCTTTCGACGAGACATAAGGAGTACCGCGGAGAATTAGTCCAGCGCACCGACACAGCCGAGATTGAATGGACAACGCCGGAGCGGATTGTCTATCGCTTTCGGGATCCGTCGGACGGGACCGTGATGGCCGGAAGGTTGGAGCAAATTCACGATTTTGACAGCAATGTTGTTCAGATCCTTTGGGATGAGGACGAAGCGGTCGTCACTAACGTGATTGATACCGCAGGTGGAAGCTATCAATTCAACTACGACTCTCTCCGCCAACTCTTGACCAACGTCACGTTTGGCTCGTGGCAAGTGAACTTCACTTACGACAGCACCAATCGTCTTGTCTCGAAAGCCCTGACCAACACGTCTGGCACGTACATCAACATCAACACAACCTGGCAGTTTCAGTACGACACAAACAGCCTCTTGGCGAGTATCATCGACCCACGCAGCAACACAAACGCGCTGGTTCAATACGACCGGTATGGTCGTAAGACTAATGAAGTGGACGCCATTGGACGCCCGTCACGCACGGAGTATAACGTGCCGCAAGTTTGGCAAATGCGGCACACGGATGCCGCCGGGTTGAAGTGGATTGAGACCTGCGACCATAAGGGGCATGTCCTTCAGGAACAAGACCCATTGAGCGATGTCACGAGTTACACCTACGATACCAATGGGAATCGTATTTCTACCACCGAACCGCTCGGCTGGAAGACGACTTCTGCCTATGATGCCCGCGCGAATGTCACAAACAGAACCGATGCCCTCGGCAACGTCACAACCTGGGTCATCCACCCATTCTTCAATAAGCTCGTCCAGCAAATCACGCCGCAGCCAGCGGATGCAACTAGCGTGACTACATGGTCGAATTTTTACGCCTACGACTCCGGTGGCAATCTCACGAACCACTCCGACGCCCTCGGTACACTCGTCAGCTACACGTATTTTACGAATGGCCTGGTACACACCTCCACCGATGCCAACTTTCACACGACAATTTTTGGTTACGACAGCAATGGGTTCTTGAACTCGGTCATCGACCCGGCGACCAACCCCACATCGTACACTCTCAATGATGTCGGCTGGAAACTCCACCAGGCCGATGCTCTCGGAAACCCAACTTCCTATTCTTACGATTTGAATGGCAACGCAATCCGCACACTGGATGCGATTGGGCGGGTCTTCAATCGTGCCTACGACGCCAACGGCAATCTTCTATCCAGCAGCGACGGCAAGGGAATCTTGACAACTTATGCCTACGACGCAGCGAATCAGAAAACGAACATGACAGACCGCACGGGCACCAACAAGTGGACCTACGCCTATACGACACGCGGCAAGTTGGATCACATCACCGATCCGATCAGCAACACGGTCTCAAACTCCTACGACTCCGCAAATCGACTCATCGCTGTCACGGACCCGATGGGGAATTCCGTGACGAACCAGTATGACGCCAACGGCAACGTGTTTGCCGTTTTCGACAAGCTCGGTCAGCGTTGGGTCAAGACCTACGACCGTCTCAACCGTGTTGTCGCCTACGTCGATCCTCTCGGCGACAGCAAAGACACAACTTATGATGTGGCGGGGCGAATCCAGCAAATCACGACACCCAATGGGTATCCATCACTTCATGTCTACGATGGCCGCGGTCGACTCATCCAGTGGACTGACCCGCAGAACTTCGTCTGGCGATACGACTACGATGGTGTTGGCAACATCACGAATATCACCGACGCCCTGAGTGGCCATTACATCATGGCCTACGGCTCACGAAATGAGCGTATCCTGGAACATAATCAGGACAGTTTTGAGTGGCATTATACCTACGATGAGTTGCTTCGGCTCAAGCAACAGACTGATCCCAACACTGTCGTTCGCACGCCCACATATGACAACGTCGGACGAGTTTTATTCGTGAACTTCAGTACGGGTCGCCAGGACAGCTTCAGTCCAGACCCTAATGACAATCTGCAGACCATTTCCCACCGCGTCTCCGGTATCACCACGGCCACTCAATTCATCTACGATTCGCTCGACCGCGTTATTGAGCAGGACGATGCCCTCAACCAGACGGTTCTCTACGGATACGACGCATTGGGGCGTGTCACCACCATCACCTATCCCGGCAGCAAGACGCTCACGAACCATTACGATCCGTTGGGCCGGCTGACGAATCAGGTGGATTGGGCGGGACACCAGACTATTTACAACTACGATCTTGCTAACCGGTTGGTCGGTCGGACCTACCCAAATGGTGTCATTCAGACCAACTCGTTTGACACTGCTGGCAGAATCACGGGGCTTTCTTATCAGTCCAATCCCGCGTCCAGCAACTCGATTGCTGCGGCCCTGACATACGCCTACGACCGCAACGGCAACAAAACCGGTTCTTCAGAAACAGGGACGTTCTTATGGCCACTCCCATCACTCACGGATGACACAAGCAGTTTCACGGCTGCTGGGCGTCTCATTACCCGCCAGACCCAGAACAACTCGGCGGCCAGCAACCAGCTTTCGTCGATCAGCTACCATTACGACCCAAGCGGCAACATGACCAATGCCACCGGTGAAGGCCAAAGCTGGACGCTTGCCTACGACGAAGACAACCGCACCACGTCGATTGACTGGGAGCTTCAGCCGCTGACTTCAAAGCTTGTTACGAATCGGTACGACGCCTTGGGGCGGCGCATCTCGAAAACCGTGAATGGCGTGACCAGCGGCTACGTGCTTGACCTCTCCAGCGGAATGGAACGCATTCTGTGTGACCTCGATGGCAACGGCAATATCACCGCTCGATACGTCCACGGCCCCGATCTATGCTATCGCGTGGACGCGACGAACGGCCTGATCTGCTATCACGCCGACGCGATGGGCAACGTCGTCGCGCTTACAGACGGCAATACCAATCTAGTGGTACAGTATGCGTACACTCCCTATGGACGCAGTCTCGGGTCGACCAATCTCCAGTCACAAGTCGCCAATCCATATCTCTTTGTCGGCTCACAAGGCGTAACGGAAGAGTCGGATATTCCCGATCTCTACTTTATGCGCGCCCGCTACTACTCCGCGGACGTTGGCGTATTCCTTTCCACCGATCCAGTGAAGAAGATTGGGCCGGGGTGGAAACCATCCGCATATGAATATGCAAACACAAATCCCTATAGGTTCTATGATGCAAGCGGGAAGGCGATCGACCCGCTAACAAGCTGGGCTATCGGGGCTTTTAGCGAAGTGCTTACCGAAGATGCGGACGAGTTGACTGTTGAACTTGCGGCCGATTCTAAGGTTTCGCAACAACAGGCACAAACTGCGGTTAATGTCAAAAATCTGGTCATAGGTGTGCAGAATTTGAATGATGACTTGCGCGGACTGAATAATGGCACCGAGGATCCGGTTAACTATATTGCAGGGCAATTTGGCGCGTTGTCAGGCCAAGTTATTTTCGGGTTCTCGAAGTTCCTGGCAACAAGCGTTTACAGTGGGGGCGCAGCCATAGGCAATCAACTCCACGATGCGATCTATGGCCAAGGTGGAAATGGCACAACGCCAATGCCTAGTTTACCTAAGGCGCAAACTACTACAGGTTCATTGGTAACCGGCGCAACCGCCGCCGGGGCTGTTGCCAACAACGTATCAGCTATGACCTCTACCAAAGCAACCGGAGCTTCTGGGGGTTCTGGCTCAACAAGCGGATCTACGAGCATCACCATTCCAAAAGGAGCGACCCTTTCAGGCATTGCCCAACAGTACGGCACAACCGTTTCAAGTTTGGTGTCCATTAACAACATCTCCAATCCGAATGTGATTTACGCAGGCGCCACGCTGAAAATTAAATGAACTCAAGCTACCAGATTAGACTCAACGGTACGCTGCTTCAGCCGTTACGCCGGTGGAAGGCACTGATGCAAACGACGCGGTTCGCCCCACCGAGCCGATGGCTTAATTTGTTTTTCCTCGTTGGATTGATTGAGTCACTTGGATTTGTTGAGGAGTCCGTTGCGCAACTGCCGGTAGCCCCCGGTCAACTACCGACTTTTATTCTTTATGATGCAGGGAGTCTTGGCGGAAGCGATGTGGGGGTCAACGCAGTGAATGACCTCGGTTTTATGGTCGGAGCTTACTATCCAACCAATGCTTCATCTAAGGCGGCGTTCATGTGGACACCATTGTGGCTGCCTCAAGGCGGGATGACAACGATTTGGGCAAACGGCTATGCGAACGATTTAAACAATTCGAACCAGGTAGTCGGCAATCAAGGAAATTCTGCCGTGACATGGCAGAATGGAGTGCTGACTCCGCTTGGTATCACAGGAACCTATGCGGGAGCTTGGGGGATCAATGACGCAGGAGTGATCGTCGGGACTTTCGACACCAACAGTGGTTACAACGCATATGTATTGAGCAACGGGATTATGACTACACTGCCCGGACTCGGAGGTGTAACAAGTGCACTACGAATCAATCAAAGGGGAAACATCGCCGGGTATTCAGATGGTTCTGGGGGTCGGCACGCGATTGGATGGACAAATGGAGGAACATCGCTTGTCACGATTCCGCTGCCGGGTCAAGGCGCGGCAAATGGACTCAATGGTTTGGACCAATTTGTCGCTGATGACGCTGATTTCGGTGTGCCATTCTTTTGGGGCAACGGGCGACTAACTCAAATTGCTAGTAACGGGAGCGCACGTGGCATCAACAATTGGGGGTGGGTTGTCGGCTTTACGAAATTCTCCGGTAACATGCACGCATTTCTCTGGGTAGACGATAATCACAACTCTCAGGCGGAGTCAAATGAAGTGCGGGACCTAAATGCGAGCCTGACCAATGGTTCGGGGTGGACGCTGAGTACAGCCAATGGAATCAACAATCTTGGCGTAATCGTTGGCAACGGGTTGCTAAATGGACAGCCACACGCGTTTGTTCTTGTCCCCTTGGGGGTCAATATCAATTCGGGTCCAATGGATTACCTAGCAAATCCCGGCGGAATCATTCACTTCGAAGTCTCGGTAACAAGTGCCGCGCCGATCAGCTATCAGTGGACGCGAAACGGCATCCCTCTCACAAACGCGCCGCCCTTTTACGGAGCTAATTCTTCTTCGCTCACAATCTCAAACTACGATGCCTCGACGGCCGTAACAAATTTGGCAGGCACTTATTCGCTGCTAGCCAGTAATCTCTTGGGTGCTGCGGCGTCGCGGAATGCCTCTCTTTCCATTGTTCCCGTGCCTGGTCCACCAGTGGACAGCGACGGCGATGGATTGACGGATTATGCGGAACTCTATATTTACCATACCAATCCCAATTCAGCGGACTCGGATGGTGACGGTATCCCGGATTGGTGGGAAATACTTCACGGAATGAATCCTAGGGTCAATGACGCGAACAGCGAGATCGGATCCAGCGGAGTGACTTACGGGCAGGTCTACCAATACGACCTCACGCATACGAATCAACTTGACCCACGCAATCCATTTTTCGCGCCCGGCACGAGTATTTATGAAGGCATCAACACCGGGCAACACACCAACCGTTTCTACTACGACCACAATGACCGATTGATAGGCGCGGAGTCATCGCGGGGCATTTCAATTGGCTACCAGTACGACGGCAACGATAATCTTACCCGACAGACTGTTCTTTCCCGTACTGCCGAAACAAACGGACTTCCGGTGCTCTGGCAGTTCCTGAACGGGCTAACCAATGGCACGCCCGCGGATGGACCGTATGGCGATCCTGATGGAGATGGCTGGAATAATTATCAGGAATGGCTGGCGGGGACTGACCCGTCGGATCCCACCAGCGTGCCGAACATTCTCGGCGTCACCGGAACGAATGTCGTCGGTTTCTCAGCCGGTTTCACCCCGTCGGATTTCGTCATGGGCTCCGGTCAACTCGACGGCATTGGCGCAGATGAAATAGTCATTGGTGCTGACGGCAATCCAGGAAATGTCACTAACTCGCTGTTCATCCTCTCGCAAACAGGCTCAGGGTGGACGACTCAAACCGTGGCCATTGGCAAGGTTGGCATCACAAGCATCGCCGTAGGTCAGCCTGCCCACACTGTAGGCGCGGCCGTTTATGTCGGTACGCGAAATCCGGGCGGCACCGGCACGGTAGTGCAGATTATGCTCGGCACAAACGGTTGGCAGGTCACTTCGCTTTCCATCGGAAACACCAGCCAAGTCGCTTATGTCTTGGGTGTCCGTCCCAACAGTGACGTGCTGGTAAATCTTTCCACGACTAACGGCTTGGACCAGTCCCTGTACAGCTTGGCGGTGTCCAATGGCACATGGATCGCGCAATCTCTCTTGATAAACTCCTCACACAGGGGATTGGGAACTGTTGCTCTGACAAGTTCCAATGACACACAGGGTACGAGCTTGCGCCTGCTCGACTCGGGTGGAATTCAACTTGGAGACAAATCGTATCAGTCAACTTTGACCAATGTTGTTATTGTCAAACGATCTGACACGAATCTGTGGTACTTCATGACACCGATGGCGACGACCTGGTCAAATGCACAAGCATACGCACGACAATATGACGGCAATCTTGCTACTATCCCAGATAGCACTGTAAATAGTTGGATATTGAGCCAATACTCCGGGGATTTCTGGGTGGGTCTTTATAGCCCATCAGGATTCACAGATGGCGTTAACGGCTGGCAATGGGTTAGTGGATCCACATCCAATTACCGAGACTGGGCTGCAGGGAACCCAGACAGCCCAACTACGTGGTTCTACGTCCACATGTATTATGGAAGTTGGCGAAACATCCCTAATGGTGTCCCTCTTCCTGGACTGGTTGAATTTGATCTAAATAGTCTATCAAGTATTGTCATAGCCGAACCACTGGCAACAAACCGGATTCTCTGGCAGGGCTACTCACTGGCGTCAGGCTCTCTGAGGCAAACGAACGGCGCTTCGATCTTTTACGCTTTCGCGGACGACAAAAATCTATCCGGTCAGATCAGTACCGGCGACGATTTCGTCGTGACCGAATATCTTCTCATGGGTACGAACGCAACGATGGTGACCAGTAACCGGGTGTCAATCACGGGTAGTGTCACAGCGCAGTCTTACGGCCTTGCCTCAGTAAACATTCTTAACAGCAGCAATGATGTGTTCTTCACTGCCGAACCGGATGGCAATGTCTATTCATGGAGTACCACGAACAGCTTCGCTCCCCTGCAGCGTCAATTGTTCGATGGTCACTACCAAGGGATGGGATGGCAACAACTTTCCGCTTATCACGGCCTCGCGCCAGGGGAGAGCTTGGTTGGTCTGATGGTCAATCCCGCTTCACCAAGCACCTGCCAACTTGTTTATTGGGGCCCACAGCAGACATTGTGGACTCCACCCAATGTACCGGAAACCGCGCCGTATACAGTTATTATGCCATCACCGAGTTCTGGTGGTGCGCTTTCGCCGGTTAACATCACAATCTGGAAGAATGAAGGTAACAATTGCTACCCAGTGCTGCAATATCAGGACCCCGTGTCGTCGAACTGGCTGAATGCGACAATCCTAACGATTGATGGTGTTGCTTACTCGCCGATTCTCGCCGTTACCGCGTTGCCGACCGGAACGCTGCATACACTGGCGTGGAATGCGCTCGCAAGCTTCGGAGCCCCCTATAGCAATAGCGTTCTCTTGCGTGCCCGATCGAGTGACTTCATGCTTACGGGCGACTGGTCGACACCGTCATCCTACACCGTTGCGATTTCTGCAGACACAGTTGTCGACGGAATCCCGAATTGGTGGCGGGCGCAGTATTTCGGCGGCAGCGGCACCAATACGAATAGTGTTTCCTGCGCCAGTTGCGATCCGGATGGCGACGGTATGAACAACCTGCAGGAGTATCTAACCGGGACCGTTCCGACCAATGGCGCCTCGTCCTTCCACGTCACCAGTGTCCTTCGGACCAACAACGATCTTTTCATCTCGTGGATGACCGGCATCGGCAGAACCAACGCGTTGCAAGTCGGTACTGGCACCGGTGGCAGTTATGCCACCAACTTTGCGGACATCTTCACTGTCACCAATACCGTCAGCACCACCACCAATTACCTCGACCTCGGTGCCGCCACCAACACCCCCGCCCGCTACTACCGCGTGCGGCTGGTGCCGTAGCGGATTGCTTCTCTCAGATAGTCGCGACAAGAAAACTGGCGGGAGTGACGGGGCTCGAAACCGAGCCTTTTTATGATCTTCCTCGGAGATTTGATTTGTTTTTCGGGCATGTCCCCAACTGGGCCCACTAGATTTGGGCGCAGATTGGCGTATGTTGGCACAGATGAATTGGGCGGCGGCACGCCGCAGGTTGGGCTTCATTCAACCAAGGATGCAAGACTCGAAGATGGTCGAAACCGCTAAAAACAGCGAAGTCCGCCGCTTCTTGGGTACGCACGAGAATTTACATAGTACAGGGTTTCCGCGAATGGGCGCTTCGAACTAGAAGACGCCAATCGGGGCAAATGGGACGGCTTTGCCGAGGATGAATATCACCATGGTGATCGGCGTGACCATAGCGTGTTTCCTTCGGGTGTGCGTCCAGATTCGTCATGATTTGGGCTGCACGATGGTCAGCAGAAACGCGCTGTCTTCCAGCGCCTCGACATCGTGAGGAATTCCTTTGTCCAGCGTCACCAGCCCGTTGTATTGCACGTGGCGCAGCTGGCCGCTCGCTCCAAACGAGATCTTACCGGATAGGACCAGCACCGTTATCGGGCTGTCGGTGTGGTGCTCGCGCAAGGTCGCTCCCTTTTGCAGCACCACCAGAACGACACTCATGTGCGGTGTTTTCAGAAGCGTCACGGCGGTGCTGTGCCGCGAGCGCCACTCGGGGTCTTTCTTTAGTTGCTCGATTTCTTCTTCCAGCGCGAAGAATAGTAGCGGGCCGGAAAGCAGCCGCTTCTCGCTGTCGTATCGTTTATAAATATGCATGATCGTCTCCATGTGAGTGTTTTGGTTGTCGTGCCGTTATCATTGTTTCTTTGTACCCTGCGATCCGCCCACTAGCCAGCTGGCGGCATCGAGTACGTCCAGTCGGAATTTTTGTTCATCTGTTTTTCGTCGTAGTAAAATCGGTGCTCCTGTTCGTCGTAGTCCACGATCTTCGGGATTGGCCACGGTTCGGATGGCGGGACGTGTCCCGCCGTGTGTTGCTCGAACTCCTCGCGAAACGCTTGTATCAAGCTGGGGATCAACCGCGCACCCTGCGCGGGAAGGAAGCAGCGGTTGGCCTGCGGCGCGGAGTGAGCGCCTTGCGCGATCCATTCGAGATCGAGTTCCTTAACCTCGTCTAGAGCGAACAACCGGTCAAGTTCCTGCGAGGCGATTCGCAGCCCGGCTTTGCAGGCGGGACATTGGTTGCACGATTCGACGTAGAGAAATCGCGCGACGGTCTGTGTCACCCGTGGGATGTTCGCAGTGTCGTCCAACACGATGAATCCCGCCGAGCCAAGTCCCGAACCGATCATCTCCAGCGCGTCGAACTCCGCGCGTGTGTCGAACTTACCGGCTGGGATCACGCCCGTGGACACGCCGGACAGCGCCGCCTTGAACGTTCGCCCCGCGCGCGGTCCCCCGGCCACGACGTGGAACAACTCACGCAGCGTAATGCCCGCCTCGCGTTCGTACACGCCCGGCCGGCAAACATCGCCGCAGACGGTGAAGAGCAGCGTGCCGGGCGTATCGTGCGTGCCCAGCGAGAGAAATGACGCGCCGCCGTGGCGGATGATGCTCGGGATATGCGCTAGCGTTTGCGCGTTGTCTACCAGGGCCGGATTCGGCGCGCCCGGTGTGGCAAACAACCCGATCTCGTAGGGCGGATTGTGCGCCTCGCGCGGCATCGGGAGAGACCCTTCGACGACGTTAAGTAACGCCTTTTCTTCGCCGAAAAGGTATTCTTCCGGGCCTTCCACGACGTTGATCTCGATCCCGTCCATGAGTCCCTTGGCGGCAATTTCGGTGATCGCCTGCTGGACGCGTTCGATGGATGGGCCGAAGGTGCCCTTGAGGGCGATGTAGCTGCCCGCCGCATGGACCACGTGAGCGGCGATCAGCATGCCTTCGAGAGTGGCGTACGGGTTGCGACGCAACAGATACCGGTCCTTGAACGTGCCAGGTTCGCCTTCGGCGGCGTTGCAGACCACGTAGCGGGTGGGACAGGCGTGTCGCGCCAGCGTGCGCCACTTGACGCCCGTGGGAAATCCCGCGCCGCCCCGACCGCGCAGACCCGACGCCAACACCTCCGTCACAATCTGCTCCGGCGACATCGCGCGAGCTTTGAGTACGGCGTTCTCGCCGGTCGCGCGCAGATATTCGTCGTACGACAAAAACGGTTCCGGCGGGATCAGCCAATGGGCCTTTAACCCAACAGTAGGCGTCAACGGCAGCTTTCGGTGATGCTGGATCGTCGCCAACACTGCGTCATCCGTGAGACAATCGCGAACGATCTGGAAAAATTCGACGCAGCCGATGCCCAGCTCCTTCAACACCGCCCGACTCTGGTCGCACGGGAAGAACAGTTCATCCACCAACCGACCTTCCAGCTTTGCGCGGGCCTTGTCAATGACGCGGGGCAATCCCGTGATGTCGCCGAGCGTCGCCTCTACCGGCCGGTAATCGGTTTTCAGTGGTGGGGTTTTTCCGTGTTGCACATGGAGGAAATGCTCACGTCGGATCTCGTGTAGTCGCAAAATCTCAGCATAGGTCGGCGCCCCATCGTTGAGCAGATCGTCGCACGCGTCGAAGATTTCCTGCGGTTTGCCGCCGATCGAGCGGAGGAACTCGCGGTCGGCCTCGGAGAACATCTTATCCGGGTTTCGCTCCCCGGCCGCCAGTTCCATCAAGATATGGCCGCACAATACCTTGAACTCCAATTTCCAATCGATCAAGTTCATGTCCTTTGATTTTTAGCCAGTTCACGTTGCTGCGACGGAAGAATCAGGCGCACAGCGCGCTCGTAAAGAAAGTAGTCCCAAGCCCAGTTGATCAGCACCAGCAAACGATTGCGGAAGCCGATCAGCTTGTAGATGTGCACACTCAGCCAGAGCAGCCAGGCGGAAAACCCGGTGAAGCACCGGCCTCGCACACAAGCCACCGCCGCATTGCGTCCGATGGTCACCATCAACCCCGGATCGCGGTAGTGAAACGCCACCGGTCCATGCCCCGCCAGTTGCCGGGCGATGTTCTGCGCCGCCGCCACCCCTTGTTGGATGGCCACTGGCGCAATCATCGGCAGCGCGCGCCCACTCTCTTCCCGATGCGCCAAATCGCCGATGACATAGGCTTCAGGATGGTCAGGCACTTGCAAGGTGGGCAACGACACGGCTCGACCGTTGCGGGCGGTGGCCAAACCCCACGCCTGGGCTTGAGGAACACCGCGCACGCCCGCTGTCCAAATCAAGGTTTCCGTGCGGATGGTCGAGCCGTCTTTGAGGCGTACCGAGTCGCGCGCAACTTGGCTGACAACGGCCCTTACTCGTACTTCGATCCCCATCCGTCTCAGTCGCGCTGACGCATAGGCGCGTAGCCTTTGCGGCAGGTCGGGCAACACACTGTCTTTCGCTTCGACGAGCACCACACGCACTTGGCAGAAATCCAAGTTCGGATAATCCCTCACCAACGGCCGGTGAATCAGTTCTGCCAAAGCGCCGGCAAATTCGACGCCGGTCGGTCCGCCACCGACGATGACAAACGTCAGTATCTGCTGACGGCGGTCCGCGTCCGACTCATGCGCCGCGCGTTCAAAGCAGCACAGGAGGTGATTCCGCAACGCGATTGCTTGATCCATGTCCTTCAACGGGAAGGCGTGCTCTGCCGCGCCCGGCACACCAAAGAAATGAGTGGTGCTTCCCACACTCAGAATGAGGAAGTCATAGGGAATCGCCATGTCCGCGCTTTCCACGACGCGCCCATCAAGATCCACTTTCTTAACCTCAGCCAAGGCGAACCGGACATTGGGCAACCTCCGCAAGATGCTCCGAATTGGATAGGCAATCTCCTCCGGCTCCAGTTCAGCGGCGGCGACCTGATACAACAACGGCAGGAAGACGTGGTAATTGTTGCGGTCCACCAACAGGACATCCACAGGAGATCGCGCCAGAGCACGAGCCGCCCACAGTCCGCCGAAGCCGGCGCCCACGATCACGACTCGAGACCGTTTAATCATGGAAGGGCGCGCCTTCCTCGGCCCGTGATTCGTCTGGACTGGGTGCATGAAGTTGGACCTGCAACGTGCTGTCAGCACTCCTAGATATTCGGCAGTAAATCAAAATATTCGTCATCTTCATTTTTGCCGCCTTGCCCCTTGCCAAGCGCTTGTTCGCTTTCGACAAACTCGATTGATTGAATCCATTTTACCATTTTGTAGCCGAGCTGATCTTCCACACGCAGCCGCAACGGAGCTCCATAGATTTCCGCCAACGGCCGGTAGTTCATCTCATACGCTAGGATGCATTCCGACTTCAGAACGTTGGCCAGTGTCTGGGTGTCATAATACACTCCGCCGTAAAGACCCTCGCCGAAAGAAAAGAAACCGACGACCGTGGCTTCCGCCCGGGGTTTTGCGAGTTCGATGATCTTGCTCATCGGCACGCCCGCCCAATGGGCAATGCCTGACCAGCCTTGGATGCAATGGTGCAGACTGATGTGTTCCTTGCGGTCGAGATTTTTAAGGTCTTCCAGAGATAGACTGAGCGGATGTTCCACCAAACCGCCGATCTTTAGCCGGAAATCTTTGAATCCACCTGCGGCGAGGTGTTTCCATTCGTCGCTTACCGGAAGTTTTCCGTTCGGCCAGAAAAAGGGAGAAATGTCCTTCTGGGTGTAGCGCTCTCTCGGCTGAAAACAATTCAGCACGTTCAGAAACGGCACGGCGAGAGAGCGGTGCAGGTGCTGCACGTGGCGCGGAAATCTCCAGGCAATGAAATGTGCAATCGCCCAGGAAGCCACCACACCTCCGATCGCGGTCAATCCCAGGATCAAACCGATTGAGCTTTGATCGTCCGTCCCGGTGACGATGTGATTCATGTTCCGAACAAATCCAGTGGCGACAACCAAGCCCACATGCACGACGAGGAAACCGAGATATCCGACCAGCAAGAGAAAATGCAACGATCGGGCTGCTTGGCGTCCGCCAAACAGTTTCGGAAACCAGGGGAACCGGTTGTCGAGAGCCGGCGACATGGCCATGCCGGTCAGCATCGAAAGCGGAACCATGACAAAAATAACGCCAAAGTAGGCGAGTTGTTGAAGCGGGTTGTAATGATAAAAACCGTTCGGCTCGACGGGCATGTGGAGGGTGGCATAATGGACAATTGTATTCCAGGCTTGGGAAACGATTTCCCACGAGGTCGGGATGAGACGGTTCCACTGATCAGTGAAGAACAGCAAGACTACAAACAGAAGCCCGTTAATCAAGAATCCGTACAGACTGAGGAAATGCCACGACCTCGCCATCCCGACGGTGTGCCGGTACCCTGGCAACCCCAAAAGCGGTGAGATGTAACGAGCGTCATCCTTGGCAGTCCAGAGACGGTCTTTGGGGACTTTGAGCGGCGTGAAACGGATCCACTCGCTACCGGGCGTGCAATGGTGACTCCAATATAGGCGGGGGTGATCCGCCAGGATCGACAGCCCGCTGCGGGCCAGCAACATGAGAAAGAAAAAGTTGAAGAGATGCGTGAGCCGCAGCCACGCGGGGAACCCGTGCGGATTGGGGGGTAGACTCGGGTCAACGAGATACTTCGATGGTTCAAGAGGCAGTCCGAAAATCAGATATTGCAACCAGGCCAGAAGAATCGGAATGGCAACGACGACACAAATCAACGTGACGGTCGAGCGGCTCATCCAGACATGAAGCGAGCGATCCTCTGGAAAGTGGATCGCGCGATGAGTGTTATCAAAGGTTGGCATGTTAGCTGGCGTAAATGAGGTGGGCTCCCTTTACCCTCACAAAAGAGGTAAGGGTATGAGCCTGACGACGAGTCAGCCCCATGATGTCCTCGGTCTGGATTCCGCGAACCAGCAACGCGTCGGCGATCATTGAGCGATGGCAGCGCCACGGGACGGCCTCGGCGCACATCAAAGCGATCCGATCCTGATCCGCCAATTGGATCAACTCATTTAGGGCTTTCTCAAACTCCGGCGTTTGCATGTAATCGGCATAGCCCCGAAAGGAGGCATTTCGCCAGCCCGTGTTGAGGGAATGTTTCGTCGCATGGCGCAAGCCGCCGAGTCCTGGCATGTGAACGTAGCCAATACCCGCAGCCCTCAGCGAAGCGGGCAATGTGTCGCGATTGAACTGCGGATTATGCCTCGAACGCGGCACCGTTCGCACGTCCACCACGCGAGTCACACCATGTACCTGAAGCAGACGGATGAACTTATCGAGCGCGCGGGTGGAATGACCGATCGTTAACACCGTCGGCAAAGCTACTACCTTGGCCTTTTCTCGTCTGGTGTTCATCGGTTGACAGCTCGGTGCGTTGTTGACCTCGCAACATGACGCAGGTTGTGAACCTGCTTCTCATCGGTTAGTGATTTGGACGGATCGCATTCGTAGGCGTGTAGATGATGCAGAAGATTCGTCATCTCTTCCGTTTTGAGTTTGATCGTTTTTCCAGATACGCCGTCAGCGCCACGACATTGTTGTGCTCCGCGTCGTGCGAACTGAACAACAACGTCACCTTGCCCCTTTTTGCCGCATCAAGGATCGGTTGCCACGCGTCGGGATGTTTATCGAGTTCGGCCCGGTACCGCCGCTGAAACTCCGGCCACTTGGCCGGGTCGTGGCTGAACCATTTCCGCAGTTCGGTGCTGGGCGCGGCCTCTTTCAGCCAGTTGTTCAGTTTCAATGCTTCTTTCTTAATCCCGCGCGGCCAGAGGCGTTCCGCAAGAATGCGTGCCCCGTCCGTCTTCGCGGGCTGATCGTACACACGTTTGATTTGGATCATGTTTGTCTCCGTGTATGGATTGTCGGTTCAATAACCTCCAGAATCTTCATTGCGCGTATCGTCGTCATCCGCACCGCTCGTGTTGGCGAACCGATCTGCGCCCAGGCTGTCGATTGCATGCGCATGGGTCACGCGACCAGCCAGATGGTGTAACCGCTCGGCGTACGCAAGATGTGCTCCGCAACGCTCTCGGCCAGGAATTCACCGAGCAGTGATCGACTGTGACGACCTATCACAATGGTGTCGCAGTGATGTGCCGCCGCCGCGCGAACTATCTGCTTCATCACGTCGCCCTGCCTCTCGGCAAGCTCCGTGGTGACCAACTTGGGCTTGACGCCCTCGCAGACGATGGTTTTCTTGATGTCCGCCAGCATTTTCTCAGCGGCTTCCGTCCGTTGCCTCTCCATGCGCTCCGCCAACTCGTCGGCGGCGACCGGATCGGCCCCTTCCACAAACGGAGGAATCGGAACGAAAACATGGAACACCACGATCCCGGGGAACGATGATTCGCTGCCCGCGCAGGCGTGCGCCGCATAGAGCGCCGTTTTCCGCGAGGTCTTGCCCCCGTCCACCGCAACCAACAGTTTATGTTTCATAAATGCACCTCCTGCTTGCTGCCTATTTCTTCGGATGGGCTGGCGGTTGATAGGTCCCGGCAGCGGCGCGGAATCCGATGGCCAGCCGATTCCACCCATTGATGGCGACAATGGCCAGCGTGAGATCGACAAGTTCCTTCTCGGTAAAATGCTGGCGAACGGATTCGTACACTGTATCGGGAGCATGGGTCTGGTGCACGAGCGTCAATGCTTCCGTCCACAGCAACGCGGCGCGTTCCCGATCGTTGAAGAACGGCGTTTCGCGCCAGGCACTCAGCGCGTATAACCGTTGCTCGGTCTCGCCGTTGGCCCGCGCGTCTTTGGTGTGCATGTCGATGCAGTAGGCGCAGCCGTTGATCTGCGAGGCGCGGGCCTTGACCAGTTCGAGCAACGACGGCTCCAGTCCGCAGTGGTGGACGTAGTCTTCCAGCCCCCACATCGCTTTGATGCCATCGGGGTTCGTTTGTTTGTAGCTGATACGCGGTTCCATAAGAACGTTCCTAGTAGTCGATGATTTCGTGTTCGTCATTGCGTTGGTGCGTTCGCAGCCCGGAGGCAGGCTTTGATCTCTTGAATCGTATCCGACTCAAGAATCCGTCTCGCAACATCCTCGGCCTGCTGCATGCTAGTTGAACGAATCGCATTCTTGATCTCCAGGATCTCGCCCGGGCTTACACTGAGACTCCGGAAGCCCAGGCCGAGCAACAGTTGCGTGTAAGCGGGGTTGCCGGCGATCTCACCGCAAATGGAAATTCTCTTACCCTTCGCGTTGGCGACCGCCACCACCGACGCCAGCACTTGCAGCATCGCCGGGTGAAGCGGCTCATAATAGGAAGCCACCTCGCTGCTTGTTCGGTCAGTGGTCAACAGGTACTGCACCAGATCGTTGGTGCCGACGCTGAAGAAATCAACTTCTTGGGCCAATTGTCCGGTCATAATCGCGGCGGCCGGGGTCTCGATCATGGCACCAACCGGGATGCGGGGATTGAATGACTCGTGTTCCACAGCCAGGCTCGCCTTCACGCTTTCGATGGCCGCCTTGGCCGCGCGCAGCTCTTCCATACCACCGATCATCGGAAAGAGGATCGATACGGGATGGGTTGCGCTCAGGCGAAGGATGGCGCGTAATTGGGCGTGCAGGATTTCGGGATGCGCCAGCAGCAGCCGGGTACCTCGACAACCCAACGATGGATTGGCTTCCCGTGGCAGCGGAAAGTACGAAAGCAGTTTGTCGCTCCCAATATCCAAGGCCCGGATCACCACTTCGCGGGGCTTCAACCGGTCCGCCGTGGTGCGGTACATCAGGTATTGTTCTTCCTCCGAAGGAAAATGATCCTGAACGAGAAAGACAAATTCAGTTCGATATAGCCCAACGCCATCGGCGTTCAATGTCGCGGCTGCCACCGCGTCGGCTGACTTGCCAATATTGGCGTATAGCTTGATCGAGACGCCGTCCCGCGTCACCGCTGGCAAATCAATCAACCCTTTCAGTGCGGTCTGATGGGCCTGCAGATCGGCTTCCAGCCGGTCATACTCACGTCGAATCGCCGGCGTCGGGTGGATGAAGACCCGGCCCGCCAAACCATCGACGATGAGCGGGTCGCCGGTGCGGATTGTCTTCGTCGCATCGGGGACGTGGATCAACAACGGAATCTGCCGCGCGCGGGCAAGGATCGTGGCATGGGCCGTTTGTCCGCCCTTTTCGACGATCACTCCGTGAATCGTCTGGCTGTCCAACTGAACGATCATGGATGGCAACAACTCGGGGGTGACAATCACGCTCCCGTCGGGAAAGATGGGGACTTCCGAGCGCTGGTCTTTGGCTAAAACGTCGAGCAGCCGTTTGCCGACATCGCGCAAGTCCGCCGCCCGTTCCCTGAAATATGGATCTTCCAGTCGAACAAACGCGGACGTCAGCGTATCGATCGCCTCGTCCAAGGCGGCCTCCACATTCATCTTTTGCATCAGGCAAAGGGCACTGACTTTCTCGCGCAACGAGGAATCATGCAAAAGAAGAATTTGTACCTCAAAAATCTCCGCTTCCTGCTTTCCCACTTTCTGCCGGACTTTTTCCTGTAACTCCAACAGTTCTCTCTCCGCCTCGGAAATCGCGACATCAAACCGCTCCATCTCCCTTATCGCCTCGCTCGCGTCGATCGTGCGTCGTGGTACAACCACGTCCTTGGCACAGCCGCACACAAAGGCCGGCCCGCGAGCCAGTCCGGCCGAGGCCACCTCCCCGAACAACATTATTGATTTGTTCGTTTCCTCGACCATCGGTTCAAATCCCCAGCACGGCGCGCATCTTGGCGGGTTGCTTCACGAGGTCGGCTAGCGTGTAACCGTCCAACACTACAAAAAACGCGCGTGCTGCCTCATCCAGCACGCCTTTCAGACGACAGGCCGGAAAGATCCGGCAGACGCGATTGTCCTTGTCCTTGCAATCGATCACCGTCTCGGACTCCTCACCAAGGCGGACGATGTCGCCCAAGCGAATTTCTTCACAAGGCCGGGCCAGGGTGAAGCCACCGCCAATCCCGCGCCGGGTCACGAGATAGCCGCTGCGGCCGAGATCATGCACCACCTTAACGAGGTGATGGCGCGAAATGCCATATGTCCCGGCTACTTCATCCACCGTCACCCGTTCCGGGTGGCGCAAGGCGGTCTGCATGAGCACCCGGACCGAATAATCAGAATAGGCACTGAGTTGCATCGCAAGCGTAGGATTGCACAGCCTGGCAACAACCTCAAGGAAAAGTTGTACTTGAAATACATGTTTTGTCGAGTATCCTTTCACCAGTGAATCCGAATACAAATAGGGTGACGCTCCGGGTCGTGGTTATCGGACATGAGTTAACCTGCACAAAGTATGTTTGAATCATTCATCATCATGGTCCGCGAAGGCATCGAAGCGGCCCTTATCATTGGGATCATTCTGGCCGTCCTGCGCCAGTCGGATCGGCGTCACTTGGAAAAGCCGGTATACGTCGGCTTGGTGGCGGCGATCCTGGCCAGTATTGGTGCTGCCATCGTCTTGCATTACACCCCGGTCAGCAACGAGTGGTATGAAGGTTCGTTGTACCTGGTCTCGGCGGCGTTCGTGATCACGATGCTGGTGTGGATGCACCGCACCGCCCGCACCTTGCGCTCGCGGATTGAGCAGCGCGTCAAAAAGGCCGTTGCTTCCACCCCCGAGCGCAATGCGCGCGAGGCGTGTGGCTTGGGCGCGTTCGCCTTCGTGATGGTCTTCCGTGAGGGTGCCGAGACGGTGATGTTCCTCAGCGCCGTCAATCTGACAACTGACGCCGTGCTGGGCTTCCTCGGCTCGGTGCTCGGTCTGATGGTGGCGATTGTCTTCGCAGTGATGTTCGTGCGCGGCAGCCTGCGGGTCAACCTGCGTCGCTTCTTCTTGGTTACGGAATGGGTGCTCGGCATCTTCGTGGCGCAATTGCTCGTCAACGGGTATCACGAGTTTTCGGAGGCCGGTATCTTCCCTGCAACCCAACGCAGCATGGCGCTGGTCGGACCGATCGTGCGGAATAACTCGCTGTTCATCCTCGCCATTGTCGCCATCCCGTTATTCATGTGGCTCAGCCGGACCCGTCAACCGGCGCCCGCGACGGACGGCCTGGGCGCGGCGGAACGTCGTTTGGCGCTGGCGGCGACACGCCGCGACAGGTTCTGCGGTTACGGCACGCTCGCCACCACGCTGGTGGCGCTGGCCGCTGTCGGTGTGGTGTACGCGCGCGAAGTGATGCCGAAGAAACTGCCTGCACCAGAAATCCTCACCCGCGAGGACGGTGTGGTCAACGTATCGTTGGCGCGGCTGGATGATGGCAAGCTGCATCGCTTCGGTTTCGTCTCGGGGGACCAAACAGTGCGGTTTCTGGTGATGAAAGGCTCGGACGGGAAAGTCCGCACCGCGCTTGACGCTTGTGCCATTTGCGGTTCGTTCGGCTACAGTCAGGAAGACAAAACTCTTGTCTGTCTGAATTGCGCTGCGGAAATCAATCCGCTGACGCTGGGCATCGGCGGCGGCTGCAACCCGATCCCGCTCGAATCTGAGTTGACGCCAACCGTCCTACGCATCCGTGTCGCAGCGCTCGAAAAGGAAGCGCACCTGTTTACCGCCACCGAGCAGGCCGCGCAGACCGAGATCGATCCGGTGTGTGGCATGCGGGTCAAGATTAGCGAAGCCGCCGCGTTCGAGACAGTCAACGGCAAGACCTACTATTTCTGCAGCGCGAAATGCCGCGCGGAGTTCGACAAAGACCATCAGGAGAAATGACCCAATGTTCTTTCGGCTGCTGCTTGAATCCTTCGCCCGCCGCCGCTCCCGCAAGGTGCTGGCCGTGCTGGCGGTGTGGCTCGGCGTCAGCCTCGTTATCGGCCTGCTGACGTTGAGTCTGGATGTCGGCGACAAAATGAACCGCGAGTTGCGCTCTTTCGGCGCGAACATCAAACTCGAACCCGCCGGTGCCGCGCTGCCCGTGCGCGTCGGCGGGTACGAACTCGCCGCCGCGGTCAACACCGGCTATCTCAACGAATCGAAACTGCCTGCCTTGAAGACAATCTTCTGGGCCAACAACATCCTCGACGTCTCGCCGCGCCTATGGACGAAACTCGACGGCGTTCCACTGCTCGGCATGGATCTGCACCGTCGTCCCGCATACTGGAAACTTACCGGCGCTTGGCCGACTGCGCCCGACGAATGTCTGCTCGGCGCTACAGTGAAAGCGCTGCCGGCCAATGTCCCGTTACGCGTCACCGGCACTGTCACTACCGGCGGCACCGAAGACGGCGCGATCATCGCGGCGCTGCCGACCGTGCAAAAGCTGGCTGATTTGCCCGGCCAGATTTCCGAGGCTGACATCAGCGCGTTGATCACGCCGGAAAACAAACTCGCCGACAAATACCACCTCGACCCGAAATCGCTCACGCCCGCGGAGTACGAACGCTGGGCTTGCACACCGTATCCGGGCACGGTGGCGGCGGACATTCAAGATGCCGTCCCCGGTTCCGTCGCGCGCGTCGTGCGCCGCGTCTCGGAGTCGCAAGGCGTGGTGCTGACGCGGATTGGCGGCCTGCTCACGCTGCTCGACCTGCTCGCCGCGGTCGCATGCACGCTCAGCGTGATGGGGGTGCTCACTTCCGCCGTGCTCGAACGCCGCACCGAGGTCGCCCTGCTGCGGGCCATCGGCGCGCAGCAAGGCAATGTGCTCCATTTGTTTGTCAGCGAAGCCGGCCTGCTTGGTTTTATTGGTGGCGCGATGGCCGGCGTAACCGGCTTGTTGCTCGGCCGCTGGCTGCTGCACGCGGTGTTCGGTAGCCAGGCCGAGACGCACGTCGTGCTGCTGCTGCTCGCGCCATTACTCGGGCTGCTCGTCGCGGTCGTCGCCAGCGCGTTGCCGATTCTGCACACGCTGCGGCAGGAGACCGCCCAGGTGTTGCATGGGAATTAGCCGCCACAGAATGCTCGCGCTGATGGTGCGCCGCTCGCTCTGGAACAACGCGCGCATCACCGCATGGGCGTTGCTGACGCTGGGGACGTGCGCCGCACTCGTCACGCTGTTCACGACCGCCACGTTCGAGGTCGGCCACAAGCTTGGCCACGAATTGCGCACGCTCGGCGCCAACGCTGTCGCGTACCCGGCCACTGCCACGGCGCAGTGGACGCAATTCGATGCCGTCGCGCAACGGCTCGGCGTGCGCACCGCCTCGTTGTCGCTGCGGGTCCAACTCATCAACGGCAAACCGGTCGCCGTCGTCGCCGCCGACCCGCAACGGTTGGCCGATTTGACCCCGTATTGGTCTGTCACCGGAGTCCGTGGCGACTGTCTGGCGGGTCAACGTGTCGTCGCCGCGTTTGGCTGGAAACTCGGCCAGGAAATCAATTTCGACGGCGACAAACGGCGCTTGACCGGCATCATCCAGACGGGCGACGAGGATGAGGAGCGTGTTTTCATTTCCGGCGCCGCGCCGGCCACGAACGATTTCCGTTACGCGCTGGTCTCGGTCGCCGGCGGCGAGGCGGCCATCGAGCAACTGCAACGGGCGCTCGCCGGCACCGGCATCGAGTTGAAGCCGTTGCGCCAAGTGTTGTACGGTGAACAACACGTGCTCGAAAAAGTGAACGTGCTGTTCGTGACCACGCTCGGCGCGGTGCTGCTGCTGACGGCGCTGGGCGTCTCGGCCTCGATGCTGGCGCGCGTGGTGGAGCGACGCAAGGAATTCGCGCTGTTGCAGGCGCTGGGTGCGAAGCGGCGGGCAGTTGTGAAATTCCTGTTGGCCGAGAGTGCGACAGTAGGCGTGATGGCAGCCGTTGCCGGTTTTTTGATCGGCTCGCTGTTGGCTTCCGTGATGGTGCAGCAGATTTTCCACGCGTCGGTCGGGCCGCAATGGGCGGCCCTGGCCGCAGCGCTGGGTACGACGACGCTGGTGTCGTTACTGGCGGGCGGCATTGCCTGCGGACGAACGCTACGGTTTCAACCAGCCGCGGCCTTGCGAGGAGAATAGCAATGAACAATTCAGCCGTTGTGTTGGAAAATGCGGGCCGCGCTTACCCGGGCGGAGTGCACGCGCTCGATAGCGTATCGTTGCGCATCGAGACGGGCGAATGGGTGGCCCTCATGGGACCGTCAGGCTCGGGCAAGACGACGTTGCTGAATCTGGTGGACGGCTTGGATCACCCGACGAGCGGGCGCATTTGGGTGCTGGGGCGCGACACGACTGAATTTCGCGCGGATGATGCCGCGACGTTTCGCCGTGAGACCATGGGGCTGATTTTTCAGCAATTTCATCTGATTCCCTACCTGACGGCGGTCGAAAACGTGATGCTGGCGCAGTACTACCATTCGCTCGTGGACAAGGGAGAGGCGATGCGGGCGCTGGAGGCGGTGCAACTTACCGAGCGAGCGCACCATTTGCCCTCACAACTGTCCGGCGGCGAGCAGCAGCGGGTCTGCATCGCCCGGGCGCTGATCAACGACCCGAAAATTATTCTCGCTGACGAGCCGACGGCGAACCTAGACGAGGTGAACGAGGCGAAAGTCTTTGAAGTTTTCCGCACGCTGCACCAACAGGGCAAAACCATCCTAATCGCCACACACGATCCGACGCTGGGCGGTCTGGCGCAGCGTAAGATTATGCTGCGGCACGGTCGGCTCGTCGAGGATCGGTACTCGGGCAGCAGCGGACCGAGACCAGCCCGCAGCCTCGGCGTCGCGACGACGAGCTGAGGAGCGTTGACAACGGATCGGCCAACACGCACGTTACAGCAAACCCAGCGCGCAGCCGATGGCACGCCTACAATTCCATTGCCGAGGCCAAGCTGTGAGGTGGACGCTGCCATCATGATTCAGATCAAACGGGTTTACGAAGCGCCGGCGAGCGAGGACGACGCACGATTTCTGGTGGAGCAGCTGTGGCCGCGCGGGATGAAGAAAGAGGCGCTGAAGATCGACGGTTGGGTGAAAGACATCGCGCCGAGCGCAGGCTTGCGGCGCTGGTTCAATCACGATCCCGCGAAGTGGATGGAGTTTCAGAAACGTTACCGGGCCGAGCTGGCCGGGCATACTGCCGAATCGCACCAGCTTCTCAAAGCTGCGAAGCACTGCAACGTTACGCTGCTTTACAGTGCCCACGACACCGCGCACAACAACGCCGTCGTGCTGCAACACTATCTGGAAGCGAAGCTGCGCCGGAAATGAGCGCAACGCGTCACCGCGAGTTTGACGTGACGTTCATCTGGACCGCACTGCTGATCGCGCTGGTTGGCGGATTCACTATCGGCGCGTATCTGATCTGGCAGATCGGGCTTCAACACAATCTGCCAGAGGATTTTCCCGTATGGGTTCAGGCGCACGGTCATCTCCAATTGGTCGGCTGTGTGCGGCTGTTCATCATGGGCATCAGCCTGTTCTTCATTCCGCGGCTGGCGGGCGTGCCCCTCGAACGACGCCGTCGGCAGGAGTGGATCCTACCGTTGACCGCCGGCGGGTTGATCGCGCAGACGATCGGCCGGCTGCTATACGGATGCGCGGGAGAAGGACTGGCCCGGGGCTGTCTGCGTGCTGCGGTAGCCATGGGCGGCGTGACGGAATGGCTGGGGCTGATGGCGTACATTGCCGTGCTTGCGCCCGTGGCGCTTCGCCGACCACAGGGCAAGAACACGGGGCTCGACAAACTCAGACCGTACTTTGCGATGATGGCGGCGGGATGGGTCCTGTACGCAACATTGTGGGTGTGGTTCGCAGCACAGATGGCGGGAACCGGCGACATGGTGGCACCACGCGATTGGAACCAGTGGGCCGTCGAAGTGGAACTCGCACTCGTGTTGTTCCCGGTCGCCTACGCGTTCTCGGTGCGGAACCTGCCGTACTTTCTTTACGTGCCGCCTGTCACCGCGCCGGTGGGGCGCTGGGGCTATGCGTACCTCGGAGCGACGGCGCTCGTGCTCGGCGGGCTGCATCCGTGGGCCTTGGGCGCGGCGCCACGGACAGCATTGACGATTGCCGCGCTGGGTCGCGTCGCCCGTGACGGCATCATGCTGTGGTTGGTGTGGGATTTGAACGTGTTCGTCCGCACGCGTCCGCTGCCGTACATACTCGCGGAGCGCTCCGAACTCAATCCCAACCCGCCACCGAAACCGTGGCGTCGCTGGTTCGACCGCCCGCGCTGGGGCCGGCCCGAATGGTTGATTCTCACTGCGTACGCCTGGCTGGCGTTCGGCACCACCGTCGATTTGCTCCACGCCAGCGCCACACTTATCGGCGGGCGCTTCGCGCTCTCGCAGGACGCATTGCGCCACACGTTCCTGCTGGGATTCATCACGCTCCTGATCTGCGGCATGGCTCAGAAGATGGTTCCTGGTTTCCTTCACAAACCCCGTTTGGCGTATCCGTCGCTGGTGATCTGGATTCTCGTGTTCGGCAATGCCAGCGTCTTGTGCCGTGTCGTGCCGTTGTTGCTGCCGTTGGGTCGCCTGCCGCCACGAGCGATCAGCGCTGCCATGCTGGCTCTCGCGTGGTCGGGCCTGTTCGCCTGGATCACCATCGCGTTGACGGGTTGGAACCTCTGGCAGACCGCGTGCCTGCGCCGCACCGGCGATGTTCCCGTTCGTTGACCCACATCAACCTACTGCTGCTGCGTCTGTGTTAAGGTCACGTTGAAGTGAGTGATGATTGGGATTTGGGGGTACGATAAACGCTAACGGAGGTACAACGATGAAACACACTGAGTCAAAACCCGCCCGCCTGATTGATCTCCTCGCCTATCAGGAGGACGCGATTGTCAGCCGCGAGGTCATCAAGAAGAAAACCGGCTCTGTGACCCTGTTCGCTTTCGATGACGGACAGGGCTTGAGCGAGCATACCGCGCCATTCGATGCGCTGGTGTGCGTGCTGGAGGGAGAAGTCAACATCACGATTGCTGGCACGCTCCATCGCGTGCGCACCGGCGAGATGATCCTTATGCCGGCCGGCAGGCCGCACGCCCTACAGGCGCAGGGCCGATTCAAAATGCTGCTAACCATGATCAGGTCGTAACCGGAACCGAACACTTGAAGGGGGTTGCAATGGGGTTCTAACCCACGGTCCGGTGATCGTGGCGGCGAAGGCCGCCCTTGGAAAGGGTCACTTCACGCACTTATTGACTTAGGTCAACGACGGCGGTGCCAGTCGCGCGTAAGCTGCGTGCATGAATCCGAAGTATGTGGCGAGCTACTATACCGACGACCACGATCGGCTGGACGATTTATTCCAGCAGTTTCAACAACTGAAACCCACTGACTTGCGCACCGCCGCGGTCTGTTTCAACCGGTTCGTGCAGGGACTGCAGCAGCATATCGCTTGGGAGGAGCAAATCCTGTTTCCCTCGTTCGAAGAGCGCACGGGCATGCATTCCGGCGGCCCGACGCACGTAATGCGCCTGGAGCATCAGCAAATCCAGAATCTACTCGGGCTGATTAGTCTCGCGCTTCAGGAAGGCAAGGCCGGCACCGACGAGCAGGAAGCGACATTGCTGGAAGTGCTCAACGCGCACAATATGAAGGAGGAGCACATTCTCTATCCCGCTATTGACCAGATGCTCGGCGAGCCGGAGCGCGCGGAGGTGTTCGCACGGATGGGAGTCGGAGACAACGACGAGACGACGCTCGATGTTCGGCACCTCAGGCCGGCCCAGCGCCACCCGCTGATTTTTCAGACGTTCGACTCGCTGAGGTCACGCGAGAGTTTCGTACTGGTCAACGACCATGATCTGAAGCCGCTCTACTACCAATTCGCGGCCGAACACGCTAGCCAGTTCATTTGGGAATACCTCGAGCAAGGCCCGCTGGTCTGGCGCGTGCGGATTGGGCGGTTCGCAGCCTGCTGCACCACGGAAGGGATCTGAACCGTGGCCGCCAAGTGGCTTCCAGTCATCGACGAAGAGCGCTGCAATGGTTGCCGCGCCTGCGTGGATGCTTGCGGGCCGAAGTCACTGGAGATGGTGAACAACCTCGCCGTGCTGGTGCGTCCCGACACTTGCGGCAGTGAAGAACATTGCATTGCTCCGTGCCAGTACGATGCCATTCACATGGCGTGGGTGGAGTCCGACGGCAACCAGCAGCGCGGCCGGTGGCGCACATGATAACCAGCGGAGAGCAAAGACCGGGCATCTTGCACGGTGCCGGGCCCAGTCCTAACAGGCCACCTGTCCGTGCCGTGTTCGCTGAACGTCCACTCCTTATTTATTGGGAGTTGACCCGCGCCTGTGAACTTGCATGCAAACACTGCCGTGCTGAGGCGGTCGCCCGACGCGACCCGCGCGAGCTTTCGACGGCGGAGGGCAAGGCGTTGCTGCAGCGACTGACCGGATTCGGCCAGCCGCGGCCGCGTCTCGTGATGACGGGCGGCGATCCATTGAAGCGTCCCGACCTGTTCGAACTCATCGAGCACGCGCGGTCACTCGGCTTTTCGGTCTCGATCACACCCAGCGGCACGTATGCGCTCACCGAGACGGTTGTGCGTCGGTTTAAGGAAATCGGGATTGAAACGATGGCGCTGAGCTTGGACGGTTCAAACGCACAACGCCACGATGCGATTCGCGCCGTCCCCGGCAGCTTCGAGTGGACGATTCAAGCGGCGCGCCATGCCGCCGCTATCGGACTGCCGTTGCAGATCAACACGATGGTTTGTGGTGAGACGATCAACGATCTCTCCACGATGGTGTCGCTGGTCCAGTCGGTGGGCTCGATCCGGTGGAGCCTGTTCCTGTTGGTGCAGGTCGGACGCGGTCAGGCGTTGCGGCAGATTACGCATGACGAAAGCAAATGGTTCTTCGATTGGCTGTGCGACATCACGCCGCGCGTACCGTTCGCCATCAAGACGACCGAAGCGCCGCACTACCGTCGCGTGGTGCTCCAGCGCATGGCCGGGGCGCGCCGTCAAGGTCAGACGGCCAGTCTGCCTGAGACGCTGCAGCGCGGGTTCGGCATCCGCGACGGCAACGGTATCATGTTCCTTTCGCACATCGGCGACGTCTATCCGTCGGGGTTCCTGCCTGTCGCGGCTGGCAATGTGCGTGACACATCTCCTGTGACTGCGTACCGCGATCACCCGCTGTTCGTCGGGCTGCGGAAGCCGGAGCAATACGAAGGCAAATGCGGCTACTGTGAATTTCGCAACATCTGTGGTGGCTCACGCGCCCGCGCATGGGCCACCACCGGCAATCCGATGGGCAGTGATCCACTGTGCGCCTATGAACCGAAACGGTAAGCGATGAACAATCACTACAAATGGCTGCCCGTGGTGGACGTGGACAGATGCACGGGATGTCGGGCATGCGTGAACGCGTGTGGACCACGCTCGCTTGAATTGGTGGAGAACATCGCCGTGCTGGTGAACCCGCATACCTGCGGTAGCGAAGAGCATTGCATCGCCCCTTGCGAGTACGACGCCATTCACATGGAGTGGGTGGAGATGACCGGCGACCGGTCGCACGGCAAATGGAAAAGTTGACCGACAACGACCCTGACGTCTAAACTAGGCTCTGTGGCCTCCCGTACGTACTGCTTTAATTGGGCAAACAGGATGTCGTGGTCGATGCTGGCGTAGTACTGGTCCGCGTCCGTGCGGAACACGTAGGACTGGCCGCGCAATCGGCTGACGAAATCGACGCCCGCCGCCGCGCGCACGGAATGGGCGGCACGGCAGATGCGCGATGCGGCGGGGTGCTGAGACGTCGGAAGCCCCACCACCGAACAGCTGATATGCGGTTCGTTCGCAGTCGGCGGCGTCCGAGTTTCGAGAATCCTGATGACGATAATGATCGCGTCTACTTGACCAGACCAGTGACCACGCTTCGCCTTAGCCCGCTGCTGGGCATCAAGCCGCGCGTGATGCTGTCCGTCGTGATGGGCTCGACTCGGTAAACTGTCCGTGATAATACAGAGGAGGATGGTCACCATGAATCTTACGTATCTTCTTCGAAGCTGCCATTTGTTCTCCGATTTGGATGAGCGTGAGTTAGATGCCATCCGCGAGATTGCTCAGCATCACGAATACGGGAAGGGTCAATTCGTTTTTGGCGAGGGCAGCCCCTCTCGAGGGCTGCACATTGTCGTCGCGGGGACGGTGAAGATCTATCGGGTCGGTCCGGACGGTCGTGAGCGCGTATTTCATGTGGTGCAAACGGGCGACGCTTTTGCCGAGGCGGCCATGTTCATGGATCTGTACCCGGCGACAGCCGAAGCATTGACGCCTGCGACCGTGATCGTGATTGAGAAGAACGGCTTCAAGCAGTTGCTCGCGCGCGATCCAAAGCTAAGCTTCCGAATTATCGGGACTTTGGTGAAGTGGCTACGCCAGATGCGTGATGCGCTCACGGACCTTACTTTGAAGGAGGTACCCGCGCGCTTTGCAATCTACGTGCTCAGCCTCCCTTCGAAGCCTGGCAAGCCCATCAAAGTGACGATCAGTAAAACAACCGTCGCGCAAGTAATCGGCACGTCGAAGGAAACCTTCTCCCGTCTCTTGGCGCGTTTGGCCCGGTGCCGCATCCTTACTTATCACGGCAGCTTCATTCGGATCCAGAATCGCATCCGCTTGGAAGCCATTGCGCAGGGCGAAGAAAAGATATGAAGCACTTGCGTCGTGAGACGAAGTCGCCAATAAGCCGAGAATTGGGGCATAGCCAAGTCATCAGTCTGGCTGTAACCCAATAAAAAAAAGCCGTACCGTCCCTCCGGACGAAATCAGCCCCTTGTTGACTTACATCAATCCTGTCTCAGCCCACATGCGCTACCGTGAAGCGTGTCAGAAAGGATTATATTGAACGTGAAACAGACGAAATCACTCTTGGTCTTAACTGGAATCCTCGTGTTGGCGGGCGGGGTCATCGCTGCTCCTCTGCGTGAGTACGCACAGTTAACGTACGCTCCCGAAGTACCACCGCCAATTCCGCGTCGCCCCCCGGCCATTGTCGAAGTCCACCTGACAAGTGGCGTTGTGACAAACCAACTCAAAGGCGACGTGAAGTATGCTTTCTGGTGTTTCAACGGACACACGCCCGGACCGTTCATCCGCGCGCGTGTCGGCGACACGCTCGAACTGCACGTCGCCAACACCGACGCCAGCGGCAAGCCGCACAACTGCGATTTGCACGCCGTGACGGGACCCGGCGGCGGCGCGCCGGTCACGACGACCGTGAAAGGCGAGGAGGCCGTCTCGTGGTTCAAGCTGCTGCAGCCGGGCTTGTTCCTTTACCACTGCGCCGCCCCGCCCGTGATGGACCACATCGCCAACGGCATGTACGGCATGATCCTCGTCGAGCCAAAGAACGGTCTGCCGAAGGTCGACCGCGAGTTCTACGTGATGCAGAGCGAGATTTACACGAAGGACGCGCCTGAGGACGCGGAGTTTCTCGAGTACTCGCACGAGAAAGGCCTCGAAGAGCGCCCGACCTTCGTGATCTTTAACGGCCGCGTCGGTTCGCTGACAGGAAAGAACTCGCTTCACGCCACCGTCGGCGAACGCGTGCGCATCTACTTCGGCGATGCGGGGCCAAACCTCATCTCCTCATTCCATGTCATCGGAGAGATCTTCGATAAAGTGTACCGCGAGGGCGGTCTTGTCGACCCGCCATCGCACAGTATCCAGACGACCCTGGTTCCCGCCGGCGGCGCGACCGTGGTGGAGTTCGACGCAAAGGTGCCCGGCAGCTATACGCTGGTCGATCACGCCATCTTCCGCATCGAGCAAGGCGCGGTCGGCTATCTCGAAGTCGCGGGCCATCCGCAATGCGACATCTATCACTCCGACAAGGACCCCGTCCGCTGCAAGGGCTGTCTGGTGCACCCATGAACAACACCCTCTCCACGACACCGACCGAACCAACCTCAGCCGACCCGATCCACCTCTCGATGCTGGTCTCGGACATCAGCCGCCAGTATCCGCAGTGCCGCCCCGTATTCGAAAAATACGGCATCGCCGGGTGCGGCGGAGAGTATGGTCCACCAGAGCCGCTGTTCATTTTCGCCACGGCCCACCGCGTGCCGTTGGGCGACCTGGTGGACGAACTGAACCGCGCCTTGCGTGGGGAGTGGAAGGACGAGAGCGCAAAGCGTAACGCGACAGGGGACGTCGAGTTGGCCAGCGAGAATCTCTACAAACGCTTCGTCTTCGGCGCGTTGTTCGTCGCGCTGACCGCTGGCTTCGGCCTCGGCGTCACCAACCTCACGCGGATTTCGCTCGCCCAGTCGTATTACGAGATCAGCGGCGTGCTGAAACAGATTCACGGTCACGCCCAAATCTTCGGCTGGGTCGGGCTGTTCATCATGGGCGTTGCGTTCCACGCCATTCCGCGGATGAAGATGCAGCCGTTGCGTCACGTGCGCGCCGCGAGCTCCTGTCTGTGGCTGATGTTGGGCGGCGTATTCCTCCGCGTCTTTGCGCAACCGCTGGCCAGACATTACGTCGGCGCCGCGGCGCTACTAATCTCAGGCATCCTTGAGTTGGCCGCTGTCGGTTTATTCGCGTGGTTGCTCGGCGGTTCAGTCGCGCGCTCAAAACCGCCGCGGGAATCCTACGAGAAATTCATTTGGGCGAGCGTCGTCTGGTTCGCGGTCTTGGCGATGTGGAATCTCTGGATTGTCCTGCAAATGTCCCTGAAGCGGTCGGTGGGCATTCCCGCCTTGACGGATGCCTTGTGGATTCATGTCGCCTCCTTTGGGTTCATCGCCAATATGATTTTCGGTTTCTCCTTGCGCGTGCTGCCACATTTTCTCGGCCTGCGCGAATCGAAGACTTTGCCGGCCAACCTGGCCTTCGTCCTCTGGAACGTCGCCATCTTCTTGCGTTACCCGATTGACGAACTGGCTTGGTGGGCATCCGTTCTCGAAGCGACAGCCATCGCGCTCTTCATCTGGTCGCTCGGCGTTTTCGCTCGACGCCGCACGAAGATCGAAATCAAAGGTGTGGACAATTCGTTCGCGTGGTTCGTCAAACTCGGCTACGGCTGGCTCGTGATCGTGGCGCTGCTCCCGTTTCACGCCGACATCTTCCGTCTCACCGCATCGGCGAGACACTCGATGGCCATCGGATTTGTCACCCCGCTAATTTTCGGCGTGAGCTATCGCGTGTTGCCAATCTTCAACGGTGTGAATCTGTGGAGCAATCGATTGATGCGCGCGTCGTTCTGGCATCTGGCGGCAGGTAGCACGCTGCCGTTCTCGATGGCGATCAATAATGCGTTTGAAACGAAGTGGAGTTATGCATGGTCGGGCATTACTGGCTTCCTCGTATTCGCCGCGCTGGTGATGTTCGCGGTGAACATTGTGATGACCTTGCGCACACGGGCCGAGAAGTTCACCCGTGAATCCATTGTAAAGCTGACGACGCGCATCGCTGAACTGTTGGAAATGTATCCCGAGACTCGTCCCGTGCTAATTCACGGCGGCCTGGCGGGTTTGTCGGCGATGCAACACGACCCGCCCCGTTTCGTCACCATCGAGTTTGCGGCGCGCCGGCATGGGATCGATCCCCAACCCCTCGTCAAACTTCTAAACGAAGAAATCCAAAGGAGAAAGTAACATGAGTCTCATCCAGACAATCAACGAGAAGTTCACCGCCCATCGTGACGGCGGTTGTTGTTGCGGTCATGGCGAATCGCATTCGGAAACGGCACCAAAGAGCATCACCAAAGACTTGATCGTCCGTGAGGTTGCTGATCGTTGGCCGCAGACAGTCGCAGTGTTCGGTAATCACAAGGTGGACTTCTGTTGCGGTGGGGCGCACTCTATCGAGCAGACGGCTCGCGCCCGCGGTTGTCAAGATGTCGGCGCGTTGGTCGCCGACTTGAATCGGGCAATCCAGTAAACAAGCGTTCTCAGACGGAGGAGGTCTTCATGCATTATCGACGATTGTGGTTCAGCCTCGGCGCGGTCATCATCGGCTCGTTCGCGGTCCTGGGATATTTCGGGCGGGAGATTTATCGCATGGCCCCGCCGATACCAGAGCGCGTGGTCACCAGCGATGGTCACATCCTGTTCACGGGACAGGACATCAAGGATGGACAGAACGTCTGGCAATCGATTGGCGGACAAGAGGTCGGGACCGTGTGGGGACACGGGGCCTACGTCGCACCTGACTGGACCGCGGACTGGCTGCCATCGTGAACTAACGTGGATTCTCGACCGCTGGGCCAATCAGGAGCATGGCAAGTCTTACGATCAACTCGATGTCGAGACAGCCGCAGCGCTAAAGGCGCGGCTCAAAAAAGAAATTCGTACCAACACCTACGATTCCAGTACCGGCGATCTCGTTGTCTCACCGACGCGTGAACAAATCTTTCAGGTAGTCGAATGGATTGAGACCGTGCCGCCGACAACTGCCCAGCAGGGAATAGATCACCGCGCTGCGTTCTTCATCTGCCACCAACTCCCCGCCCGCTACCGCGTGCGGCTGGTGCCGTAGAGACTGGTTTTCGGACTGCCTTTGATCTGCTTGAAGGTTGACGGAGCCTCCGAGCATGCGTGGTAAATATTTACCAGCCGAAGCAGCCCAGTGGGGTCAACAAACTTGTCCTCGCTGAATTTCCTCAGGGAGCATCGCGGTGCAGGAACCTCTCCCGCCTTGGAAGCGAATGCTGTCCGAGTCGTTGAGACCTCGGAAGGCCACCTCCGAAGAACAGCCGAGATGTGGTTCGTTCGCGTCAGCGGCGTCGGAGTTTTTCGCTGACGGCGGACAGCACCAATCTGTCAGGGTGCATCCCTATAGAAGTATCAGGGAGCCGTCAGCCGAAATACCTTGCCGTCCCGATACCCACAGGCGTATAAGTCAATCCTCAGCCCGTTTGCGTGGGCCGCTTCCCGACCCCATCGCGTCCCGTCTGCGCAAAGGCTAGGAGTAGTTGGAGTTTTGCGAGTTGCTACTGGAGGCGCTATGAGAATACCCGATGCCCGTTGGGCCAAGACCGGTCTTCCGAATAAGCACCACCACCCATTTAACATCATCCTTTGTTTCTTTTGGTTGTCAGGTGTGTTTTCGGGGCAGGCGCAAACCAACAGCTACATCAGTTCGACGGATGGCTTCTGGGATGAGCCCCGCCTTTGGTCACTCGCAGAGCCACCGTCCATTGCGCAGTCGGCGATTCTTATTACGAACGCCGCCTCGGAGACGGTCACGATCGATAGCATCACGGCAAGCAATTTCACCAGCACCCTGACCATCAGCAATCTCACCGTCAATCCTCCGCCCGGCAGCACCAACACTCTCTACCTTGACAATACCGGCACCATCGCCTTGCACATACTTAACAGTTTCACCATCGGCACAAGTCCCGACTATTTTGGCGGAAAGTCAGAATTGATCAGCACCAATTCCACGTTGATTGTTGACGGTTTGCTGGGCGGCCAACTACTGGATAACGGCACTATGGTCATCACGGGTGGCTCACTGATCACGACAAACTGCAGCCTCCAGGTTGCCACTGACACCACCGTAGGGCTTCTAATCATCTCCAATGCTCTTGTGCAGGCTCGGGATGTCACGGTCACCTCAGGGGGCGTTTCTAGCGGAACAATTGAAGTCATCGGTGGAACAATGACGTTGTCAGGTTCTCTGACTGTTGGTAATGGCGGTCAAATTTCGCAGAGCAGTATGCTTGTGGCAAACGGGGGGCTGCTTGTAGTTACCAACGCAGATACATTCATCGGAGCCCAATATGAAAGTGGTGGAACCTTGACCGTGTCGAACTCTACGTTCCTCGCAGCGGATGTCAGTCTGGGAGGGGCAAGGAGCGGTGGCCAATTAACGATCAATAATGGCACCGTCACCTTGAGCGGACAGCTCGACATCGGCGTCGGCGATCAAAGCAGTGGGGGTGTCTTGTTGAATGGCGGCACTCTCGTCGTCACCAATGGCTCTACAAGCCTCGGAGTAGGTAGCCCGACGAGCGGCAACACACTGACGATTTCTAATGGACTCTTTCTCGCACGTGACGTTTCTGTCGGTTCTTATGAGGGGGCGGGCGCTGTATCCATCAGTGGCGGCACTTCGGTTTTTAGTTCCAATCTCCTGATTGGCGCCGCGCTCGTTTCGGAAGCAACTGTTTTTGTAACAGCTGGACAACTGTTCGTTACGAACGCTCTGATACTGGTGGACAACCAGGGGCAATGCGACGTTTCCGGCGGCCGATTGGCAGCACAGTCCATCGAACTGGGGCATTCTCTGACAGGCACGCTTACAGCGAACGGCGGCTCGGTCACAGTCTCTGGAGGAATTACCCTTGGAGACTGTAGCAGCGGCGGCGTTGGTTATGCCTCGGTAGGCGGAGGTCAATTGGTCGTAACCAATGCCTCTGGCGCAGGATTTATCGACATTCAGAACGGCCAGTTGATTCTCAGCAACGGCGTTTTGCAGGTCGACAAGCTGGTGATGACGAATAGCTGCAGCCAGTTTATTCACACCGGCGGCACCCTCATCGTCGGCAGTGTTATCCTCGATCCCAACGCCTTCCGGATCACCTCAGTTGCTCGGGAAGGGAACAACCTCCTCGTCACCTGGCTGATGGCACCGGGCCAGACCAATGCCTTGCAGGCTACCGGTGGGAGTACCAAGAGCAGCTACACTACCAATGGCTTCACGGACATCTTCATTGTGACGAATAACACCACTACCGGCTCCCTCACCAACTACCTCGATATTGGGGGAGCAACGAACAAACCATCCCGCTTCTACCGCGCCCGCTTGGCACCCTGAGGAGCGCAGCCGCGAGGACGAAACGGCAACGAAACAACACGAAGCCGCGTTCACGACTCGGTGAACAATCCCCGGCTGCGCTCTTCCTATTTGCCACACGGCCCTGACATCGGCTCCGGCGCTACTAACTTCCCCGCCCACTACTACCACGTGCGGCTGGTGCCGTAGGCCGGCACTCCTTGGGGCTCGATTCCACTTGGCCATTTAGTCGTTTTGCGGCCAACTCGCCGCATGTCCACCAAACAACTATCTCTCACGGACACTGCCGCGCCTCCCGTTTCCGCCGCCACCGCCATCCTTGAGTTCGGTCGCCTGCTGTACGAAGAAGATTCGCGCCGCATCGACGACCGCAAGCCCGCGCAACTCCAGGAAGCCGAAGAGAAGTTGATCGCGCAGTTTGAGGTGCCGGGCTTTCGCCAGCTTCGCCTCCAACGCCCCAATCTCCGCGTCCATGTCGCTCAGGATGCTGGCAATCGCGGTTTGTTCGGGGACGGATGGAACAGGCAGTGTGAGTTTGGTGATGTTCGTTTTACTGATGCCGGAAACCTTCGTGCCCACAGCGTAGAAAAGGAATTGCTGGCGGATGGCAGACGTTTGAAAACAATACTGCCGATACTCGTGCGCCAGTTCATCCGTTTTGCTTTTGGCGACAATCGTGTGCAAGCCGGAGATGAACGGAATGTTGTCCTTATTCACGACAACGACATGCCTGCTCGTTCCTTCGTCATCCTCAGAAGCGTCAACGAACACGACATCGCCATCTTGGAGCATGGATTTGGAAGGCACTCGCTTCAATGTGATGTTAAGCTTGGGGATGTCCTGATAGTCCGCGCGCACGTCAACCGAAGTCTTTGTTGCCCCATGAATATCCCCGTAGTGCAAGTAGCAATGACCCTCGTTGGAGAGTTGGTCGCGTGAGGCCGAATAACCGCCACTGAAATGGAACAAATCGCCGAAGGTCTTCACCCCCCACTCCCGGGTGAACCCCGGAAGGCGCTCCTTGCCTGTAAGCAATTGCTGCATGGCGGCTTGTTTGAGGTGGCGTTTCTTGGCCAGCACTTGCGCCAACACTTCCAGCAGCGCATCCGCCTCGCTCAACGCCCTCGCAATCGCCTCCTGCTCCGCCTTCGTCGGCGGGAGCAGGATCGGGATGGATTTTACGATCTGGCCGTTGAGATTCTCCTGATTGCCGGTATTGCTAAGATTCCGTATGGCCTCGTAGCGGCTCGCTAGAAAATAAAAGATGAAGTCTGGAGAGACCTTACGGTCGAGAGAAATTGCGGCGCACGCTTGATTGATTGCAGCTTCAATTCCGAGCACACCAACCTTTCCTCGCGTCTTCCCTTGTCCATACAAGGCCATTAGCAGCGTGCCTGGCTGAACCAACTTCGCGGCTGAGTTGTTGAGTCCGTCCTTGGTGATGGACTGTTCTGCGTGATTGATCGTGCAGAAATCAACTTCGGAAGTAGTCACCCACGGAATGTCACCGTTCCAGTATTGCGCATTCGTTCGGCTTGGTGTTCCTCCGGAGCTGACTGAGGCAAGGTCGCCGAGTGGCTTCACCTCCCAATCCTCCGGAATCAGTCCCACCTCGGTCAGTTTGTAGCCGGGTTTCACTTCCATGAGAACCCCATCTTCTGAAGATGCCGGTTCACCTTCGCCTCCAACTCGGCGACAGTCTTGGTCATCTGCGGCAGGGGCGTTTCGTAGCGTTCGGCCAGTTCCTTCACGCGCTGGGTGAGGTTCTGGCTGATCCGGTCCATCTCGCCGTGGATGGCGGCATCCAGTGCGGCGAGCCATTTGTCGTCCACCACCAACGTCTTGACCTCGGCCTCGGTCAGGTGCGGGTATTTCTCATACGCCAGCTTGTCGAGTTTGGTCTCGGCGTCCTTGAGCTTTTTCTTCCGGTCGGCTTCCCGGTTGTCGAGATTGAGCCACGTTAGCAGCACGTTGGCATCGGGGTCGGGTTGGTCGCCATACGGGAGAGCGGCTTCGGCGACTTTCCGGGCCTGCACTTCGGTCTGCCCGGCTTCGGCAAGCAGTTCCAGCAGCCGGGCGGCGACAGTGGCCTTGTTGATTTTGTCGAGGTCGGAAAACACGCCCTCCTCGCCGCCGTGTTCTTCTTCCAACTCGGTCATCTGGCCGGTGACGGTTTCCAGTTCGGCGTTGAGCTGGTCAATGGCGGTTTGTTCGGCGGCGAAGTAGCGGGCGACGAGGAGCGGTTTGGGAACGAGGTCGCACGCCCAGCCTTTGTCCTTCGCTTTGCCCTTCTTATCTCTCTCGATGATCCGGTAGGTCTCGGCTTTCCAGCCGTCGGCAGCCACGAGGTAGCAGTCGTCCTGCATGGTCTCGGCCCAGTAGTCCATAAGATGTTGATACACGTCGTACTGGTCAATAAGCAACTTGCCGGCATAGTGAACGAGCAGGTCTTCGGAGAGCGCAGTGATGGTTTCCTTCGGATGAAACCCCGGTTTCAGTTGCCGGAGCGTCTTGGCGCTTTTCTGCCGCCACTCGGCGAAGTGGGTATTCATGCTCTCGATGAAGGCGGCAAACTCCGGGTGTTTGTAGATGATGGACTTGATCGCGGTCTTCTCCACGGCGAGGTTGAGGTAGCCGGGGCGGTTGGATTTGAACAGGGCTTGCCGAAGCTTGGGGCAGACATCCCAGTAGCTCTGAAGTGCGTCCACATCGACCTTCGGGATGCCGCCTTTGAGGTGGCCCTCGATGTTCTGGATGTCCTCGACCTGCTGGCTGTCAATATAGCGCGGGAGGTTGAGGTTGAACTCGTTCTTCTCGATCTCCTCCACGCTGACCATGCGGGAGTATTTGGGGCGTTCGAGGCGTTTGTTGAATACGTCCGCGATCCTGTGGACGTCCTGGGCGCGGAGGCGGTTTTTTGGGCCGTCCTTCATGAAGCCCGCGCTGGCGTCAATCATGAAGACGCCTTTGCGGGCGTGGGCGTCCTGTTTGTCCAGCACGATGATGCAGGCGGGGATGCCGGTGCCGTAGAAGAGATTGGCCGGCAAGCCAATGATGCCCTTGATGTAGCCCTTGCGGACGATGGCACGACGGATGTCGGCCTCGGCATTGCCCCGAAACAGCACGCCATGCGGCAGAATGCACGCGCCTTTGCCGGTGCTCTTGAGCGAGCGGATGATGTGCAGGAGATAAGCGTAGTCTCCCTGCTTGTTCGGAGGGACGCCGAAGGGCTGGAAGCGTTCGTAGGGATCATTCAGCGGGTCGAGTCCAGTGCGCCAGCGTTTGTCGCTGAACGGGAAATTGGCAACGACGAAATCGAAGGTCTTGAGCGTGTCGCCATCCTTGAACTTGGGATCGGCCAAGGTGTTGCCCTGCACGATGAGCGCGGTGGAATTGTTGTGCAGGATCATGTTCATACGAGCGAGGCCACTGGTGGCAGCGTCCTTTTCCTGCCCGTAGAGCGTGGGCTTGACCCTGACTTCGTCGCCAACTTTCAGCAGCAACGAGCCGGAACCGCAGGTCGGATCGTAGGCGGTGGTGTTGCTGGTCGTTTTGGCCTCACGAATGCCGATGATCCGCGCCATGATCACGCTGACCTCGGCCGGGGTGTAGAATTGCCCTTTGCTCTTCCCACTCTCGGTGGCGAAATGACGCATCAGGTATTCGTAGGCGTCGCCGAGGATGTCGTCGCCTTCGGCGCGGTTTTTCGAGAAGTCGAGCGCCGGATTCTCAAAAATGGCGATGAGGTTGGTCAGCCGCTCGACCATCTCCTTGCCACTGCCGAGCTTGGATGGCTCATTGAAGTCCGGCATGTCGGACAACTTGTTGGCGTTGGCCAGTGGGGCGATGATCTTCTTGTTAATCTGATCCCCGATGTCGGTCTTGCCCTTGAGCGCAACCATGTCTTTGAAGGTTGCACCTTTGGGAATCGTAATCGGCGCGTAAGGCTGCCCGGCGTACTTGTCACTGATGTATTTGATGAATAGCAGGACGAGAACGTAATCCTTGTACTGTGAGGCATCCATCCCTCCGCGCAGTTCGTCGCACCCGGACCAGAGGGAGGAGTAGAGTTCAGATTTCTTGATGGCCATGGATCAATTCCCCTGACTTGTCCTGCAGACTCGCAACAGGCACGATGGTAGTGACCTCCCGCACCCCGCACAAGCTAGAAAGCGTCGTCGATAAGCGGGCGAGATACAAACGGATTTGAAATCGCAACCGTTGCATTTGATGGGGGTCAGGCCCGTGGGCATCACGATTGATTAGAGGACTGTGTGGGCATTGGTGCCAGACCAACGAGAGCGAATGGCTACCGCAATCCTCACATTCTGCTCTGAGGGCAAAACTGAGGACAAGATCTTGCGGGAGTTCATCAAAATGGGGGAAGCTCAGGTCAAACCGGCTGTGCGCTCACTGGCGAAACAGGGGAAGTTGAGAATCGCGAACAAGGGCGCGAAGGTTCTATATCAGGCAGTACGGTGAAAACCAACCTAACCAGTACAGTTCAAATCCCAACGGAGAGGCCTGGAACAGTTGCGGTGGCCGGGTTAGAATGTCTGCTTGGAGGAGGACGCTATGCCAACTCGTCTATGCGACCGGTGCGGCCAATTGATTAATGAAGGCGCGCTACGCTACATCGCGAAGATCCAGGTCTATGCCGCCTACGACCCGCTGAATGTCGACTTCGAGGATGCGACTCGCGATCACACGAATGACATCAGAGAAATTCTGAAACGTTGCGAGGTTCTTAGCGAGGAAGAGTTGATGCGGGACGTGTATGTCGATTTCCAGCTCGACCTCTGTCGCCCCTGCCAACGCTCCTACATCAAGGATCCGCTATCAACCGATCTGCCGTACATCGACAGGATACCGAAAAACTTTCGCGAAGCGGGAGACGGCCAAATCAGGAAGCCGAAGATACTGGTCACTGACGACTGCGAGTCTACCCTGGACTGTTTGAAAACCGTTCTCGAACCCTGTGGTTACGAGGTTGTGACTCTAGCAAACAAGGTCGAAGCGCTTAAAAGACTCAGAGAGATCCAGCCAGACCTCGTGACAACTGATCTGGCATCCCCGCAGATCGGGGGCATCGATTTCATTCGGGTAGTCAAAGAACTTGATCCGTCAATCCCCGTGATAATCCTGTCCGGAAATGTCACCTTGGAGAGTGCGCGAGAGGCTGTGCGGCTTGGGGTGTGTGATTGCATCGACAAACCATTCGATGTGGTTTATTTCCGACAGGCGGTTGAAACCGCACTGAAAACTCGTAGAGCAAGGTAACCGCTGGAACCCGCCCCTCTAGCTCTTCTTGTCGCCGATCCTGACCAGGGCTTACAAGATCGCTGTCGGAAATCCTGCCAGCAATACCAGGACAATAAAATTCGCCCGTCCAGCCGCCGATCTCGTCAAGCACCGGGCTGCCGTCGGCCACATAACGCAGTTTGACCGGTGCGTACTGTGGCGTGTTCGCGTGGACGAAGTCGTTCTCATCAATGACCACGGCGCCGCGACCTTGCTTTTGAAAATGTTCCCAAGAGAATCCTGCTACCAACGCCCAGTTAGCGTCGAGGAACTTCTTGTGGCGTTCGATGCGTTCTTCGCGGGTCAGATTCATACCATCATGTGTGGCGTAGTTGAACCTCGCCCACCGGCCGTCGAGTCCGCCAGACTTCCACCGACACGGCCAGAGTTTTTGCGCAGCGCGCTGTATTCCCAACGAGTGCCGATTGACCATCCGGCCCGGGGCCTGGATCCAGGGAACCGCGACATCGATGGCGGCCGACACTCCTTGGACGCGGCTGGTTCCGTCACTCCTTGGTTGCTGCACCATCGCGTCGAGGGCAATCGGATTATCATTCCCCACACTCTGAATACATCCGGGGGCCGGGAATGGGTCCCATCTTGCGCCGATGGGGTGATCCTCAAGGACAGAGGGGGCGAGACTTGCTCAACCCGCCCTATCAGCGGTATCCTCTACCCACCTCATATGGCTTTCTGGATCATTAAGGCCCGTCCCAAATGGAATGAGAACTTTTCTAAGTTCCCCATCAAGGGAAAGGACACACGCTGGTATACGGATCGAATCCCCAAGAAAAACTGGCGTGAAGGCGATATTCTTTTCATCTGGGCTGGAGCACCGATATTGAGAGTGATCGGCCTCGCCTTGCTCAAGGTTCCCGACCTCGGCATCGACAAGGCCGGGGAACACCATTTCGGGGCCCGCGATGAAACCAACAAATTCGACGGACCTAGGCAGGCTCAACTCCGAACAATGAAAGTGATGCAGGGGGCGTCGTTTCTGAAGGCGGGCCCATCCGGAGTTCCGTACCCACTATCTGATGTTCAAGGTAAGGTGCTTTTGAACCTTGTCCGTAAAATCGTGAAAGTTCGTGTACTACCAGGGGAGACCCCGCCAAAGAAAACCGATTCACCCGTTTTTGGAACACCTGCCGAATCAAGTCACGGAATGAAGATCAATAGGTTCTTTAGGGAGATACTAGGAGCGACGCCGAAGAACCCGCGCTGGTCCTGGGGCGCAATTGACCAGGATACAGATCGGATATTCCTAAAGGTGTGGGAAGACCAGATAGACAAGAATGGCAAGAGGGTATGGGTTGCCAAGTTGAACCCGTCTCACAACTGGCCGGGCTGGAAAGAAAGACGCAAGCATATCGAGGCGATGGAAACCGGAGCCGAGGGGTTCGGGGTTGTATGCCGAGCAACCGATCTTCACTCCAAAGGTTCCCGGAAAATTAAGGACTTTGATAAAAGCCCCCTTTTAGTTTTGGGAAAACTTAGCAAAGAAGATGGTCGCATTTATGCCCGGATAACGAAGCGTATTCCGACCAGCAATCTGCAACATGATACCTTGGTAAGTGACATCGAAGCGATAAAATCCACCAAAGGGATCACCGCTACAACAAAAAAGAGATTGATTGAGGCACGACTCGGCCAAGGTAGATTTCGAAAAGCTGTTCTCTCATTATGGGCCCGCAAATGTGCCGTCACGGGTTCGGTCACGACCGAGGCTATCCGCGCCTCCCACATTAAACCGTGGACCGATTCGTCCCCCAAAGAGCGCCTTGATCCAAGGAATGGTCTACCGCTTGCGGCCAGCCTTGATGCATTGTTCGACAGGGGACTGATTTCATTCGACGCTTCGGGTCGAATGCTTGTTTCCCACATGCTGAGTACGAAAGAGCGCGTGATCTATGGCCTCGTCGGGAAAAAACTCGCGAAGAAACCGAACGCAGAGACCGCCGGGTATTTGAGTTCACACAGGAAAAAGTGGAGATACCCGAAATAGCACCAAGCCGAACTCGTCTCTTTGATCGGAGAGTTCGTCTCGTCCTGCTGGCTGCTGATCAAGGGACGGAAACTGGCTTGAGACTTCTGATCTTCTCCCGCAACCTGTCCCTCGCGGCATCGATCTTGTCGGGATTTGTCTTGGAGGAAAGCGCCTCTCGCGGCTTCCTCCCGATGAGGTAGGCGATGCGTTCCGCGTTTGCGCCCGACGGATGCTGAAAGCCGTCGAGGACGCGGGCGTCGTCGAGGATCTGTCGCTGCGTCAACCATCGAAAGACACCGCCGACCTGGTCACCCAACGGGATGAACACCGCGTCCCTAAACAGTCCGACGCCCACCGCAAAATGGTCCAGTAAGTAGCGACGAAGCAACGGATGATCCACCATCGGGGGTTTTCCATTATAGTTGCCGCCGTCGATGAATACCGGAAAGCGAAGCAAGGAGTCGAACTGCGCCAAATCCATCCGCGCACCAAACAATTCCGCGCAACTCCCGATTCCCAACCATACATTGAGTCGAAAGTAGTCCAGCATCACTACAAGGTTGATTCGCATTGGCCCGCTGAAACTGCCGGTAGACTTCGCCGCCTTCAACGCGACGTCGAGGGACGCGCCTTTCTTCAGTTGGGATTGTACCTCTCGGATCGCATTGACCGCCTGCACCCGTCCCGGCGTGATCCCGACGATGACGATCCTGGCCTTCGGATTGGAGTATTCGAACGGTGCGTAGAAGATCTCGATGGTTCCGTCGCGATCAAGGAGCAGTTGCTGGGGAAGCGAATCACCGCCCCTTAGCGGCGGATCCGGCAGGTTCTTGATGACCGCAGCGTATTTCTCCAACGAAGGCTTCACGGATCAACTGCATAACGGGTGCGTGCGATGACTGCAAACCCATTCGTTCAGTCCCGCAGTGACATATCGAGGCCGCTGGCCGAACGACCACCCCCCACCTATAATTTGGGTCCCATATTCCGCCTTCGGGGTGATCCTCGCGAACGTTGCAATCCGCCAAGGGTTCCTTTGCGCCCATTTCCAGCCGCGGAAATTATGGCTCCAACAACCCTGGGTAGCGTTCAGATGGCTGCTCGGGGAAACGCGCTAATCCAATCAGAACCTCTCGCCAGGATGTGAATTTTCGCCGCCGGATAGACCCTCATTGGCGAACTGCGGGAGCGATGGGTTAACACGCCTGCGAATGGGCGGAAGCGAACTGCTCCCAGAAAGTGAGGTCCACATGTACGCACTGGAATTAATTGTAATTCTTGCGCTGTTGGTGATGTTCGCAAATAGCCAACGACAGTAGGTAGACCCGCGACGCTTGTTCGGCGGCATCGGTCGCCGGACAAGCGGACCGCGACAGTGTGCCGGTCACATTCGTACATCTTGCAAATCGGCCGGGTCGTGCAAAGTTAATCCTGAAGTTGGAGCAACATGGCGAAGAAAACCATCCTCATCAATCGCGCACCCGTCTTGACGCTATGGGCTTCGGTCGTGGCGGAACGACTCGGGTTCGTCAAGGACGAGGCGTTGTCGCTCGGCAAGGGTGTCGCTGGCCTGACGGCGCAGAGCAAAGGGAGAAGGCTCGGCATCTATAAGCTAGTGCCAAAGGAAATCAAAAAGGCACGGGCAGAAAAACGAGGCGAGGAGTTCTTGGTCGAAGTCTGCGGTAGGCCTGTGCCAGCCATTAACACAGCCGACGGCGTCCGAGCCCTAAACAAGAACAAGCCCATCGACCCCGAAGGCGCAGAAAGATATCTGGAAAGCAAATTTGGCGTCGATCTTGGTGCGGCCCGAAAGTCAATGCGGGATCTTGCCAAAGCCTTCAAGCCGGAAGAACTCGCAGACAAATCCTTTCGGCTGTACGAGCGGTTCCGACCATCAATTCCCGATGGTGTCGCTGGATGGGGTGCAAAAGGGAAATTGGATCTTGATCGACTCGGAACGCTGGCATCCAAATCGAAATCGATCTCATGACCAACGCCCCGGCCAGTTGAGACCCCGGATCTTCTCCCGCAACCGATCCCTTGCTTCGACTCAGGCGTATTCAGGCTTGTTTACAAACCGGATCGATTGCCCGCGAATGGATTAGTTCCTTAGTTAATAGAAAGTTCTTCTGGCCATACGTGAATCGAAGTTGTATTCCTGGCTCAGAATCAAGCGATGGCGAATATAAAACTCTCGATAAGGCGCCCAGATTTAACGAGCGTTCAACAGGACTTCTTGAGGATTCGGTCCAAGTACGCAGAATGGGACGCGCTCCTCAAGGGTCCCGTATCTGGGATTCTCTATGCCTTGGTTGTCAGCAAAGTGGCGGACGAAGATTTGATTTCATTATCAATGATCAAAGGGTTTGATCCTCGTGTGCTATATGCGAACTTGGCTGAACTCGTCAGTCGTTCAGCAAATCCGGTTCTAGACCCTATCGAGATTACGACATATCTGCTGATCGGCGACCACATACCTTCCAACAAGACGCTGACCGAGTAGGCCGGCAAGACAATCACGGTCAAAGGCAAGCTCGTCAGCCGCGATGGGATCAACATGATCTCCAACGCGGAAATTCAGAAATAGTCCGAATTCGGTAAGGCGCGATCCCGGGCAGCAAGGTCGCGCCATACCAACGATTGCCAAAACGCCATGGTTGAATTCCACGATTTTCTTCAGCAACTCAAGCAGCCGGAATACGTCCATGTATTACTCAACCCGATTCCGGTCTACGCCATGTCGTGAAGGATTCTGGCGCTCGTCGTCGCGCTGCTTCTGAAAAGTCGGGCCGCCCAAATCACGACGCTAGTGGTAGTAATCTTTGCAGCCGTTTCCGTGTGGCCCATCGGCGTGTATGGTGAACGCGGCTACGACCGCGTGTACTCGATGTCGAAGACCGACGCCTAGCAATGGCTGGATGGCCACAGGCACCGCGCCGACATCGGATCGTGGGTGTTCTATGCGACAGCGGTCGTCGCCGCGACCGCGCTGATTTTGCCGCGTTCCTACACTACAGGCTCTTGCGCGAGAGCCAGATTTGAAATGGCTGGGCCGTCGAGGACTTTTCCGAACTTATCAAAACGCGAACCGTGGCACGGACAGTCCCAAGTCTGCTCGGAATGATTCCAGGCCACAATGCCTCCCAAGTGAGGACAAACCGCTGAACATTCATGCAATTGCCCGGCAGCATCGCAATAAACCGCGATTTTGTGCAGGCCACGACGGACAACAGCACCGGTGCCGGGTGCGACTAAAACGTCTTCTTTGACGTCCCCTTTGGTGACCCAATCCCCATACTGAGCGGCCATGTTGATGGTTTCCTTGGCAAACGTTTTCGCCGCCCGGAGCGTCTTGCGCGATGGCTCGTAGAGGGCCGCCCAGGCGTTTTCGCGACCTTGAATTAAATCTGTGAGCAACAGGCCGGCAATGGTTCCATGGGTCATCCCATTGCCTGAAAAACCCGTGGCAATATATACGTTTTTCTTGTCCATCGGATTGCGTCCGATAAAAGCCATCCCATCGATCGTTTCCATGACTTGCCCGGACCAGCGGAATTTTACTTCCGTCATCATGGGGAAACGGGCTCGGGCCCATTGTTCCAATCGCGAATATCGCGCTTCCGCATCATCGGCCTGCCCCGTTTTATAATCCTCGCCGCCCACGATCAAAAGGTCACTCGCCGAGGATGAAGGTTGAGTCTGCGCAAGGGATTGCAGACGCACGTAGTGATAAGGATCAGGTGTGTCCCAATACAATGCTTTGTGAACCGAACCCACTGGAACGCTGGCTCCAATAACAAACGTGCGGTACGCGGCTTGCTTGGTGTGAATCGCCAACAAATCATTCACGGGAGTGTTGGTGGCTACGACAACGGCATCTGCGGTCACTATCGAGCCACCTCGCGTTTCAATGCGAGCGGGTTCACCACCTTCGATCTTCGAGGCATGCGTTTGGGTGTAGATACGGCCTCCATCCCGCACAATGGCCTGCGCCAGCGCCGCCAAATATTTCAAGGGATGGAACTGCGCCTGTCGTGGGAATCGAAGAGCCGGCCCTGTGTCAAAGGAGACCGGAGGCGCTTTCGCGCCCAGTTCCGTATCGGTCAAACCAACTCGATGCGTCGCAGCCAATTCTCTTTCGAGGACCTCCGTGGATTCACTTGGCGGCATGAAAAGGTAGCCATCCACCCGCTCAAAGTCACAATCGATTTTTTCTTCATGGACAGTGCGTTCGATTTGGTCAATGGCGGCGGCATGGCTTTCTGCCGCCAATCGCGCTCCCTTTTCACCATGCAATCTTTCCAGTTCAAAATAGCGGTCATCCAAAGCCGTGACCAGATGGGCGGTGGTGCGTTCGGTTTCGCCGGACACAATGGGGCCATCGTCCAAAATAATCACAGATTTTCCTGCACGTCCGAGCAAGTAGGCGGTCGTCAGTCCCGCGATGCCCGCGCCCACGATACAGACGTCGGCGTGTTCATTTTTGGTAAGTGTGGAATAGGGTGGCAATGTCGCTGTTGCCATCCAGACTGAAATGCTTTGCCCTGCGTGATCGTTCATAGAAGTTGTCAGAAGAATACGCTGGTAAACCATATCGGTGCCATGGGGTGTTGACCCTATAGAAAGCGGATCAGCTTTTGGCGTAGCATACCGCCAGCGATAAAGAAAGGAGCAACCGTATGGGATTAGTCCTATTGATCGTGCTTATTCTCTTCCTCGTGGGCGCATTGCCCACCTGGCCTCACAGCAAAAATTGGGGTTACTTTCCGAGCGGCGGCCTTGGACTGGTCGTCCTGATCCTGCTCATATTGATTCTGACGGGTCGGATTTGAGATTGGTTCCTGTGCGGACGGCTTAAACAAGAATGGCAATGCTGAGCCCGCCCGCTACTGCCGCGTGCGGCTGGTGGCCGTATCATTTCTTGGACGCCGCGTCGCCGTAATCTTTGTCCATGGAACCCACACATCCAGACATGACCGCCAATAGCGCAATCCCCAGCCCAATCATGATTCGGTCAAACGGACCCTTCGCCTTGTTCATGTGGAGATTCCTTTCGCGGAGGGAATCAAAACCTGCGGCTGCTCTGGAAACACCCCCAAGTGCGCGTCGATCGCCAACTGCATCATCTTTTCGACCTGGCCCGCTCCCCAAAGCTGGTATGCCGTCGTGAGCGATTCACTGTACGTCAACCCCCCTTTTTGTTTAGCTTCCATACCCCTAACTAACCCCAGGAACCTTCCCGTCGCGATGGGGCGTACCCTACCCGATGATTGGGACCAACGCCTACTCGTGATGCGATCAGGCCCAGATGTGTCAATCGAGCCGTTCAGGTTCATGTCAATTGCTGTCGCGACCTTCGTTCTTATGACAGCAGGCGTCGAAGTTCGAGCAGATTCCCGACGGAAATCAGCCAGGCGGAGGCAGCGCAGCCGAGCGAGGAATACACGAACCGCGCAAAGGCGGTGCCGATGTGCGCGTGCGCCGGAACCAACAGCAGCGTCAGGATGGAAATGATGCAGAATAACAACCCCAGCGTCGTGTAACGGGGAACTCCGAAAAGTTTCGCCAGTGGTAGAAAATGAATTCCGACGATGATGAGGTCCAACGGCACAATCCACGACAGATGACCCATGAAGTAGCACGCGATGCTCACCAGCGCGATGGCCACACCCTCAAGAACGAAGATCAGGGCAAACTGCCGGCCAATCCGTCGGTCTCCTGCAGAACGCGGCTCGCTCGGCAGCTTCGCGGCTGCCACAATCTGGCGGACACTCACGGCCAGAAGCGTTCCTGCGATGACCAGCACCGCGATAAGCGTCAGCAAGGCATTGGTTGTTCCGGCAGTTGCAAAGATGGCAAAGCCCGCGGCTGCGGCAATCAACCAAGATGTGCCGATTGATAATCCCAGAATGTAAGGTTTTGTTTTTTGTGTTTGAACCATTGCTTTAATAAAAGCGCATCAATGCTACCTAATGTAGCAAGCTGAGCCACTGTGGCAAGTTTGGTTTCGTCGGCCACGACTTCGTAAAGATTGCCGAGGCAAGCGACCGAGCATCCCACGTCGCCTGATTGCCTTCCGGCGACTGATACCAAAATTGATACCAGTGTTCTTCGGTAATCGTCCATGTTCGGGGATGTTCGGCGGCGTTAACGATGGAGGGTCAAATCCGCTAAGGCCTCTTTGCATAGGGACTTGTGCGAACATTGGCAAACAGCGGCGAACACCGATTGAGAGACTGCAAAACTCCTATCGTGAGTTCGATTCTCACACCCGCCTCCAATTTCATCTCGCGTGAGTCCAACGACTTGCGCGAATTTTGTTTTTGCGGTGCGAAACAGCGAGAGGGGCTGTGATACTCGCTGTGATACTCGGGCCATTTCAGATTTCTCTACGCGAGAGTTGAAATCGCAATGCTGAACTGACGTGTAAAGACGGACAGCCCCATGTGCGGGGCCGGGGCTAGCGGATGGTCAATTGGACACTGCTCTCGATGATTCCCGCGCCGATGGCATAGCGGGTGAGACCGGAGATCTCGTGGATATTGAGCTTTGCCATGAGATTCTGCCGATGTTTTTCGACCGTTTTAACGCTGATGCCGAGTTCTGCCGCAGTGTGTTTGTCGGCGTTGCCTTGGGCTATCAATTGGAGTACCTCCACCTCGCGCGAAGTCAGGCGAGCGATTTTCTTTTTGAGCAGCCCGCCGCCGTTCGGCGACTTCGGCTGATGATTGCCGAGGCGCTTGGCAATGGAAGGGCTGAAAAAGGTGTTTCCGTTCTGAACTTCCCGTATCGCCTCGGACAGGTTGTAGGAGGAAGTTTGTTTGAGCAGAAAACCCACCGCACCGACCGCAATCGCCTGATCAACATAAGCATCATCGCTGTGAGCGGAGAGCATGACCACCTTGGTGTCCGGAAAGGCCTTGCGGATCTGCCGCGCGGCTTCCAACCCATTGAGAAGCGGCATCGCGATGTCCATCACGACCACTGCCGGACGAAACTTCCTGGTCAATTCCACCGCTTGGCGACCGTTTTGCGCCTCGCCAACCACCTCAAGATCGACTTCGGCATCCAACAACTTCCGAAACCCCGCGCGAACGACCCTGTGATCTTCAGCCAGGAGTACAGTGATGTGTTTCATAAACATGATCTGCGATGCTGGGCCAACGTAAGCCTTGTCCAGCAACAACCACAATGGGGTAAACACCGTAATGTTGAGCCATAGCTTCACTTTCTCTTGCCGCAGTAATTTTGGTTGAGTTCGCCGTGTACTTTATGAACACAGCCTACCCAAGCCCGAACGGCGTCTCTACTCAGTGACTTCGCCTGTTGATGTCCAGGCCCTCGCTTCTCACTGCGGTCGGCTTGATGCACAATATGGTGGCGGCGTTTCATAAGGGAGGCCAGTTGAGGAAGAAAAGGCTCGAATGGGCCTTTGCAGAAACCAACTCTCGTCAGGAACGCACAGAAATCCTCGACACTGTTGTAACTCACGAGGTCAAGGTGGGCTTCCACCGAGCGCGCGATAACCTCATCAACGGTCTTGCCACGGTGGCTGGCCAACTTGCCAAGAAAAAACTTCTCAGGTCTTCCATGTCTTGAGGTGCCCAACAGGGGTATCTCATTCAACACCTCTTCGCTTGCGAAAGGCAGCAGTTCCCGCTCGATGGTTCTGCACATGTCCTCAAATGTGGAATGGAGAAGCACAACGCTGGCGCGTAAAACGTCAGTCGTCTGGACATCCTTTCGACCCTTTCCCTTGGAGTCAGGGTGTGATTCGTAGACGCGAACCAGATTGTTTACCCGGTTCAGGTTCTCACTGTACCTAATCAGAAGATCAACGTTCCACGGCATGGGCAGTGAAGGTTGTGTTTAGTGACGAAGCCGTCTACGGCCGCTTCTCGCCTTCCGACGCCGCCGAGCGGGGGCTGCGGATTTTCTCGGCTTCCTTAGCTCCGTGACCGAATCGTAAAGATCGTCTTCCGCACCGATGTTCGGATACAACTCAAGCAGTGGAACGCCCAATACCCTGGCGATGAAGAGCAACTGGAAGTCGTAAACGTACACCAACTGGGCTTCGATGCGTGCAACCGCTTCCCTGCTCTTATCCAGGCCGGCGCGTTGCAGCGCTTCCGCGAGCCGCTTCTGTGACCAACGTTTTCCAACGCGGATTCTGCGAATCCGCGGTCCAACAAGGTTGAGGATTTTCATGCCTTGGTTGTGAAGGCTGAAATCTCCCGTTAAGAGAATCTTCGTTGAAAGTAAGCGGGGCAAGTTAACGCACCGTCGCTGCGTGGGTGTGGTGTACCCGGTGTCGCAGCGTCCTCTCCGCTTTCTCCGAGACGGCTTCCTCGCCATCGGGCGGCGTGGCGGCGTCGAGCCTGTTGGACGCCTGATTCCGGGTCAGGTCCAGCGACTTCACGATTTCATCCTGGCGCTGGGTGAGGTTCTTCAGCTTGGCTTCGTGCTCGAATGGCTCGCCGACCTTTGCCACCAATTCTGTCGCACGTTTCCGGCACTCCCCAACGTCTCTCTCAGTCTGGGCCAGTTTTTCATCAAGCGCGTGAACCGTGTGCTCTAGCGAACGCATCGTGCCGTGAGCGCTGTCTGAAATGCTGGCTGAGTACAGATTCGCGCCTTTGAGGACGAGTTCGGTGTGCTCTAACGTGCTGGCCCGAAGAACCACCGTAAACCCGGCAAGCTCGCCAATCTTGTGCTCTTTGCCAGAACCCCGAAGTTGCTGCGCCCGCCGATTGATCAACTCGCCAGCGATTCCCCGGTCGGTATATTCCGCTCCCTCAATACGGACTTTGAACGCGTCGCCCTGTGTCGGTTGTCTGGCCGCGATGTCCTTGTGGAGGTTCTGAATCCGGCTGGTGAGAATCTCGACCTCCTCGTGCGTTCGTAGGATCGTGTTACGAATCCGGTACTGCGTCTCGTGGTGCTGGGCGCGCAAGCGGCTGAGGCGGCTCAACTCGGCGTCAATGTGGGCTTTCTCGATGACCAGCGGATTTCCCGACGCGATGGCCTTGACCTCGGCGTAGGTGAGCGCTGCGCCGTCGATGTCCTCAATGCGGCGCAGGTCGTTGCGGCCAGTCATTACCTGATGGATGAATTTGGCTTTCGTTTCGAGCGTCTGCCACATGTAGGCGTCGAAACTGCCTTCGGTGACGTACCGGTAGATTTGCACTTCGGTGTTGCGATTGCCCTGCCGCAGAATCCGTCCCTCCCGCTGCTCAACGTCGGCGGGCCGCCACGGAGCATCAAGATGGTGCAATGCAACCAGCCGCGCCTGCACATTCGTGCCCGAACCCATCTTCTGCGTGCTGCCCATCAGGATGCGAACCCTGCCCGCACGTACATCGTTGAACAGCGCAAGCTTGGCCGCATCGCTGTCGTAATCCTGAATGAAGGCGATCTCATTGACGGGGACACCGGCAATGACCAGTTTTGCTTGAACGTCGTTATACACCGAGAACCCGGCGTCTTTCGGCGTGGACAAATCACAAAAGACGAGCTGCGTCAGCCGGTCGGCCTTCGTCTCCTGCCAAATGCGGAAGATTTCGTGGACCGCGAGGTTGGCTTTGCTTTCAGGTTGATCGCGCGCGCTAGCATCGACCAACCGAAGATCCAGCGCCGCCTTTCGGCCTTCGGTCGTGATCTTGAGCATATTGTCCACGCGTGGATCGACCCGTCCTTTGCGCAACTTTTCCGCTCTCTCCGCGAGACCGGAAACGAGTGCCTTTAGTTCGGGCGTCGCTGGCGCACGGATGATCGCGGCTTTCCCGTTGCGCAGCGCTGGCGTGGGAAGCTTCAACGTCTGTGCGGTCTGAATATCGGCAACCTGGCGGAACTGCTGCATCAGTTCCGGGACATTCACAAAACGCGCAAACCGCGTATTCAGCCGGTAACCCGCACCATCCGGGGCAAGTTCCATTGCCGTCACCGGCTCGCCGAACGTCGCCGCCCACGAATCGAAGTGATGCACGTGCAGCTTCGTTAGCGCGGCCATTTGCAGATACCGCTGCATGGTGAACATCTCCGCCATGCTGTTGGAAATAGGCGTGCCGGTCGCGAACACCACACCACCCCCGCCGTTCACCTGCTGGATGTACCGGGTCTTGAGAAATAAATCGAATGCCCGCTCCGAAGCGGTCTGCGGCAGGCCCGCGATTCGAGTCATCTTGCTGACGTAAAACAGATTCTTGAAGTACTGAGCTTCATCAATGAACAGCCGGTCCACGCCCAGTTCCTCGAACGTCAGCGTGTTGTCCTTCTTCTCGTCCGCCATCAGCAGCTTGAGACGCGTCTCCAGTCGCTTTTTGGCCCGCTCAAGGTCTTTCACGATTCGCCGATCGTTCTTGCCCGCGCGCTGCTCACGAATTGCCATTTCCAATTCGTGGAGTTGTTCGCGGAAGAACGCCTTTTTGGTTTCATCCGATAGGGGGATTCTCTCGAAGCCCGAATGCGTGACGATCACCGCGTCCCAGTTCCCGGTGGCGATGCGGCTCATTAACTGCCGACGTTTGCTCGCCTCGAAGTCCTCCTTACCGGCCACGAGGATGTTTGCGCCCGGATAAAGCATGAGAAGTTCCGACGAGAATTGGCCGAGCATGTGATTCGGAACGACGAACAGCGGCTTGCTGGCCAACCCCAGCCGCTTCAACTCCATCCCGGCGGCAACCATCGTGTACGTCTTGCCGGCGCCCACTACGTGCCCCAAGAGCGTGTTGGGAGTTTGCAGGATTCGCCAGACGCCCGCTTTCTGGTGTGGGTGCAACGTCACGACTTGGCTCGCGCCCGGTAGTGTCAGATGATCGCCGCTGAACGTCCGCAGCCGAACATTGTTGAATTCTTCATTGTATTTCCGCACCAGCCGCTCGCGGCGCTCATCGTTCTCCCAAATCCATTCCTTGAACCGCTCTTTGATCTTCTGCTGCTTCTCGCGCGCACCTTCGGTTGCTCCCGGATTCACAATGAGTTTGTCTGACTTGGGTTCTTTGTCGTAAATGGTCGGCGTCCGGAGATTCAGCGCGTCTTGAATCAAGTCGAGGGCATCAGCGCGGTCCGTCCCCCATTCCGTGGTGTTCGCAACAGTGCGTCTGGCGAAGTAGTCGCCGGTGACCACCCACGTGCCGATGGCGTACGAATGGCTGACGTCGATGTCCGTTGCGCCGAGCAACTCCTGGCAGAACTTCTCGATGCCCTCTGGCGGAACCCACGACGAACCCAATCGCACGTCAATCTCGGTGGCCGTCAAATCCTCCGGCTGGACAGCCTTGAGCGCCTCGACGTTCTCCTTGAAGCGTGAGTCAGTGATGTGCGCGGCCTCGGCGATCTCCAACTTCTCGCGAACGTTGCCGGACAGGTATTGGTCGTCGGTCTCCCAATCGTTCGACTGCGGGTTGAGGAAAATCGCGCCTCTCAGTTCGGGCAGGAATTCCTCTACGGAGCGGCCGAGCAAGGCACTCATGTGGTCGAGGGCAACGCGGCCTTTTTCGTTTAGTGAAACGATCAGAGCTTCCTTGGGCAGTTCGACCGATTCGATGGGTTTCTGATAGTGAATCGTTCGCTCGCGGAAGATCGCCGTTTTCTTGGCTCGTTTGGTCTCCTCGTCGTAGACCTCAAGGGACAGGAGCAACGGCAGGTCGGGATCACCGTCGAATGCGCGGGTGTTCGCACGGCTTGAAATCGGACCGAACCGCGAGACGAACGAGTCGTATGCCTGATTGAGTTTCTCTCTCGCTGCGACAATGGCTACCTCATCACTGCCATCGAGTTGGCTGCGGAGACATTCCCGCACAGCGTCACGAACCCGAATCAACCTTCTGATTCGCACTTTCGTCTCCGCTGACAGTCCCGGCAGTGTCTTCAACGAATCGCCCACCCGGACGGCAACCTCGTCGTGAACCATCACGAAGGCATTCGGCTTGACGTGGTCGGGGGCGGGAAACGTCTGGTCGAGAGTGGGCGCGGCAACTACTCGCTTCTGGGCTCGATAGATGTTGTTTGGCAGATTGCTGATGGCTTCCGCCAACGCCTCGGCCAAATCCCGACCATCGCTGACCAGCGTGGGTTCGTTGTCGCGGTACATGCTGCCGGACAACTCCATCTCGCCGAGCATCATGTGCGGGTGCTTCGCGAAGTATTCGTTGATGTAGATCGTCTCGCCCTTGGCGTTGACGTGTTCCGCTGTCTCTTTCCACACCGAACCCGACGGGGCTTCGCCGGGATTCAATTTGCGCAACATCACGATGTCGGTGGTGACCTCGGTGTTCGCGTTGCGCTTGAAGGCATCGTTGGGGAGTCGTACTGCACCAACGAGGTTGGCCCGTTGCGCCAGGTATTCGCGCAGCGTCGAGTCCTCTTTGTCGAGCGTGCCTTTGGATGTGACGAACAGAATCAGGCCGCCCGGGCGTACTTTCTCCAATGCGGCGGCGAAGAAGTAATCGTGTATGGGAAACTTGAAGATGTTGTAACGCGGATCGAACGGCTGGTAGTCCCCAAAGGGAATGTTGGAAATCGCCACGTCGTAGAAGCCATCGGCCAGCCGAGCTTCCTCGAATGGCTGGTGGCGAATGTCCGCATCTGGATAAAGCGCCTTGGCGAGCCGGGCGGTGAGCAAGTCGATTTCAATGCCGGTAACCGTCGAGTGGGTGTGCATCTCCTCCGGCGTCAAGCCGATGAAGTGGCCCAGCCCGCAGGCAGGTTCCAGAATGCGCCCATGCCTGAAACCGAAACGCGCGAGCGCGGCGTACATTCCACGAACGATGACCGGCGAGGTGTAGTGGGCGTTGAGTGTCGAGGCGCGGGCGGACGTGTGTTCGTCGTCGGTCAGAAGTTTGGACAGTTCGACCTGCTCCTTGAACCATTCGCGCGAGTTGACATCGAACACCTGCGGCAGCCCGCCCCAGCCGACGTACCGCACGAGCACCGCCTTTTCGTCATCAGAGGCAGGGCGCTTTTCGGATTCGAGGCCGCGCAGGAGCTTGATCGCCGCGACATTGGCGCGGAACTTTTGTTTGAGCGACCCTTGGCCGAGGTGGTCGCGGTCGGTAACCCGGTAATTGGCGAGATTGCGCGGCGGACCTAATCGTTCTCCGGCGAAAGCAGGATGTACTTCTGCCTGACCATTTCCCAAGCTTGGTCGTGGGCTTGCTGTGGCGTTAGTCCGTGCTGGATCAATTGTCGGCGAATCGCGTCCATTTCGTCCTTGGTCTTCGCCTCGGCCTCCAGCAACATCTGCTGGAGCGTGCCCGTCCGCTCCATTTCCGCCACCATTCGCGGACGGTGCTCCCGCCAATGTTGCTGCGCCATCAAGCCGTATTGAGTCAGCGTGCTCATGTCGGTTCGCGTTCCCTGAGAACAGGTCTAGTTGGCCTTGCGGTGCGCCCTTTTTCCCTTTGAGAGCCATTGGTTAAATCGCCCATGCTGCGTTTCCCCCTCATTTGAGGGCACTCGCTGCAAGGCGATTTAGCCATAACTGGCGTCCTACGCTTGTTCGCACCTGCGAACAACTTTAGACGCGGGTTTTGAGTCCGTAGTTGCTTGGGATGGAGCCGAAAGCCAAGGCCAGAAATTGCAGCATACGTCATGTGAGGCCGATTCCGAGAGAATCCAAAGAGCCGTCGGCCTGAAGACTCTCCAGCGTGAAGTCTTAGAAACCAAGCCGCTGGCGGAGCGAGCACAGTCAAGGTGGAGGCTGTTGTTTGCACGACCTTGACGGCGCGCAGCGAGCCGTACAATAGAGGGGCGATTCACGCAAGCCGACTGAAAAAAGCGCGAATGCGCTACGAAGTTGCGATTTCGGAAAGCGATGTGGCCGCGAGAACCTACGGCTCGCAGCGGTGACATCGCGGCGCGGTCTGATCGCGAACGGCACAGCCAAAGTCTTTGGGGTTTTGCAGCGGAGCAGAGCGAAGCGGGCCGAAGCGAAAAACCACAATGTCTTTGGCGGCCCGCACGGGTAGTGTCGGCTTAACCTGTCAGCAAAACCAAACCGCCAGCAGTAGTATGGCGCATGGCGGTTGCCATCCCTGGAAGCAATGTGGCCGCGCGTGATGTGCAAGCGGCGACATTGCCGGCGAATCAGATAGCCTATGCCAGAACAAAGTCTCGGAGCTTTGCGGGCGGCGGCACAGGGCAAAGGGGTAGGCCGAAGCGGCAAAGTCCGAGTCTTTGAATGGCTTTCCGAATCGGAATCCACCGGCACTCAATCGGCTGCGCAATGGTGAGGCACGATCAGCACCGGTTCTTTGATCAGAGGTTCTTAAAATTAACGTTATGCCGGTAGTCCTTGATGGAAACCCGCAAGTCTGCTCTCATGGGTCTGCAATGAAACTGAGCCTCAAAATCCTTGCAGGCTTGCTCGTCTTGGTCTTGTTATATCCGATGTTGGTCTGCGGTTATTGCCTTGTTGACGACTACGTCCTGCGCCCAGATGTCGGAAGATGGGAGTATCATCGCGGCACGTTCTGGCATACGTATCACTTCGCTGACGGCTCTGACCCACAGTACGACCGGCAGATTGATCTTTGTTGCCCACCTAGGTTGAACCTCGGGTACGGCAAAGCCGAGCCGAAGGACAGATGAAGAAGACCGTTCTCATCTGTGCAGTTGTATTTGGCATGACCGGCTCCTTGATACTTCTACGGTGTCTCTCCTTGGCGTCGGGGCTGGGCGGCCTTGAGTACGGCGACTTTCTGCAATACTACTCCATCGGCCGAGACCCGAATACGGGCGAGGCCGGGGCAGACAATTACCCAACCGGTGAAGGACCTTGGTATGTCTATTTCTTCCATTTTTGCCCGGCGTGGTCGTTGGGTTTTGGGTGTTTGGGTCTTTCTACGGCGTCTGTCGTCACCTATCGAAAACTGCGCAAGCAATTGTGAAACTGACATTCACCATAATCGCCGTTCAAACGGTTCTCATTGCCGGCGCATTTGCCGCGCTCGCGGTGCCGGATGGGCTTTGGCAACCATTCTATTGCGAGAAGCTCCAAGTCGAATGGGATGTCGCTAGCAATACGCTGCCGGCGACAGTTGCGATTTACAGGGTGGTGCCAGCGTTGTTTTCTCCCACGGCCATTTCCAACGTGGTGCAACTGGGTTCATTCACGCCGCGTGACCGCGTCAGGTCGTATGTTCTCGCTGTAGTCTATCCAAAGGCTCTTGCCTTCAAGAATTCCGACGAGACTGCTACGCTGTCGATTGCGCCGTCCCTAGGAACAATTGAATTTTCCAGTGAGGCCGATTCTACAGCGCCACTTGAAAACGTACCTACCCAGACGCGAGCCTTCGAGTTGGGCACAAACATCCTCAACCAGCTGGAGCTTCCTACCGGCGAGTTTCAGACCGGTGGCGAGTATCAACCGCGTGCTTGGTTTTATCCGGGAACTCGCGGACACCGTGACAAACAAACGCGCAAGCTGGTCGTCGAACCTCGTTCGATGGGAATCGAATTTCGCCGGAAGCTCGACAACATTCCTTGCGACGATGAACGCCTGCATATTGAATTTGAGAGCCGAGAAAGGATCACGCACTTGGAGCTTCACTGGCATGGTGTCAAACCGGCAAAGCGTTGCCCCGTTGCAACCAAGGAACAGATAATGGCGTGGATCAAGGAGGGAAGAGCGCGCGTGTTCGACGCTGCCGTGACAGGTGCGCGTGGACTGAGCGTGTGTGGCATTAAGCGGCTAACGATTAAGGGAATGAGCCTGCATTATTCCCCGGTTACGTTTTACGGCGAAGATGGAAAGGAGCGGACAGTAAACCGGCTGTACCCATACGCGGTCTTAGACGTGGAAGCCGAACTCGGACCCGGCGACAAGGAAAAATTCCCGCTGTTCTGTCCCGTCGCTGCCGAAGGATTGAACCCCACGTTACGCAAGAGCGGGGGGTTCGCCGTATTTCCAAGCGCACTGCACGAGCGGCGAACGAAAGAAGAGAAAGACGGCCAGCCGAATTAGTCAGTGGACCGAACCTAGACCTCTACGACCACCGCTACTCAGTAGCTCGTTGGTCTGACGATTGAAGGCGGCAATATCCTCTTCGGATGCCGGCATCGGCCACACAGCGTCACGCTCTTTCCAGATTGAATAGGCTCGCTTCCCTTCGATTGGCGTCGGATCGCCGCCGTCGTCGCGCCCATCCACTCCGACAGAATAAAGCGTAAATGTTTCATCTGAATTCTGGTGATACCGGAGCGGCTTTCCATTCATCCAGTCGTGCGGAAGCTGCGGAAGATACTCCGGCACGAGCGCCGTGAGATCGGAAGGCAGCTTACCAGCGTGAAGTTGATACCGCTTGATGCCGATGGCTGCAATGGTCATTTCCCGCTGCGTCTCAAACTCGAACACACGTCGCAGTATCAATTCAAGATTGGGAGTGTATGCGTCCGATAACAAGAAGCGCTTCCGGTCGTATGGGAAATCCTTATCGGATAGTCCAAACGCCGACCAATCTCGGCGTTCAATGGCATTTCGAGCATGATCGAGCATCAACTGATACAGGCGCAGAAATCGCAGTTCATCCTGATCTAACCATGCCAATCTCCAAGTGAACGCGTGCAGACTGTCTCGAAAGTATGCGAAGAATCCGCTCACGTCAGAAGGCCATGTTTCTCCCTGCCAACAGCCAAAAATGTAGTCGTGAAGTGCGCCCCAGCCGGGAAGTCTCCGTGCGTGCTCAAAACCGCTGCGATAGAACAGTCGGTTGATCTCCAAGATTGACGGGGTATTTTCGGAGACGCTGCTTTCCCGCCAAGCTTGCTCCAACGCAAACAACTGGTCGTCAGTCCAGCCGGATTGTTGGAGCGCCTCCCAAGTCAGATTCAATCCCGTCAAACCGATTTGCCAACGGTGAACCTGAGAAACGAGGAGTCGTTCGTCCCGTCCAAATTGTGATAAGCCGGCAATGGCCCGAATGTTCTGCGTGGCAGCTTCGAAATTGCGATTATGGAGATCGCCCATCGCTGCCAGTCCCAGCCAAGTTGTCGCGTTGCGAATCGGTTGAAGATGCGGCACACGCACATCGAAGCCCTGCGAGTAATCGATTTCCGCGCTCAACGCTGATTGACCCGCCGCTTGTTTGATTTCTTCTAGAACGTTCGACGCCTTCACCACCTGCTCATCGAGATCGGTCCAATCCGCTACGAGGTAAGTGATGCCATTCGTCGTTGGCTCAATCTCGCTTGATTGTCGTCCTCTGGGACCACCTCTGCCGCTCTGCGCGGAAGAATGACGGTTGAAGTTCACGCCCAAATCCGGTTGCTCACAGCGAACGACGGCGCGCCCCAGCCCTACTAAGCGAACTCTCGAAATGATAAAGAATGGTTCAAACGGACAATCACTTCGCAGCGCAGCAAACTGATTCGTCAGCGCCACCAGTGCGGCTATGCTGTTGCGGTCTTTTGGCGGTTTCGGCAATTTGATCTCCGCCAAAGTCAGCCTTTCGCCTTTGGAGCGCAACTCCCGGATGTAGGAGCGAAGCGCGATCTTGCCGCGAATGTTCTCTTCGAGAATGAACACCGCAAATACAGCCAGCAAGACGCCAACACCAATGACTGTTTTCTTGAGCACTGGCTTCAACCGTTTGAGAGGGTCCCACCAGCCGAAGATAAAGCAAACGACGAAAAAGAGCAGACAGACAAATCCCCATCGCCAGATCGAAGAAAAATTGCGTAGTGTCTCAGCGCTTGGATACGACGGACCGCCAAGCCTGCAGAACAGAAACAGAAACGGCAGGAGAATCAGAGAAGCGATAATGCCAAACACTCTGGCCAGCTTTTTGAAAAGCTGCTTCATCTAGCAGACGAGGCGCATTGGTGTACTGTGCTTTCCTGCCGGGGCTACTACTTATTCTTCGCGGCCTTGATCTTCGCCCAACGCGCCTTCTGAGCGGCTCTGATTCTGGCAATGCCAGCCGCCGTGAACTTCGGCTTGCGCCTGAGTACACCTTTTACGGGCGCTGATTTGCCATCAAGCGATGTGAGCGCCTTGATCGCAAGATTAAGTTTTTCGATCTCGCGCTCCGCACCGTTGCGTTGGACCTTTAACTGACGAACGACCTGCTTAATTCCGGACATAAGCCTCCCGAATCGTTAGAGATTTAAGTAATACTCACTGTAGTGTGAAGTGTAGCAAGATTATGGTGCGGGCGCAATTGCTTCTGGTCGCGATGTGGCCGCGCGTGATGTGCAAGCGGCGACATGCCAGCATCTCAGATAGCCTTTGCCAGAACAAAGTCTCGGAACCTTGCGGGCGGCGGCAAAGGGCAAAAGGGGAAGCCGAAGCGGCAAAGTCCGAGTCTTTGATCAGAATTTCGCTAATGACGGACAGACTGATCCTGTAAGGTTTTTCACTGCAACTACGTCACAAGAAATGTCTTGCACCGCAACGCACTGAGGCATATAAGCCAACCAGTATCCCCGTTTATGGGGCCGCTTCTCGACCCCAACGCATCACGTCGTGCGAGCCTAGAAGAATTTTCTAAACGATTACGCGAGTTGAGAAAGGGAGAGGAGTCCATGCACAACGATCAAACGATCAATCTAACACGCAGACCCACAAGAATCATTGTGGCTTCGTTTCCAACTTTCGTCTGTGGTGCCGCCCAAACAGCGTGTTCTTTCATGTTGTGCTTTTTGCCTTTGCTAGGCTGTCTCAGCACATCTGCAGCGGCAGAGACGGTCGCTCCAACCTCAAGCGATACTGTCCGCAAGGCAGCGATTTTTACAGCCAATCGCGCGGACAAGAGCTTCGATGAGAAACTTGCGACGTTTGAGGATTTCATCTCCAGCCACATTACGGAAAAGGGCTTCAGCGTTATCAGTCGAGAAGCGGCGACGGATGCGTTAAGCAGCTTACTGAAGGATAGCAAGCAAACCGATGCGGATCAGCTTCTCAGCAATAATTCATCGACATTACGGCTGGGGCAGTTGTTGGGTGTGGATTATCTCGTCTTGGCTTCGATTAGTTCATACGGGGCGGATAAGAGGACTGTGGATGCCTACGGCGAGAAGACAGTCAACGTCACTCACAATCTGCGTGTGACGTACAAGATACTCGATGGGACGACGGGTGGCACGATAGCCAGCGAAACAGTGAAAGCGAGTAAAACCATTCGTTTCAGTGAGAACAGCCGTGAGGACGACGGTGATCTCATCAATGGCTTGTTAGACGATGCTTCGGTCAAGGTGGCAGAGAGCGTGGGAAAGAAGGAAATCAAAGTGGTCTCGCTGTCAAAGGACCAGGTTGAGTTTAGTATCGCTTGTGGCATGCAGGATTTGGCGCAAGTGCCGATGAATATCCCTGATGTGCGAATGGTGGATAACAACACAGTGTTCGTCGGGAAGGAGAAGCTCGTAGTGGAAGCGTTGGATGTCACTGTGGAACTTGATGGCGTTATCGCGGGTTCTGCACCTGGCGCATTCAGAACATCCCCGGGATTGCACAAGCTCCGCCTGACCCGCGAGGGGTTCACTCCTTGGGAACGAACTATGAATGTCGTGGAAGGCCAAAAGCTCAAGGTGGCGTTGCAGATGAGCGATGCCGGTTATCAGCGCTGGAAAGACAACACGGCGTTTCTGGAATCGGTGAAGAATGGGCAGAAGCTGACCGATGCCGAAGCGGAGAAGCTTAGAGGCGAAGCGCAGATGTTGCGGCAGAGCGGACACAAGGTGGACGTGAAGGTTGACACCAAAGAAGGCGTCAAGGTTTACCAGCATCAGAGCCTCTTCTCGCAACAGCCAACGCCCTAACCGCCGACCGTTTTAGGAAAATATCCATGAAAAACAAACCTCTCATTGTTGTCGTCGCATTGACCGCCGTGCTTGCCGGTACTTGGGCGCGCGCCGAAAAAAGCACCCTGGCTATCGGCCCTGTCAAAACGTCTCCTTCATTGGTGGAGAGTGTAAAAAAAGACGGCAGAACAGATCAAATGGGGCAAGTAGTGGAAGCGTTGGATGGACAGTTGATTGACCGCATCAACGCCACACGGAAGTTTGAGTTGGTATCTCGTAGTGATCTGAAAGAACTCCACGTTGAGATGGCCTACGCCAACTCTGAGCAGCTCAAAGAGGCGGGGGTAAAATATCTGCTTGTTACCAGCATGGATGGATTCAAGGACTACGGTGAAGCCTCTGTGATAGGGGAGACCGGCCAAAGTGCCACCATTCGGGTGCTCAGCGTTTCCATCGTTGCCAAAATTTATGACGTTACCACGACGAAGCTGCTGGAATCGGCCAATTTTCAGGTTCGCAAAGAGCAACGATTACTCAGCCTGAAGCGCGGGAATGAAAACAGCGCGCTCAGTGACGAGCTGTTGGTTGGTGTTGCTCGCGAAATGGCGGACAAAGTCGCCAATCGCGTGGCTGATGTGATTTTCCCTGCCAAGATCATCAGCAAGATCGACAAGCAGGTCACAATCAATCGAGGCGACGGCACTGGCATCGCCGTCGACCAAATCTGGAACGTGTACGCCCCGGGCAAGGAACTGAAAGATCCCGACACGGGGGAAATATTGGGGGTACAGGAGGTCCTCGTCGGCAAACTAAAAGTTACCAGTGTACTGCCCAAGGTTTCCACTGCCGATATACTTGGCGAAGACACTGGCATTGCCGAGGGAGCGATTGTGAGAGCCCCTCAGTCACCCCACTAACCCATCCACGCATTTTGTTAACACCCCCCAGAATACAAACAACCTAGGAGCCGACGACTATGACTAAGGCGCAGGATTTGGTTCGTGTTCTCATCGCAGTTGCCAGCGTCGCAATTCTCGGAACTGGCTGTCAGACTTACAAGAGTCAGGCCAAAAATATGACCAGCGCATGGGCAATGGGCAACACGGCGCAAGCCGCCACCGAGTTCGGCAAGAAGGCGGACAAGTGTGGCAAGAGCGATTTGGTTGTTTGGCATTTGGAAGCGGGAGCCGCGTATCGGGCGTCAGGAGACTTCACGAATAGCAATAGCCATTTGGATGCCGCTGCGGCGCAGATTGACGTTTTTGAGGAACAAGCTAAAACCAAAGTCGGTCTAGAAACCGCAGCTATCATGACCGACCAGCAGAATCTACCGTACCAAGGGCGCTCCTATGACAAAATCATGCTCTATACCTACAAGGCCCTGAATTATCTCGCTGTGGGAGAAATTGAAAAGGCGCGACCGGAAATCATCCATGCCTATCAATGTCAGCAAGATGCGGTTGAGGAAAACAATCGCCGCATTGAAAAGTCCCAAGAAGCCGAACAAAATAGCAAGGAACACGCACAGATAGAAAAAGCCAAAGCCGATCCCAAGTATGCCCAAGCGTTGGATGCCGGGACCAAGGATTTAGAGGGCTTTAAGGTCTACGCGGATTATGTCAATCCATTTACCGTTTATCTTGACGGCTTGTACTTTCTCTACAACGGCACTGGTGGATCTGACTTGGAACGGGCGCGCAAATCGTTGAGCCGGGTCCAAGAAATCGTTGGCAGTAATAAACTTATCGATGCGGATCTGCAGTTTGCCGAGAGCACCGCCGATGGTCAACCGCCGGCTCCCTGGACCTACGTCATTTTTGAAACGGGACAAGTGGCGAGTCGGGATCAGGTTCGCATTGACATCCCCATCATTGTCACCAAGGTATCGTACGTGGGGATCGCCTTCCCCAAGCTGGCTTTTCATGACAATCACGCAACGGAATTGACCGTCAAGGCCGGTGAACTGGAGGAAAAGACCGTCACGGTTGCCAATATGGACTCCATTGTGGCTTTGGATTTTAGGAACGAATGGCCGACTATTCTGACGAAAACCATCATTTCAACTACGGCTAAGGCTGTGGCTGACTACGCCGCGAATAACGCCGCCCAGCAGTCAGGGGGCACTTGGGGTAGACTCGTAGTCAAGCTTGCCACTGCTACTATCGCGGCTGTGGTGAACATCGCCGACACGCGCACATGGACGACGCTGCCTAAGGAGTTCCAAGTGGCCCGGATTAGCACGCCGACGGATCGCAAATTGGTTTTGACCACTCCGTTTGCCGCCCCCGTGGAAGTTGCGCTCATGGATGGAACGATCAACGTAGTCTATGCCAAATCAATCAGTGCCAGCAGCCCGATATTGGTCAGCCAATTTAAACTCAAATGAAAATCACCTTCCTGCGTCTCGCCGGCCTTGCAACCCTTGCGGCCAGCTTGCTTCAATGCGGCTGCTCAACCGTCAATACCGTGGAACCCGCCGAGTCGGCGGCCCAGCGGCAAATGCTCTCCGACAAACGGGTCATCACTGATACCACCCTCTATGGTCGCGTCCGAATTGTAGGGCTTAATACCGCCACTGTCTCCACGGGTTTCCTCAAAGTCCAGGTTGAGGTGCAGAATCTCAGCAGTAGCGTTCAGCCGTTTGCCTATCGTATCGAATGGTTCGATGAGAACGGCATGGTCGTCAACACGCCCACATCCGCGTGGATTGACCGGCAAATTCAGGGTGGGGAGGCGCTGTCGCTTACTGCCATCGCCCCAACGGAAACTGCGAAGGATTTCCGGATCAAGTTTATTGCGAGGTAGAACAGAACGCTCAACGAAAGGAAAGTGCGACGAAAATGAAAAACAAGATTAGCTGCTATGTGCTCGGCCTGTTGTGCCCTCTCCTATTGGTGGGATGTGCGACCGCGCCACACACAGTCGAAGGGACAAACAAACTGACCACGATGGGGATCGATACCCAGGATTTTGCGGCCAAGGCGGATGAAATGATCGGTTCCCTAGTGGAATCGAGTGTTCTTGACAAGGCGCCGAGGAAGCCTGCGATTCTTGTCGTCGGGCGCATCGCGAATGAAACCTCGCGCCAATTGGACACCGATCTGTTGACCAAGAAAATTCGCGTTGCCCTGAACAAGAGTGGCAAGGCCATGACCGATGTTACGGGCGGAGCATTGAGTGATCCCGACTTCACGCTTTCTGGGAAGATCATCGATACGTATGCCCGTCAGGGAGACAAGCGGCAACATGCCTACACATTCCAACTGTCGCTTTCAAATCCGCAAGGACTTGCCGTTTGGGAAGACGAGAAGGAAATTACGAAACAGGCCGAGAGGTCAGTCGGTTTCTAAATGGCTCCTTTTTGGTTGAACCGCAATCGTCTCTTGCTGAGTTGCTCGGTGGCACTGGCCGCCGTCTGCCCGACCGCATCCAAGTGTGCGGAGATAGGCGAAGTCATTTCCAAGCCAATCTCCTACATGACCTATGTGCTCACGCCGGGGAAATTGACCGCAAAGGAGTTCTATTTTGAAAAGAACCTCTGCCGTGAATTTCGCTTTGATCAGGATCTTGCATACAATAAGCCAAAGGAAACGGTCACGCTGAGATTCTCGCTGCGCGGCGGTTATCGTGCCCATGATATTTTCGGTCACGATGACTTCACGCCGCAGAATCCAACAGACGTAGCGACAGGATGGGTGCCAATCGCGACTGGTAACTTCCTAATCTGGCCTGATAAAACCAAAGAACATCTGCCCCGGTTCATCCCCGGTCTCACCAAGCTCATCTCGGTGCCGCTTATTAAGCAATTCGGTGATAAAGAGGTAGATGCCTACGATCTGGCGCTTGCGTTGGATCGCGTCAACAAAGGAGATGTTGAATCAATCCCCTTTCGAATCACGCCCTCTTTGACAGATACAGGAGCTGTGTATTTGATTCCCGCGCAACCTCTGTCTGCGGGCGTCTATTACGCGTACTCGCTGTCAGATGACGCGGAGAAATACCCCGGCATGGTGTATGGGTTTTTGTTCACGGTTGGCAACCCTGCTCTTGGTGCGTCAACTATTGGTGGCCGCGGTTCTGCACCAGATTTTAGTTTGCCAGCATATCGCCAAGACAATCCATTTTGGAGAAGCGGAAACGCGCCACAGTCCACAGAACCAAACAACCCTCAACTTGGAAACGCGCTTGGAAACTGCACTTGGTACGCTAACGGACGATTGCGAGAACTTGGTTACAGCAAAGACGATCTGGACAAGTTGGTTCGCGATGCCTCGAAATGGGATAACATTGCTCAGGATAATGGCATCCCTGTTTCCAAAACACCAACACTGGGATCAATCGCCCAGACAGATTCCGGCGCGAATGGGATGGGGCATGTTGCGGTAGTCGAGAGCCAAAATGCGGACGGTAGCATCACGGTATCGGAGTCGGCATACGCGGGTAACAATCCGTCCGCTGACAGTAGTTGGAACTTCCTATATCGCATACGTACGGTTGCACCATCTTGGTTTCAGAACTTCATTCAGGTACGAAAGCAAACGGAATCACGACCTTCTGAAGCTGGAAGTGCGCCTTCTCAGCCGCCAGGCATTGCTGCAAAAAGCAGTCTTCTGGTTGATGCGAATCTGGCTAAAGAAGTTTTGGATTACGCACTCCTCAGCAATGCAGTTTACGATTTCGGCACCCCAAAATATGTGCCAGTACCGAACTGGAAAGTCATTAATCCGGCAACCTTATCACTCAATGAACAGCAAACTGTGTTTTCTGATCCAGTAAACGGGTTTAGGGCTCAAGTTTATGTGAATGGGAGAAAACTCGCGATCGTGTTTGAAGGCACCACTCAAATTGTTGACTGGAGTACTGATATCGCCGCGTGGCTGGGAGCGCCGCCAGGGCAATATCAGGATGCTCTGGATTTTGTTGGTGGAATCGTTGCTGCAACAGGTGCGAAATACGATGTTGTTCTGACCGGACATTCGTTAGGAGGGGGGCTCGCGACGTATGCAGCACTGTATTACGGGAAAAAAGCTGTTGTTTTTAATCCGGCCGGTCTTGGGGGTGGACTACGGTCCAAGATTCCCAAAGATAATTTCGCGCAGCAGACATCTCTCGTCAGCAGTATCGATGTGGATGGCGATCCGGTCTCAGCATTCCATAAGCAAGTGGGTGTAATTTACACCCTTGTAATTCCAAAGAGTTGGATCGGTAAGGGGGATTTCGTTGATGTGAGGAGTCAAGTCGGCGTAGCTGCCGCTGCGATAAACCCGGACATGGTTGGAGACGCAAAGGCCACAACTATTGACCCTTTTGTGCTGCACAGCCTCAATACAGTGGTTAACGCCCTGCAGGCTCTCATGAAGTAAGAGGTATAGTTTTGATCGCAATCGCAATACACAGAGGAGGAGTCATGCAACCGTACAGCGGAATTTTGATTGCCTTAACTGCCGCGATGTTCGGATTATTCAGTGCGGGTTGCACCAGCCCCAGTTACACCACCAGCCCATACCATCCGGGCCCGGCTATTGGCCGCGCGGTGGGCACGGGTGTCGGCGGTGTCGCCGGTACTGCGGCCGGTGCTGCCGTTGGTTTTGGTGAAAGCACCGTTGGCGGTGTCATGGCGCCGTTCGACACCACCACGCACATTGTTCGCCGCTGGCACACGGAAATCACTCCCGATGGCCGTACAATTCAGGTTCCGGAAGATATTCTTGTGGACGCTTACGGTCGTCCGGTTAACCGGCAGCCTCCACCGCCGCAGGCCCCACCGCAAACGGAACCGCAGCCAGCTACCAATTTTGGCCCGAAGTAATAACTAACGGCTTTTGGGCTTTCGTCATCCGCAGCGGTGACATCGGGCCGGAGATAGATCGCCAAAGGCAAAGCCGAAGGTTTTTTGGTTTTGCAGCGGAGCGCCCCGCGTGGCGCGAGCCGAAGCCGAAAAGGCCAGAGTGTTTGGGTCCCCAAACGACTAGTTTTGGCGTGCGACGAGAGAACCAAATTCAAATGAAAATCAAAACTTCTCCGTCTTTGTTAGTTGTTTTGCTGGTCTTGTGTCTACTGGTCAATGCCTGCAGGACTTCGTCGACGAGGGTTGCTGGTGCCAGATTCTTAAACGACATATCTCACCAAAAGGAATATGTTGTGCAGCCCGGGCCGAACGAATCTAAGAATATATGGACAACGAGTGTCTATTCATACGCTCCCGGGGGCGGCGGTCCTGGGGGAGGAGCGAATGATCTCCAATTGCGCGTCGGAGGGTGGGGCGATATGTACTATTCCCTACTACAGTTCGATCTGATGGGCTTACCGAAGAGAGCAGAATCGGCTGTTGTTTACCTGTATTGTTTCAAATTGGATGGCGGTGGAACACCCCTGTATCTTGACCGCATTGCCGAGCCTTGGAACTGGCGCACCTCTGGAACGGGTCCTGACCACGACAGGCTGTGGTGGACAGATAAGCCTGAGACATCGCTGTGGCGCGTCAATCAGTTAGGGACACCGATTCAAGGCAAGTGGTACCCTGTGGATATTACTGATCTATACAATGCGTGGCAAAACGGGACTTATCCCAATAATGGTTTGCAGTTCCGCCCAGTTCACAACGACAACAACAACTTTGATTCCTTTTACAGTGGGAATTATGCAGATGATCCAGCGTTAAGACCCAAGCTCGTTGTCAGGGATTGTCGAACTTCAAGCTCTCTGCCTGCTACAACAACTGATCCCTCAACGGAATCAACGAACACGGCAACATTAGGCCGGAACCTGGAAGCGCCTCTACATCTAGGAGCGGTAATCAATCCGCTAGCAATTTATCGTGCTCAAGGAATCAAAGACATTCCAAAGGAGTCGCTGGGATGGGTCCACGGCAAATGGAAGATGAGCGCCTATAGTGTCGAAGGAATACGCCCAAAACGCAAAATAGAAGGAGTTTTCACAGTGTTTGTCGAGTTCTTCCCTCCCGACGCTGTTCCGGGTCCGTTCTTCCTCATCGAAGAGCAAGGCAAGTACTTCGTCCTGACCGGGACTAACTTTGCTAGGGTGTACGGGCCAGTCGAGAAAGAAGAAGAGGTGCTCCCATATGCGCGAGCGTATGGCGACATCTTTCTCAGCCGTTTTGCAACTCTAGTGACTCAGAAAGAGGGAGATCGCCAAGGAAACAGGATCCGCTATCCAGCAGGTGCTCCTGAGGTGACAGCCGTCACGACATCCGACTCGACCGGTTTCAACATACGATTGGTTTATTACACTTTTCTGCATCGCGCGTGCTTCTACGCGATTGATATCTTTGTGAATCGAGAAGGTATTGTGAAAACACTCGACAAGAAACTTCTCAAGGACATGGGAGGAGGGGTGTTTTTTTAGTGAAAGAACCAATACAAATAAGAATCAAGAGTTCGTTGTCCTTGCTAGTTTCTTTGCTAGCCGTGTGTCTACTGGTCAATGCCTGCAGGACTCCGTCGACGAGGGTTACCGGCGGCACGCCTTTATCACGGCCGGCGGACACCGACACGAACATCGTTGCGGAAATTCAAACTAATACAATCGTGTTATGTAATCAGACGCGATACCTTATCCGTCTGTCTCGAAATGGAGTTCCGTGGACATATCAGGCTCGCATCAGAGACGACCATATGTATGACTTTCAGAGGGAAGTTAATTCAGGGCGGACTCTGGTGCTCTCCAATTGCACTTCGAGCATTCATGAAAGAATCGTTCTCGGACTTACCGCGGTGCGATCGGAGATGATGGGCTGTCTGCATTTCGAAACACCCGTAAGCAATCGCTGCCTACCACTGGATTTAGGGATCAACGATCCGGCCACCGTGCTCATACTTCGAAGCACAGACTTTAAGTAAAGGGATACGCCGACGCGGCGAAGGCCAAGTCTTTGGATGGCCTTCCGAGTAGGAAACCACTCTCAGTAAATTCCCAGCGATGTGGCCGCGAGAAACCACGGCTCGCAGCGGCGACATCGGTACGCAGTTTGATCGCCAAAGGCAAAGCCAAAGTCTTTGGGTTTTGCAGCGAGGCACCGCACGGAGCGGTCCGAAGCGAAAAGGCCCAAAGTCTTTGGCTGCCCAAACGATTGGTTTTGGCGTGCGGTCAGACTTTTGCGGCCGGTGCTGACTGCCCTTGGCGCGGCGTGATGCTGCGCATCGTCCGGCTGGCGATGGAGACCATCACTTTCTCGCGTTGGTCTTCCGGCAGATGCTTCACCAGCGTCTCGTACGCCTGCTTCAGTTCGGGATTCTGGTCGAGCTTGCGCAAAATACCTGCCTTCATCTTTTCCAGGCGGTCGAGTTTGTTCACTTCGCTCAGAACGAGCGCGCGCTCCAACCGCTCGCGCGGCATCGACTGGATGTAGTCCCAGTGCTTCGGATTGTTCTTGATGTACTCGTCGATACGAGCGTTGACCTTCGGGTTGTCCCGGTATTGGCCGGGCTGTTCAACGGACTCATCTTGAGTCTTGGCTTTGCCTTTGAGCATTTGCTCTCCTCTCTGGGGATTATTCATGTGGGTGAATGTTCACCAGTTTTGGTTTGGGGTTTCAGGTGCCCCGCTTTGTGTAGGGCTTTCCTTTTGCTGGTTGCGGATTTCCGCTTCCAACAAATCGAGACGCTGTTTGGTCAGGTCGATTTCCGTTTTGAGTTGCCGATTGTGTTCGGCGACCTGTTTGCTCGCGTCCAAAGCTGTTGAAATCTGCGTGAGCGTATTGTTCAGCCGCTTCCCCTGGTCGATGACCGTTTGAGTTGCGGCCTTCTGCCGGTTGACCTCGGCGATGACTTCCGCCGTGGTCGGCCCGTCTTTCCGTGCTGGATCGATGATCTGCACTGCCGGGCCTAACGCGACCGTGGCCGGCTCGTTGGGGTGTAAGTTCCACTTGGCGGTGGTTTCCACACGGTACAGGACGTGCCGCTCGTGCATGACCAAAGCATTGTTTGGGTCAACATAGCGGCCAACGTTGTATGCCTTGATGTTTTCCGAGTAGCGCACCGACTCGATGTCGTCACCGGGCAGAGTCGTGCCGGGAACTGGGCGCGACATGTTGAGCACGGCCAGTTTGCGGTTTGACGCGCAAGCCGTGAGGAATAGCAGAGGAATCAGGTAGATGGTTTTCATGGGCTGATGCGGTGTGAAAGACGAGGCATAATCGTCGGTGATGGATCATTGGTTTCGGTCGTCACGAGGCGACTACCGCCAAGGGCGGCATCGGACTTGTCGATGGTCTGCGTGACGTACAGATAAAATTCTTTGCCGGCTGGAACGCGCACGTAGAATCCGTCCCGCTGAATCGTATCGAGAATCTGCTGTGCATAGGTGCCCAGGACATTCTGTGCCCCCTGCAACGGCGAATTCTGGAGGCTCGGCAACAGTTCTGTACCAACGACCGTCTGCCTCGTTTGAGACAGCGCTGAAGCCGCCCCACTCAGGAAGGTGGCGGCGAAAAGTTTGATCTCAGCCAGGTTGTCGGTCTTTAATACTTGGCCCCGCAAGCCGGCGCTGCCATCGGTGATGCCCCATCCTTCACCGTTGGGATCTTTCTCGCGGTCGAGAGCGACGCCATCCAAATGGAGTTCCTCGCCCGTTTGCCACACCAAAGTCCAGCCGCCGTTACTGGCGATACGTTCGCGTTTCCGGTCGGACTGGGCTGTCCCGTGGACTTCTGTGCCAGCAGGAATGATGAGTCGGCCATCGTGGTAGATGTCATCGGTGACCAACGCGATAATCGGCGTTTGAATGGAAGAGGAGTCAACGGTCACGATGAGTTCGCAGGAAATCAGTCGTCCGTACGGCGCGTAGAATTTGCTCAATGGCTTGAGTTCCGGTTCGGTTGGGGCCGGTTCGGTGTAGAGACTGATTGGAGTGAAACTAAGGTCGTTGATCTGCTGCGGCTGCATGCCCGTTGATTGCGCTAACATTGCGGCGGAAGTGGTGCGAGGCGGTTTGAAGGGAACAATCTCGCGCTGGATCGTCTGAAGTACCTGGGATGTTCTATTTGTTTTCTCGGCTGACGTTAGTGTGGCAGCAGTCTTGGGCTTGCCCTTGTTGGGGTCGTAGAACCCTTTGATGAATACAATCGCGAAGATCAGCAGGACAACGAAGGACAGGAGTATGCCGGTCGGGCTGCGCAAAAATGTGATGGCATTGCGCGGGTTCATTCTGACGGTTTCGATTCGGGTTGTACCGTTTGCAGCGGCACTGTGTTCGTCTCGACGCGGTCGAGAAGGACAGTGAAATCGTTCTTCAGGGACAGGTCATTGCGACCGCCGTTTGGTGTCCCGGTTACGGCGAAGTACGCGGGCGCTTGGCCCTTCGGCGGGATTATGCCGCTCGCGTCGCTGATGGATTGCGGATACGTGCGTTCGCCGACGCGGAGCGAAAAGCCATCGGGTCTGTATTGAATCGATTGGTCAGTCTTGTTGCGCAGCAGAATCCGGAAAATCAGCGTGTCCTCGGGGTTGAACCGGAAAACCTCGTCGAGTTGAACTTCGTAATCCCGGTAGTCCAAGACTCGCGGGTTCCTGCTGAAATTGACGTATTCGACTTGGTCAACCGCATTGGCGTGGTATTCCTTGAGAAGAGGGTAGGCTTTGGCCTTGTCCAACAGCGCCAGTAGCCGGCTCGGTGTGACCCGGGCTGAGGCGGGGCGAATGTCGGCGTCGGTGTCGTACTGAAAGATCACCGAGTAGAACGGGGATGGACTCTCGACCAATTCGATCACGTAGGTCTTCTTGTTCCACCGGATGTTCATGTTGGTCATTGCCCTTTCGACCAACGCCCTCACTGACAGGAAATACGAACCCTTCGTGTGGGCGATTTGAAACAGTCCGGGGACTTTGGGGTCGCTCGTGACGTTCGCCGCATCAATCGCCGAGATCGGGCCGGGGAAGCTGATGGTTGTCACGCGGCTGCGGGATACCGGGATTGCGTACACGGTGTGTTCGTCCAAGCGGTATTCCGCGATGGAACTGGCATCCTTTGCAGAGCTTGACTGAAGGTACAGCAACAGCAGCAGGGCGATGTGTTTAAGGAGATGTTTCATATTTGAAATCGTACACGGCAGTTGGGAATCGTCCGTTCTGGACCATGTTAGGGTTACGCTGGAACTTGAAGGCGAGCGTGAATGGGACAGCTTCAGCGAAGGCCCTGTCTTGGAAGATCCCGGTGCGAACGAGTTGCCCGGTCACTTGGGTCAGGACGAAGTTTTCGCGGGTCTGAAGGATTGTGATCTTGGCAATCTCAGCCTTCTGATGCAATTGCTTCGCGGCGAACTCCGGCTCTTCCAAAGTCCGTAAGGTCTGAGCCTTGACCAGGGCGTTCTTCAAGAACATCTGCTTCAGCAGATCATCGTGGTCAAAGCCTTTGGGATTGCGTTCCAGAAAGGCGATGGTAGCCAGCGTACTTTGCTCGGCGTGGAGGTCTTTGGCCTCCTCGAATTTTAGCAGCGGCGCGACGTGGAATGTGCCGGATGGATCAAGAATGACCACGCGCTCGCGTTGCTTGAACGACTGCACCAGAAAGAAGCGATCAACAGCCGCTCCCACAAGAATCAGTCCGGCTACGATGAACCAAAACCACGCGAGCCGGTCCCGGTCGACAAAGATGCGCGTCGGGTCGAATTTCTTGCGGGAGAGATTGGGGCGCTCGGTTTTCGGCACCGGAGTTTCTCGGAGCGTTGTCTCAATTGTGTTCATGTTGATGGGGAATGTGGGTTCTTGGTCTTGCGGAGCAACGCTTGCACGGCGTTGTCTCCGCTCACGTCCATCGCGGTGGGCGTGGGTGCGGACGTATTCGTGTCGTTACTTTCACGCTTCCTCGTGCTCGCACTTGTGGAGCGCATCTGCCCCAAAGCCGTGATCATCGAGCCGGTCGGCGAATAGGTGCTGCCGCTGAGTGATGAACCAACCAGCGTGGCCCCGGCCGCCGTGAGACCGCCGGCGGTCGCCATCGCCGCTCCGGCAACCCCGCCGCCTGCTCCGAACGTGCCGGCGGCAATGAATCCGCCTGCGGCGGCAGTGGTCGCGGCGGTGGCCACGCCGCTCATCAGGGCTGCGCCAGCTTGTATGCCGTGGGTGATGACTCGTTGAATGATGATGGGCGCCGCGATGGTGCTGAAGATCAGCCACACGCCGAGCGCAGCGACGCCGATGAAATTCTGAAACGCATACCCGGCCGCCCCGCCGAGTGACTGATTCCAAAGAAAACTCTGGTCGGTCATGAAAGTGATCAATCCTCCCGTGACCAGCGATGCTGCGCCCCAGCCGAGCGGCCAGAGCATGACGCCAACGAGCGCGAGCAGGTAGTTCGCACCGGTTTGGTTCAGGGCGCGGATCGCCAGAAAGCCTATGAAGATGGGCGAGAGGGCATAGCCCATGTAGAGGATGAACTTCTGGATCAAGTACGCATAAAAAACGATAATGCTGGCCAGCAGGCCAAAGATCCACAGCAAACCTGAGATGAGCGCCTCAAAGATGGACGTGCTCACGTTAAACAGCTTTTCCCACCAACTGTTTTGAGACGTGGTGGATTGCTGGGCCTGCAACGCTTGGTTGTACTGCTGGTACACGTTGCTGGGATCGGCGTGAAGAACATTTGTGACCGTGCTGTCAGTAATGGTGGCAATCTGATTACCCCAATTCACCAGCTGCGTGAGGACGATGATGTAAACGATGGTCCGGCCCAGCGCTCGCAGGACGGCCCCGGCGCTGCGGCGACCCGCTATCGTGGACAACACCATACCGGTGACGAGAAGAAGATACGCCACCGGCATCAGGACCGACTTCAAGGCGGCGCAACTCGCTGCAAAATTCGGAAACAGAGTGTCGAAGTTGTTCATGGAACTACCGCTATGGGAAATGCGGCGGCGCTGTGTCGAGATTCAGTGTCTTGTTGGTAGGCGTTGCCGGCGGCGATGGTCGCCTTTGATTTCCCTTGCGCGCAGAGAGCACAGCGACCATCACCGTGAGAATTACGAAGGCGACAACGAAAGCGACCATCAGTTTCCTGGTCATTGATTGGTCTCCGGAAACAGTGCCGGTTCGGAACTGAGTTTGACCGTGTTGTTGTACTTCTGGATGCCCTCAGAAAACTCGGCCTTTTGCTCTTCGACTCGCGCCTGTTGCTGCTTGGCTTGGTCGTTCTGGTTCTCCGCGTTCTGGACGATGCTTACGCTGGCGGCATGGTCGAGTTCCTTGTCCGTGGCGGAGAGTTCAGCATTCAGTCCAATCAAGACGCCCGTGAGCTTTTGCACTTCCGATGCAGTGGTGGCCACCCGGAGTTGTTCGGTGGTGGTGGCAATGTCTTGACGGAGCGAGTCGCGGCGGGAAACCACGTCAGCATACACGCTGGTGAAGTTCTTGGTCGTCTCGTTAACGGCAGCGAATTGACGGTAGAGGTTGGCGGCTCTCGACACCGAATTGCCGTCGGGCGTCGTAAAGGTTTCGCCAATGTTGTGATAAAGGCCATTTGCATCGTATTTCAGGGCGTCGATTCCCTGAGCGACATTTTCGAGCTGGCCAATCGCCTGACCGACTCCCGTGTCTTGCAGGTCGGTGATCAACCCCGTAAGGCCGGCGAGGTTCAGGATTTGGGACGGATTGCCAAAGACCTTGTTGTACTGTTGAAGCTGCTGCAACTGCGATGTCAGCGTGCTGATCTGCTGAACCTGGTTGTCGATCATTTGCACGTACTTGGCAATGTTCTGGGCTTCATCAATGATGGTCTGCGTGTGCAACGCCGGGTCGTACACGACGTACTGCGCCCGGCTGGATGCGGTGCACAGCAAGATTGCGGCGATAACGATGAGCATACGGTTCATGGCTTATTCCTCGATTCGTAACAGTTTGGTTGTTGGGTTTAGGATCGTCCCATCGATTGTCTGTTCGGGGACCGGGATCTCGTAGTAGCGGACGTTCTCTTGGTTCTGTTCGGCTTTCTCCTTTTGTTGGTTGACCAGTATCCAGTACTGCCGTTTCACGGCGTCACTGCGCCCTTTCTCGTAGCCGGTGGTGTATGCGTTTCCGGCCTGCTTCTGGCTGGCGTAGTGCAGCCCTTCACTGACGAGGACGCCGCCGGCAGCACCGGCTGCGGTGATGGCTAGGTTGCCGTGGGAAAATTCACTCCCGAGCGCTGCGCCACCGGCACCCATCGCGAGATCGCTGATGGGTCGTGTCGCGGCACAGCCGGTCATAAGGAGTGGAACACATGCGAGGGCGATGAGATGGAAAGATTTCATGCGGGTTCGGCTACGGGGGTTGGGTTGGCGTGGCGGATGATGCCGTCAATGATGTTGGCGCTGCCGCGCAATTCTTTGGCGCGCTTTTCAAAGTGTTCGCCACTGGAACTGCTGCAATACAGCATCTCGGGTGAAGTGACGTTGTGAACTGTTCCGCAAATCGGTCGGAGTGAGTCGATTTGCAGATAGGTGAACGCGGAATACTTCTGTCCGACCTGATGGTCAGGGAGCGGATAGTTCATGAGGGTGTGCTTGGCGATCTCGGGGATGGCGATGTCCTGCGCGATGTCGTCGATGTCAGCCCGGTCGTTTTGCCGCATCAGAAAGAATTGCCGGCTATTGCCAAACACCGCCGACCGGATGCGACTCTGCTTGAACCGTGCGTACTGCTGCACGATCGAGATATTCCAGCAATTGAACTTGCGAAGCTGCGCATAGCTCTCCTTGACGATCTCCTCCCCGCCGGGGATGTCGAGGAAGCGGGCGACTTCCTCGTATACGTTCCGTTTCCGCAACGCACGGGGCAACGTGATAATGTGTTTGCGGGCATCGTTGGTGATGAGGAAGCCGGCAGCGGCGCGCAATTCCTTCGCCGAGTCCGGGATGTAACCCAACTCGAAGTGGGCAATCTTGCCGGTCAGAGACAAGTTGGTGACGCCATCGAAGAGTGCACCGTAGTTGCCGTCGCGACACCACGGCAGAAGCAGGGTAGCAATCTCGTGGATTTGATCGCGCTCGGCCCCGGACGCGTCGAGGAACATCAATTCCTGCAACATCCGGTGCGTTGGAAAGTCTTCCGGCCTAAAATAGGCGAACGTGAGATTGCGCACCTCTTTGCTCGTGTTGGGGTCTTTGAGAAACTTGAGAACCTCGCCCTCGTTGAACTGGTCGAGGTACGCGCGGGCTTCGTCCTCGTGCTTCGCTCCCCAGTCGCGCAAGTCCGCGAACGCTTCCAGCGTTGTTGCGCCGGGCGGCATCTTGTCATGCCGGTAGTGGCTCAAGGCGTAGGCATGCCGGGCGATGGCAAGCAGTTGCTCGGAACCTTTGCGCGACCAGTCCTGGAAAACATCCTCGTACAGCAGATTGATGTACTTGGCGATTTGCGCCTGCCGGAGCATCTGTTTGTCTTCGTGCTGACTGAGGCCAACCATGCGTGCGACCAGCGCGGTCGCCGACGCGAGATGATCGGGTGTCAGCGGGAGACCTTTCGTGTCGAGGTAATTGATTGTGATGTCGCCATCCGGCTGGATGATGATGGGCTTGGCGTCGGGATCGACCGTCTGAACGTAGATGCCGTAGGACAGCCCTTCCTCGATGATGACCGTGTATGCGAAGTAGCCTTCGGTTTGTGTCAGCAGATCGCAGACGGTGACGGATTTCCCAGCGCCGCTCATGCCCAGCAACACGGCGTGCTGCGGCGAGACGTTCGACGCCTGCCCTGCGAACGTCTTGATGCCGACCAGATTGCTCGCCGAGCCTTCGTAGATCGCCTCGGCGGTATCCAAGTGACCGGTGAAGGTGGCACAAAATGGGAGCATGTCCGCGATGTAACGGCTTTCGCCGTAAAGTTTGCGGTGTTCGTAGTGTCCCCAGGTCCACCCCGGCCATGTCTCGTAGAACAGCAGGCGCGATGTGCTTGGCAGCGCACTCTCGACATACTGCGCGCTGTTCATGCTGTTGATGGCGTTTTTGATGGCGCTGGTCTTGACGGACAGCCCGTCCTTGGTCTTGTCCCAGGTGCGCACGATGAATTGCGCATGAAACGGCAGTGTGTCGCCTCGGGCGAGCGCGGCGATTTTCCGCTGCTTCTTTTCCAGCACGGTCAGGAGTGACACTTTCTTTTCGCTCGCGTAGTCGCCGGCGATTCGGTCGTGCTCCTTTTCTTCCTTGAGGATTTCCTGGCGAACGGGCAGCGGATCAACGTTGACCGTGATCGTGTAGTCGAGGAGCCGGAGATTGGTCAACCGGTGGACCAGACCGGGATGGGTCATTTTTGGCCAGCGCGTGAGGGCGATAATGGAGTGGTAGTAGCCGTCCATCCAAAAACCGTAGTCAGGTTGGCCGTTGGCTTCACAGTGCCAGCAATTCTCCTGGATGGACAACTCCGGGTCGAATGCGTCGAAAATGTCGTAATCGAATCGCTCGGCCAGAGACGGATTCAGGAACATCTTGTAGTGCCGGTAGTGGTCGGCATCGGTCATCGGGATGATGCGTGCGCCCTGGCCAGCGAAGATGTTGGCCAGCATTTCGTGGACTTGGACGAATTCAGCTTGCATCTGCTCAAGCGTCATCTCGTAGAACGCCGCCAGCGCCTTGGCGGTGCTGGTGGCCTTCGGCGAGGTGTCTATCTTGCGCGAGATGTAGAGGACGAGACGCTGACGGCGGAGATTGCGGTCCGCCATGGCCTGCCAGTAGCGCATGAACCGCTCGTTCCGGCAGCGTTTCGTCCAGACGTTCTGCATTTTCTCGGTTTCCTGCTGATAGCGAAGCAGCGGTGCGCGGTAGTCCGAGTCGCAGTAGAACTGCACTTGTAGACGGCGCGCGTCACTGAGCGATGCCAGCAAGAGACTGATTTGATCTTGGAACTCGTTTAGGTCGGAGACTTGCGCGTTGTCGAGGTCGGGGGGCTCGAAGATAAAGCCCTTTGATACGAAACAGCCCTGACGCAGGCCATTGAAGACGATGAGGTCTCGGACGAAATAGCCGTTTGGAGCGTCATCGAACATGCTGACCCTTGAGCGGATGCCCGGGCTGGTGGTATGCGGCAGGACCGAATCCAGACCCCTTGATCCATAAATCCAAACAATCAGTGTCGTAGCCCGGCGGTTTTCCCTGTCGGAAGCCATACACGTATAGGAGCGTGAGCAGTAGTGGAATTGCGGCGATTACCAAGGAACCCAGAAACGACACCTTTGCGACGCTGAACGTAATCAACAACGTCATCACGGATGCGAAGCAGCCGCCGGTCATGTACCAGAACAGGTTGCCTTCCAGCCCCCATGTTCGACCTTTGGAGTCGTCGGCGCTGTTCGTCTCGGTAAGTCGTAGCGTTTGATTGCTCATTGGAACGTGCCCACGTCAACGGTGGAAGTGCCGATGCCGAATGCGACGAAGAGTGCCTTCACGATCACGGGCGCACCGGCGATGATGAGGCCGCCGACGATGGAGAGTTTCCCGGAATCGGTGTCGCCACGGCGGATCGCAAAGCCGCCACTAATGACACAGATTGTTCCGAAGAGGAACCCGATGAGCATGACGATGCCCAATGCGCTGCTGGTACCTTGCGTGAGGGTGGTGCCGCCGCCAGCCTGCGCCAGAATGGGTGTGAGTCGAATTGCGAATGTTAAGAAGGTCGTCTTCATAGGGGCGAGGTTGTACTGCGGCTAGCGGTGGTTGCTGTTCGCAGGCGCGAACAATTTTCAACGAGCAATCGGTAGGATAGGAACCGATGACAACGGCGGGTTCACCGGTTAGGACGAATGGCAAACTGCACGAACTGGAATCGCACCTCCGGCAGCGGATTCGCGGCCAAGATCAGGTCTTGCCGCGTATCGTTTCCCTTCTTCAACGTGGCGAACTCGGGTTGACGAAACCCGGTCGTCCGCGTGGGAGTTTCCTGTTCCTCGGCCCAACCGGTGTAGGCAAAACGGAAGTCACGCTGACGTTCACCGGTTTTCTAATGAGCAAGGAACACCTATTCCGCTTCGACATGTCAGAGTATCAAACACAGGAGAGCTTGGGGCTGCTGCTCGGTGGGAAGCTCGGTGAGCGCGGGACATTGGGGATGGTCTATGACAAGTCGCGAGTCGGCACGCTGCTGTTTGACGAGATCGAAAAGGCACATCCCCGCGTGCTGGATGTCTTTCTGCAAATCCTGGACGCAGCACGCGTGACGCTGGCCAGCGGTGAGACGCTCGAATTGAGCGGGTTCTACGTCGTGTTTACATCTAACATTGGCAGCGCCGACTTGATGAACTTGCAATACTCAACGCCAGCCACGATGGAGCGCCATGTTCTGACGCGTGCACAACAACAGATGCGCCCTGAATTGTATGCGCGTATCACGGAGAAGCTGGTCTTCAACCGACTCAGTTACGACCACCAGTTGGAGATTGCGCAGCTTCTGCTGACTCAGGAGTTAGAGTTCCTGAAAGTTAAAGGCCACGAACTCAAACCGGACGATGCCGTTCTGCCATTCCTTGTCCGTCGCGGTTTCCATCCCAAGCTGGGAGCGCGCCCGATGCGTGACGCCGTCGAAAAACTTATTGGCGACGCTGTGGCGGTTGACCTGCTGACGGGCGGCAATGCCTGCGGAACACTTGCCGTGGACGAGACCGCGAATTGTCTGTCGATCCGTTGATCTCCGCTGCTGTGCAATGTTAAATTGGCACAATGCAGCCGGGAGCATCGTGAGCAGGCGTGTTGACGGCTCGGCTCAGTTCGTACGAGCCACTTAGCTCTCGGCAAAATGGCTCACCAGTCCGGCAATCGTCATGTTCTCCGCAATCCCATCGTGCGGAATGAGAGCGTACTTCCACGGTTTGCCGCCGCTGGTCTTGGCATGGTCGGTGGCGTGACTGCACCACTTGATGGCCGCGTCTTTCTTGGCCAATACCTCAACGTCATCCATCTCTTTACGCATCTTCGGTTCGAGCATGTAAATGCAGTCCGTTGTTTCGGCCACGAAATCTGGTTGGTATTCGAGCTGGTCGGGACCCGACTTGTAGAAAATCTGGAACTGGCCTTTGGCCGGCTTAAACCATTTCAACGACTCACGGTCAAGAATCACAGCCAGCTTACGCTCAGGATCAGACTGAAACTTTTCCTCAGTATAAAGGCACCGGGTAAATCCCGTGAAGAGGTAACGTGCCATGTTGCTCTTGTCGCCGGGCGATTGGTGGAAGTCTAGCATCGCCTCGCCCGCCGCTTGCGTATAAGCCCGCTGCTTCAAATCGGTGAATCCTTTACTGATCTTGACTTCGTAACCGATAGTCTCTTCCCAGTAGTGATCCTGCATCTGTGCGTGAATGAAGCGCGCAATGTCCCTCTGGTAGCAGCGCAACACTTTTCGCAATTCATCTTCCGCAAGATAGGTCTTGAAGTGTTCGACCGTTTGTCGCGCAAGATCGTAGAGCAGTTCGGCGTGGTCGTCATAGGAAATATCATCGAAATCCACCAAGCCACTGACGACGTAATCTTCCGCGCGTGCCTCCTCGACGCCGCCCTTGCCCATCGCGATCACATCAATCTGGCCGGTTCGCAAATGCTTCGCCCACAATTCGTCCGATACCGCCGGATACTTTAGCGTATCCAGCTTGAGCTTGAAGGGCTTGAACCCCGACTTCACTTCGCCTTTCGGCACCACAAGAATACGAGGAATGTCGATCACCTCTTGGGCAACAAGCTCAGCCGTCTTGGCAACGATCTTTGCAATATCGGGTGGCGCAACTACTGCGCCCATTTCCAATTGGGGCGGACGGTATTGGGCTGCTACTTGTTCAGCGATGGCGTTCTGTATTTCCTTCTTTTGGAGATAGCTGACGCTGGGCAGCTTTTGTGGCTGGTTCTCCATCTTCTTGATTACATCGAAAGCGATTTGTGCCACCTTTTGATCTTCGGGATTCGTGAATACCGGCACGGTGCTCTTGCCGCCCATCACCGTGCTTGACGTAGTCTGTTCCGGTTTCATGCCGAGCTTCGACGCCAGTTGCGATTGCGACACCACGGTAACTGTTTTCTGTCCGAGTTGGTCCGGATTGAGTATCACGGCCTGCAACCGAATTGATGAGTCTGGCCGGTTCGCTTCGTCAATAATCTCCTGAAACTTGTCGTGCGCGACGATGTTGAGGCGGTCAACCGACACTACGCCGGTCCGCTTTCCATACGGCAGGCGCAGCCCGCGTCCGATGGATTGCTCGATGAGAATGCGCGCGTTCGCGGCGCGAAGCGGGACAATCGTGTAAAGGTTCGTCACGTCCCAGCCTTCTTTGAGCATGTTGACGTGGATCACGATCTCGGTCGGTTCGTCAGTATGCTCCACCTTGAGCAGGCGCTCCACCATCTCATCTTCTTCCGCACCGGTCTTGCTGGAATCTACTTGGATAACCTTGTCCTTGTAACGCCCCTCGAAAAACTTGTCGCCCTGAATCCATTTGAGCAACTGCCCGGCGTGCGTCGTGTCCCGCGCGATGACCAACAGGAACGGCTTCACAATCGCGTTGCTGCTCTCGCGGGCGTAGGTTTCCAACTCAACCTTCACGCTTTCGTGCAAGCGGACGCCGTCCTCCAGTTTCAGCCGCTCAATCTCCTCGGGCGACATCCCGGCTGGATTGAAGTTCTTGCGCGTCACCACGGCCGGTTCTTTTACGAAGCCATCGGCCATCGCCTTTCCGAGAGGATAATCGTAGATAACGTTCTTGAACTGTACTCCGCCTTTGCCGGTTTCGACGAAAGGCGTGGCAGTTAACTCCAAGCCGAGAATCGGCTTCAACTCGTTGATCGCCCGGATACCGGCGCTGGCCCGGTAACGGTGCGACTCGTCCATGATGAGTACCAAGTCCGGCAATCCGGCCAGATACTCGAAATAGCTCTCGCCGATATATTCGGACAACCGTTTGATGCGGGGCGATTTTCCGCCGCGCACTTCGGAGTTGATTTTCGAGATGTTGAAGACGTTCACCTTGCAACGCAACGTCAGGTCAAACAACGTGCCGGCTTTGGCCTCATAATCATCGCCGGTGATAAGAGCCGGGGCATCCGTCGCGAACTCCGCGATTCCCTTGAAGACATACTTCGGGGTGTTCGGGGTGAAGTCGGTCTTGAGTTTGTTGTAAATCGTCAGGTTCGGGGCGAGAACGAAGAAATTGTTGAACCCATGCGCGAGATGCAGATAGCTAATGAATGCGCCCATCAACCGCGTCTTGCCCACGCCCGTGGCGAGTGCGAAGCACACGGACGGGAACTCACGCTCGAAATCGGTGACCGATGGAAACTCGCTGCGGATGGCGGTCAGTGCCGCTTGAACGTCACCGTCCTTCTTCGGCGGGGCGATCTCGGTAATCCGATCCAGAATCTCCAGCGAGTGCCGTTGCGGGGGGCGCAAACTCAGGCGACCGGCGATGGCGTTGACATGCGGGTTCACTTGCTCGCCTCTTCGGCGAACAACGATTGTTGGCCGGGTTTTGCCGGGGCTTTCGGCAGGTTCTGCACCTGCAACGAATAGTCGTCATGCGACCACTCGCACCGGGAGAGAACCTGCTTCGGAATCTTCTTCACTGTGAGATTCGGATACCGGTCGGCCTTGCCGCGAAACGCCGTGCAGAGCACCAGCAACGACCGGTCCGTTCCTACTTCATCATTCAGTTGCTCAAGCTGGGCGTGATTCAGGTTGGCCGTGGTCACGTAAATAAAATCTCGCTCCGTCGAATGACCGTGCTGCCAATAAAGAGTGTCGCTGGGTGCGTACTGGAAACCTTCCAACTTGCAGACGGCCTCGGTCAACATCGCGGCGTTAAACTTTTTACTGATGACCCAATTGCCCCACTTGTCCTTCTCCAGCAATGATGGCGCGAGTCGGTAATACCGGAACCCGCCGCCGCCCTTCCAGCCAACGGCTTCGCTGATCCCGCCTTGGTCTGTCCCGTCGATGACCATTTTTAGCCGGGGAATGATATGCGTATGGCAATGCTCCCCCAACTCGACCATGATCCAACGTCGCCCCATTTTGTGGGCAACGGCTCCGGTCGTGCCGGAACCGCCGAAGGAGTCGAGAACCCAATCATTAGGATGTGACCCAATTGTTAGGATTCGCTCCAAGAGGCGCTCCGGTTTTGGCGTAGTAAAAGGATCGTCTCGGTTGAACTCCTTAATTTCAGCCGCCGCAACCCGGTTCTCCCCCACATCCTCGTAATGCCAAACAGTCATTGGGACTACGCCATTTTCCTGAATCTCAGACAAGAATCGCTTCACACAGGGGCGATTGTTTCCACTATCGCCAAAGGTGATTCGGTGATCCTTGACCATTTCCTCGAACCTCTCCTTAGAAAACCGCCAGCACGTGCCTGCCGGTGGGAGAATCTTTCGACCCGAAGGAACTGTGATTTCGTAGACGTTGGCAGAGTGTCCAGTCCGAGCAAACTGAGCACCACGCTGTCCCCCTCTTAAACTAGCTGTTGCATCACCGGGAAACCAACCACCACGTCCATACTGCTTACCTTCCGCATCTATGCCGTCAAAATCATCTGAGTGCCGATAAATGGCGTTCTGTTCCTCTGTGCGCCCCAATTTATTCGGACGCCAGATTCTCTTGTTCTTGGCATAGACTAAGACATGGTCGTGGCTGTCAGATAACCACACGGCGTTAGGTTGTGGAGATGATTTTTTCTGCCAGACCACGTTTGCAACGAAGTTCTCCCGCCCAAAAATCTCATCACAAAGGACTTTTAGGTAATGGGACTCGGTGTCGTCGATAGTAATCCAGAGCGAGCCGTCATCCGCCAGCAAGCGTTTCAATAGTTCCAATCTGTCACGAATGAGCGACAACCAGAGCGAATGTTCGACACCGTCATCATAGTGTGTGAACGCTGACCCGGTATTGTAGGGCGGATCGATAAACTCACACTTAATCTTGCCGGTGAATTCCTGTTCGAGGGCTTTTAGGGCGAGGAGATTGTCGCCGAAGATGAGGCGGTTATCGAACAGGTCGTTGTCCGTCACCCGGTGCTTGGCATGATAGGATTTTGCCGGGTCTTCGAGCAGAATGCGCGGCTCCAGCTTGGGCCGGTTCTCCTTCCCAATCCACGTCAGTTCGAGTTTTTGTTTCTTGGACACGGTTATGAATTTGTAGCCGGTGGTTGAGGAGTTTGCGAGTTCGCAATTGGGGGAGTCGCAGCCGAAGCAGGCAGGGCGATCGCAGCTACCTCCACAGCCTGTACGGCTAGCCGCTCCGCATCTTGCTGTGCAAGTCGTTGCATAACATCACGCGCAAGCGGCTCCGCGTCGGTGAGGTTGCGAAAAACAGCGAGGTAGCCCTTGCCGCTTTGAATGCGTATCGTCTCGGCGTGTGTGAAAATGAATTCAGCAAGGTCGGTTATGGCGCGAGACAGTTCGAGTTGATCTGCTTGAGATAGATCCAGCTCTACTTTTTCGATGATAGCTCGATGGCGTCGCGCAAAGATGTGAATTATGAACAGGCGGCCATGTCGGTAGTACATCCGCTGGTAGTAGTCAGCAGCCGCCACCCCGGAGCTTGCAAGAATGTTGTTGAGATAATTGTAGATGCGGATGGCCCGACAGAGACGGATGCCCGACAAACCAGCCCCAAAAAGCGCCTGGTAATATTCGCCGTCACGGTCGTAGAGTTGTCCGCTATCCTTCTTCGCTGCCACGACAGTCCGCGTGCTGCCACTAAGCGCCGCAAGGGCTGTCGCCGCCTGGTCAATCGCAATGTGATTGGTGCCACCCTGATCCGCTTCGGCCGAGGGACGGTAGTGGTAGACAATGTGTTCTATGTCGAGTTCCTGCCGCAGTCGCTCTTGTTCCGGGTCCAGGGCCGCAAAGTGCAATCCGCGAATTTCGTTTTGTGTGTTGCGAGCTCGGGTAATTTCTGGACCCGGATTCGCGGCTCCATCGCCAACGTGGATGAGCGTGATGAGCACCTGAGCCGCTGCCGCCACGGGGCCGTGCGTGTTTCGTGACGAGAAGATGGAACCGACAGTCTGTGCGCCATTAACGACAGAGAATCCTTCGAGACGGAAGTCGCCCTGCTCTTGCGTCGCACCGGGCAACGGCGTGATATTGGTGCAGACGGCAGTAAGGCCGTTGTTAAGATAGAACAATTCGCCAGGGCGTTCCCACACAGTATCCGCAATGGCCTCATTTACGGCCTGCCGTCCAAGGTAATGGCGGATGTTTTTCTCAAAGAGTGTGTTGCCGTGCTGCTGATACAAGTCCGCCAACTGTCCTGCAGCAACGAGACCGTAGTAGGCGCGGCGAGGTTGGTCAAACCCATGCCATTTGCGTAGCGTGAGCGCAATGGGTTGGATAGCGACGGCGTGCTCCTGTGTGAGCCAGCCGTGGGCTTTGGCGAGGTCGACTTCTTGCCAATCAAAGCGCTCCACAAACTGGTTCAACTCAGTTTTTAGTTGATTGAGATCAGTAACCGCATGCGGGCCGAGCCCCTGCTCACCCAGATGAACTTGGTAACCAATGATCACCAACCTCGGCGAATCGAGAGCGTCTTCCACGTCGACTAGCAGGCGGACAAAACTGGCGTTGAACTTGTTAAAGCGCGCAAAGACGAGGTCGCGGATGCCGTCGCAGAACTTCTTGTTTTCGGCCATGTCGGGAGCGCCCCCGGCTTTCGACTGCACGACCCAAAGAAGATTTTTGTGGCGGTCGAAATGAATTGCATCAAGGCCATTGTCGTTCCCCCCATCGACAATGGCGTTGGCCGCTTCAGCCGGGGTAACTTCTGCTAGCTTCTCAATGGCAAAAGCCGCGAGCGAGCGACTCAGCCGATTCTTCTCCTGCTGTACGGGGTCAGGATTGCCCGGCAACGGCTGAATCATCGGGAAATACCGCAGCTTCAACATTTCGTTAACTTGGAGTTTATGAGCGTCGGCGTCGGGCATGGTGGTTCAGTCCATTCTCCAAAGAGACACAACAAGTTGCTGAGTTAGCTTCTCTGCCTCGGCTTGTCCGCAGAAGCTATTCAACAGCTGGCGATCTGTTCCGCCTTGGGTCCTAGGGTGCGACTTCGACGGGTCTTCAAGCAGAATGCGCGGCTCCAGCTTGGGCCGGTTCTCCTTCCCAATCCACGTCAGTTCGAGTTTCTGCTTTTTCGTCATGAAATCAGTTTTGCCCATCTTGGGGCTGGATCATCTTGATAAGATCAAGCCTTTGGCCCAACACCTTCTGCCCATCAGGAGTTTGACCTTCCTCGAAGATTTGCTTCCAAAAATCGTTGTTCCGTTTGCCTCCGAAGACGGAAGTGGCCATGTCGCGATTGACCCATAGTGGAAGTTGTTTAAGCGAGATGGCAAAGTTGCGGATGTTATTCCACGCATTGGTCGGCAGCGGTTTTTGTAACGGGGCATTTTCATCGAAGGGGGTGCCAGCGTTAACAAAAGCCATCTGGATTACCTGTTTGATGTAGCGGAGCCAGTTATAAATGATTTCTTCCTTGGCCATACGGTAGGCGATCAAGTGAGGTTCAGGAATGTCCTCGCCTTTGGATACTTTGTTCTCAATGCGACTGGTGCCGATGGCTGGCTCAAATTTGCCGACAAATATTTCCTCGGCGATGATGTTCATTAAGTTGACGATTTGATCGATCTCCAACTGGCGAGGATTCAACCCTTCCTCAGCGCGATGGTTGAACCGGGTGGAGAGTAAATCGGAACTGATGAAAAAGGAGTAAAAGGTTTTCTCAATGGTGCTATAACTGAGAGGGAATTCGGAGCCGCGTCCGCCATATTCGATGAAGTCGCGCAGTTTGTTGTCCTTGTGGTGGGTGATGCTGCTGCGAATCCAGTCGAGGATGTATTTCTTCATCTCCCGGCTTTCGCCCTTGAAATGGCGTTGGAGATCCTGCTCGGAAAAGGACTCGCTATCCTCGGCCAAGCCGCAGTCAGTCCGGTAACGCTGCATGCGGTCCGCGAGCAGAGCGCTGCCCAGATTTCTTTGCACAGACTTGTCGAATGCAACCTGACGCAAAGTTGTGCCAGCGATGGTGTTGGCGGTGAGCAGGACATCGAGATCCGGATTAACAAAAATCCGCACGGGAAGTTCTTTGGTGCCAAGGAGAATCTGGGCGGCGGCTTTGTGCTGACCGTCGAATATGCGCACCTTGGGCGCGTCGTTGCCTTGCAGGGTTATCCAGCCAAGAGCCACATGAAGCTGCGGCCTTTTCAAGTGGAATTCTTTGATGAGCTTTTTTACGTTCGACCCGATAGCGCGAGGATTCATTTTGCCATCATGGTGGAGGTATTGGATCGGTAATTGAGCGAAGAAGAAGTGAAACCCTGAAAGTGCGTCCACATACAGCGGAAGGGTTACGAGGTCATTTCTGCCGACCTCCGGCAGAGAAAATGTCACTGTTTTTTCCTCTGCTTTCATGGCGAAATTATAACTGCCATTGGCGTAAGCTTTGAGGATGTCTCCCAGGTTTGCAGCCCGGCTTTCGGTAGCAACGCCTTCATTGATCTCGTCGAATCTTGCGATGATCCGGGCTACCCGCAGGTCGCTGTCTTGCTTGCCCCGATTGCAGGAGTCGTGCGTAACCGCAAAATTACTTGGATTATCGGGGCCATTCAGAGTGGTGGGGATGACATGATCAATATCGATTGAGTTTTTGTGGAGTTGAAGATCAATCGTCTTACCGCAGATAAAACAGTTTCCACTTTGCCGCGTGTGCAGCTCTTGTAGCAGATTTGATCGATCCTCAGCGGAGAGGCGGTTTAGATAAAGAGATGACATAATAGTTGGTGTCTTTCAGGTGGGTTGCTGGAGTGGGTGCAGTCGCCGTGTTTCGCCGGAGTTCGACCAGTATATTTTCGGCTTCTTGTTATCGAACAGTTCGTTCTCTGACAACCGGTGCTTGGCGTGGTAGGACTTCGCCGGGTCTTCGAGGAGAATGTGCGGCTCCAACTTGGGCCGGTTCTCCTTCCCAATCCACGTCAGTTCCAGTTTTTGCTTCTTGTTCATTCCAGTGGACAATCAATGTACCAAACTCATCCCAGCGAAAAGTCCATAATCACGAAACTGCAACCGCCATCGCCGCCTTCAGGAATATCCGGCCTTTCGTTTCCGAGTCGTGGCGGTTCGGATATCGAACCCTCGTCCGCGGCGCGGAAGCGTTCGTGTTGCTCCTTCTTGAACTTCTCTTCATCGAAGTGCTCGCTCAGATACTCCAATTTCATCCCGATTTCGTGCAATTCGGGATCAAAAATCTTGAAGATGTGTCCGAAGGAACTGCGAATCAGGAATGGCACATCCGCTGCGCCCGTTGCTCCGACGGCGCGAATTGCATCCTCGCCTCGAAGCGGCTCGCGGTTGCGTGAAATATACGCGTTCTGCCGGCGGAATGTGGATTTTGCTGTGTGACGAATCATGTCGTCAACTATTCTGCTCCAGTCCTGCTGGTTCGTGCCGTGCGACGCACGCACGCGTCGTCCGACGACGCCACAGATTAAGTCGGCCAGCACCAATGAAAATGGCCATTCAGCTTGGGGGTAAATGTGCCGGCGAGCGCAGAGTCCGCCAGTGGACCACCGGTAAGGGAGTTCGGACCACCAGACGCGGTCAGTGAAATCCCAGTACCAAAGTGCGTAGGGGCAATCCGTAAGATTGCGATACTGCCCGGCAAGACCGCCAGGGCTCCGGTACAAAAAGCTATCCGCTGTCTCATACAAACATTCCTGTAACGTACCTCGCACGCTTCGCGCATCCTGCTTGGCCTGCACCAAGAAGGCGTTTCCAAGATAGTTGTTGTACAGCCTCCGACCATAGGTGATGAGGAACAGGAGGTCGCCAAGTTCACAGCTTTGTTGCGCGAGTTTTGCGGACGGTTGCGGCTCGACGCGTGGCGTCTGGTGGCAGAAGATACCGCTGATGGTGGGCCGGATTCTGTGCGGCCGGAAGATGTGACGGAACTGGTTTTCGAGAGCCGGCAGGCCCTCAAGAAAAAAATAAACCAGCCGGTCAACCTCGCCTGCCTGGCCGGCGCACCCCACTTCGGCAGCAGAGAAAGTCAGATTGATAGTCTGCGTGATCGAATAGATCATGCGGTCTCGCTCCATGAGCAATGGGCCAAGAATTTCTGCTGGCGGTCGAATCGGCATGTTTCAGATTGTAACCGGTGATTGAGGGAGAAGAATGCGCGGCTCCAGCTTGGGCCGGTTCTCCTTCCCAATCCACGTCAGTTCGAGTTTCTGTTTGCGGTTGTTCATTTCCCAACGCGCGTTGAAAGTGCGAGTTTATCGAAGAAAGCAGCATTCCGCTTCTTTGCGTCTGCAACCATCTTGGTATATGAGATTACGTCGATGTACGCTTTGTATTGCCGTTTGTATCCGAAGAACCCTTGCCCATCTGGCGTTTTCTCAAGCTCGAAATCGTATGCTTGCCGCTCAAGGCTGGGCGTAATGTCAGTGACGATGTAGCAGAAAAAGGGAACATCCTTTCCTACTGGTATATCACGTCCATCAGAAGTGCGGGCTTTGCCCTCTCGGATGTCGGTGATGTATTCGCGGATCTGAACAAACGGATTATCTTCGGAAGTGTAATCGTCACGCATCGGCCGCTTGAATTCGACAAGCGTGATGGCCGAATACGGGACATCGCTGCCCGTGGCAAACGCACATGCCTTGTCGAACACCAGAATATCCGGCTCCTTCCGGCTGCCGGTGCTGACTTGTGGGTTCGTGCGCAGGGGTTTATCTGAGGCTAGAAAAGTGTGATAAACCAACTTCTCGTCGAGCAGCCAAAGGTTGTGGTCGTCAAACTGAACTTCATCTGAGGTTTTCCGGAGTGGGAAAATGATCTTATGAATCCGCTCTTCAAGCCGGTACTTGCCATCCGCACGAAGCGTGAGTTGCTGATGCAAGAAGTCCAGCACGGCCTTGCGATGGCAAACGTACCGGGCGAGGTCAGACTTGTTGATGTCGCTAATCTTGTCGAAATACTCTTGGAGTTGGCGGAGGAATTCATCCCCATTTTGGTCTTTGACCTCCTTCTCCAGTAGTTGCTGTCCTTGCGTCCGCAGTTCGACCTGTAGGTCGTGGTATGCCTGATATAATCGGAGATCGAGCGCTTCGTCGCTAATTTCAAGGTCGATGAGGTCGATCTTGTCTTCAACGTACTTGAGAATGGGGCGGTACATTGGACCGTCTGAAGCGACGAACGTTTCGATGCGCCTTGCTTTTTGTTCCCGAATCGGAGCCGTGTATGGCTTCAGAAAATTCCGGCAGCTTTCAAACACCGCCGTTCGAATCGTGGACCAGGTGATTGTCTTCACAAGCAGACCTGCGTCATCTTCTGCGATGGTAAAATCCGTGCGCTCCGCATTGACCGATTCGTCGAGTATCTTGCCGTCCACGTAAGCAGCGTAAATGAAATCCTTCCCCTTATCGTCCTGGATGTGGCGAGCAAGATTCGGTAGGCGACCAAGGAGCTTCTCCGACTTCACGACACGACTATCCGCGCAAAAATGAAGTTGATGGTCGTTGACGTGGGTCGAATACAGCCGAACATGCAGGACATAGAACTCATGTTCGTCCACCGTAACGGTGTCGCGAGTGGACTGGCCGGCCATCTCGTGCTCAAACTGGTCATTTAGGTTCAGCGACTCACTCGCACTGGCGTCATTCAATACAATTTCCGGGCAGTCTGCGCGGATGAAGTATTCCAAGCAGTGCTCGATCAGATGCGTAGCAATTGTTTCGAGTTTCTTCGGACATTGCTGCTGGTACTTGGACCGGAACCCGGTGAGGCGAACGGTCGTTAAAGAGTTTATCTCAGCGGAGTCCGCAATCGTCATGCCTCGGACGCCATCACCTTCAGGGGCGAACTCGAACTTACGGCAGCGAACATTTCCGTTCTGTTTGAAGTGGCTCTCGACTTCAACGCGCTCAAACGCGACGAGCCACAAGAACCGGCCGATGCCCTTGCCTCCGCGCTCCGCTTTGTACGTGGTGTCTGAGGTCTCGAACGCGCGATAGTTTTCTTCGTTAAAGCCCACACCGTTATCGATCACCTCGAATCCGATGATGTCACCAAATCCGGCATCTTGTTCGCCCAGAAGATGCTCATTATCCCGCAGAATCCTGATCGTGATTCGCCCTTTGCTCTCCTCGTGCGCGTCCTGAATGGCTTGGACAGAGTTCACAACGGCCTCGTAGAGCGGTAGCAATGGTTTGCTCGCTGCAAGTGTCGTGTTTTTTACCCGTCCGGCAACGTCTGTTCTCATGGCGTGCCTCTCCCCCTGCTAAACACGTGCATAGCGATACGCGCCCTTGATATTCTGCGCAAGGAATTGCCCCTTAGAAGAAGCGGACTTCATTTGTTCGAAAACGCTCTCAGGAACGTCAAAATATTCGTATGTGGAACCGCTCTTAAATTCCACGGTAAGCGTTGACGCCTCGTATCGGAAGCGCGCGATGGTTGAGGATTCAGGTGTATCGATCCAATTCATTTTGTTCCTTTCTTCTTTTTCGTACCGTCGGCTGTTTTCGGTATTGGGGGCTTGGCTTCGTAATGCGGGCTTTGCTTCCGCCATTGCCTAACAACCGCAGGGTAGTCTGACTTGTCTCGCCTTTGATTCCAGCCCCCAGGGCCTTCGAATCCATCCTTTTGCAGGCTTCCCCTAACTGCAACGCGGGGATCTACGCTGTCGGGTCTCCGGTTCTTCGCGGGCGGGTCGATCAAAGTGCGAACAGGCAAACTGACGGCTTCGCCGACGATAATCGCCTCGCCCGTTCTAAGCACAGGCAGCATCTCGAACAAGCCTTTAAGGTTGTCTGAGGCTGCGCTGGTCACATGCCCGCGATCGGTGTCGTTGGCGAGTCGCATTGCGAATATGGTGCCACATTGTGAGAGGATCGTCTGGTCAATTTCGGATGGCCGTTGGCTCACGACCATCAGACCGACACCATACTTGCGACCTTCCTTGGCAATCCGGCGCACCGCCGTCGCTGCCGCTCCTGAATTCTCCTTACCCAAGTAGGCGTGCGCCTCTTCAAGAACGATCAATAGCGGACGTTCGCGACCGCCTTCGGGCAATTTCCTCGCCCAGAAGAGCGCGTCGTATAAAATGCGCAACAGCGCTCCGATCAGGTCATTCAGAACGGTCGATGGAATGCCAGATAGATCCAGAATCGTAATCGCCTTCGGCCCGCCAATCCAATCCTGCAGAAATGCGTCGAGGTCTTTGGTTGTCTTCCCGTCCAAGTCCGGAAGCCAATCTCCAGGCTTGAACAAAAAAGCAAAGCGGGGATCGCGGAGTTTGGATGCCAATCCCGCGATCTGCTGGCGAATACCGATGGCCTCCTTGCCATGGTTGACCCGCTCGGAAGCTGTTCCGGTCGTTTTCACAGTACGGTATAGAGGCGGTGTGACCGACATTGCGTCGCCCGTTTGGACAGGAGTGGTATCGTCGGCCAACACGTAAGCTGGCTCAATCTCGTCTGCACTTCCCCCCGGCTTTGGAATGACCGTCATATTCTCCCTCTTGTGAAGCTCCAACCACATCTTGTGAATGCAGAATGGAACTGGGGAATCGACGGTTGTTGTTTCTGGTGTAACTCCATCACGCGGGTAACTGGATAAAGCTTCTCGCTTGAGTTGAAGCATGAAGTCCGCAACAGGAGCGGCCTTCTGCCCATCAAGGCCGCCAAATCCGAGCGAGATCAATTCTTCAAAACTGAGCGCCCAGAAGGGAATATGCAACATTCGCTCACCTTTACTTTCGTCAGCACCTACGCGAAAAACGGTGCTGCGATCTGAAAGAGCACGTGCATATTCTCCATGTATGTCCAATACAACGATGCGTGCGGACGGATACCGAACGGAGTCTGAGAGCGATGTGAGAAGTCCTGCAACTGTCGTAGATTTTCCTGCGCCGGTTGTACCAACGATGGCTGCGTGACGGGTTATCAACTTGTTAATGTCCACCAAGGTAGGAATCGATTCTGCGCTTGCCAAATGGCCAATCGAAACGAAGTCATCGGGTTCGCCGGGGCCATAAATCGCTCGCAGGTCTGCCTCAGTAACGATGTGAACGCGGTCATCAATCGTGGGATGTTGCGAAATCCCACGCTCAAATTGGCCACCCGGTCTTCCTTCGCCGACCAACTGCACCAGCAACCAACGGTTACCATAGGGGTGTTGGTCGCCTTCCCGTACAGGTGCTGCTCCCGCACCGACCTGAGACACTACGCCGTACAGACTGGCAAAACCTAATGGAATTCGCACGAAACTACCGACCTGTCCGATACGGTACCCCTCACCATTGACAAAACTCAGGCCGGTTACAGTCTCATTCGTCAACTCGACCCGGATGGTCGCTCCGTTAACGTCCTGTACCGTGCCAATCAGCGTCGGATCATTTGGCATCGTTTTTCCCTTTGTCGTCTTCGCGATTCGACAACTGGTGAGTAAGGAATTGTCCGAGGGCTTTGAAGTCGCCAAGAAGAAACTTGGAACGCTCAGCGGGTGCGTCGGTGCGCTGATTCATTTCGCCAGTCTGTGCTGCTAGGCCGCACAGAGGATGATCTGCCTTATCTTCAGAGTGCCAGTCCTGCTCGACCGTATTGAGGACAGCGCCGTCCACGGCCAGCAGGCTCAGGTTCGCGCGAGAGCGAGCAGATTTGACTGCGACATCATAGTGTTTCCGGTCTCCGAACAACAACCCGAAGCAGATTGCTGTCGAGTTCCCTGTCAGTCCCTGCAAAATCACATCATTAAGATGCCGATCTGAGAATGAGTAACCACAGGTGACCAAAACAGCTTGGCCGCGAAGAAGGAAGCTGCGCAGCCGGTCCAGCATTGCCAAATAAGGCATACGACGACTCTCATCATACTTCAGGTGCGAAGGATGAATCATTTGTTGAGCCCCGTCATTCAGATTTGTATGCCGCTCGATATTCCCTGTTTCGCTGCGCCACCAATTGACCGATCCATGAACTTTCCATAGGCGCGCCCAGCGACTGGGCAGAGCGTCTTGCTCCATTGAGGCGAGATCGAAGAATGTACGATCAGATCCGATAAACCCATCGAAATACGGAACTCGCTGTTTCTCAAGTGCCTGTTCGGCCAGAAGGTCGTAGTTGGGCGTGAATACCTCGACGGGATGAGCACGCGTTACACCGCCAATCCATGCCGCGAGGTGATGGAAGGGAGTATCGTCAGAAGGCAGCGGGACACTAACGACGTTGGTGGTAATCCGGCAAATCTCTTTATCCAAATCGAGAAGATTCTTCTGGGATAATCCATCAATGTTACCGCTCCCGACCACTTCTTGAAGGGCGCGAATATGGCTAAGAATCTCCTCGATGTTCGGATTGCCTTTGCCACTTGTGGACAATCGTTGAAGGATGACTGCAAAACTGGCTTTTAACTCGGCATTTGCATTGAGCGAAGACAAAATCTGCTTGGTCAGTCCATCAATGTCTGGAATTAACGGCTTTGTTCCGGTGCCGTCGGGAACTCGGATCGCTGTGGGACACCCCGCTCCAAGGAAAAACGCCACACGCATTTTATCAGGCGCCAACGCTTGTTGCAGAAGCGAAGCCTGTCGGTAAGGACAATGAAATGACGCTGCCATGACGATAACCTCGATTGACTACGTTACGGCTGGTTTGGGCGCTTCCAGCGCCTTCATCTCCAACCCTTCGATTTCCTGAATGGTCTTGCCGGCGATACCTTGAAGATCGCCGTACATGCCAACGGTGGCCCCCATGACATTTCCAATTTGTTCCTCGCGCTTTGCCCACTGTTTCGTGATCACCTTCTTCTCCTTGTTGAGGTCGTCTTGCATCGAAGAGAAGGCTTCAACGATTGCCTGCACCCGTTGACGAAATCGCGGTCCTGTTAGGTATTGATAGAGCATCTCCGTTTTGGTCTGTTGGCCCTCAGACGCTTGCCGGGCAAAGGCGACTTCCAGCAACGTCTGCCGGAGCACCATGGCGACCGGGATGGCCGTGTTCGGTCGTGTGACCCACACACCATCCATGAACTCGAAAGTTTCCACGCCCTTTGGAAGCGTTTTCGTCACGATCACCGCAAGTTCGGCTTTGGCTTTGCGCTGGTCATCGCGAAGCTTCACAAGCCAACCATCGCTCCAGCCCTTTGTTCGTTTCGATTCCCATAGAATCGTACCACATGTCTGGCCAGTCGGACTGACGACTCGATGCAACACGTCGCCGCCATGTTCGCCTTTCGGGACTGGCTCGATGGTGTCACGCGGAAACTTGGCACGCAACAACCCTTCCAACTCCAGTTCCTGCACTTCGCCCTGGAGTTGTTGGGAACCCTGCTCGGCCTTGCGTTTGAGGACTTCAATCTGCGTCTGCATGGAGATTATGGTTTGTTCTTTCTCCATAACCTTGAGTTTCATTTCCTCCTCAGCCTCTTTTCGAGCTTGCTGACGAGTGGCTGTCAGCCCTTCCTGCACCCGCTTCTCGACGTTCAGTTCAAGCTCGCGTTTTGCATCATCCAGTTCGCGTTGCTTCCGTAACAGACCGGCTTGGGCTTGCTGAGCCTCGGCAAGCTTGGTGTCGCGCTGCTTGAGGATTTCCTGGAGGTCAGCCAACTCTCTGATTTTTTGTTCCAGATCATTCCCCAAAGCGAGCTTCGCTTTCTTGGCTTCTTCGGTCGCGATCTTCGAGCGTTCCTGTCGGACTTTTTCCGCGACCTGATCGTCGATGGTGTCTTTGGCCTTTGAGAGCGCGGCCTCGCGTTCCTGAAGCGAGCCCTCTCGCTTGGCAATATCTGTGTCCTTCTGTGTCAACCGTTGTTCATACTCGCGGCGGGTCGTCTCAATGAGCGGGGCGGCCAGCGATTCGGTGAGTTTGATCTCGTTCTTACACTTCGGACAAATGATTGTTGGTTCCGCCATTGTTCGCTCCTTGTTACTCATTTGAGGCACCATCGAATACTGAAAAGGGTCTTTATTTCCACGCTTTGTTGCAGCTTTCCTTCGATCTGAAGAATGAATTCCTCTCGCCGTTTGTCCACGTCATCCTGTGCGTCAAACAAGGAACGACGCTTTTGGCTGCGCTGAGATTCCAGCGCTTTGATTTGCTTCTGACCGGCGAGCTTCTCTTCAAGCGTCAAAGCCGTGGTCGCGGCACGTCGGGCTTCCTTAATCTGGCGGTCGAGCTCCTTGATTTCCCGTTCCAAGCCCAATTTCAGGTCGTCCGACCAGCCTTCGAGTTTTTCGGCCTCGATCTCGAAGAAGCGTGCGTTGCGTTCGGAGATCACGCGCTGGATTGATTCCTGCCGCTGGCGGGTAATTGCGGACAAGGCATCGGGAAGCGGCGCGCTGAGGTTATCGCGTCCTACCTTACCGGGGAGCGAGAACAAACGGTTCGTGGCTTCTTCGTCGAGGACTTGTCCCACATCAGTGACAGCAGCAAATACAAGATGGTCTTCTGTGTGGTCGAGTGATTCTACTGTGAACATCGAAAGAGACAGAGATCCGGTCTTGCCGAGCAACGGTTCCAAGGCGCTGACGATTCCTTCGTGTTCACTGTAATCGAAGTGAATCTCGACCGGAGCGAGGTCGCGGTTCTTGGCCTGCGATAGCACCGAGTCCGCCAGCGGATGATTGAGCCGGTAAAGATGCGCCTCTCCAGAACGACGCGGGAGTTCGTAAAGACCCAATGGGATGTCGCCAGCGAAGGGGCACGTCTTCAGGTGGAATGATGAATCGTCAACAAACTCGGCGTGTCTGTTCAACTCGTGCCGGGTGAGTTGAATGAGCAGGCGCTCATATTGGTTCAGGTAAGCGCGGGATGCTTCGTCGCTCACCTTGAGCTTTTCCCGGACTTCGTCATCAAAGTTTTCCAGCAGTTGCCGCCGCGTGCGGGTCATCGCCTCATTGATCTCCAGACTCAACTCAAGCTGAAGCTGGTCGAAGGCGGTCTTGATTTCTTCGGGTTTGCGGCAGCGCTGGTAGATACCAGCGATCCGTTTCTCAAAGTCCACGCCGGATTCAATCGCTCCCAGCACTTCATCGCTGGCGCCGAAGATTCCCTCAAATAACTGGAATTTCTCCGAGAGGAGTTCGAAGACGCGGCGATCCGCTTCATTCTTGCGATTGAGAAAGTTGACGACCACGACATCGTGCTTCTGGCCATACCGGTGGCACCGGCCAATACGCTGTTCGATGCGTTGGGGATTCCACGGCAAGTCGTAGTTCACCACCAGCGCACAGAACTGCAAATTGATGCCTTCCGCACCGGCTTCGGTGGCGATCATGATGCGTCCCTCGTCGCGGAAATAGTCCACGAGTGCGGAGCGTAGGTCTGCCGTCTTCGAGCCGGATACTCGATCCGTACCCTGATGTCTTTCGAGCCATGCCGCGTAAATCTCTTTGGAGCGGTCATCGTTGTTGGAGCCGTTGAACAACACGATGCCGTCCTTGAACGGGCTGTCCGCAAGCACACGCAGTAGGTAGCTTTGCGTGCGGCGGGATTCTGTGAAGATGATGGCCTTTTGTGCAGCGCCTAGTTCAGCAGCTTTGGCGAAAGCAATGCCAAGCGCCTTGACCAAGGCTTTGCCTTTGGCGTTGTGGTCAATGGAGGTTGCAAGCTGCGCGAAACCGTCGAGGTCAGCAATCTCCTGCTTCAATGCGGCTTGGTCAGCATCGGAGAGCGGTTCGACCGGCTCTTCCTCGGGCCATTCGTCCGCAGTCTCGTCGAGAGCTTCGTAGTCTTCGTCGAGTTCGTCTTCGAGCGGCACTGCGGGTTGCTGTTTCGCGAGCTTTGCTTTGAGTCGCTTTGAAATGGATTCCAACGCGCCGGCGATGGCGAACGTCGAAGATGCGAGCAGTTTGCGGAGAACCAAAGTCATTAGCGAGCGCTGGCTGGCCGGTAGTGCCTGAAGATTGTCACGGCGTAAGTACTCGGAAACGAGATTGTACAGTTGGTCTTCGCCTTCCTCCGGTGTGAACTCCTGGAGGATCGGACGCCGTTGCGTGTAGGGAATGTAAGAAGTGACCTGACGACGAAGCGTGCGATAGCACATCGGCTTCAGCCGGTCTTTCAGAGTTTTGAACACTTGTTCCTGACTGAGATTGGCAAACTGTTCGCGGAAACTCTTGAGGTCACCAAAGGCGTGCTCGTCAATAAAACTGACGAGGCCGAAAAGTTCGAGTAATGAGTTTTGCAGTGGTGTGGCGGTGAGGAGCAACTTCGGAGCTTTCGCCAAGGCTTGTTTGAGCGTGTTGGCGATGACGTTGGAGGGCTTGTAAACGTTGCGAAGCCGGTGGGCTTCGTCGATAACCACAAGATCCCACGGGGTGTTCGCGACATCCGGCGCTTTATTGCGCGCGAAATGGTAGGAACAAATGACAATGTCGTTCCCCTCAAAAGGGCGGAGTTTGCCCTGCTTGACGGCAGCATTGTAGGACTTCGCTTCGAGAATCCGGCAAGGCAGGAAGAATTTCTCCGTGAGTTCCTGGTGCCACTGTTTGCGGAGATTGGAGGGAACAATGATCAGAATGCGTCGCTTCCGTTCCGCCCACTTTTGCGAAAGCACGAGACCAGCTTCGATTGTCTTCCCAAGCCCGACTTCGTCCGCCAATAGCGCGCCCTTGGAGAGCGGCGAATTGAATGCAAACAGAGCCGCGTCCACTTGGTGCGGATTCAGATCTACTTGCGCTCCCGCGACCGCTCCCGCGAGCTTTTCCAAGCTGTCGGAAGAGCACCGCTTGGTCAGTTCATGCGCGAAGTATTTCGCATGGTAGTCTGTAAGATTCATGAATCCGCTTCCATCTCTTATCTCCGGGTGAACCTCGCCGTCCTTGACCAAGCATCATAGCAGGCATCGCAAGGAACACGAATGTCGATTTTCGCAGCGGATATTTGCCAAGGCAGGGCGTAACGCTGGCTGATGCGTACGCCCTGGCGACGCCAAGTGCAGCTAACGAAGAACCATTCTTCGCCCCTGCAGCAACCAAGAGATAGAAACATTCAAGGCTTTCGCAAGCACAAGGACTTCAAAATCGCACACGCAGCGAAGGCCGATTTCAATCTTGGCAATGCCGGCTCGGTCGATGTTCGCTCCCGTGCTCGCGACACGATCCGCCAACTGCTGCTGTGTGAGCCGAGGCCGCGACCGCAAACGCGCTTGGCGGACACGAGGGCCGATGATGTTCTTTCGCAGCTCCTGAAGTCTCCTTGAGCGCATCTTACGCCGGCGCTTCTTCGAGCCTCGTTCGGAAGGTTTCGACCCGAACCAACGGTTTGTAGATTCGTGAAGAACGGTCGCGGCAGTGCGCTTCTGATGAACAACGGTCTGCTGATGTGTCTGAGATGTTTTATTCATAGTAGGTGGCAAGTATGCACAAGCCCTTTCCACGATTGTTCGCAAGCGAAAACAACTTTCGGTAGTCGCAGCGCTCTTCGGTGAACCCGCACTTCCGCTGGGGTCGGCTTTATGTCTGGTTTCACCTCAACAACTGCTGCTGGTGCTCGTCGGTACATTCGTTACGCAAGTTGCGTTACGCAGTCTGCATAATCCCACGAGCACGGTTTCCATAAATGGCTCATTTCTAGCGCGCTTTGCTGTGGGATTTGTGGACATGTCCCGTTTGTCCCCTTTGTGTCCCCTTTGGGAACGAGGACATAGTAAATACCTGACATACCGATTGGAGGTAGGCTCGTACCTTGCGTGGGTACGGATAATGATTCAGTTTGGTGGCGAGGACGTGTCGATCCCTCGTTTCTACTTCTGCGCTATTCGCTCGATTAACTTCAGTTCTCGTTGCAGTTCCGTCTTCAACTCGGCCTCGGTGGGTAGGTGGAGTTTGTAGCGACTAGCAAAAATCTTCTGTTGCTGGTCCGGGCCAAGCGTGTACCGCACCACTGCATCGTTCTTGTCCGTGCACAAGATCAGTCCTAGCGTGGGATTGTCACCCAACGTTCGTCGCTCTTGATCGTAATAATTTACGTACAACTGAAGCTGGCCAAGATCCTGGTGCGTCAGCTTTCCAATTTTCAGATCAATCAGGACGTAGCATTTCAGGATGGTGTGGTAGAAAACGAGGTCGATGTAGAAATGATCGCCATCGATGGTCAGGCGTTCCTGCCGTGACACAAAGGCGAACCCTTTTCCCAGTTCCAGCAGAAATGCTTGCAGATGATTGATCAGCGCCTCTTCCAACTCCGATTCCACCAAACGGGTCGATTCGGGTAAACCGAGAAACTCGATCACGACCGGGTCTTTGAAAATATCCACCGCCTGCTGAACCTCGTGGCCTTTCGTAGCCAGTTTCATCAGGCCCGCCTTGTTCTTGCTCTTGGACAGCCGTTCAAACAGAAGACTGTTGATTTGCCGCTCCAGTTCCCGGGCCGACCAATTGTTGCGGATGGCTTCGATTTCGTAAAACGCACGGGCCTGCGGCAGGTCCACGCGCAACAGGGTCCGGTAGTGCGTCCAAGAGAGGTTCGGGTGCAGCCGTCCGGGCTGCCAAGATTCTTTACCCGGCGCTTGCAGAATCTCTGAAACGGTCAACATGGCGGTGGCCGATGCAGGGGGAGCCGGAGATTTCCCACGCAGTGCGTGGGATTTCTCAGTGACCCGCAATTCCCCACGCGGCGCGTGGGAAATTGGTGTCGTCACCAATTTCGGATAGGTGATGTAAAAGTTGCGAAAATGCTCCAGATTGTTGACCGAATACCCGCTGCCAAACTCGCGCGTAATCTGCGCTGAAAGCGACGCGATCAACCGTTCGCCGTAGCCAGCGCGACGTTTTCCCAGCTGTTCCTGCTCAACGATCTCCCGGCCAATTAGCCAATTGGCACAAACTTGGGTAGTGTTGACCGTGCGCGCTACACCAAGGCGCGCGGATTCCAGAATCTGCCGAATACGCTGGTAGAGTGTTGACCTCATTTTCGTCTTTCTTACTACGCGTTCTCGCTTCATCAATTGCGGATCATATCACAGACCAATTTGATCAGAATAGCCGCTTCCTGAACCACGGCGAGACTTGGCCGTTGGGTTCGAGGGGCGGCAGGATTGTGCGTTTGAAGCCGTGTTCACAATGAACGAGAACAGCCGTGTGTTTCGGCAGGGCACGCAGAATGTGGGGTTTGATCTTGTGTTCCTCATGCTCGGCGTAGCTGCGGTTGGCTTGCCCGGCGGAATAACCCCATGTCTTCTTGATCACTTGTTTCTTGCCGAGAAAGTCGGCGCTGTCCAGCGCACCTTCCTCGTCGGCGGCTTTGAAGATGATGCGGTTGCGCAGATTGAGCACCAGCACCTTCGACTTATCCTTTCCAAGCGCTGGCAGAAATGATGTGGACGATTGCGCGGCGGCAACGACGGCGGCATTCGCCTCGCGGACCACGTCGATGGAATTGTAGTCGCTCATGCCGTCCTCGTTCGAGGTCATGAACCGCTGCGCTTCATCGGCCCAAAGAATAAGGAGATTGTCGTCTTTACGCTGTTCCTTCGGCCGGTCGAAGCGGCGCAAGACGTGCGTGTAGAAGAGCATTTTCAGGAACGTGTTCACGTACCGGCGTTCCGTCTGGAATTTTTGCGGCATCGCCACGCAGATGATCTTGCCCCGGTCGATGTCACCGAAATCGAACGTGTTTTTGCTCGGGCAAAAGACTTGCGCGATGTCCGGCGTGAGAAAATTGTGTAAATAGTTGGCGATGGTCTCTTTCACGCCGCCCATTTGTTCGGGCGGTTGGGTGATGTAACGGTTCTGCAGATGCTCCACGAGTACGCGGCGGCGCTCGGTCGGATAGCCGTCCGCCAACTCCTCTAGTGCGTCGTCGAGTTCCTCTTCGTTCAACAGGAGTTCGTGGGCGTTCTCCAATGTCACGTCGGCCTGAATTTCGTACAGCGCCTCCAATGCGTGCGCGATGTGCGTCTGCGCCTGGCTCTTGAAGAATCCCTTGTCGCCCTGCTGGCCGAGGCTGGCGGCCGTGTCCACGACGAACTTGGCGAACGTGCTGTACGGGATGCCGGCATCGGAAGTGAGATTATAGGTGTGCGTCGGTTTCCAACTGAGCGGTGCGTTGTCGGGTCGGACTTGGAGCAGGATCAAATCGTTCTGCCGGTTGAAATGGTGGGCCATCTCCGAGAGGGTTTCCCAATAAATACCTTTGTCATCAATGCAGAGTCCGCCCCAGCGTGGGTCGTTCTGGAACACTTGGTACAGCAGCGGTGTGATCCCGGACCGCGTTTTTCCGGAGCCGGTGTCGCCGGTAATCAGCCAGCCGCGACAGAAATCCTCCCGCGTCCACGTCAGCCCCTTCAATCGCACGATCGGACGATGGCTCGTGCGAAGAGAAGTGGCAGCCGCGTAGCCGGCAAGAATCCCGAAGGTCGCGGCGAACACCCACGAGAGCGGTGGGGCTTGGCTCATGAGAAAGTACGCTCCGGCTACAAGGGACAAGCCGGCGGTTGTGAATCCAAGATGTCGCGCGTTGCTCATTGCGTGAGCCTTCCGATCAGGATGCCCGCAAGCAGCGCCAGCGCGGCGGTGAATACCAACGCGAACATCGGGAAGCGGTTCAGGTCGCTCCTGATTTTCGGAACAGCCCGCAATTCCTCAATGATCTCGGCGGCTCGTCCGGTGAAGTCACCGCATAGCCGCTCCAACTGCTCCATCGTACTGCGGAAGTCTTCAAACGAAGGGGGTTGTTCCTTCGGTCCGTTGAGTTGAGCGTGGATGAAGTAAATTTCCCACAATTCCACAGCGGCCAGCATGGGATCGCCGTCCTGAACACTGTATTTCTTCCGCCATTCCAGAATGGCATTTTTCAGGGCCAGTTTTGGGTCGTCGTCGCTCATGCGTCACCCGGCAAGACGATTTGACGGACGGTGTTGATTTGTTCGTAAAACTGTCGCTGCCAGTTCTTGAGCCGCTGGCGGTCCATGAGGGAGAATTTCTGGTGTTGAATCCCCTGGCCGACAGGGAGATTTACCTGATGCAGCAACGCAACCAACCAGTCGTGGAGTTTGGGCATGATCATTTCCTTGGCAGCCAGTTCGTTCAACAATCGTTTCCGCGTCTTGCTGGTGTCGTAAATCGTGAAGTGCTCCGTGAGGCCGTGGTTCTTCACCACCAGATAGCGGCAGCGGTTGTTGAATGCCTTCGCGATGATTCTGATTTGCTCCACGCTGTCGAGGTCGTGATTCACCGGCGACACCACCGTCAGAGCGGCGCCCATGCTGTTGAGGACATCGAAGACCGTCAACTCGGCGAAGTAGTTCAGGAACACGTTCGTTGAGGCGGCTCGGCAATCCACCACCACGAGGCGGGCGCTTTCGACGGCGGCAACCAGTTCGTCGAGTTCCCGCAGGTTGGCGAGATTCACGAACCGGGCGTCCGGGTGAAATCGTTTCAGGGTCGAGTTCTCGTTATCCGTGTCAATGGCGACATGGGGCATCTGCTGGTCTTTGAGGTACTGAACGAAATTCGTGGCAAAGAAGCTTTTTCCAACTCCACCCTTGCCGTTGAGAACGAGATTGATCTGTTTTTGCATGGCTAAACGGTGTTGGGATCGGCGATGCGTGGTCCGTTTGCTTCCGTCCAGCGGTCGGCCTTTTGCGGTGAACCGCCGGGACTCAGTGCCTGTGGTGCGGGTGAATCCTTGCCCGGTCTTTTCCTCACTCTCGGCGTCGAGGTCTTCCGCTTCCGCCTGTAGCGAGCCTTTGGTTCGCCCAGGATTTCGTGACAAAACCGAAAAACCGTGTCACAGGCTACCTGGATGTCGAGGTTGTGCAGAATGTCCGCGATGGTCTTGTAAGACGCGCGCCTTTTCCTCAAATCCGCGATTCCCGCTTTCAGCGGCAGCAGTTTTTGAAACTTGCGCGAAGGCTTTGGCGCATAGTCTCGGATGGCGCTTTCAAACCTGCTCGTATGTGAATCGGATGCCGAATCGGATTTCATTCGTATGTGCCGTCGGATGTTCGTCGGACAAGAACTTCTAGCGTAAGCTAGAGGTCAGGCGTGCCCTGTTTAATTGTGCTGCAGTAAAGCGCACCTTCGAAAGAACTCTGTTCGCCCCTGCGAACACAAATCGCGGTTTGTCACCGTATTCCTTGCGCATGCTGTCGCGAAAAGTGCAATGCAACCTGGCCAACGCGAAGGAGTATTTCGAGGAACACCTTTGTGCGGGTGACTACTACAGCGAAGGCGAACAGATCACCGGTCAGTGGTGCGGCATTGGTGCGGAATCGCTGGGTCTATCAGGAAAGGTGAAGCGCGACGAGTTTTTGAGCCTGTGCGACAATCTCGATCCGAACACTGGCAAACTGCTCACGCAGCGGCTCAAGACCACCCGAACCGTGACCGGTGACGATGGCGATGCGCAGACCATTGCCAACCGGCGCGTGTTCTTCGACTTCACGTTTTCCCCGCCCAAGTCGGTCTCCGTGGTCGCACTGGTCGGAGAGGATGGCCGCATCGTGGATGCCCACAACCGCGCGGTTCAGGCAGCGGTGACGGAATTGGAACGGTTTGCAGGGACACGTGTGCATTCCGGCGGCCACATATCCGACCGGGTCACAGGTAACGTCATGTGCGCCGTGTTTCGCCACGACACGTCGCGCGCGCTCGATCCGCACCTGCACAGCCACTGCATTGTGTTCAACGCCACGTACGACAATGTTGAAAAGCGATGGAAGGCCCTGCAGAACTTCGAGATGGTGCACGCGCGGAAATACATTGAGAACGTCTATTACCACGAGCTGGCACGCGAACTTCGACGTTTCGGCTACGACGTGGTCAACCATCCGCGTGGGGATTTTGAGATCAAAGGGGTTTCCAAGGAACTTTGTCAGCGGTTCTCCAAACGGCATGAGGAAATCGACGAGAAAACGCGGGAGTTACTGGTGCAGAAGCCGCATTTGGCAGGCGGGAACGTCAAGGACATACGGGAAGGCATCGCCCAAAGCGAGCGACTGCGGAAGATCAAGGGAATCACGGCTGAGGAACTCCGTAGTCTGTGGATGGGCCAGGTCTCGAAGGCCGAAAAGAAAACGATAGCTGCGTTGAAAAGCGGCTCGGTAACGCAATCAACCACGCAAAAGAAGGATCGCGCCATTGAGGCGGTTGTTTGGGCGGAAGAACACCTGTTTGACCGCCGCTCGGTCGTCCCGGAGTACGAACTGTGGCGACACGCACTGGAACACGTGCGAGGCGGCAACGTCTCAATTGCGGAAATTCAGGATGTCACCCGCAAGCGGAATTATGTCCGTAACGCAAACAGTCGTTACGGAGTTACGACACGGACGGTGTTGGACCGCGAATGGGACATCGTCTCCACGGCAAGGGAAGGGATCAGACAGTTTCGTCCGTTCTGCGTAAATCACTCGGTCATGAAGTCTGGTCTCGACCAGGATCAAAGCCAAGCGGTCGAGCACATATTGGGTTCCCGCGACTTTGTGACCTTGTTTCGCGGTGGCGCGGGCACCGGCAAAAGCTATGCACTTCGGGAAGTGAGGAACGGACTGCTGGCGACCGGGCACCCGCTGCAAGTCATAGCGCCGCAACGCCAGCAGGTCATCGATCTGGAGCATGATGGAATGACTGGCGCTCAGACCGTCAGCGAATTCCTCGCGAAGCGGCAATTGCCTCGTGGTGCGGTTGTCATCGTGGACGAGGCCGGACAAATTGGCGCGAAGCAAATGCAGCAGCTTCTTCACTATGTCCAAGACAGCGGGGGCCGGGTCATTCTCTCCGGGGATACGCGCCAGCACGGTCCGGTGGAAGCATCCGACGCATTGTGGGCAATCGAAAAATACTCGGGACTGAAGCCAGCCGAACTGAAAGAAATTCGTCGGCAAGACCCAGCCCGTGGCAAGACCAAGGAGGAGCGAGCGCAGATCGCGGAATACAAACAGGCCGTGAAAGAGGCGTCCGAAGGTAAGCTCAGTGATTCGTTCCGCCGATTGGAGCGGCAAGGCGCACTCGTTGAGTGTTCGTCACTCAACCGGCAGGAGCACCTCGCCGAACAGTTCCTCGCCTTGGTCGATCAGAAACATTCGGTTGTGGTCGTTTCGCAAACGTGGTCGGAGATTCACAAGGTAAACGAGCGCGTGCGCTCCGCCCTGAAGTCTCGCGGCCTGTTAGGCGCGAACGAACAGACGATGACCGCGCTTGAGCCGGTCGATCTGACAGCCGCGCAGAAACGGGATCGGCGGTTCTACGATGAGAACAGCGTTGTGCTGCTGAATCGCAACGCGGGTGGCTTCAAAAAAGGTCATGCAGCCCGTCTCGTGGATATCACGCGCACCGGAGTCGTCTTGGAAAGTGCAAACAGCGTGCGGACCATCCCGTTCAAGTTTGTGGATCGTCTCACCGTATGCCAGCCTCGCGAACTCGCGCTGGCAACAGGTGACCGGCTCCAACTGAAAGCCAACGCGGCAGCCACAGACGGGCGGCGCGTCGCAAATGGCGAGTTGGTCACAGTCGAAAAAGTGTCAACGGATGGACGAATCAAGCTCCGCGACGGGCGAACTCTCGCGAAGAATTACCGGCAGTTCGTGCGCGGCTTCGCGATCACTTCGTATGCGTCACAGGGCAAGACTGTCGATTACGTCCTGTTTTCCGATTCCGCCATCAAGCCGGCCACGAACCGGCAGCAGTGGTACGTGACGATCTCGCGCGGGCGCAAAGGCATCAAGATTTTCACCAGCGACAAAGCACAATTGCGAGAGAACATTCTCCGCTCTGGCGACCGCGCTCTGGCTATGGACCTAGCAACCAAAGGATTCGTCCAAAGGCTCGGAATCCCTTGGAGGTGGGTTCGCAGTTATCGTCATCCCCGCGCATTCGCGGTGACCATCAAGCAACGGATGCGCAAGTTCATGGCCGCCCGGAGAACACGCCACATTCGTCAAGCGCCTTCAGTTGCGGTGACCTCATGAAGGGCAGCCACATTAACGATAACGCTGGCCGCGAAACACCTAGCAAACAGTTCGTGTGCTGGAACAAGGACGCGCAAGCGCAAATGCTGCGTGTGGAATTGGCCGACGGCAGCTTTTTCCTGTTTCCCCATGACCATCTCAATGTCGTGAGATTTGAGCGGCACAATGAAGGTGATCTCCTCACGCTTCTTTTTCACACACACGAGATCGAGATTGCAGGAAAACATCTGCGGGAGCTTGGTCTGGCATTTCAAAGGCTTGCCGTCGATTGGGTGAAAGAATTGCCAGCGCGCTACGCTGCGACAGCGAATCACGACAGTGTTTACATCGTCAGCATCAAGGTCAGCGAAATCCATGCGGAGCAATGATCGGGTCGGAGACCCCCCGTTGCCGCAGCTCGCGCATTGAAGTCTGTGCTCAGTTCAGAAGCTGTATTCCTCGACCTCATGCAAGCACCAGATGACTCGGCTACGGTAGATGATGAAGTGGCTCCTGCACCCTACGGTTCTTCTTACCGATGGCAATAAGGTCACGTGCCCATTTCTGTGTTTCTGAAGTCTCCACGAAGGCCGAGCATCGTGAACCAAACTTAGGTGAATCACATCCTCACAGCCACAAGGACAGCGGAGTGCCGCAGCCCAAACACACTCGTCATCCCCGATCTGGTAAATCACATTGGGACGGATCAAATCGGGCAGTCGCTTGGTCTTCTGCGTCCGGAACCGCGGCGGTTCACGGCGATTGGCGCGAAGCCAATCAGCCAACCGTTTTCGGAAGATGCGTCTCATAATAAGGCTGGGTTCCCTAGCAGCGGATTCACATCGCCCCGGCCGACGCAACGATAAAGCAGCTTGCAGGGCGGGCCATCTGGAAGTTGTAGCCAAGATCCATCACAAAGCGAGAACACCTGATATCGAAAGCCTTGATTCGGGTCACGCCGGTAGGGGTGCACTCGTGCGAGCATCTCGTTCACAGCGTGCGTCGCGACGAAGCCGTTCACGCTGATCACCGCTGGTCGGTCAACAGCGACACCCTTGATGTAGCCTTCCCTTTTCAAAGCGGCATACTGTTCCGGGTTCGTCCGGCGCAGTGCCTGCGCCTGCACCTGTTCCGGTGTAATCACCCCCCGCGATAAAAGGCTTGAGCCGCCCGGTATTAGATAATGCAATGCACAACATATCTGTTCAATTCCACCGCGACCGTCCGCATCCAGCCGAACTCCAATATCGATGTAGGGCACCAAGTAATATGCGGCAATCCGATTCAATAGGTCCCGGCCATCAGCAGAGTCCATGCATCCAAACAGGAAATCACAGCCTGCCAAGGAATTGATCACTTCCGTCTTAGCCAAGTCGCATTGGAAGGTTTCGACAATCGTACCGAGTCCGATCGCTCGAACCGCATCTGCCAGAACATTTACTTTCGCGCGTTTGTTTTCTGCATCGACTGCCTTAGAGTTAACGATTCGATTCAGGTTCTTACGCTCAATGTGATCAGGGTCGATCAAAACGAGTTGTCCGACACCCAATCTAGTGAGTGCTTCAATTACCCAGCTACCCGTCCCCGAACAGCCAACCACTCCGATAGTCATCGATTTGAGCAGATTTACAGTTCCATCTCCAAACACCTGACGGGTTCGCAAGTTGACTTCATCTTCATTCAGCCGTGATTCGGCTTTAGTGAAGGATACCTCATCGCCAACGGCCATTACTCGATCCACGGCCTGAAAACCCGCTTCGGTGTCCACAACACGGGCCCAAAGCTTTCCAGATGGCGACATGAATGCGCTGATCAGGCTTGGTGAGCGTTCCAGAACTGCCTCGATTGCTTTCCCCAATTGAGAATCCGTTTCGTCGTCTTGCGGAGAAAATCGCTCATATCCCTCCGGATGGGAGTGAATCTTCATCACCCACATCCCTCGCTTGAGTGCCTTCTCCAACACAGGCACGAGCGTCTGCACGTCCCATCGAACTGCCGACCGGCTACGAAGCGAACAAGCCTTGACGGGAACTTCGGTTATTTCATGTACACAATAGACCTGGTTGTCCTTGCCAATGCGCGTCCCGCATAGAGCCAAAGCCGCCGACTCTCGCCCGTCGCCGGAAAAGAGATGGCACTGTAACCGAATTCGCTGCTCCTCAGTGAGGCGCAGTCTCCTGCTGGGGACGTCCATTTCTAGTTTTTCCCTGTCTCGTGTTCCAACCAATGGCGGACGAGCACAATATGGGTTCCAACGTTATGCTGCCCGGGAATCCAGGAATAATGCCTCGACCAGCGTTGCCACTCCTTGCCGTCTACACTCATGCGAGCTTGAGTCTGCCTGGGGGGGCGACCGTCGGCTAGGGCCAAATGGGGGAAAAAGTAGGCCATGTCGAGTGGCGCAACTGGATAGTTGCTTGGAATCTGAACGGCAACCGATCCGTTTGGGAGGTTAAAGCCCGGCGGAAATGCCAACCCATGAAGCAGAAGCCACTGGCCGTTAGCCTCTCGAATGGTTTCCCAATCGACTCCCAACGAATCGAGCTGTTCAATGTCATCTTCTGGGAGAGAAAACTGCCGACGCATTGCTCAACCCTCTTGGACTTGACGCGGCAAGGTGTTGAACCGTTCAATGCCCGGCTTGGTGAAGTCGACTACCTCACCCAGTTCGACCGTGTGCAGTCCACCGCCCCGTATCTTCTGTGTCAGGATATAGCTTTCGGGTGGTGTCTTGCCCGCCAACAACAGGATGGCCCGCCCCGTCATGCGAGGCTCGGTCACTACGAAATAGCGGTCATCAACTCGAATCCGATACCGCTTGGCCTTCGGCGGGTGCTTGCCTGCGCGTGCGCATTCTTCAATATCGACCTCCTCGATGATGATTTCTTCAACAATGATGACCTCTTCGACGCGGTCTCCCTTCGGCTGCTTGTCATTTGTACTCATATCAATGTATCCTTTCGATTTGGATTGTTTTCCTTTGGCACTGGGTTTCTGTGTGTGAATCTACGGGCACTCAGGCAGGCTCAGCAGATTGTCCGGCTGCTCGCCATCGGCGATGGTCTTAAGATACTTGTGTCCAAAACGGCTAACAGCAACGATAACATCCACAACTCTACCGCCCTGATTCACGTAGAATTCCCACTTGCCGCTTTCAATGCCTTGAATGGCTTCTTCCTCCGTGATTTTCCACCGTGAACCGTTTGAGCCACCGATGTGACTGATTCGCTCATGAGGGTTGTAACGGTCTGTTTTGTTAATGCATCGTACTTCGTGTCTACTGGCCATGTTGTTTCTCCTGATCCTTGTTTTCTCTGCTGTTGTTTGGTTGCGTTCCGCGCGAGCGCAGAGACTCGCGCACAACGTGCGCTGCTTTAGTGTTTCGTATCCTTCGGCGGATAGGGGTTCCCGACTGCTTAAAGTGACGATCCGCCCACCACTTAGATGTAGTGTTGACACTCAACTCAATAGTTCGACCAAAAAAAAGAGCCATGTCACTCATAAATTTAGGGCTCCTTGTCCGACCGCCTTGTCCCGCGACTCGTACAAAACGTTGTTGCTCCCGATTCGCAAAAGGTCGAGTTGCTCTAAGCGCACCCTTAGCGCACTGATGTTGACGCCGAACTGTTCTGCTAAGCGATACAGATTAGGCCATTTTGTGCGATCAATTTTCAGGGCCTCCTCCCGCAGTAACGCTTTGGGCATCGAAATGGCAGCCGCATATCGGTTAACGGCCCTTGCTTCACTAGATTCATCAGCACGTGAATTCATCTTGCGAAGAAGTTCTTGGCCTTCGGGCGATGATTGTAAAATCTTAAGAACGGTCACTTCTCCCGCAGGACAACTCCGAAAAGCAAACGGGCCTTGTTCGTCGACGCCAAACAAAGCTGGATGATCGAGAGTTGCTTTATCAACGAACAAGTCCCAATGCCCCATCTCGTGTCCTTTGGTGGAGCGCTCCAAGCCAGGCTTTTGTTGGAAAAGCCCTCGGCGCTTCTCATTCAATACGACCAACCTCTTCTTGGGAATAAGCGCTCCCAAAATCATTTCCCCAGGGAGCTCATCAATTTGATCCCACAAAAAATTAAGCTCCAAAATTCTTTCGGCCAGCAGGTCAATTGGGATTGGAGGCGTCAAAGGTTTGCCCACAAGACGTTCTAGCTCCGCAAGACGTGCTTCGGCAAGTTCCTCGATCTGCTGGTTGCGGAAGAATTTCACTTGGCCTTTTCTTCTTTGAGTTTTCGTGAAAGCTCCTGCCATTGTTCCTCACTTAAATTCATGTCTTTGGCCGACCTGAAAAAAACACGCGCTCCCTCACTGTTTTTAATTGTGTCAGCCACGTCTGGATGGGCCTTCCCTGCCAATGCCAGTAGCTCATCTTCGTTAGCCCCAAGCTCCTTTGCAAGTTGGATAATGGCTGCGATAGAGGGAGGCAGCATCCTGTCGTTTTCGATCTTGCTCAGGTAAGTGAAGTCGAACCCCCGTCCGTCATCCTCCTTCAAGCGAGCAGCTACTCGCTCGGCGAGTTCGCGTTGAGACAGGTTCTTAAGCTGCCGAAGCAATCGCACTCGCTGACCAAATGTTTGCGATTTCACGCCTCTAAGCTAGACGATGTTGAGTAAATAGTCAACAGCAAAACTGCGAAGCTGGTATCGTACGTTTGCTTCGTCATGGGGTGACCCGAATCGTGAGGTGACTTTGTTCGCAGGCGCGAACAGCAGAACGCGCCCCACTGATTAGAGTGGCCTCCAATGTCTGGGAACCACGAATCAGCGAACGTCGCACCGCCGACGCTGCCGGAAGCTCTGACGCAGACGGATCGCCTTGTCTATTCCGTCGAGGAAGCAGCCGAGCTTTTGGGTGTCCACTATTTCAGCGTCTATCGGATGATCCAGCGCGGCAAACTGCGCGCGTGCCGCGTGCTGCGGGGCAAACTGCTCGTGCCTCGGTCGGAACTGCTCAAACTCTTGAAGGCTGAATGAGGGCACGGAAAGGAGACGCATGATCAAGAGAAAGGGCCAACAACACCGGGAGGGCGTGACCCCACCGTCGCTTAAGCGGATGAGCGACACGGAGCACGCGGCATACTTTGAAGCATTTGGTGCTATCAAGGGCGATTACCAGGCGCTCTGTTTGATCGGCGACAAGCTGCGCGAGGTCGAGGCAAGCGCACCTGGGCTTGGCTCTCTTGATTCTCAAGCACAGAGCGGGCATGCGGAGTTGCCCGACTTGGCTGGCGGTCGAAGTCCGTGGGAAGCCTGCGCTTCGTTGATGAGGCTGAACAACAACGAAGTTATCCTCTGCAAGCGAGTTAGTGAGCACGGCTTGGAATATGCCGTGATTGATCACTCATCGGTCGCTTCGGCTTACGCCAAGGCGCATGGACCACTGGATGTGTTGCGCACTGGCGATAACCCGCGACAAGTCCTTCGCGACTACCTGCGGAGCGAACGCGAGACTTTGGAACTCATGACCAACGACATCACCGCGAACGTCCGACTCCTCATCGCAGAGCGTTTTCCGAAGCAGGATTTGCGACGCGTCGTCAACGAGATCACGCGCATGTGCAAGAAAGTCGCTCGCTTCGGTTTCTCAGAAACGCCGACCGACGCCGCGACTCAGGCACAAAAACACGGAGGCGGTGTCCGTGTTTGAGGAGCGTGACGCTTGTAGTGCGCCACTTGCATCTCCAGTGAAGGCTGAAATAAACACACCGTCAGACAAGTTCCTCACAATTCAGAAAGTGGGCGAGCGGCTCAACTTGAGCCGCACAACAATTTGGCGACTCATGAATCAGCATGGCTTGCGTTTCGTTCGCATTGGTGGGGCGCGCCGCATCCGGGAGCGGGACTTGGAGACGTGGATTGAGCGGCATTCCGTCAGCCTCAATGCCGACAAGGACGACAAGGCCAAAGACGAATAGAACCGATAACAGCAAGATGAGCGACGGACAGACAGGGGAGACGAAGCAGCGAACCGCATTGGTGACGCCGGAAAAGATTGAGGGCGAGCCTGGGTTGTATTGGCGCGGCGGGATGATTTACGCGCGTGTGCGCGTTGACGGCAAACAAACCTTTCGCTGCACCAGCACTGACAAGATTGCGGCGGCGCGGAAGGTTCTGGCGAAGTGGCGTGAGGATGCTGTGATGCGCCAGCATGGAATTGAGCCGAAGCAGGCGGCATTGGAGCGCAACCGGCTGACTGTGGCCGCAGTGCTTAAAGAGTATGTCGAATTTGGTTTCCCTGATCGCAAGAGCCGCATCAAGAAAACTGCCGCGACTCGGGAGACAGAGGGAAAGTCGATCCAGCGGTTGGAGGCATTTTTCGGATCGCGCGCGGCGGTGAGCCTGACACTAAAGGATTGCGATGCCTACCGTAAATGGCGGGCAAACGGTGGATACACCTGGCAGCATGGTGAGAAGCTGCGCCGTAGTCGGGCGGGTGACCGGTGCGTGGACATCGAATTGCAGACACTCGGTAATGCGCTGGCGCACACTGTTCGACAGGAGAAACTAAAGGCCAATCCGCTGACGGGTCGAGGGCGTTACCACAGCGAAGAAGACACGCGCCATTGCCGCGAGACCGCGCCGACGCCTCAACAACTGCGCATCATCGCGCAGACGTTCCGACAACGCAGCGAGGATGTGATTGCTGACTGCCTCTTGTTTCTAGGGTTCTCCGGGCTGCGCGTCCGTGAGGCGCTACGGCTGGATTGGGAAGCAGTGGATTGGGCAAACGGCGTGATACACGTCAAACGCGAGAAGCGCGGCATCAACCCGTTCGTGGCGATTCTGCCGGAAATGGAGACCTTGCTCCATGAGATGCAGACACGCGCACCGAGCCACATGCTGTTCCCGTCGGACTTGGATGTGAACCGTCCGCTGCCGTATCCCACCGTAGCGAACAAGCTGCGCAATCTCTGTCGGTCGACCGGAATGCGGCATGTAACGCTTCACGGGTTGCGTAGTTTCTTCGTGACACAGTGTAGGGAATCAGGATTGCCCGATACGGAGATTGCCGCGTTGATCGGCGACAAGAGCGGCCCGGCCATCATCGCCCGCACCTACGGTGATGTGCGGCCTGAGCATCTACTCAAGCAGGCTCAGCGTGTCCGCTTCTTGGTAGGGGTAAAACCTAATGCCGAGACACCGAAGTTCGTCGCACAACGACCCCAAACCATCCGTCCTTGAAACTTCTGTGATACTCGCTGTGATACTCACCTTGCTCAAAGTTGCCCGATGTTTCACGATGTTGACAGTTTTGCAGAAATCACGTAAATGACTATCAATCAAAGTGTTCAATGCAAGATTAGCTAAAGGCGGAAACAGGCTGAAACCCCCATTTTTAGCCTGCAAAACTCCTATCGTGAGTTCGATTCTCACACCCGCCTCCAACTCTAACTGTGAGTGCAGCAACGAGTTCGGAGCCGAGTGGTCCACAACGGACACCAGAACGGACACCAGTTTTCCAACTCCGTGAGAATTCAGCGTAACGGGCGTTAACTCGTCCACTACTCGCTGACCGAGCGGAGTCGGCCTCGCTTATAGTCGCGGTTGCGTGAAAGGAAATGTGAAAACACGCTACCGTTTAATTCGTCGGGGTAACCGCGGCGGGGCCTTCTACTGCGTCGATACGGAAACTGGCAAACGCTCCAGCTTGGGCGCGGTCACGGAAGATGAGGCAAGCCAGATCGTTGAGGCCAAGAATACGGCACGGCGACAACCGCAACTGAATCTGCACATCGCGCGGGCCTACCTGGCCGGAACTGATTCAGGTATCGCCACGCGAACGTGGCAAGACGCCCTCAATTTCATTATTGAATCGAAGCTGGGCTCGACGCAAAGACGCTGGCGGTGCGCCGCAAAAGAGAAGGCCTTGGACGGCATCCGTCACCGGGTCATCATGGAGACGCAAGCCGAGCATTTGCTGGCGTGTCTCAAGGCCGGCACTGTCAGCACGAATGTTCACCTGCGAATGCTCCACAACTTCTGTCTGTCGATGACCTGGCTTCCGTGGCCGCTGATTGCAAAACGCCTCTGGCCGGCGGTGCGGTTCAAGGAAAAGCGGGCGATTACAGCGGAGGAACACGCGCGTATCATCGCCCGCGAACAGAATCCGGAACGTCGGGCATTCTATCAAATGGCGTGGCACCTGGGCGCGTCGCAAGCCGATCTCGCTGGCCTTGAATCGACGAACGTGGATTGGGAGCAACAGGTGATTTCGTTCGCGCGCATGAAAACGGGATCGATTGCTTTGCTCCGGTTCGGCGACGAAGTGGCGAGCATCCTGCGAACTTTGCCAGCAACGGGCCTGCTTTTCCCCTATCTGGCGAGCGTGCGTAGTGGCGACCGCTCAACGGAGTTCAAGCAGCGCTGCGACGGTCTCGGCATCAAAGGCGTCACGCTGCATTCTTACCGGTACGCTTGGGCGGAACGTGCCAAAGTGGCGGGTTATCCGGAATGGTTTGCGCAAGAGTCCCTTGGCCATAACAGCAAAGCGGTGCATCGGGCGTATGCGCGAAAAGCACAAGTGTTGTTGCCAGCGTTGGAGGACTACGAACGGGAGCAGCGGGGAAAAGTTATACCCTTCGCCCCGGTTGCGCGCTTGGCAGGGGTTGAATTTGAAACGGAAGCAAAGGTGAAGTAGTAGTGCTGAGCTTATGCGACTGACGAAGGGTTTTTACAAAGGTCAGGGGATTATCCCGCCATTCGATGGTGTCAGGATGATTGAATATGCTGACCATGTCGCTTTGACGCCCATGTATTCGTGTCGCGAATTTGTCGGATTGGGAAAAATCAAAGCAAGTGCTGTGAAGACGCGTAGAAAACATACCTTCTCCGGGCTCTTCCTCAAAGCAATGGGTGACAAAGAATTGTGGGTTGTGGTTCGCTGGGAACGGTATGGAGATGGGCGCGAACAGCCGACTTTGATAAATCTGATAGACGGAACGGAAGCAGAGGCGCGGCGCGCGGTGCGGGGCATGGTCGATTTCTGCAAAATGAGTAAGCAGGAACTTGAAGAGATCGGCAAATGCTTCAAGCAGAAGGAAGAGGACATCGCATACGTTAAGAATCGTTTTCCCGATGAGCAGCCCGATCCTCGGTCACTGGAAGCATACGACGTATTTCAAGCGCGGTTGAAAGTGCTGGCTGGCATGCAGCCAAAGACGGCCGCTCTGTTACAGCAGGCGTATGCCACGGAAGATGTAAGGAAACGCAGAAAGCTCGAACGAGAGGCGGTTGCGGCTTTCTTCGCCGAGCTTTCCCATTCGTGGACGGAAAAGGAAGTGAAAGCGTGGCAGCGGAGTAATCCAATTGGTACGGAGTGGATTTCTGAATTCACCGAGACACTGCGCAAACCGAAGAGGAAACTAAGCCCGGTTGATCACACACTCGCCTTGGATTGGCTACGGAAGGGCTACAATCTACTGACTGAGAAGGAACTCTCGAAGGCTGTTTACAAGGTCACAGGGAAGCGCCTGAGCCCTGCCGCAATCAAGAAGCGACGAGAACGACTGGGGCTGACTACGAAGCGCCCGACTGGGCCACGACAGAAGACAGAGAAGAAGCCCAAGGTTTAGGACAGTCGAACCTCTGCGTGTGTCCCAATCACTTCCGCAGTTCTCTTGCCACGCGTAATCTGCGCGCGTGAGTACAAACACAATCGAATTCAACTCGCGGTCGAGTGTGCAAAGCGGCACCACCGTTTTGTTCGATTGTCTCACCTCTGCCCGCCTGTCCACCGTGGTTGGAGCAACCAACGGACTAATCGTCGTGATGACCGACGGCGAAGGGTGTGGCGCTCCTGTCGCGTAGCAAGCCAGAGGAAACCAATGAAACAAAGTCTCGCAGTCGAAGAGTTCTTGGCGGGCCGTCGTGTGGTCCTTGCCAAGTTTGTGGCGCATCGCCACAAGGAAGTTCAAAACAAAGCCAAGAAGGTTGTCGGCATCGTGAACCTTTACGAAGTTCAATGTGCTGACGGGAAGGCACCTACCGTCCAGGTGTGGTGCCCGCGCAGCGTCCAGACGATGGAACAAGCGGTCGCCCAGTGTCCCTGCCAGTTCAAAGAGGGGCAACGGGTGGTCGTTGAATTCGATCTGATGGAGCCGAACCAATTTGATGCCAAGAATGGCGTCATCATTCGTGCGGTGTCGGTGCTGCCCTTGGAGTAGTCGTATCGTGGCCACACAGGACGGCCCCGAGGGTGGTTGGCGGGGATGCGGGCTTCAGCCCGCGCCCCGCCACCATCCTTGTCCGAGAGGTGTGTCCAGAGGTCGGTAAGTAAGAGTGCAAAATGAACAATGCCCGAAACATTGAACCAGAGTTGCGGATGAAAGCGGCGGCCCTGCACATCCAGATGGGAGATTGGGTGCATGGACTCGCGCCGTGGCAGGTGATTTCACACATGACGTTCGCCTGGGAGGCATCCATTTGGTCGGCGCAACGATGTTACGAGAAGTTCATGAAGAAAGAGTTGTGGGGCGTGTCGTACTTCTACGCGTTGGAACAGAATCCGAGTCGTGACGGCTACCATGTCCACGCGCTGTGGTGTGACTGTCAGAGCAAGTCGAGGCGGGAGATTTGGCGCGAATGGTTTCACCGTTACGGTCGGGCGCGAATTGAACCGGTGAACAGCCGTGATGACGTGGCGGACTACTGCGCGAAGTATGTCACCAAAGAGGATTTATGGTGGAACGTGAAGCTACTCAGCCACCGACGTGCCCAGGATTCGACGGACTTCAAGCTATCGAGCGAATAATATGCGGGACGATCAACATCGGTTCCTGTTGTTGCTGGGGCGACTACCCGCTCGACTCACGGCGGAACAAGTGGCTTGGGTGATCAACTGTCAGCCGCACGACATTCCCGTCCTAGTGGCGGCCCGGCTCTTGAAGCCGTTAGGGAACGCACCTGCGAACAGCGTGAAGTATTTTGCGACGGCAGAGCTACTCCAACTAATGCAAGACCGGAATTGGTTGGCGAAGATGACAAACGTCGTTACACAGCACTGGCAGAAACAGAATCAACGCAGGACTAGAAGAACTGTGATTGAGCTCGCCACACAGGCGAGTAGTTGAGGTGAAATTGGGGAACGCCTGCTGACGGGGGTGGGCTAGCGAAGCCCAGAAAAGAGGAAAGCGGACAAACACCTCTTCGATGTGGCTCGTTTTTCAGATTGTTATTGGACGATAATTGCAGTTCAATGGTGGAGTGAGTTGAGCGTTAACTAGAGAGTGGGGTCTCAAGAAGATGCGGATTTTTTTGCTTGTGGGAGTTCTTATCAGCGGCACGGCGTCTGCCAATCCCGCAGTAGCGCCTCCCGAGTTAAAGACTTACCTTAATTCTGAAAAATTTGTGGCTACCATCTCGCCGACGGATGCAACTTTCGTGGCGACATTTACATTTCGGTCTGACGAAGACTTTTCGCGCGTCTCGTCGCTGCGGGTCGCAGATTATGTGACAGTGGATCTGCCTATCTGGCTTCCAGAGGGACAACATAGCGCTCCCCTTCTTCGCAGGTTTTCTCCGTACAATGACGGCCGGGTCCCGCTGATCTTTGAGAACCGTACCTACAGGGAGCCGATCGATACGACAATCGGACTGAAGGTCGCCAGCGAATCACCCGAGACAATTCCGTTATTCGAGAATTCGTACATCCACGTCGCGCAATGGCGGAGGGACTATTCAAAAGAAATGGCAGAAAAGTTATTTCTTGAACCTGGTTTTTACAGAGTTGTCGCTAGATTCTTGATGTTCCCGTCGGTGGTGAAAAACCAATCTCCGATCACATTTTGCTACAGGTGCCCGCTTGCTCGACATAATGGAGATGGGATTTTCTACTATGTCCCTTTCTTTAAGAACCTACCGGAAGGGGTGTCGACGAGTGATACCAATCGCTACGCAATCACGATTCAGGCAACGCCGGATTGTTCGGTTACAGTAAACAGTGGCGGTCAGAATTTTGGGGTAGCTGGCGGGAGTAAGGTCACGCTTGCGCCAAAGGCAAACGAACCCATTCGTGCCATTTCAAGGTCAGCGCAGGGGAAGAGTTCAACTACTGATTTCGAAGCGTCTAGTGAATTAGCGCTTCACCGGGCGACAGTAGCTGCGTTGATACAGTCGCACGTGGACACACTGGAGGGGTTGACGAACAACACGCTGAAGCTTGTGCTGTATGCCACGCAATTCCCAAGCGGCACTTTGGACACGGTACAGAACTGCCACATTCGTGCCAACGGTAGAGGAACTGAGGATCTGCATGCCTCTAGGCGCGGAGCAGGTCATGGGATTGCGAATGCTGGAGTGCAAGAGTTAATCAATGCGATTGGTCGGTTACCGGACAAGTCTGATCAACCTGATCTTAGAAACCTCGTGATACTCAGCTATAGTAGAGACGGCTCTTCTTGGCGGACCAGTACGTACGATATTTCTCATGCTCCAGATGAATTGAAGCAAGTGTTTGATGCATGCCGGTGTCATCTTGGACCTGATACGAATTTAGAGGAGCGCATCAGGGAATAGGTGTCGGTTCTCTGAGTGAAACGCGGAGTTGATCATTAATCAGCTGCGCCAGATTTCGAGGGAGACGGAAAGGTTTCCAAAGGAAAGCTTAGGAGGCAGCCTCCTGGGTTGTCATTTGGTAGCCGTGAAGTCGGATGTGGGTTGCGAGAGTGGACACCAAAACGGACACCAAACGAGTTAAGAAAGGTATAGTTGAGTAAAAGCGATTATGCTTGATTCGCCAATGAAATCAGGCATTATGTGAGCGCAATCGCGGCGGGAAAAGGCCGATTCTCACACCCGCCTCCACCTTTTCAAGGCCTGTTCAGCTTGGGACGGCGACCAATAAGGCGAAATTGAGCAATTGTGCTTAAAATGGATAATGATATAGCATGAAGTAGATGATCACACCGGTCACCGAAACGTAAAACCAAATCGGCAACGTCCAGCGCGCAATCCGCTTGTGTTGGTCGAATCGTTCACGCAAGGCGCGAACCAACGTCACGGGCGCCAGATAGAGGGCCACGACCATCGCCAATACTGTGTGTGTGAAGAGGATTGTGCTATAGACCGGCTGGGCCAACCCTTGCCCCGGAAAATGTTTCCGGCCTGCGTGCGCATGGTACGTAACATATGAAATGAGAAACAGTACCGACACAACCGTCGCCACGATCATGCAGGCGCGGTGTGCCGTCACGCGCTTCTGACGGATGAATCCGTAACCCAGCCCGAGAAACACGGCGCTGGTTGCATTCAGAGTCGCGTTGACGGTGGGTAGGTCCGACAAACTGATCATGACCGCTCCGCCAGCACTCGACGCACATCGCGAATGAGCTTCTGCATCTCGACGGGATCCGAGCTGTCGTAATAGCCACGAATCGCGCCACCGCGATCCACCAACACCAGCTTCGTGCTGTGCAGGATCGGCATCTCCTTGGCGGGGTCAGCGGGCTGGGCGGCCAGATGGAACCCGTCGCTGACCAGGTGATAGACCTGCTTCTTGTCGCCGGTAAGAAACAACCAGCGGCTCTGGTCCGCGCCAAACGTGTGCGCGTACTCCGTCAGCACTTTCGGCGTGTCCCAGTCCGGATCGACCGAAAAACTTACGAGCCGCAAGTCATCGCGCAACGGGAGGTCCGGCTGCAGCCGCGCTTCGTGCCGCATCATCAGCGGACAGGCCTCGCCACAGCGCGTAAAAAGGAAGCTGGCAACCCAGACCTTCCCGAGCAAGTCCGCGCGCCGCAATGCCGTGCCATTCGCCTCCGTCAGCGAAAACTCAGGTACCGAACCGAGCACGGGCACTTCCATCGCCGAGGCCCTCGTCGGCGCCCCGCGCATCACGATCATTAGAATCGACCCCACAACAACGCCAAAGGTGCTGATCACACCAATGTTCAAAATGGTCTTTATTTTCACTGCAAATCCCCCCGCGTCGTCCGTTGCGCCGCCTTCAGCGACAACAGAAACATGGCCGCGGCAAACACCGCCGTCACAACCAGACTCAGCTCACGTGATGGCATCCCCGCGGTCGCCTGCGGCACATTCCAGTACAATCCGTGACGGATCGCGATCACGCCATAGGAAACCGGGTTGCACATCATGATCCAGCGCATGAACGCCGGCGCACCGGAAGGCGGGAACACCGCCCCGGACAAGAGCCATAACGGAATCAAAAAAAGGTTCATGATAGCGTGGAATCCCTGCGTGGAGTCCATCCGCCAGGCGAGCAGGAATCCCAAGCCGGTCAAGGCAAAGGCCAGCAAAAACATCACCACGACCAGCCAGATCACCGACTCGACACTCAAGGAAATTCCTACGAGCGGCGCCAACAAAACGAACACCAGGCCCTGGATCAGTGCCAGCGTCGTCCCGCCGAGAATCTTCCCCAGCACCAGCGCGAATCGTCCCACCGGCGCCACGAGCACAGCCTGCAGGAATCCTTCACGTCGGTCTTCAATGATCGAGATGGTCGAGAAAATCGCCGTAAATAGCAACACCAGCACGATTGTGCCCCCGAAAAAATACTCCAAATATCCATGCCCTTCGGGCGCAACCGGCGCGCTAAAGGACTTGCCGAGCCCCGACCCGAGCAACAGCCAGAACACCAACGGTGTGCCGAGCGCACCCATGACACGGTCACGCTGACGGAAGAACCGCACCATTTCACGCCACCAGAGCGTGAACGCGGGCAAAAGGAAATAATTGGTCTCAGCCTTTGTGCTCATCGCGAGATCTCAGTCTCAATTCCATTTCCGATCCAACTTGTCCGCATAGTATAGCAGAGCTCGTTGATAGCGACGCAGCCCGGGGTCACGCGTCGTCTCCGCGAGTATGCGCAAGAGTGCTTCCATCGAGGAGGCGTGGTGGCCCAGGTTGTATTCCGTGAGGGCGAGAAACACCGAAAACTCGCGCGCCTTGGGAAAAGTCCGCAATCCGCGATGCAACACTGTCGCCGCACGGCGATATTTGCTGAGGCAACGATAAGTGCTGCCCAGTCCCAACAACGCGCCGCGTAAATCTTCGCCAGCCAGCCCACCTCGAATTGCGCTCTCATAGAAGGGAACCGCGGCGCGCTCGTCATCTCGCAAGTCGCACACCCATACGCATTGGTAGTTAACCCGCACGTCGTCAGGATCGGCTCTGTGCAACCGCCGCAGAATGCGCCACGCCTTGGCGTATTCACCGCGCTGCCGCAAGCGAATTGCCTCACGCAAAGACGGATCAGGGGGTCGCACGCTTACGCCTGCGCCTCCTCGAATCGGCGACCCGTGCGATGAATGAACACATCTTCCAGAGTTGGCTTGTGAATACTGATGGCGTCAATCTGACCGGGAAACGCCTCGACCAATTCCGTGATGAACTTGTGTCCGTTCGTCCGCTCGACGCGAACGCTGCCATCCAAGACCCGCGCCTCGATGCCAAACCGCTTGCTGATCTGTTCGGCCAGCGGCTGCGGTTGGCGGGTCTCAACCGAAATCACGTCGCCGCCGATCTGCTCCTTCAATTCGCGCGGTGTGCTAAGGGCCACGAGTTGGCCACGGTCCAAAATCGCGAGGCGGTCGCATCGATCCGCTTCCTCCATCAAGTGTGTCGTCAATAAAATGGTCATGCCGTCTTCATCGCGCAAGCGCTCGAGATAATCTGACAATTCGCGCCGTACGCGGGGATCGAGCCCCGTGCTCGGTTCGTCGAGCAAAAGCACCTGCGGTTTGTGCAATAGGCCCTTCGCCAGCTCCACCCGCCGCCGCTGTCCACCCGAAAGCGTTTCCACGAGATCGCCTTTGCGATCGGCCATTCCGAACCGTGAAAGCAACTGGTCGATCCGCGACTGCAGCTCCTGTCCGCGAAGATTGTATAGATGACCTTGATGGCGGAGGTTCTCAAGCACGGTCAGTTTACGGTCCAGACTTGGTGATTGAAAAACCACGCCGATGCGGCGCCGGATTTCGCCCTGCTCGCGCACCACATCGATTCCAAACATGCGCACGCTTCCCTCACTGGGTGCAACCAGGGTGCTGAGAACTCGAAAGAGCGTCGTCTTGCCGCCGCCATTCGGGCCGAGCAGGCCGAAGATCTCGCCCTTGGCGACCTGGAAACTGACATTACTGAGGGCAGTGCGCTCGCCATAGCGGTGTGTCAGTGCTTCGACCACGAGAAGAGAGTCGCTCATGGGGATCAGCTCCTAAAAGCCCGCATCGATGATGATGAGCAGTAGCAGTAGCGGAAGATAGATGACGGAGGCCTTGAGCAACCGGCGCGCGTCGAGGAACGATTTCGAGCGGGTGAACAATACGCCAACCGCCAGCAGCGCCAAGCCCATCATGAGCGCCCCAATGCAGTACACCCTTCCCGTCATACCGATGGCGGTGGGGAGCACCGAGACACTGAGCAAGAGGATGGCAAATAAAATCGTCTGACGGAACGTGCTGACGCCGCTCGGATCGACGACAGGCAACATTTTGAAACCCGCGTCGCGATAGTCGTCCTTGAACATCCACGCGATCGCGTAGAAGTGCGGATGTTGCCACGCAAAGAGAATCAGGAAAAGCACCCACGCGCCCGCGTCCAGTCGACCGGTTGCGCCGGCCCAACCGCACAGCGGCGGAATGGCGCCGGGGATCGCGCCAAATGTCGTATTCAGCCACGTCAGGCGCTTCATCGGCGTGTAAACCAGCACATAGAGGAATGCCGCGAGCAACACGAGAAAGCCGGTGAGCAAATTGACCGCCCAAACCAAGATGAATAGCCCGAGCAGCACAAGGGTGATGCCAAAGGCCAGGGCATTCGCCGGCTGGATCAGGCCCGCTGGCAAAGCGCGATCGCGGGTGCGCACCATCTTGCTGTCCACGTCGCGCTCGAGATAGTTGTTCAACGCCGCCGAGCCGCCTGTTGCGCAACCCACGCCGAGTAGCGTCAGGAAAAGTGTCCCCAGCGGATGAATCCCTTTCGCCGCGAGAAAATAGCCGATGGTTGTCGTCACCAGCACCATCGACAGGATGCGCGGCTTCGTCAATTCCATGTAGGCGGAGAGATTCTTCATGAAAGCGCTCCTGCGGCAAATGGCAGCGCCGTCTCTTCTCTCGGCAAAGCCAGGAACCGGTAGGTCTTCAGCGTGATTGCCAGACTCGTCGCCAGAATCAGCGCCCCGAGGGCAAGATGCAGCGTCGGTAAGACGATTTGGACAGCTGACAATTGGCCATCGGCATTTTTCGGTACGCGCACCATCAACGTCACCAAACCCAACGCAATCTGCGCCGTAACCAGGCCGATCAGCAGACACGTGGGCCGTAGGAATTCCCGTTGTCTCCGGGTGAACAGAACGATCACCATGCTGGTGATGACGCACCCAAGGACCGCAACGGCGCCGATGATGTGTGCGAGAATTCCCGACTCGGAATGACGAATCGTCGCCCCGAGGATGATCTGTAAATAGATGGCGATTGTCGAGGCCATGGCAAACCGTCGAATCAACCCGGCGTTGGCTGTTTCATTAGCCGGTGGCGCCTGTATCCAGCGCTCGGAGGTGATAAATGCCAAAACCACCGTGATACAGAAAAATGCCTCCGCCAGGCTCGCGTGTGCAATTGAGATCGGTGGCGGGAGCATCAGCTTCACCGTCAATCCGCCCAAAATTCCCTGGGCAATCACCACGCCCAGTGCGGCGATGCCGAGGCGGCGTACCCAACGACGCGGCTCCTTCCGCGCCAGCCAAAATGTCAGGACGATGGTCAACATTCCAACCACGCTGGCGATCAGCCGGTGAACGTGTTCGTAGCGGATGTTGCCAACCCACTTCGATATCGGAAAAGAAAACATGAAGCGGCCGTACGTGGTCGGCCAATCGGGGACCGCCAAGCCCGCGCGGTGACTGGTCACGCTCGCGCCAGCACAAATGAGGAGAAACGTCGCGAAAGCCAGCAGACAAGCGAAGCGATGCAGCCAACGGTTGGAGGGATTGTTCATCTCAATCAGCGCAAGCAATGAGCCGCCGGGGGCTATTCCTCCAGTGAATCCTCCTGGTCTTTCACCCACGCCGCGTAATCTTTCTCACTGTCGACCGTGAGATAACCCCGCATGCGATAGTGGCTCAGGCCACAAAGTTGGGCGCAGGCAATCTCCGCCGGGTAGTGCGGCCCGATGCGGACTGAGGTGATGCCACTGGTCACCAATTTCGCTGCCGTCTCTTTGCTGATGAGGTGTCCCTTTTTCACCAGGACCGTGCCATCGGCAGCCTTGTAGTCTTCCATCGAGACGTAAGGGTCGAGGTCCTTCGTGGCGGGAAGTGTGAGGGTAAATGCAAGCTCCTCGCGCATCTCATTGGAAGTCTTGGTCGGAATGAAGTGAATGGGAATCAACATACCCGGAACAGCATCCTGCTTTACGCGCATGACGGGCAGGAAAAAGCTGTGAATCACGTCCTTGGTGGTGATCTCGATGACCGCGGGCCGGTTCACGGGAAGGTGAAGCTGGTTCAGGGTCACGATGTCGTCCTTCGCGTGCGGATCACCTTTGCGATCGAGACCTATCGGATTCGACTCTTCATTGACCAACTTGATGTCGGTGCGACCAAAAATGCCGTCGGGACCGGGATAGTGAATGTTCCACGCGAACTGCTGGGCGATCACCCGCACGTGTACTGCGTTCGGTTCGGTCGGAAAGGCGCTGACTTTCCACGACCAGAATGGAATCGAGATGCCGACCAATAGGACGACTTCAATCGCGGCGATGGCCACCTCCAGGTACGAAGAGGCGTGCGTCTTGACGCCGGTGTAATCCGCCCTCGGGTTGCGGCCCTTGCGGAAGCGAAAGAGCGTATAGAGGAAAAACGTAATCCATCCCACGAACAGCACGACCATCAGGATGTGCACGTACAAAATCAGCCTGTCCATCTGCGCCCCCCGTTCGGAGGCGTTGATCGGTAATCCTAGAAGCTTCTGCAACATGGTTCAGTCCTTTTCGCTTGAATCGTTAGGGCGTCAGTTCCGCACTGTAACGGCGCGCCCGCCGCGCGAAACAAAAAAACAAGCCCCCAAAGCTGCCCAGCACCACACCCGTGACACCCAGCATCGTGAAAATGCCGAAATTCATGCCGCGCGTCTGCGCCGCTCCCGGCGCGCCGTAACAAACGGCACACGCCAGCAATAGTCGTGGTGTCAAACCCATCATGGCAACCAACACAAACACCATCAGCTTCCTGGCACGGTGAAAGATGCTCATCACTTTATTTCTTCTCCTTCAAATTCCTGAGAAACATGATCTCGTACAACACCAGCAACACGCCGAAGCCAAATGCGCCGTATCCAGTAATCGCATAACCCACGTGTCCCTTCGCGAAATCCGAGTTGAGGCACCAACCACCAAACACAAGGCACAGCAAAATGGCCATCGTGACAAAGATAATATGGAACGTTTTCAGTGACATGTCTACTCCGCGGGATGCGCCGGCACGTGTCCTTGCGGCACGGCGAAAATCCCCTGTTGTCGACCCTGCTGGTCCTGCCGGGTAAACATAATCAGCCCCATCATTACCACCACAAACACCGCGGTGAGCACGAGCACCCAGTAGATTATTTTTCGCTCGGCGGACAGGTGCATGAAGAAACCGGCCACCAGCGAGCCCTTGACCGTGGCGATGACCAACGCCACGATAATGCCGAGGACGATGCCCAGGTGAATGTTGGAGGCCAATACCGTGACCAGAGTGCCGACCGCCAGCGCGACGAAGACCTTGATGTAGGTCTTCACATGACTCTGAACGTCTTCGTGATGCGTATCACTCATGGTGTCCCAATCTAGGTCATTTGCCCGGCAAAAGATAGAGTGTTGGAAACAGGAAAATCCACACGAGATCGACGAAGTGCCAGTACAAACCGGCGACTTCGATGCGATTGGTGAAGCGTTCGGGGTCGGTCTGCCACATCTTGGCGCCGGGTCCCCAGAGGTAGGTGTTGACGATCATGCCGCCGATGACGTGCAACCCGTGCAGCCCGGTCATCGTAAAGTAAATCGCCATGAATGTGCTGGTCGACGGCCATATCCCATTCTCGAATTTATGCGCGTATTCAAAACCCTTGATTACCAGGAAGATTACGCCGCACAGGATCGTCACTCCCATGTACGATTTATACTTACCAAAGTTTTTCGTCTTCAACGAAGCCCAACTCATGACCATCGTCACACTGGAGATGATCAACACCAGCGTGTTGATCGTGGCCAAAGGGATACTCAGGCCGATTTGGGCTCCGTTTTCCCAGGTGTCCGCGCCGGTGCGCAGCAGCACATAGGTGGAAAACAGCGCGCCGAACAGCATCACTTCCGAGGCGAGAAAGAGCCACACGCCCAGCTTGGCGTTGTACAGGCCGGTATCCGGTCGCTCGGTCGAGTTATAAGGAATCTCAATGGCAGTAGACATCTATTTCTTTCCTCGGTTGTTCGGGTCGCCTGGCTTCTTGTCGGGTTCGTTCTGGGGAAGAAAATCTTTCTCCGCACCGGGCACGCTGTACTCGTAAGGTCCGCGAAACACTTCCGGAACCTTGAGGAAATTCCCGTGTGGCGGCGGAGTCGGGGTGGCCCATTCGAGGGTCGTGGCCTCCCACGGATTGTCGCTGGTCACCTTTCGTCCAGCGAAAAGGCTCCAGAAGAAGTTCACGATGAAAATGCACTGAATAACCGCCAGGCCCCACGCGGAGTGCGACATAACCTTGTTCAGATAAAGGACGTTTTGGGCGTGGAGATAGGAAGTGCCGCCGTCGTACAGACGACGCGACACACCCGCCATGCCCACAATAAACATCGGCATGAAGATGCCGTTCATGAAGATGAGTGAGCCCCAGAAATGGAGCTTGCCGAGGAAGTCGTTCATCTGTTTGCCACTGACCTTCGGGAACCAGTAATAGATGCCCGCGAAGAGCGCGAAGAGTGTCCCCGGCGCGACGACGTAGTGGAAATGGCCGATGACGTAATAGGTGTCGTGTAAATGAATGTCAGCGCTCGCCAGGCCGAGCGGCAAGCCCGTCAGGCCGCCAATGCCGAACATCGGTAGAAATGCGAGGGCGAACAACATCGGCACGTTGAACCGTATGGAACCGCCCCACAGCGAGAGGATCAGCGCCGTCAGGATGATAATCGACGGGATCGAGATGATCATCGTGGTGGTCTGGAAGAATGCGTTGATGGCCGTGCCCATGCCCGTCAGGAACATGTGATGGGCCCAGACGACGAACGACATGAACCCGAGGAATATCACCGAATAAACCAGGGACTTGTATCCCCACAGTGGTTTGCGAGTGTTGTTGGCGATGACCTCGGCCACAATCCCCATCGCGGGCAATATCAACACGTACACTTCGGGATGCGCGAGAAACCAGAAGAGATGCTGCCAGAGCAACGCGCTGCCGCCGCCGCTTACGTTTAGCGCCTTGCCACCGACCACCAGGCCGGTGGGCAGGAAAAAGCTCGTGCCCGCCATGCGATCCATCAGTTGCATCACGCCCGCGGCTTCCAAGGGCGGGAACGCCAGCAAGAGCAGGAAGCCCGTGACCAACTGCGCCCATACGAAAAATGGCAGCCGCATCCATGTCAGTCCCTTCGCCCGCAACTGGATGATGGTGGTGATCGTGTTGACCGAACCCAGGAGCGATGAGGTGATCAGGAACACCATGCCCGTCAGCCACAGGGACTGGCCCGTGAATAGCGAATGGCTCTGGGGAGTGATGACTGAAAGCGGCGGATACGAAGTCCAGCCGGACTGCGCCGAGCCGCCGGACACAAAGAAACTGCCGAGCATGACCACGCCGCCGATAAAGTACACCCAGTAGCTGGACATGTTGAGCTTGGGGAACGCCATGTCCTGCGCACCGACTTGCAGCGGTACCAGATAATTCCCGAACGCACCCACCGCCAGCGGCACCACGCCGAGAAAGACCATGATCGTGCCGTGCATCGCGCCGAGCTGGTTGTAAAACTCCGGCGCCATCACCCCGCCGGGCATGCGCGATTCCCCGAGCAAGTTCGTCAGGAAGGCAATCGGCAGCGGCTTGCCGGGATAGGCCAACTGCCAGCGCATTAACAGCATCAGGCAAAAGCCGAAGAATAAAAATACCAGCGCGGTCAGTCCGTACTGGATACCGATGATCTTATGGTCCGTCGAGAAAATATAGTGCCGCCAAAACGGCAACTCATCGTGATGCTCTTCGTGATGATGCGCTTCTCTCATTGATCTGCGTCCCCTTCAAAAACAAACCGTTTGCGGGCGCCGTTGATAACTCCGACGCCGCCCGCAACGGACAACCAGCCACGCCAGGCCCGCCTTATTCGGCAGGCTTTGAAAACTTGAAGTCGAGGGTCTTGGCTTCGCCGTCACCGACTTTGATCTTTTGGACCTGCTCGCCATACTTCTCATGCCAGGCAGCCACTTGGTATTCGCCGGCAGGCAGTCCCTTCAGCGAGAACGCGCCGTCATCGCCGCTCACACTGTAGAAAGGGTTGGTCATCACACCGACGTACGCCGACATCCATGGATGCACATCGCATTTGAAGTGCACCATGATCTCGGGCTCGGCAAAGGTGCGGACAGTCTTCATGTCCTTGTTGGGCTGGCCGACATTGAATTCCTTGCTCTTCGCCGGCATGGCGTGAATGTTGTGCAGGGTGTCATCGCTGTTGATAATTTCCAGCGGCTGTTTCACCATCATCCCGAACACGTGCGGTACGTAATGGCAGCCGGTCTGGGTGAGCTCGACCGGGGTCTTCGGCGTGTCATAGGTCTTCCCCTCCAGGCCGCTCTTCACGTACACGAAGACATTCTTCAAGGTGCCGTCGGCGTTCACCACCACTTCTTCGTTGAGTAGTGGCGAATCCGCGTGCATCTCCGCGCACTTGGGATCCGCATCCGTCGGGATCTTCTTTTGCTTTGGAGGTTTGCCGTCAAACGTAATCTTGCCGGAAACTGACGCGGAATCCGCGGCGTGTGAAACCGTGGTGACGAGAACCGATACGACAACTACCATCAACAACTTCGATAATTTCATTTACGCTCTCCTTCAGTCGATAATCGACCAGTCTTCTATTGGAACCAACCTTTTTCAAGGCCAAAGTTGATTCGTTTTGCTACTACTGCTAAGACGCTCTCTCGGACACGAAAATTCACGTTAGGGTTGCGCTTGCGGCTGCGTCGGCGCCGCCACCGGCGCGGGTGCCGGCACTACTTCCGCGACTTGCTCATGCGTGCCCAATGTTAGCACGTAATCCACCAGCGCCTCGATTTGTTTGCGTCCATCGCCACCGAGGATGTTCGGCGCGATAGCCGTGCCATATTCGAACTGCGGCATACGCGTCCCCGGCTGCTGCGCCAACGGCTCCACGAGCCATTTGTTTACCAACCAGTCGCGTTGCAGACGCAGGTGCGCCTGTGAAAGATTGGGCGCCAATCGCGGCAGATCCTCCTCGGGAATCTCCGCAAGCGGTTTGCCCAGCGCCTTGCCATCGACGATGTGGCACAACGCGCACTTTAATTGTTCGAACAACTGCTTGCCAGCAGCCAGGTGCTCCGGCGTCATATCAATCTTCGGCGACTGATACGGAAATTGTGCTTCACCCTGCAGCGCGAAGTACTTCACGAGCACGTTGGCCTCGCCATCCGTCAATCCAAAGGTCGGCATGCGGACGTGCAGCCACGGGCGAATCTGGCCGGTTTGCGGCGCCTTGATGAATTGGAACAACCAATCGGGCTGGGTGCGCTGCCCTTGATGCAATTGCGTCGGGGTGCCACTCAACAGCGGCGGCTCCATCCCCGTCGCGATGCCGGTCGCGCGAACGGCGCCGCCCTGCGCTTCCACGATGTGACAGCCGATGCAATTCAATTCCTTCACCGTCCAGCGACCGCGCTCGATCTGGAATTCCGCGGGTGTCAATTGCCGCGCTTCGTTCGGCGTCAGCTTCTCATCGGTCATGCCCGAGACGACAGTGACGATCTGATCGATCTGCTCGTCAGTCAGGTTGAATTTCCCCATCCTCAGCAACTCCTGCGGCATGCGCGTGACATCGATCCGCCCTCTGTCAAACGAGCGCGGGGCATGGAGTTTCTGCTTCAACCAGGAGAGGCGACCCTTCTCAATGTCCACCAGGCCGAAATCCAGTTTATCGACCGGCTTGCTGCCCCACTCGCTCAATTCGGTGCCGATGGGCTTGGCGGTTTCAAACCCATGGATGTCGTGGCAGGCGTAGCAGCCGTACCGAAAAATCAGCTTACTACCCAGGTAAACGTTCTTCTTGTCGGTGAACTGCATGCCGGCAACCGTCTGCTTCGCCGCCTGTATCTTAACTTTTACCTGCTCGATCTGCGCGGCCAGCTTCTTCGCCTTACGGTCCACGGCATCGTCGAACGTTTCCTCAAATTCCTTCTGCAAAGCCTTAAGCTGGGTTTCTTCCCGGGCGAGCCGCGCGGGGTCCTGATAGTACTTCATGGTCTCTTCATCGACAAAATACAGCTCAATGAGGTCGTCGAGGTTGTTGATTTTCTTCCGCGCTTCTTCCATCGGCAAGGTCACCTGGAGGTACTCGATCGTCTCCTTGTCGAGGAGTTCTCCTTTCGCTTCAGGTAGAGTTTCCTGGTCGGTCTTCTCGTTGTGAAGACCGGCGAGATACGTGGCGACATCCGCCGCTTCCTGATCGCCCAGGCGCAAGTTCGGCATCTTCGTCCTCGGATGATACTGCTTCGGGTCTTTGAGCCAGGCGTAAAGCCAGTTGCCCCCTGCCTTGCTGCCCACACCGGCCAATTGCGGCCCTTGCGAACGCAACCGCCGGTATTGCCAGTCGTCCATGTATTGCTTGAGCGACGCCGGCACCTTGACGTCCATCAGCTTCTCATCGATGACGTGGCAGCCCATGCAACCGAGTTGACCGACGAGCTTCTTGCCGTTTTCGGCGTCGCCCTGGACCGGCGGCACGGGATACTTCGGCTGATCGCTCACGGCGAAAAGGTATTCCGCGATCGCGTTGATTTCGACGGCATTGCGGTCTGGCGTGCCCGCGTTATTGTCGAGTCCCCAGAAACGTGGCATGTAGGTGTTCGGGCGGAAGGCAACCGGATTGTCGAGCCACTTGCGCATCCACTCTTTGTTCGTCTTGCTGGCCACCTTGTAAAGGCTCGGACCCGGCTTGCGCAGCGTGCGGATCGGGATGTTCACTTCCTGGCCAATCGTCAGCGAAACTTCCTGCGGGAAACCATTCAGCCGGCGCACGTCGTCGGCATTCACGTCGTAAAACTTGCAGAGACCTTCGAAATCCTCACCTGCGGCGACGTGGTGCGTCGTGTAGGTCTCCATTTGTTTCATCTTATGGCACGACCAACAGCCCAACTGCTCGATGAGGCGGCGACCGTGGTCCAGTTTCTCGCCACCTTTCAAATTGGTCTGGGCATTGTGGCATTTCAGGCAACTGGCCTGCACATACTTGGCCGAACGCATCGGCTGCATGAGGAATTCTTCCTCTTCCCAGTTGTGGTTCTTCTGCCACACTTCCTTCTGGGTCATTTCGACGACATTGGTTTTCGACACCACCACCTTTTGCGCCTTCGTATCGTCATCCTCGTCATCTTCACTCTTCGGGGCTTTCACCCACTGCTTCGTCGAGGCGTCCAAGATGTATGGTTGCTTCTCTTCAGCTTCCGGTGTATGGCCGGAGCGCGAAAACGTTGTTTCGCGGTCCCAACCCCAATGGCAAACGGTGCAGCCGTAGGTGGTGGCCGGATGCGGCGAGGTGTCGCCGACGAATAAATCCATTTGCGGATGGTTGCGTAGCGGCTGTGGCTGTCTGGACCACTCAATGACCTCGATCTTGTGTTTGGCGCGCCAGTCGCGGTCTTCGGGTGTCGGGTCCTTACGGTCGATGCCCTTGTGGCACATGATGCAACGATCCACGCGCGGGACAGTCGCGAAGTTCACATCGGTGTGATGTTTGTCGGCGATGATCTGCTCGACCTTGATAGTCCCTGCGGCGAATTCGATGACCGGTGCGTTGACGACGCCCTGGACCAATGAGCTGTCGAGTTGCTTGTAGCGGGTGGTCAAGAGTTTGATGCCGTCGTCAAGGCGCTTGATGTTGTGCTGCAATTCCACTTCGTGACCCATAAGCACGGTCTGATTGTCCTTGGTCGCCTGGAGTTTGGCATCGGCTTGCTGTTTAAGAAGATCGAGTTTCGACACGAAGTCATTTTGTTTCTCGGCCTTGTTCTTCGACTCACGCACTTCGGGTACGTCCGTATTCATGTTGTCGCGCTCGAGAGCCTCTTCGTACAACGACCGGTCTTGGTCGCGCATGGCCTTTTCCATGGTGAACTGGCGCGTAATCAGGTCGTCTTCCACCCGCGCTTGATCCACAGCGGCCTGCAATTTCGTTTCCTCGGCCTTCTTCCCCGACAACTCCCCGTTTGTCTTTTCCAAGTCGTCCTGCATCCTGGCCAGACCGGCCTCGTTCGCCTTGACCTCGGCGGCTTTGGCATCGTCCGCCAGACGTTTCATATCGAGCGTGTAAAACTGGTGCTGGTAGTTCTTCCACTCACGGTCACCGTGCAAGGCGAGCCAGGGGGCATAGCCGCCGGAATAATCGACCCAAATCATCAGCACGAGGCTTAAAAGGAAGACAAAACCGCTGAGCAGGAACCACCAGTGCAGGCGCGGGATGTTGTACTCGTGGAGGGTCTCGGGTTGGTTTCTCATTGCCTCAGAACTTGATCCACGGGGTGTCCACGAAGTATTTCAGGGTCATCGTCCAGCGCAGCACCATCTTCAGCGGCAACGTGAACATGGTAAGGAACAACATCACCAACACGCTGTAGCGGGCCAAATCCAATTGTTCGTAAAACTTCTTCAAAATCGTCTTGGCGAGGATGCCCGGCAGGGCGAGGAAGTAAAAGGCCAGAAACAGGATGCCGGCGAATTCGCGTTTGATGGCGTGACCGACTTCCACGAGGAACAGGCGGATCGATGTGGGATCCGGCGGAAGCAATTGTGGGATCGCGTTGCGAACCTGCGGCAGCCCCTGGTTAAACCACTCGATGTGCGTCTTTTGGTAAATCCACTGGAACCATTTCACCCACACGTAATCAGAAAGGTTCACGTTGTTCAGCGCGACGATCTTGTGCGGATCCCAGTACTCGAACGGCCCGAAGAAATTCCAGCCCGGCCCCCGCAGGAAGGTGCCGGTGATAATCATAAACACCCAGAGCGCCAGGTAGCCGAACAAGAAGATCCCAATCGAGAATTTCCGCTCGGCGAACGTGAAGTAACCGCCGCCTTTCGGGTTGGTGTCGATGTACGGAATTGCCATCAGCCCGACGACGATGATGCTTGGCAGCACCACGCCCGCGTACCACGGATCGTAGTACACGAGCATTTCCTGCAGCCCGAGGAAGTACCACGGCGCTTTCGACGGATTGGGCGTGGCAGCGGGATTGGCGGGCTGCTCGAGCGGCGCGCGCAGGTAAATCGCCCAAAGGATCAATACGATGGAGCAGATGATCAGCGCAATGAACTCAATGTACAGCAGGTCGGGCCAGACCCAGGTCTTTTGGTTGGAAGTCTCCTTTTCATCCGGCGGCAACTTCTGTTCCACGCGACGGTCGTTGTTCACGGCCTGCGTCATCGCCAGCCAGAGCACAAAGGTGGAGATGAACAACATCGCGGTGATCGGCACGTTGTCCGGCTTGCCGACGATGAGGGAGAAATTCGGGTCCTTCATTCCCCAGATAATAACGCCACTCTCGATCGCAATGGCCAGGATGCCGATCCACCAGTTGAAAACGTAACGGCGGAAGCGCAGCATGAGCAACAGCCCAATCGTGGTGAGTGAAAAGCTCAGCCACGGGGTGGCCAGGATATTGGCCACCTCCTTGAACGCCTCGAATAATACACCATGACCTGCCGCTGCGTGTTCCATTGAAATTTCTGCCCGCTTCCGTGCCTAGAGCGGCCCGGAGATGCCGCCGTCTTTGCGGATACGCCAAAAATGCACCGCCATCAACACCGCCGCGATGAGCGGAATGCCGACACAGTGCAACACGTAAAATCGCAACAACGTGGTGCCGCCAAGTTCCTTGGCGCCAATCAGCATGAACCGCGCGTCATCGCCCGGATGCACCAGCGGCACGCCGCCAATCTGCAAAAAGTCCGCGAAGGGCCCACCCGCGCCCATCAGCGGCGTGGCCTTCGCCATGTTCGAACCAACGGTGATCGCCCAGATCGCGAGCTGATCCCAGGGCAGCAAATAGCCCGTGAATGAAAGCAGGAATGTGAGGACGAGCAAAATCACGCCAATCGCCCAGTTGAACTCACGGGGTGGCTTGTAACTGCCCGTCATGAACACGCGGAACATATGCACCATCACCATGATGACCATGGCGTGGGCGCTCCAGCGGTGCAGTTCCCGCATAATGCCGAACGGGACTTGCGAGCGGATGTCGAGCATGTCCACGTACGCGCCTTCCACGGTGGGACGGTAATAAAACATCAGGAGCACGCCTGTCAGCGTGAGGACCAGGAAGAGGAAGAAACTCAGGCCGCCGGCACACCACGTGTAACGCAATTTCACACCGCTCGTGCGCACTTTCGTGGGGTGCAAGTGCAAGAACACGTTACCCAGGACGATGAGCACGCGTTTGCGGTCGGTATTCGGAATGCCGACGCGAAAGATCGATTTCTTGATCTGCGAATCCAGGACCGTGTTTTTGAGTTTGTTCAGCATGGCTCTTTACACCGCAACGAAGGCGCGCGGATCGTCGAATTCACCCTTTTCCCAGAAGAACAGCCGCCCCTCGTTGACGACAATCTGCCCGTCATCTGCCAGGGTGACCTCATAACGCCGCATTGGGAACGGCGCCGGGCCTTCAAAATTGATGCCATCGATGGTGTAGCCACTGCCGTGACACGGACACTTGAACTTGCGTTCGCCGTCCATCCAGTTCGGCGTGCAACCGAGGTGCGTGCACACGGACTGGATCGCAAAGATGCGGCTGTCGTGGTTCACGACCCACATGCGATGGGCCGCCTTGAACGATTCGTCAACCGTGTTGGGCGCAAAATTGGTCGGCGGGCCGACTTTGAAGACGTCGACCCGGGTGAAATCGACACGCGGCACCATGAACGCAAAGAGCGCGGTCAACCCGCCCCCGAGCGCAGCAGCGAAGGTCGCCCACGCGAGCGCGAGGCTCACCAGGAATTGTCGACGCGGCATGGGTTGGCCGGCGGGATCAAGAAACCCCTTGGCCTTCAACCGCCGCACCGCTTCTTCACGCGGACTCAACGGCTGCCCCAGTTGGGGTTTGTCCGCTCCTACAAATTTCAGCTCAGCCATGGTTATTTGTGTCTCAAACTATTAAGTTGCTGAATCGCCGCGTTGCGCACCCGCAAATCCGCTTCGCCGGTGCTCATTCTTACCAGCAGCGGGGTGGCCTTCGACGGATCCAATTTCGCCACCCACATCACCGCCGCCACCCGGTACCGCTGGATGTTCTCTGCCAACGGGCGACCCTCCTTCGGCATCAACTGAGTAACACGGTCAACGTATTCCTTGTCAAGCAACCTCGCCAACACATCCCACGCGACTGCGTTTCCCTTGCTCGCCAGCCCGAAGGCCGCATTCCACTTCACCAGCTCATCCGGGTCATTGAGCGACGCTTCCAACACACCGCGCGCCGCCGGACTATCCATCGACCCGAGCACATACACCGCCATCAGGCGCACCGATTGTTCGTCGCCGTGAGTCAACTCGATGATCCGCCGGGCGGAGGCTTCATCGTCAAGCCGGCCCAATGCCCACAGGCAATTCTTCACCGTCTCGGCGTCACCGTCATCGAGCCCCTCGCGTAACGACGCGATAGCCTGGCGATCTCCCAACAAGCCAAGCACCAACGCCAGATACCGCCTTGTCTTCGGGTCCTGACCTTTCGACTCTTCAAAGACCTGGACGATGTCCGTGACGGCGTGCGGGTTTTTTGCGAGAAACTGTTCACGGTCCGCACTGATCTGGGCTGTGACATCGAAAATTCCCTGCCAGCGCTTCGAGTCCTGGATGTAATTCAACAGATACTGTGCCTGCCGGGTGCGTTGTTCGCCCGAACTGGCACGTAACGCACCCAGGTAATCATCCAGCCCCTTGCGCTCGGCCGTCAGCCACATGAACAGCCCCGCCAGGGCCACGCAGAACAACACGACCGCCAGCGGGATCACAAACAGTTGTACCGCCAGCGTCGCGAACGTCGATTTCTCTGCCGACGGTTCCGCCACGCCTGGTGAAGGCGCTTCCCCTGACTGCTTTGCGTCACTCATTTGAAAGAACTAGTGCTTCTCCAACTGAGACGGCAACATCGCCGCCCGATGGGTCGGAGCATTCGGCACGATAATGGCATCCTTGTCACAGACGATCTCGCACAGCCGGCACGCCACGCATTCCTCTGCCACGACTTCGGCCACTTTGTAGTGGACCGCGCCCGTGAGCGTGGGGTCTTCAATCATATGGATGCAATCGAACGGGCAGATGTCCACGCAGAACTCGCAGCCGGTACAGTCGTCCACGATGACCTTCGCCTTCGGGATCTGGCTCGGTTTGATGCGCGTGACGAGGTTACCGTACTGGTCCTGGATGCATGAGACCGGGCAATAGATGGCGCACACCCCGCAATCGATGCAGCCTTCGGGGTGGATGATGTACAGCTCCTTGGACTTGCCGCTGATTGTGTCCACGGGACACTTCAGTTCGCAGACGGTGCAGCCAATACAAGTGTCTGTAATGAAATACGCCATGACCGTTTTCTTCTATTTAATCCGACCCGATGCGACCACTTTGAGAAAAGTTTCACAAGGAATATACCAACGGTATTCCAAAGTGCAATAGCTTTTCTGAAGGCGAAAATAGCGGGAAATTGGAGCGGGTGATGGGAATTTCACCGCGTTTCATGTGGCGAGCACACAGAATCCCCCGGTGCCTACCCCAGGCGTCTGGGAATCTGCGACTTCTGATAATTGAAGCCCGCAAACTGAAAGACCGCGATGCGGGGGCGTTGCAATGATTGGACCTCCCACCGATTCCATAGATGGCGATGATTTCGGCGGGATAAAGGACTGCCGCCAAAGCAACGGGAAACAGAGGAAGTTCCTAATTCCTCAAGCAAATCGCCATATTGCAAGCAGCAGCTACCTGACGGGACTGGGTTGGAACCAAAAGGCAGCCGCTGAGTTGTGGGCTCGAAGCCGACACTTTTTGCGATTTTCCCAAGGAATATGAATGACAATCTGGTCATGTTCACGCCGGCGCTCACAAGAAACTGTCTCAGGACGGGACGGATTGTCTCTTGCTCACCGCGTTTGGGGACCGTTACGTTCGGAAACCGTTCGACTTACAAGACCTTGCTCAGAGAGTGTGGGACACCAACGCAGGAAGCGGTTCCGTATTCGTCTGCAACCACTTTCAAACGGTCTTCAAAGCAGGTATAGCTTAGGGCGTCACGAGCGACTGATCATCTGTTGCAAGTTGCCGCGCGCGTTAAAAACTTCCACAACCATCGGCATCTGGCCGATGGCGTGTGTGGAGCAACTCAGGCAGGGGTCATAGGCGCGGATGGCGGCTTCGATGCGGTTAAGAATGCCTTCCTTCACTGGTTCGCCGTGGATGTACATCTTGGCGACTTCCTCGACGGCGCGGCTCATGGCGTAGTTGTTGTTGCCAGTGGCAACGATGAGGTTGACCTTTTCGAGCCGGCCGGTTTCGTCCACCCAATAATGATGCCAGAGCGTACCGCGCGGTGCCTCGATAACGCCGACGCCTTCGCGCCTGGCGGGCCAAGCGTTGGTGCGGATCTCCGTGGAGAGGATGTCGGGGTCTTCGAGCAGTTGACGAGCACGTTCGATGGCGTACAGGTTCTCGATCAACCGGGCGTAATGGTAATACAGCGAACCTTCGACAACTTTGCCTTTGCGCAGGCCATGGAACAGGTCAAATTCCTTTTGCGCCAGCGGTGTGGACATTCTCTCGGCGGCATTAAGGCGACCAAGCGGGCCGACGCGGTAGGCGCCGCCGGGCCAGCCGAGTTTGCGGTAGTACGGAAACTTGAGGTAGCTCCAGTTCTCGACATGCTCGGCAATACGCTCAAGATACTGGCGGCCATCGAAACATTCGATCAGATGTCGCTGCGCATCCACCATCCGCAAGGCGCCGTCGTAAAGGGCAACGGCGTTGTCGTCGGTGACCATGCTGAGGTAGCCGGTGGGGAACGCGGCGAAAGTTTCCATTTCCTCTGCGTGCTTCTCCATCCAGGCTTTCATCACAGCGATGCCATCCTGGGCAAGAGCGATCATCAGTTCCACCTGTGATAACATCGCGTCGCGGTCGGCGGCGGCAAGCGCCTTGGTGACGCCGCCGGGGACGGCGAAATTGGGATGAACGCGGCGTTCCCCAAGTTTGGCGATGATTTCCTGTCCGAATTTCCGCAGCGTGATCGCTTTGACGGTGAGTTTCGGGTCGGCTTGGTAGAGGCCGACAACATTGCGGATGGACGGATCGGCGTCGAACCCCAAAATCAAATCGGGACCGGCCAGTTCGAAGAAGTGCATCGAATGCGATTGGATCGTCTGGCCCATGTGCATCAGTTCGCGCAGCAATCGCGCGGGCCGCGGCGGTTCGACGCCGAGAATTTCGTCACCCGCCTTGGCCGAGGCGAGATGGTGGCTGACCGGGCAAATGCCGCAGATTCGTTCGGTGATCAGCGGCATCTCGTAAAACATCCGACCTTCACAGAATTTCTCGAAGCCGCGGAATTCGTTGACGTGAAACCGCGCCTGCTCAACATTGCCCGCGTCGTCAAGGTGGATGGTGACTTTCGCGTGACCTTCGATGCGGGTTACCGGTTCGATTGTGATGGTGTTTGCCATGGCCGTGTCAATGCCAGTCGAGATTCTTGCCGGTCAACGCCGGTGTGCGGCCAGCCGCCAATTCGGTGAGCACGAAGAAAATCGCGTCAGCCGACGGCGGGCAGCCGGGGAGATACACGTCCACCGGGACCACCTGGTCGAGTGCCCGCGCGTCCTGCATGACGGCGAGTTCAGGGTCGTTCGGAACGCGGCCTTCAGCGGTGCTTTCGGTTTCAATGTAGGCGCGCCGCAACGCTTCGCGGCAGGAGACCCCGTTGCGCAGCGTCGGCACGCCGCCGAACACCGCGCAATCGCCGAGGGCCACGAGCACTTTGCAGCGGGCGCGCATCTGCTTGGCGACGTGTTCTCCGGCGGAGTTATTGACGCAGCCTTCAAGGATGCCGACGTCTACGCCGCTTTCGGGCGGATGTTTTAAGTCGGTGATCGGCGTTGCGTGCAGCGAGACCTGCTCCAGGAGCGTGACGATCCGTTCGTCGATATCCAGCAACGACATGTGGCAACCGGCACAGCCGGCGAGCCAATCGCTTGCGACAGTGGGCTTGTTCGGCATCGTCAATCCTTTCGTTACTCCGGTCCCGCGAGGTGCACGAGCGCTTCGGGCGACAACGTCTGCCCCATTCGTTCCGCTAGTTTCACGAACGTCTGCCTGTGGTACGGCACCGATGCCGGCGCCTGCAACAACGGCACGACCGGCAACCGCCGGCCTTCGAGATTGACCACGTGGCCCCGTTGCTCGGCCCAAGTGGGCGAGGGCAGCACTACGTCCGCCGCATCGGTCCACACGGAACGGACGGCGGCGTGGACGACGGTGAACTCGCTTTGCGGCAACGGTTGGCCATCGCTCAGGTCATCGCCCAGCAATACGTACAACGCGTCGCCGCGCACCGGCCGCGGCTCGATGCCGAGCCGGGCCGCACCGACGGCGTTGGCGCCTTTGACCAACGGCAGGAACCGCGCTTGCGCCGGCAGGGTCCGCAGTGCCGCATAGACGCTGCTGCTGAGGCCGGAGCCGTAGAGCAACACCGGCCGCTGTGCGGATACGATGGCTTTCTCCAATTCGAACACGCCACTGACACGCAAATGGTAAGTGGTCTTCAACCGCTCGAACGGCGACGCGGCGCGGAACGAGATGTCTTCGAGTTCGAGTTGCAGTTCGGCCCAGTCATCGATGCCGGTGGTCTCGTCATTGACAATGATCAACCGCGCCTCGTTGTCGAGCGCCCGCCGGACCAGATGACCGAGCACCTTTTGGTTTTGAAGCGGGTTGCCGCCGATGACCGCGATGCAGTCCGCATTGGCCACGTCACGCAACGAGGCCATCAGGCCGAGGTCGAGCGGCGGGACTTCGCCCGACAACAACGCGATTTCACTGCTCTCCAGCACGTCGTGGAAAAAACACTCGAAGGCCGCCAGCGACTCAGACGTGAGCCGGGGCGATGCGACACCGGCGACAAGGTGCGCTTCGCTGAATCTCGTTCCGATCAACGCCAGCGCGTCGTCCCAACTCGTTTCCACAAGTTGGCCGTCGCGGCGGACCAGCGGCTGGAGGATTCTGGCCGGTTTCGGTTCGACAACTTCGAACCTGCCGGCCGAGCAGAGCAGCCCGCCGTTGGGAGCGTCCCAATCGCCTTCGACGCGCAGCAGATGATTGTCGCGCGTGATCGCGTGGATGCCGCAACCCACCGCGCAACCGACGCAAGTGGCGGGCGTGCGTTTGATCTGCGATTCGTGACCGAGATAAACGCTTTGGCGATCGTGCAACGCGCCGGTCGGGCAGACTTGCAGGCAGGTGCCGCACGAGACGCAGCTAGATTCACCGAACGGCACGTCGTCGTCAGCGCTGATCATCGTCCGGGCACCGCGCTGGTTGAGGCCGAGCGTGTGGTTGGCGGCGATGTCCTCGCAGGCGCGAATACAACGACGGCACAGAATGCAGCGGCCATGGTCCATCACGAAAAATTCCCGCGAAGCATCGACCGGCCACTGTTTCTTGTAATTCGGCGCGTACGTCCAGCAATCGAGGCCGTGCTCGTAGCCGAGTTGCTGCAATTCGCAGTCGGTCGTCTCGCCGGTGCCGCTGGCAGGGCAGAACATGCAGTAATGTGTCCGTTCCGAAAAGATCATCTGCAGCGACGCCTTCCGCGAGGCGATGATGGCGGGCGTATCGGTGCGCACGACCATTCCTTCGGCGACGGGGAACGTGCACGACGGCTGGAGCGAGCGTTGTTTTTCAATCTCGACAAGACAAATGCGGCAGGCGCCCTCCGGTTTGAGTTGCGGGTGATGGCAGAGCACCGGAATGTGGATACCGGCTGCGGCCGCGGCTTCATAGACGGTCTGCCTGGCCCTGGCTTGCACGGGTCGGCCGTTAATTGTGATATTGATGGGAGCGGGCTCGTTCATGGTGTCTTTCCGCTGGCGGCAGTGACCGGTTCGGGGCGCGGCAGGCCCATCCTGTCGAGCCATTCGAGGTCGCAACGCAGGCAACGTTTCGCTTCCGTCCGCGCGACTTCCTCGCCCAGACCAAGTTCGACTTCCTTGAAGTTGCCCTCACGCTCGGCGACATCGAGCCGTGGCATTGTCGGGCGATGCGCGCTGGCGAAGTCGTCGAGATTATGCAACAGAGCGATGTCGTGCCGCGGCGTAACGAATCGTGGCTTCAACATCTGGCCCGTGCGGAGCCATTCATCCACAGCGACCGCGACGAGATTACCCTGTGCAATCGCCTGGACAATCGTCGCCGGCCCGGTCACCGCGTCGCCCGCGGCAAAAACACCCGGTCGACTGGTGCCGAACGCTTCATTGACGACGAAAGTACGGCTGCGCGTGATGGTGAGTTGGTCAGGTTTCATCCACGATAAATCCGGCGTCTGGCCGATAGACGGGATGAGGAAGTCGAGCGGCAATGTGAAACTTTCCGATTCCATTGCGACCGGCTTGCGGCGCGCGGTATCGTCGAACTCGGCGAGCCGTTGGCGCATGAGCCGCACACCGGTGACGGCGCCGTTGCCGAGAATCTCAACGGGGTTGACCAGCGTGTGAAACCGGATGCCTTCGTGGAGCGCGCCCTCGATTTCTTCGGGTAAGTGTGTCGCCGGCATGTCATCGCCAGTGCGGCGGTACATGACGTGGACTTCGTGGGCGCCGAGCCGCAAGGCCACCCGGGCGGCATCGATTGCCACATCGCCGCCGCCGACCACGCCGACGCGTTTGCCGCGCAAGTCGGGGATGTTGACCGCGGAAACCCCGCCGAGAGCCCGCTGGCACGATTCGAGCGCGATTTCGCGGAGAAAATCGAGACCGTTAATGACGCCGGTTTTGTCTTCGCCGGCGATGCCGAGCTGGCGGCTGCGCCACGCACCGATCGCTAGCACGACGGAGTGGAAACCTTGTTTGTCGAACAGTTCGTCGAGCGTGAAATCCCTGCCCAGCGTCTGGTTGCAGCGGATCTCGACACCGGCGCGTTTGATGTTATCGATTTCGAGGAACAATGGCTGACGCGGGAGCCGGTATTCCGGGATCGCGCAACTCATCATGCCGCCGGGCACGGAGAGTTTTTCGAACACGCTGACACCGTAACCGAGTTGGGCCAGGCGCAGCGCGGCCGTGAGCCCCGCGGGGCCGGCACCGATGACAGCCGCTTTCTTGCCAGCCGCTGACTTGCGTTGCTCGGGCGTACCGAGAGGTTCAGGCGTCCACGGCGCTCCGAGTTCGTGCTCGGCCATGAACCGCTTGGTCATGCGGATGGCGATTGGTTCGTCGAGTTCGGCGCGGCGGCACTTGGTCTCGCAAAACGCCGGGCAGGCCCGCCCGCAGATGATTGCGAACGGATTGCGTTCACGATGAATGGCGAGGCCCTCCGCATACCGGCCCTGTGCGATGAGCGCGAGATACGCCGGCGTGTCCACACCGACGGGGCAGGTGTTGACGCACTTGGCTCGGACGAGCTTTTTGCACTGGCCGGACGGACAGAGATGTTCGTCGATGTGGGCCAGCATTTCCTGTTCGAAGAACCGCAAGACAGACATCACGGGGCCAGGCGTGCGCTGGCCGAGGCCGCAAAGCGACGAACTCATCATGTGGGCGGAGATATCGCGGATGGTCTGCAGATCTTCGCGCGTGCCCTGGCCCTCGGTGATGCGGGTCAACACTTCCAGCAGGCGCTGGCCGCCGATACGGCAGGGAACGCATTTGCCGCACGATTCGGCGGCGGCGAAAGTGAGGAAGTATTTCGCCAGTTCGACCATGCAGGTATCGTCGTCCACCACGATCATGCCGCCACTGCCCATCACCGCGCCGGCTTCCTGAAGTGAATCGAAATCGACGGGCGTGTTCAGCGACGAAGCCGGCAGGCAACCGCCGAGCGGGCCGCCGGTTTGGACGGATTTGAACGACCGGCCACCGGGGATGCCACCGCCGACGTCGAAAATGATATCGCCGAGCGGAATGCCCATTGGGACTTCAATGAGGCCGGTGTTGTTGACTTTGCCGGTGAGCGCGAAGACCGCCGTGCCGGGCGACTTGGGGCTACCGATGGTTTTGAACCACGCCGCGCCCCGAAGGATGATCCGCGGAGCCATCGCGTAGCTCTTTACATTATTGATATTGCTCGGCTTGCCCCAGAGACCGCTGACGGCGGGGAACGGCGGACGCGGACGCGGTTCGCCGCGGCGGCCCTCAATGGAGGCGATGAGGGCGGTTTCTTCGCCGCAAACAAATGCGCCGGCGCCACCCTTGAGGATAATGTCGAAGCCGAACTTGGTGCCGAGGATGTTCGTGCCAAGCAGTCCGAAGTCGGTGGCCTGAGCGATGGCTGCTTCGAGCCGGTCGATGGCGAGCGGGTATTCTTCGCGGCAGTAAATGATACCTTCGCGCGCGCCCATCGCGTAACCGGCCACGGCCATGCCTTCCAGAACGGCGTGTGGATCGCTTTCGAGGATTGACCGGTCCATGAACGCCCCCGGATCGCCTTCGTCGGCGTTGCAGATGACGTACTTGGTGTCGCCGGGCGATTTGCGGCACAGTTCCCATTTCGTGCCGGTCGAGAACCCCCCGCCCCCGCGGCCGCGCAAACCGGATTCTTTGATCTCGCGAATGACTTCCTCGGGCGACCACGTGGCGAGGGCGCGGGCGAGCGCGCGGTAACCGTCGCGGGCGATGTACTCTTCGATTTTTTCTGGGTCGATGATGCCGCAGTTGGAGAGCACGATACGGATTTGTTTGCCGGTAAACGGCAGGTCACGGAATTGCGGGACGTTTTGAATCGTCTGCGGCTCGTCGGCGGGCGGTTCGGCTTCGGCCATGCGGCAGATGGCCCATTCCCGAACGGGCCGGCTGTTGACGATGTGTTCCTCGATCAAACGCGGCACCATGTCGGGCTGGATGTTGGCATAGAACACATGCGAACCGCCGTTGAGCTGGATGTCCACGAGCGGTTCCTTGGCGCACATGCCGATGCACCCGACGCTCGCAACAGGCACTGTAAGTTTCCTGCGAACGAGTTCCTGTTGTATGGCCTGCATCGTCTCGCGCGCGCCGGCCGCAATGCCGCAGGTGCCGGCGCCGACAAAGATGGCGGCGCCAGCTCGGGCGCGGGCGGTCAGCGCCTGCTGGCATTGTTCCCGCAGTTGCGCCAGGTCCTGGATGGTATGGAGTTTGGCCATCGCGTCGTCCTTGTTAGTCGAGTGCCTTGACACGCTGAATGAGCGTGTCGGAGTTGAGCCGTCCGTAAACCTTTTCATTCACCAGTGCGACCGGCGAGATGCCGCACGAACCGAGGCAATAGACAACTTCTAGCGTGAGTTTGTAGTCGGGCGAAGTTTCGCCGGCGGCGACGCCGGTGGCGTGCTGGAGCGCGTCGAGGTTTCTCCCCGAACCACGCACGTGGCAGGCGGTGCCGTCGCAGATGCGAACGAGGTTGCGCCCGCGTTGTTTCAGATGGAACTGCGCATAGAACGTCGCGACACCGTAGATGCGGTTCAGTGGGATGCGTGTTTGTTTCGAGATGAATGCAAGCGCCGGGCGCGGCAGGTAGCCGTAAAGGTCCTGAGTGCGCTGGAGGATCGGGATGAGGGCCCCTTTCTGGCCCTTAAACTGTTCCAGAATGCGGGTGAGGCGGCTGAAGTCAACCGGCGGCTCTTTGGTCGCGGTTGATTGGCCGTGCTGGATGCTGGTGGCCATGGGCTTAGCTCCCTTCCTCCGTTGGCGTCACTTGCCTTCCCGGGGTCGTTTGACTTTTCCGACGGCAAGACCCTCGACAACCTTGTCGCGTGCCAAATGCTCCGCCACGATTCGGCGAGCGGTAGCCGGCGTGACTTTCGCGTACGTGACCTGCTCGCCGCTCTTGTCCTCGACGCGGAGTGTCGGCTCGGCGACAGAAAGTCCCATCTCGCCGCTGACCGCGACTTCCACGTATTCAATCCCCCGTTTGTCGAGTTCGTCGAGCATCGTTGTCATGACTTCACGCGCGCCCGCGGCGATGGCGCTGGTGCCCATGCTGATCACCACGCGGTACTTCTTCTTCGTTCCACCCAATGCGAGATGCTGCTGGGCCATTTTTTTGAGTTTCTGGAGTTCCGCGATGTTCATGAATCGTCTCCTTTCTTGCAAATAGAGAGGGAATGTCTGGCAGGTCGAACAGCCACGGCATCGCCTGCAGGCCAGCTGGCAGACTTCAACGGTGAGTCATTCGTCCGGATCCGAACTGCCAACTGCATCAAGACAAAATCGGGGGGCGAGGAACTGCCGGGAGCCGGAAGACACGGGGAGCGTTGCGAGCAGTCGCAGCGCAATTCATTCAAAATTTTCCTGAACCTCACGTTCGCTTACCCTTCGTGACCCAAGGCCGGATCCGCACAGGACAGGCGACACCTCTAAGACTTAGTGAATTTTTTCACAATCTCTGGCGCTTGTCTAGAATATTCCGAGAGCGAGCATGTGCAAATCTCGTCGTAAACGGTCATCCTGACACTCTTGACGTGACAGAGGTTGTCACAGGATTGGCAGCAGTTGAATCAAAGCAAGATGTCGGAACCAGCGTAGATAGACAGGATTCGACACGGCTTGAAGCCGAACGTCCCGAAAAGGAAATTGGTGGCCCTCGTGATTTCCAATTGGAACCAAATTGTCGAATTTCTCAAGCAAATCGCCACATTGCAGGCGGCGACCACCTAATGTGTCCCAGTTGGAACCGACGCGATGGTGCAAATTGCAGGCTCAGATGGAACGGCTAATGTGGTCTCCGTTTGGCGTCGGGCCGGTTGGTAACTGACTTGGGTGAAAGCGCGTCAGCAATCGTTGCCGCTACTCGGAATTCCTGCGGCGGCGAACCAAACCATTTTCGAATGAAACCATGCCGCCATTGTTATCATAGCTCAGCGCCCAAAACTAGATGATGCCCCCCCTCAGCCGCATACGAACCGACAACCACCTTCATAGAGCCTATTGGATCTGCGGCTTGATAACACGGGAACCGATTGCGGTCAGCGTGGCGCACAACTCCTGGTACATGGCCTCGTCATCATAGGTGCCGATGACGGCGCCGCCTGAGCCAGCAAATTTGGCGCTGGCACCGCACTGCCTGGCGACCTCAACCATCTGAATCTGCCATTGAGCCAGATTGTAAATACTCTGTCGGGTGTTGAAGTTCTCGTCAATGAGTCGCGCGAGCCGCTTCGTATCATGCTGGAGTAGCACCTCGCGTCCCCCTGCGGCAAGCCCTGCAAAGTGCTTCATGGCGTCGACGACTTTCGCCTCCCCCCGGTCGAACCGTCCGCGGATGTCGTTGTGGAACACCTCGGTCGGCTCGCTGAGGCTGTTGTGGTAGGCAATGTACAGAGGTGGCAACAGACTCGGGGACATCGGGTCGTATTGATAGCATTTCAAACCTCCAACGAGATGCTCGTGAGCCCTGTCGAAATCCATGTAGATCAGTCCTTCGTAAACCTGTATCACGCGATCCTGGAGTCCGGCCCCGATGCCCAGCTCATCTTTTTCCACCGACAAGACCAGCGTGGGCTGGGCTTCGAGCGGGATGTTGACATCGTAGAATTCCATGAGGCAGCGCAAGGTCGCAACAATCAGGGCACTGGAACCAGCCAGCCCCACCTGTCGCGGTATATTGGTTTGGTAGCGCACGGAGAAGTTGCGGTTTGGGAGCGTCAACTGATTCGCCTGGCAGTAGTCAACAAACCGTTTGATGGTGGCTTTGATCAAACGGATGCCACCGTAGTAGCCGTGTAGTTTTACGTCCTTTACCAGGTCGAGTATGGAACTAAACCGGGCTCGGTCGTCTTCCGTGAGCACAATGTCCACAGAGTCCCATTCATACACCACGACCTCCGCCCAAAAGTTGCGTACGATAATGGAGATGGTTTTGCCATGGTACCCGTCGGACGGATTCCCCAAAAGCCCGGCTCGGGCGTAGGCGCGTTTACGAATGATGATCATTTAGCAATGTCTCCAAGTGCTTGCGCAAAGCCGGCCCCTGTTTCTTGTCGGCCAGGGCAAACTCCACGAAGGCCCGGAAATAAGACTGGAAGTTTCCAATATCATACCGCCGTTCGTCCCGGCTCAAGCGGATGCCATAGGCTTTGCCGCCTTCTTGAATCATAAGGCGTATGGCATCCGTGATCTGAATTTCACCACCTTTGCCGGGATGGACGCGTCGAACAGCTTCAAAAACGCTCGGCGCCAGGACGTAGCGGGCAGCGATGGCCAGATTGCTGGGAGCCTCTGACTGGGATGGTTTCTCGATGAGATCTTCGATCTCGAACAGTTCCCCGTCACTCTTGGGCTTGGCAATACCGTATTGGTGCACCTCGTTGGCCGGAACTTCCTCGAAGGCGATCACCGCGACGGCACCCTTGTCCACGAAACAACGTTTCATCCGTTGGACGATATCACTCTGGGCATGCAGACCGATGATGGAATCGCCCAAGGCCACGACAAAGGGCTGGTTGGCGACGAACGCTTCCGCACACAGGATCGCATGCCCTAATCCCAGCAGTTGGCGCTGCCGCGTGTAGAAATATTGGATGGCCGCACGCTCAAATTCCAACTCCGCCAACGACTCTTCCTTGCCGGTCTCCCGTAATACGCGAACCAGCTCGTCATTCAGGTCAAAATGGTTTTCCAGGGAGGTTTTGCCGGGACCGGTGATGAACAACACGCGCTTCATCCCGACCTGGACCAGTTCGTCCACCACGTACTGGACGACGGGCTTGCGCCCGACCGGCAACATTTCTTTCGGCTGTGACTTGGTCGCGGGCAGGAGCCGCGTGCCCAGCCCGGCCACGGGAACGACTGCAATACTGATGTCCATTGGTTCCTTTCTTGCGATGTAGAAATCGGTGGGGTGATTATGCTCGTCCCCGCAGCCATTTTCGAGACTGTTTCAATACGGTAAACGACCAAGCTATCGTAAATCCGCTGTCACCACATCACTCTTCCTGCTATGATGATTGTGGAGGTGCTGAACAATATTATCGTGACGCCGTTGGACAAGTACCCAAGAGGTGCTCTGGATTATGATTTTAGATTCGAGAGAAAAGTATCCGAGCATGACAAACAAGTGGATCGATGGTTGCACGGCGTCACGGAAGGGAACTGACTCAACGATGTCTGAAAATCAGTCCCATTTCGCCTGAACGAATGTCTCCTCGGAGCACGCCGAACCTGCCTGAGATTTAGAATGTGTGGATGATCTATTTTCCCGTCGAAGAAGCCGTCGGTTGCACGGACTGTAGCAGGTCGCTTGCCCTCCCGCGCACGTTCGCAGGGATTTCCTCAAGCAGAAACCTTCGATCACCCTCAGGAATGGGAAGAAGTATGAAAGAATGTTGTAAACCTGTTTCAAGCAGGTCGCTTCTATAAAATGGATCAGTCACGGCCATCAGATATGCGAATTCGGCCCCCGACACCACCAAGTGCTTGTCTTCCAGCGCATAAAACATCTCCATCCGCTGTCGTCCGGGGCTGAGTTTTTTGACTGATTCTGCGAGCTTTTTTATATCATCTCTGACCACGACTGTAGGGTCAGTTGTAACCGTCACACTTGAACTGAAATCGTCGGCAGGCGTGGTTGCGAACAGCCCTGTGTCCGATGAGGGATGCTCTTGGGTCTGACGCGTGCTCGCCGTGTTGATCATGAAGTCGATAATCTTTTCGCTCACGCCGCTTTCCTTGAGGTCGATGATCTCAGCGGTCGACAAGTAATACACCGCCTGGGAATTGCGGATTTGGCTGAGGATGACTTCGTCACTGACACCGGCTTTTGCCAGCGCCTTTACATCAGCCACGCCTAGCGATTGACCTTGGTAGCCACGTTGGATTGATGGTGGCCTTTGAGCCCTCGGAGGCGGTGGAGGCGAATCTCGATCCACGGCTGTCGGTGAAAGCGGACGGTCAACAACAGGTGGCTGTGGACTTTCAGCCTGTGGTGCAGGCGATGGCGAATTGTAAACTACTGCTGGTGGCGAACTGTAGACCGCAGGGGGGTGAATAGTACACGGCCGGAGGGGCGTAGTCGTAATAATAGTAAGAATACGGTGGAGGCGAGTAGACGTAAGAGAACAAAAAGTTCCAGGGATACGAACCACCATAATTCCCGCCATAATGTCCACCGTAATACCCCCCGTCGTATCCGCCAGAATATCCGCCGCCGTGTCCACCACCGTGGTGGCTGTTATCGGCCCACGTTCTTGAACCCCCAAAGCTGATGCTGACGGCTACCACTGCCACAACGAGGAATTTGGCTGTTTGTTTCATGGCACACTCCGTTCTACGGACATATTAGACTAGCTTAACGCAGAATAATTCAAACCACTGATGAGTTTGTTTGGGCCTTATTGATTCGGTCGTGGGTGAAGGGTGGTCGAAAAGTGCGACGGGAATCGTGTCGGTCCAAATTTCCCTCGCTTCTCATTGCTTCAGAAAATCAATCAAGATTTCCGATCTGGTGACTGCCGTTCACTCTGTGCTTGGCATGCCAGTCGACACCAAAACGGCCACACGCAAGGCTCAGCAGGATCCCAACGCATGAACCAGCCCCACATCATTGGCGTCATTTCTGATACGCACGGGCTGCTGCGTCCCGAAGCTCTTGGAGAGCTTCAAGGCTCCGAATTGATCATCCATGCAGGCGATGTAGGCAAGCCAGAGATGGACGAGGCTTGACTCGTGACGACATGAGCAATCTAGCTGCAGTCGCGCCATGCCTGAAAACGGCCAAATTCCAAGACGTAGTAGGGCTGGACCGCCGGCCTGCCGGTTTTTTTAACGGGCTGCTAACGCTCGCGTCAAGGCGACGTCTAGTTCTTCCCCGTATTCGCTTGGAACTCTTTCTCGCTAACTTCTCGAATCTCGGACTCCTGGATGGTGACGATCGCACCGGACTTCGCGTCGGTAAACCGCGTAGTACCACCCCGTGCCGTGTCCCACTCAGTTGTGTAGTATTGCTTGCCGGTCTTGGGATCGGTAACGACATAGTAGGATGCGCAGCCCATCGCCATGGCGGCCAACCCAAGGATCACAGTCAAAGCAACTTTCCGAAGGAGGCGCATTTGGTTTTGCATAGAGGAACTCCAGTTTTGAGGCGAACTGTATGGCATCAGGATTTCTTCGGCAAGCGAAAAGCTGGCCACATTGGGAAACTACGGGCACATCGTGCCCCGTGGGATGAACAACTCATCCTGGCTGAATTTCCGCGGGTCGCATCGCCGCGAGGAACATCCCCTGCTTGGGAAGCGATGAGACAAAAAACAGCGCGATCGTGTTAAATCAGGGCGGATGAGTTTCTACGGCCGATCCCCCTTGAGCGATAGACCCTGGGCGACCACGGGCTTTCATATACCTAATCATTGCCATCCCGTTGATTAACTGGTGACGCAGCATCCGCCCAAAAAGGGCAAACTTGATCGCGGTCAGCAGAACGCAAAGCCCCGGCAACCGCCAACGTTGAGAGCGTTCCCGAACTGTTAAGGTCGGGGCGTAACCAACACCAGTTCGATGCCGTTGGCATTCGGATTCAGGTTTTTCGTGTACTGCTTGGCGTTGGAATTGTTCCAATGATCGGCAACGCCTGCGCCGGCATTGGCCGCGTCATTCATGTAGTTTGTCCCACCGCTCTGGCCGGAAATCGTGCTCCAGAAGTCGTACGAAACGCATTCCTCGGCGACGCCGTCGAGCGACATGATGAAACTTGACATCTGCTTGCCGTTAAAGGGCCTCAGGGCCACGCCGTTGAACGGGGCGCCGTCCAGCTCCGGGCTCGGATACATCGCGTCCATGCACCACAAAATGACCTTGCCCCCGAAATTCGCATTTGTCATATAAGCGGTGAGGGCGTTGTCGTGGGGATGCCGGCGGTTGTCTTGCCAGTTGGGCAGGATGCCGTTAAGCCCGTAAAGATTCTTTGCGCCGAACGTGATCATCTGGCCGATGTGGCCTTTGAGTATGGGCTCGTTAATAATATACCGTGCATTGTAAAAACACGCCGCTTCCGCATCCTTGACATCGGTGTTGGGGAAAACTCCGTTCGTGACGCCGGTGGTGAAACGGCCGTTGTTGCCGAAATAGTCAACCACACGTACCTTGGGGAACGCGTTGTGGATTGGGTTGAAAACATTGTCCGTGACGGCGCGGCTCGGGTCGCCGATCCAAATGTCTGCTTGGGGAATGCCCGCGTTCACAAGGCTTGTAACTACCGCGACGCTGGTCTGGGGATTGGAGTTCATGGCATTGCCATGGTCTGCGGCTGGAGCGGGCGAATTGTTCTGGTTGATTTTGATGGCGATGATGTCGCCGGACTGATATCCCGTGCCAGTGCGATTGTGGCTGTTGTTGAACCAGCGGAATATTTTGTTCCAGGAGTCGGCGTCGTTCGTCCCGCCAGAAAGCGCCGTGATGCCCGCGGTAAAGGACTTGTTATATTCCGCCTGCGGATTGACGGATGCGTCCCAGTAGTTTCCCGCGCCAGTCCATAATGCTGCCTTAGTGTTATACACCCATACGACCCGGCCCGGAAAAATCCCCTTGGGTGTGCCAGACGCCGCAAAAGACACGCGTGCATCGCTACCGATAAAAACGAACACCACAAAAAAGAGGCCAAGCCAAGGATGCCATTTGGCTCTTAAAAGCAACTTGGCCCTTGCGAATAAGAATGCAGATCCCCCAGGAGCGGCACAATACGCCAGAAAGCCGGTCCATAGGGGCGCTGCCGCGCGCAGGCAAGGATACGACGCGCGGGACGGCTTTGGAATTACACGGAACAGATACCATATGCATGGGGCTAATCCGGCAAACAGCAGGGCCCATTTTGGCCATGCGCTCTTGTTGATGCCGCGTATCTTTCCGGTCTTTGGGCATCGCTCAAAAAAACTGGAAATAATCATACTCACTCCTTTTTTGTGATCGTCCGTTTCATATTTCCTCTCAGTTGAGGTCTAGCTGTGCAATGCAGGAGGCACCAAAGACTTATTCTATCATTGTGGCGTTTGGTGGGCGAATGACAATTGCACTTCCTTTAGCTCTTTCAAGTCGTCGGGATGAAACTGCGTGTCGTAGTGCAGCACCAAGCGGTCCGTCACTGCCGACGCCCATGTCGGCCCCCAAGGGCTATTGTCAGGGGCTGAGTTCGAACCAGAAGGCAGCCGCTGAGTGACGGGCTCGAAGCCGAACCCTTTTGCGATTTTTCCAAGGAATTCGATGGAGAATATGGTCATGTTTACACCGGCGCTCACAAGAAAATGTCCCGGATTGGCACGGATTGTCGTCGGTTGGCACGGATGCGGAACGGCAGAACTCAGGATGTTGGTGACCATGTCCTTGGATATACGAAATCCACAACTAGTGGTGAGACGAAAAACAGCGCGACGCGTTAAATCAGGGCGGACGAGTTTTTACACAGTACAGGGCCCCTCCGAGAATGATTTGTTACACAGTGCAGGGTTTGGTAGGGTGCGATAAAGTGAAAACGGTCACGTTCCACGACTTGGTGCGACTCCCGGTGGCCCGTGAATACGAGGCGGCCTTCCGCAAGGCGACCGGCGTGTCGCTGATGATTGTGCCCCCCGACGGGCTGCGGCGGGGCGCAGTTGGTGGCGGACAGAACCCGTTCTGCGCGCTCGTTTCTCAAACGCCCGAAGGCTGCAGGGCCTGTGCCGAAACCGAATCGGTCACGCTGCAGCGCGCGGTGCTGAAGCAGGTGCCGCAACAGGTCTATTGTTATGCAGGCCTCACGATCATGGCGGTGCCGGTGCTAATCGGGGGACAGCATGTGGCAACGTTGTTGAGCGGGCAGGTTCTACGTCGTGAGCCGACGCAGCGGGATTTTGCGATGGTCGCCAAAATGCTGGGCGATGGCTTGAGTGTCGGAGCCGAGAAGAAAGCGCGGCTGGCGTATTTTGCGACCCCCATCGTGACGGCGAAGCGGTTCCAAGCGATTGTGGAGTTGCTGACCGTGTTCGCGCAGCAGTTGGCGGAGAGTGCCACCCGCCATATCATAGCGTTGTCCCGCGACGAGCCGCGGCCCGTGGCGTTGGCCAAGGAGTTCGTGCAGGCGCACGCCAAGGAGGAATTGACACTGGCGCAGGTCGCCCAGTGCGCCCACGTCAGCGGCTATTACTTCTGTAAGCTGTTCAAGAAGACCACAGGCATGACCCTCACGGAATATATTGCGCGGGTCCGCATCGAGAAGGCCAAGACGTTGCTGTTGGATCCGCTGGTGCGTGTCAGCGAGGTCGTTTACGCCGCGGGCTTCGGCTCAATTCCGCAGTTCAACAGCCTGTTCAAGCGCTACGTGGGCATGGCTCCGGGCCAGTATCGGAGCACCGTACGCACTGACTTGAGCCGGTGAACCAGCCATCCGTGATCTCGGGTTGGCCAATTTCCCAGTAGCAATTGCCAACCCGCAAGTAGCACGCCTCCTGTCTTTCCGTTACAAGAATCCCCGACAAAGGATACAGGTGGAGCGCATGCTTTGTGTCCACCTTTGCCCGCCGGCACAGGCGGCAGACTGCAGGAGATGAACCACGGCAACCAAGAGGACAAGCATGAAATCCAAACGTTTACGGGCGCTTCTTCTGTGTGCGGCTACGCTCGCTCTGACGCGGGGGTATTGGGCGCGGGCTGCGGATGAGCCACTCGATGAAGAAACCAAGGCGCGCATCGCGAAGTTCGAGCAGGGCCCAGTCACCATCGACGTGTCAAAGTATCCCCCGGGCATCCAGGAGAACTACGAGGTCTTCTCCGCGAAGTGTACGCAGTGCCACAAGCTCAGCCGGCCGATCAACTCCAATTACGCTTTGCCCGCCGAATGGGAACGCTACATCAAACGAATGATGCGCAAACCCGGCTCCGGCATTAACAAGGACGAGGCGAAGAAGATCTTCGACTTCCTTGTCTATGACAGCGTCGTCCGCAAAAAGGCGCTATACGACGAGACACTGGCAAAGGCGTCACCCGACGAGAAGAAGGCCGCCGAGGACAAAGTCAAAGAGATTCGCGAGAAGTACGACAAGGAATAGCGTCCCATGCATTGGCTGTTAGTAATAACCTGCACCCTCCTGTTGGTCATCGGCTGCGGACCAAACGGCGGTTCACCTTTGCCCGCCACACGCGCGCAGGTGAAGCGCCCCGCGCCGCCCGCCGATCCGGTCCAATTCGGCCGGCAGGTGTTCGAGAAGTGCGGCTGCGTGATGTGTCACGGCGCGGACGGCAAATCCGGCATCGCCAACCCCAACGCCAAGACCAAGGACATCGTTCCGCCGCTGACTTATGTGGCGGAAGGCTACTTACCCGCCGAACTCAAGCAGTTCATCCGCCGCGGTCAGCCCAACATTGACAAGATGAATCCGAACGGCCCAACGCCACCCTTCAAGATGCCCAGCTACGGGGCTTGGATCAGCGACGTCGAACTGGACGCGCTTCAGAAATATCTGTTCAGCCTAATGCCTAAAGGCGAGAAGGAGGCATTCTAGGCGATGCGCGCCGTGAGGAACCTGTTGGGCTGGATCGTCTGGGCGTTGCTCGTCGCCGGTGCCACGTTGGCCATCGGGGTGATTTGGTTTCCGCAGTTGCCCGTCCGTCAACCTCTTGCGTTCAACCACGCCAAACACAAGAAAATGGCGTGCGTGGTTTGCCATCGCGGCGTCGAAACCGGCGCCTGGGCCACGATCCCGGATATGAATACCTGCCTGAACTGCCATGCCGCGCCGCCGGTGAAAGACGCCACCGCAATTGCCATTTGGAGCGCTGCCGCCATGGCCAAACACATCGCGTGGCAGCGCATCAACCGCATCCCCGACCACGTCTATTTCTCGCATCGCCGGCACGTTGACCTGGCCCGACTCGACTGTGCCTCTTGCCACGGCGACATGGCCGACCGCACCACACCTCCGGCGCATCCACTGACACGAATTTCAATGAACAACTGCCTTGACTGCCACCGCCAGCAGAGCGCCTCCACCGATTGCGCCCGGTGCCACAAATGAACGAGACCGCTGACAAATCCTGGCGCGTGAACCGCCGCCAATTCTTGAAGTTCGCCGCGTTCACCGGTGCGGGCATCACCCTCGGCAAATACCTGCGCGACTACGCCCTCAAACACGAAGTCTTCCGCCAGCGTTGGGGTGAAGGACCGGGCCTCGAAACCTTCGCGCTTTCCACCTGCCGACAGTGCCCCGCCGGCTGCGGCCTGCGCGTGCGCCTCGTGGACGGGGACGCGAAGAAACTCGACGGCAATCCGCTCTGCCCGATCGCACGCGGCACGACCTGCCCGAAAGGTCAGGCCGGCTTGCAGGTCCTCTACAACCCCGACCGGCTCCTTGGTCCGGTCAGGCGCATTGGCAAACGTGGCGAAGGCCAATGGGAGCGCATCAGTTGGAAGGATGCGCTCGCCGAAGTGCAGTCGAAACTCAGCGCGCTGCGCACCGCCGGCAACCCGCACAGCGTTGCCTGGATCGCCGAGCGCAACGACGCGATGCAGGGCCAACTGATCCGCCGGTTCATGCAAGCCTACGGCAGCCCCAATCTGTTCGAGTTCGTCGATTCCCGCGACGCCTCCGCCCGTGCCGCCATGAAGCTCTGCCAGGGCGTGGACGAATTTCCCGCATACGATCTGGAAAACACGAACTACATACTATCCTTCAGCACGCCACTACTGGAATCGTGGCTGTCGCCGACGTGGCTCGCGCGGCAATACGGCCACCTGCATCGTGGCCGGGCGGAACATCGCAGCCGCTTCGTGCAAGTCGAATCGCGTCTCTCGCCGACCGCCGTGAAGGCCGACGAGTGGATTCCGGTCAACCCCGGCACCGAGGCTGTACTGGTCTTGGCCATCGCACACGTGCTGATCCGCGAAGACCTTTACGACCGCGCGTTTGTCGCGGATCATACCACCGGCTTTGACGGCGATGAAGGCTTCAGCACGCTGGTGCTGCGCGACTATGCGCCCGACGACGTGGCCCAACCAACCGGCGTGCCGGTGACGACAATCTTGCGCCTGGCCCGGGAGTTTTCGACGAACAAACCCGCCGTCGCTCTCGGCGAGCAAGTGCCGTTGTCGGGCGGCGTCGCACTCGCCTGGGCCGTCCAGGCACTGAACGCGCTGAACGGCATGGTTGACCGTACTGGTGGCCTACTGACGCAACGACCGTTACCGTTGAAGCCGCTGCCGGAGTTCACGCCCGACGACGTGGCCCAGCGGGGGCTAAAGACTCCCGCATTCGCCAAATCCCTCGCCGTGCTGGCCGACGCCCAGCCCGCAGCGTTGTTCGTTTCCAGCAGCCGGTTGTTCGCTGTCGCGCCAGAGGCCGGCAGGTTCTTCGCGGCCACGGAAAAGATTCCGTTTATCGTCAGTTTTTCCGCCGCCCTCGACGACAGCGCAGTGTTTGCCGATTTGATTTTGCCGGACCACTCGCCGTTGGAGAAATGGCAGGACGCTGCGCCGTTGCCCGTCAATGGCCGGCCGGTGTGGGCGGTCAGCCCACCGGCGCTTGTGCCGATGCTGGACACGCGGCACACAGGCGAGGTGGTGCTGGAGTTGGGACGCAACCTGGGCGCGTTTCCGTGGAAGGATTTCACCGAAGTATTACGGTTTGCCGCAGAAGGCTTGTTCGAGGCACGACGCGGCATACCGTTCACCACGCCCTATGAAAGCGCCTGGACCAACCAACTCGAAACCGGCGGCTGGTGGATGCCGTCGGCCAATACGTTCGACGAGTTCTGGGAGCAATTGTTAAAAGCGGGCGGATGGTCAGACCCGATTTACAATTACGAACAATGGCGACGCGTGCTACGGACGGCCTCCGGCAAGTTCGAGTTTGGCGCGTCGCCGAAGTTCCAACCGCCGCAATGGACCGCTGACGAAGGCGAGTTCCCGCTGAAACTGAAAGTATTCACCACGCTGACGACCGGGGGCGTCGAGGACCCAAACCAGCCGTTTTTACTGGAGACACTCGGCCCGCACGTCCATGCCCGTTGGGAGGACTGGGTGGAGTTGAACCCGAAGACGGCGAGCGGGTTAGGCATCGCCAACGGCGACGCGGTGTGGCTCGAAACGCCGCTTGGCAAACTGCGCTTACGCGCCTACGTCTTTGCCGGTGCGCTGCCGGATATCGCCAGCGTGCTCATCGGCCAAGAGCATCGCGCTGGTGGTGAATTCGTCAAGAAGGTGGCGCGCGGTGTGGCGGACATGGTGGTGTATCGGCCTGATTCAACAGACACGCCGTTGGCCGCGACGACACGCGTGCGAATTACCAAAGCGACGGGAGGTGCGTGATGGCACGGTGGGGTATGGCGATTGATCTGGATCGGTGCACAGGTTGCCAGGCTTGCGTCGTTGCCTGCAAACAGGAAAATAATGTGCCGTTCTCGACGCCGGCGCAGGCGGAGAAGGGACGGCAAATCTCGTGGATATACATCCAGACGGAGATCGAAGGCGAGTATCCGAACGTGAAGGTGCGGTTTCGACCGATGTTGTGCCAGCATTGCGACCGCCCGCCATGCACGTTTGTGTGTCCGACGAGCGCCACCTACAAGAACGAGGAAGGGATCGTCGCGCAGATTTACCCGCGCTGCATCGGTTGCCGGTATTGTGCCAACGCTTGTCCCTACTCGGTCAAGTATTTCAACTACGATGAACCACACTGGCCGAAGCAGTTGGAAGCGTCTTTAAATCACGATGTGTCCGTGCGCTATGGGGGTGTGATTGAGAAGTGCACCTTCTGCAGTCACCGGCTGACCAAAGCCAGGGAACAGGCCGACGCCGAAGGCCGGGAGTTCCGTGATGATGATTACCAGCCGGCTTGCGTGCAGTCGTGTCCCGCCCACGCGATGGTATTCGGCGACCTCGACAATCCCCATGGCACGGTCGCCGCGTGGTCGGAAAGCCCGCGCGCCGAGCGGTTGCTTGAAGACCTCGGCACAAAGCCGAAGGTGATGTATCTGAAGGGAGGTGCGTGAGCGATGCCGCATCTGGATAGTCAGCAGGCACTGAAGCAGGACGGAGCGATTTTCCGGCCGATCATGAAACCCACGCGCGGGTATGCCGCGATCGTCTGCGCCCTGTTGGCGGTGATTGCGTGGGCGGCGTATGCATACTGGTGGCAGTTGCGGCGCGGGCTGGGCATGACCGGACTCAATCGGCCGGTGTACTGGGGGATTTACATCACCAATTTCGTGTTCTTCGTCGGCGTCAGCCACGCGGGAACATTGATCTCGGCGATCCTGCGGTTGTGCCGGGCAGAGTGGCGACGGTCGATTACGCGGATGGCGGAGGTGATCACGGTGCTGGTACTGTTCTTCGGCGTCGGCAACGTGCTGCTCGATCTGGGGCGGCCCGACCGCGCATTTTTTGTCATTACGCATGCACATTTCACGTCGCCGTTGCTCTGGGATGTAAGCAGCATCAGCGTGTATCTGATTGGCAGCGTCATTTACCTGTTTCTGCCGCTGATCCCCGATCTGGCGATTTTGCGCGATGTCGCGACGGGCTGGCGGAAACGGGTTTACCGGTTGATGGCGCTGGGATTTACCGGCACGGAGCAGCAATGGCATCGGATCGAGAAGGCGATCAGCGTGATGGCGGTGATCATCATTCCGATCGCGGTGACCGTGCACACGGTGGTCTCGTGGGTGTTTGCGATGACGATCACGCCGATGTGGCACTCGACGATTTTTGGGCCGTACTTCGTGGTAGGCGCGATTTTTTCGGGGATCGGGGCGCTGATCACGGCGATGGTGATTTTGCGCAAGGTCTATCACCTGGAGGATTACCTGCGCCCCATCCACTTCAACAACCTCGGCATCCTGCTGCTGGTGATGTGCATGTTGTGGCTGTACTTCACATTCGCCGAGTACCTGACGACATGGTACGGGCATGAGCCAATCGAGATGACCGTATTCTACGCGAAAATCCGCGGACCATACGCGCCGTACTTCTGGACGATGTTCGTGACCTGCTTCATTATTCCCTTCAGCATTCTTTGCAACTCACGCACCCGCACCATCACCGGCACGTTCATCGCCTCGCTCTCGGTCAACATCGGCATGTGGCTGGAGCGGTTCACGATTGTCGTGCCGTCATTGTCCAACCCGCGATTGCCGGTCGAGTTTCACATGTACCATCCGAGTTGGGTCGAGTGGTCACTGATGGCCGGCTGTTTCGCCGCGTTCATCCTGCTGTACACGCTGTTCACCAAACTGTTCCCCATGGTCTCCATCTGGGAAATCCGCGAAGGCCGCGAAGTCGCCGTGACGGAGACGGTCGAGCGAATCAAGACCTACCTGCCGATGGAGCCGAAAGGCGAGGTGGCGAAGTGAAACTGCGGTGGTTGATTGTGCTCGCGCTCGTCGTCAGCGCCCGTGTCCTGGCCGAAGAGTCGACGCCGCTGCCCGAAGACCCAATGGCGGGGGCGCGGTTGTTCCAACAGAAAGGTTGCGTGCGTTGCCACGCGGTCGGCGAGGAAGAGAGCAAACTCGGCCCGAACCTGGGGCGGATTCATCGGCGCGGCAGCCTGCTGGACGTAGCCGGGGCGATGTGGAATCACGCGCCGATGATGCACGAGAGGATGGCGGAACTGCACATCAAGCCGCCGCAATTGACCAGTCAAGAAATGGCCAACCTCATCGCGTTCCTTACCGCCTACCAATATTATCTGACCCAGGTGGGCAAACCCGGCGACCCCGACAAAGGCCGGGAGGTGTTCGCCGCCAAGAACTGCGCGAAGTGCCACTCGCTCCAGAGTGAGGCCGACTTCGAAAAGATCGGCCCGAGCCTGCGCGGTTACGCCAAGCTCTCGCCGATCCAGATCGCCCAAGCAATGTGGAATCACGGCCCGGCCATGGCCGAAGAGTTCCACCGGCTCGGTCTCGGCCAACCCAAATTCACCAATGATGAAATGGCCGGCCTGCTCGCCTACCTGCAACGCGCCGCTGCGCCCGCCGGTGCCGAGCCGGTCTATGTCCAGCCGGGCAGCCCGAACCGTGGCCGCATCCTCTTTGAACAAAAGGGGTGTGCCCTTTGCCACGCCATCCGTGGCGTCGGTGGCTTACCCGACGTCCCCGATCTCGGCAAACGCCGCGAAGAACTCGTGCGCAGCGTCACCGAAGTGGCCGGGTTCATGTGGAATCACGGCGTGGCGATGTGGGACAAGATGCGCGAGCGCCAAGTGCCCGCCGTCAAGTTCGAGAAAAACGAAATGGCCGATATCATCTCGTACCTATACTTCATCAACTACTTTGACAAACCCGGCGACCCGGCACGCGGCATAACGTTATTTGCCCGAAAGGGGTGCGCCCAATGCCACGCCGTCACGCCCGGCACCAAATCGCTCGGCCCGAACCTGAGCACCGCGGCGGGCGTCGGCTCACCCATCGAGATCATCGCCGCCATGTGGAATCACGCTCAGGCGATGGAGCCGGCGATGCGCGCCAAGGGTGTCCCTTGGCCTAAGTTCGAACCCGGCGAAATGACGGACGTAATTGAATTCATTTACATGGTTCGCGAGCGGCCCGTGACCACCGGGACAGGTAAGAAGTAGGGTTCCAAGAGTTGTTGCGTCGCGTTACGACGACGCTCGCTGAGCCGACTCAAGGTCTCAATGAGCAACCACATGAGCCAGAAGGGGACACTGACTCAAAGCATGCGAGACTGAGCATGGAGGTCGTACCCGCGTAATCAAAAAAACTCGTTCTCGCTGAATTTCCTCGAGGGAGCATCGCGACGAGGAACATCCCCTGCCTTGGAAGCGAATGCTGGCCTACATCACGGGGAGCAGCAACGGTGAGGCCAACATCAGCCAGGCGGGTGCTCACTGAATGACTACTGGTGATGGTTCGGTCCTACTGGCCGCCGATTACATCCGGAATGAATAGGGCGAATTTAGTGCGCCATGTAGCGCTGACCTGATGGTCCCAACCGGGTGCTGCGGCAACAATTCTGATGGGCTGAGAAGCCCGAATGTGCTGGACTTGCGGGTGAGGCTTTGGTCTACTCCGCTCCAGATGGAGAAGTGAAGAGGCTGCTGCCTTTGCTTCCCTTGATGAGCAGCAGCACATCCAGTGTTGCTGCCCGCCGGTAAGATGAGTCGTACGGTTTTGGCAGGGCGAGACCAAGACTCTGGGAGCCTACTACTGGGGTGATCGGTCAAGTGCGGTTGGTGCGGAAATCGCGGGGATCCGATGAATCGTGGTTTGAAATCTCTACTAATGGTCTCGGCTGTTGTGTTTCTTACCCGGCTTGTCGACCACCCGCACAGGCGCAATACACGGCCAATTTCCAAACCAACATCATCAGCGGCGTGACCAGCAACTGGTCAGGCAATTACATTGTCGGCTCGAACACATTTGCCGACGTGTTGCTGATTCAGAACGGCGGCGTGTTGTCCGACGGTACCGGCTACGTGGGCTACAACCCGGGTAGCAGCAGCAACAGCGTGCGAGTGGTAAGCGGCGGCGTCTGGGAGAACACCGTTCTGTTCGTAGGCTATCAGGGATCGAGTAATTCGCTGGTAATCGCGGGAGGGCTGGTTTCGGCCACAAATCTCGTCGTAGGAGCGGCGTCGGCGACGTGTGACAACGTCGTCCAAATGAATAGCGGGATCGTAAACATCACCGACGCCAACGGCGATGCGGTGCTGGAAGTGCGCCACGGCACGTTCATCCTCAACGGCGGCGTGCTGCAGGTCGATCGACTGGTGATGACCAACGCGTGCGGTCTGTTCGTTCATCACGGCGGCATCCTGAGCATCGGCACCCTCGTGCTCGACCCCAACCTCGATGCCGACGGCGACGGGATTCCCAACGGCTACGAACTGGCGCACGGCTTGGATCCTTTAAACCCTGCTGACGCAAGCGCTGACAACGATCATGATGGGTTCACCAATCTGGAGGAATATCAATCCGGTACTGATCCGAACGATCCAAACTCGACGCCATTCCGCATTGCGGCGGTTGTCCGCGTGGGTAACGACATTCGCATTACGTGGACGACCGCAAGCGGCAAGACTAACGTGGTGCAGGGAACCGGCGGGAGTATTGGGGGAACTTACACGAACAACTTCAGCGATCTCAGCCCGATCATCGTTCCCGCGGGCAATTCAGTGACTGCTACCAATTACCTCGACATCGGCGGCGCGACCAACTTCCCCGCCCGTTACTACCGCGTGCGGCTGGTGCCATAGGAAGCACCCCCAATGCCCAAACGCCAATAGTGCTCGGTAGCAACCGTAGCCCGTGGGATCAAAAAACTCTTCCTGGCTGAATTTCCTCGGGAGCATCGCGGCGAGGAACATCCCATGCCTTGGAAGCAAAGGCCCACATCACCGGCAGCGTCAACGAAGAGTTACGGCAATCCATCTGACCACTATTCCCGCATCTGGTAATTCAGCAGGTACTGGTTGCAGATAAGTATTCTTACCCCACGGCCATCATTGTGACCGTCCAAAGGTATTTATCAAGCCGAAGCATCGCAATGATTATTATTGACCATTGGCCTCTAAGTGCTGAAAATGCTGCCCTGCGGGTTAGAGGCGTCCTATGGAAGACTCGGGGGTAGTGGTTGCACGAAAGTTGACCTTGCTATCGGGGGGAGCAAAGGGAGCGGTCTATCCACTGGTTGAGCCCAATGTCGGGTTGGGGCGTGACGCCGGTAATAAGATACGACTGGAAGGGGCTTTCATTTCCCGTCATCATGCCGTTCTTGAACGCACGAACGGTGAGTATATTCTCCGCGACCTCCATTCCTGCAACGGCACCTTCCTGAACGGTCAACCTGTGCAAGACGCGCATTTGAAGCCGGGAGACCGGTTGCGCCTCGGTGAAATTGAAATGAGTTATGAAGCCGCCAACGAGCCAACCGTTACGACGTCACCGGTTGCCTCGTTGCCTGCGCCGGCTGAGGAGTTCGCGGATCTGCGTCGGCAATTGGCCGCTGCCGAACAACAACTCACGGCTGCTGTGCGGCAAGCCAGCGCCCGCACGGCAGAATTGGATTTGGCCCGCGGCGTGTTCGCGGCCGCCGGGGAGCAGTCTGCTTTGCAATTGGAGAAGTTGGCGCAGCAGAATGACGCTTTAGCAGCAGACCTCGCTACGGCAAGGAAACAGGCCGAGGAATTGCGTGCGACCGCCGGGCGGGCCACGGAGGAATCGGTTCGGGTCCGCGCCCAATCCGAGATCACGGCGATCGAGCAGCAGCAGCACATCACTCGACTCACCGCTAACACCGAACGCCTCGCTGCTGAATTGTGTGCGGGCAACGAAGCGCTGAAGACGGCTCGCACGGAACTGGAGACGCTCGCCGATGTGTGCCGACAATCCCAAAATCTGGCGAAGCGCGGCGAGGAATTGATGGCCCAATTGACAGCCGAAAAGGAGCGAGTCGAAGCGTTACGCCAGTCCGGTAATCGACAGTCTGCTGCGCTTCAAAACGCCACGGCGAAGGAAGCGGAGTTCGCTACCGAAGTGAAGCGATTGCAGGCACAATTGGATCAGGCGCAGCAGAGCGCGGGCAAAGCTGAGGAGGAGAAACAGCTTCTCACTTCCGAGCTGGGCGCGGTGCGCGGGCAGTTGACGGTTCTGGAACGCGAATCGCGAGATCGATTGGTGGCGGCCCAACAGCGCGCCGCCGAACAACTGTTAAACTTGCAGGTGGAACTCGATCAAGCGCGCCACGCCTCCAGCCGGTTTTCTGAACTGACAAGCCTGAACGCCCAGTTGACGAGTCAGAACAGCGAGTTGCTGGCCCAGATTGCGGACCTGCAATTACGCGAGACGAAGGTCAACCCACTTGAGGCAGAGGTGGCCACTCTTCGTGACGCACTGAAACGCGTCAACGATGAATTGGTTGAGGCGCGTACTACGGCCAAGCTAGATGCGATGAACGAGAGGTTGGATCGTCTGGCGCAGCCGTCCGGCATGGCGGGAACGACTGAGATGGCGGGACTTCAGGCTGAGTTGGCCAAAGCGTGTGTTGACTGGGCGGAACTTCGCCAGTTGCCGCCGGTCGTCGACCAGCTGACCCGGGAAAATGAGGGGCTACGTATTGCAGTGGCGAAGGCACTCGAAGAAGCCATGCTTGCCAAACGGTGCCTGTCCGATCAGACCACCGAGGCGTTTGCCCAGATCCGTCGCGGTATGCCGACCGAGCACCGGGGCAATGGCGGTTCCAGGATCGGCGGGAAGGACGGTGGACTGTTGCATCAACTAGACGCGGTGCGCCGGGCGTTTGGGATTCTTCCGAAGAGGTGACCGACCGGGGCGGACTTCCTCCGCGATATTCGTCGTCCAACGCCGGGCGTCAGATGGTACCCCCGGAGGTATTTGAACCCACCGGCGGCAAACCTGCGACAGACGCTGAAATACACCAACATACAAAGAGTGGACCAGAAACGTACCCGATCCCTCGTCAGCAAAGAAACTCGTCCTTGCTGAACTTCCCCAGGGAGCATCGCGGCAAGAAACTCTCCAGACCTTAGAGGCGAATGCCGGAGTGGCTGTAACCGCCCATACTTGCGATACTTGGTGTGTCCGCAATTGAAAATAATCTACAGGTGAGGGAAAGAGTGCTAAGAATGAGTGTGGATTCATTCGGAAGCAAGGGCAAGACACATCGGGACGGAACTACTTTGGTTTCGCTGCGTGATTTCGTCCGCGCCCTCCAGATCCTGTCCTTACTTCTTCTGCCGGCATCACCAACGTCCGCGTCGGCCGTGAACGTCCTCACCCAGCATAATGACAACTTTCGCACGGGCGCGAACCTGAGCGAGTACGTGCTGACAGTTTCGAACGTCAACACCGGCCAGTTCGGCAAGCTGTTCACACGTACGGTTGACGGCCAGATCTACGCCCAGCCCCTCTACGTTAACGGGCTGATCATTTCCAGCAAACTACACAACGTCGTGTACGTCGAGACTGAACACAATAGTGTCTACGCGTTCGATGCGGATGATCCGGCGGCTTCGAACGCATTGTGGCACGTGAACCTCGGCGCATCGGTTCCCATCGCCGACTTTAGCAACTGTACCGACCTCAAGCCGGAAGTCGGTATCACCAGCACCCCCGGCATTGATCTGACCAGCAACACCATGTATCTCGATGCCAAGACCAGGGTGGTGACCGGTTCGGTGACCAATCATTTCCAACGACTGCATGCTCTGGACATCTTGACCGGACAGGAAAAATTTGGCGGCCCGGTGTCGATCCAGGGGTCTGTGCCAGGGACGGGAACAGGGAGTGTCGGCGGGACGCTTACCTTCGATCCACTGTTTCAACACAGCCGCGCCGGCCTGCTGTTGCTGAGCAACACGGTCTATGTAGCTTTTGGTTCGCACTGTGATTATGGGAACTACCACGGCTGGTTGTTCGGCTACAGCGCGACCGATCTCCAACGAACCGCCATTTTTTGCACCACGCCCAATGCCGGGGGAGGCCCAGATGATGGCGGGGGTGGGATTTGGGGCAGCGGCATGGGACCCGCCGCCGATGCTGACGGCAACATTTACGTGACGACCGGCAACGCCGCACTCGACAAGAACACCGGCGGTCTTGACCTCGGCGATTCCCTGATCAAGTTGAGCGTCTCCAATGGCACACTGGTCGTTGCCGACTGGTTTTCGCCGCACGACCAGGCCAACATGTTCACGAACGACCTGGACCTCGGGGCGGGCGGGCCGGTCCTGATTCCCAGCACGAACCTGCTCGTCGTCATCGGCAAAACCGGGGTAGCGTACCTGATTAATCGCCAGCATCTCGGCGGTTTTGTCAATTTCTCCAGCGACACCAACATCATGCAAGAGTTCACGGCTGTATCGCCCAAGCCCAACTTTATCGGCCAGAGCCCGGTTTACTGGAAGGGGCCGACGAATGAGTTCCTTTTCTTTTGGACTCATGGCATGCCGGTGACGGCGTACTCGTTCAACGGCGCAAGCATCGCCACCACCCCGGTCGCCGTCGGGAGTTCGGTCCAGAGCGCGGACAGGGTCGGCGGGATTTCCCTTTCGGCCAACGGAAACACACCGGGATCGGGCATCCTCTGGGGCACCGAGACTGGCGCACCCACGAGCCTGCATGCCTACGACGCCATCAATGTGGCCCATGAACTATGGAACAGCCAGCAAATCCCCGCGCGCGACACTTTGTTCAACGCCTCCAAGTTTTGCGCCCCAACCATTGCCAATGGGAAGGTGTACGTGATAACGACGAACAACACCCTCGTGGTGTATGGTCTGTTGGGGACACCCTATCAGGACGTATCGCCCGCGAGCTACAACTACGGTTCGCTTATCATCGGCCAGACCAGCAACCAATTCTTCTCGGTGATCAATACCGGCCAAGTGACGTTGACGGGTACCGCGGCGGTCGGCCTGCCGTTCGCCGCCGCCTCCAATGCTTCCTACACGGTTGCAGGTGGCGCAACCGGCCTGGTGCTCATCAGTTTCTCGCCGTCGGCACCCGGCGCGGTAACCAGCAACGTCGTCTTCACCAGTACGGGTGGTGTTTCCACGAATGCGGTGACGGGCACCGGCCTGATGCCCGCCAATTTGATTGCCAACCCGGGCAGCTTGAACTTCGGCACAATCGCCACGGGGACGACCGCCCAAGCCACCTTCGTCGTGACCAACTCGGGCACCGCGCTCCTGAGCGGAACGGCGGTCGTTGGGGGCATCCGGTTTGCGATTGCCTTGGGCAGTCCGTTCAACATCGCTGGCTTCGGTTCAACGAATGTCGTTGTCAGTTTCACGCCGGTGAGCACGGGCACCTTCACCGACAAGGTAATCTTCGCCAGCAACGGTGGCGGAGCCACGAACGCCGTGACGGGGGCCAGCGCAATTGTTCCCGTACCCAGCTTCAACGGCAGCCCCACCGCCGGTCTTGTGCCTTTGGCCGTCACGTTTACGGATACATCAACGGGGACGATCACGAACCGATTGTGGACCTTCGGTGATGGTGGGAAAACGAACACATTAAACACGACCTTGTTGTACACGTATAGCGGAACGGGCGTGTTTACCGTAGCCCTATCCGACTTCGGTCCGGTCGGGGGCACCCAGACCAGCACGCGCATGAACTACATCGCAGTGACGAACATTCCGGCACAACTGGTGGTTTCGCCCGCAATCCGCAATTACGGAGCACTTCTCGTTGGCCAGAGCAGCACGCAAAGCTTCTCGGTGGTCAACTCAGGACTGAATCTATTATCGGGAACGGCGACCGCTGGCGGCAGTCCATTCTCCATCGTTAGTGGCACACCTTACAATTTGTCTGGTGGCCAGACCGTAACCGTCAACGTCGCATTTGCTCCCGGTGCAGTCGGCATCTTTACGAACTCCGTCGTCTTTGCCAGTAATGGTGGCAATTCCACAAATACCGTGATTGGTTCCGGGGCAACCGTGCCGTCCGCCAGCTTCAGCGGAACGCCGACCACGGGTATCGTGTCGCTGGCAGTGATCTTCACCGATAGTTCCACCGGCATGATCACGAACCGGTCCTGGATGTTCGGGGATGGCGGGACGACGAACACGCTCAACACGACCGTGGCCCACATCTACAATTCAGCCGGCAACGACACGGTCACATTGGTCGTCACTGGTCCGCAGGGTGTGAGTACGAACACACGCGTCAATTATATTGTCGTTACAAACGATCCGCCGCATCTGGTCGTCGCGCCCGGTAATCGCGACTTCGGATTACTGGCGGTGGGCCAGAGCAGCAACCAAACGTTCTCTGTGATTAATGCCGGGATCCAGGCGCTGACCGGCACTGTTATTGTGTCGGGCGCGCCCTTTACCCTTGTCAGCGGCAGTCCGTACACTGTGAACAGCGCGCAAACCGGGCTGGTGAGCGTGAGTTTCAGTCCTGTGGATGTCGGAGCGTTTACCGGCTCGGTTGCGTTCGCCAGTAACGGAGGGGTTTCGACCAATGCCCTGACCGGTTCAGCCGCGGTTGCGCCGATCGCGGGCTTCAGCGGGGCACCGACCAACGGTGCGGCGACATTGCTGGTGAATTTCACTGATGCCTCCAGCGGCACGATAACGGGCCGGGTATGGGCCTTTGGTGACGCGAGCACCAGCGGCCTGACCAGCCCGAGCCACTCCTACACCAGTGCGGGAAGCTTCTTGGTCAGCTTGACGGTGTCAGGCCCACTCGGCTCGAACACGCTGCTACTCGCGAACTATATCACGGTGACCAACGTTACTTCGGTGGTGCCAGTGGCCGCATTCACCGCCAACCCGACCAACGGCGCAACGCCGCTGCTGGTAAATTTCACCGACGCATCGACCGGCACGATCACGAATCATTTCTGGACGTTCGGCGATGGCAATACAAGTGTGGCCTCCAGCCCGAGTCACTCATACTCCAACGCTGGCGCCTATTCGGTCGCATTGACGGTCTTGGGCCCGGCTGGGTCGGGTCTGACCAATCTGGTGAATCTGATCACAGTGACTAACGTGGTAAGCACCTCACCGACCGTGACCATCGTACGTCCTGCCAACGGGATGTTGTACCCTCCGGTCACGAACCTGACGATCACCGTTGTCGCCAGTGCCACAGCCAATGATGGCACCGCTATCAGCAAGATCGAATTTTTTACGGACGGCGCGAAGCTCGGGGAGACGACCTCGAACCCGGGAACAAACTTCTTGGTCAATCCCACGCTCGGCAGTCACGTCATCATGGGGCGCGCCACCGACTCGCTCGGCGCGACGAATACCTCCCCGACCACCACCATCACCATCGGCGCCAAGAACTCGCCATTGGGTGATTGGGAGGTCACGATCAGCGGGGCAGACAAAGGGGCCCAGTTCCTAACTTTCGAGGATGATTTCCGTGCCAACGGCTTTGGGATTCGGCTCAAGACGTTTGGGCTTGACGAAGTGTCGGGTCACTGGGGGTTCAACTCGAAAGGACAGATAACGGGACCGTTTGTCGAACAGACCGGTAGCACGACGAATTGGACCGGCACGCTGTTGGCGCCGGTGCGAAGCCTCAAGAGCGTCAGTGGGGCGGTGTCCACCACCGCCTTGGGCAAATTCCACTGGAGAGGCATCCCAACGACGACGTTCCCGAACCTCAGCGGCATGTGGACGGGGCTCGTGGCGGTGGTTCGGACGACCCCGGTGATGGTAAGTTACGTACTCAACGCCAACGCCAACGATTCCGCCGTCTTCGACATCGTCACGAGCGACACTCCGGGCGCCGTGGTGGGACAGTTACTGGTGACGTCACGCAACAAGGTTCATGGTTACCTCACGTTCGACGGCAAGCCGGTGACGATGGCGGGCACATTCAGCGCGGCACGCCTTTCGTTAATATTGAAGGGCACGGATGCAACTGCGGAGAAGGTCTCCATCAAGATCTACAAACAGTAGCATCCAAGCAACACCTTCGGATTCTTCTAAGAATGTTTTAGAAGACCGGCTCAATGCCTCCGTGAATTATTCAGCCATCATTGAGCATTGCGACTTTCACCGCCAAGATTGCAACATAGTAGGTACACGCCACGGCAATCGCCGCCACCAACTTTCCCGCCCGCTTCCACCGCGTGCGGCTGGTGCCGTAGCAGATAGGATCGAATTTAGGAGCGCAGCCGTGAGGACGAAACGGCAACGAAACAACAACAATGCCGCGTTCACGACTCGGTGAATTGACCCGCGGCTGCGCTCTTCTCCATCGTCCCTCAGCTTGGACAGCCCCGCCGCCGCCAACTTCCCCGTCCACTACTATCGGGTGCGGCTGGTGCCGTAGGTATTGGCAGAGCGGCACGCAGACTACCTTGACTTGTGCGCTGCCGAGGACTAGGTGGGGGTCTCAGTGTATCTGATTGACGACATCGACGAATCTGATTTTCTAGTCCTTAAGACTGCCGACCGCTTTGATTCGCCAACGCTTCAAGGCGGCATCGACCGCGGCAATATCAAACATGACGATTGACCGTCCCCGACTCGGCCCAATGCGTTCAAACGGTATCAACCGACGACGCATCCAGTCGCTAAGAGTTCGCTTGCTGATACCAAGCAAGCCCGCCATTTCTGCCGGATTGATCCGCAACCTGTCTTTCAAGTCCATGCCAGAGCCTGCCGTAGGGTTGATAAAGCCCCATGGCACGTTTGGCTAGTCGCGTTGCTTTTCGCATCGATGCCTGTGTTCTCGGTTTCTTCTTTTCGAGTTCAAAAACCTCGGCGATAAAATCCTCGTCAGGATAAAAGTTCTCTTTGGGCAGAGCTGAGCAGTCTAGCTTCAGGATTGCCCACCGTTCGTTTTCTTTGGCTGCATTACCGGCAAAGTACGGAGCATAAATATCGGTCAGATAAACCAGGTCGGGATGGCTCTCGATTGTATGAGACCATTTGCCTTTTTTCTGACCACGAGCGGATCGAGGGGACAATCCCCCAACCAACGCTCGACGGGCAACCGATTCGCCGGTGCCATGATAAAGAATAAGAGAACTCATTGCCGAAGACCGAAGTGTTAGGACGATACAGAACTCGCCAGTTCCACTGCGTTTTCGATGCGACGGATCGAGGATGGAGAGACTCTGAAAAACTGCGCTGAACGGGACTCAATGAGAACACCGAGCTTGCCTTCAAGTCGGCGGTAAAATTCCGGATTGCCGACAATTGGGTCATTGTCACTTAGGATCCGGCTGACGTACGGTTGGCTTACGCCAGCCGCCTTCGCTATGGCGGTTGGGCCGAGTCCGAACATCCGACAAATCGCCCTCAGCCTACGAACGTTGGCATCGTCCTTGGTAGATTCCCGTAAAAGCGACCGGAATGCGCTGGAATGCCGTTTGTGGCGTTTTGCGGGGCATCTGGTAAGTTCTTGAGCATGTGAACATTATGGCATTTTTAAGGGGAAATGTCGAGATCGAACGAACGGGCAACGAAGATTTCTAATCCCTGCGCAGGTTCCCCCCAGCCGTACCCCCCGCCCCCAAGAATTTCGATTTTGCCCTGGGAGAATTCCTTTCGGCGCTAGTCGCCCCGATCAGGGTCGGTCGATGGCAATGACGATCTCGACTATCAGAACCCTTTCTGAAATTCCTGATTTCTTCCCGAACTGACTGTGACGGCTCTTTTTCCACTTCCGCCCCGTCTAGTCGCTTTCTGCTCCCAATCGGTGGGTTCAGTTTCGGCGATTTTTTGCACTTGCTGGAGTTCCTGTTCAGCTTCCAACCAGTTTTGCACGTCTCTTCCGGGTTCACCATACTTCATGTAAATTTCATAAGCCCGCCGCCTGATTTGCTCTTCGGTAGGAGTTTTCATTAACGCGCCTCTCTTCTGTTTGAATTTTTACCAGCAATATTACCTTGCCAGGCTAGCGACGCAACGTTGGTTAGGACTTCCAAGAATTCGTTGTGTTCCGTGGCGGGGTGAGAGGTCACGAACTCTCGCCCCTAGTTCAGCATACTCGACTGGCATCAAACTCAGGTTGTTCAAACCTGCTTCGCTACTTGTCAGCGTCGGGCGTTTCTCGTTCAGAACGGGTGCCTGCAAGATGTAGAAATCCCAATGGTTTATGTTCAATGGGTCAACCTTGTCCTCGTCGGTCTCTCTATCCCCTAGTACACAGAGTACGTAGACATCCGCTTGAGGCTCGGTCTCATTGTCGAATTTGCTGATCGCTTCATTTCCAGAGTTCGTAGGACTGATACCCAATGAGTGGTTAGAGCGTTCCTGACACTCCGATTGGAAAGGCGAAAAGGATTGCACCTCTATTTTTATTCCTTCCTTCGTTTCCAGGTCAAATGGTGCCCGTTGGTCACGGACATCAGCGCCAAGTTCAAGAGCATTTGCGACGAGGTACTTGGCAAGGAGGCAGCGTGATGCGTTGCTCATGAGATCAGAAGCCGACCACTGCCAAAAATCCTTTAAATTTATGTTCAATGCTGTACCGTCTTTGTGAAACGATTCGGTACCTTCCTTTCGTTTGACTTTGACGGAGGCAAGATCTGCGCCGTTAGGATGTGGTGTTTTTGTTTTCGCCAGCCCGACTCGAATCGTTTTATTCATACCGACGCTCCTCCTAGGCAATGTCTAACTCGCTTCTCAGCCAATCCAGATCGTATATGCCTTCTCTTGGACTGATTGGCACTCGCTACGACTTCCTCTAATCACAAGGCTACGAAACACGCCATCTGCGCTCAATGGGGTGTTCACCCCATGACGAATAAGCATCCAGTTTCCCATACTCCCTCCCCGATTGGACAACGGCGGGGCTTCTGCGGACAAAGATTACGGGAGAGGCATCAAAGCGGAGGTGGCTTTCCCGAAGATACGCAGATCAGGCGAGGGATTGTGATACGGGTGAAGCAAGGACAGGGAAGTTGATTGCGTCCCGAACTGTCTGAACAAGCTCTGGTAAATCAAAGGGCTTATGAAGGTAGCCCCGCAGCCCTCTTTTGAGCATCCTATCTGCTACCGATTCTTCGCAACCGGTCAACAGGACAACCCGGACATCTGGATCGAGGCATCGCAGATTCTCAAAAATCCATTCGCCCGACATATCCGGCAGCAAGAAATCCAACAAGACCATGTCAATGTCGTGCTGGTTATCCCGAAACACTGCGATGCCTTCCTTGCCGCTGAAAGCCGTATACACTGTGAACCCATAGCATTCCAAGACATCCTTGATCGTTTCGAGAACTGCTGCCTCATCGTCAATGACAAGAACGCATTGTTTTTTGCTGCGGTTACTGCGAGCCATGCTCTTGCAAGTAGCAATCAGCTTGCCAGCTTGGACTGCCTTCCAAGCTCCTTAACCACAGGGGGTAGTAGTCTAGGCAGACAGGACGAACAGGTCAGAAGGGGAAAAATGACGCCTAGGAAGGAGTCGGAGCGGCGAGCAACTCTCTGACGCATTCGATCAGTTTCTTGACGGGAAATGGTTTGCTTAGGCACTTCACGCCGGATTTAGCCAGGAAGCACCGAACTTCTGGATAATTGCCAAAGCCGGTTATCAGATTGCCGTGAGAGCAACAACCCGAACTCCCCCGTCGCCCGAATCCCGCCGCCAGTTCCCGCCTCAACCCGCCCCCAAAATCCGCCCCAAAATACCGCCATGAATAAAAAGGCAGTGTAGCCCCCACCCATGAGGAATGGAGAGACCATGTCTCTCGCTACACTGCTACGCCATTAAAAGAGCATACAGTTTGCCAGTCCCCCACGCCCCGCCAGATATTTTCCGGTTTTTGTCCTAGACGGTTTCCTTTGGGCGCTAGTCGCCCCCGATTGGGTCGGGCAAGGGCAATGATGATCCTGGTCGAACGGCTGGACAGAATTAATCTGCAAATCCCTGTTTCTTTGGAACGAATTCAGATGAGCGACGCTGCGCTTCGGCGAGTTGCGAAGGGGTCATTGAAAGGGCAAGACGCTCACGCCAATCTCCAACGGATTTCTCTCCTTGGCTTGCTGCGATATTGAACCATTTGTATGCCTCTACCAAGTCTTTTGGAACGCCATACCCATTGGCATAGCATGAGCCTAGCGCAGCCTGTGCATCTGACAACCCCTGTTCCGCTGCTTTGCGGCACCATTTGACGGCTTCGCTCCGATTCGACTCAACGCCTCCCGCACCAGAAAGATAATAGAAACTTAGAAAATACTGCGCAGTTGCATCGCCACGTTCTGCTGCTTTGCGATACCACTTGACGGCTTCCATCTGATTGGATTCCCCGCCAGAATCTGCGTAGTGTTGCGCCAATGAAAACTCTGCCGCTCGGTCGCCTGTATTAGCCTTTTGCCTCAACTCCATCAATTCATGGTCTACCTGTGTCTGCGGTGGAGCATTATTCGTGGGTTGAGGTTGAGTGAGTTTCTCTCTCCACCATTTCCAATCCCGCTTCGGGAGCGACAAGGTTCTGAGTAAGTATCCGGCCTGCCAGAATTTGGAATGCTCGCTTTCCGGCATAAACACGCCCGGCTCTTGCAGGATGCTAATCGGGGTATTCGTGTCGATACGTTGCTCGCCTAACATCTCAATGAACTGGTCAGTCGTGAATCGCTGGTCTCGAAACAGAATTTTGCCGTCATGAGTCCATGTGCCGTTGACCACCCAAATGATACCGCTTTCGACTCTGAGGAAATCGTTGCTCCAGTTAGCGGCTGATGATCTTTGCGGGCCGGGTGGCGGCTGCGGAATTGAGTCGCAACCTGTAAGAGATGCACAAAGCAGAACAAGAGCGACAAGTGCATATAGAGATGTCATTGCATCGTGTTTCATGCCTATCTCGCCAAGCATTGGTCTTTGTTCTCGGAGGACTCCAGAACCTAGCAATTCTACGACTGCCAAAGCAAACAGCAACGCAAAGTCTCGATCCCCACCCGCCCGCTCGTCCCGCCAAATCCTGCCGCCCAGTTCCCGCTCGAAACCTGCCCCCCATCCTCGCCCTCAAAAACTATCACCCTGACACTCACCCGACAGGGCATTTATGCCCATTTCGGGTGAGTGTTTCCATCTGAGATCGGGGCGGAATCGGGGGCGACAAGAAAGAGCGCAAACCGCCTGAATCAAGCCGCTTGTGCAACTTAGAAATTGGCGGGAGTGACGGGGCTCGAACCCGCAACCTCTGCCGTGACAGGGCAGCGCTCTGAACCAATTGAGCTACACCCCCGCGTCGCAAGCGGGGACACAATGGTGGGCGCTAAAGGACTTGAACCTTTGACCCCCTCGGTGTAAACGAGGTGCTCTAGCCAACTGAGCTAAGCGCCCGCAACCAAAAGCATTACAGGCAAAACACCCCCTTGTCAACGCCGTGGTTTGGAGTCATCATCCCTTGAGCGTGCGTTGATGTGCTGGTAGTAGCGAACGGAGAGAGCCATGTATAAAACTATTCTATTATGCACCGACGGTTCACCCGCCGCCGAGGTCGCGGGCGATTACGCAATCTGGTTCGCCCGGAAACTCGGCGCCTCCCTGCAAGCGCTGTATGTGACCGACATTCGTCTTCTGGAAGGTCCCTGGCTGGCTGACTTGTCGGGAGCGGTCGGGGCGCAACCCTACTCGGCTTTGTTGCCGCAGCTGCAGAAAATCCAGGAAGAGAAGGCCGCGATGATCATGGCGGCCGCCAAGGAGCGCTGTCAAAAGGGCGGTGTCGCCTGCGAGACGACCCATGAAACCGGTAGCTTGATGCAAGCGATCCTCGACCATGAGCGCGGAGCAGACCTCGTCATCCTCGGCCAGCATGGCGAACATGCGGAGTGGGCGGGCGGGATGCTTGGTTCCAGCGTCGAACGCGTGGTGCGCGCTTCCGTCAAGCCGTGCCTCATCACGCCGGAGAAATTTCACGAGATCGGGCATATGCTCATCGCCTACGACGGCAGTGACGAATCGAGCAAGGCCCTGCGCGCGGGTATCGCGCTCGCCCCGGCCCTCGGGGTGAAAGTGACGATTACGACGGTCGCGGCGTTGGGGGGCGAGGACGCTGCATCCGTGGTTCTCGAGAAAGCCAAACAGCGCGCGCTAACTGGTGGCGTCACAGCCCACGGGGAAGTCCTGCATGGCGATCCCGAGGAGGAAATCCTCCGGCTCCGGGAAACCATCGGCGCCGACCTCGTCGTGATGGGCGCCTACGGCCACACGCGCATCCGAGAACTCATCCTCGGCTCCGCCACCTCCCACGTCATCCGCAAAGCCACGGTGCCCGTCCTATTGGTCCGGACAACTTAACGGCGTGCCACTTTTTTATTCAGTCGCCGGAGGCTAAACCGATTTCTCCCGAATGTTATACTCACCACGCATGCGTAAAGGCTGGATTCGCTTCGACCGCAACGAACTTGCCGGTGCTTTTGGCGACATCGGGACTGATTTACCGCTCGTCATTGCGATGATTCTCGTGGCAGGGCTGGACGCCGCAAGCGCGCTGATCATGTTTGGCGTGATGCAGGTCTTCACCGGGCTGCGCTACGGGATTCCGATGCCCGTGCAGCCGCTAAAGGCCATGGCGGCGCTGGTGATCGCGCAGAAACTGAGTGGCGGCGTGCTTTTCGGCGGTGGTCTGGCAATTGGCGTGATCATGCTGGTGCTCACCGTGACGGGTTTAATCGGATGGTTGGCGCGTGTCGTGCCGAAAACCGTGGTGCGGGGAATTCAGTTCGGCCTCGGCCTGCAACTCGCAATGCTCGCGGTGAAGGATTACGTGCCGGCGGAGGGCGTAACGGGCTACGCGCTGGCGGCAATCGGGTTTGTGATCACGATTGTCTTGCTGGGCAACCGGCGGTTTCCAGCCGCGCTGTTCGTGATTGCGCTGGGCGTCGTCTATGCGTTCGTCTTCAAAGTCGATTTCGGCGTGGTGTGGCGGGGCGCAGGCTTTCATCTGCCGCAACTGCACGTGGTGACGCGACAGGATTTGCTGACGGGCCTGATTGTCCTGGCCGTGCCGCAGATTCCGCTGTCGCTGGGGAATTCGATCCTCGCCACGCGGCAGGTGGCCGAGGATTTCTTTCCCGAACGGCCGCTGACGATTCGCCAGATCAGCTTCACCTACTCGATTATGAATTTGGTCAATCCCTGGTTTGGCGGCATTCCGACCTGTCACGGTTCGGGCGGTATGGCGGGGCACTATATGTTCGGCGCACGCACGGGCGGCTCGGTCATTATCTATGGATGCCTCTACCTGACGCTGGGACTTTTCTTCAGCGGCTGCTTCGCGCAACTGATCCAGGTTTTCCCAAAGCCGATCCTCGGCGTGATGCTTGCGTTTGAGGGGCTCGCCATGTTGCTGCTGGTTCGGGACATCGCCGGCTCGAAGACCGACCTGTTCATCGCCATGTTGGTGGGGTTGATGGCGGCCGGCCTGCCATATGGGTACGCGATAGGATTGATTGTTGGGACCGCGTTGGTTTATCTATGGAGCGATCGGCAACAAGCAATATGAAACCTGTCATTGCCATTACCCCCGAAGCCATCACGCTGCGGTCGCGGATGGATGGGCGTGGATCGTTTTGCGGCGTCTCGTACTCGGAGGCCATTGAACTGGGTGGCGGTGTGCCGCTCATCGTGCCACTGACACGTGACCACCGTGTGCTCGACCATTTTCTCGAGACATGCGCCGGCTGGCTGTTGACCGGTGGCGGCGACGTGGCCGCGAAGTTCTACGCGCCACGGATGTCCATGTCGCAGCGCAAAAGAATCTCGGGCGCGGACGAAGTCCGTGATGAGATGGAGATTTACGTATTGCGAAAGTTGCAGGAGCGCGACCAACCCGTTTTCGGAATCTGTCGTGGGATCCAAGTGATGAATGTGGCCTTCGGCGGGACGCTCATGCCGCACCTCGATGGGCATCGCAATCCGCAACCGGACGCCCTCGCGCATAGAATCGAGTGGACGAAGCACGGCTGGCTGAACCGGGCGATGGAGGGCTTTGATCGCGTGAACACGAGTCATCACCAGGCGGTGGACCGTGTCGCGCCTGGTTTTGAGGTGGTCGCGCGCGCGCCCGATGGGGTCGTTGAAGCAATGGAGAGGCCGGATGCCCGGTTCTGTTGCGGCGTGCAATTTCATCCCGAACGGCTTGTTAAGAAGGCGCCCCAGTTCCAGAATCTTTTCCGGGAGTTTGTGAAGGCGTGCCGTGGTCGCCGGTGATGGTCGACGGCGGGCCGCCTAGCTTTTCGCGGGGGCCGACGGTTCGGCGGGCTCGGCTTCTTCAGCGGGCGACTCTTGTTGCCGCGGATGCGCCTTGCGTTTGTACTCGATGTGCTCGTCGCGCATCACCCCATTGGCCCAATCTTCGAAGAGCGCCTGACGATTGCGCTCGAGAATCTGCATTGCCAACTGCGCCCTGTTCTTCTCGAAATCCTCGGAAGTCGGCGGTGTGCGCTGTATGAGGTGGAAGAACAACCCGCCGTTCGCCGTAAGGATGAAGTCGCTGACGGCGTTCGTTGGCATACCAAGCGCCATGTCCTTGATTCGGTTGGCGAATGGGAGATTGGTCGTATCCTGCGCGATCGTGAACGGCGCCGGCGTCTTCGCCTTCAGGCCGACCGAGGCGCACACGTCGCTAAAATTCTTGCCCGTGACAACGGCTTCCTTGACTTTGGCGGCGAGATCGCGACCCTGCTTGACCGCGGCGTCGCGGGCCCGCTGCTGCTGCAAAAGTTTGACAACCAGTTCTTTGACCTCGTCAAATGGCGGGACCTCACTCGGCTTGCTGGCGAGGTATTCCAGCACGTAATAACCGTCTTCCCCGCGCACCGGATCACTAAATGGCACCTCCGGGCTCAGCGAAAACGCCGCCTGGTTGAACTGCGGCCCGGCATTGACGCTGGCAACCGCGCCGCGCAAACTAAAGAAGTCCGTCTCGTGCGGGGTGAGGCCGAAGTCCGCCGCGATCTTCGCGAAATCCGGTCGGGCCGCGCCCGGCTCGTGCACGAGTTTGACCGAGAACCCGGTCGCACGGTCACCTGCGAGCCGCGCGGCGCGGAGGTCGAGTAAATCCTTCTTCACTTCGTCCTTCACGTCGGCCAGCGGCCTGGGTTTCTTCTGGTCGTCGAGGTATTTGCCCTTGTTGAGTTCGTAATATTCCCCGACCTCGTTCTCGCCGAGCGTGATGGATTTACGGGCCTCGGAAATCGTGAAGTAAACCTCGCGGACCTTGGCCTCGGCGGGCTTGCGGAACTTCTCTTTATTCAGATCGTAGAACGCCTTGGCCTCGTCGTCTTTGACCGTGAAGTTTTCCTTGTGGTCGGCCCCATCAAACTCGACGTAGTCGATCGTCGTCTGCTCGTGCAACGGCGTGTAGGCGAGTTTCAACTCGGCCGGTGTGACCTTCGCCGCCGTGGCAACCAGCGCGCGGAGCCGAGATAGTTCGATCTGCTCGCGGATTGTCTCTGCCAACAGCGCTTCGCTGATACCGAGATTGTTGAGGAAGTTTATGTAGCGCTGATAGCGGTCGGGGTCGAATTGTTTCTGCTCGTTCAGGAAGGCGGGCAGCATGCGAACCTGCTGAACCACCTCGTCCTCGCCGGCGCTGATGCCGAATTCCCTGGCCTTACGCAGCAAGATGAGACGTTGCACGGCCTCGATGTTCAACTGGTCTTCATATTCAAGGGTGCGGGGGGGCTGACGGCCACTGCTGAATACGATCTCGGTCATCACGACGTTCTTGGCGCTCTGAAAATCAGCGAGGTTTACGGCCTTGCCGTTGATTGTCGGCAACTCCGAGCGCTGCTGCTTTATCGAGGCCGATGGGCTGAACATCACCACGAAGCTCGGCACCAGGAGCAACAGCACGCCTCCCAGAATCCAGGGGCCCCATCTTTGCAATCGTTCGCCGTGAGCTATGAACATATCAATCTCTCCCGTAAGGAGTGGTGAGAATACCCGCGCGCTGCACCATCGTCAAACGCCAAAATCATTGTTAGAGTGAATGTACCATATATATGAGAATCGTCGCCGATCCAAGTATCCCCTTCGTGCAGGAGGCATTTGGCCCGCTGGGCGAGGTGCGGCTGGTGCCCGGGCGCGAAATCATGGCTAGAGCCGTACGCGGTGCCGATGCACTGCTCGTGCGGTCGGTCACGCCCGTGAATCCCGCATTACTGGACGGCAGCCCGGTGAAGTTTGTCGCCACGGCCACCATAGGGACCGACCATGTCGATCAGGCATACCTGTCGGCGAAGGGCATCGGTTTTGCCAGCGCCCAGGGCAGCAATGCGAATTCTGTCGCGGAATATGTGGTTGCGGCCATGCTGGAAATGGCCCGGCGGCAGAAATTCCGGTTGCACGACAAAACGCTCGGGGTGATCGGCGTGGGCAACGTCGGCTCACGCGTTGTCCGCAATACCCAGGCGCTCGGCATGCGCGTGCTCCAGAACGACCCGCCGCGCGCCTGCGCGGAAAAAGGGTCGCAGTTCGTACCGCTGGAGCGGTTGTTCGCCGAAGCCGACATCATTACGTTGCATGTGCCGCTCACACGCGAAGGCCCGGACGAGACGTTCCACCTGTTCGACAAGGATCGGCTGGCCACGTTGAAGCTTCGCAAGCCGATCCTCATCAACACCTCACGTGGCGCGGTTGTGGACAACAAGGCATTGCTCAAAGCCATCGACGGCGAGTGGTTGGGGGGCGTCGTGCTCGACGTGTGGGAAAACGAACCGAATATCTCGCCCGAGTTACTCGATGTTGTCGATCTCGCCACACCCCACATCGCCGGCTACAGCTTTGACGGCAAGGTGAACGGCACCCGGATGATTTACGAAGCCGCTTGCAGATTTTTCAGGCTCCAGCCGATATGGACCCCAGATCTTCCGCCACCGCCTGTCCCGCACATCGAACTCACCGTCAGCAGCGGCGAAGATGATGAAGAAGTGCTGCGGCGCATCGTGCAGCGTATTTATGATATTACCGCGGACGACGCTGCACTGCGGAAAAGCATCCTTACCTTCGACAAGTTACGCGCCGAGTACCCCATCCGCCGAGAATTCTTCAATACGGAGCTTGTCCTGCATGGCGCGAGCGAGGCCTTGCGAGTGAAATCCGCGGCGCTCGGGTTCAAAATGGGTTGACGATATTCGGGCACAGTCGCCCTTCCAGCACCGCCAGCAAATTCTCCGCCGCGAGCACCGACATGCGGCGGCGCGTCTCCACGGTGGCGCTGCCGAGGTGCGGCAGCAACAGCGTGTTCGGCATCTGCAACAACTCCGGGCTGATCTGCGGTTCGTGTTCGTAAACGTCCAACCCCGCGCCGGCGATCCAACGTTCGCGCAACGCCCGCACCAGCGCGGCTTCATCGACCACGGCGCCACGCGCCATGTTGATGAAAAACGCCGTCGGTTTCATCTTCCGAAACTCCAGCTCGCCGAACAGATGCCGCGTATCGGGCGTCAGGGGAACGTGGACACAAAGAAGATCGGACTCGCGCAGGATCTCGTCGAAAGTCACGAGCCTGGCGCCGAATGCCTCCATCTCGGGTTTTGCACGGCGCGCAAAATACAGGAGGCGCATCGAAAAACCGGTGCCGCGTTTCGCCACCGCCACGCCAATGCGGCCGGCCCCGACGATACCGAGGGTCTTGCCCGCCACGTCGACGCCCCGCAGTTGTGTCGGCGCCCAGCCCTGCCATTCGCCAGAGCGGGTCAGACGGTCACCCTCGACGACTCGGCGCGCGACGCCCAGAATCAACGCCCATGTGAGGTCGGCACAGGCGTCAGTGAGCACATCGGGCGTGTTGGTGACCGTGACGCGGCGGCGGGAGGCCTCCGTGAGATCGACGTTGTCGTAGCCGACGGCGATGCAGGAAACGACCTTGAGTTTTGACGCCGCGTCGAGGAATTCGGCATCGATGCGGTCGCCACCGGTGATGATGACACCGTCGCAGGAGCGCACTTGTGACAAAAGTTCACCGCGCGGCAAAGGCGTTTCCTCGTCATGCCACCGGACATTCGCGCTACTCCGGCGAAGGAGGTCGATGCCCTCGATCGGGATGCGGCGGGTGACGAGGATGTTCCAACCCATGCGGCGATTCTGACCACCAGCAGTGGGCTGGTCAAGCTGTGACACGATGGCGCGAGTGAGACAGGGGAAAGCGACGGTGTGCCATCCGCACTGTGCCATGGCACACATTCTCTGCATGCCAGCATTTCTCTAACAATCTTTGCAACAGCAACTTGCACATAAACTAAACTTCATGGCATTAGCATTGCTAAGAGATTGGATTGAATTTTACTGCTCAGAGAGGAGCACACATTACAATGGCAAAAGTTTTAGGAATCGATTTAGGAACAACCAACTCCTGTATGGCGGTCATGGAGGGCGGAGAGCCCGTCGTCATCCCCAATGCGGAAGGCGGGCGCACGACGCCGTCGATCGTGGGGTTCACGAAATCCGGCGAGCGGCTTGTTGGCCAGGCCGCCAAACGGCAAGGTGTCGTCAATCCGACCAACACGGTCTACTCGATCAAGCGCTTCATGGGCCGCAAGTACGAGGAAGTCGAACTGGAACGCAAGCGCGTCCCTTATCAAGTCGTCCGCGCCTCCAACGGCGACGCTGGTGTCAAGGTCATGGTCGGCGGCGAGGAGAAGGTTTTCACGCCGCCTGAGATTTCGGCAATAATCCTAGCCAAGATGAAGGCCGATGCCGAAACGTACCTCGGTGAAAAGATCACGCAAGCGGTCGTGACGGTCCCCGCGTATTTCAATGACGCCCAGCGCCAGGCGACCAAGGACGCCGGTAAGATTGCCGGGCTGGAAGTCCTCCGCATCATCAATGAGCCCACCGCTGCCTCGCTCGCGTATGGCCTCGACAAAAAGAAGGACGAGCATATCGCCGTGTACGACCTTGGGGGCGGCACGTTTGATATTTCGCTCCTGAATATCGGCGACGGCGTTTTCGAGGTGCTCGCCACCAACGGCGACACGCATCTCGGCGGTGATGACTTCGACGAACGTGTGATGAATTGGATCATCGACGACTTCAAAAAGGAGACGGGGGCTGACCTGAAGAAACAGCCCGACGCGCTCCAACGCATCAAGGAAGAAAGCGAGAAGGCCAAGATTGCGCTCTCCAGCGCGATGGAATACGAGATCAACCTGCCGTTCATCACCGCGGACGCCAGCGGGCCGAAGCACATCGTCAAGAAACTGACGCGGGCGAAACTCGAACAACTTTGCGATGAATTGATCGAGCGCACCGTTCCTCCGGTCGAAGCTTGTTTGCGCGACGGCAAGCTCGATATCTCGAAAGTGGACGAACTGGTGCTCGTCGGCGGCATGACGCGCATGCCCAAGGTCATTGAGATCGCGCACAAACTCATTGGCAAGGCGCCCCATCAGGGCGTGAATCCCGACGAAGTCGTCGCGATTGGCGCGGGCATCCAGGGCGGCGTGCTCACGGGCCAGGTCAAACAGGACATCGTCCTTCTCGACGTGACGCCGTTGTCGCTCGGAATTGAGACGCTGGGTAACGTGTTCACCCCGCTCATTCCGCGCAACACGACGATCCCCACCCGCAAGAGCGAGATTTTTTCGACCGCGGCCGACAGCCAGACCAGCGTCGAGGTTCACGTCATGCAGGGCGAACGACCGATGGCGCGCGACAACAAGACGATTGGGCGCTTTCACCTGACGGACCTTCCGCCGGCGCCGCGGGGCGTGCCACAGATTGAAGTCGGGTTCGACATCGATGCCAACGGCATCCTGCACGTCAGCGCGAAGGATTTGGGCACGGGCAAATCGCAGAAGATCACCATTACCGCGTCGAGTGGCCTCTCGAAGGAAGAGGTCGAGAAGATGCGGAAGGAAGCGGAAGCGCATGCGGAGGAAGACCAGAAACTTCGCGAGCAGGTTGAATTGAAGAACCGCAGCGATGCGCGCGTGTATGAGACCGAGAAGCTGATGAAGGAACACAAGGACCTCATCAGCGACGACCAACGCAAGAAACTGGAAGACGCGTTGGCGAAGGTCAAAGATGCGCTCAAGGCGGAAAACTTTGACGACATGAAGACCGCTGAGGAGCAATTGACCGAAGTGTGGCACGCGGTCTCTTCGGACATCTATGCGAAGGCGCGCGACAAGTCCGGCGCCGGCGCGGCCCCCGGTGGGCCTGGACCCCAGCCCGAAGCGGCTGCGGAGCCAGCGAAGCCCGCCGGCAAAGAAGGCGAGGTCGTGGACGCCGATTTCGAGATGGTGGACGACGACAAAAAGAAATGAGCTTGTCGGACAGGCGTCTTGCCTGTCCGTCTGTTAACTGATCGACAGGCGAGACGCCTGTCCAACGAACCAACCAAACAGGAGTGCAGAAAACGATGAGCGTAAAACCATTGGGCGATCGGGTGCTGGTGCAGCCGGTTGAAGAGCAGGAAGTGAAGAAGGGCGGGATCATTATTCCGGATACCGCCAAAGAGAAGCCCCAGGAGGGCAAGGTTATCGCCCTGGGCACCGGCAAGCGCGATGAGGACGGGAAGCTCATTCCGTTTGAAGTGAAGAAGGGTGATCGCGTGCTGATCAGCAAGTATGGCGGCACGGAGATCAAGATCGATGGCAAAGAGTATCTGATCATGGAAGAGAGTCAGATCCTCGGGATTCTTGAATAACGCGAATAGATAATTTAAGGAGCGAATTAACATGGCTGCAAAACAACTGTTGTTTGATGAAGACGCGCGCAAGGCATTGCTGCGCGGAGTCGAGAAACTGAGCCGGGCCGTCAAGGTCACGCTCGGACCGAAGGGCCGCAATGTGGTCCTCGACAAGAAATTTGGCTCGCCGACCATCACCAAGGATGGCGTGACGGTGGCGAAGGAAATCGAACTGGAAGATCCTTACGAGAACATGGGCGCCCAGATGGTGCGTGAAGTCGCCAGCAAGACCAGCGACATCGCCGGCGATGGCACGACCACCGCGACCGTTTTGGCCGAGTCCATTTACCGCGAAGGCCTGCGCAACGTGACCGCAGGCGCCAATCCGATGGCGCTGCAGCGTGGTATCACCAAGGCCGTGGCCGCCGTGGTGGAGCATCTCAACAAGATCAGCAAGAAGGTCAAGGATCGTAGCGAGATCATGCAGGTCGCGACCATTTCCGCCAACGGCGACAAGACCATTGGCAATATTATTGCCGACGCGATGGACAAGGTGGGCAAGGACGGCACGATCACAGTGGAAGAAGCCAAGTCGATCGATACCACGCTCGACGTCGTCGAGGGTATGCAGTTCGACAAGGGCTATCTCTCGCCCTACTTCGTGACCAACGCGGAAACGATGGAATGTATCCTGGAAGACGCCTACATCCTGATCAACGAGAAGAAGATCAGCAGCCTCAAGGACATGCTGCCGTTGCTCGAGAAGACCGCCAAGCTCAGCAAACCGTTGTTGATCATCGCCGAGGAAGTCGAAGGCGAAGCGTTGGCGACCCTCGTGGTCAACAAACTGCGCGGCACGATCCACGTCGCGGCGGTGAAAGCCCCCGGTTTCGGCGATCGCCGCAAGGCCATGATGGAAGACATTGCCATTCTCACGGGCGGCAAGTTCCTCAGCGAGGACCTTGGCATCAAGCTGGAGAAAGTCGAACTCGACGATCTCGGCCGGGCCAAGCGCATCATCATCGACAAGGAAAACACGACCATCGTCGAGGGTAACGGCAAGCAGGCCGATGTCCAGGGCCGCATCAACCAGATTCGCCGGGCCATCGAAGAGACCACCAGCGACTACGACCGCGAGAAGTTGCAGGAACG
>PLZV01000030.1:197785-318405 GCA_003152315.1 Verrucomicrobiota bacterium
GCGCGCGCTCGAAGAGCCGTTGCGCCAGTTGGCCGACAACGCCGGCTGGGAAGGTTCGCTCGTTGTCCAGGAGCTGAAGGCCCGCAAAGGCTGGGAAGGCTTCGATGTGGACAAGCTTGAATACGTGGACATGGGCAAGGCGGGCATCATCGACCCGACGAAGGTCACCCGTTCCGCCCTGCAACACGCGTCGAGCATCGCCGGTTTGCTGTTGACCACTGAGTGCTGTGTCACCGAAGTGCCGGAAAAGGACAAAGCTCCGATGGGCGGCCCTCCGGGCGGCGGCATGGGCGGCATGGACTACTAAGTCGGTCGTAATTCACTAATAACCCGAAGTGCGGGGGCGGTCCCAGTGGCCGCCCCCGACCTTTTTAAAAGGAAAATAAAGCTTGTCCATGCAAACCGATTCGCCTACAGTCAAAATCCCCTTACGAATGAAGAGTAAATTTTTTGAGCCCGCACAACTAATTATCCCGAACCCGGAGTTGCTTATCAACCTCGTGTCGCGGCGCGTGCGCCAACTTGCCCAGGGACATCGGCCCCTCACGCAGACCGACCCCCGGATGGATTTCTCCGAGATCGCGCTGAAGGAAATCAGCGAAGGCAAGCTCGGGTATGAGTTCCCCTCCGACACCGAGGTTCTGCTGGAAGCGCCCGTGATCCCCACCGAGTAGCGCGTTTTTGAGTTGGGATTGCGCGGTTGCGGCCAATATACTGGCCGTCGATGGCTTCTCAGATTCTCAACCACAAAGCCCGTCGCGACTATTTCATCACCGAGACGTACGAAGCGGGTATCGAGTTGAAAGGCACGGAGGTCAAATCCCTCCGTAACGCCCGCGCTTCCATTGATGAAGCCTTCGCCCGGGTCGAGCGCGGCCAGTGCTGGCTGTACAACGCCCACATCAATCCCTACGAATTCGGCAATCGGAACAACGTCGACCCGCTCCGGCCCCGCCGCCTGCTGCTCCACAAGAAGGAAATCGACCGCCTCGCCGGCCAGCTCAACTCACAGGGCATGGCGATCATCCCCCTGAAGATTTATTTCACCAAGAGGTACGCCAAAATCCAACTCGGCATTGGCAAGGGCAAGTCCCAAGTGGACAAGCGCGAGACGCTGAAACGCAAAACTGCCGACCGGGAAATTCAACGCGCCCTGAGTGACCGCACCAAACGAAGGAGTTGACCATGAATCGGAAAGCCTTAACCGTGGCCATTGTCTGCGTGGTGGCCGGGTTCGGAGCCGGACTGTTGATCGGTTCGATCTTCCTGCCGAAGTCGGTGAAACCTTCGGAGGGTGAAGCAGCGGCAGGCGCGCTTCAACCCAAGCCTTCGACTTCATTTCCCATATCATCCGCCAAGTTGCCACCCGTACCCGGCCGGACTTCCACGAACGCCTCCCGTGGCGCGACCGACAACGCAGCGTCTGCGGGAGCGCACCCGACCACCGTGGCTGATCTCGAAGCGGCGCTCCACAGCACGCATTCGCGTTGGAACCTCGGCAAAATCTATCAAGTGCTGGATGGGCTCGATACGAACCAGTTCAGTCAGGCACTCGCGGCCTCTCTCAAGAGTACGAGTTCGACGACGAAGTACACCGCCATCTACGGGATCGCTGCCCGCTGGGGTGCGATCGATCCACAGGGCGCCATTACCTTTGCCCAGACCTTGGGGAATTCTTCCGAACGAACCCAGGTCATCTCGGGCATTGTCTCTGGCTGGGCCGACATTGATCCGTCCGCAGCCATCAGTTGGGTGAAACAATTGCCCGCTGGTCAGACAAGAAACCAGGCTCTCAACACCATTGCCTCGGCGATTGGCGCTCAAGATCCACGGGCCGCTATCGCACTGATGGGAGACATTCCCGCAGGGCAGTCACGCCAGAATATGATCTATCCCGTGTTTGGTGAATGGGCCAACCAATCCCCTGCGGAAGCCGCCGCCGCCGCGCTCCAACTGAGTGGTCGCGATCGCGATCAGGCCGTCGGCGCCATCGCCAGCGCGTGGGGCGCCAAGGACATTGATGCGGCGCTCGCCTGGGCTGGCAGTCTCGCCGCCGGCAATACTCGAAATCAGGCGATCCAGGGCGCATTACGCTCGTACGCGTACAAGGATCCTCAAGCAGCGGCGACCTGGGCCGCTCAGCAGCCGCCGGGTAACGGCTTGAATCAAGCCATCTCCGCCGTCGCTTCCGCCTGGGTGCAGTCAGATTCCTCCGCCGCAGTGGCCTGGATTCAATCCTTGCCCGATGGCACAGCCAAACGCACGGCTCTCAACAATGCCTTTTACCAGGTGGTTTGGAACAACCCGGCGGGCGCAGCCGATTTGCTGGCATCCCTGCCGGTCACCCAGGATAACATGAACTTGTACTGGCAGCTCGGCTCCCAGTGGGCGCAATACGACGTCGCCGCCGCCGTCAATTGGGCGAAACAACTTCCTGATGGCACCATGGTCAAACAAAACGTCCTTCAAAACATCAGCAGTGTCTGGGCGCAATCCGATCCGGCGAGTGCCATGGCGTTCGCGCTCAGCTTGCCGGCGGGCAACCAACAGGACAACCTGCTGTCCAGCGTCACCTCATCGTGGGCGGCGAACGATCTCGACGCGGCGCGCGCCTGGGTCCAATCCCAGCCTGCAGGTTCCACACGCACTCGCGCGATGGGGTCCCTCGTCTCCGCCTGGGCCAGTTCCGATCCCCAGGCGGCCGCTGCGTACGTCAATCAATTGACCGATCCTGCGGAAGCCAACCAGGCGACATCATCACTCGTCTCCACGTGGGCTCGCGAGAACCCGCAAGCCGCCGCCGCGTGGCTTGCTCAATTGCCTGCAGGCGACCAGCGCGATAGCCTTGTCGGTCAGGTTGCCCGCACCTGGGCCGGCACCGACCCGAACGGGGCCGCCACCTGGGTCGAAAGTCTGCCGGCCGGCAAGTCCCACGACATGGCGGCCCAATCCCTCGCCCAACAAATCGCGCAAACCGACCCGGCCTCCGCGGCCCGTTGGGTCGACACGATCCAGGACAACAATATTTGGCAAAGCGCGGCGCAACAGGTCGCCTTCCAGTGGCTTCGGACAGACGCCAGCGCCGCCAAGCAATGGGTCGCGCAATCACAGTTGCCGGACAGCTTTAAGAAAGACTTCGCCAACCGAAAGTAGACGGACGGGTACGCCGCGCCGCTGGCTTGTAGCGAGCAGACCTCAGTAGAGACGCAGCACGAGTTCCTGGCCCTTCACGTCGAGGGTCACGCGGTCAGTCTCGATTTTCTTTACCGTCGCGCCGTCTATAAAATAGCCCTCATACGCGACGCGGCCGTCGAGCACGGCCACGGGCTTGCCATCGGGGTCTTTCATAATGCCGCTGAGCTTGTACTTTGACTCGTCGATCGCCGGCGCTACCGGGGGCGCGGCGCTGGGCGGGACAGCGGAATCAGTTGGTGGCACGATCGGTTGCGGCGCGGCGGGTAAAGTCGATTTTGCCACTGGAGCCGGAGCGGCCGATGCGGCAACCGGAGGAGACTCCCTGGATTGTCGCAGCACGGAAGTCGCGTTGCCCACGAGAAAGACGATTGCAATCATTGCCACGATGGCGACACAACCAATCAGCAGGGGCAGGAGGACGTTGTTCGGTTTCTCTGGTTCCTCGGCGGGATTGACCGGCTTGTGAGAAACCGCCGCGCGAACGGCGGTAGCCATCGGCGCGGTTGCGACCGGTGCATGAATGACCGGTGCCGAAGCCGGGTGCGGCGCACCAACGGAAATCGGTACGCTCGGCGCCGTGCCGAGTTTGCGCTGCTTTTCGCGCTCGGCTTTCTGGAGCGCCTCGTGGACCAGGCTCATTCGGCGGCTACCTCCGCCATCCGCTCGATGGCGCCCGCCGGCAATTTGCACTCGGTGTCTTCGATGGCGCGCTTGATGTTCCTCGCGGTGATGACAAACGTCTCGGCGATGTAACCGGCCAACAGGGCCTTATCGCACAGCACATTGATGAGGCGCGGAATGCCGCGGGAGTATGAGTAAATGAACGTCAACGTCTCGGGCGCCCATTGGATCCGGCCATCGCCGCCCGCCACGCGCAGGCGGTGCTCGATGTACTCGCCGACTTCCTCAGGAGCGAGCGACGCGACGTGATAGCGCAGCGAAATGCGCTGTTTCAGTTGGCGCAAGTTGGGGCGGTCGAGTATCTCCGCCAACTCGGGCTGGCCCACCAGGATGATCTGCAGGAGTTTCTCTTTCTCGGTCTCCAGGTTTGAGAGCAAGCGGATCGCCTCCAACACGCTCGGCTTGAGGCTCTGTGCCTCGTCGACGATCAACGCGACGTTATGGTTGGCCGCCAGCTCGCGCAGCAGGAACCCGTTGATCGTGTCGTACAAATCCTTCTTCGACGTCTTCGCGGGCTGTAGACGGAATTCGTCGGTGATCACTCGCAATACCTGCGAGTCGGTCAGGGATGGATTGAGGATCAACGCGGTCTTGGTATTCGCGTCGAGCGAATTGAGCAGCGCGCGACAGAGCGTGGTCTTTCCCGCGCCGACCTCCCCCGTGATCGCGATAAAGCCTTTGCGTTCGCGGATGCCGTACAGCAGCACGTCCAAAGCGACGCGATGATGGCGGCTCAGGAAAAGGAACGCCGGGTCCGGCGTCATATTGAACGGATACTCGCGCAGTCCGTAGAATTCTTTATACATCACCCTTACTCCAGATTCTTGCGAATGTTACCATCACCCCCGCCTCCTGACAAGCCGTCTCATACAAGCCCATTGGACACCTTGTTGCCTCCCGCGGTTCCCCGGATTTGGCCTCGTGTTCCGCTCCTCTCCGTTGTACGCCGGTCTCCCGACCGCGCACGTTATTCGACCGCAGGTCTCCACCTGTCACTCCGAAACCCCCGAAAAATGGGTTCGTTTTCGGCCAACACCCCCCTGTTTACCCCCCTCCGGTGGGTTCGTTTTCCAAAACGAAACCACCAAAATTCCTCGTGCATTTCCGACACAAGTTTCTCTCTCGACGAAGGTTGCATCAAAAAACATTCCAAAAACGGTGGGTTCGTTTCGCAGAAATACATGTTTTTCGCACCTCATGGTCTTCACGAGAGGTTCTTGGTAGTGCGTGACCGCCGGGCGCGCCGTCCTGGCTCGCGCCTCCCCCGTTGCCACAGCGCGTGCTTGGCCTTCGTAGCCTTGGCGAAGTGGGCTCGCCGTGCCCCCTCCGATCTGTAGGGCGAGCCCGCTTGCCACTCCTATTCCTGTCAAACAATCCATACTCACGATTATACCAATATCGGAATACGATGTCCAGAGAGAAATAACGGATTTAGACTATTTTACGAGGCTCGGCGGAGTGGAAGTTGCGGAGATGTCACTGAACCAGACGGAGAGGACTCCCAGAAAGCAGGCGGTGAAGAACGGGTAGTAATAGCGCGCAACGGAATCGGTGTTGGTGTTGTAATTAATCACATTCGCCACGTCGGCCTGCACACGTGGCAGACAGGAGATGCTGAAGGAAAGAATTGTGAGCTGGGCGATGATCACTCCTGCGAGAGTTACCAACGCAAGGCGGCGGCGGGCTTTCCACCAAAGAGAAAAGCCGAATAAGAACAGCAGCAGCCAGGGCAGAACGGAAAGTTCAGGGTTTACCAGGCTTTTCACTCCGGCCCACTGCACGTCCCATTGAACATGATCTTTATCCACGGTTTGCCAATGAAAAAAGTCCTGGCTGAAAAATCGGTTGATGATGTTGAGAGCCCATGTTTGCGGAAAGCGCCGCAGCACTGCGCCGGGTGATGTGAGGCCCTCCTGTATCCAGCCGGAGTCGGGATGAAGAACTGGTTTGGCGAGTCGAAGGCAAAAATAGGGAATTAGCCAAACGGACGCGACCAGTGCGATTTTCCACAAGAGACGATTCTTCAACCAGCGGCGCCGCCAGCAAAACACCACTGTCGCGCAACCCCAAATCGCCGCGTAGAGGATGCCTTCAAATTTCGCCATGGCACAACCCACGAGCGTGAGCCAGGCGGCGGCGAGAGCGATCTCATCGTCAAACGAAAAGGCGACGACCATTAGCAACGCCGTCAAACCGGTGTAGAAAACCATGGGAATCGTTCCGCCTTCGGTCCGGATGAATCGCAAACTCGCGGGCAAGAAAGCAAGGAGCGTAACGACGAACAGTGGCAATGGATGCGGCCGTTTCCAGGTGTTCGCCATTGAAAGAGTTGCCAGACAAAGCGCCACCATCATCCAAAACGGCCAGACTTTGTTGACGAATTCATCCACGCCGTTGACGAGGCCGTAGTTGAGCGTGTAGAGGCACGGCACCAGCACCGGATAATCCATGTGCGCATAGGCGAGGCTCGGTTGGCGCAGAATATCCACCAGAGGTTTCCCCTGCGCAAGGTAGAGAAGTTTCGCCTTGAAAACCCAGAAGGCATTCGCGTCAAAGTCGATTGTTCCTTCCAACGTGGAGAGCCTGCCGAAAACCCACCAGGAATAAAGCACGGGTAGCAACAAGAGAAACCACAGATGAGCCGGGCGGAATTCCATTTGCCGCAAACTGGCCGCGCACTTCGGGGACAGCAAAATGACCTCCGCGGTTCCCCAGATCATCGCCGTCCAAGCCAACAGTCCCGCAGCGTTGATTCCGGCCAGGGCCGTCAACAGCACTGTTTGCGAAAACACCAACATCCCAACGGCCAGCCCGACTGCCAAGCGGAGGCCGAGGCCGAAGCCATCTTCGAATTTCCGGCCGAGCACCAGACGGGCGAGTCGCATGCCGGCGAACGCCATGGCCGGAGGTAACAGGAATGCCAGCCATTCCCTCATTTAGGCGCTCCTTTTTGAGTCAGAGGGATTACGCGAAGGGTGTTGTTGGTTGAAAATCCTAGCAGCAGGTCAAAACCGTTCGTCCGGAGCTCGCCCGGTGAATCGCAGGGAATCCCCTCAAACCAGCCATCATGAAAAACAGGTTTTTCATCCAACGAAATTGCCACCGTGCGTGGGAAAAGATAATTTCTCAAAACAAAGTAATAGCCGACTTGCGATTCATTGTTCTTGCCGATCATCCCGGATAAAAAGATGCGCGCATCCCTGGGCAGCTTCTGATCCAGTTGTCTTGCGAAGGCGTTGAATCCTCCGTTAAACGAATCGCGACGGATCGGATCTTCGACTTGCCGCAACATCGTCACGCGTCGATCCAAGTTCGGCAAGGCCTCCTTGGCATCCTGCCCCGATCCGGGAAAAATCTGCGTCCACGCCAGGCACACCGCTGTTGTTCCAATAAGCAATGTTACCAACGTCAGCGGCCATTGCGTAGGCAAACCGGCGGGCGTTGCAAGCGAAGCTTCGCTCCTACCATTGGATGGCGGCATGGTTTTAGTCTTCACTCCAGCAGAGGATTATCGTTGGAAAAGCAGCGCATACAGAATCACTTCTCATCCGCATCTGCCGTTCAGGCAAGACATTTCTTATGCGTCAGGAGCGCGATTTCAAGATTGGCTCACGGGCTGTGCCCCGTCTCTTTGCAGAATGATTGCCCCTCGCTGTTGAACATCCAACGGATCACCGCCGACCGCCTTGATGACCCGGTAGTTCGCGCCGACCCAGCGCAACAGCAATTGTCCCCGGCCGGGAGCTTCTCCATATCGATTGATCCCAAACTCCCGTAGATCGCGACTGATGACGACAACGAAATCGGGTGGTTGGCGCTGTAACTCGTCGACGAGCAACGCCTCCCTTCCGTCCTCAGTGAACACGGAGTAAAAAAAGACCGGAGTCAAGGGACTGCGCAGGCGCGTTAGATAATTAATCATCAAGCCCTCGGGCAAGACGAGCAAGGTCTGATCGCCTTGCTGCTGGCTCAAGAATTTCGCGACAGTCTGCACCATTGCTCCGATCGGTTCATTTCTCGGAGGAAACGTATAGAACCGGTCCGGACCTTCGCCAATCGCATACGTCTTCATTTGCCACACATGTTTCGATTGGGCCATCAGAATCGCAACGCCGGGCAAGAGCAGGGCGAGGAAGCCGAGAAGGATGATCGCGCGGCCTTGCCGTTGAACTCTTACCCAACACGACGATTCCCCCCAGAGTACTGCCGGCACAACCGCGCCGGCCATCGCAGCCTGATAGTAGCCGTAGTGGTAGATGCGGCCGTTGAGCGCCATTCTCGCCATGAGCGTTGCTGCCAGGACCGCAAAAAGGATTCGAAGATTCACGGCGGGGCTGGTCTGGCGGCTGGGGTCGCGGACGAAAGCTGTCACGTGCCCTACGAGGTACAGTAGCACCAGACCCAAAAGGCAGCGCCCCGTGTTTTCCCAGGAGACCGCCCACCAGGCAATCCCTGAGACCATCACCATCATCGCCGCTCCGATCACAATACTCCGCATCCGGTTGCCTTGCAGGTCGGCAAGCTTGGCGAGAGCGATAACCGAGGCGATAACAGCCGCGGCAATTAAAGTCGCTTGTAGGTGTTGAACTAAATGGGCCCAAGGCTGGTCGAATCCAAGGAATCCAAGCTGGATTGGGTCTCGAACAAGGGCGATCACAGCCGGGCCATTCAACCAAATATGCCCCGCAGCCATCCATGAGTCACGGAAGGAAAGATGCCGCGCGAAACATCCAACGAACAGCAACGTGGGCAGGACAGCTCCCGTTACCAACGCCGTCAGGCAGCCGCTAGCGAACTGACGACCAGATTGCCAGCGTAACGCGACCGCCACCAGGATGAGCGAAAACGCGACAAACATGAGTTCGGTCTTGAGTAATGCGGTCAGACCGAAAAGAACGCCGGCGAGAAAACTCCAAAGATGGCTGGGATTCACCAGCCATCGCTCGAGCACCGCCAGCAGCAGAAGCAAGGTGAGCAATCCGTGAGTGGTCTCTTGCGTATAGGGCGCAATGTAATTGTAACTGGACTGTTCGAAACCAAACACCGCCACAAACAATGCCGTAGCCAGTAGTGCCGCACATCCGCCCCACGCCCGGCGCAACAGACAGTACAGTGTCGCCAGAATGCTCCCCAGGACGACCAGATTTGCCCAGGCCAAATGCATCATGCCCGGGCCAAAAAGGGCGAAGATCGTTGCATTACTGTACTGCGAAAGCGGCCCAAAATGGTTACCCACATCCCGATAGAGCACGGCACCGTGTGCAATGCGCCAGGCACGGTAAAGGTCATTCCCAGAATCAATTATTGGATCTGGCCACCGCCTCCAAGAAATCGCGACGCAATAGGCGGTCAAGGCCGCCAGCGCCAATAAATGAACCGGCGTTGAATTCAATCGCCGCCGCATGGCTTCATTCTTCCATGACTGTTCGAGGTTCATGGCAACCGAATGATCTTCCACCCGCTCATCAATTCCGGGCAGGCGACAATCCGGGCGCGGGGGTCGTTGGCGGCTTTCCACAACGCGGTCTGAGCGACTTCCATCTCGGTGGGGATGCGGCCCAACAACGTCACGAACGAAACCACAATGTCCCCATACAATTCATTCGGACGGCGAACCAGCAGGAATTGGATCTGCCGTTCCCGCACCAATGCCTGAAAGCGCTCGACGGAAGTCGTCGTGAACAACTCATAGTCGGCAAAGAGTCCGTCGAGGTTCGACCAATAGCCACTGCCGATGACCCGTACATTTCCCAACCCCGCGAGCACACCACTCTGATCCCACGGCGCCAACACCACGCTCCCGGGAGCCATGCGGCCAAAACAATCGGACACCAATTCGAGCCCGATCGTCGTACGGTTCGGTCCGCGCATCGGGTCCCCATTGATGGCATCGATGCTTTGTTTTACGTGCAGAACATTGAGCCACGCGGGCAGGGTCGCCACGACAATCACCAGGATGCAAAGCAGTGATCGTTGCGGCCAGCGGTTACGGACGATGACGCCCCCGCTCATCACCACCGCGATCACCAGCAAAGCCTGCCATCGTTCCTGGTAAAGACTCAATAACAGCAGCACCCCCTCGACCACTAACAACCAGCGCCCGGAAGGCTCCAAATTTGACCACCGACCCTTCAGGTACAGGACCAGTAACGGGAGCAGTCCATATCCCCACCACGTGTTTTCCAGAGTGCGTCTCCAGCCGGTTTCAAAGACCGAGGTAAACTCACGCGTCATAAGCGCCTGTAGCTCGAACCTTGGGTCCTGCATCACGTGCAGTTTTCCCCAGGCAAACCCACGCACCGCCCCGGCGGCCAGCAATGCCAGCAGGGCCGCCATCGAAACGGCGAGCAAACGATGGGAGCGAACCCACGAAAATCCGCGACTGGCTTCCATGAGCCCGCCGACGATGACCCACAACGCAACATGCCAGACCGAGATGAACTCCAGGTGACCGTGAAACGGATGCGGCCAGAATTCGAAGAGCCAGGCAGCACACGTGCCGATGCACCCCCATATCCACCACGCGCGCCAGAATGAGAAGACCGCCTCGTCGACGCTTTTTGCGAGAACATTGTCATAAACTGCCAAACCAGCGACCAACATCCAGGCGGGTAGTAATTCCGAAGCCCCCGACCAAAGAGCCAATGCACCAATCAACCCGAGGCAGGCGCCACCGGTCACTCTCGGTTGCTTCCGCCACGCCAGGCAACCGCCCACCAGGCAGATGAACAACAATTGATGAAGACCGCGATGGCCGACGTTGCCAAATCCGGTTTTAAACAGCGTCCAGGTCAGTGCCGGCCAGGCCAGCAGCCAGCAAGCTGCCAGGGCCACGCCTCCGGCGCGCCAGCCCAATAATCCCAGGGCAAGGATGCTCAACAACCCGATGATCGGCCCCATCCAGTGGCTGGCCGTGCGCAACGCCTGCTCACGCGGCTCGCCGCCAAAGATTTCAAACATCCGGGTCAACGTCACGCCAACAATGGTCGTCGGCGATGTCCATTCATTCAGGCGGCCGTAGGGTGCGTTGTCTTCATTCATCCACCGGATTCGCACGCCCTCTCCGGCCAACGCGCGCCTCACCAGGTGCCAGTGCATATAACTGTCAGGATCGTCGAGCACATAACCGTGCGGGCCGCGGAGTATGGGCAGGGAAATCGACTGCACCCATAAATAGGCTCCGCCGACGACCACCAGCAGGACGAACAAGATCCAGGATTGATTCCGGCAGAGGGTATTAGAGCCGGTTCCGCATAATCGCATATTTGTAGCCATCATCCCTTGCGCAGCACGTTCCAATCTCTTTACCACAGCAAAATGCCTTCTCCCCGTCAAATTTAGGTTCGTTTTCGACCAACACCCTCCTTCTTACCCCCTCCGGTGGGTTCGTTTTCCAAAACGAACCCACCGATTTTTTTCACACTTCTCAGCCACAAGTCCCTCACTATATGAATATTGCATCAAAAAATCCTTCGGAAAACGGTGGGTTCGTTTCGCAGAAACACATGTTTTTCCGCGGATCCTTCTTCCGTTGTGGATGTGGCGATGGCGGAAGCGGGCTCGCGAAGCAGGCGCACGCTTCAATTCATGATTCACGCGCCGACCATACCCATCCCACAAGCCCATGTCGAGCAAAAAATATCGCTTTACGATACACTCCGTGGTCGTGATTGATTGACTACGCGGACTTGCTGCACTCAGGAGGTAGACATTACGTTCAACTGTGGCTGGGACGGGACAACTCGTTGATTGCCCGAAATGCGGGAAACCAGTAGAATTGCCCATTCTGACTTAACATTTGGCAGACAGGCGCGGTTATTCGCGGCAAGGCAGCCAGAATTATGACGAACGAATCGCCGGCACAATGAGCTGCGCATGGAAATCACTGGCGGCAGTGTGCGTGCTGGTCATCGGGGTGTACGCCTACATGGCTCAGTCGAGCGCGTGGGAAATGTGGAGCCGGGATGGGGCTGACTCCAACTACAATCTATTAGTGCAGGGGTTTCAAGCCCGCCAGCTTGGCCTGAAAAAAGAGGTGCCGCCCGGGTTTACCCGGCTCGCCGACCCCTTCGATCCCGTCGCGAATACTCCTTATCGGGGGGATCCCTACCGACTGAACGACCTGAGCTACTACAAGGGCCGGCTCTACCTGTACTTCGGGGTTACGCCAGCCTTAATACTTTTCTGGCCCTACGTCGCGGTGACCGGCCATTACCTCTTTCACCGTCAGGCAGTCTTGATCTTTTGTACGGTGGGCTTTCTGGCCAGCGTGGGCCTGCTGCGTGCGTTATGGCGACGCTATTTTCCCGAAGTGAGCGTTGGGGTAGTGGCGGCCTGCGCGCTCGCGCTGGGCTTGGCAACAGGCGTGCCGGAACAGTTGTCGCAAGCCGATTTTTACCAGGTGGCCCTCAGTTGCGGATATATGCTAATCATGCTGGCACTGGGTGCGATCTGGTCTGCCTTGCACGAGCCGGAGGGGAAAAAGTGTCGGTGGCTGGCGACGGCGAGCGTGGCTTACGGGCTGGCTGTGGGGGCGCGGCCCTCGTTGCTGTTCGGCGCGGTAATCCTGCTGGTGCCGGTGTTTCAAGCATGGCGTGGGCAATGGCGGCGGGTTTGGGCGTTGCTACTGGCAGCTACTGTCCCGATCCTGCTCATCGGCTTGGGACTGATGCTCTACAACGTCCGACGATTCGATAGTCCGTTTGAGTTCGGGCAGCATTATGAGGTGAACTTCTGCCGGCAGCTTACCCGGCAAATGTTCGGCCCGCGTTACCTCTGGTTTAATTTCCAGTTCTATTTTCTTCAGCCGGCGCACTGGAGCGCTCGCTTCCCCTTCGTGCATGAAATTCCCATGAATCTCGTGCCGCCGGGCGATCCCGCGGTAGGGGGGGCTTTCGGCATCCTGACAACTATTCCGCTGGCGTGGTTGGCATTGGCCGTGCCGCTGGCGTGGCGAAGCCAGTCCGGGCCGTCGTCCTTGACCTTGCGCTGGTTCGTAACGGCGGTGGCCTCACTTTTTGGGATTTGCGCGTTGACCCTTGGCCTGTTCTGGAGCGCGAACTTCCGTTATGAACTGGACTTCCTGCCTGCGCTAGTCCTGCTGGCTGTAATGGGTATTTTCGGATTGGAACGCGCATTGGCTAACCGGCCGGTCCAGCGGTGTGCCGTACGTTGGGGCTGGGGTCTGCTTTTGGGATTCTCGGTAGTGTTCAACCTGCTCGTAACGGTCGGGCATTACGCCGAGGTACACAACGATCTGGGATCTGATTTATATCAAGCAGGCAAGGTGCCGGAAGCCATCCGAGAGTTCGAGTACGCGTTGCGGCTCAATCCCGATTCTGCTGACGCCCATGTCGCCCTTGGGACGGCAGTGGACAAGCTGGGCAGACACGAAGACGCCATCCGACATTGGGAGGAGGCCCTGCGGATCAAGCCCGATTGCGCCGATGCGCATTACAATCTCGGGCTAACCTCGCAGCAATCGGGCAGGTTACTGGAGGCGGTCGCACACTACGAACAGGCGCTGCGGATCAAGCCCAATGACGTCGAAGCCCACTACAATCTCGGAGTCGCCCTGGGACAAACGGGCCGGACACAAGAGGCAATGGAACAATGGGAGCAGGTGCTGCGGATCAACCCGGATTCCGCCGAAGCGCACAACAACCTGGGACTCGCCTTGGCCCAACTGGGCCGGGTCCAGGAAGCGATGGGGCATTGGGAAGAAGCGCTGCGGATCAAGCCCGATTACCCCGAGGCGCACTACAACTTGGGACTCGCCTTGGAGCACGTAGGTAGATCAGGAGAGGCCATCGAACACTACAAGCAAGCCTTGACCATCCGGCCTGATCTTACCGCAGCCAGAAATGCCTTGCAGCGATTGGGCGCAAGCCAGTGAACAGAGTCAACGGCTTCCCGAGATCTGACTCCGCTTACATGTGCCGTCACTTCGTGGTCGCTTTCGCGCCACCGTTTCAATTCCGATCCGTCCCATCTCCGCATTCGCTAGTTCACAGTCACGGCGTCACCGGTTCGTGGCATTGGGCCTGCTTTAGATTGCCCTATGCCTGCACTAGACCAATACTTCCGCGACATGGTGACCAAAAATGCATCGGATTTCCATCTCTCCAGCGGGAATCGCCCCACCTTCCGCATCGGGGGAACGATAACTACTGTTGGTAAGGAAATTCTCACGGCTGACGCCGTCAAATCGCTCATTTATGAGATACTGCCCGAACGCAACCGCGTCGAATGGGAGCAGTGTCACGATACCGACTTTGCCTACGACCTGAACGGCACGGCCCGGTTTCGTTGTAATGTGTTCGCCGACCGCAACGGTATTGGCGCCGTGTTCCGCCTCATCCCGTCAAAGATTTCCACCTTCAAAGATCTGGGCCTACCCGATACCATCAAGAAACTTTGTTTCTTGCAAAAAGGCCTCGTGCTCGTCACCGGGCCGACCGGCAGCGGAAAATCGACGACGCTCGCGGCGTTGATCAATTTCATCAACGAACACCGCACCGACCACATCATTACCATCGAAGATCCCATCGAGTTCGTGCATCCGAACAAAAAATGCCTCATCAACCAGCGCGAGGTCCATTCCCACACCGACGGCTTCAAACGCGCGTTGCGGGCTGCCTTGCGCGAAGATCCCGATATCGTGCTCGTTGGCGAAATGCGCGATGTCGAAACCGTGGCCATCGCACTGGAAACCGCTGAGACGGGGCATTTGGTTTTCGGCACGCTGCACACCAACAGCGCGCACATGACGGTGGATCGGCTGATCAACCAATTCCCCGCCGACGAACAGCCCCAGATCCGCACCAGTCTGGCGGAAGGCTTGAAAGGCGTTATCTCCCAGACGCTGTGCAAGAAGAAGGATGGCGGACGCGTCGCCGCGTTGGAGATTCTCATGGGCAGCTACGCCCTCAGCGCCAACATCCGCGAGGGCAAATTGCAGCAGATTCCCAACTTCATCCAGATGGGGCGCAAGGATGGTATGTGCTCGCTGAATGATTCGCTTTTGGACCTGGTCTCGAAAGAAGTCGTGGAGCCTGCCGAGGCATACCAGAGGGCCATTGCGAAGGAGGAATTTCTCAAACGCATGGGATCGCTCCCGAACTGTCGTTCGCCAGAGGGCAAACCGTGGACAGAGGAAGAACTGCTCAAGGCCGTCGAAGGCGCGGAAGCGGCCAGCGCTGGAAGCGACACTGGGACGCCGCAAACGGCGGCGGAGCGGGCCATGGCCTATCGCGTGCCGGAGCTTGTGGCTAGCTGACCGATACCCCCGGAAGTTGGGACAGCGAGCGTTAGCGCAGGAACAGCCAGGACACGAGCGCGAAGAGCGGGATCAGGATCGGTAAGGCGTATTTGACGACATAACCGAAAAAGCTGGGACATTTTACTCCCGCAGATTCCGCAATGCTCTTGACCATGAAATTCGGCCCGTTGCCGATGTAGCTCACGGCGCCGAAGAAGACCGACCCCAGCGACACCGCGACGATGTACAGCGCTGCATGGGGATCCACTACGTGCGCCCCGACTTGCACGAATTGCGTGTCCCGCAAATGCAGCATCAGATCGACATGAGCTGGATTCTCCAAGGACAAACCCTGCAAACCAAATGCTGCCGTCAGAAAATTTAGATACGTCGGCGCATTATCCAGCATCGCGGACAGGAGCCCGCTCCCCCAGTAAAACTGCCGCACGGTGGTAATGCCAATGTCCGCCGCGTGCTTCTCCAACAGATCCAGGGCCGGCACCATCGTGGCGAAGATGCCCACGAACAGAAATCCGACTTCACGCAGGGGAGCGAAGTCGAACTTGTTCTCCTTCAACGCACCCTGATTGGCGAACTTATGCGACAAGACCGCCGTCCCAATCATCAACAGGGCGGTGAGCAACGTGATGAAACTCTCCGCCGTCTTGGCGGCATTCCACCCTAGCGCATCGCCGAGGGAAGCCAGCGCGGACCAATGTTCTACACCTTTTAGCCATTCCGCCTTTTGCGCGAGCACGAGCGCGATGATGACGAACAGCCAGAGGAAGTTGTGCGACCCGGTCAATTCAATGCGGTCCGACGTCAGCGTGACGGCGTCGGTCTTGTGCCGGCGGAAGTTGGAGGAGTCGATGACGAAAAAAAGCGCCAGCAACACGCCCACGCAGAGCAGCCAGGCCAGCAACACTTGCAGTCGCTGAACCAGCCAGAAAAAGGGCACGCCTTTCAGGTACCCCAGGAACAACGGTGGATCGCCGATGGGCGTCAACGCGCCGCCGATATTGCTGACGAGGAAGATGAAAAACACGACGTGATACGCCGCGACCCGGTGCTTGTTGATTTGCAGAAATGGCCGAATCAACAGCATCGAAGCGCCCGTGGTGCCGATGAGATTCGCCAGGACCGCGCCGAGCGCCAGCAAACCCGTGTTGACTGCGGGCATCGAGCGGCCGGTCATCTTGATATGAATGCCGCCCGCGATTACATACAACGACCCAATCAGCGCCATGAAACCGACGTACTCAATCAGGCTCAGGAGCATCTGCGGCGTGTTGTGCAACACCACCACATAATAGGCCACGGTTACCAGCCCCAGACCGATCGCCACCTTCGCGTAATGGTTTTCCCAATGGTGTTTGAGGATGAAGGGCAACAGCGCAATCGCCAGCAGCAAGAGCACAAACGGCGCGACCATCGCCGGGTGGGGCTCGACTGCCGGCGCGGTCACCATTACCAGCCCGCTCAAGGGGTTTATCAGGACACCGCTCATGAAGGATGGACTTTACTTTGCCAGCGTGACTCTTACAATGTAGTTTAGATTTATGGATATACGTTTTGAATGTCCGCATTGCAAACAGCGCATCAAGATTGACGAGTCGGGCGCAGGGATGGAAATCAATTGTCCCGGTTGCCAGACCCTGGTGACCATTCCAGCGCTTGCCAAGGCACCGCAGTCGGCTGGGCAGTCAGGGGGATCGATGCAGCCGGTAAAGCCGGGAGCGCGGATCTTGCCGCGTCTGCGAGCAGAAGCACCCGACCCGGCGCCAGCACCCGAGTTGGCCCCTCCCGTCGCGGTTCTTGGCAAACCCAGTAAGAGCGCACAGTATAAGTGCAACAATCCCAACTGCGGCGCGGTTGTGCCGGAGTCGAAATTGCTCGACCAACAGGTTGCCGGCAAGTTGTCGACGGTTTGCCCGAAGTGTCGTGGGTCCGTGACGCTGATGGCCAAGCCGCCGGGTTTCTTTGCGCGGATGATGGGGAAAAAGTAAGCCGTCGATTGCGGAGCAACGCCGGCGCTTCACGGCTGGGCACGCTTCAATAATTCCGCCAGCGGTATCTTTCCATTCCACATTTGCACATCAAAGGAGTGCGGCTCAGGAAGGGGTTTGCTTTCCACGCGACCGCCGGCATTTTCGAGAATGAGCTGGCCGGCGGCGATGTCCCAGAGTTTGATGCCGTATTCCAAATAAGCGTCGAACCGGCCGCAGGCCACGTACGCCACGTCGAGCGCCGCCGCGCCCATCAACCGGACCTTGCGCACCTGATGGATGATCTGGCCAAAACTTTGCAGGCCATGGTCGATGGTCTCGATGCTCTTGAAGAACCCCATGACCACGATGGCCTCGGAAGGTTGTGTCCGGCTGCTGACGTGGATTGGCTTGCCTTGCAAGGTCGCGGGTTGACCCTTCGCGCTCGCAAATAGCTCGTCGATCTCCGGCGCGAGCACCACGCCCGCGACTGTTTCCCATTGATCGCCACCCTTGCGCTCTTGCGCCGCAATGGAGACCGCGTAATGGGGGATGCCGTAGAAGTAGTTCACGGTCCCGTCGAGAGGATCGACCACCCAACGCACGTCCGCATTGGGATTCCCCGTTACCGCTTCTTCGCCGAGAATGCAATGGTCGGGAAAATCCGCGAGAATGACCCGGGTGATGACCTCCTGCGCCTGCTCATCGAGTTCCAGTTTGATGTCGTGTTGTGTGGCGAGATTGACGTTCAGCGTCGAACCGAAATTCTTGCGCAGTAATTTTCCGGCCTCATTCGCCGCTTCAATGGCTGTCTCCAACATACGTGGGAGATTGTAGGGCAAGCGCCCCTGTCCGCCGAAGCTTTTTCGTGCGAAGGCGGATCGCTTGCCAAACCTAATTTGAAGCCCAGCCGCGCTCGCTGAGAAATACGCGCAGTTTCTTCACATGTTCCCACATGACGGCTTTCTTGCTGGGGTCGCGCAGGAGAAACGCGGGATGGTAGAGCACCATAAACTGGATATCGGGGAAATCCGGGGCGGTGAAGAATTTGCCCGCTTCCTTTTCCATCGAAAACTCGTCACCGCGACCTTTGACGAGGTACTTCAATGCGACCGCACCGAGCAGCAGAACTACTTTTGGGCGCATCAACTCAATTTGGCGGCGCAGGTACGGGAAACACGCTTCGACTTCCTGCGCGCTGGGCCCGCGGTCGATCTCGGCTTTGCATTTTACGACGTTAACGATAAGCAGGTCGCGGTTCGTATCGAGCCCGATGCTGGCCATGATTTTATCGAGCAATTCGCCTGACCGACCAACAAAGGCCTGTCCCAGCGTGTCTTCGTTGTCGCCGGGGCGTTCACTGACGATCAGGAGTTTGGATTCGGGGTTGCCCCGGTCGATGACGATGTGATTCCGCGCCTTGCCGCGCGGACATTTCTGACAGTTGTAGGAATTCAGGCGTTTCCGAAATTCGACGTAGCCTGATGCCGCCAGCACGTCGTTGTACGCTGAGTCGAATAGATCAAATTCGACGGGCACGGGCTACTTTATAGCACAGTGCATTTAGAATTGTCAGCTGTGATGCTGTGGCTGCTTCACTCCGTACTAATCTCCGACAGCCGAACCGACTGATTAGCAGAGTCATTTGCCAAACTTGGCTCGCGTGTTTTCATCCACTGCGCGAATAGTTTGTTCTCTCTTTTCTCGACTCATACCGTCATTGAGCCAATCCCATTTGTTCTCCATGAACTCGCATTGCTGCTCAATTGAGAGGTTCCAGCGCCCTTTCTCGGCGGCGCTAATAAATCTTTGAAAAAAGATGCGCACCGTAAATCTTTCCTTTTATGAACAGAGCCAATCTCAATGTCGACTAGCCCTCTATCGTTTACAACCCTGATGTAGAGGTTGCCCGCAACATAGTCTCGTAGTGCTCCCATACTCGATGCCTGGGAATTCATCTCCTTCCACTGATGACGCTGGGCCAACGGCAACACGTGGGTAGCTATGACTTTATCGAGTTGTTCGATCAGGCTCATTCACAATATCTTTTCCCGGTGGAAGCTTGTTTCGTAAGAATTACACCGTATTCGGCGGCGACGGTCAACGTCGATTTAATGGCGTCGCCCGACCCGGGCACAACGTCTACGCGAACTCGGCGACTGCTACGGGGCGGGGGGCGGCGAGGGCCTTGCGGTGGAGCTTGATTCGCCCGATATGGTGAAGCGTGTCGGCGGTGAAATAACTCTCTCCGCAGTGTGGGCAGCTGACCATGGGTATATTTTCCATTACCAGAAGGCGCTTCCCTTTCCCATGTGTCTCAGCTACGTGGAGGACGCGGGCGCCCGCCTTTCCACAGACATCACACACGACTTTGCCGTTTTGCTTCTTCATGAAACGACGGCAGGCGGAGTGCCTGCCCTACAACGAACGTCAGGGCTTCGGCTCGGCCGGCGGAGGCGGAGCTGTTTCTTCCATCGTGCTCTTTGACGACTCACCAGCCTCCACGGCGTTGGCGATGGCGGCTTGCACTTCGGCTTTGAGGTCGTCGGGGGCGGGCTGGCCCAAAGCGGGCACGACTTCCACGAGGACGGGTGCGGCATCGGCAATTGGCGCCACGGTCTGCTCCTTGTTCTCGAGCAGGTCGTTGTGCAGCTCTTCTTCGTGCGGGAGTACACCGAAGCCAGCCTTGTCCGCCGTAGCCCCGCTCGGCGGGGCGGAGGCGGAGCCGTCGATGCGTTCTTCCTGCTGCTCGCGGGCTTTCTCGCTCTCTTTGCGCTGGGTTTCCTCGCGCGGGCTGAACTTCACGCTCACGACCTTCGAGACGCCGTGTTCCTCCATCGTGATGCCGTAGAGCGCGTCGGCCATGCCGATGGTGCGCTTGTTGTGCGTGATGATGACGAACTGCGACTGGGTGATGAACCGTTGCAGGATGCGGACAAAACGGTTGATGTTCGATTCATCGAGCGGCGCGTCCAACTCATCGAGCACGCAGAACGGCGACGGTTTGACCATGTAGATGGCGAACAGCAGCGCGGTGGCGGTCAGTGTCTTCTCGCCGCCGCTGAGCAGGGTGACGCTCTGGAGTTGTTTGCCTGGCGGTTTCGCGACGATCTCGATGCCGCTCTCGAGCGGATCGTTTTCGTCGAGCAGGATCAGGTTCGCTTTGCCGCCGCCGAACAACTCGGTGTACATGATCTGGAAATTCTCGCGGATCTTCTCGAAGGTTTCCTGGAAAAGCTGCTTCGTGGTCAGGTTGATCTTGGTGATGACCTGCAGGAGTTGGTCCTTTGCCTTGACGAGGTCCTCGTGCTGTTGGGAAAGGAAATTGTGGCGCTGCTCCAACTCCTCAAACTCGTGGATGGCTTCCACGTTTACCGGGCCCATCGCGTCCAGCTTCGACTGAAGCTCCGTGACCTGGAGTTCGATGGCCTCCCAATCCGCCGGCATCTCCACTTGCTCGGTGATGACGGGAGTCTGGTCGGCAACGGTGATGTTGATCAGGTCGCCACGGACATCCTCAACATTCACCTGGTACTTCTGCCAAACGCGGTCCTTGAGGTTCTGGGTTTCCATCCGCTTTTGGGCGAGCTGGACTTCAAAACCTGATTTTTGCGACTGCGCGTCGTTCGCCTGTTTGCGGATGACGCGCAATTCTTCCTCGGCGTGCTCGATGCCGGTGGCCACTTCGCCGCGCTGGTGCTGAAGACCGCTAATATGCTGTTGCGATTGTTCGCGGGCGCCGGCGAGTTCGGTGATCTTCTGCTCGGACTCGCGGATCTCCACGCGGAACTGTTCAATCTTCGCCGTGTAACTGGTGATTTCGCTGGCGCAGATCTCCATGCGCTCGTGCAGGTCGCGCACGCGGGCCGCAATCGGCTCGCGCTGGCTTTCAATCGCCCGGCGCTTGTGCTCGATGCCGCCGACGCTGACGCGCAACTCGGTGAGTTGCTGGGTCATCTGTTCTTTGCGAACCAGCAATTCATCAACCGCCTGCTGGGCGAGGTTCATTTGCTGGCGCAGTTCACCCTGGCGCGCTTCCGACCCGCGCAGGTTCGCTAGAATCGTCTCGCGGCGCTGCTTTTCCTCCGCATCCTGCTGCTCAATCGACTGCAACTCGAACACGACCGTGTGGACCTTGCTTTCCAGGTCTCGCCCTTCGGTTGCGAGCGCATTGAGTTCGCCTTCCTTCGCGGCGAGGGCGATTTCCTTGGCGTGAAGATCGGCGCGGAGAACGGAAAGTTCGGTCTCGAGAGCGGCCTCTTTCTGCTCCAACCCGGCCCTGGCACTTTCCTGCCCGGAAACGCGCGCCTGAAGTTGCGCAACTTCCTGGGTCAGCTCGCTGATTTCCGCGATGTGGCTCTTGGAGACGGCGCTAAGGATCCCGTGCTCATCCACCAACTCTCCCTGAATCGTGGCGACCACCAAGTGCGGATAATTCTGCCGCAGGGAGAACGCGGTATCCAAATCGCCGGCAATTACGACGTCGTGCAGTAGCGAGTGAACGAGCGGTTTAAAGCGTTCATCGCGGACGTGGGCGACCGCATCTGCCCAGGCCACGGCGCCGTGCGGCAGGTTGCCATTTATATGATCGGTGTTGGCGCACGGTGATTCCGGCGCGGCAACAGACGGATTCTGCAAGCCGCTCGCGAGCAATTGACGGGCGGCGTTGAGGTCGTCGGCCAAAATCGTGTGAATCGCGTGATGCAGCGCGGCTTCAATGGCGGCGCCGTACTGGGGTTCGACGTCGAGGATATTGCCGAGGGTGGTACGGCCATCCGGCGCGGCGAAGAATTGGCGAAGCACGTCGAGGCGCGCGCCTTTCTGGGAGGCGTCCGTCATTCCCACTTGATGTGTCTGTGACGCGGCGGTTGCCTGCGAAGAAACCTCGTTCAGCTCGGACTGCTTCGCGGTCAGGTCGGCGCGGAGTGTATTGACGCTGCTGCGTAATTCGGCCAGGCCATCGTTGTAGGTCTGCAGCCGCTGTTCCAACGCGCGACGCTGGTCTCCGAGTTGCAAACGCTCGGTCGAAAGACGCTCGGCGCGAATGACGTCGTACTTCTTCTTCTGGTCGAGGCCCGCCAGCTCGTTGCGGCTGTGGGCGATGGCGCTCTCCAGGTCGACGAGCGCGGATTTGGCTTCGTTCAGCGCGGCGTTCTTCTGCGATAGGTCGGCATCGAGCTGCCGCACGGCGTCCTGCTGGGCCTGTAGTTTGGCGTGTTCGGAGGCGAGGCTGGAGTCGATCTGCTCGAACTCGGCATTGAGCGACGCGAGTAGTTCCTCTTGAACACGAATCTTTTCCTCGGCGCCCGCGGTCTCGCGATGATTGTTCTCAATGAGTTGTTCGAGTTCGGCAATCCGCTCGGTGTTGGTCGTCGTGCGCTGCTGATGACGGTCGGCTTCGCTCTTGAGTTCGTGGTCGCGATTGACGGCTTCGCTGATGGCGCGTTCGATTTCCGCGAGCGAGCGGCGGAGATCGGCGATCTGCTGTTCCTTCTCGGCGATCTGGGAGGAAAACGCCTCGGATTGGTGGACGAAGTTGGTGATCTGGGATTCGAGGCCCGTAATGTCGGCCTGCAACAGGTCGTATTTGTGGCGGGCGAGACGCGTGTCGATTCCCTTGAGTTGGTCGAAGAGTTCCTTGTAACGGCGGGCCTTGCCGGCCTGGCGCTGCAGCGAAATGATCTGGCGTTTGACTTCCTTGATGATGTCGGTGATGCGGACGAGGTTGGCCTCGGTGTACTCGAGCTTGCGGAGGGCCTCTTTCTTCTGGTGCTTGTACTTGTTGATGCCCGCGGCTTCTTCAAAAATCGTGCGACGATCCTCGGGATGCGCGCTGAGGATCTGGTCGATCTGTCCCTGCGCCATCAGCGAGTAACTCGAACGACCGATGCCCGTGTCCATGAACAGGCCCTGGATGTCGCGCAGGCGGCAGGGCGTCTTGTTGATGAAGTACTCGCCATTGCCGTCGCGATGGACGCGGCGCGAGATCGTGATCTCGGAAAAGTCGAGATTGACGCCCGGGAGCGAGAGACTCGTGGGATCGACCTCCGCGAAGGTCATGCTGACTTCGGCGAGGTTGATGGCCCGGCGGCCGTCGGTGCCGTTAAAAATGACGTCGGCCATCTCGCTGCCGCGCAATGCCTTGGCCGATTGCTCCCCGAGCACCCAGCGGATCGCGTCGGAGATATTGGATTTCCCGCAACCGTTCGGACCGACTACCGCGGTCACGCCCGGCAAAAACTCAAGCGTAGTCTTTTCAGCAAATGACTTAAAGCCAATGAGCTGAAGGCTCTTCAGATACATAATGAGGTCCCCACCCCTTTCTTTGCGGAAAAGATAGCGAGAGCCCGCGTGAAAGCAAGCTAAAACTCAAGCACTTACGCACCCGGATTCGCTGGGAGGAGCGCATCTAAAATCAATGTTTCGCGAGCCACGCTGCCGCCAAGAACTTTATCAGCGCCAACAATAAGTTGAATATGCTCAGGCGTTCGCTTTTCGCAACGTGCAATTTGAACTGCGTGAAGCTGTTGTCACCTATACGAGTGACGGATAATTCGCACGCGAAAATCGTGTTCTTCTGCGCGGCGGTTCGTATTGTCTTGCGCCGTGCTAGCCTTGATATTCTCTGGCCATTGCTCATGCGACGGGGGCAGTTTGCCACAACTTCAACGGTGCGTATTGTCGCAAGAGCAAGATTAAGTGCGCTATTTTTCCTTTGCTGGGCGACCCGGACTGCCTTTCTGCAGTGTCACACGATATTGTTTGCACAATCGGTCAACAGTACGTTTGTGGCATGTCATTAAACGGGCTAGGTCACTTAGCGTATAAGGTGAGGTGCGGCGGATTCTTTCCTCCGCATCTTTGCCGGCGATCATCAAAAATAACGCGCGGTCTGGATCAATGGGTTTTATGGCTCGGACAAGCGCGTCTCTCATGAGATTGTGCGGCAGCTTGTCAGGTGGCTCACTTTCCAGTTCCCGCAGCCTGTCCGCTATCATGCTAGCATCTCGGACAATCGAGTAATCGCCACGACGGATGGCGTGCACAAGCAATCCACCAAGTGGTTTACTCAACTTTGTCTCAATGCGGTCTACTTCAACAAGGCCAGCGTAATAACGGTAGACATCTTCGTCTCGGTGAGTATCATGCCGGGCACCTCGTACCACTTCCTTAGGCACATACGACAATGGGTCCGTCAGTTTTTTGCCTCGCAATCCTTCGAGTGCCCTGCGCACGGTCTGATTATGCCGTTCCCAATCGAAGCTCTTACGCAACCGCTCTAACTGCTGTGCTCTTTTCTCCAGCGCTAAACACTTCTGCACCAACTTTGTCAAGTTGGCCTTATCTTCTCCGTAACATGCTGACAAGAAAAGTTCAGCCCAAGAGGTATTTGGGTTGATTTGCTTTGCTAACGCCCGGCCCTTTACTCGCCCTCTGCGTTTGTTGGTCATGCGCTTGTCGCCCTAGCATTGAAGTAGCGGTGTAAGCATCGCTGCGGTGAGAGCGTTCACAAAGCCTATCGCTCCGCGAAATATCCATCTTGTCGCAACCATTGGCCCAGCAGCCGTCCTATGCCTGAAACGCTGCTCAGGTCGTGCAGTGTACCGTCAGCAGGATAGAATTTGACTCTGATGCGGGTGGAGGTGTCGATGAGCTGCAGGGCGATTTTGCCTTTCCAGCTATCGCCTCCTGGCTCTGTGATCAAAATTAGCCCGTCGAAACCCTTGGCGGTGAGCCAGCGGAAGAATGAATCCACACCTGTTTGATCTGGGTGATCCGTATCGGAGAGTTGTGCGGAGCAGACTGCTGGTACTTGAGCACCGTTAAGACCGGCGGCAATTTGTCTTTCTACCTCTTTGGCGGTGCAGTCAGAACACAGAGCCACCACAAAAAGGCGGTGGTAAACTCCTTGAGCGGGAGGCTCGCTCGCGGGTGCAACAGATGGTAAAGCCGTTGCAAGCACATTGAGGTCGTTGTTGAGGTATCCGGCGTCAGTCCCCGGCACAACAAACGATGAAGTTGTTGCAGTGGCAGCGGGCTTCTGTTTGAACTTGATCGCCAGTGCAAACATTCTCTTGCTATACACAGGCTGACCGCCGGCATAAGTGCCGGCGCCACTGCCCGTGCCACCGGCCTGCGACGAAGCATAACTGCCAACAGCCGGGGTGTAACCCGACACGTAACTTCCGCTTTGCAGCACAAGCACGGCGTCTGCGCCCATTGCGGCGGCTTTTTCCCGCAACAGATTCTTCGCCCCGGACCAGCTGGCTATGGCCATGCCATCGTAAGCGATTTCGCCCAGTCGCTCGTAGGGCTCGTCAGGCTCCACGTGGTAAATCTGAATCGTGGCAGGGTCGGTGGGAGGATACTGAGACGCGCGTGTGTAGCGATTGGAACGCGCTGATGCGCAACCGACCAAGATAAGGCAGCTCAATCCAACAACGACGCACGCTTTCATCAGTCGCTCCTTTCCGGTTGTTCGCGTACACGGGAACGAACACGCTGAACGTCTCGCGGTGTCAGCGCTGTCTCACTAGCACAACGTACGGCATGATAGGTCGCCGCGTGAAGGGAAGCAAATAGTATCTGGCTAAAAGCGAAGCAGTTGGCGGTCTTGCGTGTCGTGCTTCTGGTGGAAGGACGAGCCGAAATTTCATCATGGTAGCCGCTTCGGGGATTCAGTTCGTCAGCCGTGGAGTGACGCCCAACGCTAGCAGAGCTCGAACGAGCAGATCCAGTGACACGGACGGGTCGCCTTTTTCCATCATGGCGACGCGCGGCTGGCTGGTTTTCAACACTGTGGCGAGCTTTTCTTGAGTGAGACGGTGGCGGCGTCGGGTCTCGCTCAGTCGATGCGCCAGCGCCAACTTCATTTCGACGTAGCGTTCCTCGGCCGGGGTCAGGGCAAGAAAATCCGCCGCGCTGCCGATTCGCCAACCAGCCTTCTCCAACTTCTTTCGTTTTTCAGTTTTCCCAATCATAGAAGCGGCTGCTTCTTTATGCATGATGCGAGACTGTATATCAGAATTGATATAAGTCCAGTCGCATTGTCAAAGCGACTGAGCTTCCGGGATGGAGGGACGTGCTCCGTCGCGTCCGCTGCCGTCAACAATTCCAGACGGCCACGACGGAGCGTGCCCTCCCTTTAAGGCGCTACCGGCTCATTGGCTCGCAGTCGTCCGAGTGCGCTGCACGCGCCGACGAGATCAGGGTTGAGCCGCAAGGCTTGCTGATAGTGTTGGATGGCGTCCGGGACTCGGCCGGTGTGTTCCAAGGCGACGGCGAGGTTGAAGTGGGCGTCGGCATAATCGGGCGCGATTCGCAAGGCTTCTTCGAAGTGTCCGATCGCCTCCGACACGTTGCCTACCTGCGCCAAGGTGGCCCCCAGGTTGTTGTGCACCTCGGCATTACCGGGGTTGAGAAGCAGCACCTGCTCGTACTGTTCGATCGCCTCCGGTACGCGGCCCGTTCGCTCCAAGGCGATTCCCAGGTTGCGGTGCGCCCTGATATAATCGGGATTGAGGCGCAGTGCCTGTTTGTACTGTTCGATCGCCTCCGGTACCCGTCCCATTTGCTCCAGGGCGACCCCCAGACTGAGGTATGCCTTGGGGTAGTCGGGGTAGAGACTCAGCGCTTGCTCAAACTGCCCGGCCGCCTCGGAAGCTTTGCCTGTCTCGGACAGGTGAACGCCCAAAGTGTGGTGTGCCTCGGCGTGGTACTCAATGGTTGCCAACAGGTTAAACACCACCGAAAAACCCAGCAACAGGCCCCAGACCCAACGTGCCGCATGCCTCCAGGCTGGCCGGTTCGCCAGCGCCTGTTCCAATGCGAGGATGCCAACCACGGCCAGCAATAGCAGTTCTGGCAGGAACTCCACCTCATAGCGAACGGCGGTAAAATAGAAGAGGCCAATGGTCAACGCGCTGATCCCGAAGAGCAGGGCCACTGCCGTCACAAACCAGCGCAAGGTTGAGACCGTCTCCACCGATCGACTCCGCCATGCCAGCGGCACGGCCAGCGCCAGCCACGCCAGAGGAACGTTCGCAAGGATGCCGAAAGGTCCTTCCACGCTGCCATGGCCCGGCGGCAAGGGCGGCACCGCCATCTTCCGCACGTATGGGAAATGACTGCTCCAGCCTACCGACTTCAAGAAATAGAGGCGGAGGTTGAACCAGAGATAACCCAAACTGAAGTGGTGCACGGAGCCCGTTTGACTGTCCCCGGCCAACAGGTAGCGCACGCCGAATTCGAACGGACTACCGAATCGCCGGGCGTTGTAGAGCATCAGCCCCAACCCGATAAGCACGATCGGGCCGGTCGCTGCCAGCAGCCCCGAAAGCTTTCGAGGCCACGGCTCGTGCCACGCTTGAACCACCGGCACCAGCAGGATTACCGCGCCGAACAGCAACGAGGGCCGGGCTCCCACCGCCAGCCCATAGGCCAGGCTCGCAGTCGCCAGCCAACGGCACCGCCGCTCCGGCTCGTGCAACGCGCACCAGATTGCTGCCAGCGCCAGCATGGTCAGCATATACCCACAACTGATCGGCACTTCGTAGACGTCGGACCGCGACAACAGCACCGGCATGCCGGTCGTCAACCCAAGCGCCAGCGCACAGGCCGCGACCACTCCGACGCGCACGTCGGCAAAGTAGCGCCGCCACAATGCGTGCAGCAGGCCCACACTGGTGAGAAAGCCGATCACACAAGAGATCTCCACGGCCTGCCGGTGAAGGAGGTAATTACCCGTTAGCGCGACGAACGGCCAGAAGAGGATCAGGGCGGGCGTGACGCCGTGGTAGAGGTAGAGCCGGCCGTTGTAGTAGCTCAGGTCGTGCAGCCGGTAAGGCATAAGCCGATAGGGAGAATTGGCGTCCGGATCGTAGGGGTTGGGGAGTTGCGCGAGGCCGGGCGGAACTTCTAGTTTCAGACTGAGATGGCCCGCGCGAAAACCCTGCACTAATAGGTTGTAGTACGTGCTGGCCGCATTCGGACTGAGCAGTTCCAACAAGCCCGACTGGGCGAGGTACGCGTAAACCCCAATCACCAGCGCGCACACCGCGGCGAGTGGTCCCCACGCGTTCTTCATCGATGCCTTCGTCACCATCCTTGGATTGCCCCGGCTATTTGCGGCGCATTAGACCGCTGAAGGAACCGCAAGGAAAGCACAAACACTCTCTGTAGGGCTGGTCCGGGAGATGACAATCCTCACGACACCAGTCGCGCGCGATAGAAGCGGGACGGGGTTTTGGTGGCATGGCTGCCGCCGGGTCCGCCCGGCGTGGCCTGCAACGTATTGGTCTGTCCCGGGCCCATCAGCCACGTCACCTGCAGGTCGTTGAGAATCAACTGCCCATCGCGCCTCGAGTACGGCGGCGCCGTTGTTCGTGACTGTGAGGAAGCCGTTGTTCAACGCCACGAGATTGTCGCAGGTGGGGGATTCCAGTCCGGTCATCACGCTGTTGGCGAGGACGGATCCATCGTCGATCACAAACAGGACTCGAACCCCGGGACACGGTTTTCTGGCGCTACTGGCCGACAGCTTTCGGCCGCGTTTCTGACTGCGGGATTATTACTTTGCGCTGCCGGTACCGGTCGGATTAGTGGCGGGGGTGGCCGGCTCCTGGATCGTTATTTGCGACGGATCCGTGACTATCACTTGCGGTTTTCCGTGGGAGGCGGTGATGAAGCCAGTGACGCAGATGTACTTTCCCATGAAGGTCGTCTCGGGGGGATCTTTAAACCTGGGCCGGACGGATGCCGTGATCACGACCGCGCAGGTCTGGTTGGGATAAGGGCGATCAAGATTCAAATAAGTGGACTTCTCCCGCGACGACTCGGCGTACTTTGCACTCGCGACCGCGCCGCAGACGGTGTTGGTTTCCTGGAGATGCTGCAGGGCCTCTTCCCCCGTGAGGGTTTTGGCCACGTTGACGGCGGCAGACGCGGGCCCTGAATTCAGCACGTGACCGGCAAGGCTCACGAGCAGAAAGAGGAACATCTGATGGAGTTGCTGACGCCTGTGACATTCCATATATCTGCCGTCCTTCCGTGCGATTGCGGGAGAGCGTACCAGAGTCATTGCCGAATTCAACCGTTACGCTGCTGCTACTGTGCGGTCGCCAGCTCACCCTCACCTGCCTGGCGGTGGCGGCGATGTTTAACGCGCTGGCGCAGGTGTTCGAAGAAGAGATAGACCACCGGGGTGGTGTACAGGGTGAGGACTTGTGAGAACAACAGTCCACCCACGACCGCGATGCCGAGCGGTTGGCGCAATTCCGAGCCGGTCCCGATTCCGATGGCCAGCGGGACGGCACCGAGCAGCGCGGCCATCGTGGTCATNNTCTTCTTCACGATGCCCATCAGGAGAATGATGCCGATAAAAGAAACCAGCGAAAGGTCGGTACCAAAGAGCCTGAGTGCCAGCAGCGCTCCGACGCCCGCCGAGGGCAGCGACAAGAGAATCGTGATCGGGTGAATCAGGCTTTCGTAGAGCATTCCCAAGACGATATACACGGCGAGGAGTGCCGCCACGACCAGTAGGGGCATGGACGTCAGTGTGGCTTGAAAGACCTGGGCGGTGCCCTGGAAGCTGCCTTGTACGCTCGAGGGCATTCGCAGTTCCTGCGCGGCATTTTGGATCAGCACCGCCGCCTGGCCGAGTGAGACGCCGGTGGCCAGGTTGAAGGAAATGGTGACCGCGGGGAATTGGCTCTGGTGATTGACGGACAGGCTGGTATTGCTCGTGGTGAATTTCGCGACACTGGCCAGTGGCACTTGCCGTCCGGTGTTGGACTTCACATAAATTTTACTCAAGGAAGCCGGGTCCACCTGATACTCGGGAGAGACTTCGAGGACGATGTGGTGCTGGTTGTATTGCTCGTAGATCGTCGCAACCTGTCGTTGCCCGAAGGCATCGTACAAGGTGTTGTCAATCGCCTGGGGAGAGACGCCGAGACGGGCCGCCGCGTCGCGGTCGACGACGACGTTGGCTTGCAGCCCGCTCATTTGCTGGTCGCTGCCGACATCCCTCAGATCTTTGATCGTGCGGAGCTTGTCAACCAGCAGGGTGGACCAATGGCTGAGTTCATCGATGTCACCCGCCTGCAAGGCGTATTGGTACTGGGCCTTGCCGAGCCGGCCACCGACCCGGATATCCTGGACGGCTTGCAGGGACAGTGTGATGCCGGAGACATCCGCCAATTTGCGGCGAAGCCGGTTGATGACCTCATCCGCGCGCACTTTTCTTTGCGAGAGCGGTTTGAGAGTGACAAACATGCGGCCGTTGTTGACTGTGGAATTACCGGAGGCGGCCCCGATGAACGAACCCACCGTGGCAATCGCCGGATCGGCGAGAATAATCCGGGCCACCTGGTTCTGGAGTTGGGCCATGGTGGCGAAGGAGATGTCCTGGGCCGCATCCGTTACACCGATCATCACGCCGGTATCCTGTTGAGGAAAGAAGCCTTTGGGTACAACGATGTAGAGCCAAACGGTCGCGATAATTGTCGCCGCCGTGACCAGCAACATGAAGCCCTGGTGGCGCAAGACCCATTTGAGGCCGCGCTCGTAGCCGGCCAATAGCCAATTGAACGCGCCTTCACACGCGCGATACAACCGGCTCGGCGGCCCGTAGGCAGATTCCGGTTTCAGAAAACGCGAGCACATCATCGGGGTCAGCGTGAGCGAAATCACGGCCGACACCAGGATGGCGAGGCTGAGGGTGACCGCGAATTCGTGGAACAAACGTCCGACCAAACCGCCCATGAACAGCAGGGGAATAAACACCGCTACGAGAGAAGTGCTGATGGTGATCACGGTAAAGCCGATCTGCCTGGCGCCCTGGAGCGCCGCTTCCAGGGTGGTGTCACCCTTCTCGATAAACCGAAAGACATTCTCGATGACCACAATGGCGTCGTCGACGACGAAACCGACGGAGATGGTAATCGCCATCAAGGACAGATTGTCCACGCTGTAGTGCAGCAGATACATCATGCCGAAGGTGCCGGCGAGCGTCAGCGGCACCGTGACGCTGGCGATAAACGTCGGCCAAAAACGGCGCAGGAAAAGAAAGATCACCATCACGACCAGGCTGATACTGAGGGCCAGAGATATTTCCACGTCGTTGACCGAGGCACGAATCGTGGTGGTCCGGTCGCTGAGAATCGAGAGCTTCACGGTCGGCGGGATCCAGCGCTCGAGTTGCGGCATGACCGCCTTGATCCGGTCCACGGTTTCGATGACGTTTGCGCCCGCCTGCTTCTGGATGATGATCAGCACAGCGCGCTTGGTGCCTGCCCAGCCGCCGAGCAGGTTGTTCTCGACTCCCGCAACCACTTTTCCCAGGGAACTGAGTTTGATAGGGACATTGTGTCGTTGTGCCAGGACCAACGAGCGAAAGTCGCGGGCGTCCACCAGTTGGTCGTTGCTGACAATTGTGTAGGACATCCGTTCACCGTCCAGGCTGCCCTTGGGAAGATCGACGGCGACCTGTCCGAGAAAGGAGCGGATGTCTTCGAGACTAATGCCGGTCGAGGCCAGCGCGGCGGGGTTGACCTGGACGCGCACGGCCGATTTCTCCGCGCCCGTAATGGTGACCTGGCTGACTCCTTCGACCTGGCTGAGTTTTTGGCCGATGATCGTATCGCCGTATTCGAAAACCTGCTGTGGCAGCAGTGTATCGGAAGTCATCGCCAACACCATGATCGGCGCGTCAGCCGGATTCACTTTGCGATACGTCGGGGGATTGGGAAGGTCGAGGGGTAACTCGCTGGAAGCGGCGTTGATCGCGGCCTGCACGTCGCGGGCCGCGCCGTCGATATTGCGATTTAAATCGAACTGGATGGTCACGGAGCAACCGCCGAGTGTGCTGATGGAAGTAATCTCCGAGACGCCGGAGATTTGGGCCAGGCGACGTTCCAGCGGAGCCGCCAGGGCGGAAGCGACCGTGGCTGGTTCCGCGCCCGGCAACGATGCCGAGACGGAAATGATGGGATAGTCGACGCGCGGGATTGCCGCGACCGGCAGAAAATGATAGGCCACGATTCCCATCAGGAAGAGCCCCGCGGCCAAGAGGGACGTCCCAGCGGGCCGGCGGATGAATGGCTCGGAAACGTTCATGATGCCGGGGGAGGCAGGACTTCGCTTTCCAGTTCGCCCGCGCTCGCCAAGCCGGCGGAAGCGCGCCAGCGGCGCACCCATTTTTCACAGCGATCCATGTACAGGTAGATCACCGGCGTTGTGTACAACGTGAGGAATTGGGACAGGAGCAGGCCGCCGACAATGGAGATCCCCATCGGGCGGCGCAATTCCGAGCCGGTGCCCGTTTCCAGTGCCAGCGGCAGCGCGCCGAGCAGCGCGGCGGCTGTGGTCATCATAATTGGACGAAACCGCAGGAGGCAGGCCTGATAGATCGATTTCTCCGGCGGCAATCCCTCCACGCGTTCGGCTTCCAAAGCGAAATCGATCATCATAATTGCGTTCTTTTTGACGATGCCGATCAGCAGGACGACCCCAATCAGGGCAATCATCGAGAAGTCGATGCGGCAGATAAGAAGCGCCAGCAGCGCTCCCACGCCCGCCGAGGGCAGGGTGGAGAGGATGGTGATTGGATGGATATAGCTCTCATAGAGCACACCCAGGACGATGTAGATGACGACGACGGCAGCCAGGATCAGGAAGGGCTCGCTTTTCAGCGAGGTCCGGAATTCCGCGGCACTGCCGGAAAACGTCGTCATCACCGTTTCCGGCAAGGCGATTTCTTTTTCCGCACGTTGAATCGCGTCGATCGCCGTGCCCAGCGAGCTGCCCGGACGCAGGTTGAAGGACAATGTCACCGCCGGGAATTGACCTTCGTGAACGATCGCAAGCGCCGCGGTCGTCGTACGCAAGTGGGTGAACGCGCTCAGCGGCACCATTTGGCCGGTGGAGGATTTGACATAAATCTTGTCCAACGACCCGGGATTGAGTTGGAAATGAGGTTCGGCTTCGAGAATGACGCGATACTGGTTGAGCTGGGTGAACATGATCGACACCTGTCGCTGCCCGAAGGCATCGTAGAGCGTGTCGTCGATGGCCTGCGGCAGAATGTTCAGGCGCGCGGCGGTGTCCCGGTCAACATCGATGCTCAGTTGCAGGCCGCCGGCTTGCTGATCGGTGGCGAGATCGACCAGATCCGGCAAGGTGCGCAGTTTATTGAGCAATGTCGTCGACCATTGGGAGAGTTCGGCTTCATCGGCGTCCTCCAGCGTGTATTGGTACTGGGTGCGGCTGACCCGGCTATCGATCTGAACATCCTGCACGGCCTGCATGAAAAGCGAAATCCCCTCGACGTCTTTGGTTGCATCGCGCAAGCGATCGATGATTTCGCTGGCGCTGGCTTTGCGTTGGTCGCGCGGTTTGAGATTGATATAGAGATGGCCGGTGTTGGCCGTGGCGTTGACCGTTCCCGCCCCCACGAACGAGGCCACGCTGACGACATCCGGATCCTTGCGCACGGCCTCGGCGATGAGCCGCTGGCGTTCGACCATGGCCTTGAATGAGATGGATTGCGCGGCGTCGGTCTCGCCGACGATCAAACCGGTGTCCTGTTGGGGCAGCAGGCCCTTGGGGATGATGACATAGAGCCAAATCGTGGCGATCAGGGTCACGACGGCCACGAAGAGCGTCAGCGGCTGATGTTTCAGCACCCACTTGAGACCGCGCTCGTACCAATCCAGCATGCCCTGGAACATTCGCTCCGTCAGGTTGTAAAAGCGCCCGCGCTCTTCTTTGGTTTCCTGCTTCAACAAGCGGCTGCACATCATGGGAGTGAGGGTCAACGAGACAACAGCAGAAACCGCCACCGCCACGCTCAAGGTGATGGCGAATTCCCGGAAGAGCCGGCCGACGATGCCGGTCATGAACAGCAGGGGAATGAAGACGGCGATCAGCGAGATACTCAGCGAAATGACCGTGAAACCAATCTGCTTGGCGCCCTTGAGCGCGGCCTCCATGGGCGGGTCCCCGGCTTCGATGAAGCGGACGATGTTTTCGATCATCACGATGGCGTCGTCCACTACGAACCCGGTGGAGATCGTCAGGGCCATCAACGAGAGGTTGTCGAGACTGAAGCCAACCACTTTCATGACGCCGAACGTGCCAATGATGGCCAGCGGCAGCGCGACGCTGGGGATGACGGTCGCCCAGAATTTTCGGAGGAAGACGAACATGACCATGACGACCAGAAACACCGTGAGGATCAAGGTGAACTGCACGTCATGGACGGAGGCGCGGATGGTGGCGGTGCGGTCCGTCAGGATGGAAACCTTGATCGCGGGCGGAATGGAGGCGCTGAGCCGGGGCAACAACGCTTTCACGCGATCGGCGGTTTCGATGATGTTGGCGCCCGGCTGGCGCTGGATATCCATGATGACCGACGGTGTGTTGCCCACCCAGCCGGCGAGGCGCACGTTCTCCACGTTATCGATCACTTCCCCAATGTCACCGAGTCGAACCGGGGAGCCGTTCGTGTACGCCACAATCACGGGCCGGTATTCCTCGGCGGACAGAATCTGATCGTTCGCGCCGATGGCGTAGGATTGCCGCGGGCCGTCGAAGCTGCCCTTCGGCGCGTTGATATTGTTTTGCGTGAGGGCGGTGCGCACGTCCTCGAGGCTCAGGCCGAGGGAAGCGATTGCCGCCGGGTTAATACGAACGCGAACGGCGGGTTTCTGGTTGCCTTCGATGGTGACCAAGCCGACCCCGGTCACCTGGCTCAGTTTTTGGGCGAGGACGGTATCGGCGAGGTCGTTGACTTTTTCCAACGGCAACGTGTCGGAGGTGATCTGCAAGGTGAGGATGGGAGTGTCGGCCGGGTTGACCTTGCTATAGGTCGGCGGGTTCGGCATGTTTTTCGGCAGGACACCGCTGGCGGCGTTGATCGCGGCTTGCACATCCTGCGCGGCAGCGTCGATGTCGCGGTCGAGGTTGAATTGCAGAATGATGGTTGAGTTGCCAAAGGAACTCTGCGAGGTCATCTGGGCCAGGCCACTGATCTGGCCGAACTGGCGTTCGAGGGGAGTGGTGACCGACGAAGCCATCACGTCCGGACTCGCGCCGGGGTACTGGGCGGTCACCTGGATCGTGGGAAAATCAACTGGCGGCAACGCCGAGATGGGCAAGAGGATATATCCCAGCAATCCCATCAGCACCACGCCCGCCATGAGCAGCGAGGTGGCGACCGGCCGATGGATGAAAGGTTCCGAAATGTTCACGGACGTCAGCGGTCAGGGTACGGCATCCGCCGGCTTGGCGGATTGAGCCGGCTTCACGTGCGAACCGATTTGCAGTCGGTACTGGCCATCGACTACAATGTTTTCGTTGGGCTTGAGCCCTTGATCGATCAGCGCCTCGCCCTTTTCGATCTGTGCGACTTTGATCGGGCGGACTTCCACCGATTGATCGTCCTTGATCACGAAGATGTACGAGCCATCGGGTCCGCGCTGCACCGCGGAGGCCGGCACGATGAGGCCGCCCTTGCGCGTGGTCAGCAGGAGACGCGCGTTCACAAACTGGCCGGGCCAAAGCCGCAGGTCATCGTTCGCAAACGTGGCCTTGAGCCGGATGGTGCCGGTGGTGGTGTCGATTTGATTATCGATGACCGCCAGCTTGCCTTCGCCCAACTGCGTGGTGTTGTCGCGGTCCACTGCCAAGACGGTCACCTCGCTCGACGACATTTCTTTTTGAATCTCGTTGAGCGATTGTTCCGGCAGCGTGAAGACCACGGAAATCGGGTGCAGTTGGGTGATGACCACCAAGCCGTTGGCGTCCACGGCATGAACGATGTTTCCCTGGTCAACCTGGCGAATGCCGGTGCGGCCATCGAGGGGGGAGTTGATCGTCGTGTAGTCGAGCTGGACCTTGGCGCTACCGATCGCCGCTTGGTCGGCTTTGACGGTGGCCTCCAGTTGGGCGACGAGCGCTTTCTGGGTGTCGTACGCCTGCTGCGTGGCGATTTTTTGGGCGATCAGGTCGGCGTCCCGCTGCAGGTCGACCCGGGCATTGGCCAGTTGCGACTCGTCTTGCGCCTTTTTGGCTTCGGTCTGCTCAAGCTGGGTCCGAAACGGATCGGGGTCGATCTGCGCGAGCAGGTCACCCGCATGCACGTCCTGTCCCTCCACGAAAGCGACTTTCTGCAATTCACCATCGACACGGACGTGGACGGTCACGGTATTGAAGGCCTGAACGGTGCCGAGTCCATCCACATAGATCGGCACGTCTTTCTGGACAACCTTGCCCTCGACCACCGGTACCGTGGGTGGCGCGGCGTGAGCGGCGGCAGCCTTTTTTGCGGAAGCGGCGCGGTAGTAATGCACCGCCCACACAATTCCCGCCACGAACACGATTCCTGCTACGACCAGGGCGCAAAGGACGCCAATGCCCAGGCTCCTCGTTGAAGAGGTCTTAAGTTCTGGGGGCTGATAATGGGTGCGCGCTTCGCCAGCCTTGGGTGAGTCGGGCTGGTCCAAACGTTGACGCTCTTGAACTTGGTCGTGTTTCAGCATGGTTTTAGACAGGTCCGGTCAGATGGACGTTCAGTTTAACACCATATCCAAGCGATAGTTACCAAAATAGGTGACGAGCGGACGATGTCAAATGGCAGGCTTTACAATAGCAGTTTCAAAGAAGACCCGCAACCAAACAATCGGCCGAATGGACGCTCAAGCGGCGCGAGCATCAAAGGGCGCTTCATTGCCGCGAAGTTCGGCGGCGCGCCTTGTCGATTTTGGCTTGCAACGCGGATACAGCATTTTCTGTTTCAAAGACGGATTCGGTTTTCACGGTCTTGCCACGGGTATAACCAACGTAGTCCAGCCAGCCGGCGGAACGCTTCTCGCGTTGCTCACGGATCAATTGGAACAAAGGGTCGGCTTCAATCTTCTGCAACTCGGCTTCGAGATCGCCCCCGCCGACTTCGACGCCGACGGCGCGCAAAATTGTCTGCGCCATGAGCAAGTGTCCGAGTGGCGACGGATGGATGCCGTCCTTGCCGAAACCAAACCGCGGATTTTTCCCGCGCTGGATGGCGAGGAAATCCTCCAAAGCGGAATGCAGATCCACGACGACGCCCCCATCGTTCACGGACGGGCCCATTTCCCAGGCGCTGTAATCGTTCAGCACCGAGTCGTAATTGGTGAAGGGATTCCGATAGCTGAAGTCCGGTGCGGTTTCCGGCAGAACATTTTTCACCGGCAACGGATCAAATGGCGGCGGGGTCAGCAAAATCAATTCCGCCGCGGCCGATGGCACGACGGCGCACAAATGAGATATGCCGTCCTGAAACGCCCGCATCCGTTCCTTGCTTTGTGGGTGATAAATCCCGTCATTCATGCCGTAGCAGGCGACCACCGTGGCCGGTTTCACGGCGTCGAGCGCGCGTTGCAGACGATCGAACAGGCACGGGCGTGGAAACGGGTGCGTCTTTTCCGATAGACCGGAAACAGTCTCGCTGCCCAGGCCGATGCTGACGAAGTCGAAATCCTGTCCGGGAAATTTCTTTTCCAGGTAATACTCGACGAATGAGACATACTGCCCGTCCTGTGTGATGCTGTCCCCCAGCCACAACACGCGGCGGTTCATCAGCAACAAGGCCGCGGCATCGGGAGTGTCCGGCGGCTCCTGCCCGCGCAACGCACGATAGACCGCCGCCGCGATAAGCTTCGCGCCATCATCGTTCGGATGAACGGTATCGGGAAACAATCCCGCCCTGCCCGACAGCGCCGCGTAGAGATCAATTATTTTTGCATCCGAATCCTTCGCGACCGTGCGGACCATCGGAATCATCTCTTCGCGGATGGTCTGGTCGTTGATCCCCCAACGTCCCGGAAAATCCGGCGTCGGAAAACAAACAAAAAACTTTACCACCGGGTTCGCCTTCCGAAACGCGGCCAGCATCACCTCGTAATCCGCGACGTAGTTCGTGCTGTATTGCCAGTTGTTGACGGCATTGGGGTTGTCAGCGTCAGGATGTTTGCTGTCATTCGCGCCGAGGTCGATAATTACGATGTCGGGTTGGAATGCCAGCGCGTTGGGGTAAGCCCACTGCTTGATGTAAGGATAGTCGCCGAGCGTGAGCATGGTCGTCCCGCTGACGCCGAAGTTGCGCACATCGTAACCTCTCCCCATCCAACGAGCCAAGCGCGCGGGCCAGACATTTGCCCTGCGATCCCGCACACCGATACCCGCCGTAATGCTGTCGCCAACACAAGCCACGCGGACAATATCCGCGGCGTTTGCCGACACGGTGATCGCAACCATCGCGACGAAAAGGCCGCGACGAAAAAGAATTCGCGCGGGAGAATTCATATTTGTTGGAATTATAGCGTTGTCCTTTCTTCAAGTTCAACTCATGAGCGAAGCACCCACCCTTCATCCCCTCCGATGCGGGGAGCCCGCCTAACTATCGAATAAAGATATTTCTTACTGGACAGGGTGCGGCGGGATGGGTATTGTCGGCGTGTGAATTGTGAATTGAGGCGTAACGGAGGCAAACGGACGGCGAGAAAGTACAGGCGAGACGCCTCTTCAACTCGATGCCGGGAAACCACAGGCGGGACCCCCGCGCCATTGCGCCGACAGCACGTATTCGGCGCGTCTCGTCGGACTCGGCTATCGGCGGGAAAGATGGGGGCCTATATACGTTTCTGCGAAACGAACCCACCGATTTGGAAGGCGTTTTTGTGTGTATCATCCTTATGTAAAAATACTTATGCCGTTTGCAGAAGGGGTTTGCAGGTGGGTTCGTTTTGGAAAACGAACCCACCGGGAGGGGTTTTTGGGGGTGGTTTCATGAAAAGTGGAGTCATTTTGGGTCGAAAGTGGGTTCGTTTTACCTCGAAACTCAAGAGGCGAACCTTCAAACCCCTCACCTTAATCCTGTGCCGTATACGACAACGGGTTTGCCGCGGGAGTACAGCGTGCGGCGTCTCGCGGACTCGGCTCGTCCAACCCGGCTCCCCCGGAGGGGAGAGGAGATGGCTGAGAGGTGCGGCTGCGGCGAGTATCGCGACAGAAGTATCGCTCCCGCGTTCAGGTCCGAAAAGGATTCAAAGTGAGTGGCCGCAAGAATTGGTTTCACAAGCGGGTGGGTTCGGTTAAGATGGCGGCCTTCGCATGTTTACCGCACGCACATTGCTCGCTGGGAAGTGGCCGATCTTGATTTTCGCGGCGTTGACCGTTGGGGCGATATACCTGCCCTGCGGCGTGTGGCTGCGGGTGATTCTTACAGGCATTTCAGCGGTGCTCTTGTTGTTCACCATTTCATTTTTCCGCGATCCCCAGCGTGCGGGGCCGGCGGACCCGAAGGCCATTGTCGCGCCAGCGGATGGCACGATTGTGGAGATCCGGACGGTGCACGAGCCGTATTTCCTGAACGGCGAGGCGACGATGGTGGCAATCTTCCTGTCGGTTTTCGACGTGCACGTGCAACGCGCGCCGATCGACGGCGAAATCAAGTTTGTGAAATACAACAAGGGTAAGTATCTCGATGCCCGTAACATGAACGCGTCGCTGGAGAACGAAAACCGCGTGATTGGCCTTGTCGCGGCGGACGGGTTTCGCGTGACGGTGCGGCAAATCGCGGGGCTGATCGCGCGGCGCATCGTGGGTTGGGCCGATCCCGGCACGAAACTGACCCGGGGCGAACGGTTCGGGATGATCCGGTTCGGCTCGCGCGTGGAGTTGTTCCTGCCGCCGGGCGTGCCGGTCACGGCGCAGGTGGGCGATTATGCGAAAGGTGGTGAGACGATCCTTGCCAGAAGAAAATGACAAGTCCTTGCGCCCGGAAGGGCGCCCTGAGAAGCCGAAACTTTCGCCGGAAAGTGACGAGCGAGTGCAGATCTATTTTCTGCCCAACCTGCTGACGGCGGGCAACCTGGCGTGCGGATTCTTCGCGCTGACGTGGATTTTCAAATACGAGCGCGCCCTTGGTTTCGAGCCGATCCTGATCGCCATTCGATTGATCCTGGCGGCCTTCGCCTGCGACTTCCTGGACGGTCGACTGGCGCGGCTGGCGAAGAAGGAGTCGCATTTCGGACGCGAGTTTGACTCGTTGGCGGACATTGTGAGTTTTGGCGTCGCGCCGGCGTTTTTAGTTTACCGCATCGTCCTCTATCAATTTGAAAGGTCCGGCTGGCTGATTGCGGCGATTTACCTGGTGTGCGGCGGGATTCGCCTGGCGCGGTTCAATGTATTGAGCATGCGGCCGGAGAGCCACAAGGGCCTCGAGTTTGTCGGGTTCCCCATCCCTTCCGCGGCGGCGGTGGTGGTGAGCGTGGCGATGTTCATGATGTGGATGGTTGGCCAGGGGCACGAACTGGGGCCGTCACGCTACGCCCTCGCCGGCTTAATGGTCCTGCTTTCGATCCTGATGGTCAGCAATGTGCGCTACCCCACGTTCAAGTATATCGACTGGACGCCCGCGCGGTCGGTCGCGGCGTTTGCCGGCGCGGCCGTGGTGGGGCTGTTGCTGGTATCGGAGTTCGAGGTGACACTGGCGGCGTTGTTCGTCGCCTACTTGTTATACGGCCTGGTGCGCCCCTGGGTGAGTAAACGCTGGCGGCGCGAAATCGAGTCGGACGAATCGGACGAAGGGGACGATACCGTGGAGGGGTAAGCGACAGCGCCGTGGAAGACTACCTTCAACCGCTTCTCGCAGGATTCATCGCCGGGTTTGTCGTGGCCGTGCCCGTAGGACCTGTCAATCTCACCGTCATCAATCAGGCACTGCGCCGGGGATTTGGCACGGCGTTCCTGGTCGGCATCGGAGCGATGTGCGCCGAGACGGTGTACGCGTCGCTAATGCTCTGGGGACACGCCTCGATTCTCGATGCGCCGCGGGTGGTGCTCGCGATGCGCATCATCGCCGTCGTGGTGATTGCCGCCATGGGCGTCCGCTACCTGCTTTTCAAATCCACACGAGTCGGCGACAGCGAGGTCGCGGCCCAAAAACTTGACGAGCGCTGGCATCATCCGCAGTCGTTCTTCCTCGGGTTCGCCCTGACCATTTCGAACCTGATGCTGGTCGTCGTCTGGGCGACGGTGGTCACGCTGCTCTTCGCGCATGAGTGGGTCATCCCTACCCGCGCGAGCCGGGTGCTGTGTGCGCTGGGGGTGCTCGCCGGCGGATCGACGTGGTTTCTGCTGCTGGCTTTCTTCGTGTCGCGCGCGCATCGGCGCGTCAAGGACCAAACCCTGACTGTGCTGGTGCGTTGCTGCGGGGTATTGTTCCTCGGGTTTGCCGCGTGGCTGGCCTGGAAGCTTTTTCGGCGCTGAGGCCCGATGACTTTACTTGCCGAGTTTTCGCAACAAGTCCGGCAGTTTTCGCAAGGCGATGATCTGGCGCTTGGTTTGCATGACCGGCTGCGCGGGCGTCCCAAACACGATCGAGCCGGGGGGCAAATCCTCGGAGACACCGCTCTGCGCGGCCACGACGGAGTTGGCGCCGATCTTGAGGTGGTCGGCGATGCCGGCCTGGCCGGCCAGCGTGACATTGTCGCCAATCTCCACGCTGCCCGCGACACCGGCTTGCGAGATCACAATGCAGTTCTGGCCGACCGTGACGTTGTGGGCGATCTGCACGAGGTTGTCGATCTTGGTCCAGCGCCGGATGATCGTGGAATCCATTGTCGCGCGATCGATCGCCACGTTCGCGCCGATCTCCACGTCGTCCTCGATGATCACATTGCCAACCTGTGGAATCTTCAGCCGCTCCGCGCCGTCCTGCACATAACCGAAGCCGTCGCTGCCGATCACCGAGCCGGCGTGAATGCCGACGCGGTTGCCGATGCGGATGTTGTGGTAGATGGTGACATTCGGGTAGAGCAGGCAATCGTCGCCAAGGCGGCTGCCTTCGCCGATGACGCAATGGGCTTCGATGACCGTGCGGTCGCCGACTGTGACGTTATCGCGCAAGACCACGTACTCACCGATAAACACGCCCTCGCCAAGGCGCACGTTGCGGCCGAGTTGCGCGGTGGGATGGACCTGCGCGGGATAGAGACGCGGCGGACAAAAAACCGCCAGGGCCCGCGCAAACGCGGCGCGCGGGTTTTTTACCCGGATCAGCGTCTTCCGCGAGGCGGGCGCGCCCAGCGGGACGATGACGACGGCGGCGGCGCACCCTTCCGCGGCGGCGCAGTGTTTGGCATTTTCCGCAAACGTGATCTCCGTGGCTTGCGCCTGCGGGATCGGCGCGATGCCGGTAAGCGGGATGTTCGCGTCGCCTTCCACCTTGCCACCGATCCGCGCCGCGAGATCTTGAACGGTAATGGGCATTATGCGCAGGGTAACAGAAGCCCCGGACGATGGCAATGTTTGGAAGCTTTCACAAGGTCTTGCAGCGTATGCCCGTATACATTCGGTTTCGAGAAGCCACCATCATCGAACGAGCAGCAGCCTCGGTTGGTTACCAGTATCCTGCCGACCGGAACACTCCGAGTGTCCAATTGTACTGGACACCTGTGTACAATGTGTAAGGCCTGCTGGACACTCGTAGGGTTGAGAACTTAGTCCCAGAGATGCTTATCGATTTAAGCAGGGGCTGGCCAAGTATCACCGACCGTAGCGGTTATAATTAGTTTGACTTCGCAGCCCGCAAACGCTTAATCTGTTTGGCACGCAGGACGCTAGGTGGATGTAGTGGTAATCGGAGAAGCGCACTCGATTGGATTTGGAATCGAGAGAAGGGTAGGGGTGTCGTGTATAGGCGAGTAGTGCGTGAGAGCTTTGCTGAAAATGGCTCGGTGACAGTTGTGCGGCCATTTTTAGAAGTGTGCTTTCAGATTACTCCAGACATTGCTGCCTTACTCTCAAGGCAGGCTTTAATCAAGGATGGTAGCCGTAAATGAAAAAGAGCCATAGCATGGGAAAATTTTATTCCAGAGCGCGGCGAAACTCGAAGAGAACCCGAGGGGAGGGCCTCGTTGAATTCGCGGTAGTTTTGCCCTTCTTTTTCCTGTTGATGTTCGGGATTCTCGATCTGGGTCATCTTTACTTCGTACAGGTAACTCTTGAAAACGCCATACGCCAGGCCGGTCGCTACGCGGTGACAGGCGCACATGAGAACGGTAAGTCTCGGGTGGCTTCCATTCAAGACGTCGCCACGAAAGCGGCCATGGGCCTGGACATCACGCAGTGTATTGTCAGCAGCTCCTCAGGCACCGAGACGGGAGGGGTCGGCAATGTCAACTCGGCCGGCTTGCCAGGGGAGAATGTGACCATCTCGCTGACGACTCATCTAACGCTCTTCACGCCCATGACAGACCACATTTACGGTACCAACAGCGTAGGCACTTTCACCGAGAGCGTCACCTTCCGCAATGAACTGTTTCCCTACGGCCAGAGAATTTGACGTATCATGAACTGCATACTTCAAAGAGCAAAACGAACCGTTTCGCGGGTTTCCGGACGCGGGGAAAGCGGCCAGGCGCTTATCGAATTCACCCTCGTGGCCCTCCTGCTGATCGTCCTGATATTCGGGGCGATTGATTTTTGCCGCGCGATCTACATGCGGCAGTTGTTGATCAACCTGAGTCGAGAGACGGCGAATTTGGAAGCGCGGGGCGTGGGCTCAACCACGGCGGAGATCATGACCAACGCCTTGAATGCCGCGATTCTCGAGTCTTCGCCCCTGACCTTGAACTCCACCAACGGGATGGTAATTGTGACGGCTGTCACCAACCTTACTACTGTTGTTAACAAGAAAAGCACTGCCACCTATACCATCAGCCACCAATTCCATTTGGGCACGCTGGGGACTTTCCAGAGCGCGGTGGGAACAGGTTCAAACACCACGGCGAGCCTGCCGAACACGGGCATTTTGCCAGCGAATCGCACCGTTTATGTGGCTGAGATTTACTATAAATTTGCCCCGATTACCCCGGTGGGCAAACTTCTCAACATCGTCTTGCCAGACCATTTTTACGATGCCGCGTACTTTTCAGCTCTTTAGGACCGAGGACAAAACATGAAATCACTCCACAGCCAAGGCTCACGATATGGCCGCAACGATGGCCAGGTGCTGGTTTTATTTGCCCTCTTTTCCCTCGTGTTGATCCTGTTTGTCGGGTTGGGGCTCGATCTGGGTTTCGCTTATATTACCAAGGCCCAGTTGTCAAAAGCTTTGGACGCCTCCAGCCTGGCGGCGGTCAGTAACTACTCGGGGGCGGACAAAGGCGCGAAGGCGATTACCGTCGCACAAAGTACGTTCTACGCCAATTATGGCAGTAACGGCATTGTCGGACGGGCTGTGGGAGGGCAGGTGACCCCGGTCGGCAATTTCTGGACGGACCCAGCCGGCAATCTTATCTACACGAACAGCGCCTCAACCAAAATCAACACGTACTTTCTTAGGGTACTCGGGGCACTTCCTGGCGCTTCCCAATGGAAAACGTTGACCGTGGGCGACACAGCCGTGGCCACCCGTGCCCCGGTCGTCATGACGCTGGTGTTGGATCGTACCGGGTCCATGGACCCTAATGGCCCTGCCCCGAGCAACTGTGGCCTTACGACGCAAGGAGGCAAGTATTTACCGGGCGCAGTTAAGGAGTTTATCGATATTTTCGATGAAACCCTTGACCGCGCAGCGCTCGTTACTTTCTCGGTATCGGCGAGAAATGATGTTCCCATGACGGCTAGTAAAGGCTTGTTCAAGCAGAACATCATCAATACAGTTAACGGCTTGAATTGGGCAGGTAACACCTGTTCGATCGCCGGTCTAACCAATGCGCTGGTCATCCAGAATGGCGTTAACGTCGCCTCAAATGTAGTCAAGGTTGTGGTATTTTTCACCGACGGTCGGGCCAACACGAGTATGTACAAATTCCCTACAAGCCCACCTGGCGGGATAACTCTCACCTTCGGGGGAAACGATCCGATCCAAGCTAATTGCCCTCCGTTTCCGGATCCCGGCGCTAGTTTTTGGCTCACGAACGGGAATAATTCTACGTGCAAATCTATCAACTGTGGTGATTCTAACCTTTGTACTGTCGGTAATATGACACCAACTCAAGTGTGGACCAATGCGAACGGAGTAGAACATTATTTTTGTGCATCTTGGATCACAGAGGACGCCACAAACCGCTGCGTTCTGATTGCCAACCAGACGCGGGCTTCCGGCAACTTTGTTTATGCGGTCGGGTTGACGGCAGGTGTCAACGCCTTTGCTCCACCGACCATCGAGACGCTACAAGAAATGGCGAATGATCCGGACAGTTCGTCGTTCGACCCGTCGCAACCGGTCGGCGCGGCCTTTTTGAGCCACGGAGAGGACCTCTCGGAAGTATTTCAACAGGTCGCCGCTGATATCATCCTGCGGCTGGTTCAATAGCCGCCTTACCCTTCCTGTGTCCAATTGCACTGGACACTGGTGTTCAGACTGTAAAGTTGGGTGAACACTCGGACGGCCCGTTTTGACGTGGAATTGCCTCCCGGTAAAACAGTTGAAGGGCGATTGAGGCGTGCAACCTCCACACTGACTGCTGGTTACATTTCCCACGAAGTAACCACCTTCAATCCCTTATTTTTATTGGCATAGCGGTCGCTAATGGATAGGATGGTCGGGGTCACTTGGAGAGGTATGCGGTTGGGTTGCGGGTTGGAGACAGGGTCCCGCGTGGCCTGTTGTCATCCACCAAACCCGGAATGCGAGCAGGGGTAGGGTGTTCACTATGACTGAAAATCACATTGTCCGCCAATTGCATGGGATCGCGGAGAAGCTGACGACCGATCCCGATCTTCAGAAGGACCTGATGCAGGAGATGTTCGTGCATCTTGTCCGAATCCAAACCGCCGAAGCCGGCCAGACATTGAGCTGGTACCTGAAGAGTTGTGAGTTTCACGGGCGCAACCGCCTCAAGCTCGGCCCCGGCATCGAGCCGGCAATGCGCGCCGACAACGGCGAGGTGCGCGGCAATGGCGGTGCGCACTCTCCAGCGACCGCTGCGATCGAAATCCAGGGCGAACTGATCACCAACGACATCGCCAACCGCATCGTTCCCCGGCTCTCCGACATGCAGCAACACATCCTCTTCCTGTTGATGAAAGGCTGCGGCGTCCGCGAAACGGGCCGCGAAGTCGGCATCACCCATCCGGCGGTCATCAAGCACCGTAAAAAGATCGCCCGCGTCGCTCGCGAACTTCTGCAGGAGTCCACCGTCGTGGACCTCGCGCGGCACAATGGCACCGATGGCAACGGCAAGGGCGAGGCGCAGAGCAACTAGTTCATTTCCAGTTGTGACAAACCCGTCCCGGCGGGTAGACTGTGGCCATGCTTTATGGCCAAACGCCGAAGTGGATCGACTGGCTTGATCGCCGGCTGCCGGGTTTCGGGATTCCAAACCTGGCCCTGTACCTGATTGGGGCGCAGGCGTGCGGTTTTCTGCTGACGTTGGCCAACCCGAACGCGATCTTGCTCCTCATGCTTGATCCCTCGCTGGTGCTGAAGGGCGAGGTTTGGCGGCTGGTCACCTTCCTCGCCGTGCCACTGACGCTCAGTCCACTGTGGATGGTCTTTACGCTCTATTTCCTGTACTTCATCATCAATGGGATCGAAGCGGAATGGGGCGAGTTCCGCACCACGTTGTACGTGCTGGTAGCGGTGTTGTTTACCATCGTTTTTTCGTTCGCCTTTCAGGTGCCGATCTACAACACCGCCGTGCTCGGGTCGACACTCTTTCTCGCGGCCGCCACCATCGCGCCGGAGTACCAAATCCTGTTGTTCCTGGTGCTTCCGGTGAAGATGAAATGGCTGGCGTGGTTGACGGTCGTGTATATCGTTTATGCCCTGATCGTCGGCTCGTGGTTGAGTCGCCTGTATCTGTTGACCATGTACGCCAACTACCTGCTATTCTTCGGCCCGTATTTCGCGGGACGGCTCAAGGCGTTTTACCGGCGGAAGAAATTTCAGCAGGAAATCGCTGCCGGTCGCGTCGGCGGAGACAAACCAACGGAATAATATGCAAATCCCAATGAAATACCGTCGTTTTGGCCGTACCAATCTCTCCATGCCCGTCATCTCCTGCGGGGGAATGCGCTATCAGCATTCGTGGAAAGACGAGGATGCCGGCGGCATCACTGCCGAAGGCCAGGCCAACCTCGAAGCCACCATCCACCGGGCGCTCGAACTCGGCATCAACCACATTGAAACCGCGCGCGGGTACGGCACTTCGGAGGTCCAGCTCGGGAAAATTCTCCCGCGTCTGCCGCGCGAGCGGATGATTATCCAAACCAAGGTCAGCCCGTGCGCCGATCCAAAGGAATTTCTGGCCACATTCAACAAGTCGATGGGCAACTTGCAGCTCGACCATGTCGATCTGCTGGGCCTTCACGGTATCAACAATGAAGAGGTACTCGATTTTGCCATGCGTCGTGGCGGGTGTCTCGCGGTCGCCCGCCAGCTCCAGAAAGAAGGCCGCGTCCGCTTCATTGGCTTCTCCACCCACGCCGTGCCGCGCGTGATTACCAGCGCCATCGAATCGGGCGAATTCGACTACGTCAACCTGCACTGGTACTTCGTCAATCCGCTCAACTGGTCGTCGGTGGAGGCGGCGACGAAGCGCGATATGGGCGTGTTCATCATCAGCCCGAACGACAAGGGCGGCATGTTGCAGAACCGGCCGGCCAAAATGGCGGAGTTGTGCGCGCCGCTGACGCCGATGCAGTTTAACGACCTCTATTGCCTTGCGCGACCCGAGGTCCACACGCTCAGTTGCGGCGCCGCGCGCCCCACCGACTTTGATGAACATATTGCTGCGCTGGAGTTCTATGGTCGCGAGGCGGAAACGATCGCGCCCATCGAACGCCGGCTGCGCGCGGAGATGGAGCGGACGCTCGGCGCTGACTGGTGCGCACACTGGGCCGAGGGCTTGCCGGAGTACTCAGAAGCTCCCGATCAGGTAAACGTCATCGAAATCCTACGGCTCTGGACCTATGTGAAATCCCTCGATCTCGTGGAGTGGGGAAAGATGCGGTACAATTTGCTCGGCAACGCCGGCCATTGGTTCCCGGGTGAAATGGTCAGCAAAATTGCAGACGATGGGAAATTACGGCTGGCCATCTCCAAAAACCCATTCGCTTCACGAATCCCGGAAATTCTCCGCGAAGCCCACCAATTGCTTTTCACGGAACCAAAGAAGCGGCTCAGCCAGAGTTGAGCGCGCGGCGCGGTCGCGACTACGATGCTAATGGGATGCCGTTTTCCCGCGCCAGTTTACGCAACGCGGTTACGGCCACCCCGAAAAGCTCAGGTCCGCTGAAGCCTGAAGATTGTCCCGCGATGGACAGGTGGGGCTCGAAGCTCAGGAATCCGTTGTATCCGCTGGCATAGGCATCCTTGAGAATCTCGGCGACGTGTCCATCCCCCTCGCCCGCCGGCACGACCTTGCCGCTGCCGTGAAGGGCGTCCTTGATATGGATGTGCGCCGTGTACGGTTTCAGGAGCGGCCAGTTGTCGAGCGGGTCCTCACCGGCTTGGACGAAGTTGGCAAAATCGAAGGCGGCGCGGAACTTGGGCGAGTCGAGGTTCTGATGCAGGTCGAGGCACGACGCGCCTAGCTCGCCGTAGATGTGCCTTTCGTTTTCGTGAACGAGCACCGGGCGATAGGACTGGACATAATCGATCTTTTCTTGCAAGCGACGCAGGACTTCCGCGCGCCCGTTCGGGAAGGCTTCGTAATAGCTGAAGATGCGAACGAAGGGCGCATCGAAGAATTCCGCCAGCTCCACGGCAAGTTTGAAGCGCTCAAAATGCGGCCCGAATGGCTCGCTCAGCTTGACCTTTCCAATGGGCGAACCGATGCCGATCACGCCCAGGCCATTGTCCGCGAGCTTCTGCTTGATTTCCACGCGCATCGATTTGTCAAAATCGAGCACGTTCTTGCCGGCCACGCCGCGCAATTCAATATGCGTGACACCCTGTCTCTTGCACTCGGTAATCTGCACGTTCAGGTCCGGCGAGATCTCGTCGGCGAAGGCGGCTAGGCCAAGCATAGATTCTTCTTGGTGTAGACGAAGCTTTGCTTCAGCGAGTCGAACGGATCGCCGGGACACGTGTCCTGCTCGATACAGAACCATTTGCAACCAGCCGATTCCGCCGCGGGGATGATTCGCTGCCAATCGAGATTGCCATTGCCGATTTCCGCAAAGGTCGCCTGATTGTCGGTGTTCACGGTGTAATCTTTCATGTGCAGAATCGGTAATCGGCCCTTGAGCCGGTTGCACCACGCCACAGGATCGCCTCCGCCATGCTGCACCCAGTACGTATCAGGTTCGCCCTGCAGATAGCGCGGGTCGGTCTCCTCGAAGAGAATTTCCAACACTGGCTTTCCGCCCAACCGCCGAAATTCGATGTGATGGTTGTGGTAGCACAACACCTGTCCCGCCGCATGCAGCACTTTGCCCGCGGCATTGAGCCGGGCTGCAAACGCTTTCACATCGGGTAGCGTGTCGAACTTAATGCCAGCCGGCCACGCATACGCGGTAAGATCGCAACTGAGCTTCTGAAGGTGCTCGACGACACGTTGCGGTTCGTTCAGGATCATGTTCCCATCTTCGTGCGTCGCGCAGCAGGTCAGGCCTTCCCCCTTCAGCATGGCGACCAACTCACTTTCCCCAATCGGGCCGAGGCCGCTGATTTGCACTGCCTCGTAGCCGATCGCGCGGATCTTTTTCAGCGTCTTCGCGATTTCAGGGGGCGTTTTGGCGAAATCACGAACGGTGTACAATTGGGCGGCGATTTGGTGAGTTTTCATCGTTTGTAGGAGGAGGCCATGTCGTCGGTTATTACGCCGTGGGCGTGTTTGGCTCCCGGCTTGAATCGTGAGGTGCTGATTTTACTTTGGAGGAATTTTTCGTAGGCGGCGGCATCCAACGGCAATTCAACAGTCTGGTTGTGCGCCGCGGAAAGCATGATTGCGTTGGCCAGTTCGACGGAATGAATTCCCTCGGGGGCGGGTGCGACGAGCGGCCGGCCGTCGAGAATGGCGTCGACGAAATTCTGCAGCATTTCGGCATGTTGGCCGCCGTGGCTGGGGAAAGCGAACTCAAATTCCTTCGTCGCGGGAGTCGCGAAGGGCCTGGTCGCTGTACGGCTGAATTCACTCATCGGCGTTTCGTTCTTGGTGAAGGTGAGCATGTCGTTCTCGAATACCAGTCGGCCGTTCTCGGCAGCGACCTCCAGGCGGTTCGTACCCGGCGCCTCGCCTGTGGATGTGATAAACACAGCGGTTGCGCCGTCGGCGTATTCAAAGTACGCGGTCACGTCGTCCTCCACCTCGATGTCGTGGTAGCGACCGACTCCGCAAAACCCCCGCACGCGCCGCGGCATCCCGAATAACCACTGGAATAGATCGAGGTTATGCGGACATTGGTTGAGCAGCACGCCGCCGCCTTCGCCGGCCCACGTTGCGCGCCAGCTGCCCAGCTTGTAATACGCTTCGGTGCGATACCAGTTCGTGATGATCCAGTTGATCCGGCGAATCCGGCCGAGTTCGCCATCTTGGATGAGTTCGCGCACCTTTTTGTAGTAGGGGTCGGTGCGTTGTTGGAACATGACGGCGAAGACCAGTTTCGGGTCCTGCCGCGCGGCGATGAGCCGTTCGGCGTCGGCTTTATGGACGGAAATCGGTTTTTCCACGAGCACGTGCAGGCCGGCCTGCAGGGCGGCGATGCCGCTAACGGTGTGATCGAAGTGCGGCGTGGCAATGAGGATGGCATCGACGGCGTCCGAACGAATCAGCTCCTCACTGCGAGTGAAGCCTTTGGCGTGCGGGAAGCGCGCGACCTTTTCCGGGGCCGGATCACAAACGGCGGTGATCTCACAACGGCTGACCTTGCCGGACATGATGTTGTCGGCATGTCCCACGCCCATGTTGCCGAGGCCGATGATTCCTAATCGAACGGGTTTCATAAAACTCGCCCTTGCGAGCCTCTTTAATCCTATGCCACGAGCGGCGCGTCAAGCGTGTTTTCCCTGCGAAGAGTAGCCGAATATGGTTGACAGAATCACCCTGCTCTGCAATCATTTGCAACGAAGGCGAGGATAGTTGTCACATTATCAGCGGAATAGGTTCAGGTAGGCAACTTGTGTTACCAGCAAAGCGACTTGGTCCGTTCCTTTATGCGCCAACGACCCTAAAGTACAATAGACGCATCTTGTTATGGATGTGGTGGTTAGTGGTAAAACTTGTGCAGCGGTTGCGAGCCGCTGACGTCGTAGGGAAAAACAAAAAAGAGGCGAAAGGATCAAATTATGAGAATAACAACCATCACCTGTTTGACGATTCTTGCGGGACTCGTCATCGGGAACACAGCGCGGGCACAGGTTGTCAATGGGGGGTTTGAAACTGCTTCAGGTGCCTATACCACCGGCGCTTTGGGCTGGAGCGACTTCAGCACCCCTGCCAACAATGGGAGCACGGCTTCGGCACAGCGAAGCCTTACGGATCCTTTTGCTGGTGTCGCGGAATTAACGTTGACGTATCAGAATAGTGCAAACCCGGGCATCGGTCCGTCTGTGATTGGCCAGTCAGACTTTTTTGGCGGAGTGTCACCTGGCGCGGAAACCTTGACCTTCGAAGCCAAGCATGTCGTGGCAGGAACCGAGAATAATCAAGTGCAGGTTCAGTGGTTTGATGCCGGCAACGTTTTCCTCGGTGCCACTGGCTTTTCAAGCTACAACGGGACTCTCACTGCCGCTTATTCATTACAAACCAAGAATTATGTGGCACCGGCCAATACGGCTAAAGCACTCGTTCAGTTCCTGTCAGCGGGGGGTGCTGTTGCGAACGACACCGCGACAGTGCGGATTGATAACGTTACAATGGTTCCCGAGCCAACAACCGTGACGCTGGTCGGTCTGGGATTGGTTGGCGCGATTGCGTTGGGACGCAAGCGCAAGTCGTAATTCAAGCTTTTGTCTGGGAGGGGCTAACCGCGAGGTTACCCCTCCCAATATTGGCCCATCTTTGAATGGTGTACGTCCACGTAAATCGTGGGCGTTTTTCGCGCCCTGTACAATTCTTGGCGAAACCCAATTCTATGGTTAAATCGCTCACCACCCATCGCTTGGGAAAGTCCGGCACTGAGGTCTCCGTCATCGGGACGGGCTTGTGGGCAGTCGGCGGAGGCTGGGGAGCGGTAGATGACAAGCAGGCGCTCGGCGCCATCGACGCTTCGTTGGATGCCGGTATCAACTTCTTCGACACCGCCGACGTCTATGGCAACGGCCACAGCGAGGAATTGCTCGGCAAAGCCATGCGGGGGCGACGCGAACGATTTGTGGTGGCGACCAAGATTGGCTGGGTCGGCTACGACGGCCAGAATAACCGCTCGCAATACGACAACGTGGAAAAACTGATCGCGGGGGTCGAGGAAAGCCTGCGACGGCTGCAGACGGACCACATCGACCTGATCCAGAACCACATCTTCTATCGCGAGCCAAACACCGGCGTCTTCATCGAGGGATTCCGACGGCTACAGCGTGATGGGAAGGTGCGTGCCTACGGCCTGAGCTCAAGCGACTTCGCCTTCATCAAGGATTTCAACCGCAATGGCCACTGCGCGACGTTGCAGATTGACTACAGCATCCTCAATCGAACGTCGGAGAGCGAGATCTTCCCGTATTGCCAGAAGAACAATATCGGTGTGATCGTTCGTGGGGCTCTGGCGATGGGTATTCTCGCCGGCAAGTTTACCACCGAGACGCGCTTTCCCGAAGGTGACTTCCGTCGCAACTGGCACGAGAAGCCCGACGAGCGCCGGGTTTTTCTTGAAGACCTCGACAAGGTCGAACGCCTGCGTACGCTCACCAACGGCCGCACACTGTCCCAGCTCGCGTTGCGTTTCGTCGTTGACCACCCTGCCGTCTCGACCGTCATCCCCGGGGCGCGTTCGCCCAAGCAGGCGCGCGAGAATGTGCAGGCGGGTCTTCTGCCTCCGCTCACGGCAGCGGAGCGTCAGCAAATCGATTCCATCACCCCACCAGGAGGCGGCCGCAAAATCTGGCCCGCATAAACATCCTCAACATGAATCAGAAACATGCCGCCCTGATTCTCACCGCACTTTTGGTCACAATCCCCGTGCATGCTGCTTCCTACTACCCGGTCCGTCTGGATGATCCCAAAGCTGTTTACCTCACACGGCACGATTTTCCGGTGCACGCCGATGGTGTCGCGGACGATGCCGACGCGTTGCAGCGGGCCATCAACCGCGTCCAGGAAACCACGCACCAGGGCATCGTTTTCGTTCCCGAAGGAAAATACCGCCTTAGCAAAACCGTTTACGTCTGGAACGGAATCCGGTTGATCGGGTATGGCAGCCACCGACCCGTCTTCATCCTCGGCGAAAATACCCCCGGCTTTCAGGAGGGCGTCGGCAAGTATCTGGTGCACTTCGTCAGCGACCGCCCAAAAAAGGGTCTGCCCATCCGCGACGCCAACCCTGGCACGTTCTACACCGGGATGAGCAACATCGACATTGAGATTCGGGATGGCAACCCGGCCGCTGTGGGTGTCCGCTTTCACGTGGCCCAGCACTCCTACCTGGCACACATCAACTTTCGAATCGGCTCGGGCCGGGCAGGCATCGAGGAGGTGGGCAACGAGGCGGAAGACTTGCACTTCTTTGGCGGCGAGTTCGGCATCACGATGCACAAGCCTTCGCCGAGCTGGCCGTTCCTACTGATCGACTCCTCGTTTGAAGGCCAGCGACAGGCGGCCATCGAAACCGAGGAGGGGGGTCTGACGATCATTCGCAACCAGTTCAAGGGTGTACCCACCGCCATCGCCATCCGCGAAAACCGCGCCGAGGAACTCTGGATGAAAGACTCGCGGCTAGAGGATGTCGCTGGTCCAGCGCTGATCATTAGCGACGAGAACAACGCGCGGACCGAGATCAACCTCGAGAACGTCGTCTGCTCGGGGGTACCAATTCTTGCCAGCTTCCGTGAGAGTGGAAAGACCGTTGCGGGCACCGGCCCCACGTACCAGGTCAAGGTGTTCACGCACGGCCTGCACATCGCCGATCTTGGTGACGCGCCGGAAATTAAAACCACTTGCGACACCGCCGAATTGCCGTCGCTGCCACCACCGGTCAAGTCAGACATCCCCGCCCTACCCTCCGCCGCCACGTGGGTCAACATCCGGGCTCTCGGCGCCAAAGGCGACAGCCGCACAGATGACACAGCCGCTCTCAAAGATGCCATCGCCAAACACCGCGCGATTTATCTGCCGTCGGGTCGTTACCGCGTAACCGATACGCTCGCTCTCAATCCGGATACCGTGCTCATTGGGCTACACCCCTTCGCTACGCAGCTCGTGCTCACGGATTCCACGCCGGCATTCGTGGGTCTCGGTGGCCCCAAACCGTTGCTTGAAACCCCCAAGGGCGGTTCCAACATCGTCACCGGCATCGGCTTGGACACGGGTCAGAACAGTCGCGCGGTCGCCGCAAAATGGATGGCTGGAAAGGACTCGTTGATGAACGATGTCCGCTTCCTCGGTGGCCACGGCATGTACAATCCCGACGGCACGCGTCTCGTCGTTTACAACAACAATCGCACGGGCGATCCCGATGCGACGCGCCGCTGGGATTCCCAGTATTGGAGCCTTTGGATCACCGACGGCGGCGGCGGAACTTTCAAGGATATCTGGACGCCCAACTCTTTCGCCCAGGCCGGCGTCTACATTTCTGATACTGCGACCGAAGGCCGCATCTATGCCCTGTCCAGCGAGCACCACGTCCGCAACGAGGTGAAGTTGCGCAACGTCTCCAACTGGCAAATCTACGCACTGCAAATGGAGGAAGAACGCGGGGAAGGCCCCAATTGTTTGCCCGTGGACATCGACAATTCGAGCAACATCACTTTCGCCAACCTCTACCTGTACCGTGTCGCCAGCAATGCTCCATTCCCGTATGCGGTGAAGCTCACTTCCTCCCGCAATCTCCGCTTTCGTAACGTTCACGTTTACAGCCCCGGCAAGTTCACCTTCGACAACACGGTCTTCGACCAAACCCACAACGTCGAAATCCGCTCTCGCGAGATCGCGTCGCTAAACATTTCCGGAAACCAGCCCCAAGCTTCACCGCCGCGCGAATCGCCGGTCCTGGCACCCGGGGTAAAGGTCGAGAAACTGGCGGGTGGTTTTAATGGCATCGACGGTGCCACGGTCGATGCCGCGGGTAATGTTTATTTCGTCGATGCGCGTTTTCACCACATCTACCGCTGGTCGCCGGAAATTCGCGCCCTGACGCTCGTCCGCGACAGCCCGCTTGAACCTGTTGGGTTGGCATTCGACAAGTCCGGCAATCTCCTGGTCGTGACGCGCCTCAACAGGGTGTATTCTTTTCGTCCGGATGGCCGGAGGGATGAGATTACCGTTCTTCAACCCGAGCCCGCGATTCCGCGGCCGGGACTTGTGCCGATTCTGCCGATCAACCGCTGGCGCGACGCGCACGACTTCATCAAGGCCAACACCCAGCCATTGCCGCTGCAATACCTCTCGCCAGACGGCACCACTTTCATACCCGTTATGAAAGACTTCAAGAGCACGGGGCCGACGAGATCCTTCCCGCCGGCGATTGACCTGATTAGGGCCTACGGATTGGCTATGGCGACAACCAACCAGCCATTTTATGTTGCTGATGAGTTTGGACAGAAGACGTGGTCATTCACAGTGCTGCCCGACGGCTCGCTTGCCAACCCCAAGCTTTTTGCCGAAGAAGGCGAGGCTGGCATCACGACGGACACGGATGGAAATGTTTATGTCGCGGCCGGTAATATTTTTTTCTTTGATCAGTCAGGCAAACAAATCGACCTGATCGAGGTTCCCGAACGTCCAACCAGCCTTGTATTTGGCGGCAAAGATCGCCAGACTCTTTTTATCGCCGCACGCAGTTCGCTCTATGGGGTACGCACCAAATTCAATGGTTCGTAGAAATCTTCGGAAAACTTTCGCATTCAGTGTTATAGCAGTCTGCCGACGGGAAGGGGTTTGGGTCTTGAATCGATTGAGCTTGCCTTATGAAACGCTCGCTTGCTACAATCGTTTGCAACTTGGGAATGTCTGGGGATTACGTTATGTTGTTTGGGGTTGGGCAATCGCTGTCATCACTGTCTGTCTGCGGGTTATTGATCTTCGGTATTCTTGATAGCTGGGCTCCTCCGGTTTACGCCGTCACCAACCTTGTCTGGAGCGACGAATTTAACGGTTCCAGTAGTAATGTAGACACGACAAAATGGGGCTTTGACCTTGGCAACACCAGCACTATTGCGGGCGACGGGTGGGGCAATAATGAAAAAGAGACGTACACCAGCCGCACCAACAACGCGTATGTCGCGAACGGTTTCCTCCACATCGTCGCCTTGAACGATCAAGGAGGCGCTGCCCCCTACAGTTCCGCCCGGCTGAGAACATTGGGTCTCTTCTCGCTTACCTATGGACGTATTGAAGTCCGCGCCAGGCTGCCCCGTTTATCCAACTATTGGTGGCCGGCGATTTGGATGTTGGCAACCAATTATTCGGGCACTACGGGTCCCGTCAACTCGTGGCCCGAGTGCGGCGAGATCGACATGGTGGAGAGCAAGGGAAGCACCCCAACCAAGAACTCGGCGACCCTCCACCATGACTTCGCCGGCGGTCAGGGCACTGATCAAGCATCTCAAGTGACCTATACCTTCCCAACAGGGGACGCCAACACCAATTTTCATACCTACGTTACAGAATGGTCGAGTAATTCCTTCCATTGTTCCGTCGATAGCAATACGGTCCTCTACAGTAATGGCGGGACCATAAACAGTTGGTCAAGTTCCATTGGAACTTTCCCCACTCCATTTAATCATCCGTTTTACATCATCATGAACCTGGCTGTCGGCGGCAACTTTGTGGGGAATCCCGGCACCGCCGCGATCAATGGCGCCACCACGTTCCCCGGAGATATGCAGGTCGATTACATCCGCGTTTACCAGGACCTTCCCTTGGGCCCGCCCTTGCTCCTGTCGATCAGTCCCACCAATGGCTGCGCAAGTGGCGGCACGGCGATTACTCTTACCGGGAACAACTTCCAAAATACCTCAACGATCACCATTAACGGCGCGAACGCCACAAGTGTCACCGTTATAAATATCAATACGATTACGGCCATCACCGCTGCCAATTCTGCGGGGACGTACAGTGTCGTGCTCAAGACTACCGGCCAACCTCCGACAACACTCACCAACGGATTTGCCTACGCCAGCCCGCCTCTTTTCGCGGGACCGGGTAGTATCACCCCTGCAATTGAAGGCGCGACGTTAACTTGGGCCGCCGCGTCAGGCTTCACACCGTTAAACTACGGAGTGTATGAGGCAACCAATAGCGGTGGAGAGATCAATCCTTTGCTGACCACCAACGCTCTATCGATATTCATTCCGCTGTATCCGGGAAGCAACAGCCCGATTACCTACTTCTTCAAGGTGAAAGCGGTTGATGGTTGCGGTACGACCGATACCAATCTTGTAGAGCTGTCTACCCAGCCACTCTTCGACCCGACCAAGAGCCAGGTCGGTGACGGGATTCCCAACAGCTGGAAGCAACAATACGGCTTCAATCCCTTCGATCCGACCGTTGCCGCCGCCGACCCCGATGGCGATGGCTTGTCCAATCTCCGGGAATTCCTCCTCGGCACCAACCCGACTGACAGCAGCTCTCCCTTCCACATCACCGGCATCACGCTGGAGGGGAGCGATGTGCGAATTACGTGGATGACAGCGGGAGGACTGACGAATGCAGTGGAGACCACGCCCAACCCCGGTGGTAGCTATTCCAATATCAGCGGGAACATCATTATCACAGGCAGCAGCGTGACCACGACAAACTATCTCGACTCGGGCACCGTCACCAATACACCGCTTCAGTTCTATCGAATCCGCTTGATTCCCTAACGGCGGAAGAAGTCATTTTCCCCCAGACTGTTCTTGGGGGGCAATGATGATGCCTCCCAGCGCGTATCCATCAGCGATTTGCGGACACGCTGTTCAAACTCTTCGCAACAGGTGACAATGTCGATGTGGAACGTATTGAATCTCCCGCCTTCGACTTCAACCCAGGCGTTCTTGTGGTGGTAGGGACACCGCATCTGGGAAACGGTTGTCGCATAATTCCATCTGATTTGTTCGACCGTCCCCTCAAATCGCACGTTCAATCCAAACCTCGCATAATGAATGTTGAACCTTATCGACAGGAACAGGGCAAAGGACATGCAGCCTCTCGCCAGTTGCTGCGGACGATTCGAGTAACAAACAACGGCTGGCCTGTCGAGATAATTCTCGTCAACCGCAGGGCATACCTCGCTATATCAACTGCGTTGGGTGGGGACGGCACGCCAGACTATCGGAAGCCACACAAGACCGGCGAGTCCTTCCAAAACGGCCAAAAACAGTTGGGTCACCCAGGTTGCGCCATGACGAATCCGGCGAATCAAAAAAATGGTCAGGCCAAACAAAATGTGCTAGGCATATACACTCTATGCAAGGGGTCTGCGGTTGAGGGAAAGAGTGCCAAGAATGTTTGTGGATTCATTCGGAAGTATGGGAAGGACACGCTTGGGCGGAATGGCCCTGGCTTCTCTCCGTGTTTTCGTCCGAGCCCTCCAAGTCCTGTCCGTGCTTCTTCTGTTGGCGTCACCAACGGTCGCACCGGCCATGAATGTTCTCACGCAGCACAATGACAACTTTCGCACGGGCGCGAACCTGAGCGAGTCTGTGCTGACTGTCTCAAACGTCAGCACCAGCCAGTTCGGCAAGCTGTTCACACGCACGGTTGACGGCCAGATTTACGCGCAGCCCCTTTATGTCAACGGCCTGACGATTTCCAACAAACTCCACAACGTCGTGTACGTCGCGACCGAACACAATAGCGTCTATGCGTTCGACGCCGATGACCCGGCGGGTTCGAACGCGTTGTGGCACGTGAACCTGGGCACATCGGTTCCGATCGCCGACATTAACGGCTGCGACGACCTCAAACCGGAAATCGGCATCACCAGCACTCCCGTCATCGACCTGGCCAGCAATACGATGTATCTCGACGCCAAGACCAAGGTGGGGTCCAGCCATTTCCAATACTTGCACGCCCTCGACATCTTGACAGGAACGGAGAAATTTGGGGGGCCGGTGCCGATCCAGGGGTCGGTGCCGGGAACCGGAACCGGGAGCGACGGCGTGACTCTCACGTTCGATCCGCTATTTCAACATAATCGCGCCGGCCTGCTGTTGCTGAGCAACACGGTCTATGTGGCCTTCGGATCCCACTGTGATTATGGGAACTACCACGGTTGGCTGTTCGGTTACAATGCGACGAACTTGCAACAGAGCACGCTTTTTTGCACGACGCCCAACGGCGGAGGGCCAGCCGGGCCAGGCGGGGATAATGGCGGCGGCGGCATTTGGGGCAGCGGCATGGGGCCGGCGGCTGACAGCAACGGCAACATCTACGTCACCACCGGCAATGACAAACTCGACACCGGCAACGTGGATTACGGCGATTCACTGCTCAAGCTCGGCGTTTCCAACAACACGCTGGTCGTCGTGGATTGGTTTTCACCTCATGATCAGGCCAACATGTTCACAAATGACCTGGACCTCGGGGCGGGCGGGCCGGTCGTGATCCCCAGCACAAACTTGCTCGTCGTGATTGGCAAGACCGGAATGGTGTACCTGATCAATCGTCAGCATCTCGGCGGTTTTGTCAATTTCTCCAGCGATACCAACATCGTGCAAGAGTTCTCGGCAGTATCGCCTATCCCCTACACTATTGGCCAGAGCCCGGTTTACTGGAAAGGGCCAACGAATGAGTTTCTATATTTTTGGACTCACGGCATGCCGGTGCAAGAATACTCGTTCAACGGCACGAGCATCAACACCACCCCGGTGGCCATCGGGAACTCAGTCCAGAGCGTGGACCGGGTCGGCGGGATTTCACTCTCGGCCAACGGAAACACATCCGGAATCCTTTGGGGCAACGAAACCGGCAGCCCCACAAGCCTGCATGCCTATGACGCGACCAATGTGGCCCATGAACTTTGGAACAGCCTGCAAATCCCGGCGCGCGATACCGTGACCAACGCCACCAAGTTCTGCGCCCCAACCATTGCCAATGGGAAGGTGTATGTGGTAACGACCAACTCCACCCTGGTGGTGTACGGCTTGTTGGGCACACCCGCTCAGGGTGTATCGCCCGCGAGCTACAACTTCGGCACGCTCGCGACCGGCACGACCGCACAAACCAGCTTCGTCGTCACCAACACCGGCGGTGGGGAGTTGATGGGCACGGTGGCCACGGCCGGGTCGTTCGCCATCGTGAGTGGCGGTTCCTACGCCCTGGCCGGCGCTGGCTCGACCAATGTAGTCGTCAGCTTCACGCCGCCGAGCGTGGGGAGCTTTACCACGAGCGTAGTGTATGTGTCCAACGGCGGCGACTACACCAATGCCGTCACCGGCAGCGGCGCGGCGTTTCCGTCCGCGTTATTCAGCGCGAGCCCCACCACTGGCGCGGTTCCGTTGGCTGTCACGTTCACCGACAATTCGACCGGTACGATCACCAACCGGTTCTGGAGTTTCGGCGACGGGGCCACCTCCAACCTTACACTCGCCACGGTGGCCCATACCTACAGCGTCGCCGGGACCAATACGGTCCGCCTGATCGTCAGCGGCCCGCTGGGGGACAACACCAACACGCAAGTCAATTTGATCGTGGCCGTGAATCCGCCACAGTTGATGGTCAGCCCGGCCAGCCAGAATTTCGGCACGGTCGTGGTTGGCCAGACCAGCAACCGATTTTTCTCCGTGATCAACATCGGTGGCCTGGCGCTGACCGGCTCGGCAACTGTGGCCGGCGCGCCGTACTCCATTACAGCCGGCAGTCCATTCACTGTCGCTCCGGGACAAACGCAGAATGTGACGGTCGCGTTTGCACCCCTTGCGGCCGGCACTTTCAGTACCAACCTCATCGTGGCCAGCAACGGCGGCGCATCCACCAACGCCCTCACGGGTCTAGGCGTGACGCCGGCCCAACTGGCCGTCAGCCCATTGAGTTGGAACTTTGGTGCCATTACAACGGGCGGCGTGGCCTACGCCAGTTTCATCGCGACCAACTCAGGCGGTGCCCCGCTCAGCGGCACCGCCAGCGTCGGTCTCCCGTTCGCCGTGGTGACCAACGGCAGTTTCAGCGTGGCCGGTTTCGCGTCCACCAATGTCGTCGTGCAGTTTGCGCCGGCGATAACCGGGACATGGACCAGCAACGTCGTGTTCACCACCACCGGTGGCAGTTCGACCAACGCAGTCAGCGGTGTGGGCCTGACACCGGGCAGCATCGCGGTCACGCCCGCAACGCTGAACTTCGGGGTGCTGGCCACGGGCACGACCGCTCAAGCCAGTTTTGTAGTGACCAATTCCGGCGGCACGGCGGTCAGCAACGGCACGGCGATAGTGAGCGGTGGGCCGTTCACGATCGTATCCGGCGCGGCCTTCAGCGTGTCGGGTCTGGGTTCAACCAACGCGGTGGTGCGGTTTGCACCGGTCAGTGCCGGCGGGTTCACCAATAGCGTGGTGTTCACCACAGCCAACGGCGGGAACGCCACGAACACGGTGAGCGGCGCGGGGGCGGTTGGGCCCGTGGCCAGTTTCACCGCCCACCCAATCGCCGGCACGGAACCGTTGGGCGTGACCTTCTCGGACACCTCGACCGGCACGCAGCCGCTAACTCTGTATTGGAATCTGGGCGACAGCGTCCTCGTGACCAACTCGGGCAGTGCCAATTTCAACCACACGTACGCAGCTGGCACCTACACGGTGGCGTTGACGGCCAGCAATGCGTTCGGCACGAGTACGCTGGTATCGAACAACGTGATCTCAGTGGTCACGGCGTTGCAGGCGTGGCAACTGCACTACTTCGGCTGCACCAACTGTGCGCAGGCGCAACCAAACGCGGATCCGTACGGCACCGGCATGAGCAACACAAACAAATTCCTGGCGGGCTTCAATCCCACCAACCCAGTGGCGTACCTGCACATCATCAACATCGCCAACACGAACACCACGGACATTAACGTGATTTATCTGGGGGCCAATGGCGACAACACTTGGTCGCCAGGTATTGCGTCGCGTACCAACGTGCTGGAGTTGACGGCGGGCACGGCCGGTGGTGGCTACTCAAGTAATTTTGTGAGCGCCAACGTAACCAATATTCTCAGTGGCGGGACCGGAACCGGCATCGTGACCAACATGGTCGATGCTGGCGGAGCGACCAACACACCGTCGCGGTACTATCGGGTCCGCGTGCTGGTTCCGTAGAAACAACTCTAACCGGGTCCTCTTCGCCACGAATATTTCGTACACGATCCAGGTCTCCAGCGACATGGCCACTTGGAACTCTGGTCCTGCTTACACTGCCCAAATCGGTCCACCGATCGACAATGGTGACGGAACCCAGACCATCACCGTCCAGAATTTGGTACCCGTTAATTCGGCTACCAATCTTTTTATTCGCGTCGAAATCAGTCATCCGTAGTGTGTCACCGGTGTTGGCTCTCGGAACTCGGCGACCGATTCTATCGAACCCGCACGCGTAGCCCGTTTTAGACAATCAGATGCCTTCCAGAATTGCGGCATAACCCATGCTTCTACCTACGGCCCATTAGGTTATGAAGTTGAATGGCTTGTGGAAACCGAGAGAGGCCTTCACTCTTGTGGAGATCATGATCGTAGTGGCGATCATCGGGCTCCTGGCTGCTCTGATCCTGCCAAGCTTCCTCAAATCACGCAAGCAATCTCAAGGCCAACGGATCGTCAATGATGCCCGCCAAATGGATGCAGCGATAGATCAATGGGCTATGGAAACCGCTCAAGCGGATGGGGCAGCCGTCAACACCGTGGCGGCTTCGTCCTACCTCAAGACCGCGTGGAAGACTTCAGACTTATTCGGTAGTCGGTATAGAATCAGCACTGTCGGCACGAATCAAATCAAGATTTCCAATCGAACCAAGCGGGCACTGGCCGGTGTCGGGATTGACTGAAGCCACTACTGACGAACTCTTCGGTGACTTGCAGATAGGGCTGTAAATCCGGTTCGCAAACCTGTATGGATTTCGGTTGCCATGCTGCGCGCATTCAACCGCTGCCTTAAATCTTGTCTCGGAAGTTTCGTATTGCTGGTTGCATTGACCGGGCCAGCTGGCGCCGCGGAGGTATCTGTCGAGCAATGGGGTATTTTTGACGTCTCGCTCTCCGGGTCGACCAACGGCAATCCGTTTGTGGATGTCCAGTTTTCCACCCACTTTTCGTTCGCTACTTCGACGGTCGAGGTGGCCGGTTTTTATGACGGCGACGGGATCTACCGTGTGCGGTTCATGCCGGACAAGCCTGGGCCCTGGCATTACACGACACGCAGCAACCGCCCCGAACTGGACGCCAAAACAGGCGAGTTCACTGTCACCGCACCGTCTGTTGGCAACCATGGATCGGTCCAAGTAGCCAACACGTATCACTTTGCCTACGGTGACGGCACGCCGTTCCGTCCGATTGGCACGACTTCTTACAATTGGGCGCACATGGTCGACGCGCTGGAGGAGCAAACACTCGTCAGCCTGGTGGCCTCACCCTTCAACAAGATCCGCATGTGCATTTTTCCCAAACATAACCCGGAGAACACCAACGAACTGGCGCTTTACCCGTTTGCCGGAACGCCGCCAAAGACGTGGGACTTTTCCCGCTTCGATCCGCGGTTTTTCCAGCACTTGGAAAAGCGTGTCGGCGATCTTCGCGACCGAGGCATCGAGGCGGAACTGATTTTATTCGATCCTTACGACAAGGGCCGGTGGGGATTCGATCGAATGCCGGCGGAAGTCGATGACCGATACGTGCGCTATCTCGTCAGCCGTCTGGCCGCGTATCGTAACATCTGGTGGTCGTTGTCCAACGAATACGACTTCAACAAGCAGAAGAAGGAGTCGGATTGGGATCGCTTGTTTCGAGTCTTGCAAGCCGCTGATCCCTACGGCCATCTACGTTCCATCCACAACGGCTTCCTCATTTACAACCACACGCAGCCATGGGTCACGCACGCCAGTATCCAAAACGGAGCGGCGGTGGAGGACGCGGGGCGCGCCGAGTTATATCGCGATGTGTATCGCAAGCCGGTCGTTTACGACGAGGTGAAATACGAGGGCAACATTTGGAAACGCTGGGGCAACCTTTCCGCCGAGGAAATGGTGTTTCGTTTCTGGCAGGGTACCGTCGCGGGCACATACGTGACTCACGGCGAAGTCGTGACGAACGAACAACATACGCTGTGGACTTCTGAAGGCGGCAAGCTCTTCGGGCAGAGCCCTTCCCGGCTGGCGTTCCTCCGCCGGGTGCTCGCGGAAAGTCCGGCAACCGGCATTGACCCGATTGATAAATGGCAGGACTCAAACATGGGCGGCAAACTCGGCGAATACTATCTGCTTTATTTCGGTAAACAAATGCTGACGTCGTGGCCTTTTGAACTCTATAAGGATCACATCGCCAACGGCATGAAATTCAAAGTCGAGGTACTCGACACGTGGGCCATGACCATCACGCCGGTCGAGGGCGAGTTCGTGACGAAGAAAAAGGACAACTACCATTTCGTCGACGAGGAAGGCCGCACCATCGCCCTGCCGGGAAAACCCTACATGGCGTTGTGCATTCGCCGCGTGCCGGAGCCAGCGGGTTCAAGTTTGAAAGGCCCGCCACCACCGGCGGATGTGCCACCGGAATAGCCGATGGCCGGCCTTATTTAGTCAAGGAGATTTGAAATGCGCATCGTGGAAATCCGGGAAAAGACAGTTTCTATCGCCTCGGCTATCACCAACGCGTATATCGATTTTTCAAAAATGACGTGCTCGGTGGTTGCGTTGATGACCGATGTCGTGCGCGACGGGAAGCCGGTAGTCGGTTATGGTTTCAACTCGAATGGCCGCTATGGTCAGGGCGCGTTGATGCGCGAACGCTTCTTTCCACGCCTGATGGCCGCCAACCCCAAGACGTTGGTGGATGAGACGGGCGAGAACCTGGATCCATTCCGCATCTGGGCCACGCTGATGGCCAACGAAAAACCCGGGGGGCACGGCGAGCGTTCGGTTGCGGTGGGCACCATCGACATGGCGGTGTGGGATGCCGTCGCCAAGATCGCGGAAAAGCCGCTGTACCGACTACTGGCGGACCGCTATCGCGGGGGACACGCGGATGACAAGGTTTGGGTCTATGCCGCCGGTGGTTATTATTATCCGGGCAAGGACATGACCGCTTTGCAGAACGAGATGAAGGGCTACCGCGACATTGGTTATCAAGTGGTGAAAATGAAAATCGGCGCGGTTCCCCTCAACGAGGACATCCGACGCATTGAGGCGGTGCTCGCGGTGGTAGGTGAAGGCAAATTCCTCGCGGTTGATGCGAATGGCCGTTTCGACCTGGACGCTGCCATTGCTTATGGCGAGGCGCTGAAACCGTACGAACTGTTTTGGTATGAAGAGGCGGGTGATCCTCTGGACTATGCCTTGCAAGCGGAGCTTTCCAGGCATTACGACTTGCCGATGGCAACGGGTGAGAATCTTTTTTCGCATCAGGATGCCCGCAACCTGGTTCGCCACGGCGGCATGCGTCCCGATCGTGATTGGCTGCAATTTGATTGCGCGCTGTCCTACGGCCTCGTCGAATACCTGCGCACACTGGAAATGCTTCAGCAGTACAGTTGGTCAACGCGCCGGGTCGTGCCGCACGGTGGCCATCAGATGTCGCTCAACATCGCCGCCGGGTTGCATCTCGGCGGCAACGAATCCTACCCGGGCGTCTTCCAACCATTCGGCGGATTCGCGGACGATATTGAGATCAAGGATGGATTTGTCGGTTTGCCGAATGTCCCGGGTGTAGGTTTTGAAACCCGGGCCGAACTCTTCAAGTTGATGAAATCGTTGAGCGACTAAACCATGGGCAAACCTCGCGGCAAGGCGGCATCCTTATTCGGTCATTTGTACTTCCAAGTAATTCTGGGTGTCCTGCTTGGCGTCATCATCGGCTTTCTGAATCCCGGCCTGGGGGAATCGCTCAAGCCGCTTGCTGATGGTTTCATCAAGCTCGTCAAAATGGTGCTGGCGCCGATCATCTTCGGGACGATTGTTGTCGGCATTGCGAAGATGGGGAACCTGAAGGAAGTGGGGCGGGTTGGCGTCAAGGCGCTCATCTATTTCGAAATTGTTTCCACGTTGGCCCTCATCATCGGGCTTGTCGTCGTGAACGTCCTGAAACCGGGGGCCGGGATGAACGTCGATCCCAACACGTTGGACACAAAATCGCTCGCCTCGTACACTTCGGCCGTCAAATCACCGGATGCCGTCAGCTTCTTCATGGACATCATCCCCACCAGTATCGCGGACGCATTCGTCAAAGGGAACATGCTGCAAGTCCTGTTGTTTTCGGTGCTGTTCGGCCTGGCTTTGGCGCAACTTCCTGATCGGGGGAAATTGATCGTGGACGTAATCGACTCGGTCCTACACGGCTTGTTCGGTATCGTGCGCTTTATCATGCGACTGGCCCCTCTGGCCGCGTTCGGTGCCATGGCTTTCACTATCGGGAAATACGGACTCAGCACCCTAAGTTCATTCGGTAAGCTCATCGGTTGCGTTTATCTTGCCAGTCTCGCCTTTGTCGTGATCGTCCTTGGTGGCATCGCGCGGATGAACCACATCTCTCTCTGGAAGTTTCTCCGGTTTATCAAAGATGAAATATTCATCGTCTTCGCCACCACTTCAACCGAAGCCGTGCTACCACAGATGATGGTCAAGCTGGAGCAACTAGGCTGCGCCAAACCCGTCGTTGGCTTGGTGCTACCGGCGGGTTACACCTTCAACGCGGGTGGTACCGCGATTTACCTGACGATGGGTGCGATCTTCGTCGCCCAGGCCACCAACACGCCGTTGACACTTTGGGACCAGCTCGTCGTCCTCGGAGTTTTGCTGTTCATGTCCAAGGGGTCTGCGGGAGTTGCCGGAGCCGGGTTCGTGACCCTCACCGCAACATTGGCTTCCATGGGCAAAATCCCCGTCGCCGGCATGGTGTTGTTGCTCGGAGTCGATCGCTTCATCAATGAGGCGCGGGCCGTGACCAACCTTATCGGCAATGGCATCGCCACCATCACCGTCGCCCGCTGGGAAAAAGCCTTTGACGAGCAGCAAGCCGCGGCGGTACTGAACGGCGTCGGTGTAAAACCATGACCACACCAAACAAAGTCGTTTTCCTGTTCGATGTGGATAACACGTTGCTCGACAACGATCGCGTCACCGCCGACCTGCGGCGCCATCTGGAGACGGAAGTCGGCAGCGAAGGGTCGCGCAGTTATTGGAACATCTTCGAACAGTTGCGGAGCGAGCTGGGTTACGCGGACTACCTCGGCGCGCTGCAGCGTTACCGTAGCGAAAACCCACACGATCCGCATCTCTTTACAGTTTCTCATTTCCTGATCGGCTATCCGTTCGCCAATCGCGTGTTCCCTCACGCCCTCGACGTCATCGAACTCGTCAAGCAATCGGGCCCGGCGGTAATCCTGTCCGATGGCGATGTGGTCTTTCAACCGCGCAAGGTGGAGCGGTCGGGACTTTTCAAGGCCGTGGATGCTAACGTACTAATCTATGTGCACAAGGAGCAAGAACTCGATGACGTGGCACGACGTTTCCCCGCAGATCATTACGTGATGGTGGACGACAAGCTGCGCATCCTGGCGGCCATCAAGAAAATCTGGAGCGAGCGGGTCACAACCATTTTCGTGCGCCAGGGACACTACGCAGTCGACCCGAAGATTACGGCGGCCTATCCACTCGCGGATGTTGCCTTCGACCAGATCGGCGACCTGCTCAACGCCGCGGATCTTTGGGCGCGATTCAATCAGACCCCTGGACCGCCTACTATATGAAACCCAAAGGGCCGTTACCAGATCCGGAAAAGCAGGACCAAATCCTTGCCGGGCTTCGACGAGACGCGGAAATCCGGCAGAAGAGTTATCGGGAGCGGGCTCTGCGGATGTTCCCCCACGTCTGCGGCAGTTGTGGACGCGAATTCTCGGGCAAAAAACTTCGCGAGCTTACCGTTCATCACAAGGACCACAATCACAATAACAATCCTACCGACGGCAGCAATTGGGAATTGTTATGCATTTATTGCCACGATCATGAACACGAAAAGTACAAGCTAAAGGGCTACGTGGACGGATCGGCGCCAGACGTCAGCCCGGAAAAACCTCCCATCGCGAACCCGTTTGATAATCTGGATAACTTACTGAAGGCCAAGACCAAGGATCCGGGCACGGAGCCCAAATGAAGCTAATGGGTGGATGCTCGTAATGCCTCGCAACGTCGAAATCAAAGCGAGGATTCACGATCTGGCGCAGCTTTACACCCGGGTGCAGTCTGTCGCGGATGGCGGGCCGATGGAGATACAGCAGGACGACACTTTTTTTGAGTGTCACAACGGCCGATTGAAATTGCGGACCTTTTCGGAATCGCAAGGCGAACTCATCTTTTACAAACGCGATGACTCACCCGATCCCAAGGAATCCCAATACGTCATCACACCAATTTCCACTCCCTACGAATTGCGCGAGCTGCTGGTCTTGGCCTTGGGAGAGTGCGGTCGAGTTCGAAAAAAACGCACCCTCTTCCTCGCCGGAAAAACCAGGATCCACCTCGATGAAGTCGAGGGTCTTGGTCACTTCATGGAACTTGAGGTTGTATTGTCAGGCGGCGAAACGGTCGCTCAGGGAATTGAGACTGCTCACCGCGTCATGCGACAACTGGGAGTCAGTGACCAGGATCTGGTGGATCGAGCGTATGTCGATCTCCTCAAGGCGACTCGGTGAAGGTCAAGTGGGTCTTTAGGGCTTGAGTCCCACAAGCACGGTGCCAATGGCGATTAGAATGATGCCGGCCCAGTTGCGAAACAGCAGTTTTTCACCCAGAAACAACACGCCGAGCAACGCCACCAAAACCACGCTGAGTTTGTCGATGGGCGCCACGAGGGAAGCATTGCCCAGCTTCAGCGCGCGGAAGTAGCACACCCAGGACGCACCGGTCGCCAGCCCCGAGAGGATGAGAAACAAATAAGTTCGCAGGGGAACGGAATCCAGCCGCTGGTACTGGCCCGTCATACCAAGAATGGCTGCCAATGCCACCAGGACAACAATTGTTCTCACAAAAGTTGCGAAGTCGGAGTTGATGTTTTGAACCCCCACTTTCGCGAGGATTGCGGTCAGAGCGGCAAATGCCGCCGATAAAAGCGCCCAAGCCTGCCATGACATGTGAGTTCCTTTCATCTGAATTACTCCGCGACCAAGAATATGCCACGTTTCACGCTTAGCAAAGCAAACAGAAGTTCCCCACATATCCTGAATGGGGGTGCAACACGGGAGAGGTCAGGACTTGCCGACGGCATTCGTGCTCTCACTCGCTTCCACGCGACGGCGGAGCTTGCGCAGGGCAATTTCCTGAATCTGGCGGACGCGCTCGCGGGTCACCTTGAATCTCTTACCGACCTGCTCCAGCGTCCGTGGTGACTGACCGTCCAGTCCGAAACGCAACGTCAGGATTTCCGCTTCGCGCGGGGCCAGGTACTTGACGTGCTCGCGAATCTCTTGTCGCATCGTCTTCATGCGAAGCAGTTCGTACGGGGTTAGGGCACCCTCGTCCTGGACAATATCACTGAAATGGCTGTCGTCCTCGTCCCCAATTGGAGCGTCAAGACTGATGGGACTTACGCCAAGCTTGCGGAGTGCGGCACACTTGGCCGTCGAAATGTCCAGGGACTTGGCTAATTCAACATCGCTTGGCTCGCGACCGAGTTTCTCCGTGAGTCTCTGGATGACGCGATTCATTTTATGCACCTTATCTACGATGTGGACGGGCAACCGAATTGTTTTCGACTGGTTCGAAAGAGCACGGCGAATCGATTGCTTGATCCACAAAGCGGCGTACGTGGAAAGTTTGGCGCCTTTCCGGGGATTGAATCGCTCGACGGCTTTCATCAGGCCGATATTGCCTTCGTTGATCAAATCCAGCAGCGGCATTCCGTAGTTCGCATAATCGTGGGAGATTTTCACCACCAGGCGCAGGTTGGCCTTAATCATCTGTTCGCGGGCACGCTTGCTGCCACGCTGAACCTGTGAAGCCAACTTGTTTTCTTCCTCGCGCGTCAACAGCGGGGTCTTGCCAATCTCCCGCAAATAGAGCTGGAGGGCATCTCCGCTTTCGCTGTATCGGTCAATAACCATGATTTCTTTCTTGTTTCCAGGCTACGCCCATGCCGATAGGGACAGGCAACTACTGCGACACCATCTGCCTCATTAGATGCGACACAGCCGAATTTGGTTCAAAAACCTCGAAGTAAGGTGGTTACCGTTGACTTCATCCATCGACAGCTTGAAGTGGAAATCCATTGGCACGGGGTTGCTGCTCAATGGGTTGGGAGTATCGTCAGGGCGCCGCGAACCGAAGAATACGAGCGGAGGATAATTATTGGCGTGTGACTCGAAGATGCATAAATCTCTTGCCGCTGGTGGCGATCGGATTCCCTGCGTCGCTGGCTTTGTTGGTTTGGGTCACGCCATCGCTGCCGAGCACGGCTTGCGTAAGGCCGTTTGTACTCCATGGTCCGCCGGGGTCATTGGCGGCTTCGACGGTGTAGTTAAGGTCGATCGCAGAAAGGACTTTGGTGTAGGTCAGCGTCAAGCAGCCACAAGCCGGGTCAATCTGCGCCGTCGGCAACCCGGTTCCGCTGGCCACATTCGGATTCAAATTCAGCGCGTATTCCAGCAGGTTCACGATTCCGTCGGTATCCGGGTCGGTGAGATCACCACTGATGGCGGCATTGTTGGCGTTAGTGCCGAACTCTGTAAGCAGCCACGCGTTGAATGGCGTGTCGTGGATCGTGACCGTGGCGCTTATAGGCGCGGCGAGGTTGTAGGCTGTTGAATTGAACAAGGTCAGCACCACCGTCTTGTCTCCTTCAACCCCGCCGTCCGCCAGCGGGATGATGGCAATATTCGACGGGGTAGAATCCGCGCTTGTGACATAATTCGTGATCGAACTGTAATTGACCCCATTGCTGGCCGTACCGCTGATTGCATAATTCACAACGAGGCCGAGATCGCTACCGCCAACACACGTAACAACAAAGGAGCCGGGCTGCGCCCCGAATTTGTAAGCGTCGGCGACGTTCGCCTGGATGCTGACGTCGATCGTCGAGATCTGAAATGGCAGTGTCGCCAGGTTGCTCGCGGCAAAGATGTTCGACCCGCCCAGGATGGTGACGGCCCCGAAGTAGTCGCCCGCCGGAGTCGTGGGGTTGATGGTCACTCCAAAAACGACATCGCTGTAGGTCTGGCCGGCGGACAAGATGCCGGGAACGTTGGCGTAGAAAGCGTTTGTGTCGGGCGTGAAATTGCTATTGGCAATAAACTGGATGGCGTTCAGATACAAATTGTTGGTTGGGTCCGTGTTACTCAAGATGCCAGCGAAAAAGACTTCGTTGCTCCGGGCGGACACCCGCACCGACGGTGTCAGGACAAACGACAAATCCGCCCGCGCCGCGGCGCCGGAGAGCGCCAGCGTGAGACTGAATAAGAGAAATAATTTGAGGCGCACGATTCGCTTCCCTCACTGGCCGATAACAAACAAAATGGCGTTATTGATCGCGTACACGGTCCCGTCGACCCCGATCAGCGTGGGCGTGTAGGCTTCGCCAATTCCCGTTGTCAGCGTGAATGTTTCAGAGAGCGTATTGGAGGTCAAATCCCAGCGATAGAGTTTGCCATCCTCGCTGCCGGCCAGCACGGACCTGGTGAAGGGATCGACCACCGCGGTATTGATGCACCACTCCCTGACGCCGGCCTGACCGGTGTTTGGAGTGGGCCCGAGCACCGTCAGTATTTCCTTCATCACGGTCGCACCGGTGACCGGATCGGTTTCCGTATCATTCGGATCCAGAACAGCGACTTTGTTGGATCCGTTCCCTCCAATTCCCGGGTCGGAATAATTGTTGTATTTGGTCACCAGTAAATACGACGAACTGCCGTGATAGGAGGAAACGAGTGAGGCGGAGACGATGGACGCTGTGTCGTCCCAGCCGAAGGCTCCGGGAATCTTTGTCTGGCTCAACGAGCCATTGAAATGCAGAAGCCACCCCCGATCGTGGTTCACGCAGCATGAATATTCGAACACACCGAAATAAACATCGTCGTCCGGCCCGACAGTGGGCGAGGCCGTGCCGTCGTCAGGCAGACTCGCATCGTGTGTGGGGAATCCCGCATCCTTTAGCCGAATCCTGGCGATGGGCGCGAGCGTGCGGCTGTCCACTGCCACCAGGTAGCCGTAACTGAAATTGCCGCCGTTCACGGCGAAATACAACGTCTTGTGATCGTTGGCCAGCGCCGGGGAGCAGTTCTGAACAACCTTGTTCATCGCGGCATCGCCGGCCACCGTGCTGGCGGCAACCCACGTCCCCGTCCCGTTTACGTCAATACGAGCAATACCACCCTGGAGGTTTAGCGGTGTGGAGTTGGTGACTTGAAAGCCGAAGTAGATGTTTCCATACCGGTCCGATGTGATCGGCGTGTCGATGAACACATTCGAGAGATACGCATTGGTGTTGGCGTTGTAATTCGCCAGCCCGTAAAAGACGATTTGACCGATGACAGGATGATTGGTCGAGTCAGGAGAGTCACAATAGTAAACCGTGCCGCCGCCGCCGGGAAAATAGATGCGGTTTCTTGGTGTCAGCGTTGGCGAAAAGCTCGGGTACCAACCGTGTGGCGGAGCAGTATAGTCCGAGGACTGCATCCAATTCGTCGCGCCCGTGCCGCCAACGCGTGATTCGATGCGAAATCCGCCTGCACCGGTTGTTTTCACCGGCACGATGACAGTGTTGGAACGCGTGATCAGCGGCGAGCCGTAGTGGATGAATAATTCGCCCGTGTTATTGGTGGGCACACTCAAGTCCACCGATGTCTGCCAGATGACGCGATGGAGCGGCTGCGACGCTACCGGCGAGATGGCGGTGTGTTGTGGATCGTGGGCGTAATCGCTCCAGGGCACCCGGATGCTTTGCGCAGGCGCGCTCCCGGGCAACAGCAAACCACCGACCGCTGCCGCGCGCAATGCAACCTTTAACCTGCCAGCAACCCTATCAAGCATGCCCTGCCCCATGTTCTCACCCGCGATCCGCGAGCTACAGTCTACCAGCACTGGGCCCACCGGGCAAACTGAATCCGGGCCATCCACGTAGTGCCCTGCTTCGATAAGCGAAGCGCAGCACTGACTGAGCGACCCGCGACGGCGACGTTTTCGCGGCAATTCTTCTCGTAATCCGCTACCTGACCCCCATTTTATCCCCCCAAAATGGGTTCGTTTTCCCAGAACGAACCCATTTGCAAACGCTCCTGCAAACGGCATAAGTCTCTGTAAATAAAAGTGGTACAGCAAAAACTCCACGAAAATAAAATGGGTTCGTTTCGCAGAAACGTATAGGGGCCCCTTGCCTGGCCTTCGACTCGTCCGCCAGAGCACGAAATGCGACGGCGTAAGCTCGAAAACAAGGCTGATCGCAAGTTGAACGTTCATCTGTTTCGCGGACTATATCTCTTCCCCCAAACAGTGTCTAGTAAAATTATCAATCAACGATATAAGGGTCCGTCGCCGGTAGCGCGACACGATGCGTCGTGGTTTTGCCCGGCAGGTCTCGCAGGACCAAATTCGCGCACTACCCCATCCATCATTGCTTGCGGAATTTCCCATTTCGTGTAGAATACCAGGAGTGGCATCGCAGACAGGGGTTGATGGCGAATGAAAATGTTGGTGGCGAGTATCGCGGTTGCTTTTTTCCTGACGGGCGCGTCTCTTCGCGCCGAGGAGAATCCCCATGGCGATCTTCTCGAACTGCATTCATGTCAATTGTACATCGGTGGCTGCATCGCCTCGTCGGAATCGCCACAAGATGGTAGATATTTGCTGCGGGTCTGGAATTTCGCCGGCGGATCGCGTGACGGGACCCCGTTGCGCGGTTTGCAGGTAGCGCTGCTGGAGGTCGCCGACGAGAATCTTGCAATTCGCGAAACGAAGCCAAACGCCGCCATGGCCTACCTGCCGCAATCCGCGACCCCCGCGCAAACCGAGGCGCTCCTCGATTGGCTGAAGTCCACCAATCCGGAACTTGCGCGCCTGAAATTGCCAACGCGCACCGTCCCGATGCAGTTTACCAGCACGTGTGGAATGGCTTCGTTTTCCGCTGGCGATTTCCTGCAGATGGCGGTCCAGCCGTTCCAGTGTTGCGGCCTTGTCAGTTGCGGCGAATCACTTTGGTACACCCCGCGCTCCGCTACCGCCCCTTACACTTTCGGCGTCACCAGCAAATCCGTCGTCCACGAACCGGCCCTTGCCCTGCGGTGGATTGACCACGGCAAGAACAACGTCTTTCAGGGTCGTTTCGGCGAAGTCACAACCGTTCCATCCATATTTCAGTCACCCGCGTTTGTTTGCGCTGTGACCGATCATCCCGCGCATGAGTGAACCCTCCCATAACGACCCGGGCCACGCCGAAATCAGCCGCCGTTCGTTCCTGAAGGGGTTGGGTACTGTCGTCGTCGCTTCCGCCGCTGTACCGGTGGGCGCAGTCGCCGCGGGCGTCGAGGAAATGGGAAATCTCGGCGTCGAGAAGACCTTTGGCCCCGGCGCGATCCCGGTCACTCTCAATGTCAACGGCAAGCAACTCAAACTGAATCTCGAACCGCGTGTCACGCTTCTGGACGCGCTCCGCAATCACACCAGCCTGACCGGCACGAAGGAGGTCTGCGACCGGGCCACCTGTGGCGCCTGCACCGTGTTGCTGGACGGAACACCGGTGTATTCGTGCATGAAACTCGCCGTCGAGGCGCAAGGTCACGCGATTACGACCGTCGAGGGTTTGGCAGTCGATGGCAAACTCACGACCGTGCAAAAGGCGTTCGTCGAAGGTGACGCGCTGATGTGCGGCTACTGCACGCCCGGCTTCGTGATGACCGTGACGGCCCTTTTGAAGAAGAATCCTCACCCCACGGCGGACGAAGTGCGCACCGCTTGTTCGGGCAATCTCTGCCGATGCGGCGCGCAAGTGGGCATCCTTACGGCCACGCTGAAGGCCGCCGGCGTGAAAGTCGCGAACACAATCGAGGTCGTCCGTCATGCTTAGCTGGCCGGAAAAACGCGACGTGATCGGGCAAAGTACGCCACGTGTCGATGCCCCCGCAAAAGTCACCGGTGCGGCCAAGTACAGTTCCGACGTCCAGCCCGAGGGCTGGCTCTACGGCATGATTTACCGGTCGCGGTGGCCGGCCGCGAAGGTAACGGGCATCAACATCGAAAAGGCCAAACAGATTCCCGGCATCAAGGCTGTCGTTGTTGAACGCGATGGTGAGCGGACCGTCCGCTTCTACGGCGAAGAACTGGCCGCGGTCGCGGGCACGTCGAAGCAGGCGTGTCTCGATGCGCTGCTCGTCATCGAAGTCGAAGCCACGCCGCTGCCGTTCGTGGTGAAGGAGGAAGCCGCCAGAAATCCGAATTCGCCGCGGGTCTGGCCTGATGCGGCCAATCTCCCTGAACCGAATGTCCGTGAGAAGGGCGACGTCGACAAGGCGTTCGCCGCGGCGGCGGCCGTTGTCGAAGGTTTCTTTACTACACCGACCCAACTTCACCAACCACTCGAAACCCACGGCAACACCGTTTCCGTAACCTACGACGGTGTGACCTGCTGGGCTTCGACTCAGGGCATCTTCAGCGTCCGCGACGGCCTGGCCGACTATCTCGAAGTGCCTCATGAAAAGGTTCGCGTCATCACCGACCACATGGGGGGCGGTTTTGGTGCGAAATTTGGCCCGGGTGCGGAGGGCGGCCTCGCGGGACGGCTCTCCAAGGCGGCCGGTGCGCCGGTTAAGTTGATGTTGACGCGCTTCGATCAGTCTCTGGCGGTTGGCAATCGTCCTTCGTCTTTTCAACAAATCAAACTGGGTGCGGATGCCGACGGCAAGATGGTGGCGTTTGAGATGAATTCCTTCGGCACCGCCGGCATCGGCGCGGGCGCGTCCTCGGCGGGCGGTGGTGGCGGCGCTGGCTTCCCGGCGCCTTACATCTATGTGGTTCCCAATATCCGCGTGAAGCAATCCTCGGTCGCCATCAATGCCGGCCAGGCCCGCGCGTTCCGCGCGCCCGGCCATCCCATCGCCTCGTTTGGCATGGAATCGATCGTCGACGAACTCGCGGTGAAGTTGAAGATGGATCCGGTGGAACTGCGGTTGAAGAACGACCCGAATAAGATTCGCCAGCGCGAATATGCCATCGGCATCGAGCACTTCGGTTGGAAGCAAAAATACAAACCGCCGGGCTCCTCGCCGGGGCCGATCAAGGTGGGCGTCGGCTGCGCGGGCGCAACCTGGGGTGGTGGCGGACGGGGCACGCAGGCCGATGTGCAAATCAATCCCGACGGCAGCGTGGAGGTCCGTTGCGGCACTCAGGATCTGGGAACGGGCACGCGCACACTCGTGGCTGTCGTCGCGGCGGAAGTCTTCGGGCTCAAGCCGGAACAGATAAGCGCGCGGATCGGCGACACCCAGTTTCCGCCATCGGGCGGCAGCGGCGGCAGCACGACCGCGGCGTCCGTCTGCCCCGCGATCTTTGATGCCTGCACGAACGCGCTCCAGGATTTGCAGAAGAAGACGGGTGTGGCCGACGCGCGCGGCTCAAACTGGTCGGCGGCCTGCCGAAAGCTCGGTGTCAATCCTCTTACATCACATGGTAAGTGGCAAGAAGGGCTATCTTCCAGCGGCGCGGGCGGCGTTCAATTCGCCGAGGTCGAGGTGGATACTGAAACCGGCTTCGTGAAGGTCCGCAAAATCTTGTGCGTGCAGGACTGCGGACTCATCGTGGACAAGCTCACCTGCGAGACGCAAATCAATGGCGGCGTCATCATGGGCTTGGGCTACGCGCTCTACGAAGAACGCGTGATGGACTCCGCCACGGGTGTCGTGTTGAATCCCAATTTTGAGACCTACAAGGTACCCAATTTCGCGGATGTTCCAGAAATTGAAGTGATCCTGGTGGATATGCCCGAGCGCGGCGTAATCGGTGTCGGTGAACCCGCCACCATCCCGACCGCTGGTGCCATTGCGAACGCCGTCGCCAACGCGCTGGGCGTTCGTGTCAGCAGTCTACCGATTACCCCGGCGCGTGTGCTCGCCGCATTGGGCAAGGTCGGGAAGGTTGGCTCAAAGGCATGAAACCCTTCCAATACGCCGCTCCGCGCACCGTCGATAGCGCCGTCTCGCTGGCAGCCGACCAGGGCCGCTTCCTGGCGGGCGGCATCGACATCCTCGGTGAGATGAAGGACTACATCGCCAGCCCGCGGTTGCTGGTGAACGTCAAGGACCTGCCTGTCACCCGCGAGATTACCCCCGGCAAGGAATCCTGGACGATAGGCACGAACGTCACCATTTCGGAAATCGAACAACACGCGGAATTGAAACGCATTTTCCCCGGCCTGCAGCAAGCAGCGGCGGAAGTTGGTTCGCCGCAGATTCGCAACGTCGCGACCGTCGGCGGCAATCTCGCGCAGCACTCCCGCTGCTGGTATTACCGGCATCGCGACATCCACTGTTTGAAAAAAGGCGGTGATACGTGTTACGCGCACGACGGGGAGAACAAATACCACAGCCTTTTCTCGGGTAATCCGTGCATCAGCCCGGTGGTGTCCAATCTCGCGATCGCGTTGGCCGCGCTCGATGCCAGGGCGATCGTCCGCCGCGGCAGGGAAGAAGTTGCGCTCTCCATCGCCGACCTGTACGCGAAGGCTTGGGAGAATCCCGAGGCGCACAACTCCCTGACGGGAACCGACCTGATTCTCCGCGTCCAAATTCCCGACGCGGGCCGTCGAAGCGCGTACCAACAGGTCAGCGAGAAGGCCAGCTTTGACTGGGCCCTGGTTAGTTGCGCCGCCGCCGCGACAGTCGAGGGAACGAAGTTGAGCAAAGTGCGCGTCGTCCTCGGCGCGGTGGCGCCGATTCCCTGGCAGGTCCAGGCGGCGCACGACTTTCTCGAAGGAAAGAAGTTGGACGACGACGTCGCCACGCAAGCCGCCGGGATTATTCTGAAAGACGCCACTCCGCGGGAGCACAACGGCTACAAGGTGCCCATCGCCCAGGCGCTGATTCGCCGAACTTTGAAACAACTCGTCGGGTGAACCATGAACACGCCCCTCTGCAAATATCTTCGCACGAAGAAAATGTTTGTCCCCGTTCACGAAGCTGAAGCGCTGACCGAGGCGGCAGAAGCCGGCACCGAAGCGGATGCCTTCTACTGGTGTAACTGCACGCTCAGTGAGATCGGCGCCGACGACAAACCCGCGCACCTCCGCGCCTGCATCCCCGGCCGCATCTGCTTCAAGGAATAACTTTTTCATTCGCGATCCCGGCAAAAAGGAGTGTTCCGTGTCATGATCCAATTCATTGGAAGAAATGTTCGTTTGGAGCTGATCGTAGCTCTCGGAACTGAACTACTGGCTTGTAACCTGAGCGTTGCACAGCCTGACGGAACGAAAAGTGATCTGCGTACCCATCAGGCGGCCATGAGCGACTGGACCACCGACGCACCGGGGGTGCGCCGCCTCATTACCGTTGATGATCTGATGCCTCCGTATGCCACTTCGTCCACCGACAATGGCCCAAGGGTGGTCCCTCGACCGCCGGGTACGTCACCAAAAGTGCCAGCGGGGTTTGAAGTCGATCTTCTGGCCGAGAAATTGAACAATCCACGCAAGATCATCACCGCCCCGAACGGTGACCTGTTCGTTGCCGAAAGCGGGCCGGGTCGGCTGAAAGTGCTGCGCCAGGGAGCGGGTGGCAAGGTGGCGAGCACTACGATTTTTACCGATCACCTTCACCAACCGTTCGGCATTGCCTTCCATCCACCTGGACCCAATCCGCAGTACGTCTACGTCGGTAACACCGACTCGATTGTTCGTTTCCCTTACCAAAATGGCGATCTGACAACGCGTGGTCCGGAAGAAATGATTGTCCCTGATATTCCCGGCGGCGGACGTCTGCGCGGCGGGGGGCACTGGACGCGAGACGTTGTTTTCAGTTCTGACGGCAAAAAGATGTTCGTATCCGTCGGGTCGCATTCCAACGTCAGCGACGATGAGTTGGAAAAAAACCGCGCCGATGTGTTGCAATATAATCCCGATGGGACCGGGTTTCGCATCTATGCCTCCGGTATTCGCAACGCCGTGGGATTGGCGATTGAGCCGACGACCGGCGAGTTGTGGGGCTCCGTCAACGAGCGTGACGGACTGGGTGACGATCTTCCGCCGGACTACATCACGCGTATCCGTGAGAATGGCTTCTATGGGTGGCCATGGTATTACATCGGCAATCATCAGGACCCCCATCACAAGGGCAAGAATCCCGAACTGGCCGGGAAAATCATCGTGCCGGATGTGTTGCTGCAGGCACATTCAGCTTCCCTCTGCATGACGTTCTACACCGCACAGCAGTTTCCCGCGCAGTATCATGGTTGGGCATTCGCTGCCGAACATGGCTCGTGGAATCGTGCTCGCCGCACGGGATACAAGGTCATTTGCGTCCCGGTCCACGATGGAAAACCGACTGGTGAATACGACGACTTCCTGACGGGTTTCGTGGTGGATTCAGACAGCGTCTGGGGCCGTCCCGTCGGCGTGACGGTCGATAACCAGGGATCGCTTATCGTCGCTGATGACGGAGGGAATTGCATTTGGCGCGTTCGGTACACGGGTGTCACAAGCGTTGCACCCCAGCGATGATCCCTATAACCTGCTTCTCCCGAGGCACTTGACCCATCTGCTAGAATTGAACGTAGTCGCCACAGCCCCTGTCAAAAAAGTCAGCTTCTGGGCTGTGAACCTCAAGAGGAAGGAATAATGGAACAAGGAATCGGTGCAATTAACGAACAGGTCAAACGCGAAAGTGAATTTGTAAGGGTGCTGGTCGGCGAGATCAGCAAGGTCATCGTCGGCCAGAAATATCTCATCGAGCGATTATTGATCGGGTTGCTGGCGGACGGGCACGTCTTGCTGGAAGGTGTGCCGGGGCTCGCGAAGACGTTGTCGGTGAAAACGCTGTCCGCGGCGATCCAGACGACGTTCCATCGCATCCAGTTCACACCCGATCTGCTGCCCGCCGATGTAATCGGCACGCTGATCTACAATCCCAAGGACGGCGAGTTCCGGATCAAGAAAGGTCCCGTGTTCGCCAACCTGATTCTCGCTGATGAAATCAATCGCGCGCCGGCAAAGGTGCAAAGCGCGTTGCTCGAAGCGATGCAGGAACGCCAGGTCACCATCGGCGACCAGACCTTCAAGCTGCCCGACCCGTTCCTGGTGCTCGCCACGCAGAACCCGATTGAACAGGAAGGCACGTATCCGTTGCCGGAAGCGCAGGTTGATCGCTTCATGCTCAAGCTGTCGATCGATTATCCAAGCAAGCAGGAAGAGCGCGAGATCATGGATCGCATGGCCGAGACCGGCAAGCACATCGTCACGCAGGCCGTCGTTACGCCGGAGCAGATTTTGCGGGCGCGCAAGGTGGTCGATTCCATCTACATGGACGAGAAGATTAAGAATTACATTGTGGACCTGATCTTCGCCACGCGCGACCCCAAGTCCTACAATATCGATGTCGCCGGCCTCATCCAGTACGGGGCCTCACCGCGCGCCACGATTTACCTGGCCATCGCCGCGAAAGCGTATGCGTTCCTCCAGGGCCGCGGCTACGTGACGCCACAGGACGTGAAGTCGATCGGCATGGATGTGCTGCGCCATCGCGTCATCGTCAGCTACGAAGCCGAAGCTGAGGAGATGACCAGCGAAGACGTCATTAAACGAATCTTCGACGAAGTACCTGTACCGTGATCCCCAAGGAAGTCCTCAAAAAAGTCCGGCAGATCGAAATCCGCACGAACCGTGAAGTCACGGACGTGCTCGGCGGGCAATATCATTCCGTCTTCAAGGGACACGGGATGGAGTTCGAAGAAGTGCGCGAGTATCTGCCGGGCGACGAGGTGCGTTCCATCGATTGGAACGTCACGGCCCGCTTCGGTCATCCGTACATCAAGAAGTTCAAGGAGGAGCGCGAACTCACCGTCATGTTGATCGTCGATGTCAGCGCTTCGGGCCAATTCGGCAGCGTGCGCCAGACCAAGAATGAGTTGGCGGCCGAACTCGCTGCCGTGCTCGCGTTCTCCGCCATTCGCAACAACGACAAGGTCGGCCTCATCATGTTCACCGACCAGATTGAGAAATATGTGCCCCCGAAAAAAGGCCGGCGTCACGTGCTTCGTGTGATCCGCGAGATCCTGGCGTTTCAACCGAAAGGGCGCGGAACAAACTTGAAAGCGGCGCTCGATTATCTCAACCACGTCCAATCACGGCGCGCGGTCACTTTTGTGCTCTCGGACTTCCAAGTGGAGGACGAGGAAGTCGTTCGCAAGAAACTGCGCGTCGCCAGCAAGCGCCACGATGTCGTCGCCCTCAGCTTGCGTGACCCGCGCGAAGAAGAGTTGCCGGCAGTTGGGCTGGTGGAACTCCGTGACGCGGAAACGAACGAGCGGGCACTGGTTGACACCTTCGATCGAAACGTCCGCGAACAGTTTGCCGTTAAATCGCGACTGCGGCTGGAAGCACTGCGCCGCCTGTTGCGGTCGGCCAGTGTCGACCACGTAGAGATTCGCTGTGAGACGGATTACATGCTGCCGTTGATCAAATTCTTCAAAATGCGCGAGCGCCGAATCTAGATGGAAGACATCCACGACATCAAGGGACTCGTCCCGCTACCCCACAATTGGTGGTGGCTGTGGTCGCTGCTCATTCTCGCCGCGGTACTGGCCCTGGTGTACTGGTTGTGGAAGCGCAAGCAGCCAACCGACGCGACCAACGCGCCTCCTCCGCCGACGCCTTACGAACTGGCAATTCGCGCGCTCCAACAACTGCGCGAGGAAAGTCCACCGGTTGAAGAGTTTTACACCCGACTCTCGGACATCGTCCGTCGCTACCTTGAAGGGCGCTTCCACTTGCGCGCCCCAGAGCAGACGACGGAGGAATTCCTGTACGAGGTCTCACAGGACAATGCGTTGGCCCAGGAACACAAGGATTTACTCGGCGCATTCCTACAGGAATCGGACCTCGTAAAATTCGCGCGGCATCATCCGGAGCAATCGGACATGCAGCGGGCATTGGAGGCAGCCGAGAAGTTTGTCCGCGATACGCAACCCCGGGCGCAGGAGGTGGTCGCACCGGCATGAAGTTCGCGAGTCCATGGTTTTTGCTGTTCTTGCTGGTGTTGCCACTATGGCTTTGGCGGGAGCAACGTGTGACGCGACAGGGCGGCCTGAAATTCTCCTCCGTCGCGACCGCCCGGTCGTTGTCGTCCTTTTGGGCGGCATTGGGTCCAGCGTTGTTGCTCCTGTTGCGCGGGGCAACACTACTGTTGGTCGTGGCCGCGTTGGCGCGTCCGCAGTTGGGCCGCAGCGAGAGCAAAATCAGGACCGAAGGCATCGACATCCTCCTGGTCCTGGACATTTCAGGAAGCATGTGGGCAAGAGATTACCAAAAGGGAGGGCAGCTGGAGTCGCGAATTAACGCGGCCAAGGACGTGGTGCGCGAATTCATCCGCGCCCGCCCCAACGACCGCATCGGGATGGTTGTGTTCGGGACTCGCGCGTATGTGGCCAGCCCGTTGACGCTCGACCACGATTGGCTGGAACGCAACCTCGATCGGGTTCGCATCGGCCTGGTGGAAGGCAACACGGCGATCGGAGCCGGTATCGGCACGGCAGTCAACCGATTGCGCGACACAAAGGCGAAGAGCAAGGTGATCGTGCTGTTAACGGACGGCGGTGAGAATGTTTACAACCCGCCGGCTCTCGAAGCCGCCAAAGCGGCGCGGGAATTTAACGTCCGTGTTTATGCCGTGGGTGCGGGCTCTGATTACAAAGGGCCCATACAGGTAATTGATGATGACGGCAATTTCCGTGGAATGATCCGTGCCGATCTGGACGAAGATTTGCTGAAACAAATCGCCACGGCAACCGGCGGACAATATTTCCGTGCCGCGGACACCGCGTCGTTGCGCAAAACCTATACGCAGATTGACTCGATGGAAAAACAAAAGGTCGAGATGCTCGCTTATGAGGAGTGGCAGGAGTTGTTCCCGTGGTTTCTAGCGCCGGGGCTGGGATGTCTGCTCCTGGCCGTCACCTTGGAACAGACGCGACTACGGAGGTTGCCGTAATGCAATTTGGCAATTCGACGTCATTCTGGCTGCTGCTCCTGGTGCCGGCGCTGGCAGTGCTTCTGGTTTGGGGATTCCGCGCGCGCCGGCGGGCACTGGCGCGGTTTGCCGCCCCGCCACTGGTCAAACGGCTCGCGGATTCCGTTCGACCGGTCGCGCGCCGGTGGAAGGCAACCCTGATTGTCGCTGCGGTGCTGCTGGTAGCTCTGGCGCTGACCCAACCGCGCTGGGGGTTCGAATGGCGCGAGGTGAAACGTAGCGGCGTGGACGTCGCGGTCTTGCTCGACGTGTCGAAGAGCATGTTGACCGAGGACGTACGGCCGAATCGGTTAGAGCAGGCAAAATACGCCGTGCAGGATTTGCTCGAGAAACTCCGGGGCGACCGGATCGGCTTGATCGCGTTTGCGGGAACGGCCTTCGTGCAATGTCCGCTGACCGTGGACTACGAGGCGTTTCGCCTGACGTTGAAGGACGCCGATCCACGAATTATCCCGCGCGGTGGCACGGCGATCGGGGTGGCCATTCGCACCGCCCTCAAGGCATTCGAAGCGGGTGAGGGACGAGACCACGCGATCGTGCTGATTACGGACGGCGAAGAAACGGAAAGCGACGCGCTGGCGGCGGCGGATGAAGCGGCAAAGGCCGGTGTGAAGATTTACGCTATCGGCGTAGGCACGGCGGAGGGCGAATTGATCCCCGTGCGGGAAGAGGGGAAGCCAATGGAGTTCCTGAAAGACCGCGAGGGCGCAGTGGTGAAGTCGCGGCTTAATGAAGAGTTGCTGAAACAACTCGCGTTGAAGACGGGCGGCATCTATGTACGCAGCGTGCCCGGCGACTTCGGCATCGACACAATCTATGAGAAAGGCATCGCACAATTGCAGCGCAAGGAGTACCAGGCGAAGCTGCAGAAGCGTTACTTCGAGCGCTTCCAATGGCCCTTGGGCCTCGCATTTGCCTTGCTGGTCGTTGAATCGTTCGTCAGTGACAGGAGGACAGCATGAGATACTGGTGTCTCCTGTTACTACTCCCATCCGTCGCGGTGGCGAAGACTGAAACCTGGCCGCGGCTTTACAATGATGGTGTGACGGCTTATCACAGCAACGATTTCACGCGCGCCGCGACGCTGTTTGAAAGCGCTACCTCCTCTCCCGACCGCGACTTGCAACAACGCGCGCTCTACAATCTGGGAAATACCAGCTACCGCCTCGGCGAAGCCAAAACGCCACAGGCGCAACAACTCTGGCAGCGGGCCATCAAGAGCTATGAAAGCGCGCTCGCCCTTGACCCTCACGATGCCGACGCCAGATTCAATCATGACTTCGTGAAGAAGAAGCTCGAAGAACTGAAGAAACAGCAACAACAACAGCAGCAGAATCAACAGAATCAGCAAGATAAGAAACAAGACCAGAAGAAGGACGACCAACAGCAGAAACAGCAACAACGGCAAGATTCGCATAACCAGCCCCAAAAGCCTGAGGACAAGCAATCGGAACAGCAAAAACAGCAGCAACAGCAGTCACAGGATCAACAGAAACAAGAACAAGAGAAGCAAGATCAGGCTCAGAAGGATGAGCAGCAGAAGCAACAGGCGCAGCAACAAAAGGAATCGCCACCCGAACAGCAACCCCAACCACAGAGCGGCCAACCCGAGGATAACGAAAAACGACAGGCCGCCGCATTGCTCGACAACCTGCGCGAGGATGAACGCAACTGGAATTTCTTCCCGGAAGTCCAAATGAAGGACTTGAAAGACTCTGGCGAACCGGCCAAGGATTGGTAACAATGCGATTTTGCCTGATCATCGGGTTCCTGCTGGCAGCGACGCGCGTCTTCGCCGATGTGTCCGTCGTTGCGTCGGTGGATAGGAACCGGATCAGTTTCGGCGAATCCGTCACGCTGACTGTCGCCGTGCAAGGCGCGCATAACGGTGAGCCATCCATCCCGAAGGTGGACGGTTTGACTTTTAACGGCCCCTCCACGTCGACCAGTTTTTCTTTCGTCAATGGGCAAACCAGCCAATCGATTAGCTACACCTATCAGGTCACGCCGGGACGAACGGGCGAGTTCATCATTCCGGCAATTGGAGTGAACATTGGGAACAATACGTATTCCACCACGCCGATCAAGCTGGTCGTTGAAAAAGGCGGTTCGCAAGGAGACCTGGGGCAGACGCCTTTCGGTCGCGTTGTTCTCCCTTCGCAACAAGTTTACATCGGACAGACGGTGCCGTTGGATGTGTACATTATTTGGCGACCAGAGGTTCCTTTACGCGGTTCCGGTGGGTTCAACTATCAAGCGGAAGGATTGGGCTACAAGTTTCTCCCGAACCTGAAATCCGGCAGCCAGGTCATCAACGGCGAGCAATTCAACGTCGGTGTGTTTCAGGGAGCTATCTCGCCGACTACCACCGGCACGTTGAATTTCGGGCCTTGTTTCTTGAGAGTGCAACTAACGGTCCCGAATCGTGGGGGTAACTCGTTGTTTGATGACATGTTTGGACGGACGCAGGTGCGTGAGGTGCCGATCACCATCGACGCCGTGCCGGTCACGGTCTTGCCGCTGCCCGAAGAGGGCCGACCGTCGGACTTTTCCGGCGCGGTGGGTCAATGGAACCTCGAAGTGACGGCCAAGCCGGCGGAAGTTGCTGTTGGCGACCCGATCACGTTCACGATTAAAATCAGCGGCAACGGCAACATTGATACCGTCCCGACGCCAAAGCTCGGCGCGCTGGACGAATTCAAGACCTACGAGCCGACCACGAAGACGACGAAGGACGATTTGAACACGACGGGCGAGCGGGTCATCCAGCAAGTCCTCATTGCCCGCAGCACCGAGATCAAACAACTTCCGGAAGTGCGGCTAACGTACTTCGACCCGGTGGCAAGAGCCTACAAAGTCGCCACTCAGGCGCCCATAAAGCTTGTCGTGAAGGCTGGTAGCGGCGGTCAAAGCACGATCGTCAGCGGTGGCAACCGATTGCGGCCGGAAGAAAAACTCGGACAGGACATCGTGTATCTCAAAGGCGATCTCGGCCCGGTCCCATTGGCCACGCCCTTCTGCGCCACGCCGACGTTTTGGGCACTGAACACCATGCCCGTGCTCGCCCTGCTCGGTGGAATAGGTTGGAAGAAGCGCTCGGACAAGTTCCGGGGCGATGTCGCCTACGCCCGTCGCGTGCGCGCCGCCAGAGACGCGCGTAAACTTCTGGCCGCCGCGACAAACTACGACGAGGTGCAACACGCGATGCAGAATTATCTCGGCGACCGCCTGAACATCCCCGCCGCCGGCATCACGGCTTCTGTCGCGGAAGAACAACTCCTGCCACGCGGCGTAGACACACAACTGGCAGCGGATTTAAAGGCGTGTTTTGAGGCTTGCGACACCGCGCGCTTCGCTGGCCAAAGCGCTGATACGGGCCTGGCCGCCACACGGAAAAATGTGGAACGACTAATTGATGAACTTGAGAAGACACATTTATAAGGTTGTCATCCTTGTTTGGTTGCTGGGCTTGTCCGTGGCGATCGCCGCGCCAAGTGACGACCTCAAAGCGGCCAACCAGCTTTACGACGCCGGCAAATTCGCCGAGGCTGCGGTGGCTTACGAGAAAATTGAACCGAAAGCGGCGCATGTATATTACAACCTGGGTAATGCCTGGTTCCGCCAAGACAAACTGGGTCTGGCGATCCTCAACTATGCGCAGGCGCGTCGATTGGCGCCGCGCGATCCAGACATACTCGCGAATCTCAAGTTTGCCCAACAACGGCTCGGAGTGGATGACGTAAATACGCCACCGCGCGCGACGCAGAGATTCTTGCGTTCTGTCATCGAGCGTTGCACCGCCAGCGAGTGGAGCGCCGGTGAACTGGTGGGACTTTGGTTGCTGGCATTGGCGATTGGCGCTTGCGTTTATATCCCAAAGGCGCGGGCAGCATTCCTGGTCATCGCGGTGGCAGGTTTCTTCGTGTTCGGATTCTCGAGCTTTGCCCTCAGCGACCAAGTGATCAGCAATCACATCGCCCCCCAGGCAATCGTCGTGGCGGCCGAGACGGAGGCACGCTTCGCCCCGCTGTCTGATTCGACGGTGCATTTCCGGCTCGCGGAGGGCACTAGAGTGGCCATCCGGGAAGATCGGGGCCAATGGCTCTTTGTGGAACGCGCTGATGGTCAGCAGGGGTGGGTCAAAGCGGAATCGATTGGACGAATCACGAACTTCTAAGGATCCTTCACTGGAAATTGGTCGGCCGCATCCGGTAGACTTGACGTGCGGATGAATTCCGACGACAAATACATGGAGCGGGTGGCAATGGCGGTTTTACTATGGAGGGGTTGGCCATGATGAATCTGGACACTCGAGTGCATGAATTCGTTCGGGAAGGATTTGCCCACAAGTCTGGCAAGTCCACCGTAAAGGTGAAAGACGACCCCGAGTGGCGCAAAGTACGAGACGCGGGGACGCGGTTGTGGCTCGACACGGGCGACATCGATGAGGCAGCCAAGTTGTGGAATTCGTCATTCGACGCGTTGACGACCAATAACACGCTGCTCAATAAGGAAATCCAAAAAGGGATCTACGACGACCTTGTCGCCAAGGCCGCTCGCGTTGTCCTCGAGGCCGCACCGAAAATCAGCGAGACGGACCTCATCCTGGAAATCGCGTTCATTCTCAATGCCCACCACGCGTTGCGGCTCGTCGACCGATTCAATGCGTTCGTCAGCGTCGAGTTGCACACCGATCTTTCCAACGATGTCGAGCGCACGGTCGCCTACGGCAGACGCTACTTCGCAATTTGCCCCGAAAGATTCTATGTGAAAGTGCCGCTCACGCCGGCGGGTTATCTCAGCGCGCGCAAGCTCGCGCAAGCAGGGATCCCGCTCAACTTCACGCTCGGCTTCTCCGCGCGACACAATTACGTCGCCGCCTTGCTGACCAAACCCGACTACGTGAATGTGTTTCTCGGGCGGCTGAATTCGGTCGTAGCCGACAACAAGTTGGGGGATGGTCGGAACGTCGGCGAGAAAGCGACGCTGGCCACCCAGCGCGAATTGCTCAACCTCCGCAAGGCGGGCCGCACGAAAACGAAACTCATCGCCGCCAGCATCCGCTCGGGCGCCCAAATTGGCGACCTCGCCGGCGTCGACGTCTTCACGATGCCGACCAAGGCGGCTGCCGAGTACCACGCCAGCCCGCGCCCGCAGGTGGCGTCGCAAGTGAACAACGACCCCACTGTTCCGCTCGCCAATGGGGTCACGTTCGCACAATTTGGCGGGGAAACACTTTGGAATGTGCCGCCGAAATTCAAGGACGCTGTCGAAGACTTGTTGAAGAAGAATCTGGATTCACTCAAGCCTGAAGACCTGCAAGCGCATTTCGAAAAAGCCGGGTTTGGCGGTTTCCTGCCACGTTGGTCCACTGCTGACATCCAGACCGCAACGAAAGACGGCAAAATTCCCGTCTATGCGACGTGGAAGGATCGCCTTGCGTCCGGCAAGGTCGGGTTGGACGCCTTGATGAATCTCAGCGCGCTGTACTCATTTGCGACCGACCAAAAAGCCCTCGACGACCGTATCCATTCGCTGCTGAAGACCGCGAAAATCCTGGGCTAGGGAACAGGCCGCTACGCATTCTCAAACGTCAACACGCGGATCTTCTTCTCGCGGAGTTTGAGGACCAACTCCGCGATGTGATCGTGGCCGCGCGTTTCCAGAATCCAATCGATCTCCACGCCACCGGGCTCGACGCGACCAAACGAGCGGTTGTGGCGCACATCTTTCACACTGGCGCCACAGTCAGCGATGATGCGACCGATGGCGGCGAGCTGGCCGGGTTTGTCACTGACGAATGTGCGCAGCCAGGCCAATCGGCCATCCTTCACCAGACCGCGCTCGATGATATTGGACATCATATTCACATCGATGTTGCCCCCGGAAAGCGGCAGCACGATGGTCTTCCCGCGTAAATCCACTTTCCCCGTGAACATTGCCGCCAGGGGCGTCGCGCCTGCGCCTTCGACGACAGTTTTCTCCACCTCCAGTAACATAAGAATCGCCTTCGCGATTTCGTCTTCCGTAACCGTCACCATCTCGTCGATCACCGGTGCCGCGATTTCCAGCGCATTCACGCCGACGCAATTCACAGCCAACCCATCCGCGATGGTCGGCGCTACTTCAATAGTGACGGGTTTACGCGCCTTCAATGCCGCTACCATCGACGCGTACCGCTCGGGCTCGACGCCAATGACCTTCGCTTCTGGCCGCAGGGCTTTTATCGCCGTGCCTACGCCCGCAATCAATCCGCCACCGCCGACCGGCACAATCACAGCATCCAGATTCGGCACGCTCTCAACAATCTCCAGCCCGAGGGTTCCTTGTCCTTCGATTACCGCCAGGTCATCGAACCCGTGGATAAATACCCGACTTTCCTCGCGCTCGATCTCGCGAGCCTTGCTCAGCGCGTCTGCATACGTATCGCCGTAAAGCACGATGGTTGCACCGAGACGGCGGACGTTCGACTGCTTAATAAGCGGCGCACCCTTCGGCATGACTATCGTGGCCGGGATGCCCAGCTTCTTTGCCTGGTACGCAACGCCCAACCCGTGATTGCCCGCGCTCGGTGTGACCACTCCGTGTTTCCGTTCCGTGGCGGTGAGTTGCACGAGCTTGTTGGCCGCGCCACGCTCCTTGAAAGAGCCGGTGGCCTGCAGATTATCGAGCTTCACGAAGACGCGCGCCCCGAATATCTCGCTCAAGCGAACGGAGAATTCGCATGGCGTCCGCGCAATATACTGACCAATCCGCTTCTGTGCTTGCTGTATCGACTGGAGGGAAAGCTTCGCCGTCGTCATGTGCGGGAGTCTAACGGAATCACCTCGCGACCGCAACGGCTCGTGAGTCCCACGCGAAAACCGCTTATGGCTTCGGCGCAGCGGCGCCGGTAGAATTTGTCTGTCCGTTCATCGACGAAGAGTTACCAGGAGGTCCCAGCAGTGAGCGCTTACTGCTATAGGAACTTGCCGGCGAAGCTTCGCACCCAGATATGATCAAAGCCAAGCACCCCAACAACCCTACCAAACCAATCTGTTTCAGGATCTTTTCTCCGATGCGCATGCCCATTTCCTATCACTATAGTAATGGTCGGACAAGCCGGGAATGAACTCACGAAGAGCGCAGCCGCCACGTTTTGAGTTTGACTCAGCGGCGTGATTCGATACCCTGCTCAGACCTCGTTTGTGTGGATTCTGCGGAGATTTTGAATTATGGCGAAGCTTTCCATTGAAGATTTGAAGGACTTTCGAAACCAGCGCGTCCTGGTTCGCGTGGATTATAACGTGCCGCTCGATGAGAATGGCGGGATTACCGACGACAAACGCATCAAGGCGACCGTGCCGACGCTCGATCATCTGGTGAAGGGTGGGGCCAAGATCATCCTGTGCTCACATCTGGGCCGCCCGAAAGGCAAGCGGGACCCCAAACATAGCTTGCGGCCAGTGGCGCAGCGCCTGGCGGAGATCCTCGGCCGACCCGTCGCCTTTGTGGACGATTGCATTGGCGAGAAGGTGGATAAGACGATTGGAATCATGCAGCCGGGCGATGTGGTTCTTCTGGAAAACCTCCGTTTCTACGCCGAGGAAGAGAAAAACGACCCACCGTTCGCCGAGAAGCTTGCGAGGAATGCCGATTTGTATGTGAATGACGCTTTCGGCTCGGCCCACCGCGCCCATGCCTCGACAGAAGGCGTGGCACAAATAATCAAGAAACGTGGGGGTAACTGCGTAGCCGGCTTCCTGATGGAGAAAGAGTTGAAATACCTTGGAGGGGCACTTAGTTCCCCTACTAGGCCGTTCGTTTGCATCCTCGGCGGAGCGAAGGTTTCGGACAAAATCGCAGTCATCGAGAACTTGCTTACGCAAGCCGATGCGATTCTCATCGGTGGTGCAATGGCGTACACGTTCTTAAAGGCGCAGGGATTTGGGGTTGGAAGTTCCCTTGTGGAGAACGACAAACTCGAAATGGCGAAGTCGTTGCTCGGCAAGGCGAAAGGTAAGACGTTCCTCTTGCCTAGCGATCACCTGCAAGCGACCAAGCCCACAGCGGGCGCGACGACCCGTATTACCGATGGGCCGAGCATTGAAGACGGTTGGTGCGGCGTGGACATCGGTCCCGAGACGATTGCGCGCTACAATAGAGAGATCGCCTCGGCCAAGACCATCGTCTGGAACGGTCCCATGGGCATTTTTGAGATCCCCGAGTATTCGAAAGGCACGTTTGAGGTTGCCAGGGCCGTGGCCGGGAACAAAAATGCGATTTCGATCATCGGCGGCGGCGATAGCGCAAAGGCCGCGAAGAAGGCGGGCGTGGACAAACAGGTCACGTTCGTCAGTACCGGCGGGGGTGCATCCCTCGAGTTTTTGGAAGGGAAAGAATTGCCCGGCGTGGCCGCACTCAGCGACAAGTAATCATCAATCTGGCAAAATCAATGAATTCAAATCGCAAACCGATTATCGCAGGCAACTGGAAGATGTACAAAACGGCGTCGGAAGCGCTCGCTCTGGTTAACGGACTTAAGAGCGAACTCGTCGGCGTGAGGGATTCGGACGTGGAGGCCGTGGTCTGTCCGCCGTTCACGGCGCTTTACGCGGTGAGCACCCTGCTGCAGGAATCGAACATCCAGCTTGGCGCACAAAACGTACATTGGGAGAAGGAAGGCGCATTCACAGGCGAAATTGCCGCCCCGATGCTCAAGGAGTTGGCTGTCCGTTATGCCATCGTCGGTCACAGCGAGCGGCGACAGTTCTTCGGCGAAACAAACGAAGGGGTCAATAAACGCGCCAAAGCCGCACTGGCCAATGGTATTCGCCCGATCATCTGCGTAGGCGAAATGCTCGCGCAACGTGAAGCCGGGCAGACGGAAGCGGTTGTGCGCGATCAGGTAACGGGCGGTCTTGCAGGTTTCACCAAAGATGCTATGCTCGACGTGGTGATCGCGTATGAGCCCGTCTGGGCGATTGGTACGGGAAAAACAGCCACGCCCGCGCAGGCGCAGGAAGTACACGCGTTCATCCGTGAACTGCTCGCGGCAATGTTCGATTCGGTGGTGGCCGCCAAGGTGCGCATTCAGTATGGCGGCAGCGTAAAAGCGGCGAACGCGAAGGAATTGATGAGTCAGGCCGACATCGACGGCGCGCTGGTTGGCGGCGCGAGTCTGGAACCGAAAGGGTTCGCGGATATCATTAAAGCCACCCTATAGTGCATGGGATTGGCGCAACGGTGGATATGAAGTCACCCGGCAAACGAAAGAAAGACTCATGAATATTTTGATCGGAATTCTAACGGCGGTGCACGTGTTGGTGGCGTTATTTGTGATCGTGCTGGTGTTAATGCAGAAGTCGTCAGAGCAGGGCGTCGGCGCGGCATTTGGCGGCGGCGTGACCGAAACCGTCTTCGGCGCGGGCACGACCACCGCATTGGTGCGGATGACGATTTATTGTGCGTGCGCGCTATTGGCAACGACATTGATCCTGGCCGTGCTACATTCGCATCGCGGAAAGGGAGGCGGCTCGCTGATGCAGCGCTCCCTCGCGACGATGCCGATGGCGCCCGCTCCACAATCGGCGTTCCCGCTCACAACACCGCCCTCCGCGCCGGCTCCATTCGAAACAGTCCCGGTGACGCCTGCAACGGCAACACAAGCTCCGGCGGCACAGCCGCAAGATGCGCCGGCCACGACCCCCGCCGCGCCAGAAAAGAAACCGTAGGTCTCTTAACGCTTCACGATGCGCTCGCCCTTGGCGACTTCACGGTTACTAACAACAGTCGTTGTCGCCGTGATGTTGGTCGGGGCTTCGACGCGCGCTGCACAACTCCGCAACAACGTCCTGTATTCTGTCGGGGCAGATTTCAAAGGGTTTGATCCCGCAGATTCCGGTGATGTGATTTCCGCGACCATGGTCAGTCGCGTGTACGAGGGGCTGTTGGAATACGCCTATCTCGACCGGCCATACCACGCGGAGCCGCGCCTGGCCGAAGCCCTGCCGGAAGTTTCCGCCGATGCGCTCACTTACACGTTCCACATCAAGAAAGGTGTCCACTTCAGTGACGATCCCTGTTTCCCTGGCGGCAAAGGCCGGGAAGTAACGGCGGACGACTTTGTGTACTCGTTCACCCGTGTGCTTGATCCCAAGTTGGAATCAACCGGCGATTGGATTTTTGTCAATCATGTGGCTGGCGCGAAGGAGTGGGTGGCGAAGGGCGATTCAACCGCAAAGATACCCGGCTTTGTCGCGACCGACCGTTACACGTTACAGATCAAATTACGGCAGCCATACCCGCAATTGATCTGGGTGCTAACGATGTCGTACGCGTTTGTGATTCCGCACGAAGCAGTTGAATATTACGGCGGAGAGTTTCGGAGTCATCCTGTCGGTACGGGTCCGTACGTACTGAAGGAATGGCGGTTCAATTATCGCGTCGAGTTCGTTCGCAACCCATCGTTCAACGGGCAGACGTACCCAACGACTGGTGAACCCGCCGACCGTGAAGCGGGATTGCTCGAGGACGCTGGCAAGCCGCTGCCGTTGATGGACCGGGTGGTCGATTATGAGATTCAAGAGTTTTACACGATCTGGCAGATGTTCCTCGGGGGGCAACTCTCCTCGACCTTAATCAGCAAGGATTACTTCGCGAAGGTCATCAACCCCCAGCTCGAACTGTCCGACGCGTTGAAGAAGCGTGGCATTCGCCTCTACAAAACGCCGGAGATGGACTTGTGGTATATCGCATTCAACATGAAAGACCCGGTCATTGGCGCATCGCCCGACCCGGTCATCAACGAAAAGCATAAAAAGATTCGGCAGGCGTTCGCGTTGGCCGTTGATGTGGATACGTATTGCTCGGTCATCCGCAACAACCGGGACACACCGGCGAATACCATCCTGCCGGCCGGCCTCGCTGGTCATGCGGAAACTCCATATGTCTACCGGTTCAATCGCGCCCGCGCGAAGCAATTGCTCGCCGAAGCTGGATACCCCGATGGCCGTGACGCCGATGGACGCCCGTTGCGCCTGACGATGATCAGTTCAGGCGCCGGCAGCACGGAAGTGCGGCAGCAGGGGGAGTTCTTCGTTGAACAATTGCACGCCATCGGGGTGGAACTCATTTCGCAACAGTTGAGCTTTGCGGAGTATCTGCGCCGCGAGCATGACGGCGAGATGCAGGTCATCTATGCCGGTTGGCTCGCTGACTATCCCGACGGCCAGAATTTTCTCCAATTGTTGTACGGCCCGAACAAAACTCCCGGCGTCAATTTCTGCAGCTATCAGAACGACGAATTTGACCGGCTCTACGAAAAGATTTTGACAATGCAGGATACCCCCGAACGGTCCGCGATCTATGAGAAGATGGCGAATATCGCCATCGCAGACTGCCCGTGGGCACTAATGACGTATTCGTTGCAGTACGGATTGTTCCAACCGTGGTTCCAGAACTACAAGCCGCACGCCTTTCCGTATCCAAACGCGAAGTTTTACAAGGTACTGCCACACTGACGCCATGGCTGCCTACATCTTTCGCCGCCTGATCTCCGTGGTGCCGATTTCGTTGGGCGTGCTCTTCGTGACGTTTCTATTGTTTCGCGTGATCGGCGGCAATCCGGCGTACCGAATCGCCGGCAAAAACGCGACACCGGAAAAAATCGCGCAGATTACCCGTGACCGCGGTTATGACCAGCCGTACTTTCTAAACTTCAAGGATTTCCCACAGAAACTGTTCCAGGCACAATTTCCCCGTCTTGTCCGCAGCATTTTGCGCGGCGACTTCGGCGAGTCGATTACCAATAAGATGCGCGTGAGCGAGTTGCTACGCGCCGGGCTCCTGCCGTCGTTGTGCGTAACGACGCCGCTGTTCCTCCTGGATTTATGTCTGGCGGTGGGAGTGGCATTGTTGGCGGCCTATTATCGCGGAACATGGATCGACCGCTCGTTGGTGGTCGGAGCGGTTATGGCGATGAGTGTAAGCGAGATTGTGTACATCATGATCGCGCAGTATTGGCTGGCCAGCGAATGGCGACTTTTTCCCGTCTGGGGCTTCGAAGGTCCGCAATACGTGGTGTTGCCGGTGCTCATCGGCGTTGTCGCCGGCGTGGGCGGTGGCGTGCGGTTCTACCGGACGGTCATGCTCGACGAAATCTACCAGGATTATGTACGCACCGCGCGCGCGAAGGGCGTATCGCCTCCACGGGTCTTGTTCCATCACGTCTTACGGAACGCACTGATCCCGATTCTGACCAATGTGATAGTTGCGCTGCCGTTTCTGTACACCGGATCAATACTGCTCGAAAGCTTCTTCGGCATCCCCGGCCTGGGCCGGTTACTCGTCACCTCCATCTCTAATGGTGATGAAGACATCATTTTCGCCGAGACATTCATTGGGGCCATACTGTTCGTCCTGGCAAACACAGCCACGGACATCGCGTACACGTGGGCTGATCCCCGTATCCGATTGAAATGACATGAACACCCGAGTCGATAGACCAGAAAGCTTGTGGGCGATCGCATGGCAGCAACTGCGCCGCAACCGTCTCGCGATGGCCTGCCTTGTCATCCTGATCGTCTACACCAGCGTGTGGCTGTACGCCGAAGGCACTTTCTGGTTTGCCCGATTGCGCGACGTGACGCCGGCTTATAAAGTTTCCAACTATGCGATTCGGAACCAGCCGCCGAGCACGGCCCATTGGTTGGGCACCAATTATGCCGGCCGTGACAACTTTGGGCAGGTCGTGCAAGGCACGCGCATCGCATTTGAGATTGCGATACTCACGTCGGTCATCGTAATCCCTCTCGGCTTTTTCCTCGGCGCGTTGGCGGGTTACTTCGGGAGAACCATTGACACCGTGATCGTGTATTTGTTCAGCGTGGTTGGTAGTGTGCCGGATATCCTCCTCATCACGGCAATTTCCTATGTCGTGCGCGGTGTTGTGGAACGCAGCCCTTCCATGCAAACCGTCACACGATATATCGACAGCGGACTACTCGCCGTATGTGTTGGCCTGGGTTTTACCGGCTGGGTCGGTCTGTGCCGAATCATACGCGCTGAATACCTCAAACATCGTGAACGCCAGTATGTTCTCGCCGCGCGGTCCTTGGGCGCGAGCAACATGGCCATCATGTTCCGCCATATCGCGCCGAACGTTTCACATTTGATCATCATCAATTTCTCCCTGCGCTTTCCGGGGTTGATCCTGACGGAAGCCGTGTTGAGCTACCTCGGTGTCGGCATCGCCAACGAGCCAAGCTGGGGCGCGATCATCAACGACGCCAAGCAGCGCCTGTGGCTCGGCAACTGGTGGGAGCTGGCCGGCGCGACGGCGGCGATGTTCTTTCTCGTGCTGGCCTTGAACCTGTTCGGGGACGCCCTGCGCGACGCGCTTGACCCAAAACTCCGAACCGCGGAAGCTGGGACCGTATGAGTGCGATACTGGATGTCCGGAACTTGCAGGTCAGCTTCTTCACTGACGAAGGCGAAGTTCATGCTGTCGATGGGGTGAATTTTAAGATTGAGCGTGGAGAGACGCTTGCGCTGGTCGGCGAGAGCGGCTGCGGCAAGAGCGTCACAGCACTTTCGCTGGCGAAACTCGTCGCCACGCCGCCGGGAGTTTACAAGGGCGGTGAAATCCTCTTCGAAGACGAGGACGTGCTGAAGATGGACAAGGAGCGGTTGCGCTCGATTCGCGGCGCAAAGATTTCCTACGTTTTCCAGGAACCGGCGACGTCATTGAATCCCGTCTTTCGCATCGGCTACCAAATCAAGGAAGTGCTCCAATTGCACCGACGGAAGGATGCCACCGACGCGGAAGTCACCCGCCTCCTCAAACTCGTCAACATCTCCGACCCCGAACGGCGGATGCGGGACTATCCGCATCAACTCAGCGGCGGCATGCAGCAACGCGTGATGATCGCGATGGCGCTCGCCTGCAATCCCGCGCTGCTGGTCGCCGACGAACCAACCACGGCGCTGGACGTCACCATCCAGGCGCAAATTCTCGATCTGTTGAAAGATCTCAAGAAGAAGATTGGCATGAGCATCCTGCTGATTACGCATAACCTCGGCATCGTCGGCGACCTCGCCGACAATGTCGCTGTCATGTATGCTGGGCGCATCGTCGAGCAGGCGCCGGCGGCCACGCTCCTTGGGAAACCACTGCACCCGTATACTGTCGCGTTGATGCGTTCGATACCCCAACTCGGCGCGCACATGGGCCGGCTCCATTCGATTCCCGGTTCCGTGCCGGACGCCACGCAGTTGCCGGCGGGCTGCAAGTTCCAGGCGCGTTGCGACCGCGCACAAGATGACTGCGCGCGCGACCCCGAACCGCAACTTGTCGAAGCCGACGGCAGCACGCGCCGTGTCCGCTGTCCGTACTGGGACAAACCGGATTTGAAGAGGATGATTCCATGAGCCTCGTTGAAATCAAAAGTCTCAAAACACATTTCCCCATCCGCGCGGGTGTCTTGCAGCGCCCGATCGGCTGGGTGCGCGCTGTCGATGGCGTCAGCTTTGCGATCAACGAGGGCGAAACGGTCGGCCTCGTTGGGGAGAGTGGTTGCGGCAAAACGACGCTGGGGAGGACAATTCTGCGATTGATCGAACCCACGGCGGGCCAGATCTGGTTCGACGGACGTGACATTACCGGTCTCGAGGGCGCGGACACGAAGCCTTTCCGTCGCAAAGCGCAGATGATCTTCCAGGACCCGTACGGTTCACTCAATCCGCGCATGACCGTCGGCACCATCATCGCCGAGCCCCTGCGCATTCACAAACTCTGCGCCAACAAGAACGCCGAACGCGAACGCGTGGCTGAGCTGTTGCGCTCCGTGGGTCTTTCCCCCGAACACGCCCGGCGCTATCCGCACGAATTCAGCGGCGGCCAGCGGCAACGCATCGGCATCGCGCGCGCGCTAGCAGTGGAACCGAGATTTATCGTGTGCGATGAACCGGTCAGTGCGCTCGACGTCAGTGTGCAAGCGCAGATTGTTAACCTACTGCAGGATCTTCAGGAAAAGCTCAATCTCACGTTCCTGTTCATCGCCCACGATCTTGCGGTTGTCGAACACATCAGCGATCGGGTTCTCGTCATGTATTACGGCAAGCTCGTGGAGGAAGCCAGTGCCGATGAGATTTACGCTCACCCCGTGCATCCCTACACGCAAGCGCTGCTGTCTGCCGTACCGACGGTTGATCCATCACAGAGACGCCAGCGAATTATCTGGCCGCCCGAAGGCACGACGCCGGAACAAGCCCGCGCTTCGCTTCAGGAGAAAAAGCTCGATCGACGCGAAGTGCGACCGAACCACTGGGTCCTGCAGGAAGTTTCTTAATTCGCGATTCGCGCGGCCAGTTCTAGCGCCACCGAACCGAGAAGTTCTTCCGCACGCATCAGCGCCTCGTTCAGCTCCATTCCCGGCTTCATTGTCGATAGCGCCAGCTCGATTCCCTCACGACGGTAAACTTCTTCGGAAACTTGTACGCTGCCTGCCAGCACCGCCATCTTCGCCCCATGTTTCGCCGCTAGTTTGGCAATACCGGACACGACTTTACCCCGCAGCGATTGCTCATCGAATCGACCTTCACCCGAGAGAACCCAATCGGCATCAGCAATTTCGGCGTCCAGCCCGCTCGCGTGGATTACCATTTCGATACCGGGCGCGAGACGCGCGTCCATAAACGCCAATGCACCCCCGGCCAGGCCGCCAGCCGCTCCCGCGCCGGGAACATTTACGATATCCCGGCCCAGTTGCTCGTTCACCAATCTCCCCAGATGCTGTAACCCGGCATCGAGCCGCTCGACCATCGCCGGTGTCGCGCCTTTTTGTGGACCGAAAACGCGGGCAGCACCATGTTCACCGCAGAGTGGATTATCCACGTCGCAGAGGACTTCTACTGCCGGGATTCTCCATTTATCCGGTCGTTCGATCCGCGCAATCCGCTCCAGTTCACCGCCCCCAAAGCCGATCGGTTTCCCCTGCGCATCCAGAAATCGCCAGCCAAGCGCCATGGCTGCGCCCACTCCGCCATCCACGGTGGCGCTGCCGCCGACAGCCAGCCAGATGTGCTTTGCGCCACGTTCGATCGCCGCATGAATCAATTCGCCAGTGCCGTAGGTGGTTGTGAGTAGAGGGTCGCGTTGCTCGGGTTTTAGCGAGACCAAACCACTTGCGTTCGCCATCGCAATGACCGCCGTAGGTTCCTTCGGTAACCAGGCATACCGGGCAGTACAAGACATGTTAGGAAGGGGCCCCATGACTGGCAAGGCGATCCATACACCCTCGAGTGTCGTCAGAAGAACTTCGTCAGTCCCCTCACCGCCGTCCGCCATCGGCTTCGATACGACGCGTAGCTCAGGCCGCGCTGAGAGCAGCGCGTCACGCACGATATCACAGGCGCGCGACGCGGTGAGGCTGCCTTTGAACTTATCGAGCGCAACGACGATCTTCACGTAGTGATTATAGGACAGGAAGGCCAGCGGCGAAATCAGTTAATCAGTCCGGCGGGAAAGCGTTTCCAGACTGCGCTTGTAAATCAGGATTCCCTTCGCGATGGCTTCCGCGAGGCGATTACGGTATTCGGGGTTCATAACCTGCTGTTCCTCCGTCTGGTTTGTCAAAAAACCACCCTCGATAAGGATGGCAGGACAATTGACGTCCCGCAATACCTCAAACCGCGCACGGCGCACTCCACGATCCACCGCGCCGGTGGCGCTGAGTGTCGCAGCATGCACGCAATGCGCGAGCCAGACATTTCGTTCATCCCAACGGTTGCCGACTTGCGCGTCGTTGCGGTGACGCGCGTTGGGATCTTCCGTGGAGGCGCTGCCGGCAGGTGTGAGGCAATAGGTTTCTATCCCGTTCGCCGTCGGGCCACCAGAATTGAAATGGATACTCACAAAGATATCGCCACCGTGTGCCAGGCAGAAGGCCGGACGTCCCTCCAGCGGCGTAGTGGTGTCGGCATCCCGAGTCAACACCACCCGCACGCCAGCATCGGCCAACCGGCTGGCGACATGGCGCGCGACATCCAGAGTCCATTCCTTTTCAACATGCCCACTCAACCCGCGCGCGCCGGTATCCGCACCGCCATGACCGGGATCAAGAATGATGGTGCGTAGCGACGCGTTCGCAGCCAACAGCAGTGGATGCAGAACAGGAGCGATGGTTTTGCTCAAATCATCAGCATGAATCCACAGAGTTCCCCGCTGCGCGAGAACCGGTGCGCTTAGCCAATGGACGACCCCGTTCAGATGGATGTCGCGATGATCCGCTTCGATTGCGAGTTCGGCAGTGCTGGTCCGGTATTCAGCACGGCGCGCATTATGGCTGCGGTCACGCCCCAATTCACAGGCCGATGCCAATTGACGGATGGCGACATACTGGCCACCAGCCAGACGATGCTGCGGAACAATTTGCGGATCCGGGGACGCCCCGAGAGCGGCGCACGCCAGGATCGAGACAATCAGTGCGCGTGGCCGGAGCATTGGCAGAGCCGTCGGTCTTTCCACAGGGCGTAGGCCATCAACAACGGCCCGGCAATGACCAAAGTCTGCGCGAGAAACGGACCAAGGTAAAGTGCGGCAAATCGGCCTGTGGCATTCATGATTAAACCGGCTAAAACCAAACAAAGTGGCATTGCATCCCGATGATGCCGCAGGCTCAGCAAGCAACCACCCAAACCAAACAATGCCGCCACGCCCAGCACGAGTGCATCCATGATTCGACTCCAGTGAATCCACGACAATACCGGAAAGAAAATCAGGACGATGGGCATCACCATGCAATGTACGGCACAGGTCGCGGACAACCAGATTCCCAGGCGATCCAGTTTCGCATGAGTGTGGGGCGGCGGATCAGGGCAACCAAGCGGCTTCAGGGAAATGCGCGCCGTTTCCGTGCAGGGTTTGTACACGGTTGGAGTTTCTGTGTTCATCGTGCGTCGATTTTTTCCGCGGTGAGCACGTAGAGGCTGACCAGATAACCATCCTGCTTGGTTTCTCCCACATCGAATTGCCCGCGGATACGGATAACGTCGTCGTAAAACTTCGTGGTCTGGCCCGGGGGCATCTTCACCACGACAATGTGATTCACAGCCGGCGGCTGGCCGTAGCAGCAACCCCACAGCGACGGGACGAGGAGGAATTGCGTGATGTTCTTGACCTCGGTTAGTGGCATCATGAAGCCGACCATCTCCACATCCTTCTTGTCCAGTGCCTTAATGAAAGCCGGAATCGGCGTCTTGCCTTCAATGTATGTCCAGCTTTTCAAAGTGTCGAACTCCAGCTTCTTATATCGTGGATCAGCGTCTGCCGGGGCAGGTGCGCCGTTCGCCACCTCCAACTTCGCCTGCTTTCTCTGCAGAAGTTGTTGTTGAAGCATGCTGGCCAGACCCGGCAACAGGAGCAAACCTATCACCGCAGCGCCCATACCGAAGGATTTCAACTTTTGTTTTTTCATCGCAATGATCACAGAGCATTCTTCCTAACTGCTCGGCGCCAGGTTTTTGGCCACATCAGTACGGTAAGCGCCCCACGCCGGCCCGATCCCGCTAAGGGCACCCAGTGCAACCGCTACGTACAGAATATACCACTCTAGCGGCTGTATGTGAAATGCCGGAATTACAAATCCTGAGGCACGGTAAAGGGCTCCATTGGCCGCTGCTACCACCAAATGCCCGCCCAGCAACCCGGCGGCCGCACCTACGACGCAGATGGTCGTAGCTTCAAGCAGAACAATGGAGAAGATTGTCGCGCGTCGCGCACCAAGCGCACGAAGAATAGCGATCTCACGCCGCCGTTCGCTCATCGAGTTGTAGATCGATACGGCAATGGCCACTCCCGCGACGATCAGAACCAGAATTGCCTGGGCAAAGAGCAAACGGTCAATGTTGCCGACAATGTCAAATAGCTTACGAATCTCTGCTGCCGGGAATGCCGCCATCGCGTCCTGACGATCATTGATCTCGCGATACAACGGGAAAGCGTGGATCGGACTCCGCAACTTGAGCACGATCGAGGAAACCTGGCCCGGGTCCGGATCATTATCTTTCTCTTCCGCTTTCACTGGCGCGGTCGGTCCACGGATTTCATGTCCTTCGATGTGATAAAAACTGTCGAGATTGATGTAGACCGCCCGGTCGGCGGCGGTGTGTGTTGGCGCGAGAATGCCGACGACCGTCCACGGATTCTCCGTGTGTTCCTTGGCTTCCGCGGATGGTTGCACGCCATGCGCGGCAATGAATGTTTGGCCGATTTGCAAACCCGTTTCTCGGGCGACCGTCGAGCCGATCACCGCCTCGAATGGACGATTGGCCGGAGTACCTTCCGGCATGGGTGCCGATTTGACTTCCTCACCACGCTCTTTGGCCTCGCGCTCTTTAGCCCGTTGCTCGGCCTCTTGGAACGCGCTCTTCAACGCCGCTTCGGTAAAGGTGAAAATGCGCCCTGCCGCCAACTCGGGTTTGCGACCTGGTTCAAATTCAAAGTCTTTGAAAAACACGTCGGTGGTACCGACAATGCGGAAGCCGTGAAAGTTGTCGCCAACCGAGAACGGTACAGCGAGTTTCACGCGTTGGTCGGCGCGCAACTGCTCGAATAGCTTCCAGGAAATATTCCCTGGTGAAATATCGAGGTTATACACCGTGTTGAGCACCAACTGCAGCGGGCTGCCCTTGGCGCCCACAACCATTTCGTAGCCGAGCGTCCCCTGCTCGAACCGCTGCTGCACACCCTGTTTGATCAGCACAATCGCCACCGCCAGGGCCACGCCCAGAGCCACCGACGTGCCCGTCAGCCAGGTAGCCAATGCGCGCTGACGCATGTTCTTCATCACGATTTTCATCAGGTTCATCGCAAGTCCTCCAAACGGACTACCTTTTCAAAGCTCTTCATCACCTGCGGGTCATGGGTGACCAACAGTAGCGTGTGCTTGCCTTCGGTGCAAATCCGACGGAGCAGGTCCAGTACCGCCACGCCATTCCTGGCATCGAGACTGCCGGTGGGTTCATCGGCCAACACGAGCGGCGGCGCGTTGACCAGCGCGCGGGCGATGGCCACACGCTGCTGTTCACCGACCGACAACGCGCGCGGCTTGTGTTGCAGGCGATGTCCGAGTCCGACGCTCTTTAACAGTTGGACTGCGCGGTCCGCACCGCCATTGGCACTGCCAAACATCTGACCCAGCAGCACGTTTTCCAGTGCGGTAAACCCTTGTAGCAGGTTGAATGATTGGAACACGTACCCGATGTTGGCCGCGCGAAATCGGTCGCGTGCGGCCTCACTGAGTTTGGTCGGGTTCGTGCCGTTGACCATGATCTCACCCTTGTCCGGCAAGAGGATGCCCGCGATCAGGTTCAGCAGCGTGCTCTTGCCCGAACCGCTCTCGCCAACCAATACCGCTTGTTCGCCCGCGCCCAGTTCAAACTGTCGCAGGCTGATTACTTCCAAGAGATTGCCGTCGGCTTCGCGGAAGGTCTTGCTAACATTACGTAATGACAGTACTTCGCTCATCAGTTGCCCTCACTGTTCATGGTTGGGCGCGTGTCGCGCCGGACGCTTTTGCCGCAGCGTTGTGATTTGTAACCAATTCATTGTATTTGCGTATACTGGCGTTCAAGTCGGCTGCCAGTTGTTCGATCCTGGCGTTGGCTTCTTTCATACGCTCGTCGCGCAGTGCCACCGCATTGGCCCAGTTCGTGATCGCTGCCTTGAGTTGGTCCCGTTCCAATATAAGTTGCTCGTTCGTGCTTTCGCTCGATAGTACCTTCTGCTCCGCCTGCGAGCGAAGAGATTGTTCATTGGCGAGCGAGGTCTTGAGTTGGCCCAAATCCTCATTCAACCCTTTCAAGGTGTTCGATTGCTCGTCGATTTTTGCAGCCTGTTGCAGACGCGCCTGGTCGAGGCGGCCAATTTCGAGATTCAAGCGCCGATCCCGCTGCCACTGGGCGACACACAGCGTCGCCAGCGCCAGGACGCCAAACAAATTCAAGTATCTTAGCTGGCCATTCATGGTTGCGCAGGTGTCGGCTCGCGGATTTCAAAGGCCACTTTCTGGATGCCGGTCGAACGCACCAGATCCAGAACGTGAACGACTGTGCCGTAGCGGACGTTCTGATCGCCACTGATGAACACACGAACGTTCTCATTCGTGTGATGCCAGGCATTCAGCCGCAATACCAACTCATTCGCACCGACCGGCTGTTTGTCAAGATACACCGCCCCGGCCTTGTCCACGGAGATGCTCGCGAAATCGGTTTTCGTCTCAAGGGTCGCCGTGGTGGCTGTCGGCAGGTTCACCTTGACGCTTTTCAAGTTGACCATGCTCAGACTCACCAACATGAAACTGGCGAGGAGAAAGAACATAATGTCGATTAATGGGATAATCTCAATCCGCGCATCAGACTCCGCCGAATATTTGGGACCAAGTTTAACAGGCATGACGCAGGTCTCGGTTACGGTTTGGGGCTGGCCACGGATTCCACCCGATTCTGAATGTTTCGGGCATGCTGTCCGGCAAAGACTTCCAAATCATGCCCGTGATGTTTCGCGGATTCGACCAGCAATTCGACGTGATTGATGTTCTGTTCGAGCCGGGACCGGTACCGCGCCAGCCGGCGATTGTAAAAATTAAAAGGCAGCAGGCAGAGAATCGCCGTGCTCAAGCCGCAGGCCGTCGCAATCAGCGCTTCGGCGATGCCACCACTGACTTTCACCGCCGCCAGTTCCTCCTGGCCGACAAAGCTGAACGAACGCATGATGCCCGTTACCGTGCCGAGCAATCCCAACAACGGCGCCAGTGTAATCAGCGTGCCCAGCACCCAGACATATTTTTCGGCCTTCTCGATTTCGTCGTTGGCGCGCAGTTGCATCGCGCCCAGCAGCGACGTATGCGCGTGCAGGAGGCCTTCGTGTACCACGTTCAGGAATGGATCATCGGTGGCGACGGTCAGTCGCACGGCGCGGTCAAAATCCCCTTCGGCAATGGCGTTGAACGCATCACTCAAGGCCTTTGCATTGGCGCGACGCCGCAGATCGGTCCACCATATCGCCCGCTCCACGATGACGACCAGCGCCCCGAGGAAAGCAAGGAGGATTGGCCACATGACCGGACCGCCCTTGATAAAGAAGTCAACAATGACATTGGCAAGCATGATGTGTATCATAATCTAAGCATTTTCTTTTTCATTGCGTTGCGATCTGAAAGTGGATGGCGACATCGTAAACGCGCAGGCCACCAGGCGGAAACCGCCATTGTTGACGGACGGCCCGCAGGGCCGCTTCGTTCAACAATGGCCAGAGACAGGGCTGGGTCGCTTCCGCCGAGCTGACCTGGCCGCTTTCGCCAACAACCAGGCGAACGACGACCGTACCTTCTTGATGTTGCTGAATGGCTTGCGCGGGATACTCCGGCGTGGGCTGTCGGCCTTCCCCCTGACCAAACGTGAGCCTTTGGACGGCCGCCTTGGCCGTCGAGGATGGCCTGGCATACGTGGCCTGGTCGAACGGGACAACGCGTGTCGGGCCTTCCACAGGCACCGCAAACGCGATGGCCGCCGACGGTTGGGCAACGGCAATCGGCGGCGGCGCCATGGCGTCCGCTGGCAATGGCACGGAAGATGAAGGGCTGCCCGGCTGACGCTCGTTTTCACTTGGGGCGGGAGGCTCCTTGCTCAATTCCACCACCAACCTTTGGACCTTGACAGATTCGGGCGTTTTGACAGATCGGTGCGGACGCGAGTACGGCAGTAGGAACCCGAGCAGTCCGATCGCCAGACAAACAACCCAGGCCACGAAGGTCAATACCGGAGTGAGCGGCGTATCATCACTCGGCTCAAAACCAATGTGGGCGATCAGGTTCGCCCGGCGCGCCGTTGCCCGCGGCCCGACGAGTTCAGTTGTTTCGTTGGCTGTCAGCATGCCGCCTTTATGTCCCATTTAGAATGCATAACCTATCGAGCCGAAGATGCCGCGGCGCATCCCGAATTGAGCAGCGCCGACCCCGACGCCACTTCCATTACGCAGTTCGTAAACTTCGTCGGTTACGTTCACGACATCCAGCCGGGCCTTCAACGATTGTTTCCTGCCGAGGTTGAAGCTTTGCTCAACACCGAGGTTCACCGAGTAGTAAGCGGGGACAGTCCCGCCGTTGGGTATTACTTGACCACCGGACATGCCGTCCGTTCTGAGACCGCTGCCGTAAAGCGCGTCCGCATAGGCCCGCGTACCACCGATTGACTCTTTCCAAAAGTAAGACACGCCGAAGGAGCCGCTCACCGCCTGGTCGTGATCCAGGGCGATCCAATGATCCCTGACGTAGGCGGCATCGGTCGGATCGAACAGGAACTGCGACGAGCTCCAGTCTTTGCCCTGCGCCCGGGAAACCGCGACGTTGGCATACATCGACAGCCCGTTGGTGATGTACGAGGTGGTGAATTCCACGCCATAAACTCGTCCTTCACGATAATTGAACGCAGAGAGGATGAGCGTCTGCCCGAACAATCCGTCGTCGAGTTGGTTATGGGCATATTTGTAGTAGCCGTCCACGCCCCATTGCAATGCGGGCAATAACTTCTGGCTGATGCCGGCGTCGAAATAGTTCGAACGCTCCGCTTTGACCGGGCTGTCCGGCGCATTGGGGCCAGCGGGAGATTCGTTCGATGTCCCGTCGAACTTATTCACGGTGCTGCCCGACACCGCCTCGATCGGCGGCGGCGTGAAATAACGCGCGTATCCCAGGTGCAATGTCGTTGTGTCCGTGATTTGATAGATGAGATTGGCGCGTGGGCTAAGCTGGTTCTCGTCGTCAAACGTAGAATTGAAAACGTCGAACCGTGCGCCGAAATTCAGCGTCAGCTTGGGCACGATTTTCCACTCGTCCTGCAAATAGACGCCGTAAAACAAACCGTGGAGCGTGTGATCGTCCACAATGGGAAACGCCGGCCCGTTCGGATTGAATGTACTGGGGTCGGTGCTGTCCATCGGGAACACAATCGTCGTCGAATTGGCAGAAACGGTTTCATCCAGCAGCGAAACACCGAAGCGAAGGATGTGGTTGTCGTTAAGGTTATAGCTGGCATCGGTTTGCAGCCCGCCAGAGTACAGCCTCCGATCCACGTCGCTGGCCACACCGTTGAAGAAAAGGTCGCCGCTCGTGTTTGGGTTGCCGTTCATATCCGGAGTGAAATGCACACTGCTGTTGCGAGCGAAGGCGGAAGCTTGAAAATTCAAATCACCCGCCGATTTCTGATAAGTCACGACGCCGTAATAATTCTGCTCGTTTTGATTTTCGTTCAAATCCGCTGAGTTAAAGGTCGTGGGTCCGCCCGTTGAATTCCACGGGGCCCCGCCGGGCGCGGTTCCGACGGGCAATCCCGGCGTGTTGGGAACCTGAAAATCGCTGTCAGACGCGCTGCCTATAAAACTGATTCGGCTCGTGTCGTCCAGGATGTAAGATAGATAGACAAACGTCTTGCCCTGATCCGTCGTGTCGTGGATCGGCGTCGCGCTCGACGTGGGATTCTCGATGCCGATGCCGTTATGATCGTAACTGGCGTCGACGAAGTAATTCATTTTTCCCTCCGTGCCGCCGTATTCAAAACTGGGACGAAACGTGTCGTAACTGCCGCCATACATCTCCACCTCGCCGCCCTGGTCGAACGCGCCACTTTTCGTCTGGATGTCCACGACACCCGCCGTGCGGAAGCCGTATTGCGCCGGCAGCGCGCCGGTAATGAGCCGCAAGCTGTCCACAAAACGGGGATCGAGTTCCAAGCCGAACCCGGTGATGCCTTCCGGCAACAGGACGTCGTTGATGCGATATTGCAAATTGGCATGTTCGCCCCGAACGTGCAAATCACCATTCGCCGAAGAATCCTGCGCCACGCCGGGCGCGCGCAAGATTACCTGATTGAACGGCGCATTGTCGCCTTGCGACTCCGACTCCAATTGCACCTTGCTCACGGAATAAGCCGTCGCCCCCAAATCCGGCATAATCTGGCTGCGGGCCTGGTCCAGTTTGCCATAGACATTCACCTCGGGCAGGTTGGCGACATTGGTGACTGTCGCGGAACTCACGGGCGCGGCTACGACCGGCGGATTGTTGGACTCGACTGTCGTCGGAGGAAGCGCAGCCGGTGGGTTGTTGGTCTGGACTGCTTCCGGGGGAGGCAGGGTCGGTGGATTGCTGATTTCGGCTGGTGGAGGAGGAACTGCAGTGGATGGTGGATTGTCGGTTTGGGCCAAGAGGGTGCGGCTTTGAAAGAACGAAACTATTGCGACAACGGCGAGACAGGCGCAGGCGTGATTGGGACGTACCCTTCCGCCGAGCCGAACGGCATGTTGCTTGAAGTTCGATTTCATTTCCAATTCCCAGTAAGGATTTCGTCTCCTGATTTAACAGGCTTGCAGGCCTGGAATGTGGACAGGAGAAGCCATTTCATTCTCTTCTGTAAATATCGCGCCCGCCACTCGGGGTCTCAAACGGCGCCGGGTTGCCCCGGCTCTGATTCGGGTACACAACTCGTCCGTCAATTCAGTTTTCGAGCGTGCAGACCCACTTTTCGAGGGGGTGCGACCTGATTACCGGAGTTATGCCGAGGCGGCAGGAGGAGCGCGACTGGGGGAGAAAGCAAACGAGGGCGCGGAATAGGAGGTGAAATCGAAAATCTGTAGCGGGGTTTCCAGAAGACAACCGAAAATGAGCGGTACGATATTTGGAACATCCGTGACGGCGTTGAGTTGCCACTGGCAGGCCGCGCAATCATCGTGGTCACCGTCGGGGCACCGATCGTGTTCGTGATGGTGGACTTCGCCGATGAAGAGCGCCACGCTCAAGTAGAGCAGGCAAACCACGATGGTTGAGAACCGGTACTTCATTACGCCAGCGGGAATCTGAACTCACCTTTGGAAAATGTCAAGTCCCATGCAGCGCGGGTAGTGTCCTGATTTGGCCTTGCGCGACCGACACCTCGACAGGGCGAGGCGGCTACTGCCGGGAAATGGATTTTGCCCGTATATCTTTAATCGATAATCTTGCTGGACACGGTGTGTTGGGATGGGTATAGTCGAACTAGTTCTTTGACAAGGGAAGAAAGCGGGCGTTTTTGTTAGGGGAGGAGGGGGCACAAAAACATGCGTTTCTGCGAAACGAACCCGATTTATTTCACTCGAGAAACGGAGGTTAAGTCATTGTGGCAGAAATAAATAGAGTGAGACAAATGGAAGATTACAAACGGGTTCGTTTTCCGCGAAAACTGCATCGCGGCGTTTGTTGCGGAAGTACGGCGTGCAGCGTATCCATTGCGCCAGGAACTTCACTGGCGCGTATCGGTTGCGGCAAAAACGACCTCGCCGCGTGTTGCGCAGCCAGTGCTGCGCTCCGCTTGCCACGGAAAGCTGCCGTCACCGCCAAAGCGCCTGCGTCACCTGGATCTCCCTACGACGGCTTGTCAAATTAGGACACTACCGCAGCGCGATGTCTGCCCGAACCAGGCCTTCGCTCGCAGAGTGCTTCATCCGAAACTTGAGCTTCTCGCAGACCGCCTGCATGCCGAGGTTCTCAGGAAGGATCTCGGCGGTGATACGTTGGAGTCCCTCTTCCCGGCCAACGTGCACCAGTCGTCGCAACAACTCCGTGCCAAGTCCGCGGCGCTGGTAGCTGTCGCTGATAAGTATGGAGAATTGTGCAACATCCGTTCCGGTTTCCCGGCTCAAACGACCGACGCCGAGAATTCTGCGTTTCGTCGTTTTGGGGTCGTCGTACTCCGCCACCAGCGCAATCTCGCGATCATAGTCGTTGAAGCAAATGCGCGTGAGCCGGTCGTGGGTGACGCGCTGACCCAGCGCGATCATATGAAAATAACGGAAGTACACGCTCTCTTCCGACAGGGACTGGTGGAAGTCCACCATCAGCGGCTCATCCTCGGGACGAATGGGACGGATGATAATCGGCGTGCCGTCCTTCATCTTGGCCGTGCTGATGTATTGCGTTGGATAAGGTCGAATCGCGAGCTTCGGCAGGCTGTCTTCGGTGACGTTCGGGTCATGCAACACAACCCGCGCGTCAAGCGCGACCAGCCGCTCGGGCGACGCGAGCAACGGGTTGATGTCGATTTCCTTGATCCAGCGCTGCTCGACCACGAGTTGGCTGAAACGAACCAGCAACTGCTCCAGTGCCGCGAGATCAACCGGCGATCGCCCGCGCACACCCTTCAAGGCCGTGAAGATGCATGTGCGTTCCATCCAGCGACGCGCGAGCGTGACGTTCAATGGCGGCAGGGCCAGCGCGCGGTCCTTGAAGACTTCTACAAGTTGTCCGCCTGTCCCAAACAACAGCACCGGCCCAAATTGTGGGTCGAGGCTGCTGCCAAGAATTAATTCGTAGCCGTCGAGCTTGATCATCGCTTGCACGGTTACGCCGAGAAAGTGTTTCGCGCCGGCTTTTTCGACGACTGATTTCTTGATGGCGGCGAACGCTTTCTTTACCGCCGCGGCGTTGGCGAGGTCCAGCTTCACGCCACCAACGTCCGTCTTGTGCGTGATCGTCTGGGAGTAGAGTTTCAGCACGACCGGGTAGCCGATTTCTGCCGCGTGCTTTGCAGCTTCGATCTCATCCTTGGCGATACGCGTATCGACCGTGGGAATGCCGTAGGCCGCCAGCAGTTCCTTCGATTCAAACTCGGTGAGCAGGGAGCGGCCGGATTTGCGGACGCCACCGATGAGCTTCGTGGCGCGGGCTACGTCGGGTGCATTGACATCTTCCTGGCCCGACAAGGACGGCGTCTCATACAGCCCGTGCAACGCATAGCTGTAACCCCACATATAGGCGAACATGCGCGCTGCCGTATCGGGATACGGGAACGTTGGAATGTCCGCGCGATTGAGAATCTCCTCGCCCATGGCGACATCCGCGCCACCCATCCAGCTCGCGATCACGGGCTTGCCGAATGTTTTCGCGTACGGCTTCAACTGTTCCGCTGTCTGCGTCGCATCGGTCATGGCTTGCGGCGTGAGAATGACGAGCAAGCCGTCCGTTCGCGGGTCTTTCGCAGCGATCTCGAGCGCTTTGGCATAGCGCTCCGCTCCGGCATCCCCCAGGACATCGATTGGATTATTGTGGCTCCACGCCGGCGGCAGAATCTGATTCAGCGCGTCCAGCGTCTCCTTCGACAACTCGGCGAGTTCGCCACCGTTCGTGAGCAACGCGTCCACCGCCAGCACGCCGGGTCCGCCGGCGTTCGTGAGAATCGTCAAACGCGGACCTTTGGGGCGCGGTTGTTTCGCCAGCACCTCGGCCATGTAAAAGACCTCGGCAATGGTATTAACGCGCAGCACGCCACTGCGGCGAAACGCGGCGTCGAGAACGTCGTCACTGCCCGTCAGGGAGCCCGTATGCGAGGCGGCGGCCCTGGCCGCGCCTTCGGTGCGGCCTGGCTTGATGACGATGATCGGTTTCGAGAGCGCAACCTCCCGCGCAGCAGACAGGAACGAACGAGCATCGCCAATCGTCTCCATATAGATGACAATGCTCTGGGTTTTCGGGTCGTCCCCAAGATAATCGATGAGATCGCCCCAGCCGACGTCGAGCATCGAGCCGATGGAGATGAAGGCGCTGAAACCGACGTTCTCACGCAGGCTCCAGTCGAGCACGGCGGTGCAGAGTGCGCCGCTCTGGCTGATGAAACCGACATTGCCCGCGCGCGCGATCTTGCCCGCGAAGGTGGCGTTAAGCCCACTTGGCGGACGCATCACGCCGAGGCAGTTGGGGCCAATAATGCGCATCTTGCCGCGGCGCGCTTTCTCTAAAACCCGCCGCTCCAACTCCGCACCGGCGTCACCTGTCTCTTTGAACCCGGCGGAGATAACGACGGCGGCTTTCACGCCGGCCTTGACGCAATCGGCAACGATGCCGGGTACGGTCGGCGCGGGTGTGACGATCACGGCGAGATCAATCGGCTCGGGGATATCCGCAATATTCGGGTACGCACGAATGCTGAGCACGCTCGCGCGATTCGGGTTAACCGGATAGACCGTGCCACCGAACGGACTGGTGATGAGGTTCCAGAGAATCGTCCGGCCCACGCTGTCTTTTTTCTCTGTGGCGCCAATGACCGCGACGGTGGCGGGAGAAAAGAAAACGTCGAGCGGTCGCCGCACGGCACGGAGAATGTCGTGGGCGGGATCGGTGGTCGGTTTGTCGATGCGTCTCATGTCTCGTCAGGGGAATAGTCCGCGGACCTGCTTGGCCTGGGCGATCTTGCTAATGCCAAGCGCCAGCGCGGCGTCGCGCATGTAGAGTTTCTGCTTCTTGGCCATCTGCAACACCTGCTGGTAGGCCAATTCGAGCTGACGATACAACTTGTCGTTGACCTCCGCCTCCGTCCAGAAAAAGCTCTGCAAGTCTTGCACCCACTCGAAGTAACTGACGATGACGCCGCCCGCGTTGCAGAGCACGTCGGGGATGAGGAAAATATCGTCACGTTGCCGCAACACGCTGTCGGCCTCGATGGTAGTCGGGCCGTTCGCCGCTTCCGCCAGGACACGGCAGCGAATCTTGCCGACATTCTTCTCGGTGATCTGTCGTTCGAGCGCGGCCGGGATGAGGACTTCGCATTCGAGTTGCAGCAGTTCATCGTTGGTGATGGTCTCGCAGCCATCCACGAACCCCTCCAGGCTGCCATGTCGCGTGGTGTGGTCGATGAGCTTGTTCACATCCAGCCCTTGTGGATTGTGGATGCCACCCGTGTAATCACTGACCCCGATAATCCTGGCGCCGAATCGGTGAAGCTGCTGTGCGGTGATTGACCCGACGTTGCCGAAACCCTGCACGACGACCCGCGTGCCCTCGGATTTCATATTCAGGTTGTCGAGTGTGCGGTTGACAAGATAGGCGACGCCGCGACCGGTTGCTTCCTTGCGTCCGGCCGACCCGCCGAGTGCAACGGGTTTTCCCGTGACGATTTGCGGAACCGGATTACCCTCGTGCATGGAGTAGGTGTCCATCATCCACGCCATGATCTGCTCGTTGGTGCCCAGATCGGGCGCCATGACGTCGACGTGCGGGCCGATGAACGGGATCATTTCCTGCGTGAACCGGCGGGTCATGCGTTCGAGCTCGCCGCGGCTCATCTTGCGTGGGTCGCACGTGACACCGCCTTTTGCGCCACCATAGGGCAGCCCGCACAGCGAACATTTCCAGCTCATCCACATCGCCAGCGCCGCGACCTCGCCGAGCGTCACATCCGGGTGATACCGCAGCCCCCCCTTGGTCGGGCCAACCGAGAGGTGATGCTGGACGCGGTAGCCGGTGAACATCTCTGTGTGTCCGTCGTCCATGCGCGTGGGGACCGACACGATCATGGCGCGCTTGGGCATCTTCGTGCGGATACGTTCGCTTTGCCCGATGTCGAGAATGTCGGCGACCCGGTCGAACTGCTGGCAGGCCATGACATAGGCTGGGGACTGCATGAACTCATCAAGCATGTTTTTTCCCTCCGTCCAATTTCGGCACGATCACTCGCAATGCACGCGGCACGATCGAGAATGTCACCGGCGCGTCGCCGGCGTCCTCGCCATCCAGCTCAAACGGCGTCGTGCCAGGCGCAGTGCAGACCAGTCGCTCCGCCTGAAAGTATTCCACATCACCCAGGTCGATGTGCGCGCCTCGCAGAATACCTTGCCCGTAACGCAGCACGTCCAAATAGCCGCAGCTCTCAAAAACACAGACATCCAACAACCCATCGTCCATCCGCGCCTTCGGAAAGAGCGCAAACGGCCCCCCATAGTAGCGCCCGTTGCCCACGAGCACGGCCGTGCCAGCCGCCCGCGGGCCGCTGCCATTCAAAGAAACCTCCACCTGTGGGAGCGTCGTCCCCAAGGTCTTGATTCCCGCCCACACATAGCTGAGCGGGCCGATCTTCTTCTTCAGTTCCCAACTCGCATCACGCACCGCCTGGGCATCAAAGCCGACGCCGGCCAGTTGGACGAAGTAGCGTGTAGTGGCCCCGGCTTCGGCGCGGGCGAGATCGATCGTGCGCAGTTCTCCCGTTTTGATGACCTGCCACGCGGCTTCAATCCGGCGCGGAATGCAAAGTTCGTGCGCGAAAACGTTGACAGTGCCGAGCGGCAATACGCCGAGGGTCGCGCCGGAAGTGCCCATGCCGTTGACGACCTCGTTGATCGTGCCGTCGCCACCCGCGGCGACGATGGCGCGGAAGCCCTCCTGCACCGCCCGCGCGGCCAGCAACTTCGCGTCACCCGCGCGTTCTGTCGGCGCGAGGGTGACGGAATGCCCGGCCTTCGCCTCCAAAAACTTGCGGACACGCTGGTTCTTTTCCCCGCGCGCGGCGGGATTGAAAATGACGAAGAGCTTGTCCATTGTTGAAAGGCGCGCCTATTGTAGGCGAGAATCCAGGGTAAGCCAAATACGAACTAGTGGAGGCAGGTCATGAAGGCCATCAAAATCATTTCCATCATCGTCGCTGTGCTGATCGTGCTCGTCCTCACGCTGGTGGGCGTCGGGATTTACTTCACCAACCGGTATCTGCAATCGCCCGCATTCAAAGAGGAAGTTTTGAAAGCGGCACGAGCAGAATTGGGGGCGGACGTACGCATCGACAGTTTCCAAGTGTCGCTTTTCAGCGGCGTCGAGTTGCGGGGTGTGACCATCGGTAACCCGACTGGCTTTTCCGGGAATCTACTCACCGCCGAGGCCTTTGTCCTGCACTACCGCTTGCTGCCGTTGTTGAGTCGGCGCGTTGAGATTGAACAGCTTTCCCTTGATAAGCCCATTATCACCCTCTCTCAAAACGACAAGAACGAGTGGAACTACGAATCCATCGGCGCGAAAGGCAGTGCAACCAATCCAACGCCGACCGAGGTCAAGCCGACACCCGCAGCACCGAAACCAGCGCCGACCAAATCTGAAACAGCGGCTCCGCTCGACATTGTTCTCTCCAAGCTCGCCATCACGCAAGGCATGGTCTCGCTGGTCAGCGACAAGAACAAAGCGATCGTGAAGGTGGAGGGCATTAATTTCTCAAGTGCTGTGAGCCTGATCGACAACAAGCTGGCCGGTACAGCCAAGGCGGGCATCGACAAGATCAACCTGTCCGACGCGCTCTTTGTCGAGAACGTTGCGGCGTCCGTAACACTCGGGTCAGACGAGGTGAAGCTGGCGCCGTTAAGCGCCAAACTCGCAGATGGCGCTTTGGCGGGCGACGTCGCCGTGAAATTCGCCGACGGGCTCAAGTACGTCGTCAACCTGCAGGTGAAAGACGCGGATGTGACGAAGTTATTGCAGGACGCCAAGACAAAGCCCGTGATGAGCGGCAAGCTGACGGCGGCGACGGCGTTGGCCGGCACAGGCGGACTGCCAACGATTGTCGGCAACGGTCGCGCGGAGATCGACGGCGGCCAATTGATGGAGATCCCGTTGGTAAACCAGCTCGCAACCCTATTGCAGATCGATATGCTGCATGATTTGAAGTTCAGTCAGTGTTTGGTGGAATTCTCGATCAGTAACAATGTGATGCAGACATCAGTGATCCGTCTGATATCGACGGAAATACAAATAACCGGGAAGGGTTCGATTGCGCTTGATGACCATTCCTTGAAACACAACATGACGCTCACATTCGCAAAAGGGGCGCTGGATCGCTATCCAAACGAAATTCGCGACTTGTTTACAGAACAGCCGGACGGTTCGCGGACGTTGGACTTTAAAGTGACGGGCACGTACGACTCACCAAAAACTGATTTACTCAAAAGCATTACGAAGCGTTTTGGGCAGCAATTACTGCAGAGATTCTCGAAGTAACCATGCGCATCATTGCCGGCCTCGCCAAGGGAATGCCGTTGACCGTGCCACGCGCGGGCGTGCGACCGACGGCGGATCGTATTCGCGAGGCGGTTTTCTCCAGCTTGGGCGCGCGCCTTGTGGGGGCTCGCGTGCTGGATCTGTTTGCGGGAACCGGCGCGCTCGGATTGGAGGCGGCCAGTCGCGGGGCAATGTCGGTACTGTTTGTGGAGAATGCGCGCAGTGCGACCGAATGCCTGGAGCGAAACCTGGCGACGTTCCAGCGGAACCGCGAAGTGACTTGCGAGTTTTCCGTGACCCGTGCCGCGGTGGAGACGCAACTCCGAAAACTCGGAACTGCCGGCGAAACATTCAGCCTGATTTTCGCCGATCCGCCCTACGGCCAGGAAGCACAGGACTTGTTACGTGATGCGGGTCTGCCACAATTGCTAGAGGGCGATGGACTATTGGTGCTCGAATCGGCGAAGCGCGACGCGCTGGTAGTGATCCCGCCATGGGAATCGGTGCGCGAGGCGATTTATGGAGATACGCGCGTGGACTTTCTGCGACGCGAACCGGCTTCAACCAACAGCGGCGGTTGAGAACTTCTCCGCCAGTTCCTCGGTCAGCATACTGGCGACGAGCGGCAGGCATTTTTCAACTTTCTTGACTGCTTCATACGCTTCCTTCGGCTTGCCCATTTCCGCATAGGCGAGGCAGAGCCAGACCCATGGCGTGGCGTCTCCCGAGTTGATGGAGATCGCTTTCTGGTACGCCTCGATTGCCTTGTCGTATTGCGCCTGGAGGTGGTGGACGTTTCCGAGATTGTTCCATGCGACAACATAGTTTGGCTTGAGCGCAATGGCCTTTTCGTATGAGGCAATGGCATCGTCGTACTTGCAACGGGCCGCATAAGCATCGGCGAGATTGCACCAAGTTTGCGCGTCATCCGGCTTCGCGGTCAAGAGTTGGAAACAGACGGAGATCAACTCGGTGTACTTGCCCTGGTTCTTGTAGGCGAGTGCCAGGCGCGACAAAGCGCAGGGATTAATCGGTTGCTGTTTGGTGATCTCCTTGGCAAAACCGATCCGGTCAAAGTCGTCTTCCTCGCCTTCATAAGCGCCGTCGAGCCGCGTCCATGCGTTCTCATCGTCGGGGTGAAGACGCACGACCTCTTTCGCGAAAGCCAAAAGGTCGCGAGGCTCCGCATCGTCTTTGGTGCTGAGCTGGAGAAACGTCCAGGCGTGGCGATTGCCCGGATGGGCCTTGATGATTTCCTCGCAGAATTGCACAAACTCCGCGGGCCTGAGTTCCTGCGTGCAAATCGTATAAAGTTTCGACCACGCCTTGGGGTGATCCGGCTTGCGGCGGACAGCTTGTTGATGCCGTTGTATCAACCAGTTAGCGAGATGTGGCTCCATAATCCATTGGACCCTGACAAGTCCTTAGTAGCAGCCTGTGGGCCAGCTTTTACCAAGCCTGTAAGCCAATTACTCAACAATGCGCATCTGGACCGCGTTGATTACTTTGTCGTGGGCGAGGATATCGGAGACGATGACCACCTGGTCGCCCTTGGAAAGGAAGCCGCGCTCCATCAGCACCTGCTCGGCGCGCAAAACCGTCTCTTCCGGGTCTTCGCTGAACTGGATCAACTGCGGCATGACGCCCCAATGCAAGGTGAGCTGGTTGCGAATTCGCTCGTTATTCGTGAAGGCAAAAATCCGCGAATGATTCGGCCGCAGCCACGAGGTGTACCGCGCCATGTGCCCGTACCGGGTGAACACCAGCAGGCCCTTGGCTTTCAATTCGTTGGCCATGACCACCGCGGAACGGACGATCTTTTGGCGTTCCTCAATCAGTTCAACGTCCTCGGCGTAATTGGCGCCACCGCTGCGCTCGATCCGCTGCGCGATGCGGTCGAGCACTTCGAGGCATTCCAGCGGATATTTCCCAACCGTGGTCTCCCCCGAAAGCATGACGGAATCCGCCTGCTCGAAGACGGCGTTCGCCACGTCCGTGACTTCCGCGCGCGTGGGCATCGGATTCTCGATCATCGATTCCAACATGTGCGTCGCGACAATGACCGGCCTGCCCTTGCGAATGCACGCCTTGACCGTTCGCCGCTGGATGATCGGCAGTTCTTCGTACGGACACTCGATGCCAAGATCGCCACGGGCGACCATGATTCCATCCGCCGCGTCGATCAGGTCGAACAGATTGACGACCGCCTGCTGGTCCTCGATCTTGGCGACTATCGTTGCGTCCGAATGCCCCGCTCGAAGTATTTCGCGAAGTTCTTCGATGTCCTTCCGTTCGCGGACAAACGACAAGGCAATGATGTCGACGCCCAAGGCAATGCCCAGGGCAATGTCTTGTCGGTCCTTCTCGGTAATGGACGGCATACTGATCTTGATGCCGGGCAGGTTGATATGCCGACGCGAACCCAATTCCCCCTGCGTCAACACCTCGCAACGCATCCGCCGGTGCAGCTTTTCCAGCACCCGCAAGCGAATCACCCCGTTGTCCACGAGCACCGTGTCACCCTCGTGAATGTCTTTAATGAGGTTGGGGTAATTGACATCGACCGATTTCTCTTCTTCGCTCTGCGCCCCCTTGACCGTAAACTCAAAGATGTCCCCCGGTTTCAACTCCATCGGGACCGGTAGATCCCCCGTGCGAATGGACGGCCCCTGCGTATCCATCATGATCGCGCAGGGAATCCCGACCGTCTCGGAAGCGGTGCGGATGCGCTGAAAAATCTCCCGCGTCCACTCATGCGTCGCATGGCACATGTTGAGGCGGGCAACATTCATCCCCCCCCGAATCATCTTCTCGAGCATTTCGGATGACTCAATGCTCGGCCCAATCGTGCAAGTGATCTTCGTGTTCCTCATAGCGACCCTGACGCCCGACACACTAACCGGACACCCAACAAAAGGAAAGTGTCTGCATTGTAGCGGCGGTCTGTGACCGCCGAATTCGCCAGCCGCCTCCGCCTTGTAGGTCGACCGTATAAATTGTTCCAATTGCGCATCTCAATTTGCGGATTCGTTTCACAGTTTGCGTTTTTTTCGGAGCCCACCTCTCGCCCTGTAGCCACGGCGCTCCGTCGCCGTGCTGTTTCCGATTGTAGGGCGCAATGCCTGTCGTCCAAGTATCGCGCCGCGCCCCCCTCCCCGGTCTGTCATGGTGAGCCTGTCGAACCATCTCTCACCACACCAACAACCCTTCAAGCAACCGGGCGCCTTCATAAGTTTAAAGACACCTCGCGCCATAGCGTCAGCGTCCTCTCCGCGGGCCCTCATTTCCAGAAAGCCGAGCGCCTTGGGAAGGCGCAAGACCGCCTCGCGTCGTTTCGAGGCCCGTAGGGTAATGCGATTGGGCATGAGCATTACGAACTGAAACGAAGCCATTTGTCATTTTTCTGTAATCTACGCAACTCCTTCTCCCCGTGCAGCATAGATACGATTTCCTCAACATTACAAATGGCTTCGTTTCGCAGAAACGCATGTTTTCAAGGTCCTGCCCGCCCGCCAAAACCCGCGGTGGCGGAAGCGGCCTCCCGAACTCGAAGCCCTCAGCAAAGAAGTCTGCCAAACAATCCATTCTCAGCATTATACCACTATCGAAATACGATGTCCAGAGGAAAGCGCGGCGCACTTTCAATCGAGTTGAGAGGGGTCGAACGGTCGCGCGCCGTGGTGAATGGTCAGGAGTTCGGCAATTTCGTCGCGGAGACGGTAAACAATCCGGTAATTGCCAAAAATGATTTCACGAACTTTTGGCTCATTCTTCTCTGGGACCATTCGACCAGATTTTGGGAAACGCTCCAGTCGTTGCACAGCGGCTAATATATCGAGCACGAATAGACTGGCGTAGTGGTACGAATCCCGCGCGATGAACTCCGTGGTGGCTTCCAGATCGCTAAGAGCTTGCGGCGTCCACCTTACTTCAGCCACTTGGCCATCTTCTCCTTCACTTGGGCGTGAGGAATCGTCTGGCCGGCATCGGCTTGTTGAAGCCCCCGGTCGATCTTGGCAAGAAATAGCAACCGCTGCATCGCGTCTTCGATGGACGCATCATCCGGCAAATCCCGGATCGCTTCCATCACCTTTTGTTTGGCTGTCACGAATGGATAGTAGACGGAATGGCCGCGGATGTCAAAGCGCCAGGCACTCCGGCGTGCCGCCGCAGGGCACGCCGAGGACATAGAATTTGCCGCGAACGTAATACACAATCTGTCATCTCTGAAAGCGCGCTT
>PLZV01000010.1 GCA_003152315.1 Verrucomicrobiota bacterium
CGCGAACGATGTCGCCGGGGACCAACTCCCGGGCCGGAATGACCTGCCAGCTTGAATCGCGACGGACGCGCGCACTGACTTGCAACCGTCGCCGCAGTGCCTCGACGACGCCGGCTGCCCGGCTTTCCTGCATATAGCTCAATAGGGCATTCACAACCAGCAACGCGCTTACCACGGCGAGGTCTGAGTATTCACGGAGGACGGCGGACAGGACCATGATCAGTTCAAGCATCCATGCCGACACGCCCCAGAATTTCCCAAGGAATTTGAGGACTGGATGCCCTGTCTGTTCGGCCACTTCGTTGTAGCCGTGCTCCTTCCGTCGGGTGTCCACCTCCGCGCGCGTAAGCCCTGCCTCAGGACTCACGTGGAGCGCCGCGAGCGTGTCGGGAACCGGCATGGAGGCGATGTCGGGCGTTTTCGCCGGTGCCGGTTTCGAGGTCAGGTTCCGATACCTATTTCACTTGTGCTGCCCCAACGGCGTTTGCTTGTGGCGATCCTTCAGCCCGCCAGCCAACGACAGAGCCGTTTGGCAATCGCACCAAGTCGTTGTTTCTCTTTGAGGGATCGCGTTGCGACGGCTCGTTGTGCCTCAGATTGACCGTCGTCAGTTTCCCGGGTTCGATGACAACCTTAACTTTCACCATGCCATAATACTCGGATTCAGCCAGAACAGTGTAGGTACCCGCTGGTATCTCCGCCAGGGCTGGATCCTCGTCATGAATGCCGATGGCGTTGGCGACTTTCTTGACGATTTTTCCTTCTGCCGAGTAGATGGTGTAACTTGTGTGAGGGAAGTAATGTACGTCTCCGTCATTATGATCTTCCGTAGCCGAGTAGACTTTGAGATAGCCCGTCGGAGCCAATTCAATTCGCTTTGATGTTTCCGGACCAACGGGTCCCAGCACGAGAGAGCCTCCTGAACTCGCACAGGAAGCCAGTAAGGGCACCAGACCCACAACCAGCCAGACGAGCAACGGATTCTTCATATCCGCAGATTACGGCGTGCTCCGGTTCTATTCCGTGGCTCGCCAGCCGACGATTTCTCCGTCAGGCAGACGTACGGAATTAGCCTGGTTGAATGCAGTATCGCTTGGCCACGAATAACCCCCTTCGAGATGCAACACGGTCGTTCGATTTGTCGCTATCACCACGGGCACGATCACAGTGCCATAGCCATTGGAATTGGCGGCAACTCGATACTTGCCGGCGGGCAACTGCACTCGCGATGCTTCCTTGACCACAGTGCCAATATCGTTATGCACCGTTTGCACGGGTTTCCCGTCCTCGGATAAAATCTTGTAGTCCGAGTAGTGATGTCGGTGCTCGAAATCGCCAACACCAGGTGACGTGACCTCATAAGCCGAGAAGACTACAAGCGTTCCTGTGGTGCTGTTTCCCGATACCTGGGGAGACGGTCCCACGGGATTCAGCACAAGGCTGTGTTGATTGTAGGCACAACTCGACCATAATAGCGCAGCGCCCGTAAGAGAAAGATAAGTCCATAGGTTTTTCATAACAGAGCCTACTTGCCACAAGTCAGCGACCAATGAAAGTTTCTGAACGAATTTTAACACGGAGTTCATGCGGGCTTAATGTGCGTCTGAGACAGTGCTTGTGGGTCTAATTTCCCATGCGCTTGTTACTCATAGAAGATGAACGAAAAGTGGCGGACGTGGTGGCCCGAGGCCTGCGGGCCGAGCGCTTCGCTGTCGATGTCGCCTATGATGGCAACACCGGCTGGGAAATGGCCTCAAGTGTTGACTACGATCTTGTTGTCCTCGATCTGATGCTGCCAGGGCTTAACGGCACGGAGTTGCTCCGCCGGCTGCGCCGGAAGGGCGGCAAAGCGCCCGTGCTGGTGCTGACGGCGCGCGATGGTACCAGCGACAAGGTTGAGAATTTCGAGGCGGGAGCCGATGATTACCTGACGAAGCCGTTCGCTTTCGCCGAATTGCTGGTGCGCGTCAAGGCGTTGTTGCGCCGCCCTCCCGCCGGTCGCGACCCGGTGCTGCGGGTTGCCGATTTGGAAGTAGATCGCCTCACCCAACAGGTCCGCCGCGCGGGAAAACGCATCGAATTAACCTCCAAGGAGTACGCGCTACTTGAGTATTTGGCTTCACACGCTGGCCGCGTGCTCTCCCGCACGATGATCATTGAGCATGTATGGGATGAAAGCTTCGAGGGCCTGACGAACATCGTCGACGTTTACGTACGCCATCTTCGCGAAAAGGTGGATGAGGCGCACAAGTGCAAGCTCATCCGTACCGTGCGCGGGACCGGTTACTGTCTGACCGACGAGGCCGAAACGTGACCACACGTTCCATTCGATTCCGGTTGATTGCCTGGTACGCAGGTCTGTTAACCGGCGTATTTATGTTACTGGGCGTGCTGATGTATTTCGACCTGAAGTCTTTTCTTGAAAGCACCTTGCGCGACACCCAGGCACGGCGGGCGCGGCAGATTGCCGACACCCTGGTAACGCGCGTTCACCAGACCGGCGAAGGATATGTGGCAGCCGAAATAAAGGACCTCTACGAACCAGAGGTCAACGACCGTTTCATTCGCGTCACGCGAGCGGACGGTAGCATCGTTTACGTATCCGGAATCCCCAATGACCAAAGCTTTGATCCGACCCAACTTCCTCCGCTGGCGTCGTCGCGGAAAGAGTTCTCACAAAAGGTGCGGCTACCGGGGAACACAACCCTGCTCATCGCCGTCTTGAATTATCAGACACCCGAGGGTGTACGTTACCTCATCGAAGTTGGCGCCCCGTTTGATCCTGTGGAAACGATGCTGAATCATCTATCCTTGCAACTGACCCTTGGACTGCCGATCGCTGTCCTCATAGCCATCGGCGGCGGTTACCTTCTGGTTGGTCGCGCGCTGGCGCCGGTGGATCAGATCGCCCGAAAAGCTGAACAGATCACCCAGCATAGTCTGAGCGAGCGCCTGCCGGTGGCGCGGACAGCGGACGAACTGGAGCGCCTCTCGCTTTCCTTGAATCACATGATTGGACGCCTACAGGACGCATTCTTGAATTCCAAGCGGTTTGTCGCCGACGCTTCGCACGAATTGCGCACGCCGTTGACAGTCGTACGCGCTGAATTGGAGAGCATGTCAGCCAACCGTGATCTTGCGCCAGAGTTTCGCGAGACCATCGGCAGCGTGCTCGAAGAGGTCGAGCGACTCGCCAGAATTGTCGAACAATTATTCGCCCTTTCCCGGCTCGACGCGGGTGAGTCACAGGCGGAATGGGTGAAGTTCGATCTGGCTGAACTGGTGACGACAACTGCGGATCAGATGAGCCTTCTCGCGGAAGACAAAGGGATTTCAGTTTCGTGCGATGCGGCACAGCCTGTTTTGGTAGATGGTGACCGCTCACGTCTCAAGCAAGTCGTGGTGAACCTGCTCGACAACGCCATTAAGTACACGCCGGAAAAAGGCCGGATCCAGTTGCGTGTCGCCTCCCTTAACGGGCATGCCGTATTGGAAGTCTCGGACAATGGCATAGGCATTCCGGCCGAAGCGCTGCCGCACGTTTTTGAACGATTCTTCCGCGTGGACAAAGCTCGAACCCGTGATCCAGAAGGAGCCGGCTTGGGACTCTCTATCGTCAAATCAATCTGCACCGCGCACGGGTCGGTCGTGGAAGTGGAAAGCAACGGTGTCGGAAGCCGGTTCCGCGTGAAACTCCCCATCGCCCGTGCCAACAAGTTCCCATAAGAAGCCCATGAAAACATATTTCGCCCATTTCTTGCGACAGGCAGTAGCTTGCACCAAATTACGGCTGGTCCTTGTCACCGGAGTGCTGTTGGTGGCAGTTGGCCTGGTATGGTCCGTGAGACGTGTACGGGCGGAAGACGCTCATGCACCCACATCCTCTGTGCTTCCCACAGTCGCCGTGGCGAAGGTGGATCGCGAAGACCTTGACCGGAAGGTGACCATCCCTGCGGAGTTCCGTCCGTATCAAGAAGTGGAATTGCACGCGAAGGTTTCCGGTTACGTCAGCGAAATGAAGGTGGATTTCGGCGACCGGGTGAAGGCCGGCCAGCTCATGGCCACTTTGGAAGTTCCGGAATTGCTGGACGACCTGCATAACGCAATGGCGGCGGAACAGAAAGCCGAAGCCGATCACACGGACGCCCATCTCATCCACACGCGCCTCGTCTCGGTCAATCAGCAACAGCCCAATCTCGTCGCGCAGCAGGACCTCGACACCGCCGAGGCGAAAGATGGCGCCACGGCAGCCGCAATCGTAGCCGCCAAAGCGGATGTGGAAAAGTACCAGACGTTGGTCAGCTACACGCAAATCACCGCCCCATTCGATGGCGTGGTCACTTGGCGCTATGCGGATCCCGGCACGCTTATCCAGGCAGGCACGGCGTCCAACTCCCAGGCCCTGCCGCTGGTGCGGGTTTCCGACAACTACCGGCTCCGACTCGATTTCCCCGTGTCCGTGGAGTACGTCAAAGACATTCATCTTGGGGACAAGGTGGACGTGCGTGTGGAATCGCTCGGCAGCAGATCGTTCACCGGCACCATCTCGCGTTTCACTCAAAAAGTTACCGACAACACCCGGACAATGATCACCGAAATGGAGGTGCTCAACCCGAATCTCGAAATTATCCCGGGCATGTACGCCACCGTGGTGTTGAACGTGGAAAATCGACCACAAACTCTGGCCATTCCGATCCAGACCTCGGCTTCGGGTGGAACCACCCGGGTTCTGATCGTTAACGGCAAGCATGAAATCGAAGAACGTCCCGTAACACTGGGACTCGAAACACCTTCCAAGTACGAAGTCGTCTCCGGTCTCCGAGAAGGGGATCTGGTGATGATGGGCAATCCGGCCCAACTCAAACCGGGTCAAAAGGTCGAGACTAAAACAATTGAATCTGAGGCCGTGGAATGAACACACTCCTGACTACCGAGCAACTGGAAGCCTTGCGCCGCCTGGACGCTTGCACGTTGGCCAACGCCATCGAGAGTTTTCAACAACGCCTGCGCAACGAAGGATTCGCGGACGGCAGCATGCGCTGCCTGTTTCCGCATCTTCCGCCGGTTGTCGGCTACGCCGTCACGGTCAAGATTCGGGGATCGGCGCCACCGGTGGCCGGAGACAATTACATGGACCGGACCGACTGGTGGGACTACGTCGTCTCGTTGCCAGCGCCGCGAGTGGTGGTGGTGCAGGATATGGCCACTCGTCCCGGGCTCGCGTCATTGCTCGGCGCAGTGCACGTCAATATCCTCCATGCACTTGGTTGCGTCGGCGCCGTTACCAACGGCGCGGTACGGGCGATACCGGCAGCCGAAAACCTTGGCTTCCAACTTTTCGCCGGGAGCATCTCGGTATCGCACGCCTATGTTCACATCGTCGAAGTCGGCACGCCGGTTGAGATCGGCGGACTGAAGATCCAGTCCGGAGACCTACTGCATGGCGACCTGCACGGGGTTCAATCCATCCCCGAGGACATTGCCGCCCGGATTCCGCCGGTGGCAGCGGAAATCGCCGCGCAGGAGCAGGCGCTCATCAAACTGTGCCAGTCGTCGGAGTTCTCCATCGAAAAGCTCCGGGCAGCCGTCAAAAAGGATCGTTCGTAAAGAACTACTTCTCGCCATGTCACGTTTTGCCATCCGATACCCGTACCTGATTATCGTGCTGTGTCTGATCACCTGCGTGGTGGGTGTGACCAGTTTGGGACGCATGCCTGTTGATTTATTTCCGGCGATACGGATTCCCGTCGTGGTCGTCGCCACCTTTTATTCCGGGATGGCTCCCGAGCAGATCGAGAACGACATCACCGGCCAGTTCGAGCGGATGTTTACCTTGGCGTCAGGGATTGACCATATGGAGTCGCGCTCGTTGACGGGTGTCAGTCTCATCAAGGTGTATTTTCAACCCGGGTCCAATCCGGATTCTGACGTAACCAGCATCGCAAATTTGGCCATGGCGAGTCTGCGTTACCTCCCGCCGGGCACGTTGCCGCCTGTGGTGATGAAGTTTGATGCCTCGAGCCTGCCGGTGTGCCTTGTCACGCTGAAGGGCCAGGGTCTGAGCGAATCCCAACTACGGGACCTTGGCCAGTTCACCATCCGCAATCAGATGGCGGGCGTACCTGGCGCATCCGTGCCGCCAGCCTTTGGAGGCCGGTATCGCCAGATCATGGTGTACGTGGATCCACTCAAGTTGGAGGCGCACCAGTTGAGCGTGATGGACGTCGTCCGCACGGTAAATGAGGCCAACCTGATCCTGCCGGCGGGCGACGTGAAGATCGGGCCATACGATTACAACGTCTATGCCGACAGCCAAATCAACGGCATGCAGGACCTCAACCGAGTTCCACTGAAAACAGTTGGGAACGCATCCGTGTTGGTGGCTGATGTCGGCAAAGCCCAGGATGCCTCACAAATCCAATATAATATTGTCCGCGTCAACAGCCAGCACTCGGTGTATCTGCCGGTCATGAAGATGGGAGGCGACGCCAACACGATCGCCGTGGTCGACGGTGTCAGGTCTCGCGTGGCCAAACTGCTCGACGTACCAAAGCGGCTCGTCACGGAGGTTGTATTCGACCAATCGGTGTTTGTGCGCACCGCCATTGAGACATTGATTCATGAAGGCGCCATCGGCTTGGTGCTCACCGGGGTGATGATCCTCATTTTCCTGGGCAGTATGCGGGCCACCGCTGCGGTGTTCTTGTCAATTCCACTGTCCGCCCTGGCCGCGTTCATTGCATTGGCCTTGGGCGGCAACACAATCAATGCGATGATCCTGGGCGGTCTGGCGTTGGTCTTCTCCCGGCTGATCGATAACTCCGTGATTGTGCTGGAAAACATCTTCCGCCACTTGGAAATGGGCGAGACGCCGGAAGTCGCTGCGGAAAAGGGCGGCAAAGAAGTTGAGTTGGCCGTGTTGGCTGCGACTCTCACGACGGTCGTGGTTTTCTTCCCTGTGCTGTTCCTCTACGGCGTCAGCCGGTTTCTTTTCACGGCATTGGCATTGTCCGTTGTGCTATCATTGTTCGCCTCGTATTTCGTGGCAATGACGGTGGTGCCGCTGTTCTGCGCAAGATTGATCAAGGGTCATGCGTCGCACGACGGGGGCGAGCATGCCGAGACAGAAACATGGGGTCAGAAGTTCAATGCCGGGTTCAATCGTCGGTTCACCCGGATGCTTGATCGCTACGAAGGTTACCTGAACATCGCGTTGTTGCGCCCGCTGTCGACCATCCTCGGCATCATCGGCATTTTCGTGCTGAGCCTGGCGCTCTATCCGTTTGTCGGCAAGGCCTACTTCCCGCGCACCGATCCCGGACAGTTCGTTATCAACCTCAAGGCACCCTCCGGTACGCGGATCGAACTGACGGACAAATTGGTCGGTCAAGTAGAGGACATTGTGCGGGACGTTGTTCCCAAGCAGGACCTCAAAATCATTGTCTCCAACATTGGCGTTACACCGGGCTTCTCGGCCATTTTTACTCCCAACTCGGGTCCTCACACCGCGTTCGTGCAAGTGGGGCTGAACGACAGCCATCGCCTCAGCAGCTTTGCCTATATGAACCTCGTGCGCACCCGACTGGGAAGTGACCTGCCGCAGGTCAGCGCGTATTTCCAGACGGGCGGCCTGGTGGACGCCATCTTAAATCTGGGAATGCCCGCGCCACTGGACATTCAAGTCAGCAGCATGGACATGAAGGGCGCCCACGACGTCGCCAACAATATCGCGCAACAGGTGCGCCGGCTATCCGGAATCAGCGACGTGCTCGTGCCGCAGGACGTGGACTATCCGGCCCTAAAACTAAGCATTGATCGCGAGCGCGCCAGTGAACTCGGACTCAGCGCCAAAGAAGTCGTGGACAGTCTCATTACCGCGCTGACGTCGGACGGGATGATCGCGCCGAGTTACTGGATCGATCCGAAGACGGGCAACAACTACTTGTTGACTGTCGAGTACCCGGAAGACACCGTGAAGAACCTTGCCGATCTCGGTTCGATGCCGTTGCGCGCGTCGAACTTGAAGCAGCCCACGCGTCTGGATTCCGTGGTGCGGATCTCCCACATCACCGCGCCCACCGAAGTCGACCACTATCAGATACGACGCACCATTGACGTGTATGTTGCGCCGTCGGGTGAAGATCTAAGCCACTGCTATGCCGACGTTCAGAAGATCATCGGCCGGACGCAGTTGCCGGAGAACATGACCGTCACGGTCCGCGGTTCCGTACAGGCCATGCGCTCCTCCTTCCAGAGCTTCGGCCTGGGACTGATTCTGTCCACGTTGCTGGTGTATCTGATCCTCGTCGCACAATTTCAATCCTGGGTTGATCCGCTCTTGATTCTGTTGGCGGTGCCGACCGGCTTGACCGGTGTGATTGTTTTCCTGTTCATCACCGGCACCACATTGAATGTGATGTCACTCATGGGCGTGATCATGATGGTGGGCATCGTGGTGTCCAACAGCATTTTGATTGTCGAATTTACGAACCGGCTGCGTGCGGAGGGCCGCCCGCTCCAGGAAGCAGCGGTACTGGCCTGCCGCGTACGCCTGCGACCCGTATTGATGACTTCCCTGGCCACGCTATTCGGCCTGATTCCGATGGCTGCCAAACTCGGCACCGGTAGCGAGGCGTACGCACCGCTGGCTCGGGCGATCATCGGTGGTCTCGCCGTTTCCGTAGTGCTCACGGTGTTCATTGTGCCAGCGGCGTATCTGCTGGTCTATCGACGGAAAGCGGCTAGGGTCACGCCGAGCGAGGAGTTGGCGTGAACAAGACATGCGTTTGTTTGGCGTTGGCTTGCTCCGTCGGACTGGGTCTTCGCCCGGTGCGCGCCGAGGAAACGCACTCTCTGACCTTGAAAGAAGCACAGGAGATCACGCTCCGCAATCATCCCCGGATTTCCGAGACCGAACTGGAAGCACTAGCCACGGAGCAAATAGTGACGCAGGTCCGTGCCGGGTTCCTGCCGAGTGTGACGTTGAACGCCACGGCTGTGGATGCCTTTGAATCGAACACCCGCCTGGCGGCGGGCAGCCTGAATAACCCTTCTGTTTTTGATCGTGAGGCTGAGGGACTTACAGTCACGCAGATGTTGACAGATTTTGGGAGAACCGCGCATCTGTTGAGTAGTTCCCGGCTTTATTCACGCGCACAAAATGCGAATGCCGAGGCAACGCGTGAGGAAATCCTGTTGCAAGTGGACGTAGCCTTTTTTACAGCATTGAAAGCGCAATCCGTGTTGGATGTGGCACGACAAACCTTGGAGACACGAAAATTGCTGCTAGATCAGGTTACCGCATTGGCCACAAATAAACTCCGATCCGAACTCGACCTCAGCTTTTCCCAAGTAGCCTACGAGGAGGGCAATCTACTGGTGGCCAAGGCGCAAAATGATTTGGACGAGGCGTTCGCGGTGCTCTCTACGCTGCTGGGGGATCGGGAGAAGCGCGCGTATCGGCTGATCGAAGAACCTGTATCGAATACGGCCACCGTGGATACGACATCCTTGATTGACGTGGCGTTGTCGAGGCGACCGGATCTGGCCCGGTTGCGCTTGGAGCGCGATGGGGCTGCGCAATATGCGAAGGCGCAAAAAGCCCTCAGCTATCCAACCATTAATGCCTTCGGTAGCGGCGGTCTTATCCCGGTACGCGACACCGCTCATTTTGATGATCGGTACGCCGCCGCAGGTGTCAATCTGAGTCTACCGATCTTCGATGGGGGTTTGAATTCTGCCAAGCGCTCGGAAGCCGAGTTGCGAGCCCAAGCGGCAGGGGAAAAACTACGGGATGCCGAGAACACGGCGATTCACGAAGTCCGCGCGGCGGGTCTCAATGTCAATTATGCCTGGGAACGGCTCGATTTGACCCAAAAACTCTTCGACAACGCCAGCCATGCGTACGAACTGGCCGACGCGCGATACAAATTAGGGAGCAGCTCCATCGTGGAACTAAGCCAGGCACAACTCAGCAAGACCGAAGCCGAAATCGCCCACACCAGCGCCAAATACGAGTATGAAATCCAGCGGGCCATGTTGAACTTCGAGATTGGTGCGGCGCAGTAATTCCAGACAGGGATTGCGCATCGCGTACGGCCACATCGTTTGGCACCACGCTAACGACCCTACCACTTGATGGCCATCGTCTTGGTACTACAGACCCGACATTACCCGTGCAGGGCCGCCAAAGACTTTAGTGTTTTTCGCTCCGGCCCGCTCCGCCGCAAAACCCCAAAGACTTGGCTATGCCGTTTGCGATCAGACTTCGCTCCGAGGTCGCCGCTTCGATCCACAAATTCTCGCAGCCACATCGTTTGTCGCAATCACCGTCCATCGCGCATACGAATACCCAAGTCGGTTTGCGTGAATCGCCTTTCGATTGTACGGCTCGCGGCGCGCTGTCAAGGTCGAGTTCCCCTGCCGCCCCGAACTTCCACCGTTGACAGTGCTCGCTCCGCCACGGCTTGGCTTCTAAGGCTTCACGCTAGAGCAACTTCGCTCCCGCTGCATCTGCGTCGATTCACGTCGCTTGAAACGACCCGAAGCGGAGCGCATCGTCTCGACCGTGTAGATGATTAGAGAGCGACGCCCAACCTCTAAGCCGGGCTTAGAAGTTTTGACGCACAACTGACCCTTGTGTCACTGGTTTATCACCGATGAAATATCGCAACGACGATGCCAGTCCGTTAGAGTCCCCGCGCAGACACTGACGGACGTACCACGCATAGTGTACGCGCTCGCCGCAGATGCGGCCCGCAAGGTTTGCGCTAAATGGTTTTTGGGTCGGCAATGCGGGGACCGCCGACGCCTTGCGGGCGGAAAATGTGTAAATCCGGCATGCCACCTTTCTCCGATTGCACAGCGGGCTTGATAGCGCACAAGCTGTCGGCTTTGCGCGTCCTGGCAGCTTTCGGATTGCCGGTCGAATCGTGCTGTAGCGCCTTAACGGACGCTTTGCGTGGTCGGCGCGTCCGAGGCGTCAACTCCAGCACCTCGTGGCAAAACCGTGCCACGGTATCATGCGATACCACTACGTTAATGCTGCGCAGGATTTCGGCGATGATTGCGTAAGACGCCCCTTTGCGCCGCAGTTCCACGATGCCATCTTTGAGCGGCAGCAGCCTCTGAAACTTCGCCGACGGTTTTGGCGTAAAATTTCTGATGGCGGTTGCGAATTGGTTTTGCGCCAGTTCGGCGTCAATAGGGGTGTCATTCATGCGTAAAGCACTCTGTCGCGGTTGCGCGGTAAACTTCTAGCATTCGCTAGGGGTCGGGCGTGCCATCTTTCCATGCGCTGGAGTAAAGCGTATTCCTCGCAGCAATCTGTTCCCGTTTGGGAACACAATTTCCCGCGAAATGCGGTACGTGAGATGGGTGCAAACAAACAAGTTGGAATTCCGGCTCGCGCTTACACGATATGAAACAGCCAAAGCCCTGGGCGTAACGCCGATCACGGTTGACCGACTTGTGGCCCGTGGGCTACTGCGTCCCTGCCGTGCGTTGCGTAGGCCGCTGTTTCCGCGTACTGAGATCGAACGGTTTCTAAAGGAAACGACTGCCGAGTAGAGCAAGCAATGCGCCGTCCTTTATACCCTCACCGCCATCGGCACGACGTTGGCGGGTTCGGCTGTGGATGCGCCCCAGTTCATGCGCTTGGCCATCGCGGCGCTGTGTTCGTCGCGCAAGTGGCCGTATGTCTTGGCTACGAGTAAACCCCCGTCTTTGTGCCCGAGCCAGCCCGCGATTGTTTTGAAATCAACGCCGGCTTCGATGGCATTGGAGCAAAAGAAGTGGCGCAGACTGTGGTGGTGGAAATGCGGTAGCTTTGATGTATCACAGGCAGACGTGATGGCTTTCTTTGCGTTGTCGATTTGTACGATGCGGTCTGTCGGTTCGGGTGGCTTGGGTAGTGAAGTCTGTACGCGTAGAAGAAACTCTTCCAGCGCGGGGAAAAGGGGAATAGTGCGCGCCTCGTGGTTCTTTGTGCCGGTTTCGCCGCCGGTCACGGTGAAGTTTTTCAATTCAAGATTTACGTCGCCCCAGGTCATGGCGGTGGCTTCCGCAAGACGGCAGCCGGAATAAGCTAGTAGCTCGCACAGATCAGCCGCCTCGCGATAGCGAACGTCCGACTTCCGCAATGTATCCAGCAGGGTCTTAAATTGCGCTTTCGTTGGGATGACAACCTTGGCTTGGTGTTGCTTGCGCCGCTCGACGACTCGCGCGGGGTTCTCCAGAATCAGGCCTTCGCGCATCCCGTAGTCGAGAATCTGAATCAGTGTCTCGCGCTCGATGTTGAAAGTGCGGGCCGCCGCAGTCTTGTTCCGTGATGCCGCCCAGGTATCGACGTGGCTCTTGTCGATAGCGCGGACGGTGTTGGTGAAGTACGGTTTTAACGCGTTGATCGCGGTCTCACGGCGCAAACGGCTCGACGGCTTCATCATGCTGCCGACGGTATCCAACCAACGTTTGGCTAGGTCGGCAAAGAGGATGGCCTTGCCTGCTTTGGTGTTGAGTCGGGCTACCTTTTGGCGTAAAGCTTCAAGTCGCCTGCGCGCCAGTTCTTTGTCAGTAGTTTTGAGTGATTTCTTAACTTGATCACCCTTGCGGGTGAAGATGCCGTAGAAGACGCCGAAATCGGCGGAACGGTACAGGCAAGGGATATTGGTTTTCTCCAAGACTTGGCTCCTGGGGGCAGCTTTCATGGTGGGAATAGTAAAGATTGCAAGTTTAGATTGCAAGTACAATATATTGGCATAATGAAATGCTCACAAAAACACTGTAAAGATTGATTTTGCTCCCGTAGCTCAGATGGATAGAGCGTCGGTTTCCTAAACCGCAGGTCGCCCGTTCGAATCGGGCCGGGAGCGCCATTTTCGAAATGGACAAAGTGCCGGACGCAGACAAGTAAGAAAGGATGGTCAATATGGCTTTCACACTGCAGATTGGAGATAAGGCGCTCGATTTCAAGTTGCCCGCTACGGACGGCAGGACTTACCGGCTCGCGGATTTCGCTGATGCCGGGGTGCTAGTGATCTTTTTTACCTGCAACCATTGCCCTTACGTCACCGGGTCGGACGAAGTGACGAGGCGGACAGCAGAGCAATTCGGTTCCCAGGGTGTCCGGTTTGTGGGGATCAATTCCAACAGCAAGAACACCTACGCCGACGATGACTTCCCGCATATGGTCGCGCGAATGCAGGAGAAGAAATTCCCATGGATCTACCTGCGCGACGAATCGCAGGACGTGGCCCGCGCCTATGGGGCGTTGCGCACGCCGCACTTCTACGTGTTCGACCGATCCCGAAAACTCATCTACACCGGCCGAGGTGTGGATACGCCCCGCGACACGAGCAAGATGACCGTCAACGACCTGGAGCGGGCGCTGCGGGAACATTTGGCCGGGCAACCGGTGAGCCAACCGAAAATGAATCCCATTGGCTGCAACGTCAAATGGGACGGGAAGGATGCGCACTGGATGCCGGCTGAGGCCTGCGATCTGGTCTAAGGGATGCGCGTGTTGATCATTGGTGGGACGGGGCTGATTAGCCGGGGGATCGTCAAGCATCTGCTGGCGCGGGGTGCCGAGGTCACCGTCTTCAATCGCGCGCAACGCGAGAACACCTTGTCCGGCGAAGTGAAACGGCTCACCGGCGACCGCAACCAGTTTGCGGATTTCGAGCGGCAGTTCGCCGCGACGCGCTTCGACGTGGTCATCGACATGATCGGCTTCACACCCGAGCAGGCGGCCAGCGACGTGCGCGCCTTCCGCGGCCGGTGCGAGCAGTTCATCTTCTGTTCGACCGTCTGCACCTATGGCGTGAAAATGCCGCCGCAGGTGCTGGTGGACGAATCGTTCCCGCAGGAACCCGTCAGCGGTTACGGGCGCAACAAGCTGGCATGCGAACAAATCTTTCGTCGTGCCCACGACGAGCGGCAGTTTCAAGTGACGATCATTCGTCCCAGTAGCACTTACGGCGCTGGGGCGCCATTGATCGACAATCTGGAACCCGACGCTACGGCGTGGGACCGCATCGAGCGCGGACAACCTGTGCTCTGCGCGGGCGACGGGCTGGGACTGTGGCAATCCACGCATCGCGACGATTGCGGCAAGTTTTTCGCCTACGCGGCACTCAATCCGCGAACCTACGGCCAGAATTACAACGCCACGCGCGATGAGGTTTTGACCTGGCGGGACTACCATCGCCAGGCGGCCACCGCGCTCGGCAAGACGGCGCAACTGGTGTTCATGCCGGCGGCCTGGATTGTCCAGCATGATCCGCAGCGGTTTGGTCTGCTCCACGAGATTACCCAATTTCACGGCGCGTACAACTCGACCAAGGCCCGCCGCGACGTTCCTGAATTCGTTTGCGAGGTTGACCTGACAAGCGGCGCGACGGAAACCTTTGCCGATCTTCGGCATCGCAACGCCTGGCGAGACAGCCAGGCGGATACACTCTATCAGTCGATGATGGACGAGGCGCTGGCTTCCGGCGTTGCGCCGGTTCCGGCTTAGGGACGATCGAGTGTGTTAGCGGAGCAGGCTCGTGTACATCCGCCTGACGTGAACGGGACCGCCGCGGAAATAAAAAGTCTTTTCGTAAGAAAATACCTGGACGGTGCGATCGAAAGTCAGGGTCCGCGGAGCGTCCGTGTAATTCGGATCATACACGTGGAAAGTAACTTGCCCGGGCTGGGTGGCCGCGATTTCTTCAAAGACCGTGACGGCATGATTGATGTTCAGCTCCGGGAAATTATAGAGCCACACCACCATTGGGTGGCCTTGATGCAGCCAGTCTTGCAAGTTATCGCATAGACGCCCCTCGTCTTCGGGTGAAGGTTTAAACGGCATGGGAAATTTCCGCAGGTGAAAATAGGTCGTCCACCCGGCGCCCAGGTTGGCGCGCAACAGGCGGCCCTCGCGTTCGCTCAATTCATGGAGGTTGGCAAAGCCTGGGAAGGCAACACGCTGGTCGGGAGGTTCGCTGGGCCACCATGCCGCGCGATCACGTACGTCACGAATGCGGCACGCCAGTTCCTCGGTTGACACGGGCGGCGCTTGCGGCTCGAAGCGGGCGTGTTTCCAGAATTGCACCACGCCTGCGGCCATGATGAAGCAGCGGCGGGTGTAGGAGTGTTCGCGTTCCTGCGGTTTTACATCTGGGGTATGAACACCGTTTTGGTAATTGAAGACCAATTCATTGGCGTACGCGAAAGTATCATGCTGGAAGTTGAGGGGCCGGCCCGCGCCAGCGGTTGGTTGGACCGACGCGCAGCCTGCCGAAATCATCACGAGCCAGACCGCAATCAAAATTCGCATGTTTTTAGTTCCAGTAGGCACCGCACATCCGCATCGTTATCCACATTGCGCGGGTGAAAGAAGAATTCGTGGAGTCCCGGGCGCAGTTGCCGCGCTGCATCCGCAACCTCCCGGGCCTGCATGTGAAACGTGCGGCCCAGACCCCACATCGTATCGCTGCGGCGGTGCGGGCAGCGCTGGCGCCGCAGTTCGAGGAACACCCTATCAGCAATTCCGGCAAGAATCACGCCCCTGGATGCCGGGAAGAACCGCGGCTTGCCCAAACGGACCCACCCTCCGAATTGCGGGGGCAGGATATCCAGCAACGCCCTGTACACAAATGGATGGGCGTGGAGATGATGGTGTGAGTTAACGAAGGCACACGGCAGGCCGGTGGCGCGAAACAACTCCCACTGCACCTTGACCTCGTCGCGCATAAACCATCGCGCATTGGAGGACAGGCCGATGGCCCACCCTGCGCGCGAGTGTGATTTGCCCCATGGCCAGATGCTACGCGTGATGGGTTGCGAGTCGCAAAGGTGCAGATGCCAGCCAACTTGCAGACTTGGATTGTCCCGTGCCAGGCGAACGGCATCTTCGGTGGCCGGCTGGCCCATCATCAAACTCGCGCCGTGCAACACGCCGTGGCGATGGGCATGGATGATGGCGCGGTTGACCTCCGGGCTCATCCCAAAATCATCCGCGATGAAAAACACTTCTCTGTCGTTCATGTTTGACGTAGATTCTGCCGCAATGTTTGGGTCAACGCAATTCCTGATCACCGGGGGCACCGGGTTTATCGGCCGCCACGTAGTGCGGCGGCTACTCGCCCAGGGCGCGGGTGTGCGCGTATTCTGCCGCACACCGGAGAAAGCGCAACGGCTATTTGGCGACCGGGTCGGGATTGTGCGCGGGGACCTGCGCGATCGCGCCAGTGTCGTGGCGGCGATGCCGGGCTGTGGCGCGGTCATTCACCTGGGCGCGGCGTTTCAGTTTGGGCGCAAGGCACGGCGGATCAATGAGGAAACGAATGTGTCGGGCACGAGATATCTGCTGGAAGCCGGCGAGCGAGTCGGCCTCCAGCGGTTCGTGCACGTGGGTTCCTGTGGTGTGCTGGAGGGTCGCCACGATTTGCTGACAGAGCGTGACTTTCCGCGCGACGTGGATGTCCGCGAGTCGTATCGACGTTCCAAGTGGCTGAGCGAGATCGCCGCGCTGGAAGCCGCAGGTCGCGGGCTGCCGGTGACGATTGCCAGCCCCACGAGTCCGCTCGGTACCGGCGACGAAAAGCCGACGCCGACGGGGCGAATTGTTCAGGATTATTTACGCGGACAGTTTCCATTTGGCGCCCATGTGGGTTTAAACTTTGTCCATGTAGAAGATCTGGCCGAGGGGATCCTGGCAGTGGCGGAGCGAGGCCGAATAGGTGAACGGTATCTGCTCGGTCATCACAACGTGTGGCTTGATGAGTTTCTCCGGGTACTGGAACGGGTTACGGATCGTCCCGCTCCGCGCTTTACGCTGCCAAAGGCGGCGATTACGCTGGCGGGCGCCATCGGCGAAGCGACGGGCAGCGAACGGGTCTGTTGGGAAACCGCGGCGCACGCGCGGCGGCGGCAGTGGTTCGACTTCTCGAAAGCCGCCGCGGAACTGGGTTGGAGCGCGCGGGCGCCCTTGGATGCGATTGCTCGCGAGGCGGTCCAGTGGTTTCAGGCATGGCAGGATCAAGCGCGGATCTCGCGTTGACGAAATCAAATGTCACAACATTTTAAATGGCTGCTCATCTGTTGGTCCCTGCTGGCTTTTTGCTGGTGGGGGATCGCGCTCTGGCTCGTCTCCCGCGAACGTCATAGACCGCGTTCGCGAAAGATGCGTGGAAGCCATGCCGCCCAGCAGAATCGGCCTCCATTATCCATCTTCAAGCCGATCCCATCTTTACAGGGTGACACACCTTCGCCGCAGTTGGTCGGCGCTTTGGAGTCGTTTGTCAGTCAGTTGACTGCGGATGCCGAGATGTTACTGGGCATCGAGGAGACCGAGGCGGCGGCCTGGGAGCCCGTCATCGGGAAGTGGCGGCAGACCTATCCCGGGGTGAGATTGAACGTGATCGTTGCCCCGCGGCCCGCGCAATTCCACAGCCCGAAAGTTTCCTGGTTTCACCATTTGGCGCGATACGCCGAGGGCGAAGTGTGGTTATGGAGCGATGCGGACATTATCGCGCCCGCTGGATCTCTGGATGCGATGCGTCGGGAGTTCCTGGAAAGTGGCGCGGGGATGTTGACATGTCCATATGTGGTCCGGAATATCGGGCCGGCTCCCATGATGTTGGAAGGGTTATTTGTGAACATGGAGTTTTACCCGGGCGTGCTATTTTGCCGGCAAATGGGTCCCGTGCGATTCGGGTTGGGACCGGCGATGATGTTTTCAGCGATGCGCTTTCGCGAACGCGCGCTGTGGGAGAAACTGGGTGCGCGCATGGCGGACGACAACGCGCTCGGCCACGCCCTGGCGCCGGTGAAGGTCAGCGAAACCACGGTGGTGACTTTCGCGGCGGAATCGGATTGGCGGGATGCGATCGAGCATTACTTCCGTTGGCAAAAAACGGTGCGCTGGTGTCAACCAGCCGGTTTTGCGGGACTGGTCATCATCCAGCCGATGCTGGGTTGGCTCTCGGCCGTACTGCTGCATCCGGGCAACCCGGTCGCTTGGTTGGGATTGGCGGCGACGGGGCAGGTCGAAGTGCTGACGGCGACGAGTTTGTTTTGGTTGGTCGGTTACGAAATGCGCTCGTGGTGGGTGGTTAGTTTGTGGAGCCTGCTACTGCGGCCGCTGACGTGGGTCGCCTGCTGGATGCCGTGGCCGGTTGTGTTCCGTTCGCAGAAACGGAAATGGTGGAGTTTGTATCATTCGGTGCCGTTGGAGGGAGAAACATGAAGCAAGTCCCACAATTGCTGCGGTTGCCGCACCCCGGGGCGTTCCTTGTTGGAGGCTGACGCCATGAGCGAGCGCGTGGTGGTTACCGGCATTGGCGCTGTGACCCCGCTGGGCCTGGATTTTCCGACCACATGGCAGCGGCTCGTGGCGGGGGAAGATGCGGCGGCACCGGTCGCTCTATTTGATGTCGCTGGCTGTCGCTGCAAACAGGCCGCGGCGGCACAATTGCCCGATCTTCCCGATTTCACTCCTAAAAGATTGTCGCGGCTCTCGCGGGCCAGCCGTCTCGCATTGCCTGCCGCGCAAGAAGCGTTGGCGAACGCCGGATTGCTGGACGATCGAAGGCGGTCGCGTTTGGCGCAGTTGGCACTTTCCGTCAGCACTACTGGCGGCGGCATGGCGTTGGGCGAACAGTTCCTGCGGGCGATGCTGGGGCAACCATCCCGCGCGCGGCAGTTCTTCCGCGTCGCGCGGTATCAGTCGCAGAACCAGGTGCATGATCTGCACGAGCACCTCGGTTTCCGCGGGCCGATAACGATTGTGGCGAACGCCTGCGCCAGTGGCGCCAATGCGATCGGCCACGGCGCGGATCTGATTCGTTCTGGCCGATGCGACTGCGTGCTGATCGGCGGCTTCGAAGCGCTGACGGAATTGATCTACGTAGGTTTCGACTGCCTGCAGGCCATGAGTCCCGAGCGTTGCCGTCCGTTCGATGTGGCGCGTAACGGCTTGATGCTCGGGGAAGCCGCGGCGTTTGCGGTGCTGGAATCGGAGTCGCATGCTCGCTCGCGCAACGCAACCATCTTGTGTGAACTGGCGGGCTACGGACACGGAACCGATTTGCATCATTTGACACAACCGCATCCCAGTGGAGTTGCCGCCGTGGCCGCGATGCGCCAGGCCATTACCGAAGCGGGTTGCCACGCTTCCGACATCGGCTATGTGAACGCGCACGGCACCGGCACGCTGCTGAATGACACGAGCGAAGGCGCTGCGTTCGCGGCGGTATTTGGCGAGGACGGCGCGATTCCGTCGCGCATGCGCATCAGTTCTACAAAGGCCGCGATTGGTCACACACTCGGGGCGGCGGGTAGTATCGAAGCCTTGTTTGCGATGGCGGCGTTGCAGTCGGGACAACTCCCACCGAATCTGAACGTCCGTCAGCCGGAGCCGATTGTGGCGGCGAACCTCGTCGCTGTAGGAGAGCGGCAAGACGGAATGGCGGCGACGTTGACCGTGAATCTTGGGTTTGGCGGATCGAATGCCGCGCTGGTTTTCAAGCGGTACGATCAAGGCGCTGTGCATCGAGCGCGTGGCGGCGGTCATCGTCCGCCGCTGGAGTTGGCCATTTGCGGGATGGGCGCGGTGTTGCCGTCCGAAGTACCGCAACAGATACAGGGGTTGCAGGTGACGACCGGGGAGCACACGGTGCTTTGCGTGGACAGAAACCGGGAGCCCCTGGCAACGTTGCAGAATGAGTCGCGCGTGCGCCGGGCCAGTCCGATTACCTTGTATATGCTGGCCGCAGCACAACAGGCGTTGGCCGCGGCTCCGGCGATCTCTCGAGACCGGCTGGGCATCGTTGCGACATTCAACACGGGCGCGGTCGTGGCTACGCGGCGGTTTTTTGAGGGCATCGTCCAGACCGGCCAGCGTTTTGCCAGTCCAAATTTGTTTCCCGAAACAGTTTTCAATTCACCAACCAGCCATGTTGCGGCGGTACTCGGAGTGGCTGGACCATGCTCTTCGCTCGTCGGTGACGACACGGCGTGGGTCAATGGGATCAGCGTGGCGGCGGCGTGGCTGGCGAACGGGTTGGTGGAACACGTGCTGGTGATCGGCGCGGAGGAACTCGATCCCATCGCAATCGATGCCTACCAGCGCGCGGGCTGGTTGTCACCGCCCACGCGGACGGGTTTTGTGCCGAGCGAGGGCGCCGGTGCGTTACTCTTGGGGCGGGCGGAATCTGGAAAAGGACTGCGCATCGCGCAATGGACGGAAGGCTTCACCTACCGCCAGCGCAGCGAAGCGCTGTCGTCAGCGCAGGAATGCCTCGCGCAATTTCCAAAGGACGTCCTTCGTTGTCGCAACGCGCCACATAACTGGTTTCACCACATCGAAGAGCAGTTGTCCGATGGAAAGACCCTGTCATTGCCGTATCGCGGCGATGCGTTTGTGGCGTCCGCTGCCTGGAGCACAATTGACGCGGCGGAAGCGGCGCGGCGCGAGGGACGCAGAATTTTGTTGCCCGTCTGGGGTTTGAGCGGGCAATGTTCCGCTTTGCTTTTGGCCGCCGGATGACCTAAACAATTGATGCAGGATAAGGCACATGGCTGAAGTTTCGCTGGATGAATTGAAGAAACTGGTTGTCGAGAACTGCGTCCTGAAGATCAAGCCCGAAGAGATCGGGGAGGGGACGCCGTTATTCGGGCCGGGGAGTGTGGGGCTAGACTCGTTGGACGCTCTGCAATTGACGGTGGCCATCGAGCAGCAGTTCGGGATTGTGATCAACGACGCGGAAGTCGCGCGGCAGGCGTTGCAATCGCTCGGTGCACTGCGTCGTTGGTTGGCACAGCAACCCGGCGTCGGCGCGAAATAGCAGTGACGCTCATGAATGCTCCATCTGTCTACGACACGATCATCATCGGTGGCGGCCCCGGCGGCAGCACGGCGGGCGCATTCCTGGCGAAGGCAGGGCAGCGCGTGCTCGTGCTGGAGCGCGAGATCTTTCCGCGGTTCCATATCGGTGAATCGCTCCTGCCATTTGGGAACGACGTGCTCAAGGAAACCGGTGTGTGGCCGAAAGTCGAGGCCGCCGGGTTCCAGCCGAAGTACGGCGCGGAGTTTTTTGTCAGCAACGGTTCGCGCTGGCAGCGGTTCTGGTTCGCGCGCGGCCTGGTGCCGGGTTACGGGCAAACATTCCAGGTCGAGCGCGCAAGATTCGACCACATCTTGCTTGATCACGCCAGCGCGTGCGGCTGTGAAGTGCGCCAGGGTTGTGCAGCGAAAGAAGTGACGCGCACCGACGGTGGGTGGCGCGTCACCCTGGACGATGGGGAGGTGCGGGGGCGCTGGCTGATCGACGCGAGTGGGCGCGACACGTTTATCGGTCGCGCCCTGGGCCTGCCAAAAACCCCCCTCAACATCCCGAAACGCGTTGCCGTGTACGCGCATTTCACGGGCATATACCGCAACCCGGGCGACGCGGAAGGGCACATCACGATCGTGCGGCTGCGGGACGGATGGTTCTGGTTGATTCCGCTAGCGGGCGGCAAAACCTCGGTCGGCATGGTGCGGATGCTTGACGACCTGAAACAGTTCGGCGGCTCGGTCGAGGAATGGTTTGCAAAAACGATTGCGGAGAGCAGCGAGTTGACGCGACGCATGAAGGACGCGCAGCAAGTGGGGGAGTTCTACAAGACTTCCGACTACAGCTATCGTTACGCGCAACTCGCCGCGGATCGCGCGATTCTAATCGGCGATGCGGGTGGGTTCATCGACCCGATTTTTTCGTCGGGCGTGCACATTGCCACAAAGTCGGGGCAATGGGCGTCGGACTTGATCTTGCGCGCCGACACGCAGAAGCGTTCCCTGACCATTGGGGAGCAGCGACATTATACGCGGGAAATGCATCGGTTCATGGACATTTATCGCGACATGATCCTGATGTACTACGACAACCGCGCCTTCGAGGTGTTCATGCACCCACGCAACCGCTTTCGCATGGTCCAGACGGTGAACTCGATCCTGGCGGGGAACATGCGCCGCTCCTTTGACATGTGGTGGCGGGTGAAACTCTTTCGATTGATCTGCGCGCTTCATCGCCGCGTGCCGATCGTGCCGCGACTGGATTACACCGAGACTTGAAACCGCATTACTCGCAGACATTGTACCGGGCCTTTTGGTTCAAGGCCGGCGTTGTCCTCGCGCGGTTCCTCGGAGTCAAGGGCGCGCGCTGCGCGAGTCGCGTGCTGGCAGAAATGTATCGCCTGACGCATCCGCAGACGCAGACAGCGGTGCGCGAGAATCTTACACTGCTCTGCGGACCGGAACTGCGCGAACAATCTGTCCGCCGCACGTTCCGCAATTTTGGCGCGACGCTCGCCGATTATTTTCAGCTGGGGGCACGCGACAAGCCACACGCACTGGCCCTGATTGAATCGCGCCGCGGGTTCGAGCATATCCAGGGAGCGCTTGCCGACGGCAAAGGCGCGCTGCTGGTGACGGTGCACACGGGATTGTTTGAACTCGGCGGGGTGCTGATGGAGGAATTTCGACTGCCGCTGGTCGTGCTGTCCTTACCGGAACCGAGCGCGGCGTTGAACCGCTGGCGGGCCGCGTACCGTCAACAGTGGGGTGCGGAGACGCTGGAGGTCGGCACGGACCAATTCAGTTTTGTGGATATCTCGCGCCAACTCGCGCACGGCAAATGCGTCGCGATGCTCATGGACCGACCGCACGGCAATGGCGACGTGGTGTTCGCGGATTTTCCGCATGGCCGTGTGCCGTTTTCGACCGGGCCCGTATGGCTCAGTCTGTTGACAGGTGCGCCGCTGGTGGCGGTGAACATACTGGCGACGGAGTCGGGCAACTACGCGCTAGAAGCGCTGCCGCCCCTGCGCTGGCAATGGCGCGGCCCCGACCGGGCCGCGACCGTTCGCGAGTACACGCTCGAACTTGCCAGTCGTTTTCGTGAACCGTTATGCAATCACCCGGACCAATGGTATCAATTCATACCGCTGTCGCGGCTTTACTCCTCGGCATCGGCCTGACTGCGGCCCGCGCGGACACGAATGCCGACGCGTTTGTCGCGCACCAGGTGGCCACGCAAACGTTTGAGGCGGACCTGCGCCAGGTGTTTCACTGGAGCTTTCCGCGAAAACACGTCGAAAGCCTCGGACACATCAGCTACCAGGCCCCGGGTTTTCTCGCGATTGTCCTCACCAATCCTGCGTCGGAACTGGTTCTTGTGCGCGGGGACGACCTCTATATCCAGCGCGACAAAAAGGCGCTGGGGACGTACAAGTTGGAGGTGCACAACGGCAAACCGGCGCAGAACGTGCAGTTTCTATTAAGCTTCTTCCAGAACGGCTGCACCAATTTCGCCGGGCTTTTCGATGCCATCGTCACGCGGGCCGACGACGCACAGACGGTCACGCTCCGGCCCAAGCATCCCGGACGGATGTTCCCGCTACGGTTCGTCGACAATGTGATCGCCTGGCCCTCGCTGGACGTGCGCTCGATGCGCATCGGCCTGATCTGGGACAGCTACATTACCTACGAGTTTAGCAATCCGCGCCGCAACCAGCCGCTTGCTGCCACTGTCTTCGAGGTGCCGAAACGATGAGTCTCACGCCGCATGGTCCGGGTTTTACGTTTCTCGATTCGTTCGAGATTATCGAGCCGCAGAAGCGCGGTCGGGGTCGCAAGTGGCTCGACCCGGCGGCGCCGTTTTTTGCCGATCATTTTCCTGGCAACCCGTTGATGCCCGGCGTGCTGCTCATCGAGTGCGCCGCACAGGCGGCGGGGGTACTGTGGCAGCCATCCGGCGGGGCCTTCCTTGCCGCCGTGAGCCAGTTTCGCTTTCGCAAGCCGGTCTTGCCCGATCAAACGTTGGACATCGAAGTGACGCTGGAGAAGGAACTCGGCGCGTTCGCGCAATTCGACGCCGTCTTACGCGTCGGTTCGACCGTTGTGACTCAAGGCAAATTGACGCTGAGCCGGGCCCTTAGCTCCGTGGTGTGAAGTTTACCGCGATCGGATCGGAAGAGGGCGGGGGCGATGAGCCAGGATTTGGGGAGCTTCCAGGCGGGCAGGGTCTTCAATAATTCCTGTTCGATATCAGCGCGGGTGCGAGTGGTTTCGACAGCGGCGGCGAGGTAATTGTTACCGCGTTTGTCATTCAAGACCGTGACCCAGACATCGGTGATGCCCCGGAGTTTGCGCAACGCGCCTTCGAGTTCTGCCGGAACGACTTTCTTACCGCCGACGTTGGCCACTTCCCCGACGCGACCGAGCAAGCGCAACTCGGCGTAGCGATTCCATTCACCCAAATCGGGCAGCGTGGCTTTACCGGCGGGGCTGGTTACCGCGACGCAGCCGTCGCGACGAATCCGCACTTTCACGCCAGCCAGCGGCTTGCCGACGCTGCGACCTTTCAGCGTCGCGGTCCCGGTGCGGTCATAGGTGATGCCGCCGGTTTCGGACGAACCGTAGAAATTGTGGATCTTAATGCCAAAACGATGGTGGAATTGCTGCGCCACTTCTGCCGTCAAGGGCGCGCCGGCGGAAATCACCAGGCGCAGGCTGGGCGGTTTGGTGGCGCCTTCCAATTGGGCCAGTGCGCGCAGGATCGCGGGAACGGTCGGCAAGACCGTGACTTTATGTTCGTCGATCAAACGCAAGATTTGGCGTGGGACGAACGCTTGTGCGCAGACAACTATCGTTCCTTGCAGCAGCAAAGGCATCACGAGATTGCCCAGACCATACGAATGGCCCAGTGGAATGATGGCGAGGTTGCGGTCGGCGGGGCGAATTCCCATGGTGCGGATGATGTGTTCGCCATCCGCCCGCAGGTTGGCCGCGGAGCAGAGAATGCGCTTCAGGTCGCCGGTGGTGCCCGAGGTAAGCTTCACGCAGCAAATTGAGGATTTTGGGCGCACGCCAAGACGGTAAACGGTTTCGCGTTGGGTTTCAGGGGGCAACGAAATATCGAGAGGGACGGCGGCAGCGCCGATTTTTTGGATGGCGAAGAACGTCGCGAGCCACAAGGCGCTGTTGGGCTGGCAGAGGGGCACGTAGGGGCCGCGAAACATCGTGGCGAGGTGCTCGGCCTCCGCGGTGAGTTGGGCAGCAGTCCACGCGCGGCCGGTGTCGGCATCGATCGCGACCGGTTTTTCGGCGTAGTTAGCGGCGGTGGACTGCCACAATGTCCAAAGCGAGGTCATACGTCCGGGAGCAACTCGTATTTGTACCCGATTTTGCGGAAATACAGCCGCAAGAACGGCGCGGTGATCACCGTGCTGAAAATGGCCATGAGCACCAGCATGGTGAATACATTCGGCGGGATGACGCCGAGGTCGAAACCGACATTGATCACCACGAGTTCCATGAGTGCGCGGGTGTTCATCATGATGCCAAGGCAACCGGCATCCGCCCAACTCAGGCCGCAGAACCGCGCGGCCAGCGAGCACCCGACGAATTTACCGAACGTGGCCGCGCCGATGATGACCAGGCACCAGCCCCAGAGCAGGGGGGAATTCAAGCCGTGCACGTTGGTGCGCAACCCGGTGAACGTGAAGAAGATTGGCAGAAAGAACACCGTGACGAAATGCGAGACGGTATTCTTCCAAGCCGCTACAAACCGTGCATGGTCGTGAAGCATCATGCCCGCAACGAAACCGCCGAAGATGGTGAACACTCCGAGTTTGTAGGTGATCAACCCCGAAATGAAAACAACCATAATCATGATCGCCAACAGATCGTGGGGGAGGCGTTCGTTGGTCCCCATGAATCTGTCGATCAGACGTTTCAACAGCGGTCGAAATGCGAAATGGCACACGGCCAGGTACACGACCAGCAGGCCGACCTGCAACGCGAACGTCTCCACCGAAAACCCTGAAGTTGCCAGCGCGCTGACGATCGCCAGCAACGTCCAACCGGTTACGTCGTCCATCGCCGCGGCGGTGATGGCGATGGCGCCGAGACGGGTTTTGGTGATTCCCAACTCCATCATGATGCGACCGAGTACCGGGATGGCCGTGATGGACAGCGCCACGGCGAGGAAGAGCCGGTAGCCCAGCGGGTTGATCCCCTGGGCCAAAAACTCATGAGACCAGCCACCGATCAGCCATCCCAGCGCCAGGGGCAGTACGATTCCCGCCGCCGATATGCTAAAGACCGCGGCGCGGGTTTGTTTTTCGCGGAGATGGCTGAAATCGAATTCCAGGCCGATTTGAAACATTAACAGCGCCAGCCCGATCTGGCTAAGGATGACCATCGGCACGGACGAAATCGACTTGAAGACAAAGTCAAACTGGTTTGGAAACAAGCGGCCGAACAAGGATGGTCCCAGGATGAGGCCGCCGACGATTTCCCCAACGACGCGGGGTTGTCCGAGTAATCGCGCAACTTTCCCTGACAGGCGGGCGGCGGCAAGAATGGCGACCAATTGAATGAATGTGAAGGAGACGAGTCTTTCCGTCTCGTGGACGGAGGAGGCTGCGGCGGCGAGGATCAGGATCATATCAGGAAACTGGCGCGGTGGAGATGCCGTTGCGCAGGTGTTCCGCGACACTGATGCGGCTGGGCTGGCAGCCGGCCTGTTCGATGGCTGACAGCACGCGCTCTTCATCCATAATGACGCGGTCGCGTTTGTAAATCGGGTAATCGGCGCGGACATTGCGTGGCGTGAAGTTGATCGTGGCAAGATTGGCGCCCGCCTGGAAAGCACGCACGTAACCATTCTCGGACACCAATTTCATGGCGCTGACGGCCGGGATGAGCCAATGAGGCGCGGCCAGTCGCATCCAAGCGACACAATTCAAGGTTTGCTCGATGCACCCGTTTGGCGCATTGACAAACGGCGTTTGTTCCCCGGCCACGAACGGGCTCACGCTGCCACCCGCCAGAGGCAGTGTGGTCAGCAACTGCAACGACTGTGTTAGAATCTCGGCGGTTTGTCCGGGCAGCCCCACGATCAATCCCGACGACACCTTCCAGCCCGTGCTCGCGAGATAACGGATCGCCTCGACTCGTTCGGCCAGGGTTCCCGGAGCTTCAATGAAGCGGTAGTGCTGCGCTTCGCCGGTTTCAATTTTCAACACGTAGTAATGACCGCCGGCTTCGCGGAGTTCGTCGTACTCGGGCGGCGTCAGCGTGCCGAGGCAGAGCGTGATACCGAGGTCGGTGTGCCGATGCAACTCACGCACCAACGGGAGCACGACTTCGCGAACTGCCACGGGATCTTCGCCGGCCTGGATGTCGATGTCCGTCATGGAAGCAGGCCGGTGATGGATGATCAAGTCCGCGAGTTCGTCCGCCGCGAGCCGGTAGCGCGCCAGCTGGCGGTTGTCGCGCCGCATCGCGCAGTAATGGCAGTTTTGGCGGCAGTAGTTCGACACCTCGACTACGCCGCGCACAAACACGCGACGGCCGAAAACCGCGTCCCGCGCCGCGGCCGCTCGCGCATGGAACGCCTGCTGCGTACCGTCGGCGTTGTTCAACCGATAAAAATCTTGCCTGGTCTCACCCATTGCCGATGACAGCATAATATGAATTGAGGAACAAACTCAACCTCGACTTCCAAGATAAGCAAATCAATATAGCCAGGGCACCAATCGCTTCGTGGAACGGCAATAGGCCTCGTATTCCTCTCTGAAATGCTGTTGGAGCGCGCGCTCTTCCACGCGAATTCGGTAAAGAAACACGCCGAGGATGGGGAGGAAGACGATGGGCAATGAGAGCCAATTGCACATTCCGAGACCGACACCGAAGAAGGCAATCAAGGCTCCCAGGTACGATGGATGGCGAACCTGTGTGTAGAGGCCGCGCTGGATGAGTCGGTGATCGCTAAGGATGGTTACGCGGACGGTGAAAAACTTCTTCAGCGTGAGGATGGCTGTCAATCGGATGGCTCCCCCAACGACCACCAGTGACGTGGCCGCCACCAGCAACACGCGCTCGTGCCGATGCCAATCGCCAAAGCCCAACTTGCGCACGATGGAGCCCGCAAGAATGGAAAGCAACAACGTGATCCAAATGGCGCCCAGAGAAGCCCGGTCCAGGCCCTGCGCACGAATCCCGGTTGCGAACCTGGTCCCGACGAATTCAGTAGCGAACCAGAGGACGCAAACGAAAGTGTAGACCTGCACCAATGACATGCTGGGTGAGGAATTGCCAGAAAGTCCGGGGTGTGGCAAGCATAGACCGCGAAGAGACGACGCGAGCGAGGTGTGCGTGCCGGTGGATTACGCCCGAGTACTCAGCACACGTCCGGAGGGTTCACCTACGAGTTTGCGGATGACGAAGAGCGCTTCGTCGATTCGGAGAGGCTTGTGGACGAAGGCGTCAATCGGATGCTGCTTCATGATTTGGCGAAGGTGCATTTCCTCGGCCCCTGAGAAGAGAACGACCTTGATATCCGGATTTAGTTTTCGCAGATGCTGGACGGTCTGACCACCATCAAGTGTGGGCATGAAATAATCCAACAGCACGACGTCGGCGCAATCCGTGTTCCACGCGAATTTTTCCAGCGCGCATGGGATTCGAAGCGATCTCGACCGTGCATCCATGGCGTTGCAAGAGGCCTTTAGCGAGCGCGGAATTGACGCCGTCATCATCGATAATCAGGATACGGATATCGTTTTGCCTGGCCTCATTGGTCGGTTCGCTCACAGGTAATTTCGATCCCTTCACCCGAACTTTGGGTTATTTAGAGCAGACTGTATGCCATTCAGCGGCCTGCGCGGCAATGATATGCAGGTGCTCACGCACTTTGCTCCGAGTGGAATGACCCCTGCTTTATTGGGTGTCCATGATGGGGGCAATCAGCACCAAGAGCCGTGGCAGAGTCCTCGCGATCGACGATGAACCCGAACTTCTCGAGATCGTAAAGGGCAGTCTGGAGCCTTGTGGGTTCGAAGTCCATACGGCGAACAGCGCCAAAGACGGCGTGGAATACTACGAGCAAAACTGGAAGAACATCGACCTGGTTCTGCTCGATTTCCTGATGCCGGGAATGACCGGGGATCTGGTCTTCGAATGCCTGAAGCAGAAGAACCCCGATGTCCGCACCCTGCTGCTTACTGGGTGTGAAGATACCGTGGCCAAAAGGATGTTTGAAGAAGGTCTTTGGGGGTACGTGCACAAACCGTTCGTGTTGGAAGATTTTGTGCAGCAAGTTGGCGAGGCGGTCGACTCGGTCTGAGGTCGAGAGGCGGCGCGGGGATTAGTACCGTTGGGAATTTGGATTCGATGCTGAAGAGTGCAGGCTTTCGGTGCTGGAGACGTTCCGTTGGGCGACTTGTTGAATTCCCTTCTTGTAGGTCGACTCCGCGTTGTCGCCGTAGCCGGCGATGAATCCCCGTTGAAATTCATCACGGGCCCACGGCGGCGCGTTGACGATATAGGCTTGTAGGTATTCGACAAACCAGTCCCACGTGACCGTGTTGTTCCTCAGCCCCTTGCCCGCGTCGTGACCGAGCATCAGATAGGTGCGGGTATCGTTCGCAGGATAGGCGGGGTTCCGGTCATTGTAGTAGGAAACCGGCGGACCAGAGTCGTAGTAATAGCGAGGCGCGTAATTGTAGTCGCGGTAATAATAGTCTGGCGGTGGATAATCATAGTAGTAGTACGACGGTGAATAATACGGGTACCAAAACGGGAACGCGCCGGCAAAAAAGAAGCCGGATCGGCCATGGAACCCATCGTGATCGAAATGACCACCGCCATTAAAGCCGCCCCCATGACTTGGGGCCGGAGCACCCGCCCCGCCCATTCGAGCGTCCACGGCTGGAACAGCGGCCAAAGCCGATATTCCGACGGCCACGATCAGGCAGCCAACAAACCGTTTCATACGTACCACCTCATTATATTAGATGCTACAAAGCGGGCTTTGGTTCAAAAGTCCTGGCCAGTGAAGAGCCTTGATGTTCGCCTACTTGCGATTGCTTTTGGCAAAAAGATGGATTATTCTTTTCGCCAAGAACGGGGAGGCGAGATGGCGACGATCACTTTGGACGTCAATGGACGGAAACAGCAGATCGATGTTGCGCCGGAGACACCGCTGTTATGGGTGTTGCGCGAGACGCTGGGGATGACGGGCACGAAGTTCGGTTGCGGCCGTGGTTTGTGTGGATCGTGCACGGTGCATATCGACGGCGGAGCGATCCGTTCGTGCGTGACGCCGGTTGAGTCCGTCGCGGGGAAAAAGATCACGACCATCGAGGGGTTGTCACCCGACCGCAACCATGTCCTGCAATGCGCGTGGATTGCGGAAGAGGTCCCACAATGCGGCTACTGCCAGAGTGGCCAGATCATGACGGCAGCGGCACTGCTCACCCGCAAACCGCATCCCACGGATGACGATATCGACGGCGCAATGATCAACCTGTGCCGGTGCGGTACCTACGTGAGGATCCGGCGCGCGATTCATCGGGCGGCGCAGGAAGGAGGCGGGAAGTGAACACGACCATCCCCGTCAATCGCCGCGATTTCATCAAGATCGTTTCCGCGGCGGGAACCGGCCTGCTGCTGGGGGTTCATTTGCCGTCGTTGGCGCGGGTGTTCGCGGAAACAGCGCCAAACTCCGGCGAGCCGTTCGCGCCGAACGCCTGGATTCGCATCACACCCGACAATGTGGTGACCATTTTGGTGGACAAATCCGAGATGGGACAGGGTGTGGAGACCTCACTGCCGATGTTGGTGGCCGAGGAACTGGAAGTGGACCTCGCCAAAATCCACACGGAATTCGCGCCCGCCGGCCCGGTCTACCAGAATCCGATGATGGGTCAGCAGGGAACCGGCGGTAGCAGCAGCGTCCACACGGGGTTCGACCCGCTCCGCCGCGCCGGGGCCGCGGCCCGCGAGATGTTGATTGCCGCCGCGGCGCAACGATGGGGAATCGATCCCCAATCCTGCCGCGCGCGCGATGGATTCGTCATCGACGAGCGGACCGACAAGAAACTCAGCTACGGCGAGTTGGCTGGGGCCGCGGCGAAAATGCCCGTGCCGAAGAATGTGACGTTGAAAGAGCCGAAGGATTGGAAGTTGCTGGGCAAACCCGCCCATCGCGTCGACACGCCGCTGAAGGTGGACGGCAGCGCGGTGTTCGGCATCGACGTGAAGGTGCCTAACGCGCTGGTGGCGGTGGTGGCGCGCTGTCCGGTCTTTGGCGGGAAAGTGAAGAGCTTTGACGCGACCGCGGCGAAGAAGATCGGGGGCGTGAAGAATGTTTTGCAGATCAGCAGCGGCGTGGCAGTGGTGGCAGACGGATTCTGGGCGGCGAAGAAAGGCCGCGACGCGCTCAAGATCGAATGGGACGAGGGCGCCAACGCCAAACTCAGCAGCGCTGGAATCACGGAGAGGTTGAAGGCGCTCGCGGAGAAGCCCGGTGCCGACGCGCGCAAGGAAGGCGACGCTGAGAAGGCGCTGGCCGGGGCGGGCAAGAAGATTGAGGCGGTGTACGAGGTGCCGTTCCTGGCGCACGCGACGATGGAGCCGATGAATTGCACGGCGCACGTGCGGAAGGATGCCTGTGACATCTGGGTCGGCACGCAAGGGCAGACGCTGGCGCAACGCACGGCGGTGGGGATCACGGGACTCCCTCCCGAAGCGATCAACGTTCACACCACGTACTTGGGCGGTGGTTTTGGGCGGCGGTTCGCGGCGGATTTTGTGGCGGACGCGGTCGAAACTTCGAAGGCCGTGGGTGCGCCCGTGAAAGTCATCTGGACCCGCGAGGACGATATGCAACACGGCATGTATCGGCCCGCAACGTATAACCGATTCGCGGCGGCGCTGGACAAGGACGGCCTGCCCGTGGCGTGGAGCCATCGGATTGTCGGGCCGTCCATCATGATGGGCTTGTTTCCGGGCGCGGTGAAAGACGGCATCGACCCGACGGGCGTCGAAGGCGCGGCGAACCTGCCATACGGCATCGCGAATATCCACGTCGAGTACACGATTGCCGACGTGGGAGTGCCGGTATGGTTCTGGCGTTCGGTGGGCAATTCGCAGAATTCGTTCATCACGGAAAGTTTTATTGATGAACTCGCGGTGGCAGGCCGCAAGGACCCCTACGAATTTCGCCGGGGGCTGCTCGAGAAATCGCCGCGACACAAGGCCGTGCTGGAGTTGGCGGCGGCGAAAGCGGGTTGGGGCAAGCCGTTGCCGAAAGGCCATGCGCGCGGCATTGCGGTGGCTGAATCGTTCGGCAGTTTCGTGGCGGAAGTCGCGGAAGTGTCGCTGAATGAGGATGGCGGCGTGAAGGTGAATCGCGTGGTGTGCGCGGTGGATTGCGGCACGGTGGTCAATCCGGACACCGTGACGGCGCAAATGGAAAGCGCCATCGTGTTCGGGCTGACGGCGGCACTGAAGGGCGAGATCACGATTGAAAATGGGCGCGTGCAGCAGGGCAACTTCGATAACTACCCGTTGTTGACCATGGCCGAGACGCCCGCGATCGAAGTGCACATCGTCCCGAGCCAGGAAACGTGCGGCGGGATTGGCGAGCCGGGCACGCCGCCGATTGCTCCCGCGGTCTGCAACGCGGTCTTTGCGTTGACTGGCAAACGCATCCGGCGATTGCCGATCAGAATTGCCTAGCGTACCGTCCGAGAAGTTTCCTTAAAGCGCGGTCCCCCCTCACCTTACTCCTCTCCCCCGGAGGGGAGAGGAAATTCACGCATGCTGTGGTATTGGTAGCAGGCACCTTACGCCTCTCCTTCGGGGGAGAGGAAATCCCCCAAAGCGCAGACCAAACAGCATCTCCTCTCCCCTTGGGGGAGAGGACGGGTGAGGGGTCCGTCCTGCCGTCTCATCGTAAAGGCCTGTTAGAGACGCAACAGTAGCCGTCGGCCAGCGATCAGCTATTTGCCGGCGGCTGGCAGGAATAGATCGGCCATGTTGGTCGGCCATGATCGGCTGATGGCCGTTTTGCCACCGGCCAGGTTTGCGAGTACGACCTCCACCCGGTTGGTGCTTCCGGAAGGGTTGCCCGCAGGCACGGCCAATGTGATTTCATTCGCGGTTCGCCAACTCGGGATGAGTTGCTCAGAGTTTTGCGTGTTGGTGTACACATCGCTTGCCTGCAGTGGCACCAGTTTCCCGGTGTCCAAGGATAAAATGCTCACTTTCCCGGCGTTGCCGGGGATGGCCACCTTCTTTTTGTCCGGGCTGAGCACAAAGCGGTCCGCACGGTTCGGCAGCCCTTCGATGTCAGCTGGGGTGACGACCGATACGACGGACTGTGTTGGGCCCGACGAGAGCGCGAACACCGTGAGTAAACCCGGCATATCGGCAGAGATGGCCGGCAAGTGGACCGGAGCCGCGGCGAATAAGGTCCGTCCATCCGGCAGACAGGCCACGCGAGTGCTGTGTTCACTGAGAAGGACCCCGGCCAAGTCTTTGGCCGGTGGGAACTCGGCGAGCATCTGGCCGAATGACCCGCAAACCTGCCGGCTCGTGATCGTGCCGAGTTGCACGCCCTTGCTGAGCAGTTCGTAAGGAATGGTGGTCTTGGCGTACACAAGGTCCTGGCCGTCGGCCGACCAGTCGCCTTCGGTAACGCCTTCGTCCACCAGCGTGGCGTGACCAGCGGCGGAGGCAGGGATGACATAGAGGGACGGGCGCCCCGGTGTTTCCGCGGTAAACGCAATCACCTTTCCGGTCGGGGAAGCGCTCGCCCACAAGATTGAGAACGGGAACCGGGCCAACAACTGATCGGCCGGCGGTTCGGAGGGGAGAACATTGCGGATGATGATCTCGTGGATATTGGGAGTGAGATCGTCGATCTTCGCTTTCTCATCCGCCGACATCGCATCGATGACGGGAGCGATGGCCTGCGGATTGGTTTGTCGGAGATAGAAGGTCACCGACTGGAACAGCCAGATTCCGTTGTATGTCTCGCCGACCTCTAGTCGTTCCCATTTCTTGTACGACACGGAGTCGGTGAAATTGCTCCAGGTGCCGTGATAATTCTGGATGACGTTCACCATGTGGTCGGCGGCTTCCGTCACGCGGTCGACTTTGTCGGTGCCTATCAATTGCGCGTACTCATCCCAGGTTTTTGGTTTGACGTCGCGGACGGCGATTACGTGGCGGGAGTCTGGAAGCCAGGCGCGCGCATCGGTCGCCGGACCGAGGATGGCACCGGAACCGTCCACCAACCAGGTGCCGTCGTTGCCCTGCACGAAAGCGTGCTGGCCGTCGGGAGCCCAGTGAATGAAGTCGTGCAGGTCGCAGCCGGCGCCCAGCAGCAAGAAACAGCCGGCTACGCAGCTCAAAAACCGGTAGTACTCTAATTCGCCGTTTGGAGGGACGCGCTCCGTCGCGTCCGTTCCCTTAACGCGGCCACGACAGAGCGTGGCCCTCCAATTCAGGAGACTACCAAAAAACCGTTTGGAAATGTTTTTGGTGATGGTCATCTTAATTCTCCTTCGAGTTTGCATCACTCTTGGAACGTGATTGTTCGGTTGCGGAGGCCAAGAGGTACATCCGCTGGTTGGACCAGAAGGGAAGCGATTCGATCCTGCTCTTCACGAGAGCCGGTTGAATTTTTGCAATCGGTGGCGGATTGACAGCCGCCATGTTTTCCCGACGCGGGTTCGCGTGGATCACCAGCGCGGTAAGGCCCACGCCGACGACGAACGAAGCGGCCAGCGCGAATACCTGTTCGGCGCGGTGTCGCCAGACAAGCCGATGAATCTGGTTCGGCATCTCGACCGTCGGCGCAGGGCTGCGCATTATCTCGGCGGCGAGGCGCACCGTTTCCTGTAACTCCCGGGCCTGTGTTGCCACGGCCGGGTCGTTGGCGAGATAATCGGCCAGCAACACCTCGGTGTCGGGGTCGAGGCGCTTTAGCGCGCGGTCCATCAACAAGCGTTCCAAAATATCGGGCTTCATGAATTTGTTTCCTCCGGCTTGGTCATCGTGCCGCGCAACTGGCGCACGGCGTTGTGCAGGCGCGAGCGAACGGTCCCGATGGGGATGTCCAGCACGTGGGCGATTTCTTCGTAGGACAATTCCTGTTCGAGCCGCAGTTCCAGCGTGTCGCGCAATTCGGTGGGGAGACTGCGGATGGCTTCGCGCATGGCGGCGAGGCGGTCGTCCTTGGCGGCAGGTTCGGGCGCGGACTCGTACCAGGTTTGCGCGACGGGCAACGGATCGCGTTGGCGGCGGTAGTGTCGGGCAAGCATGTGGCGGGCGATGCCGAACAACCACGCACGGGGCATGGTCACCGCCGGCAATTGGTCCGTCTGGCGGACGACCTGCAAGAAGGTTTCCTGCAAGAGATCGCCGGCGGTCGCGGTATCAGGACAGCGCCGGGCGAGGTAACTATAAAGCTCGCCCGAATGCTGCCGGTACAACTGCTCGATTAACCCTGGTTCGGATTGCACGTTTGTAGGATTGTCTCCTGTATCCTAGTAGTTGCAAGTCGAGACCGAAAAGTTCACGCGCGAGGGCGGATTTATTGACTCAGCCAATCATGAGGCGGATCTTGAGCGACAATCAAGTGGCCTATGCACGTGCGGGTACCTTTGCACCTCAGACCCGCCATTCCACATCTCTACCTTCAAACCCTGCTCCCGATCCGACAGCGAAGCAAGCCAAACGAGCCGACCGCCGGAATCTTCGAAAACCTCTTAAAGACTTCCGCCGCTGCCGAGTTGCTTTTCGTAGAAAATGCAGTCGAGGCCGCCGAGTTGGCCGCGGCGGACTTCCTTGAAGCCGTTTTTGGCGTAGAAATGTTGGGCGCCGACGAGGACGACGGCGGTGTCGAGGTGCAAGACGGAGTAGCCGAGTTCTTGGGCGCGCTTTTCCAATGCCGTGTAGATCGCTTGCCCAAAGCCGTGTCTTTGATAATCGGCATGGACACGCATTCGTTTAATCTCGGCCCGATCCGGGTCGGTTTGGCGTAGCGCGCCCATCGCGACGATGCGGTCTTGAAGAGTGCCGACGAGGAATTCGCCGCTGCCGTTCAGGTAAACGGCCTCGATTTGATCCAGATCCGCATCCCAAGCGCAGCCACCAATGTGAGCGCCTGCGGCGAGCAGGGCCGTTTTGTGCAATTCGCACACGGCAGCGTGGTCGGATGGTTGATAGCGGCGAATCGTTAGCATGATTAAGGCAGTGGCTCAAAGTTACAGAAGGGTGATGACGAAGACGAGGTTTTATGGGTGGAATGGAAGTGTGGGTCCTGATGCGATTTCAACAACTACGGGAATTCTGCGTTATCATGGGCGAGGCGAAGAGCCTCTCTGCGGTGCTGACGTGTGTGTGCAAAGAGAGATTCTTCGCTTCGCTCAGAATGAATATATGAAAGCGCG
>PLZV01000008.1 GCA_003152315.1 Verrucomicrobiota bacterium
ATTGACAATCAAGACGGTATCTACAACCGGAAAAGTCATTCTATGAAACCAGTCCCCTACCCCTTCATGCCGGTGAGCGTGACGCCTTGGATGAAGTATTTTTGGGCGAAGAAGAAGATGAGGATTACGGGGGTGATCATGAGGAGCGAACCGGCCATGAGCATGCTGGTGGTTACGCCCCCTTCCACGTTGAAGGCGAAGAGGCCGAGCGCGAGCGGATAGAGGCGCTGGTCCTGGAGATAGATCAGTGGGGCCATAAACTCGTTCCAACTGGCCATGAACGTGAAGATTCCAATCGCCGCGAGGGTGGGCTTAACCAGCGGCAGCATGATGTGCCAGTACACGCGCCAGAAACCGCAGCCGTCGATTTTGGAAGCGTCTTCGAGGTCACGCGGGATGCCCCTGAGGAATTGGCGGAGCAGAAAGACGTTGAACGCGCCGGCAAAGAAGCTGGTGACCCACAACGGATACAGCGTGTTGTACCAACCGAGCGCGCGGATGATGAGGAACAGGGGAATCATCGTCACCTGCCCCGGCACCATCATCGTCGCCAGCATCAGCGCGAAACAGAAATTGCGGCCCGGCCATTGCAACCGCGCAAAGCTGTACGCCACAAGCGAGGAACTCAGCAGCGTGCCGCAGACGTTCAGGATCACAATGAACAAACTCGTCGCCATGTAGCGCCAGAACGGCAGGTGCTGGAGGGCCAGCTTGTAGTTGCGGAGCATCTTCGACCACCACGCGCCGGCTTGCGTATTCCGGTCAATCTCAATCGTCACCTTGATGTCGTTGAGGCCCGTCACGGGGCTCGGGCCGATTTCCCGCAGTAAATTCCACGTGCGAACTTTGTTCGTCTTGTCATCCGGGCCCGGCTCCTGCCACGTGCCAATGCTCCAACTGGTAAAGTCGGCGAGATCGTAGGTCTGTTCGGCCTGATATTTCTTGCCGAGCTTCTCGATGTACACAGTCACCGGGTGCCACGTGTCGTCGTTGCGCAGGTAAAGCTGCAGGCGATAAAGACGGGCGATGGCGTAACTCGTCTGGAATGTTTGCGACAGCGTCACTTTGTCGCCGCGCGTGAAATCGTAACGCAATTCGGCGTGCGGCTCGCTTTTGTCATCCACCTGTACCAGCTTCGCCTCAGCGGTGCCGCCGACCTGCCACCCGGTAGAGACTTTGTCAGGGGCGACGAGTTGGTCCTCCTGCAGATCGTAAGAGCGGGCGCGCAACTGGCCAATCAGCAGCACGCGACGAACCTGACCCAGAACGTCACTTACCATCGCCACATCGACACGCTGGGTCGCCTCGGCAACGAGCGAATTAGAATCCCAGATCGTTACGGGCATCGTGTTCTGCAACTTCTGGAAGGCGCCGCGCGCGACCTGTTTGATGGCGGTGGCACGATCAATTTCCGGCGGCCACGCGTAGTCCATCTTCTGCAGGTGCGCTTCCAACACGGGCAACAGTTCGTTCAGGTGCTTCCCGGACAAATCATCATAGTACCGCGTGTCGATGTAGGGCGACTTGATCTGCGGAATCGGGCGTTGCGGCCACACGTGCATTTGCTCGACGAACATTTCCCGATCCACTTTGACTGAGGTGGTGGCCATCCAGACAAACGGCCACGCGAAGATGAGTGAACCCACGAGCAACAACACGTAGATCCAGACGCGTTGGCAGAACTCGACAAAGCGGTAGTAGCCGCTGCCGTGTTGTCGGGGAGATTGCGGGTCGCTCATCCTTCCTCGTAATAGACCCAGCGGTTCTGGAGTTTCAGCTGAACGACGGTCAACCCGAATACCAACAGGAACAGCACCCAGGCCATCGCGGCGGCGTAGCCCATCTGGAGGTAGCGAAACGCGCAATTGAACAACTGGTAGGCGTAGTAGAGCGTCGAGTTCACGGGTCCGCCCTGGGTCATGATGTAGGCCTGCGTGAAAATCTGGAACGTGCCGATCAGGCCCATGATAAGGTTGAAGAAAATGTACGGTGACAGCAGCGGCAGCGTGATGTGAAGAAACTGCTGCCAGGTCCCCGCGCCATCGAGCGATGCGGCCTCGTAGTAGCTTTCGCTAATGCCTTTCAGTCCCGCGAGCCAGATGATCATGCCGCCACCCGCGCCCCACAAGCCCATCAGAATCAGCGCGGGCTTGCTGGTGCTCTCGTCCTGCAACCAGTTCGGGCCGTGGATGCCGATGGAGGCGAGGACATTATTGAGCAAGCCGCCGTTAGGGGTAAAAATCCAAATCCACAAAATGCTCGAGGCCACGATCGGCACGATCGACGGCAGATAGAAGAATGTCCGCCACACGGCGACTCCGCGCACTTTGAGGTTGAGCAACAAGGCAATCCCCAGACCTAAGGCCATGCCCAGCGGAATCCCGATGACCATGTAGAGGGTGTTCCACGTGGCCTTCCAAAACAACGGGTCTTTAGTGAGCAGCCATCCGTAATTGTTAAAGCCGATGAGCCGAGCGGGGTGCAAAATGTCGTAATCACAAAAGCTGATGACAATCGAAAATAGAATCGGCCCGCCGGTGAAGACGACGAAACCTAAAATCCACGGCAGGGCGCAAAGCCAGCCGCCCTTCCATTGCGAACGAAAATATGAACTCTGCAAGCCTTCGACCTCGCCGCCGCGCTTCGCCAACGCACTACCGCCAACAGCCTGCAGCGCATTCCCGACACGCTGGCGAAGGTTCGCCTTGGTGTCCCAGCAATAGATGCCGACCGCAGCTCCAACCAGAAGAACAGCGTAAAGAATGAAAAAAATATTCCAATTGATGGCGACACCTCGCGGCGGACTGAGAACCTGGTCGAGTTCGTGTTGCACGACCCGCGTGCCGTAGTCCAACGCCGCTTGCGGCGTCATCTTGTGGTAGAGCGCATCCTCGGTACGGTCGCGTTGTTGGTTCCAAAGCAACTGGCCCACGGGCGTCACGGGTCGATACGGTTGGCCTTCCAGCAAATCGTTAAACACCTGCACGGCGGCCCCGACTTTGGGGTCCATCCCCGGCTCATTGACGACGTACTTGTCGAAGAGCCATTTGTTGATCGTCTTGTTCGCATTCTGGGTCGGGACGTAGACGCGGCCCTGGCTGACCATCGAGAGCCGCTGGCTTTCCGCCATGATTTCCTGGGCTCGCTGGCTCACGAGGAAGCGGATGAGTTCCCAGGCGCCCTCCTTGTTCTTGGCGGTCGAAGGTATCGAATAGCACCAGCCGCTGACCCATGAACAGACCTTACTGCCTGCGGCGAGTTGCTTGGCCGGGATTGGCGGGCGCGCCATGCCGTAATTCAGGTTGCGTCCGAATTGGGCGACGTTGTCGGTGATCTGCCAGAAGCCGTCAATTTTCATGGCGACTTTGCCCGTGATGAACGGATCGAGGTCGCCGGCCTGGAACGTCGATTGAAAGGCGTTTACTTTTTCCGCGCCGCCCAGGTCGTCATCGAGCTTGCTCATCCATGCGAGCGCGCCCACGATTTTCGGATCGTTCAGCGTGCAGCGTTTGCCGTCGGGACTCATGAACCGCCCGCCGTTCATCCAGGCGTAGATGTAGAGCCAGGAGTTCCCGTAGTTCGGCGCGAAGCCGAGGCGGGTGATGTGGCCTTGCGCGTCGTGCTCGGTGAGCTTGACGCCCATCTCCTCAAGCTCTTCCCACGTTTTCGGTGGACGTCCCTCCCCCTTCGCGTCAACGTAGCCGGCCCGTTTGAGGAGATCCTTGTTGTAGAACAGGGCGCGGTTGTCCACTTTTTCGGGAATCCCGTAGAGGCCGCGCTGGCCGGTGAGAGGGTCGCGGTAGACGACCTCATCCCAGCACGAGTCGTAAAAATCCTCGGCGCGAATCGCGTCCGGGCGTCCGCTGGCGGTATCTTTCGCCACGAATTCATCCAGCGGGTAAAAGGCGCCGCGGGCGGCCCATTCGGTCACGGCGTAGCGGTCGAAGACAATCACGTCGGGCGGCATCCCCCCGGCCACGCTCACGAGGAACCGGGTCGGGTCTTCGGTTTGACCACGTGAGGCGCTTTGGCCGCTGACGAGACGATAACGAGGCTTGGACGGGTCTTTCGCGTGGGCTTGGTCGCTTTCCTCCTCGAACACGCGGATGGCATCATCGAGCGCGTCGGCGACAGGCCCGCCGCCCCGACCTACGAAGCTGATTTCAGTGACACCTACCTCGGGGGCCTTTGCGGAACGGGATGGCGCCAGCAGCCACAAGGCGGTCAGGATCAACGCGGATAAAAGAGCGACTTTCCAGATGCTCATTACGGTGTCGGGTTCGCTGGCGCGATTCTTATCGAAACGCTTTTACAAGTCAAGCTGCGTGGCCAGATTAGCCCGAAAACTAGACACAATCCCTATTCTTCGTTAGTTTACCTAAAGTGAGTATAGTACGACTACTTGCGGGAACCTGCCTGATCGCCAGCCTTGTGACTACTGCGTTCGGCGGGCAGGACGCGGTCGTTCTGACGAATGCGCCGGTGGCGGTTACAGCGACCGTGGTGCCGGAGCCGGCGCTGCCGGAAGTGACTGTGCCCAAACCGGCGCAGATTGATATCCCATCCGCGACAGCCATTCCGTCCGGGCCGGTGCTGCCGGTCGCGCATCCGCTGCCCGTGATGCCTCCGACCTCGCAGAGTTTGCTATCGAAGTCGATGCAGTCTGGTCCTGGGGGTCCGAAAGAGCGGCTGGCTTCGATCGCGGCTCCGCCGCCATCCGTTGCAGTCACGAATGCGGTAACGCCCGGGGTTGGTGTTTCGTCCCCGACGAATGCGCCGGCCGGCCAGTCCAACATCTGGCAGAAGAGCACCCCTTCGTTGAACGGCGTCGATTACCACTGGTAATTGATAGTGTCCTGACATGGAGGGCCACGCTCCGTCGTGGCCGCATTAACCAGCGGACGCGCCGGAGCGCGTCCCTCCAAACGGCAAATCAGGGCGCTACCTGGTAATTCAAACCGTCCTGCGGCCACTGGCGATTTTGCCAAATTGGCGTAAGTTATATCTGCGGGAGCCAAGGAAATGCTGACTTTTAGAAATACCTGCCTGTGTGCTATGTGCGGCTTGCTGGCGCTGGGGTGCGGGACGGTTGCGAACACCTTGGTGATGAAGAATCCCAAGGTGGAAAAGATCCTCAGCGATCCGCCGATGGATCGTACCGTCACCCACACGGGACACGTCGAATACGTCGGGGATGACGACAATCGCATCACGGTGTTGTACGTGACCGGCACGCCTTACGAGATGGGGTACGAACATGGGTTGCTGCTGGCGGCGCAGGTGCGGGAGACGATCAAGGACGTGCAGGTGGGCGCGGACAAGCTGCTGCCGAAGATCCTGCGCGACTCGAAGATGATCTCCGTCCGCGATGAGGAGCAGATCGTTAACGAATTCCTCGACCGCGCCTGGAAGATGATGGCGCGCTATGCGCCGAAGGAAGACCTCGAAGAGATGGAAGGCCTGGCGGCGGGAAGCGGCATTCCGCTGGATGTGATCCATCGAATGCATGCGCTGCCGGATGTTGGCGAAACGAGTTGCAGCGGGCTGGTGGCGAAAGGCAGCGCCACGCAGGACGGGCACGTTTATCAACTGCGCATCCTCGATTACGGCGCGAATTTCAACCTGCAACGGCGTCCGTTGATTACGGTCTATCGTCCGACGACCGGGAACGCGAACGCGTACGTTACAATTGGCTGGATCGGTTTTGTCGGCGCGGTATCCGGCGTGAGCGAGAAGGGCGTCGCGCTCAGTGAGATGGGTTACGGTAATCCCCCGGGGGAGACGCTCGCGGGGACGCCGATGCCGTTTATGTTGAAGAATGTGTTGCGTTATGCGGACACCGCCGAGGATGGCGCCGCGATCATTCGCGCAACGCGGCGGACGAACTCGTATGTTTATTTCCTCGGCGACAGGCACAACGATCCGATTGGCATGGTGACCTCGGCCCAGCGGTGTCTTGCCTACCACGCGAACGAGAGCGAAGAGCTGAAAGTCGATAACCAGACCATGCCGCAGTTCCGCGATATTGTGTACGGCGGGCACTACGAGGACAAACAGGAGAAGCTCGTCCGCGAGATGCAAGGGAAGATCGACGTCAGCGCCATCCAGGATTTAGCCAGGCAAATCGCGATGAAGTCCAACTTGCAGACCGTGATCTACGATTTGACCGCCGACAAGATTTGGGTGGCGAACCGCAAAGACAACGTGCGCGCCGCCGATCGTCCGTACGTCGAGTTCTCACTAGTCGATGGTTGGGGTAAAGCGGAGGCGTTTGCGGCAACGAATGCGGTGCCCGCGCCTGTGGCCTTGAGCAAACGCTGAGTAGGCGCGAAGAACACGAACCTGTGACCTACGGTACCAGACGTACGCGGTAGTAGCGGGCGGCCTTGTTCGTCGCGCCGCCGATATCGAGGTAGTTGGTCGTCGTGCCGGCGGTGTTGGTGGCGGTGAAGATGTCGGTGAAGGCGTTTGTCTGGTAGCTGCCATCGGGGGTGCCGGCAGTGCGTTGCAGCGCGTTGGTCTTGCCGATGTACGTCGTCCAGGTAATGCGGATATTGTTTGTCTCGCGGGTGATCGCGGTGATCTGGAGATTGACGCAAGCGGTTTGAGTCTCCAACGCGCCGATATCGCTGCCGTCGCCGCCGGTGGCGTTGGTGATGCAGGGATCATCAACAGGACGGGGCAAGCCGCGTTGGTCCGTGTTCAGGCCGAAACTCTTGCCGCGATCGATCGCGGGACTGCCGGGCAGCGGCGCACAGGTTAAAGTCGGGCCGCCATTGTTGGCGAGCGGGCCGAGCAGCGGATCGGTGTTGATTTTGTCGGTGGCGTTGGTCAAAAGGCCGCTGGCGTTATCACTGCTCAGATTGTAGCCATCGGAAGTGGCGGTGCTCGCGCCGATGTTTCCCCCGGTCGCACCGGCCTTCAAGATGGTGTTGCCGATTTCCAGCTTCGCGTTGGGGCCGGAGTTGTAGATGCTTCCGCCAGCGCTGGTGGCGGCGGAGTTGCCGCTGAAGGTGCTGGCGATCACGGTGAGAACAGCCAGACCCGTCGTGCTGCCACCGTTGTTGTAAATGCCGCCGCCAGACGACTCCGACCCGACCGAGTTGGCGCTGAAAGTGCAGGCCACCACGGTCACCGTGCCAGTGCCGGTGGGTGCGTTGTTGGCGATGGCGCCGCCGTTTCCACTGCACTCGTTCCCACTGAAGGTGCTGTTACTTACCGTGATCGTGCCGTGGCCACCCGAAACATCGTTGAAGATCCCGCCACCGTTGACGGAACCTCCGTTGTTGCCGCTGAACGTGCTGGCGACCACGGTCACCACGCTGGTGCCGCCAGAGCTGAGATTGTAGAGCCCGCCGCCGCCACTGCTGGCCACATTGCCGCTGAACGTGCTGGCGATGATCGAAAGTGTCGCGTTGCCGGATAAACCATCGTTGAAGAGGCCGCCGCCAGAGCCGCTGGCCACCTGATTGCCGATAACGATGCAATTGCTCAGCGTCAGCGTGGAATGGTCGTTCCAGATGCCAGCCCCGAGGAAGCTGGGAAAGCTACCGGAGACAACGCCGTTGGTGATGGTCAAGCCGGAGATGACGGCGGTGACGGCGTTGGTGATGTGAAACACGCGGCTGGCGGCGTTGCCGTTCACCGCGAGGCTGCCCGGGCCGGGGCCCGAGATGGTGACGCTGTTGCTGACGACAAGTTCGCCCGTGCTCAGCGTGATCGAGCCAGCGACTGTAAAATTGATCGTGTCTCCATTCGCGACGCTGGCGAGGGCGTTGCGCAGCGTACCGGCTCCGTTGTCAGCGGTGCTGGTGACGGTGATCGTAGCGGCATGAACCGTTGTCCAGAGGAAAAGGGTGGCTATCGCTATTGTTGTCCGGTTCAGTTTCATTGGGTCTCCTCGTTATGGCACTAGCCGCACGCGGTAGTAGCGGGCGGGCTTGTTCGTCGCGCCGCCCACGTCGGTGAAGTTGGTGGTAATGGCCCCGCTGCCGCCGATCAACATTTGCGCGCCGAGATTTGTGAAGCCATTTGTCGAAAAAGCTCCACCGCTTCCCCCGCTCGTCACTTCTAATTGATTGGTTGTCCCGGCGGGTGTCATCCACGTGAGGACGATGTTGTTGCCCGAGCGTACCATTGACGTGATCTGAAATGGCGGCGGGGTGATCTGTAGTGGCGTGGACAAGGGATTCCGCGGATCCGATCCCGCGAGGTACTCCTCCCAATTCGAGTAGCCATCCCCGTCCGGATCGCCGAAGGGGCCATTGTTATCGGCCGGGTCGAGAGGATCCAACCCGTGTGCCTGCTCCCACCAGTTTGGCAAGCCATCCTGGTCTGCATCGCCATCCGGATCGAGAATCGCGGTTCGGTAAATGAGTATGCCACCCGCCCGAACGAAATTGGCGCAGGGGTTGGTCATTACGAACACGTCAACGACCAGCGTACCCCCGCCATTGATCGTGAGTGCGCCGTTTTCAATATCAACGACTGCCGTATGCGTCGCGTTGGTGACGTAGAGAATGCCGCCGGCAAGATACACCTCGCCCACAGATCCGTCTGTACAATCGCCCAAGACCAGATTGGAGGAGATCGTTGTAGTGCCGCCGACCAATCTGAATGTTCCGAGGGCCCCGCCGCCAGTGCCGACTGTTACGTCGCGTGCCTGCCACGCCCCATTGGAGACGACCATCTGGCCGAACCCTTCGAAGCTGTGACCGACGTAAGTAGATGTGTTGGTGGTAATCAGTTGCCCGCCGGTCATCCACACGAAGCCCGTGGTGCCGTTCTCGTACGCAATGTTGAAGTCATTGAGGAGTAAGCCGGTCCCGTCAATAACGGTGGTGCCGCCGGCCACCGTCAGCGTGCCTTGTCCACTTCCGTAGATGTCATCGGACCAAGCGCCGACGTTCACATTGCCGGCCAGCCAGGTGCCGCCCGATATCGTCATTTGGCCTGTACCAATGTAACCGATATCAGCCTCGGCGGTGGTCAGAGACCCACCCGTCATCAACACCGAGCCGTCGCCTCCTGGCACCAAACTGATTACCAGGTAGCTTAGCACGCTGGTGCCGCCGGCGAGTGTCAGCATACCCTGTGAACCAGACAAATCACCGATCACAACTGTCGCCGTCTGCCAGATGCCGTCCAACACCGTCATCTGTCCGGCACCTGACTCACCCACAATAAAGCTAACGACACTCGTAGCGATGAGCGAGCCCGATTGAAGTTGCAGAGCGCCATCGATGAAAACGCCGTTACCGTTAAAAGCCTGGGGAAAGCCCACAACCAACAGGGAGTTGGTAATAATCACCGTACCGTTGTTGGCAATGCTCAGAGAGCCGGTGATCTTCAACGGTGTGACCAAGCCGGCGTTGTTGAGGAACAAGGTGTTGTGGGCGGCTTTGGCCCCTGTCCCCGGCGCCGATATGAATACGTTACTGACGGTCATTGTCACCGGCTGGGCGACCGTCGTACTGTCGATCGTGACGGTCAGGTTATGAGCTCCAGCCATGAAGCCGGCTTGATTGGTAATCAAGATGGCGGATTGATTGATGTTTGGCGCGAGACCTAATAGCCAATTCGACGCGTTTACCCAGTTCCACGTGCCGGAGGCTGCATTTGACCAAGTGTTTGTCGTCAATGCGGCATGGGCGACCGGGCCGAAGGTGACGGCCCACAGGATGGCGATAAGTGTGGCGAGAAATCTGGATTTTATGAGGGGTGGGTTCCCTGATGCTTGCGTTTTCATGCTTCGCGACCGCTTCGGACGGACGGGATGCAGGAAACGGGATGCCACGCCGAGTGCCTCTCCGCGCGCAAATAGACCAGAGTGCAGCATGCATGTCCACTAAATACTGGTTTTCAGGGTGAGTGCACACGAAGGGCACGAGCCGTACGACATCCTGCACTGCTGCCCGAAGAAGGGCTGAGGCAGAAGACTAGGGCGTCAGTCGGATCCGATAAAACCGCTGCAGGAAATTGGTCTGCCCGCCCGGATCCACGTACGTGTTTGTAACAGCGCCATTACCCGGCGTGTAGAACGGAGCGCTCACATTAGTGAAGTCATCACCGTAATTGTCGGCAGAACCCTGCACGATGCCTGTCAGGCCCAAGGGCATGACCCATGAGAGTAAAATGTCGCTGTTTTGCGACGTGATCGACAGGATGTTAAAGATACTGGCGTCGACAACGGTCACACTGAAAGAGCAGATGTTGGTATTCCCCGCGGAATCAATGACGACACAATTCACGGGTGTCGTGCCAATCGCAAATTGGCTGCCGGAAACCGGCGAGCAACTGGCAACCAGATTGGAATCGCAGTTATCGGAGGCGGTGACAGAGAACGCGACGACAGCGCCGTTGGAATCCTGGGCGTTGACCAGGATGTTAGCCGGGCAAGCCACGAGCGGCGGTTGATTGTCCGCGACCACAACATTCTGCGTCGCGATCGAGCTATTCCCGCAGGAATCCGTAGCGCTCCAAATAACTTGCGTGCTTCCTTTCGGAAAGACTGCGGGCGCGTTGTTCGTGATTGTCAAAGCGCCTCCGCACGGACTGAAAGTAGCCGGCAATCCCAACGCAACCCCGCTGGCGTAGCATTGGCCTGAATCAGTGGAAGTCGTTACGTCGCCCGGAGCCGTGATCGTTGGCGGTGTGGTGGCATTGACCGTGATCGTTTGCGTACAAGTAGCGCTGTTGTTGACGGCATCTATTGCCCCATACATGCGCAACACCGTGTACCGATCCGGACAACTTTGATTGGTGATGGTGTCGCCAATGAAAACCACTCCCACCCAACCGCAGTTATCGGAGGCTGTAACCGAGGCCGGGTTGGGCGACGGTACGGCGGCAGCGCAGGACACAGCCAGTGGTGCCGGGCAAACGATGGTCGGCGATTGGTTGTCCACCACCGTAACCGATTGTGTGCAGGTGACCTGGTTACTGCAAGCATCGGTGGCTGTCCAAACCACAAGCGTTGTGCCTTTCGAGAAAACCGTTGGGGCATTGCTGGACAAGGTTACAGGCCAAGGCCAGGAGCATCTGGTGACCGTTAATGGGGTTCCCAGATTGACGTGGGACGCCGTGCATATCCCGGGGTCGGTGTTGACGGTAACGGCGGATGGGCTAACGATCAATGGGGGTCTTGTAGGGATATCCGTGGCGACCTGTCGAAATACATTGGTGAGGTGATTTCCGTCAGTTAAGAAGGCCAGGCCGACCGGTTTTGTCGGATCGAACGTCGGACTGTTCGGATCATTCGCAATTTGTTGTAGCGTCGTGAGGTTCGGAGGAGCACTGTTGTCGGGGGTAGTCAACCCGATCGCATAAACGTAGTTGCTGGAAGCCCGCAGTTGGTTGGCAATCAGAACGCAGCGGTTGGTAGCGTCCTCTGTAATATTAAATGCGCAGAAATATTCTAGGACCCCGTGGGCATTGGTGAATGTAGAACCGGTGATAGTTGTGCCATTGACAGTACACCCCGACAGAGCATTGCCACAGCTGACAGTGCAGACACTAACTTGAGACTGTTCAGAAGTGTTCGTGCGCCAAAAACTAGCTCCGGGATCCGGCGCAAAGCAACCAGGCTGGGGCGGGTCACTTCCCCCGAAGTTAAGAGGTACCCCGTTAAAATTGCCGAAAGTCATATTACCCCGACCGTCGGTGAAAAATACCACGACCTTGACTGCATTCGCCGGGGCGCCGGCAGTGTTTTGGATGACCAGCGCGTTGGTTAAACCGGCAATCGCACAGGTGCCACCTGCCCAAAGATTATTGAAGCGGGTGAGTGTATTGATGATGGGCGTCTTGAACAGACCGAACGGGGCGGTCATGGGAACATCATTCGATGCCGACACCGAGAAAGAAACGAGTGCTGCCCGGTCGAGGGTTTCATCGAACATATTGATGAACTGCGTAACCGCAGCTGGTAAATACTTGCCGCCTTGAGTTCCAGACGTACAAGATTGTATCGGTACAGAAGGAGACATGGACCCGCTACGATCCAGCACCAGCGTCATGACGACTGGGGGCCGGTATGTCCCAGCTTGAGCGAGCAGAGGGAAACTCAGTGCAAGCAAGGCGCTTCGGACCGTATACTTTACTTTCATCCTAGCTCTCAGAAGCAGTTCCGAAGCCTTGATTATACTCAGCCTGCGGGGTACAAGTCAATTGCACTCTATACTAGGTCGCCCCCTCACCTGACAAGATTTGGGTGGCGAACCGCAAAGACAACTTGCGCGCGGCGGATCGTCCGTACGTCGAGTTCTCGCTGGCCGATGGTTGGGGTAAGGCGGAGGCGTATGAGACGGCAAGCGTGGAGCCGGTGGCGCTGAGCAAGCGGTGAGTACACGAAGGGCACGAAGTAGACGCGAAGAACACGAAGTGCGGGTGGAAGTGTCAAGAGTCAAGCCCTGACCCCCTCATTGGGTATGTAGAAATCGACTGACACGGTTTGCTGGAGCGCCCGAAGCGTCGTGGCGCTCGGGACTCTGTTCTCATTAAGCACCAAAGCATCAGCTCCCGTCGAATCTGCGAGTGAACAGACGCAGGTAGTTAAATCCCTTCTGTTCACATTCCAGAATAGGATGCGAAAAACTGTGCTGGCTTGTGATGGTTTCTTCATATATGCGAGCCCGAAGGCAGGTGGCTACACAATGACGCACTGCCTTGAGACTCCAAATCGCAGCCTAGAAGCTAACAAGGTTCGCTTTGAACGTCGAGATCAGACTCAGTCCTGAGCCGACTTCATCCCGCCAAGCGCCGCAGGACGCGCACGCGCTCCCGGGCCTCGCGACCGGCAAAGGCCACATCGGGCACGTAGTCGTCCACGATTTCGTAGCTGTCGGCGAAGAGAGCGGTCAGGTCAGGCACGCTGAAGGGGTAAGGAGGGCCTTCCTCGCCGGGATCGAGGTCGGGATTGATGTACCACAAGCGAACACATTAACGCTCAACCCCGAAAAGGATTCGGGGCAGGCGCTCAACGTTCAACCCAGAAAGGGATTCCGCGCTTGGCTCCGCGGCCGCAGCCCGGCACCAGCGCCAGCCCGCGCACGGCATGACCTTCCAGGTACTGCTTCATCGCCGGCGAGGGCGCGCCTTTGTCCCAGAAGACTTCGCCTTTGCGGTACTTTTCATCCCAGTTCATATTGAAGAGATAATCTTGCACGCATCCGGAATTGTGTAAATACCCCTCACCCTAACCCTCTCCCCTAAGGGGAGAGGCAGGGCGGGGAACCTCATAGGGTGTCACATGCCTTTGAGTCCATCAAGGTGATCGCTTCCGCTGTTGCCAAGAATCCGGACGGCCACGACGGAGCGTGGCCCTCCACATTTAAGGCAGTACCCCCGCCGCTTGGGGGCACGCGGCCTACAACGGTCACTTCTTTTTGAGGCCGTCACGGAAGGCGATCGCTTCGAGTTCGACCCGGACGGCGTCCATGACGGGGACCACGGGGCGGGCTTCGAATACGAAGGACGGAAGGGTTGAGCAGAACTTGTGAACGGTCAACGGGTCATCGCAATCCACCAACATATACCCACCCCAATCGCCCACGCGCACGACGAAGAACTCGATCTTGAAATTGGCGGGCGCCTTCCATTGCTGGAAAACCTCGAGGATGCGCTTCTGGGCGTTCTCGTATTCGATGGGCGTGCCTTGGGGACGTTCGGTCCAGCAGATCATGTATTTCATGGGGATTCTCCGTTGTTGAGTTGATGTGATCGGACCGCGCCTTCTGCGACGGGCGGGAATGTGCCACGTAGGTGCGGAAGAAGGCGAGGAAAAAAGGGCGGAGACCACGCGGCAGCGCGGCCCTACCACCCCGTTTGGCGGTGTATCGTTAATCGATTCATTTTGCTGGACATGGGGGCAAAGATAGGGTAAAAGGGGGAATGATGAAGGGCGACCTTCTAATGAGCGGCGCTGGGCTACAGACGGGCATCGGACGCGCAGCAGCGCGTCCCTACCGAGACCCTCACCGAAGACAAAGGGGCCCCTATACGTTTTTGCGAAACGAACCCACCGTTTTTGGAGAGGAAATTCTTTGTATCATGCGTGTGCTAAAATACTTCTGGATTTGCAGAGCGACGTTTGCAGGTGGGTTCGTTTTCGGAAACGAACCCACCGGTCCGCCTTCGCGAGGCCGCTACGGCGCGACTCGTCCGACTCGGAGGGGGTTTTTGAGGGGTATTGAGCGGGAATTGGGTTCGTTCCAGGGCGGAAATGAGGGCACCGGGGGCGGCGCTGGCGCTACGGCGTGGGGAATTTTTGAACTGCTGAAAGCGTTCAGTTTCTCGAAGGGTTGCTGGTTTCGTGAGAGATGCTTCGACAAGTCCCGCAATCCTGCGGGATCCCGTCGAATGACGGGACTCAGCATGACAGACCGGAGAGAGACAAAGATGGCGGAGAGGGCGATATTCTAATGAACGGCATGGCGCGATACCTAAACGATCTGCCTTCGCCACTTGGCAAGCTTCGGCGGACAGGCAGGCATCGTGCCCTACAATTCGGAGGCAGCATGGCGAGCCTACTTCGCCAAGGCTACGAAGGCCAGGCAGAGCGGCGCGGCTACATGGGGCTAGGGAACAGGCAGGAAAGACCAGGACAGAGACGGCTCAAAAACATACGTTTCTGCGAAACGAACCGGATTGGTTTAGGCGTGGTTTTCGATGTAACTACCAATCTGGGCGTGAGTTGCGACGACGCTACAAAAAAAGTGAATCCGGTTCGTTTGGCCGGGAAATGCAGCCACAGAGGAGTCGCGACGGAGACGTCGACGATCTCAGACGGCCACGACGGAGCCCCGAAAAGGATTCGGGGTAAACGTGGTCCTCCAAATTAAGACACTGACCATGAGAGGCCGGTTTTGCTAAGGTCATCGCGAATGATTCCGCAATCTTATTATCGCTGCTGGGTGGAGGTTGACCTGGATGCGCTGCGTCACAACGTTGCGGCGATCCGTCGGCGGATCGGGCCGAAGGTGAAGTTGATGGGCGTGGTCAAGGCGGATGCGTATGGTCACGGTCTTGGACAGGTCGGCAGCACGCTGATGCAATGCGGCGTCGATGCCTTTGGCGTCGCCAATCTTTCCGAGGCGTTGCTGCTGCGACAAATCGGCGGGAGCGGGTGGCCGATTCTGTTCTTCGGTTCGGCATTGCCATTTGAAGTCGAGACAATGGTCCAGAAGGACATCACGCCGACGATCTCGGCGCTTGAGGAAGCCCGGTTGTTTGATGAAGAAGCGGGGCGTCAGGGGAAGAGCGTTGGTGTCCACGTCGAGATTGATACCGGCATGGGACGCGTTGGGTTCTGGCATGAAGACGCTGTGAAAAAGATTTTACAGATGGCCGCGTTCCGCCAACTGCGTATCGAGGCGTTGTACACTCATTTCCCGTCGGCGGACGAGAGCCCGGACGAAACGCGTCGCGAACTCGCGTTCTTTCTCAAGGTCGTCGAGGAACTGAAGAAGCAGGGCCTCGAGATTCCCTTGCTTCACGCGGCGAACAGCACGGCGGTGCTGGAGTTTCCCGAAACACGGCTGGCGATGGTGCGGCCCGGGCTGCTCCTTTATGGGATTTGCGCGAAGCAACAGCACGCGGGCGAATTCCGTCCCCTGCTCTCCTTCAAGGCGCGGGTCGCTTACGTGAAAGACGTGGCGGCGGGCCGGACTATCAGTTACGGCCAGACGTTTACCGCCGAAAAACCGATGCGCATCGCCACGGTCACGGCGGGATATGCGGATGGGTTCAGCCGGCATTTGTCGAACAAGGCGGAAGTGCTGGTGGGCGGGAAGCGTTGTCCCGTGATTGGTCGCGTCACGATGGACCAGATCATGGTGGACGTGACGCAAACCTCGGAGGTGCAATGTGGTGATGAAGTGGTTTTTGTCGGCGAGCAAAACGGCGCTGGCATTACGGCCAGCGAAGTGGCTGGCTGGGAGGAAACGATTCCCTGGGAAGTGCTCTGCGGGATCACCAAAACCGCCCGTGTCCCTCGCGTGTACCGTGGCACCGCCGCTGCATAGATGGCGGGCGTGCGGCCCTTTCGTCAGCGGGCTGGTTTCCCGACTCCGTCGATTGTTCACTTTTTCAAATCCAAACTCCCTGCTCGGAGCGTCGTACTATTGAAGACAACAATGGCATCGACAGGCAAAGGAGAGTTTACGTGAAGAATAGTACGCAGTTATTGTGTTTCTCACTTGCGGTTGGGTTGACGCTCGTCCCCGCGCTCGGCGTGGCTTTGCGCGATATGGTCAGGGCGGTGAATACGTATGAAATGAGCTGCGGACGGTCCTGGTCTGTGGACTGGGGTGCTGTGGACGGAGGCGGCCTGACGGGGGGGGGTGGGCAGCCGCCTTTGAAGTCAAAAACGAACGCACCCTATGCCACCCTGCCGGTGCGACACGGTGAATGGAGGCTGCGTTAATGAAACGCCTGGCAACGCTGGTGATGATCACCGCCAGCTTCGGCCTGCTGTTGGCAATTGGTCCTTGCGCGCTAAAGGCTGACGACACCGACCAGACCGCACAGGCCGCGGTCGCACAGATTTCGCCAACGAACCCAGCCAGCGCAACGAACGAGAAGCCAAAAGCCAAAAGACATGGTCTCAGTATCCAGATTGACGGATCGGATGACTCGACTGATAGCCCGTCGGCGGAACTGACCGCTAACCAACGCTTCGAGTTGGAGAAGATTCGCGCCGCCACGCAAGGGAGCATTCCGGTGATGGCGCCCCTGATCGTGGCCATCGTCTTTGGTTGCCCGGTGTTGATTGTCGCCGTGTTGCTATTCTACCGTCACCGCAAGAACGTCCTCCTGCATCGCACGCTGGCTGCGATGATCGAAAAAGGGACGCCTATCCCACCAGTATTTCTGGTCGGAGATAAGGAGAAAACACCGCGCTCGGATTTGCGTCGCGGCGTCATCCTTGCATGCATCGGACTGGGTATCGCGATTTTCTTCCTGGCGCAGAAGGATGAAGACTGGGGAATCGGCATGATTCCTTTCATGATCGGCGTCGGATATCTTATTGTATGGAAGATCAACGAAAAGAAACAAAACGGACAGACCTAACGGCTACATTACGTGTCCTTGTCGGACCCAGATCTGATTGCGCGGGTGCTGCTCGATGACGACGAGCATGCGTTTGCCGAGTTGGTGCGACGCCACCAATCCGCCGTGCGCGGTGTGTTGCGCAAGCTCATGCGCGGCAACGAGGTGCTGGCCGACGAACTGGCGCAGGAGACGTTCCTGCGGGCGTATCGTTCTTTGAAACAATACCGTGACGAGTCGAAGTTCTCGACATGGCTCTACCGCATTGCCTGCAACGCTTTTCAAAGCGACACGCGACGCACCAGGACGCACGAGTCGCTCGATGGCAACGAGGCGGAGTTGACCGAAACTCCGGTCATTGAGCGCGTCGATTTGCATCATGATATTGAGGAAGCGATGAAAGTGCTGACGGACAATGAACGCGCGGCGGTCACGCTCTGCTATACCAGCGGACTGACCCACGCCGAGGCGGCCGAGGTGCTGCATTGTCCGCTGGGGACGTTGAAAACGAACATTTTGGCTGCCAAACAGAAGCTGCGGCGCTATCTTCTGCCGTGGCAAAACAGGAGTCTCACATGAGCGAGGACAACAAGGATTGGCTGGACGAAGTCCTGCGGGAAGAACCGCCATATCTCGACGACGCCGGTTTTAGCGCACGCGTTGTCGCGGCCATGCCTCGCCGACGGAAGTATCGCTGGCTGCGAACGGCAATCCTCGCCGGCATGAGCGTACTCGCAGTGGTGGTCGGCCTCTTTGTTTTACATGGCGCGGATTTCGTTGAGAAAGGCGCCGAGGCGTTGCTCAAGGCGCACTCACTGGCGACGTTGCCGGTGGGTCCGCTGGTTCTGCTGGTTCTGTTGCTCGGCGGTCTGATTGCGCTGGCCGGCAACGAGAGCTGAACAACTTTTGCTGCAGCACTTCTGCCTTCCTTCGCTGCTTATTTGCCGAGGCGATTCGTCGCGCGTTTGCGTCGTCGGCCGGCTTTGTCTTTCGCCGATTCCCAGAGCGCGTCGAGTTCTGCGAGAGTACAATCTTCCAATCGCCGGCCACTGATGTGAACAGCCTTCTCAATTGCCTGGAATCGCTTCACGAATTTCGCGGTGCTGCGGTTTAAGAGTTCCTCGGCTTGCAGGTTTTCGAAGCGGGCGAGATTGACGACAGCAAACAGCAGATCACCGACCTCTTCTTCGAAATGTTTACGATTCTTGCTCGCCAGCGCGCTCTTCACCTCGCGCAATTCCTCCTCAACCTTGGCAATGACGTCCTTGACGCGTTTCCAGTCGAAACCGACGCGGGCGACCTTGCGTTGTACTTTGTCGGCTTTCAGCAGGGCGGGCAGATGTTTCGGCAGATCTTCGAGATGCACGATGCTCGTCGCGCTCTTCTCTGATTTCTTGATCGTCTCCCACTGCTGGAGGACTTCCGCGCTATTGTTCGCCTTCGTGGTGCCGAAGACGTGGGGATGGCGACGCACCAGTTTTTCATTGATGGATTTCGCCACCGCATCGAAATCGAACTTGCCATCTTCGCTCGCCATCTGGGCATGGAAGACGACTTGCAGCAGCAGATCGCCAAGTTCGTCCTTGAAGGCATCCGTATTCCCTGCATCCAGGGCATCGAGTGCCTCATAGCATTCCTCAATCAGGTTATGGCGGATGGATTGGTGCGTTTGCTCGCGGTCCCACGGGCAACCGCCGGGGCCACGCAGGCGCGCCATGATCCGCAGAAGTCGCGCGATGTTCTTGGTTTGAGTCGCCATGACGAAGGCGTCAGAATACGGGCAGACGGTGTGCCAAGGCAAAGAAAAATCGGATCGCGCTGTCCGTCCGTCGTTCGCTTTGCGGTACAAAAGCGACGAGCCGGGTAATTAATCACACGGCTCGTCCGAATTCAGGGAAAAGGTCTGTAGGTTCTTACGCGCGAGAACGACTTCCACTCGGGAAGGCCAACACTTTCTCTTCTTCCTCCGTCAGCGCGGTTTCCCGAAGCGGCGCAGCCTGCTCTCTTCGCCGCAGATCCCAAAGGCGCTCCAATTCCGCCTCCAAGGCCGAAATGCGATGCGTGCCAACTGTCGGGAAATCATCCCCCGCATTGGCCAGCCGGCTTCGCAGAATCTGCAGTTCATCAGTCACTTGCGCGATTTTCTCCAGCAACGTAGGCTCCTTGATGGGGCGCGCTACCCGCACCAAACGGCGCAACGGAGACGACCGACGAGTTTTCTTCATGCTCTTTTGACGAGTTTTCATTTGATATTAATGCATCGGACACCGTGTTTATAGCAGTTGTTCAATTGAAAACAAGCTATTTTGTGGGAGGTATTGATACTAAACCATGTAACAGTCTAGTATTGTGCATGTTACACATTTTGAATGAAATGGTAACCCTTGTAGCTCTAGTGGTTACCACACCACAATGCTACCTCTCAGTCCAGCCGATGATTGAGCAGTTTCTCGCCATCGAATACAAAATGTCCGCGAAACTTCTTCCGCCTCAGCAACAACGGTAACCAATGCGCGTCATCTTCCCACATCTCATCGTACGGAATCTTGCTAATATCCGTCCACATCGGCGTCGCCTCCCCCGTCTCAATCAGCTCCCCCTCGCACCCGCTCGCCGCAAAAACCGCCACATGCAGCTTGTACCCATCCAAAAATTGAAAAAATAGCTCCCCGATCTGCTCCAAACCCGTCGGCGTCACCCCCACCTCCTCCTGCGTCTCACGAATCGCCGAATCCAGCGCCGTCTCCCCCTTCTCCAACCGCCCCCCAGGCCCATTAATCTTCCCCGCCCCCATCCCCCGCTTCTTCCGAATCAACAAAATCTGCCCATCCCGCATCACAAAACACAAATTCGCATACTCCGTCGGCTTCCACGCCGCCCAATCGATCCGATCCACATGCAATTCCCCCACGCTCATGCCTTCCCCTCGTGAATCGTCTGAAAATTCCCCTCTTCACAAGCCCGCACAAACCCCTCCGTCACCGACTTCAAATCTTCCCACCGCAACCGTATCCCCTCCGCCTCCGCCCGCGAAATATCATTATCCACCGCCGCATTCGCGATCACCGACAGCATCTCCGCGAACTCCTGCACCACCCGATTCGTCGCCGGCACCACCGCATACGACTTCATCCGCCCCACCTTCGGATTCTTAATAAAAAACCCATCCACCCGCGTACAAAGCCACTCCACGATCCGCACATCCCCCGTCGCCTCCACCAACCCCGCCATCCGATCCAACGGATTCGCCGCCCCGCTCCCCTGCTCCGGCGCCTCCGCCCACTTGTACACCATCGAGACCGACAACCCCATCCCCTCCGCGATCTGCTTCGGATTATGCGTCTGGAACACCTCCCGCAAAAGCTCATGTGATTTCATAACAAAAGCATCATTACCAATAACCCCGCACATTGTCCCGCATTTCTTCTGTAGATACCGTCTTGATTGTCAAT
>PLZV01000049.1 GCA_003152315.1 Verrucomicrobiota bacterium
TTGATGAAGAAAATCCAGCGCCAGGTGAAATTGTCCGTGATCCAACCGCCCAAGGTTGGTCCGAGGGCGGGCGCGGCCACGACCGCCATGCCATAGACCGCGAACCCCATCCCGCGTTTGGCCGGTGTAAATGTGTCCGCCAGGATCGCCTGTTCGCTCGGCTGCAGGCCGCCGCCGCCCGCGCCCTGCAGTATCCGGAAGAACACCAGCCAACCGAGGCTTGGCGCCAACCCGCACAACAACGAGCTGATGGTAAACAGCGCCACGCAGCTCATATAGAAACGCTTGCGCCCGAACTTGCCCGAAAGCCAGCCGCTCAACGGCAACACCACGGCATTGGACATGAGGTACGAAGTCAACACCCAGGTACTCTCGTCCACTCCGGCCCCCAGATTCCCCGCGATGTGCGGCAGCGCCACATTGGCCACGCTGGTATCCAGCACCTCCATGAATGTGGCCATCGTCACCACGATGGCGATGAGCCACGGGCTGTGCGGCTGCTGCCACATCGCCTCATTCTGGTTGACGGGGGCCGCTTCGCTCATCGCACTTTCACTTCCGGTACTACGGACGCGCCCAGCGGCAGCACGATCGTGGGGTCCGGGATTTCATCAAACACAATCTTGACCGGCACGCGTTGCACGACCTTCACGTAATTGCCCGCCGCGTTTTCCGGCGGCAGCAGGCTGAATTGCGCCCCCGTGCCCGCCTGAATGCTGTCCACGTGCGCTTTGAATTTCTTCTGCGGAAAAGCGTCCACCTTGACCGACACCGGTTGGCCGGGTTTCATGTGGGCCAGTTGCGTTTCCTTGAAATTCGCGGTGATCCATACGTCCGGCCGCACAATCGCGAACAGCGCCTGGCCGACTTGCACGTAGTTGCCGGCCTCGACGGCACGGTGCGTCACCCGTCCATCTTCCGGGGCGACGAGCTGGGCATACGAAAGGTCGAGTTCCGCCTGACGCATGAGGGCCTCGTTTTGCGCGACATCGGCCAGGGCGGTTTCGATGCTGGCTTTGCTAAAGGCGGCTTGCGCCTCGGCCGCCTGTTCTTTGCCCCGGGCGACGTCAACCTGGGCGGCTGTGCTCCGGGCCTGCGCGGCCGCCAGGTCGATTTGACTTTGGGAAACCGCCCGGCTCTCGACCGCCTGGTAGCGTTTCAAATCCGCTTGCGCGCGCGTGGACTCGGCTTCGGTGGCGACGACGTTCGCGCGTTCCTCCGCGGACTTGGCCTGATCCACGGCGAGTTGCGCCTTCGCCTGTTCGAGCCGGCTGTGCGCGGCTGCCAGATTTGCCCGCGTCTGCGCCAGCTTCGTCTCGTAGTCGCGCGGGTCAATCTCGACCAGCAACTCGCCCTTCTTGACGTCCTGGTTGTCATTGACCAACAATCGCGCCACGCGCCCCGGCACCTGCGGTGCAATGGCAATGGCGCGTCCGTCGATAAACGCGTCGTCCGTTGACTCATAGGGCGCGACAAAGAAGAAGTAATAAAGCACCACCAACACGACGATCACGAAGATCCCCGCGCCGATGAGGATCGGAAGTCGGCGCCGCGAGCCTGTCGATGGTAGAATATTGTTCTCCGAGGAAATCTCCGGCACTTCGGTAGTTGTCATAGTCTCTCCTGAGCAGAAATCAATGGATGGGAAGCTGTCACATTTTTGTCTTTTTTTCTACTTCGATTTACCGGGGCCGATTTGGGGTGGTGGTCTGATGTGGCGGGAACTCATGCGTCCTGGTTGCTGTCGTTCGCCGGCGCGGGATAGTTACCCTTACGGCGCTCGATCAGCAGCGTTTTCGGCAGCCAGATTCGACTTCTTGAAAGGGGAGCAAACTTCCGCTACAGTCAAACTGCATGAACACGAGAATGAACGCTACTTTGCGCTTGAGGTAGTGTTTTACCCTCGGAATACAGAAACAAGGAAAACTCCTCAGTGAAAAATCCCATCCTCTTCTTCCTATTGATTACCCTATCGGTTTTTGCTGGTCGCCCTGAACGGGCAACCGGAGCCACGCTCAAGACGCTGTACAGTTTCATTGGCGGTACTGACGGGGGTCAACCCCAGGCGGCGCTCGTCGAGGGCAGCGACAGCAATTTCTACGGGACAACCTTTGCCGGGGGAGTACACGAAACGGGCACGGTGTTCACCATCAACACCGCGGGAAGTCTGACAACGCTCTACAGCTTCACCGGTGGCCTGGACGGCGCCCAGCCACAGGCAGCGCTGGTCCAGGGTATTGACGGCAATTTTTACGGGACAACCACTGCCGGGGGATTGTCGTCGAGCAACGCGGGGACGGTGTTCAGCATCACTCCGCAGGGCACCTTGACTACGTTGTACAGGTTCAGCGGCACCTCCGACGGCGCACAGCCGCGCGGCGCGCTCGTCCAGGGACCCGACACCAATTTTTACGGGACGACCTTTGCGGGCGGGACGAGCGGCCTGGGGGTGGTGTTCAAGATGACCCCGGCGGGAACGTTGACAACGCTTTGGCAGTTTAACGGCATACCCGATGGGAGTCAGCCCGCGGCGGGGTTGGTCCAGGGTGCCAACAGCAATTTCTACGGCACGACCTACGCCGGTGGGGCCTCCGGTTCGGGGACGGTGTTCACCATCACTTCGTCCGGCACACTGACGACACTCTACAATTTCAGCGGCGGCTCTGACGGAGCCAATCCGGCGGGGAGCCTTGTCCTGGGCAGTAACAATCGCTTTTATGGGACGACCTTTGGTGGCGGATTCGGCACGGGCACCGTGTTCAGAATCGGCGCGGCTGGCGGACTGGTCACGACCTATGCTTTTACCGGAGGTGGTGACGGCGGGTTTCCCGATGCGGGGCTGATCGTGGGCAGCGATGGTAATTTCTACGGCACGACTGCGGCGGAGGGAGCGGGCGGCGCCGGTACTGTATTCAAAATCACCCCGGGGGGTGCGCTAACGGTGCTGCACAGTTTCAGCGGCGTGGATGGCGCCATCCCCGAAGCGAGCCTCGTCCAGGGCAACGTCAGTAATTTTTATGGGACGACGTCCGCCGGTGGAATCGACAATGTGGGAACTGTCTTCACGCTGATACAGCCCTGCACGTACACTCTCGCTCCAACTCGCGTGACGCTTCCGGCCATTGACGACACGGGCAGTTTCACCATCACCGCCGGTCTTACCAACTGCCCCTGGACGGCAATCAGCTCGGCGGATTGGATCACGATCACTTCCACCAACAGCGGCTTCGGCAATGGGACGATTTCCTATTTCGTAGCGGCCAATACCAACGCCACGGCGCGCGTGGGCACCATCTCGGTTGAGGGCAAAACCTTCACGATAAACCAACAGCCAGAAGTGTTGGGTCGCTTCCTTCTCGGGGTGTATGAAGGACTGGCCATTCAATCCGGCTCCCCATCGAATGCAAGCTCGGGTTTTATCAGCCTCGCCCTCGGGAAGACAGGGTCGTTTGCGGCGCGCCTGACGATGGGCGGTGTGCGCTCCAACTTCAAAGGAACATTTGACACGTCCGGTAACTCGACAAACAGAGTGGTCCGCAAGGGCCTGAGTTCGTTGCAGGTCATCCTGCAACTCCTGGACGTCACCAACGAGACCGATGAGATTGTCGGGACGGTGTCTGACGGTGTCTTCACGTCTGATCTGCTGGCCGACCTCGCGGTGTTTAGCCGCGTCAATCCCTGCCCATTTGCCGGAAACTACACATTTGTCGTGGAGCCAGCCGATGACACCGATCCAACTGTTCCGCAGGGATTTGGGTTTGCGACCCTGACCGTCTCGACAACCGGAAGCGCGCGAATGCGCGGCGTTCTCGGGGATGGCACCAAGATGAGCAGCAGCGTATCTGTCGCGGCTGATGGCACCTGGCCGTTGTACGTCTCCCTCTACAAGAACCAGGGTTCCTGTATCGCTTCGGTAGCGATTGACACGAATCACCTGCTCGAAGCGACAGTAAATTGGTTCAAGCCTGCGGTGCCGAAGGACCATGATTATCCCGACGGATTCACGACCTCGCCCAATTTGACGGGTGCGGTATATGTCTCGCCGAAGAACGGCGGCCCATCGATCGCGGAGAGCGGGACGTTGACCCTGGGCGGAGGCAACCTGGAGAGCAACCTCGTCAAGACCGTGGTCATTGCCGCGAGTGGCAGTGTCACCGTGTCGCCAACCGGCGGTGACAAGCTGACGTTGAAGGTCAATCCCACTACGGGACAATTCAGTGGCAGTTTCCTGAGTCCAGCCGTTGGCAAGACCACCAAGCTGGCCGGCACGTTCTTGCAGAGCGACAATTCGGCTGCCGGATTCTTCCAGGGTACGAATGAAACTGGGTTCGTTATCTTGGAACCCGCGCCGTAGGGCGGTGGTGGGAAAACGGGTATCTGCTCACGTTGCCATACTTTTGCCTATGCCGCTATTTCACATTAACGGCGAACCAAGGGGTTGGTCTGTATCACCTGCTTGTTTGTAGTCGAGTCGGTACATGCTGTTTGCGCAACCTTCCCAGGTAAGTTCTGTGAGACCGTTTTCCAAAGGTTTCGTCGCGACCAGTCGTACGTCGGTCCAAGTGTGAAGGAGAGGGCCGAAAGGGACCTGCATCCCGCAGAAATTGAACATCCGAAGGTGCTCAGGCAGACAAATCTTTGATGCCCGAAGGTTGATAGCTGGGTTTTTATTTGCGGGGAGTGCCGCAGCGATAACACTCGTCTCTCCTGCGTTATCTTGTTCGTGGCAGTCTTTTTCCAGCAATTCGACCATTAAACGGATGTCATTTGATTCGATTTCTTCGAGAGCACCTGCGCGTGGAAAAAGTGGATTAGCGCCAACCTGTTTGGCTAGATCCCTACACTTCTGGAACCAGTCCATAGCGTCTATCGCCGGCGCATTCGTTTGGGTATCCGGAGAGAATTTCTCACCTTTCCAGAACTCGTTTCCCCTTATATACGCGCGTAATGTGAACTCCTTGCAACGCACGAAGTCATTAATGGCGCCAAAGTAAGCCAGAGACAACAGTGTTTGCTGCTCCCAATCACTCCAGTTAAGTTTGAAGAAAATAGCTTTATTGTCCCATTTTCCATTCTCATTTACTTCACATGAGAGATCTACTTTAAGCGGCGATTCGCTGAGTTGGCCCTTGAATGAAATCACCTTCTGACCGAGCAGCCATTCTCCATCAATCTGCATTAGAGGCGCACTGGCTTCTAAATGAGGTACCAGATGCAAACACCCCTTGAATTTTGCGCCGTGATTGATTGTGATTTCGGCATCTCCCATTTCGCGCAGGATGCTGCTTAGAATGGGGGAGTCATCTGCTTCAATATCTTTGGCTTTGACTCGAAAGGGTTGTCCTTTTTCGTGGAACGCCTTTAGTTCATCCGCCCCCGGCTCCTTCAGAAATTTAAGTGTCAAACTCTCAACGGTTGGTTGGCGTGGAATCACCCTAACCTTCTTTGATTCCGCAGTGGCCTCGATCTGAACTGAAAATCGGGGGTCGAGTTGTTCCAATCGTTCTTTTTCTGTTCGGATTACATCTATGAGTGAGCCAGTGGATACCTCCCGCTGTTTGAGATCAGACAGCGCGTGAATTACCTCAGCGCGCAATTCCATAGGCGATTTGAATTCGTGACGACTTCGCCCTTTGCAAGCACGCTCTTTCAGGTTTTTGAGTTTTTTCTGTGCGTCGCTTTCGGTCTCGACCATTTCGATGGTAAGCTGATGATCCTTGTGGATGACAAAGACAAGTATGGGAATCTTTCTCTCTACGGCTCGGTTGAATTCCATTTCCGTGATTGATATGGCATGTCCGTCTGGTACATGACCGTAGCGCCATGCGAAGATGCCGATGTAGATATCTGCTGTATCCACCATCTCTAGGGAAACACGAACGGCGTCAGCATCACGAGCGGGTAGAGATTCCATACCGATTGGGAAAACACCTTCGCACAGACAGGCGTCAAAAACCTGCTTCCGATGCTCCGGTAGATCGATAGCTGTGCTGCTGATCATCGCTGATTTTTGACCGGGCTTTTGCATTTGTCACCGTCAACAAGGAGTTCTTGAACTACGCCAACTTCTTCGCAATCTGCTCGTCGAGGATTTCGCGGACGGTGGGGGGGATGATGGCTTTGCCGCTTTTTTTGAAAAAGCGGTCGATCTCGGTGAGGGCGTCGCTGGAGTAGTCGAAGGCGATGAAGAAGCCCTTGGTGCGGTCTTCGCGGGTCATCACGGCTTCAAACTGGTCGACGTCGGGCCGACCGACCTTGTCCTTCTGCTTCACCTGAATCGGGTACCACACGTCCATGAACTCCAAGTGGCCGGTTTCCTTACCGACGCGCGCGGGTGTCGCGCTGACGGGATAAATACGACCGTCGATGCCCATGTCGCCGACCTTCGTTACGTTCGGGATGCCGCCAAGAGCGATGACTGCCCAGTTCTCAAATTCAAACGGTGGAATCTCGCGAAGTTTCGCCTCCGACCACGGCAGGTCCCGCACGACGAAACCGCGCCCGATTTTCCACAATGCTTCGTCCTCTTTCATGCCGCACACGTTGCGGAGACGTTTGGCCATCACCAGACAAGATGTCGGTGAAACATCAATGCCAATCCATTGGCGCTTTAATTTCTGGGCGGCCACCAATGCCGTGCCGCATCCACAGAATGCATCAAGGACAATGTCATTCTCATTGCTACTAGCCTTGACGATGCGCTCCAGCAGCGCCACGGGCTTTTGAGTTGGATAACCTAAACGCTCCTCGCTTCCTGAAATGACCGGCGCAATGTCGTCCCAAAAGGTTTGCAATGGAACGCCAGGCATTTCATCCAGGTAGTGCTTGAGCATGGGCATGCCGGTCGTGCGATAGTAAACCTGACTCGCCGTCTCCATCTCTTTCATCTTTTCTTTGGAGTAAGCCCAATACCGGCCTTTGTACGGCTTCACCTTTCTGCCGTCCGGCGTAGTCCATTCGTAGGAAACGTCTCCACCGGGTTTGTTTGCGGTCATGTCAGAGACACGAAAGCGTCGTCCGGTCTCGTCTTTGTACCGGTAGTTCTCCTCAACGTAGCTTTCGGAGTATGGCGTGAACTGCCGGTTCCAAGTCCACTTTTTACCAGCGCTGTAGAAGAAAATGGTGTCGTGGTTTGCGCCGTAGCCAGTGGAGTCACTGTGGGCGCTACTTCGCTTCCACACGATTTCGCTTTGGAATTGGTTCTCCCCGAAAATCTGGTCGAGCATGACTTTGACGTAGTGGGAAGCGTGCCAGTCGCAGTGGTAGTAGAAGCTACCGGTCTTTTTAAGGACGCGCTGCAGTTCGACGCAGCGCGGGCGCATAAACTCGATGTAGGCTTGTGTCGAGGCATGGCGGTCGTCAAAGGAGCGCTTCTCTTTCGTCTCGCCCCAGAAAACTTCGTAGTTGCGGTTGGAGTTGAACGGCGGGTCGATGTAGATCAAATCCACGCAGGCGTCGGGCAGCTTTTTCAGTTGCTCCAGATTGTCGCCGCAGTAGATGACACGCGTATCCACGAGCGAGGAGGGTTTCTGGAGACCTTCGGTCGATTTTAGTGCGGGGTCGGGAGACCCTCGCACAACTTTGGCAGCGGAAGTGGTTGCTTTCTTCGCCATGGTGGGAGTGTAAGAACGACGAGATTCCTCGACAAGCTCGGAATG
>PLZV01000006.1 GCA_003152315.1 Verrucomicrobiota bacterium
CCAAGCGCGCTTTCAGAGATGACGGGGAGTGAGAAGGCGGCGGTCACAGGGCTTTCGATAATTCGGTGAAGTTGGCGATGGAATAGCCTAGCATCTGCAGGGCTTGCTTTCTCTTGTGGAAATGGAGGCTGTCTTCCAAGGACGCTTGGAGGCAGCCGAGGGCTTTGTAGAGCAGTTTCCGCTTCTCGTGAGAGCGGGGGTTGGCGTCGAGGGGGCCGTACTCTTTCCAAAACGTGGGGCGCAGGTCGAGGCCGTGGAGGATCCATTCGAAATACGGGTCGCCCCAGACACAGCGGTCCCAGTCGAGAATCGCCGAGATTTGTAGGTCCCTTCGCGCCGTGTGATGAGGATGTTCCGCAGCCACAAATCCCCGTGGACCAATCGGGGCGTCTTGATCTCGTCGAGTGTTTCCCGCATTTTGTCGAGAATCGACGGCACGCCGAGAGACCTCGGTATCGCCATATACGATTGACCCTGCAACTCCTGCAGCAGCGTCAGTCCGTGCCAGCGGACGAACGCGCTCCACTTCCGAAACGGCTTGAGCGGGGGCGGGGCGCCGAACCAGCCGGCCGGGTTCTCGATGGCATGGATCTGCCGCGCGTAGCGGCCGAGTTCGCCAAAGACCGCGTCCTGCTGGGGCGGGGTCAGCATGTTCAGGCGGTAGAAGGCGTTATACCCCGGGCAATGCTCTGTGATGATGTAGTTACGGTCGATCACGCGTTTTGACAAATCCGCGCCAAGAATCTTCGGGATGGGCAGGTGATACTTCTGCAGGGTGCGCGTGAAGTGGATTTCGCGCTGGAGCAATCCCACTTCGCAACCCAGCGGCGGTTTGTCCTGTGGCGGGGCGATGCGCAGCACGACGGTCCGGCCGTCCCCGAGGCGTATCTCGTAGATCGTGTTGAAGAGCCCGCCGCGAGTCATCGAGGTCAGCGCCACCTTCGCATCGCCGCCGAAGTGGTGTTTAACGATTTGGCGAATGCTGGCCGCGGGGATGGGGCGTTTTAGGCGTTCAGGCATGGAGTCTCGGACGGAAGGGTACAGAGGAGGTGTGCGGGGGGAAGGACAAGGGGTGGACGGAGTGAACAGAGTGAACGAGATGGACTAAATATCGGCAAAAGATAGTTTTTTCTGGACTGGGTGCTTCTGAAGGGGTATGATCGGGGGTAGTTTTTTGAAATGTGACCTTCTTTCCTAAGGTACAAATACCCCTCACCTTAATCCTCTCCCCCAAGGGGAGAGGAAAGACGCAAGAAGGTGCTTCGCAGGGAGGCTTGCTCCCCTGCCAAAAGGACAAAGAGGGACGCCCCCTATGTTTTTGCGAAACGAACCCAATTTATTTGGCTCAGGTTTTCGGTGTAAAAAACTATCTATAAGGTGTTTGCGGTGGAGAATCCCCGAAAAAACAATTGGGTTCGTTTTCCAAAACGAACCCAATTTTAGGGGGGTAAATGGGGGTACGAGGCGGGTTTGGCGCAAAATGAACGCAAATGGAGGAGTCCGGAAAGGGGGCTAGAGGCCGGTGCGGAACAGTCGAGTTAGGACTTCTTCTCGTCCATGCGTAGATGGCGGATGCGGTCGCGGAGTTGGGCGGCTTGTTCGTATTGCTCGGCGGTGACGGCTTCGGAGAGCTGGTGTTCGAGCTTTTGGAGTTCGGTGAGGGGCATGTTCTTTTCGATTTGGTCGGCGAGTTCCTGGAGGGCTTCGAGGGAGCGATGGCGCTCGAACTTGAAGGTGTCTTCGTCGATTTCCGGCAGGGCCTCGATTTTGTCGGCGGCGGTCTTGACGATGAGCAGGGCTTTTTGGTGGCAGTCTTCGGCCAGCTCGAGCATGGCGGCGGCGACGGCGTTGATGCGGAGGACGTAGGGGCGCCATTGTTCGAGGTACTGTTTGTCCTCCTCGCGGGTGGCGTGGACGCGGACGAAATCGAAGAGGAGGAGGTTGCGGTCGGTGTCGCGGAGGGTGCGGGGCCAGTCGTTGAGTTGGAAGAGATGGAGGTAGCGGTAGTAGTAGAGGACGCCTTCGTTGAAGAGTTCGACACAATCATCGGGGGAAAGCTGGAAGAAGTCCGGCGTGGCTTGTTTGGAGCGTTCGATATGGTAGTCGAGAGCGGATTCGGCGCCGTGTGGGCGCTGGCCGTCGGGGCTGCCGTCGATTTCGTACTGTTCGATGCCGAGGGGGAGGCGGACCTGCATGACCTCGCGGCCATCGGCGAGGGTGACGACGCGGACGCAGTCGTCGGGGTCATACGCCCACGCTGCGAGAAGGGCCTTGAGGTCTGGGTCGATTGCCATCGCTTGCTCACGCTAACATTGCCAGCGAATAAGGGACTTGGCAACTGCGGAAGGCGAGAAAACCGGCTAGGTGGTCTTGGCGGGGGGGCCGCTGGGACGGTGGAGGAGATGGTTGATCAAGCCGCCGAGGCCGTGGTCGGATTTTGTGCCGCTGCGGACGACGAGCACGGGCAATTCGGCGCGGTTGACGATTTCGCGGGTGACGTTACCCATGATGTAGGTGCGGAGTCGGTCGTGGGCGGGAGAGGACCCGGAGACGACGAGGTCGTAGTCGGTGCGCTGCAATTCGTGGAGCAATTCATCGAGGACGAGGCCGTGTTGCAGGTGCACCTCACAGGGGACACCCAGTTTCTCGAGCAACTCTTTCTGATGGCGCAGGCTGCGACCGAGTTTGGAGCTGGATTCCAGTATTTGGGTGGCGTCTTCTTCGGACTTGATCAAGTTGACGTACATCGCCGGAGGTTCCGCCAGCACGTGCAGCAGATCAACCGAGGCATTCACGCGGCGGGCGATTTCGCCGGCGAAGTTGACGGTGGCGTCGGCCTGTTCCGCGCCGCCGGTGCAGAGCAGGATGCGGCGCAAGGCGGCGCGCTCGCCGATGACGACCAGCACGGGAGGTTCGACCGATTCGATGATTTTGTAGGCGCGGGCCGACATACACAACGGTCCGCGGGTGCCCTTGCGCGCGGCGCCGATGACCACGAGATCGTATTGGGTCTCTTGTGTGCGCTTGATGATTTCGCGGACGGGGCGGCCGGCCTTGGTGATCAACTCGGCATTGAGATGATACTCTTTCAGGATTTCCTGCGCGCGCCGCAGGGCTTGCATGACGGTGTCCTCGTGGCCGGTTTTTTCGACAATGCCCAGGATGGATGTTTCCGCCTGGCAGGCGGCGGCGATCAACGCGCCAAACCGCACGGCGTTCTCCGCCTGGCTCGAACCGTCGCTGCAGAAAACGATTTTCATGGGGGTTGTCATGTTATTTGAAATGGTGGCCCGTGATCAGGCTATAGATGATCAGGCCGGCTCCGAGGAGCGGCAGCGGCACGAACGCGAGCCGGATGCGCACGCCGTGAAAATATTGGGTCAGGGTCGCGCCGATTTGCGCGCCGATGGCTGCGCCCGTGTGCATGACCAGCGCGATCAGGATGTCCACGTTACCTTTGAGCGCATGCGTGAACGTTCCGTAGCTGGCGGAAATCATGACCTCGAACAGATCGGTTCCGACGGCGATATGCGTGGGCACGCCGAGAATGTACACCATCGCCGGCATGCGAATGTAGCCCGCGCCGCCGCCGAGGAATCCGCTGAACACGCCGCCGATGTAGGACACAATCAGGATGGTCCACAACGAGATCTGCTTGATGCCGGAACTGGGCAGGGAAATCATTGGGGGGAGATGAAAGCGCTGGAAGTTTTTGGCGATGTAGGCGATGGCGGAGTGGTCGCGGCGGGGTTTGCCTTTGGCGGTGGATTCTTTCTTGCCCATCTTCAGTGTTTGCCAGCACTCCCACGCGATGAAGGATGAAATCCCGATGAGGACGATGACAAACGCGATGGCGACAACGAGGTCCACGTTGTTGTGTCGTTTCAACTGCTGGATGATTTGCGCCCCCGTCTCGACCCCGAAGACGGTGGCGGCGGCCATGATCAGGCCGAGCTTGATGTCGACGTTGCCGAGCACGCGATGTTTCTTGGCGGCGACGATGGATTTTCCAACGATGTGGGCGAGGTCCGTGCCCACGACGAAATTCATCGGCACACCAAAGGCGAACAACGCGGGTCCCGCCAGGAAGCTTCCCCCGACGCCAAAAAATCCGCCACAGATTCCGACAATGAATCCGATGACGATCAGGTACACGGGATTGATGTGGGTGCCGGAGATCAGGAAATCCATGGCTCAACTCTCGCGGCTTCGGATGATCCGTAACAGCCCGGTGGTTAGCATTTCCAGCCCGACGCCTTGCGCAATGATCAACGCGAGCGCGACGAAGGCGTACAAGGTCTTGTTCTGGTCGAATACATGTTTGATCCAGCCGCCGAGGAAGTGGAGGACCAGGAAAAAGTAGGCAAACACGAAAACGGCGTACACGGCCAATTCCACGAGGAATGATCCCAGCGATGCACTTTTTTTGGAGCGACTGGCCACGCGATTCCTGCGACCTCCTTAAATATATGCTGACCCTAGCCTAAAATACGGCAAGTTTCCAATCACGATGTTAGGCCCACTATGCGCATTCACTCAAGTCGCCGCCGCCGCACGAGTTCCATAAGAAGGAGCGGAGGCTCGGGGAGCGCCCATCCGTTGGATGACCATCCACGCCGCTATGGCGAGGAAGATGAAAGTGGAGACGTTCAGGTAGAGGGTCTCACGATCGGCGTCCAGGGCGGCCAGACAGGGATAAATAGCGCCGAAGAGCAGCAGTTCAAGGCCGACAAGTTTGGCTTCCAACGCTGGGAGCCAGCGGGACGTCAGCCAGCCGAGAGCGATCAACGGGGGGATGAGCATCACGATCGCTGTTCCCCAGAAACCAAGGAACGTGTCGCTCAAATCGCCCAGCAGTCCGTATCCCAAGGCCGCGGCGCATCCGACCAGCACGCCCACGAGCACCGCGCCGCGCCCGCCGGCAAGCGTCAGACCCAGCACCACTGCCGCAAAGAGCAGCACCCAACCTTTTTCGGCTTCCGCGAGCACCGCGCCCGTGGTCTCGCCGGGCTGCGACAGGGTCGGGAGTTCGATGCCCATGCCTTTGTTGCAGATCGCATGGTCGAGGCGATACGCCAGCGTGCACCCGCGACCGTCGTCAGTCGGTTTGATCTCCGTGGGCGTCATGCAACCCTCGGGGTAGTTGAGTTTCGACTTCGGCAGGTCGGGCAGGTTCAACAGCAGTTCGAAATCGCGGACCTCGCGCGGCTGGCGGATTTGGAAGTACCAGTGGGCCAGGCCACGGCTTTTGAAGGCGATTTGCAAATTCACCGTCTCGCCTTGCGCGAGATCTTGTTCCAGCACGAGCGCGCCGTTCTCGACTCGCAGGGCGTCCAGTTCGTTCGTGCCATTGAGCGTGATGGCGAGGTCGTCGTACATCGACGACGCGGACGGCAGCGGGAACTTGAATTGCGCGGTCACGTCGTGCTCGGCCGGATTGCGCAGCACGTACGTGAAATGGCAGGCTGTCTCGTAGGCCGCGTAGGCTGCCGAGCCTTTATGGCGCGGGTTTTGGCGGACGGTCACCTCATGCCGCGTGGTGACGAACGGATTCTCGGCGACGGTGTAGCGGACGGTGTGCTTGCGGGTGACGGCGGGCTTGCTCAGGTCCTCGGATTCGATGCGCTCGGTCTCTTCCGCATCCCACCACAAATCGGCGGAGAGCTCGCCCTGCACCTGTTCATCGCCCCAAATCGTGCGGACGGCCTGCAGATTCGCTTCGGTAAGCCGCCCGTGCGCGTGACGGTAATCGGACAGCGTGCGGCCCAGATAGCTTTGCAGGAGTATTGCGGCACTCGCAACAAGGGCGACGAGCAATGTCGCCCAGACAATCCGGCAGAGTTGAAGATAGATTCCCATGGCGACACCGGGCGGTTGGCCCTTGTCTTCACCCCTTCCGAACACCGTACACAAAAAGACGGCGGTAAGGGTCCCGCCCATGGCGAGAGCGAGCGCGGGTTGACGATCGAGGAAGTTTTGGGCGAGCGAGATGAGTTGCTGAAGCAGTTCCATGACGACGACACTCCTTGCGACGAGACTGGTTTGCGGGAATCGCAACGACAATACTTCCGTCCTGCGGAAGTCCGGATTCCCAATCCTCCTTTGCGTAGTCGCGGTGGGGTGACGACTGAGTCGCACTATACTCCGCGACGCAATGCCGTCAAAACTTTTCCGGCGCGAGGGCGCGCGAGCCAGAAAAAATCTTGGATGGAACGCCGAGAAATCTTTTTAGCGTCGCAGCGCCTTCTCCACGCCCTTCAGTGTCAGGCAATTAATGACGTCGGCCTTGGTGAGCCAGCCTTTGCGGGCGATGCCGATGCCGACGCCGAGGAACTGGAGGTCGGGGATGTTGTGGGCGTCGGGGTTGATGGCGCATTTGACGCCGAGTTCCTTGGCGTGTTTCCAGAGGCGCCAGTCCATGTCGAGGCGGTAGGGGTGGGCATTGATCTCAATGATCTTGTTGTGCTTTGCGGCGGCGGCGATGACCTGAGGCATGTTGACGGCGTAGCCTTCGCGTTCCAACAACAAACGGCCCGTGGGATGACCAAGCATCGTGACCAGCGGGTGCGCGAGCGCCTTGCAGATGCGCTTCGTCATCTTCTCGGTATTCATGGTGAAGCCCTGGTGGACGCTCGCGACGACGTAGTCAAAGAGCGCGAGCGTCTTGTCATCGAAATCGAGCGAGCCGTCGGCCAGGATGTCGCATTCGGTGCCGAAGAAGATGCGAAAACCTTCTTTGGCGAACTTGACGTTCAGCTTTTTGACCTCCGCTGCTTGGAGGCGGACACGTTTCTCGTCGAGGCCGTTGGCCTGGTGTTCCGATTTGCTGTGGTCGGCGATACCAAGATATTCCAGGCCCAGATCCAGCGCGGCCTGCGCCATGGCTTCTACGCTTTCGATACCATCGCTCCATGTCGAATGACAGTGAAAGGTACCACGGAGATTCGACAGTTCGACCAGCTTGGGCAGCTTCCCTTCTTCGGCGGCTTCAATCTCGCCCATGTCTTCGCGCAATTCGGGTTGGACGTAATCGAGTTCGAGCGCCTTGTAAAAGTCCTCCTCGGTCTTGCACTTGATGGAACTGCCCAGCTCTTTCGCACTCTTTTCCTTCTCTCCGGCGGGAGAGAAGCCGTATTCGTTGAGCGAAAGGTTCTTCAACTTCAAGGCGCGGGCGCGGAGCGCGATGTTGTGTTCCTTGCTGCCGGTGAAATAGTTGAGCGCGAAGGCATACTGGTCATCCGTGACGACCCGCAGGTCGGCCTGAATGCCTCCCCGCAACACCACGCTGGCTTTCGTCTCACCTTTGGCGGTGACGCTGAGGATGCCGGGTCTTTCGGTGAAGTCTTCGATAATCGCGGCGGCATCCTTCGGTTTGGCACTGACAAGAAAGTCGATGTCGCCGATGGTTTCGCGGCAGCGGCGCAAACTTCCCCCGATGCTGCAACGAATCACACCTTCGTGGGATCGCAACGCCTCGATGATCGGCTGCGCAGCGGCGTACGCCTTGTCATAAAGATGCCGACCGCTGAACTGACGGACAAGCGCGATGCCTTCGAGGATTTTCTGCTGCGACTTCTCGCCGAAACCGTCGAGCGCGGCAATCTTGCCTGCCTTGCAGGCGGCCTCCAATTTGTCGACCGAATCGACTTTAAGTTTGTCGTATACGACTTTGGCCCGCTTCGGTCCGAAACCGGGAATCTTCAACATCTCCAGCAGACCTTGCGGCATGGAAGACCTCAGCTCTTCATAGAACCCCAGCTTGTTCGTCGTGTACAACTCGGTGATCTTGGCCGCAAGGTCCTTGCCGATGCCCTTGATATCAGTGAGGCGTTCTTCCTTGATGAGCGTGCCGAGATCTTCCGGCAAGCCGTCGACCATGCGCGCGGCGTTGTAGTAAGCGCGCACGCGGAACGGATTATCGCCTTTCAGTTCCAGCAGCGCACCGATCTCCTCAAAAACTGCGGCAACTTCCTTTTTATCCATGCCAAATCCTTCATTTCACTGGGACGAAATCACGGGCTCGGACGTGCTGGCGATTTCACCTGCAACGTCGAGTTCACTTCGCGCACGCCATCGGTTTCCAGGGCAATCAGCATCGCCTTGCCGATTTGCTGGTGGGAAGTGACGTTACCGGCCAGTGTGACACGGCCGTCGGTGGTGTTCACGGAGATCCCAAACAAGGAGAGGTCGCGTTCGACCGCATACTTGGCCTTGATCTTCGCGGTGATCGCGGTGTCCGAAGAGGCGCTGGCCATGACCGCGCCGAAATCACTGGCCTGGCGCCGCAGCACCCGGCCCGTGTGTCCGAGTTCCTCACGGACATCGTCACCTCGCAGATGCCAGGCAGTCAGCCGAGCATCAACAACGTCCCAGGCATGGGCCACGCGTGGATTGCTGCGTCCGACGACGAAATACCAGCCTGTTCCCGCCGTCAGAAATGCGCCGACCAGAAGCCCTATGAGGAAGTCTTTCATGTCATTTTCCGGCAACCATCTTATTGACGAAACCTTGCCGAAGCAATCCAACGAAAGCAGCCGTACGGTCGTCAGGGCGATGGCTCGACGGTCACGAATCCAGTCTGGTCCGTGCCGAGGAAGAAACCGGCTCCATCGTTTTGCTTTTGCAAAAGAGCACCCTTAAAGGTCGTCGGCTTGGACGTGACGGGGTTGACGAAGCTACCGGAGAACAATCCCGTCCTGGCGGTGATGGTCAGTTTGAAACCGTTGGTCACGCAAAGCGTGACCTTGTTGTTCGGGTTCAACGTCACAGAATTGCTTGCGAACGAAACCAGATCTCCCGCACCGGAGGTGACCAAGAGGTTGCAGGCTGTATTCGAGACGCTTAGTGCGGCTGTGCCCAGCGGTGGTGCGGTGTACGCTGAACCGAGAAGCGTGATCTGCGTCGTAAACCCATTGGGATAAAGTTTGGAACCCGGGCTGACCGGCTTGAACCAGGTCAGTGTGCCGCCCAGGTCGCTAATGCCGACGATATTGGTGAAAGTCACGAATCCCACGAGTGAACCCCGTTTCAGATACAGGGGAATATAAACAGGCCAGATCCCATTCCCAGAGACAACCGCCGTCTGCGAAATCCGGGTGCCATCACCCAACGTGGCGGAAAGTCGGATCTTGCCGCCGGCATCCACCTTGAGGGTCCCATAACCGTTTCCTTGCGGGAAGGTCGAGCCGGTGTCACCTGGATTTGGCGGCAGCACGATCGTGTAATTCCCCGCGTACTGCGTAGCTGGATCAGTCTTGATATTGAACGGGGAAAGATTGGCGATCACCGCGGATGTTGTCGTCCCGTCGGACACGGTTCCCGTGACCTGATCAGTTCCGTTTGTCAGGTCGATCCGGAACGCCACCGTCAGCGAACTCGTCCCGGGGCGCGTGATCACGGAAGTGAAATTGCCGTTGTTGTCGAAAATACCCTTTAAAGAGAACGCGGCCCCGCCCAGTGCGAATTTGGCCGAGAAAGTGCCGGTGTTGCCTGCGGTGAGGCTGATCGTGCCGGAGTTCGCTTGCGAGAAGGGAGAGGCCTGGATCAGTCCTTGATAAACGCCGGCCACCGCCGTGAAATTCACCAGGGTTGCGTTGGTCCCGTTGTAGATGACGAGGGCAAAATCCTGGTCCAGCGGGTCAGCGTCGCCCGGGACACCGTCCGAGTCGATGTTGGCGGCCGTAATTGTGACGGTGAAGCCGCCGACGGTGCCGGCGGGCAGAAAGACGCTTTCGACATTGTTCCGGTGATCAGCAGTGCCGCCCGTGGTGGAATTTGCGCCATGGAAGACATTGCCCTTGTAAGTCGTTCCCGCAATCGCCACGGTCAGATCGAGATCGTTGTCGAGGGCGGGGCCTGTGGTGCTGCCAGGCACGTCCGTCCACGCCAGGGTCACCCGGAATGGGTTGGAGGGATCCGTGACCACTCCGGTGAACGTGCGCGTCTGGCCGGAAGCGGTGAACTTGTCGGCAGTGAGTTCGTCCCGCAGGATGCGCAAGGTGCCGTCGAAAGCAGTTCCGAGATCCAACGCGCCCATTCCCTGATTGTTCGAGAAGAGATTGTCATTGGCGCCCGAGCCGGTCACGTAGCGGGCGGAGTTCATCAGATACGCCTTCGTCATGGCGGGACTGGGTGGCGTGAGCGATTGGTTGATGAAGTACTGGCGCAACAATGCACAAGCGCCCGCGACTGCGGGCGAGGAGTGGCTTGTCCCGGAAGATTCGGTGAAGAATTGCTCGCCGACAGGAAAAAAGTTGCTCGCACCGAACGTTTCGCTGCCCGGCACAGCGCAAACGCCGAGACTGCCTGCGCCGAAAATCGGGTCGTATACAGTGCCAAAATTGAAAAAGCAGTCCAAGGCTGACCCGGTGCCGCTGGGGGACGGCGGCGGGAAACTCTGGGGTGCTCCTCCGGTAATGTGTGTGCATGGCGCGACGATATCCGGCTTGATCCGGCCATCGGCACAAGGTCCGCGGCTGGAAAAGCTGGCGATATCATTCGCACTGTTGGCGTCGGTATCGAAAGTGGTGCAGCCGTCCTCGCCGGCCGGGTTATTGCCGCCATTGGCAGTGGACATGGAGCGAACGTTCTCAGTGCCCCCCACCGCAAAGACGTTTTTCCCGGTGGCAGGCGAGCTGATGGACCGGGTAACAGGACCGTCATCGCCGTCGGAGAAGACAATCACCATCTCCTGATTACCAGCGACTGTGGGTTGGGCGTCGCGCACCAGGGCGTCATAGGCTTGCGCATCTGAATCGTAGGCGCCGCGCACGCTCGAGCCCCAACTGTTATTGCTGATGCGCGCCCCGTCCTGATAGGCCGAGGACATCAGGGTCGGATAGTCGGGAAAAGTGAAGTTAACGGGGTCAAAAATCACCGAGGAACCAACACGTACGAATGGACAGACGCCAAGATCGTAATAATACCCGGCGCTGTCCGTATGGGGGAAGCCAGCCGGCTGGTTGTCGTAGGCACAGACTATGTGGGTGTTGAGATTGCCATGGCCGTCGCAGCCCTGGAGGGTACTGTCCGGATTGTTGGGTGAACCTTCCAGACGGTTGTAGATGACACGACTGGCGTTGCCGGGGTCCCCGAGTTCGTAAAGGGCAAAATGCCCAGGGGTAGTAGTACCATCATCGATGCCGCTGTCGCTGATGTCCACGGCGAATCCCGAAGCTGTAAACTGGGCCTGCGTGAATCCTTTGCCTGTCAACCACGCCAGATAACCCGGCGCTGTGGGGGCGTTTCCCGTCAGGTTGCCTGCCATGATCTGGTCCTGCCGCTCGTCCAATTTTCTTGGCGTAAGATAGGGCAGGATGGAGATAACGTCCGGTTGCGCGGCGATCAAACCCAGGTCCTGCGCCCGGAGCCGCACGAACACATTCACGTACTGTCGTAAGTTATACTGGCGGTGGATTGGTTCCAACTTGAGCCGGTCGATCAGGGCCAGCGTGACTATGTTTGCGGCGGGGTCGCCGACGAGTTGGATCGCGAAGGTATCCGTTGGGAGTTGTCGCGGATTGCCGTTCGCATCCACCGGCCGGGCCTCGGGATGGATCTTGTAATCATCCCGATATTCACCATCCCACTGCATGGACGTCATGGTTCCGGCCAGGCGCTGTAGTTTGGCAAGAGACGAGGCATCCCCATACACCAGATAGGCGTTCTCCGGGAGGTAACTGATGATTTGCGCGCCTGTTTTCTTCAACGCTTCATGCCACGCATTTTGCATCGGGCCAACAAACTGGACCAAATGCAGGTGTTTACCGTTGAACGCCCCGACCGGCTGGCGAAGCGACTTCACTGCCGCCGCTGAGGTATCGATACTCGCCGCGTTTAGGAAAATTCCGTTACTGTCGTCGCGGATCTCCGCGTTCTTCGCCTGCAACACCTCGGGTCGGAGGTGGTCCACCTCATAGAGTTGAAAACTTCCGTAGTCCGCCAGGAGCTGGCCGCCATCTTCCGCGATCAGCTTCGCGGTCGAAGGATCCCAGACCTTGACTTTGTGAGCCAACGCTGGGCGAGTGGTAGCGAGGAGGACGCAGAAAAACAAGCCCACCAGAAGCGAGGATGCGCGTCGTCGTCTTCCGCATCTTGGCGGACCCAACTGCCGAATATGAGGCGGTGTCAGCACCGCAATTTACCCATTCCTTTCAGACTTTCCCGCAACGTTGGCTATCTACCACACAAGCAACAAGCTGTCCATCACCAGCACGCGCCACAACTCAGTAATCCGGATATTCGCAATTGAGGAGTTGCGCGCGGAATCGCTTGTAGGCGGAAACAGATTCGCGGATGACCGTGTGCGCGTCGATGCGTCCGCGGAAATCCTCGACAACGACGTGGCCGGTTTTTTCCAGTTCCTTGTAAATTTCGAAGAAGTGACGGATTTCGCGTAGTGTGTGCGGCGGCAACTGCGAGATGTCGGTATAACTGGAGTAGATCGGGTCGTTGGTGTGGACGGCAATGATCTTGATGTCCTCCGCCCCCGAGTCGTTCATGGGCAACATGCCGATCGGGCGGGCCTTCATCACGCAGCCGGGAACGACCGGCTCTTGTGACAGCACGAGAACATCCAATGGATCGTGATCGCGGCAATAGGTCTGGGGAATGAAGCCATAATTACTTGGATAATGGACCGCACTGTGCAACGTGCGGCTGATGTGGAGAATGCCGTTGCGCTTGTCGAGTTCGTACTTGATCTTGCTGCGCATCGGGCATTCGATGAACGCATTGCAGTCCTCGGGTATCTTGTCGCCCGGGGACAGGATGTGAAAGGGGTTGTACCACGCCGGTTGCAGCGCCGTGCCCGAGAGCGGCGCGGATTTCTTTGTGGAAGTTCCTTTGGATTTTACAGTTTTACGAGCCATGTTCGCGGGACTCTAGCGGACGTGGTCGCGCCACGCAACGCCAAAGCGGGTGCGTACCTTTGAGAAGACGTCGCCGGAGCAGCCAGGCTGTCTCAACGGGCGGCGATCTCCCGCAATTGTTTCTGGCGCATCAACCAGCGAAGTTGGCCTGTGCCTGCGCGCCATTGTTCCAACTCGATGCAGGCGACGCTGGCTTTGCCCAGCGGGAAGGCTTGTGCGCTTTCCGCGCCGATCAACGCCGCCAGATGCTCGGACAGAGCCGGCATATGACCGACCAACATGATTTCACCGGCGGCGGCCAGGGGTTTCAAGGCTTTGAGCAACGCAGAGGTTGTCGTGTTATTCGCGAGTTCCTCCCGAAACTCCACATCACCCGGGAACTTCAGCACCTTCGCGGCAATCTCCGCCGTCTGGCGGGCGCGCAACAAGGGACTGCTCAGGATGTGAGAGAGTCTGACACCCAATTCCGCAAGTGCGGCACCGGCAATCTGTGCCTCCTCTCGTCCTTCGTGTGTCAGTTCACGCTCCGTGTCACTCGGCGCAACATCGACGGCGGTAGCGTGACGCAACAGGTAGAGCTTCATTAGCTCAGGAGTTCGCGCGGGTCGGTGATGTGCCCGGTGAGGGCGCTGGCGGCAACGGTGTAGGGCGACGCGAGGAACACCTGCGACTCGAGATGGCCCATTCTACCAGGGAAATTACGGTTCGTTGCGCTGATGCATTTCATCGGCTTATTCAACCGCCCAAAGGTGTCGGTCGGCCCGCCGAGGCAGGCGGCGCAGCTCGCGTTTTCCGTCATTTGCACGCCGGCTTCCTCAAGAACCTGCCACACCGTCTTGGTGTTCATCTTCATTGCCTGCAACTCGCGCACGACATCGGGTGTTGCGGGCACTCCGAACGTATCGATTTTGACCTTGTGGCCTTTGATCACCTCGGCGAAAGCGAGAAAATCACTGGTTTTGCCGCCGGTGCACGAGCCGATATAGGCGCGATCGAGTTGAACTGTGCTCATCTCCTTCGCGAGCTTGCGATTGCCCGGATTGGGATGACACGCCACTGTTGGCTCGAGTTTCGAGAGATCGAATTTCTTATCATAAAAGAATCTCTGTTGGTCGTCGGCATCGCAGAAGAGCGGCTCGTATTTTGTCTTCGTGCCGTTGGCCTTCGTGCGCACATCGACGTACGCGAACGTCTTTTCATCCGGCTCGAAAATGCCGTTCTTGCCGCCCGCTTCGATGGCCATGTTGGCGATGGTCATGCGATCATCCATATTCAGCGCCTTCGCACCGGGACCCTGGAACTGCATGGCCCGATAGGTCGCACCGTCGAAACCAATGTCGCCGATGCAATCGAGGATGACGTCCTTGGCCATCACGCCCTTCTGTAGTTTGCCTTCGAGCCAGAAACGCATCGTTTCCGGCACTTTGAGAAGCAACTTGCCCGTGCCGAAAACAAAACCCGCGTCGGTATTGCCGATGCCCGTGGCAAATTCGCCGAAAGCGCCCGCCATGCAGGTATGCGAGTCAGTGCCGAGCAGGATTTCTCCCGGGCGCGTGTGACCCTTGGCGGGCAGGGCCGTGTGGCAAACGCCGGCAAAATTACTGCCGAACTGGCGCTTGAGCTGACCCTTGCTCGCGTCGAATGCCCAGTGGCCGTCCGGATCGTCGATCACGTCATAGAAATACTTCAGACCCTGCTCCCGCACGAAGTCACGCAGGATGTCCACGTTGCGGTTCGACTTCGAATCCGCGGTGAAAATGTAGTGGTCGGGGATGATGACAATCTTCTCACGGTCCCACACCTTGGCGTTGGCGCCGAACTCGCGCTTGAACACGCCGATGGTGCCCGGGCCGCACACGTCATGGGTCATGAGAACGTCTACGTTCACCCAGACGTTGTCGCCGGGCTGCACCGATTTCTTGCCCGACGCGCGGGCCATGATCTTTTCTGTGAGTGTCATATTATCCCAACTCCGAGGCACAACAGGATACACGAGCAATTGTGCCCGCGCAACATCCGCGCTACACTTCGAGCATGTCAGAAACCTGGGATTTTCTGCGCTCCCCGGCCGCTGGTGCGGCGTTCAACATGGGGTTGGACGAATCGCTGCTGCGCACGGCCGTGAAACGTGGACGCCCGTTGCTGCGGGTTTACTCGTGGGAGAAGCCGGCGGTGACATTTGGGTACTTCCAGAGATTTCCCGCACAGCTTGTCGATGATTACGAAGTGGTGCGTCGTCCCACGGGTGGCGGTGTGGTGTATCACGTGATGGACACCACCTACACGGTGGTCGTGCCGCCGGCGCACGCCTTCAGCATCATGGCCACGTTGGACGCCTACTGGCTGTTGCACAAAGCCGTCGCTGCGTCATTTGAAACACGACCCGACCTGCATCTCGCCGAACTTCATTCGCCGCAGGGTCAATATGAGTGCTTCCAGAAACCTGTGCGGGGCGATGTCGTGACTGACGGTCGTAAACTGGCCGGTGGCGCCCAGCGTCGCACGAAGTCCGGTATGCTGCATCAGGGCTCGATCGACGCGAAACTTTCTGCCGAGCAACTCAAACAGGGGTTTCGAGAGACGCTGGGTATCGATTTCGAGGATTGCGAAGTCACTGATGCCGAACGCACGATTGCGGAGAAACTGGTCATGGAGAAATACGCGACGGACGCTTGGAACCGGTACCTGCGTTAGTGTTGCTCACGTGAGCTTGGGTGGATCGCCCGGGGAAAGGGTGGGCTGCTCGATCTGGCCGAGTTTGGCATCGAATTTGGCGAGCGCCTTTTCGCCTTCGGAATAACTGCCCTGCGCGTTGGTAAGATGCTTACCGAGGACGCGGAAGCTTTCCTGCACCCGCTCGAAGTCGCCGCGCAGGCGGGCGAGCGTATTGAGGATTTCCTGGGCGCGTTCCTCGACCTGCATCCCGCGCAGGCCGAGCAGGATTGTCTGCAGGTAGGCGTAGAAGCTATTCGGCGAAACGGGCACGACGCGTTTCTCCAGCGCGTAGCTGAACAACGGCCGCTCCTCGCCCGAAGCGCTCGATTCTTCCTTGATGATGGTTTCGTAGTAGACGTTTTCCGCCGGAACATACATCAGCGCAAAGTTGTAAGTGCCTTCGTCGGGCAGGATATATTTCGTGGCGATGGCATCGACGTGTTTTTTTACGTCGCGCATGAATTGTTTGCGGGCGGCAATGCGCTCGGAGTCGCTCTGCGAGTCCATGATGCGGCGGAAATTCTCGAGCGGGAACTTGGAATCGACGGGCACGAATTTGTTGCCGATCTGGATGACCGCGTCCACCGCCTCGCCGCTGCGGAAACGGTGCTGCAATTTGAAATGCTCCGGCGGCAGGATCTGCGCGAGCAAGTCGCCCAGAAAGAGTTCGCCCATTCCACCGCGCAGTTTCGGTGCGCGCAGGATGTTCACCAATTCCGCCGCGGCCTTGCCGACCTCGTGGATTTGCCCGACTTTTTCACGGAGATCGCCGACAACCTTGGCGGCATTGTCGAGACGACTGTTCATTTGCGCGCTGGATTGCTGCAAGTTCTCGGAGACGGTCTGCCCAAATTTGTCGAGGCGCTCCTGAAAGGCGCTGACCTGCTGCTGGAGGAGCAGCAGCGACTGATCGGTCTGCTGCGGCATGTTGCGTTCGCGCAGCACCACGGCGATGAGCGCCGCGACCGCGACGAGTGTGAGCAAGCCGATGACAATGACGACGGATTCCACAATCCGAAGCTAACATTTGGCCGCGCTAACGGCAATTCTTTGGTTTCGAGCGGCCTTTGCGTTAACACCTTTTTAACGCGCCCGTGCAGGCTTTTAATTAACGCTTCTGCGCACGCAATGCGATGCTTGGAGCATGAAAGTTCACGAGATTGTTCAACTGGTGTTGTATTTTGGCTTGTTGATCGGGCTGGCGCCGCTGCTGGGCGGATTCATGGCGCGCGTGTTCGAGGGCAAGCGGACTTTTCTTTCGGGCATTCTTGGACCGATGGAGAAATGGGTTTACCGGCTTGGCGGCGTGAAAGCGGACGAGGAGATGTCGTGGAAGCGGTATTTTCTCGCGGTGTTGATTTTTAACGTCGTCGGGCTCGTCACGTTGATGGCGCTGGAGATGACCCAGGGCTGGCTGCCGCTGAATCCCCAACATTTTCCCAACGTGCCGTGGGCGCTGGCGTTGAATACGGCGATCAGCTTTATCACCAACACCAACTGGCAGGCGTACATGGGCGAATCCACCATGAGTTATCTGACGCAGATGGCCGGGCTGGCGGTGCACAACTTCCTCAGTGCCGCGACCGGCATCGCGATCCTTATTGCTCTAGCGCGTGGATTGAAACGCGCCTCGGCAAAGACGCTGGGCAGTTTTTGGGTGGACCTCACCCGTGCGACGCTATACGTACTGCTGCCGTTGGCGGTGGTGTTCTCGCTGGTGCTGGTGAGTCAGGGCGTAGTGCAGAATTTCAAGCCGTACGCGACCGCCAACCTGGTCGAGCCGTACACCACACAGATTCCCAAGACTGACGACAAGGGCCAGCCGGTAAACGGTCCCGACGGCAAGCCGTTGATGGTCGATCAGAAGGTGGAAACGCAAGTCATCCCGCTCGGCCCGGCGGCGTCGCAGATCATCATCAAGCACCTCGGCACGAACGGTGGCGGGTTCTTTGGCCAGAACAGCGCGCATCCATTCGAGAGTCCCACGCCATTGACGAATTTTATTGAGATGTTCGGCTTGATCGTCATCGCGGCGTCCCTGGTTTATACGTTCGGCCTGCTGGTCGGCGACAAACGGCACGCTTGGTGTTTATTTGGCGTAATGTTGGCGTTGCTTCTGGGCAGTTTCGCGCTGGCGTGGTGGGCCGAGACGCGACCGAATCCTGTCCTCGGGAATGTGCAATCGTTGCTCGAAGGCAAGGAACAGCGGTTCGGCGTGATGAACAGCGTGCTGTTTGCCGTCGCCACGACCGGCACCTCCTGTGGCGCGGTCAATTCAATGCACGATAGTTTCATGCCACTGGCTGGGTTGGCGCCATTGTGGAACTTGATGCTCGGTTGCATCGTGTTTGGCGGCGTCGGAGCCGGTCTGTATGGCATTCTCATGCACGTGCTTCTCACGGTGTTCATCGCCGGGCTGATGGTGGGGCGCACACCAGAGTATTTGGGTAAGAAGATCCAAGCATGGGAGGCGACGTGGGCGGTGGTGGCGATCCTCATTCCGAACTTCTTAATCCTACTGGGTTCTGCGGTGGCGTGCAGCATGCCGACGGGACTGTCGAGCCTGAACAACGGCGGCCCGCACGGGCTGAGCGAAATCTTCTACGCCTACGCGTCGTGCGCGAACAATAACGGCAGCGCATTCGCAGGCCTGAACGCCAACACGTATTTCTACAATCTGACTCTCGGCACGGCGATGTTCATTGGCCGGTTCGGCGTGGCATTCGCGGTGCTGGCGATTGCCGGCCACCTCGCCGCCAAGAAGACCGTGCCGTCATCGCCGGGGACTTTCCCGACCAACGGGCTGACGTTCGCCTGCGTGCTGTTTGGAGTGATCGTGATTATCGGCGCGCTGACGTTCTTCCCTGCACTGTGCATGGGGCCGATCGTCGAGCACGGGCTGATGCTTGGAGGCCGGGTGTTCTAACGAAACATAGTTCCGCACAACCCCAAAGGGCGATCAGGAGAACCAGTGAGTATGAGACTTAACAGGATGCTAACGGCGCGTGGTGAAGTAGCACACGCGCAAGGCGAGGCACAAGTGTGGTCCCATCCATTCACTGGAATGACGGCCCCATCACCAAAGAGATCCGTAAAAATGATTAAATTCGTTGTTGCCGTGGCCTGCTATGCGCTCGCGGCAACATTCACCAACACATCACTACTGTACGCTGACGAAAAAGCACTGGCAGCGCCGCCGGACAACAAGGAAACCCAGGAGGCAAAGCCGCCAGCGGCTACACCTCCGTCAGCGACTGAACCGCCGCCTGCGACCGCGGCGCCGACTGGGCTGTTGATGAGCGCTTTGGGCAAGGCGGGAATAGCCGAACCTTTGAACAAGGTCGGGATCAACCTCTACGGCTATGTCGAAGGCGGTTACTTCCGTGACTTCTCCGCGCCGAGCATTCACGATGGCCCGACCTTCATCGGATATGACAGCTTCAAAAACACGGCCATCCTTGACAAGATCAGTTTGAATGTCGAGCGCACGGTTGATCCGACCAAGAAGCAGTTTGACGTGGGCTTCCGCGTGGAAGGCATCTATGGTGCGGATGCTGCGTTCATCCACTCGAATGGGATGGGGGATACGCAGACGGGCCGCAATCAATGGGACCCTCTCCAGGCCTATGTGGACGTGACCTTCCCCGACATGCCGGTGCGTCTCCGCGTGGGCAAATGGATTGAGCTGGCCGGCTTCGAACAATTCAGCGCCAACATCTACGGAGCCTTCGGTGATCCGTCCAGGGCGCTCTATTCTTATAGTTACCAGTTTCTCTACGCCGAGCCGGGCACACAGACGGGCGCTTTGGGCACCTACGTGCTGAACCCCCAATGGACGTTTGACGCTGGCTTCACGCGAGGCTGGAACCAGTCGCTGCGCGACGCCAACGGTGTTCTGGACTTCTTGGGCCGCGTGACCTTTACGCCCAGCGACAAGACTTCCATCATTTTCGTGATGACGGAAGGCCCGGAGTTCCCGGCGGGCGTCGGACGCAAGCTGCCTTCCGGCGACAGCAGGGACTGGTGGACTGCCTTGGACTTGGCTATCACCCAGAAGATCACTGACAAATTGAGTCTCGGCTTGGGCTTTGACTACGTCGAGACTCCGCACATCCCCGGCTTAACGGGTGGGGCCAAGCAGTGGGGCGGTGTGGCTGATTACGTCAGCTACGCGTTTGACCCGCACTTCACGCTGAACACCCGGCTGGAGTGGTATGAAGACGCCGCCAATGGTTTCTCCACCGGTGCGCCCGTCAGCGCCAACTACTATGAGGCCACGGTGGGCGTGGCCATCAAGCCATTCCCAAAAGACAAAATCCTGTGCTGCTTGCTGTTCCGACCGGAAGTTCGCTACGACTACTCTGACCGGTCGGTCTTCAACAGCGGCGACCACAATCAGTTCACATTCAGCGTGGACGCCATCCTCACCTTCTAGCAGGGAGCGAAAAAGTAACTTTCACTGTAGAGACAACTATGAGCACGAAAATCGAAATCAAATACTCGGAGCTGGTGCGGCAAGCCGTCATCGACGCGTTCAAGAAGCTGCATCCACGCGACGAGATCAAAAACCTGGTGATGTTCGTGGTCTGGGTCGGCTCGATCATGACCACGGTGTGCCTCTTCTTCAAGGGACAGTGCAACCTGTTCAACGTCCAGATTTGCCTCTGGCTGTGGTTTACCTGTCTGTTCGCGAACTTCGCCGAGGCGATGGCCGAAGGCCGGGGCAAAGCCCACGCCGATGCATTGCGCAAGCTGCGCACCAAGACGATGGCCCGCAAACTCGTCAAGGGCAAGGAAGTCTCCGTGCCCAGTTCCGAGTTGAAGATCGGCGACCTGTTTGTCTGCGAGTCCGGTGACATGATTGCCGGCGACGGCGAGATCGTGGAGGGCATCGCCACCGTGGACGAATCCGCCATCACGGGCGAGTCGGCGCCTGTCATCCGTGAAAGCGGCGGCGACCGTAGCGCGGTCACGGGCGGCACGAAAGTGATCAGTGACCGCATCGTTGTGCGGGTCACCGCCGAGGAGGGCAGCTCGTTCCTCGACCGGATGATTTCCATGATCGAAGGCGCGCGGCGCCAGAAGACGCCGAACGAAATTGCGCTGAACATTGTGCTGGTCAGCCTCACCGCGCTGTTCATCCTCGTGGTTGTCACCCTCCCGTCGTTCGCCCGGTATAACGAAACCGCAGCCGGTCAAACCGGCGTGGTCTTGACGTCCATCCCCGTGCTGCTCTCGTTGATCGTCTGTCTCATTCCGACGACCATTGGCGGATTGTTGAGTGCGATCGGCATCGCGGGCATCGACCGTCTGATGCGCCGCAACGTGCTGGCCACGAGCGGCCGCGCCGTCGAGGCCGCCGGTGACGTGGATGTATTGTTGCTCGACAAGACGGGCACGATCACACTGGGCAACCGCATGGCGACAGAATTCATTCCCGCGCCCGGTGTCGCTGTGGAGGAAGTGGCCGACGCCGCGCAGCTTGCTTCACTCGCCGACGAGACCCCCGAGGGTCGTTCGATCGTTGTCCTGGCGAAGGAGAAATATAACCTGCGTGGACGCGAAGTGGCCGAACCGCATGCCAAATTTGTGCCGTTCACGGCGCAGACCCGCATGAGCGGTTTGGATTTGATCGATCCCGATGGCAAGGGCGTGCGCATGGTCCGCAAAGGCGCGGCGGAAGCCATCCGTGCGCACGTCGAACAAAAGGGAGGGCTTTATCCCAAGGCCGTGGAGCAAGCGGTGTTCGACATCTCGACCCAGGGCGGCACGCCGTTGGTGGTCTCGGACGGCGCGCGGGTGCTCGGTGTCATTCGTTTGAAAGACGTGGTCAAGGGCGGGATCAAGGAACGCTTTGCGCAACTGCGCAAGATGGGTGTGCGCACGGTGATGATTACGGGTGACAACCCGCAGACGGCCGCAGCCATCGCCGCCGAGGCCGGGGTGGATGATTTCATTGCCCAGGCCAAACCCGAGGACAAACTGGCCCGCATTCGCAAGGAGCAGGAGGGCGGCAAACTCATCGCGATGATCGGCGACGGCACGAACGACGCGCCGGCCCT